>NZ_VXKK01000001.1 GCF_008693105.1 Corynebacterium flavescens
TGGCCTAAAACGCGGTATTGGCCGGCTTTCGGGCGTTTATATTCCGTCAGGGAATATAAAACCGGCATTTATACATACTTACCAGTGCAAAGAGCAAAATCCAGACACACTTCCTGCTCCTTAGCCCGGCGGCGGGATTAATGGGTTCTTCCGGTTTTGGAGTGCGTGGGGGGAGTGGCAAGCAAGAAGCGAGTCCCTTATCGAAGCTGACGCCGTAACCTCACTGATCGGTGTCGTACCTGCGATGATGCTCACTGCACAGTCATAGTCCTGCTCATTGTTGGTTTCCCCACCGGGGTGTGTTTTGGGGTGCCGGAAGTCGCCGTTAGGCGGTGTTGACCTAACGGCTAGTGCGTTTGCGGGGGCTGCCAGACTATTGTCCCGCCCTCGCGGGTAAGGCGCCCGCGCCGTGGTGGCGCATTCGGATCATCCTCATTAACCCCGTTGTGATAACTACACAAGGTCACCAGGTTGGCAACGTTAGTCTCCCCGCCGTGCTTCCACGGTGTGAGATGGTGGAACTGCCCTCGCTCTGCCGGGGTGTTACAGCCCGGCCACGCACACGTGGGATGCTCTGCTGCCAGCATCGTGCGCTGCTTGACCGACGCGAAGCGCTCAAAGCGGTACAAGTCCACCGGCCCGTGTGTACGGCTGATGATCGTGATAAGACCCTCGTTGGCACAGGCACGCTCTACAAGCTGCGCGCCGGTGATAACAGTCCCACTGGTGGTGCGTACTACAACATCATCGCGCTCGCGGCGCAGGATTGTGCCGTAGTCCTCCAACTGGAGGACCGCCATGGTGGTCACACGAGTACGCCCAGCCGGGGTCGCGCCTGCCTTGCCGAGCATGCGGGCGATAAAACTTGTCCCTGGCCGCTTGTGATCAATGACCCGGAAAGCATCCGCCATATCCAACCCATTACCCGTCACAGTCAAGGTGGCCAGACCGTTGGGATGCTGGCGCAGCATGACACGCTCGGTGTACTGGCGGGGGACACGCATCTCGCGCAGCCGGCGCCTGGCTACCGCAGTAACCTGCTCGCTGGGCGTGGCGCATAGCTCTACACGTAGGTTCCATGCGGCTCGTTGTTCTTTGACGCGGCGGGTAAAGGATTCGATGTGGCGCAGAGTGCTCAAGGTGTGTCCGTTGCGCCTGGCCGCATTAACGGCTAAGCGTTGCTTGCCCGTATAAGGCGTGGAGCCGAAGTAGATGGCGTGCAGGCTTATAAGCTCGGCGGCATCCTGCGCGCTGGCCCCCATCTTCTCGAGGTCTGGCGCAGATAGCCCCGAGCACTCGGCTACGAGGTCAACACCTCGGCTAAGTTGTGCGAAATACTCCTGCAAGCCCATGACCGCCACGCTAAGGCACCGCCACGCGGTACGACAATCCCCAACCCGCACCCAGTAAGGAAACTGTGGATAACCCACCCGCACCGGACGCAGTTATCCACAGACGGGCCGCCTAGCCAGAACTCGGTAGTGCAATAGCAAGGTCATTCGGCTTATCCTGAATGATCGGGCTCGGTGCTGACCAACAACACCAATGCACTCTACAACCAGAAGAGCCGGTTTAGCTTTAAGGGGTTAGGTAGAAGCTAAGGCTGTCGCTAAAGCTATTCTTAGCCTGAGATATTCGGCTCGGAGAACGTGATCTTAGGCAAGATGATGGGCTTCGGCGTTTGACCGAGGATGCATCCTATGCGCCACGGCGCTGGGTTGCAGACATTATCAAGGCGTATCGGAAGAAGATTCAAGTGCTGCGTGCGGACACTGACGAGCAGAACTTGTATGCAATGCGCCCTCTTCGGCTGGAGCAACTCAAGGGTAAACGAGCTGGTACTTCATGTATCCGCCTGAATGATCAATTCAGGCTCATCATTAAATTTGAAACGGATGAAGAAGGCCGGATGGTCATCATCATCGAGATGGCTGATTAGCACTGAAAGGAGAGTGGCTTTTATGAGTGCGCAGATTGCTGCTGAAGTGTTCCCCGTTGGGGAGCACTTGCTGAGGAGCTGGACGCGCGCGGCTGGACTCAGGCCGCCTTTGCGGAGATTCTAGGACGGCCTGCGCAGTTCGTATCTGAAATTATCTCGGGAAAGAAGGAGATCACTCGTGAGTCTGCCGAGCAGATTTCGGCTGCGCTAGGAACAAGCGCTGAGTTTTGGCTTAATCTCCAAGACTCCTATCTCCTTTGGAAGCAAGCGCAGGACTCACATACAAGGGAAAGCCTTGACGCCGTTGCGACTCGCGCCAGATAGCGTGAGCTCGCGCTAGTTGTCTTGTTGAGGAAGTGCGGCTTCAAAAACGTCACAGATGTGGATGGGTAATCGAATGAGGTATGGGATTAAGAGGAGCCAATAGTTAGGTTTGTTGCAAGACGAAGTAACTCGGACGAGTTGGTGTCAGTGCTTCAGCAGGCTTGGGTCGCGTGTGTCAAAGCCAGTGGGGATACTTTGAAGGTTGCGCCATATTCTCGTGAAAAGCTCCGCGAGTTGGCCGGATAGCTTTCGCAGCGAGCATGTAGTCCTGAGGAGTTCGCTTCCTTCCAGGCATCTTTCGCGGAAGTCGGAGTGAAGCTAATCTACGTGGAAGCTTTTCCTAAAGGGAAACTTGATGGCAGCGCAATGATTGTCGGGGAAACTCCATTAATCGGCATCTCCGGCAGAGGGAAGCGACTCGACAAAGCTCTCTTCACGATCCTCCACGAGACCGCCCATGTTCTGTTAGGTCATGTCTCGACAGACGGTGTCGTTATTGTTGATGACTTGTCTGAAGCTGGGCAGGACGAGGAGGGTGATGCTGATCGGCTTGCTGGTGAACTGGCTATTCTAGGACCACTGCCTGCTGTCGTGGAAAACTACCCTGGTTCGCGGCGCGCCCACTGTTCGCCCACTGTTACTGATCAACTTGAACGATGGACGGCATTCGTCAACGCTTGAGCACTGGCGCCGTGCCGTCTCATCGGTGAATTGGCTAGGTGTCTTTTGCTTTGCTCTTTATTAAGGCCGAACCAAGATCTTGACCTCGGAATTGCGGCCTTCGCCGAGAAGGTGGTTGAGGCCCTTTTCGCTGGCGTCATCCAACGAGATCGTGGAGGAGACCAAGGGACTGGGATCCAAAGTGCCATCGGCGATGGCGGTGATGACCTCTGCGAAGTCCTCGTTCGTATAAGCCAGCGTTCCCACGAGGCGCTTCTGTGAGTTCATGATGGTGTTCAGGTCAATGGGCACCTCGCCGTGGCTGCTGGCCACCATGACGATCGTGCCGCCATTGCGGACAGCGGCCACAGCTGCCTTGAGGGTTATTGCACCCGCGCCGGAGGCCTCGAAGGATACATCGGCCCCGTCGCCGTAAGTATCGCGAGTGTAGGCCGCGAGATCGGTCTCGCGCGGATCGACGGCATCGGCTCCCAGTTGCGCTGCCAATTTCCGTGGCGCTTCCGCAGATTCCGGCCCGTTCGACGGTGACCTTTACTTGTCCAGTACCGATTTCCGGTTCTGCTACTTCCTGGATCTCAGCCTTTGAGGGGCCAACAATCTTTAACGCGCGCATGTGCGCTCCTTCCGTGTTGTTCCTAGGGAGGGTGCCCTATTGATCTATCGCACGAAGTTTGCGCAGGAGTGAATAAAGAATCGTCTTGTTTAGATTTCTATAGTTTTATAGATATTTGGACTATGCTTGCCATATGACGACCGCAAAAGTGAAATACCAGGCAAATGATGGCCGGATTTTCGACGAGATGATGGCCTCAGATGGAGTCCGCCCCATCTATCGCGAGCTTTTCGACGTCTACGGAGATCTCTCCGCCGCTGATCTGCAGTCGCGGGTTTCCTACCTCAATGCCCGCTATCTTGATACGGGAGTGACCTTCGATTTTTCCGGGCAAGAGGAGGCATTCCCGCTCGACATTGTTCCCCGTCTGATCTCCGCGCAGGAATTCTCCCGCACGGAGGCCGGACTCAAGCAACGGGTGCGTGCCCTAGAGGCTTTCTTGGCGGATGTTTACGGTTCCGGTCAGGCCTTTAATGATGGTGTTATTCCTCGGGCAGTGGTCACCACTTCATCCCAATTCGTGCGTACCGTGGCTGGATTCAAGCCCGCGAACGGGGTGCGGATTCACGTGGCCGGAATTGACCTCATTCGGGATGGCGCGGGTCAGCTGCGAGTCCTAGAGGATAATGCCCGCATCCCTTCTGGGGTGTCCTATGTGCTCACTAACAGGCAGGCGACGGCGGCGGCGCTGCCCGAGGCAGTGGCCAGGTACAACGTCGCTCGGGTAGATGACTATCCAGCAAGGCTAAGGGCGGCATTAGCCAAGGCTGCGCCCCCGGGAATAGCGGATCCTTTGATCGTGGTGCTTACTCCAGGTGTTCATAACTCAGCCTATTTTGAGCACGCCATGCTTGCTCGAACCATGGGCGTGCCGCTGGTGGAGGGCCGCGACCTCGTCGTTCGGCACGGCGTCGCCTATCTGCGGGAGACCACAGGACTCACGCAGGTGCACGTGATCTATCGCCGCGTGGATGATGATTTCATTGATCCGGTCAAGTTCCGCCCGGATTCGCTGCTGGGTTGTGCTGGCCTGATTTCCGCGCAAGCCAATGGAAACCTCACCATTGCTAACGCCGTCGGCAATGGCGTCGCGGATGACAAGCTTGTCTATTCCTACGTGCCCGATCTCATTCGCTATTACCTCGGGGAGGAACCATTGATTCCCAACGTAGATACCTGGCGCTTGGAGGATCCCCAGCACAGGGAGGAAGTGCTCGACCGCATCGAGGAGCTTGTCATCAAGCCGGTCGACGGTTCGGGAGGCAAAGGAGTCGTCATTGGTCCCAGTTGCTCGAAGGCGGAACTGGCTGCCGCGCGCGAGCACATCATTGCGAATCCGCGTGGGTGGATCGCGCAGCCGTTGATTCAGCTATCCACCGTTCCGACAATGACGGATGAAGGCTTGGAACCGCGCCACGTGGATCTGCGCCCCTTCATCATCAACGATGGCGAGGATATGTGGATTGCGCCCGGAGGTTTGACCAGGGTGGCCCTGGAGAAAGGGCAGATGATTGTTAATTCTTCCCAAGGCGGCGGCTCCAAAGACACCTGGGTGATTTCACACGATTCCGCCGGCCCCGAATCCGAGGTAGGCCGCAGTCTCCCCGTCCCCAGCCCTGATGCTGAAGGCTTGGAACGGTTGGGGACCTCAATTCTTGACGCGCGCGATGAGGAGTACCTCGAGCAGCAGCAACAGCAGCAGCAATAGAAGCAGCAGAAGCAGTAGCCCTAACACCCAAAACCCTACTTAAGGAGGGTTCCTCATGTTGAGCAGAATCGCCGAATCCATGTTCTGGATTGGCCGCTACGTCGAAAGAGCCGATGACCAGGCCCGCGTACTTACCGTTAACTTGGAACTGGGGACGGAGGCCGATGTCGTATCCTTCAGCACAGAGCTTTGCCGTGCCATG
The DNA here is from genome assembly GCF_008693105.1 of Corynebacterium flavescens. Taxonomy (GTDB): domain Bacteria; phylum Actinomycetota; class Actinomycetes; order Mycobacteriales; family Mycobacteriaceae; genus Corynebacterium; species Corynebacterium flavescens. The sequence continues at coordinate 5,468 of NZ_VXKK01000001.1, forward strand.
GGCAACCCGGTGGAATCAGACTCGATTTCTGAAGACGCTTGGGCGATGCTCGGCATCGATGAGCAATCACCCTATTCAATGGTCACGGCCCTGAGTAACTGTCGCGGCAGCGCTCGCCGAGCCCGCGAGATCCTGTCGATGTCTACATGGGAGGCGATCAACCGCTCGTATCGCAAGGCAACGTCCGGAAGGTTGGCGCTTATGCGGCCACCGTTGGCCTGCCGTGAGGTGCGGGATTCCTGTTCGATGATCATTGGTACGCTCGCCGCCACCATGCCGCGTGACCAGGCGTGGCACTTCCTGCAGCTTGGCAGGCTAATAGAGCGCATGGACATGACTGCCAGGATTCTCTATTCCACCATCGTGGCACCGGAGTTTCCCGCGCACCATCACATTGTGCTGCAGGCATGCGGTGCTCAGCAGAACTTCGTTATGACCAGAGGCAGGGAGGACACCTTGTCAGCGGCCGTGGACTTCATTCTCCGCGACCCCTTGTCCCCGCGGTCGGTTCTCTATTGCCTCAATGAGGCCCTCGCTTGCCTCGATGATCTTGTTGTGGACAAGCCGGCCCGCGAGGTCGAGGATGAGGCAATTCGTCAGCTCGGACAGCTACGAGCCCGTATTCAATACGCGCCTCTGGACGAGAACTTCACACTCCTCGATCACATCACCGTGGATATACAGGAGGCAGGCGCACGAGCAACCGAGGCACTTACTGCGAACTTCTTTGAGGCGACCCTGTCCTCCCAATGGCACGAGCGTTAGGAAAATACATCATGACCACGACTCTTCATATCACCCACACCACGGGCTTCAAGTATTCCTCCAGCGTTACCGATTCCTTCAACGAGATCAGGATGAGCCCTCTTTACACGCCTCAGCAGCTCATCCGCGAGCGTGAGGTCACCATCTACCCCAAGCCCTGGTCTTACTCGTATATTGATTATTGGGGAACTAACGTCACCGCATTCGAGCTGCATGAGCCTCATGAAAAGCTCACGGTCACCGTGGATACATGCGTGGATGTAGATGCCATTCCCGCACAGAGAACCGAATTGAGTCTTGAGGAAGTTGCTCAGTACTCCGATAGGTGGAACGAGTATCTGCAGCTAAGTCCGGCGGTGGAACCGGGAGAAGATCTGGCGGACACAGCGCGCGAAATCGCGGCCCGCGGCGGAACCGTCGACGAGATTGCCTTAGCCGTGGGAGAGCTCATCCACGAGGAGATGACCTATGAATCCGGCTCGACCGAAGTTACGGCGAAAGCGGAGGATGCATGGGCGAGCAAAAAGGGAGTGTGCCAGGACTATTCACACCTCATGATTGGAGCGTTGCGCGTCCTTGGAATTCCCGCGCGCTACGTATCCGGATATATTCTGCCCGACAAGGAGGCTCCCGTTGGTAAGAGCGTCATCGGTGAATCCCATGCTTGGGTGCAGTGGTTCAACGGGGCCTGGTTCAGCTATGACCCGACGAATGCCCTTATTCCGAGCGAATTGCATGTCATGGTGGCGCAAGGCCGCGAATACGCAGATGTGGCTCCGTTGCGCGGAATGTTTACTGGCCAAGCCAGCTCCGAGATGTTTGTCACTGTGGAGATGAAGCGGCTTTCCTAGAAGAACCGGGCCGTGCCCGAGAACTCATGGCGGTGACCTAGAAAGGTATTGCTAGTATTAACCCCCATGAGTCAGAGTGAACAACCGTGGTTGGATGAGGAAGAGCTGGCGTCTTTCACCTCCCTCATGGCAGTCACCATCCGCCTGACCAATATCCTTGACGCACAGTTGCGGGATGACGCGGGGTTGAGCTTCTTCGACTACACGGTGCTCTCGCGTCTCTCGGAGGCGGAGAATCACCAGATGCGCATGCGGGACTTGGCGTTGACCGCCAACGGTTCGCTTTCCCGGTTGAGCCAGGTGGTTAGCCGTTTAGAAAAGCGGGGGTGGATTACTCGCCGCCAGGATTCCACGGACCGACGCACCACCTTGGCCCAGCTCACTGAGGCTGGATGGGAGAAGGTGGTTGCCACGGCACCGGGGCATGCCGCCCAAGCGCGCCGCTCGGTGATGGATGTCTTGAGCAAGGCGCAGATCCGTCAACTAACCCAAATCAATGAGCGCATCATCGCAGCTGTCGAAGATGACGAGCGCTATGGCGGGCGCTTCTAGAACAGATCAGGCCTTGGGGTAGCCGCGGCGGCCGGATACGGTTCTATCGAAGGGGATCCAAAACCGCAGCGCCGCATCTTTGTTTTTGGAGATGCCGATGCGGGATCCGCGCACCCATTCGGGTTCGGAGGACCTTTCGCTTAAGGAAACCCCAGCGCCGTTGTCTGTTAGTTGTGCGCCGAGTGACTTTCCTAGGTTGCCCGGGCCGCGCGCGAGATTGAAAAAGTCGGTGTTGCCACGCCGCAGCTGTGCCTTGTCGACGCCGGCTATCACCTCACCGCCGCGCAAAAGGCACCCTTGGCCGATGCCCGAAGGGCGGCAGACAATGTTGATATTGCGATGGATCCCATAGGAGGAATAAACGTAGAGGTGGCCGGAGGGACCAAACATTGCGGCATTGCGGGGAGTAGGACCGCGGAAGGTGTGGGCGGCCTCGTCGTCCGCGCCAAGATAAGCTTCCACTTCGCTGAGGCGGACGGAGACCCCGTGGAGGGTGATGACGCAACCCAGAAGTTGGGGCGCCACCACATCGGCGGGCGCAGAGAAATCAATCATCACCCACCAGAATAGACCGACAAATAACTGTGTCGATCAAGATGAGAAAGCAGAAACAAGAGAGGGAGAACTAAGGAGAGGAGGGGAGAGGCGTCCTAGCGCACGAGCTCTTCGGGAGCGCCGATGCTGGGATCGGGGAGGTAGACCTGGCCGCCGGCGGCGATGAACTCCTCGCTCTTTTGCTGCATGCCGGCTATCGCGGACTGAGCCTCGGCGCTGCCGTAGGTGTCGCGGATGTCCTGCGAGATGCGCATAGAGCAGAACTTCGGTCCGCACATCGAGCAAAAGTGCGCCGTCTTGGCGGGCTCAGCCGGCAGGGTCTCATCGTGATAGTCCTGCGCGGTGACTGGATCGAGCCCGAGGGAGAACTGATCCAGCCAGCGGAACTCAAAGCGGGCCTTGGATAGGGCGTCGTCCCGCGCGGTGGCACCGGGATGTCCCTTGGCAATATCGGCCGCGTGGGCGGCGATCTTGTAGGTGATAACGCCGGTCTTCACGTCGTCGCGGTTTGGCAGACCCAGGTGCTCCTTGGGAGTGACGTAGCACAGCATCGCGGTGCCGTAGCGGGCGATCTCGGTAGCACCGATGGCCGAGGTGATGTGGTCATAGCCGGGCGCAATATCGGTGACGAGTGGGCCGAGGGTATAGAAGGGTGCGCCTTCACACAGCTCCTGCTGGCGTTCGACATTCTCGCGGACCTTCTGCAGCGGGATATGCCCGGGGCCTTCGACCATGACCTGCACGTCATACTTCCAGGCGCGTTTGGTCAGCTCGGCTAGGGTATCGAGCTCGGCGAATTGTGCGGCGTCGTTAGCATCGGCGATGGAGCCAGGACGCAGGCCGTCGCCCAAGGAAAAGGCGACGTCATAAGCCGCGAAGATCTCGCAGAGCTCGTCAAAGTGCGTGTAGAGGAAGTTCTCCTGGTGGTGTGCCAAGCACCAACCAGCCATGATGGAGCCGCCGCGGGAGACAATCCCGGTTACGCGATCCGCTGTGAGCGGAACGTAGCGCAGGAGAACACCTGCGTGGACCGTCATGTAGTCGACGCCCTGCTCGCATTGTTCGATGACGGTGTCGCGGTAGATCTCCCAGGTCAAGGCGTTGGCATCACCGTCGACCTTTTCCAAGGCTTGGTAGATGGGCACGGTGCCGATGGGAATCGGCGAGTTGCGGATGATCCACTCGCGGGTGGTGTGGATGTCATTGCCGGTGGAGAGATCCATGAGGGTATCGGCGCCCCATTTGGCGGCCCACTCCAACTTGGAGACTTCCTCGCTGATGGAGCTGGTCACAGCAGAGTTGCCGATGTTGGCGTTGATCTTGACCAAGAACTTAGAACCGATGATCATCGGCTCGGCCTCGGGGTGATTGACGTTGAGCGGGATGATGGCACGTCCGGCGGCGAGCTCGGAGCGCACGAGCTCGACGTCGCATTGCTCGCGCAGCGCCACAAAGCGCATCTCCGGGGTGATTATTCCCCGGCGGGCGTAGTGCATCTGGGTGACGCGCTTGCCGGGCTTGGCGCGCAGGGGGGTGGGCCGGCGGCCGTGCCACTGCTGGGAGGGGGCGCCGCGGCGCACGGCCCCACGGCCGTCATCCTCGAGGCGGTGGCCGCGTGCTTCATAAGGTTCGGTATCACCGCGCTCGGTGATGAAGGGGGTGCGCCACGGTGCGAGTCCTTCCTCGGGGACGCTTCCGGGGCCCATCGTGCGATAGACGCGCAGAGGTGCGTTTTTCGAGCCATCGGGGGAATCGAGCTGGTCAATCTCGGTGACCGGCACCTTGATGCCATGCTCTTTGTCTTCCAACCATGCCAGGTGATGGGAGGGGTGTTGTTCAGAAATTTTGGGTGTAGGCAAGACGAGCTCCTCACTTCCTACGCCGGTACAAACCGGTTCAGGTTCTACGGTCCCGGGCACTTATCAGCCCGATCTCAGTCCCTAGTGGGACCCCCGTGTGGACACCTAATCTGTACCACGGGCCGCGAAGGCTGGCAATGCACCCGGGGGTGGAGGAGTCCTTAAGAAGTGGGCCCTGGCAGGAAGAAAACGATGTGATCCTCGCTGGAGGAAACGGGCTGAAAACCCAGGTGGAGGTAGAGGCGGTGGGCGCGCTCATTGTCCGTGTTTACGGAGAGCGAGACGCCTGGGCAGCCCAATTTTTGGGCAAGTTCTGCGGCTGCGGCAAGCAGCCGCGTGCCCACGCCCTGCCCGCGGTAGCGCGGTTCTACCGCGAGGGCGAGCTCGGGGATGTCGGCGCTGACGTAGCCAAAACCGTGCCGGTCCTCGTTGCCCCAATTCAACCAGACCCCGCCGGCAGGAATATTGCCCTCCCAGGCGATGAAGCCGCCGTCCTGCGGCTCCCAGTCGCGCACATAGTAGTCATAGTCTTCGTCGAAGCCGGGGCTGACTTCCTTGTCCTCTTGGCCAAAAACATCGGTCAGGAAGTTGAGCCTGGCCAGGTAGGTGCGGTCGGTCTCGGCGGTGGGTAGCAGCGTGAAGTCCATGCTGGCCCAGTCTAGCTTTCCTGGCCGTGCTCCCATTGGGTATAGGCCCGCGCATAGCGCCCGCCGGCTGCGATGAGGCTTGCGTGATCGCCGTCCTCGACGATGCGCCCAGCCTCCATGACAAGGATGCGATCAGCGCTGCGAGCCTGGTCTAGACGGTGCGCCACGACCAGGCAGGTGCGGCCTTGCGTGACCTTCCGCGCGGCTTCCTCGAGAACCTCGGCATGCTCGGAGCCGGCCTCGGAGGTGGCTTCATCCATGATGAGCACGGGCGGCTGGCGCAACAACATGCGCGCAAGGGAGAGCTGCTGCGCGGCCTCCGGGCCTACTTCCGGGTTGCCTGCGCCTATGGCGGTGTCCAGCCCCTCCGGCAGCCAGCGCGAGGACTCATCAAGCCCTACTGCGTGAAGGGCTTTCCATAGCTCGGAGTCGGTGGCTGCGGGACGCGCCAGCAACAGGTCCTCGCGCAAGGTGCCCGAGAACAGGTGTACCTCCTGGGTGACGAGGGCGACGTGCCTGCTCAGCCAGCTACTCGACGTCGCCGCCGTGTCAACCTCTCCTAAGAAAATCTGCCCGGCATCGGGGTATTGCAGCCCGGCCACCAGGGCGGCGAGCGTGGACTTTCCCGCGCCGGAGGTGCCCACCAGGGCGGTGGTGGTGCCAGCTTCTAGCTCCAGGTTGATGTCGCGCAAGACGCTTGCCCCTCCCGGATAGGAGTAATAAAGGCCCGCGATGCGCACCGAAGGTGCGCTCTTTAGTGGGGGTGTGGTTTCTGTGGACGGGACGTCGTCAAGCAGGGTGAGCGCCACCGCGCGCCCCAGGCTGGTTCCGGCGTGTTGGATCTCTCCGGCGAAGAACAAGAGGTTGAAGACGTGGATTTCCAGGCGCGTGACCAACAAAACCGCGGCGGCTGCCTCGCCCTGGGAGATCCAGTCGAAGGAGACCATGGGAACGGACATGAGGATTATCCCTATGAGCAGGAATCCATAGGCAATGGAGCCCTGCGCGAGGATGCGGGTGAAGAGGGGAATCCTGTCTGCCCAGGACTGCACCGTTTCCCAGGAATAGCGCTCCATGCGGCGCGCGGCCCAGGTACCCAGACGGAAATGCCGCAGGGTGTCCAGGGCGCGGATCGTGTCGAGGAGGATGCTATTGCGGCGTGCCTCGACGGAGGAGACCACATTGGTCACGGCCGGAATATCGCGGATAGTGCCCTTGACAAAGGGATACATCATCGCCGCAGCCAAGAGGAAGAGAACGCCGTAGGCGGGGTGGATGAAGATTAAGGCAAGCGCCGTGAGGGGAAGCATGAATACCGTGATGAGGAGGCGATCCCCCATCGTCGTGATGGTATTGACTACCGTATCGATGTCCTTCGATAGACGGGTTATCACGTTGCCTGTGCCAAGTTCGAGGATGCGCGGAACGGGCGCGCGCAGCACTGAGCTCAGCGCCTGCGTGCGCAGATCCATCGACAGGCGGCGCACGCGCGAGTTAATAAGGAAGGAAACGAGAGTCCGTCCGCTGACCTCGGCCACAAGGCAGAAGGCGATGACGCCTAATGCCGCCACCATGGCTCCGCGGCCCGAACCAATCAGCGCTATATCTTGGCCCTGCACGATATCGACAATGCGGCCTAGCAGCTGAGAGCCCAAGTTCATCAAAGCCACCGTGGCGGCGACGATGAGCAACAGACCTGTCAGACGCGCACGCGAGGGTGCGGAGGGCAGAGACTTGAGGAGGTTCCAGCACTGTTTAAAGCCAGCCGGGGCCAGCGCGTCGGCCTGACGGGTAGTAGGTGCGCTCATAGCTCGACCACCTCCTGTGCATGTGCCGCCCACGAGGGCGAGGAGGTGATGACGATGGTGGTGCGATCTTTTCGCAGGCTGGAGACTTGCGCAGCCACGGCGGCCAGGGTTAAAGAATCCAGCCCGGTGGTCGGCTCATCGAGCACCAGGATCTCCGGATCGGCGGCCAAGGCGCGGGCAAGTGCCACCCGTTGGCGCTGCCCACCGGAGAGGTTCAGGCCGGCCTCGCCGATGGCGGCAGTGGGCAACTGGCCCTCCGGGCCGAATCCCCCGAGGCGGTGAACAATATCGCCGCACCCTGCTGCCTCGAGCGCGCTGTGCACGCGCTGCACCGAATATTCCCCAAGCGGGTTGATGTTATCCTCTAACGTTCCTTCCATCACTGAAACGCGGTGGGGAGGACACAGCGCGCCGCGCTGAGACAGGTGCTTAACCCATCCTTCGATGCTCGCGCGGGCGCCCGGGCTGAGGGGATTCCACACGCTGAGACCACGGGCGGGGGCTGTCGAAGTACCAGGCTGCGGGGCGTCCTCGGTTGATTCAAGCTCATCCAAGAGGCCGGTGACCCTTTGCACCGAAGCGTGGGCGCGGGCCCAGTTCTCCGTCAAGATTCCCAGTGAATGCCCAAGGACGGTCAGCGAAGGCGGGACGAGCATCGTGATCGCCATCATCGCGCCGGGCTGCAGGTTGCCTTCAAAGGTCTGCCACCCTGACCACGTCAAAAGTCCGACGGCGAAGAGCGCCGGAACCATCTGGCGCAGCCACGAGAGCACGGCGGTGCGGCGAACCTCAGCCAGCATGGCGCCTAGCGCGAGGTGAGCTGCGCGTGAGAAGCGTTCCTGCGCGATCTCTGCTGCGCCCAGGCCTTTGATGACGCGATTGCCCTGGGCAAAGTCGGTGGCCAGCGCAAGTGCTGCGCCTTCCTTCTGGCGGCGCAGCGCGGTAGCCCGGCTAAGCGGACCGGCGCTGAGCCAGGAGGCCAGTGCCGTTGCCAGCGCGCCGCATAAAAGGCCTACGGATACCTCCCAAGAAATGGCCGCGAGGCTGATAACGGAGCTCAAAAGGTAACCCAGCATCATGACTGGGAAGTTAAGGATCTGCTTGAGGCTGCCGATATAGTGCGAGTCCTCATCCATGGTGTTGAGCAAGCGCCCGGGGCTCAAGCCCCGTGTCTGCCCGCTAAGTAGCCGGGAAAGGAGGTTGAGCCGCAGCGTATGCGTGGTGCGCTCTTGGCTAAGAGCCGTGAAGGCATCCATGGTGGCCTCGGCAACGTACTGGACATAGAGCAGTACGGCAACGGCCACCACGGGCAAGGCCACGGTGCGCCAGGAGGGTTCGCTGAATGCGTACTGGGTGGCTTGGCCCACAATGACGGCGATGAGCGCGCCGAGCGGTGCCCAGACGGCTGCGGAAAGAATAATCCCTGCCACGCCCTTGGGCTGCGCCACGAGCAGGCGCCACGTGGCGCTGCTGGAGCGTGACCACGGAGTGCTAGCGCTTAGTGAAACCTCGTTGCGGGGCGGTGATTCCTTGAGGTACCACGACCACGTCCTCATGCGGGGGTACTTAGTCATGAGATATCACACTACAGTGATGACCCCGCACCGGAGTGTAGTGCGGGGTCTAAAGGTCGAGCAGGAAAAACGGGGCCTGAAGGGGAGGTTTGCCCGCTTGATGAGTTTTAGGTCAGGTGATAATTGGCTACGTCATAGCCATTGAACTCGCGTTCAACACCGGATTCATCGACAGACTTAAACTGCGTGCCATTTTCAATGGCGAAGCGGAGGTTATCCACGCGCTGCGAGGGGTCACCAACTACTGATCCGGCGGCGAAATAGCAGGTAGTGCCATCTTTGAGCTTGACAATGAGAGACTCAAAGCTCATCTCTTGACTCCTTAGGATCAGGGTTAAATACCCCAGAATTCAAGCAGCAACTACCCCCAATTGGCAAAGCAATGAGATCTAAACAACGCGGCGACTACCCCACGACGGGGGCGAGCGGTGTCGTCGCGTTGTACTCAAGTAAAGGTCTACTTGCAGGACTAGGGGCCGTTACTTGCCCTTATCTGTGCTTTCGTCGGTGTCTCCGGCGTCCTGAGCGTCCTTGGCGTCCTCATCTTCGGCATCGCTGCGAAGCTGCGCGAGCTGCTCATCGATGGATCCGAGAAGCTCCTCGTCGCGCTCGACGACGCTCTCTTCAGCCAAGTCCGACTGCGGCTGCACGGCTTCCTTGTCGTCCTCTCCGCTTACGGAGCTGTAGACCAAGGTGGAACCCGCAGCTGCGCGGTCGGCGCCGCCGGCAAACTCTTCCACCCGCGGCGGGACCTCGGAGGCTGGTTCCTTGCGCAGCCGCAGGAAGTAAAAGGCCGCGCCGAGGACGCTGAGCAGGGCGAGGATTGCAGCGACTGGCCAAGCCTTGCCGCGCTTATTCTTCTTGTTCAGCTTGCCAGTGAGCTTGCCGGTCTTCTTGGTGAGTTTCTTATTCACTTTCTTAGCCGTGCGCTTGGCGGACTTGTCAGCTTCCTTGCTAGCTTTTTGGGCCTTCTTGAGAGCTTGACGCGATGCCTTGCGGGTGGAGTGCTCGGCATCTTCGGCGCGTTCGCTGAAGTCCTTGCGCACCTCCACGAGGCGCTCGCCGGCCTCTTCACCACGGTTTTTTAGTTCCTCCAGGGCGCGCTCGAGGCGTAGGTGCGCGGCTTGGGTTACGTGCCCTGCCTGCTTGCGGGCCTCGCTGAGGATCTCATCGCTCTTGCCGTTGGTGGCCTGCGAGGCCTTGGCTGTTGCCTCCTCGAGCAAGGCATAGGATTCAAGGGCTTTTTGCTCGCGATAGTCCTGGAACTTGGACCAAGCCTTGGACGCCGCAGCAAGGGATGCGGAAACCACAGTCGGGTTCATAGGTGTGCTCCTTAAATCGGTAAATCGGTGACTCGGGGTTTATTCTTCGCTGAATTGCTTCTTTCGAGCGTAGTGCCACCAGGGTAGGCCCCGCCACAACTATTCTTAGCGCGCGATGACGTTGTCGTTGAGAAGCTGGGCCACGCCGACGTTGCCGGCATGGGTAAGGTGCGCGCCAATGTTATAGGGCTGGGTGGATTCCACGCCGCCGGCCACCCAGCGCATGCTGTCGGGGGAACACATGTTGTGTGCCAGGGAAGCAGAGCGCAGATCGTAGTAGGAGACGTGGTTTTCTTGGGCGGTCTCGAACATGGTGAAGCTCAAGGTGTTCTCGAGTCCGCGCATGAGGGCCAGCGCATCGAGGTTGAAGCCCTGGTTGCTCGATCCCTCAACGCGAATAGGGCACAAGGCACCGTTGGCGGCGGAGATGGCTGGATAGGTCACAAGGGTTATCTTCGCGTTTGGCGCGGCGGCGCGGATCTTGTTGATGTCGCTGCGCAGGGCGTCTTTGTACTGGCGCCGGGTGGGATCGACGAGGAAGGCCGTTTGGGTGGTGTCATTGGCGCCGATCTGAATGAGGACATTCTTGGTTTCGGTTCCGACTGCCCCTCCCGCGATGGCGTGATCGACCTGTTCATATAGGTCTAGGCGGTGCGAGTTTCCGGAGGCAGAAGCCGCTGAGCAGGCGTAGTTGATGACATTCTGGCCCGAGATTCGAGCCAACTCGCGCGGCACGTTGGTATCGCCTTGAGGGCAGCCCTGAGGGCTGACGCCACCCGGCCGTGGGTTATTGGTGGGAAGGCTCGAGAGGTTTCCCTGTTGATTTTGTACCTGCTCAAGTGCCGGGTTGGCCAGGAAAGAGTCGCCGAAGGTCACGGTGTCGCCCGACTGCGCCGAAGCAGTGGTGGCAGTCAGGGAAGTCAGGGCTATAGCGGCGATGGTTACGGGGATAGAGATAAAGAAGAGCTTTTTCATGGGGTTTTGAGGATCCTCATTCCGGGGCTGCGTTTCACGGGGGATTATTTAATAGGTCCACTAATACTAGTCGCAGCTCAACCGCGGGTGTACACGGCCTGGAAACCTGCACCTTCAGGAGCTCCCTTAACAGACTATGCGGTGCACCTAACTAGACCGCTTAGTATGCAAGTGGCTAATTTTATTCACCTTGAAAATCCTCAACGGTGCAGGCAGTCGCCCCGCAAAGATATTACCTAAAAGTGTCGGCTATTTGCTGGGGCGCAACCTTGTTAGGTTTTCTCTCAAGCAAAACGCAATGACCTGCCAAGGAGGTGAACATGTCCCCGAGATTATCCGCATCTGTGCCACTAGACCATTTAAATGAATCCGAGGAGTTTTCCTCCTCTGCATCACAGCCACACAGCCGGGTAGCGCTGTCCTTTGAGGTGATTCCACCGCGTCATGACGCCGACGAGACCAAGGTAACCCAATTGTTGCGGGTCCTCGAGGCCTATAACCCGGACTATATCGCGGTAACCAGCTCCCAGAGATCGGGCTGGCTGGAGGGGACCGCCGCCTTTATCGCCCGGGTGGCGCAGGAAACCACGATGCGTCCACTCGCGCACCTGGCATGTACCGCAGGCACAGCTCAGGAACTCGATGGCTGGATAGACAAGCTCGTCGATTCCGGGGTGCGCGGCCTCTTAGCCCTGCGTGGGGACGTGCCGCCAGGGGGCATGCCCCCAGGTCACCTCCATCACGCCGATGAGTTGGTGCGCCTTATCCGCCGCAAGGAAGCGGAGCAGGCCGCACGCTTTGCGGCCGGACGCCTCGCAGTGGGCGTCGCCTGTTATCCCAATGGCCACGCCGAGTCAGCCAGTGCGGACGAGGACTTCGACGTCCTCCTGGCCAAGCAACGCTGCGGCGCGGATCTGGCCATCAGCCAGCTCTTCTTCGATGCCGAGGACTTCCTGCGCTTTAGCCAAAAGGCACGGCTGGCCGGGGTGCGTATCCCGCTCATTCCGGGAATCATGCCGATGACAAGCATGCGGAGGCTGGAGCGAATGGGCCAGCTGTCCGGGCTGAAGGTACCTCCCCGGGTATCCGCAAGGCTCGCGGCAGCGACAAGCCCCGAAGAAGAACACGAAATCGGCATGGAGCTCACCGCTGAGCTCGCCCGCTCCGTCATCGACGCCGGAATCACCGGACTTCATATCTACACCCACAACAACGCCGAGGTCACCCAAGACCTCTTAGAAAGAATCGGAGTTACATCATGACCACGCCCTTCCCTAAAGCCACAATCGAGGGTTATCCGCGCGTAGGCGCCAATCGCGAGCTCAAGCGCGCGCTCGAATCCTATTGGGCCGGCCGCATCGATGCTGCCACCTTCGAAAGCGCCGCGCACGCCCTGCGCCTCGAGACCTATGCTCGGCTCAAGGAGCTAGGGCTGAGCGAGGACTATGCCATTCCGGCTGACGTGGCCTACTATGACCAGGTCCTCGAGACGGCCCTGACCATCGGTGCCCTTGGGGGCGAGAGCCTTGATGATGAGTTCCGTCTCGCTCGCGGTACCGCCCAGGCAGCGCCTTTGGAAATGACCAAGTGGTTCGATACCAACTACCACTACATCGTCCCAGAAATTGCAGATGAGCAGGGCTTTAGCCCGCGCCCCCAGCGAGTTATCAAGCTCGTGGATGAGGCACGCGCGGCGGGACACACCGTTCGCCCCTACCTGGTGGGCCCCGTTACGCTCTTGGCGCTGTCCAAGCCGGCGGAGGCCGCGCAGCGCCAGCCCCTTGAGCGCCTCGATGAGGCGGTGGACTCGTATATCGCCGTGCTTGCGGAGCTGCACGCCCAGGGCGTGGAGTGGGTCCAGTTGGCCGAGCCCGCTCTCGTGGCGGATCTTATTGTTGCCAGCGACGCCGAGCTGGCCGAGGCCCTACGCCGCGCCTATGGCCGCGGAGCAGCGCCCGCAGGTCTACCTGACCACCCCTTATGGCGCGCTACGCCAGGGCCTCGATGTTATCGACGAGCTGCGCCCCGAAGCCGTTCAGGTCGATCTCAGCGTGGGCACGTTGAACCAGGAACCCGGCTACCTCGAGCGGGTGGCCGAGCTGCACACCCACCTCGTCGCCGGGCTTGTTGACGGCCGCAATGTCTGGGCCGCAAACCTCCGTGACCTGCGCTCTAAATTGGAGAAGCTCCCAGCGGGAACCTCGGTGACCACCTCGGTTTCCTTGCAGCACGTACCCCACACGGTCGAGGTGGAGACCTCGCTGCCGGTCGACGTTGCCAGCTGGTTCTCCTTCGCCAACGAAAAGGTACAGGAGGTCGTCGCCTTGGCTGCCGGACCTTTGGAGTCCGCCGCGGCCTATGCCAAGGCAGATCGCGCCGTGCGCACCCGCGCCGAATCCGCCCGCACGCACGATCGCGCCGTCCAAGAGCGCACCGCGGCACTTCCCGGCGGCCAAGTAGCCAGGACTCCGGAGTTTGCCCAACGAAAGGAAATCCAGAAGGATTTGGGCCTTCCGCTGTTGCCCACTACCACCATTGGTTCCTTCCCTCAGACCAAGGAGATCCGCGCTGCCCGTGCTGCCCACCGGGCGGGCACGCTTGACGATGCCGCCTATACCCAGGCGCTGCGCGCCGAGGTGGCCTCCGTCATTGACTTGCAGGAGCGCCTGGGGCTCGATGTTCTCGTGCACGGCGAGCCGGAGCGCAATGACATGGTGCAGTACTTCGCCGAGCTGCTAGAAGGCTTCGTGACCACCGAAAATGGTTGGGTGCAGTCTTATGGCTCGCGGTGCACCCGTCCGCCAATCGTCGTCGGCGACATCTCTCGCCCAGCAGCAATGACCGTCGAGTGGGCAGAGTACGCGCAGTCCTTGTCTTCCAAGCAGGTCAAGGGCATGCTCACCGGCCCGGTCACCATCTTGGCTTGGTCCTTTGTCCGCGACGATGTCCCGCAGTCTGTCTCGGCGGATCAGCTAGGCGTGGCCCTGGCCGATGAGGTTCGTGACCTCGAGGAGGCAGGCATCGACATCATCCAGATCGACGAGCCCGCCCTGCGTGAGCTCCTTCCGCTGCGCGAAGAGGATCGCAAGGACTACCTGGATTGGGCTGTTCGTTCCTTCCGCCTCGTGGCCTTGGAGGCAAAGCCCTCCACCCAGATCCACACTCACCTGTGCTATTCCGAGTTTGGGCAGATTATCGAAGCCGTGGCCGCCCTCGACGCCGACGTCACCTCCATCGAGGCCGCGCGCTCGCGGATGGAGCTCCTCGAGGACATCGACGAGAAGTTCCACTCCGAGATTGGTCCGGGTATCTACGATATTCACTCCCCGCGCATCCCCGAGGTAGCTGAGATCGCAGAACTCATCCGCGCCGCACTCAAGCATGTGCCTGCCGAGCGCCTTTGGGTCAACCCTGACTGCGGGCTAAAGACCCGCGGCTACGCGGAGACCGAATCCTCGCTGCGCAACATGGTTATCGCCCGCGAGGAGGTCCTCGCCAGCCTCAAGGTGAATGCGCCCGCTTAATAAAGCGCCTGCTTAATAAAGATCGCGGTGGCAACTAACTAAAGCGTGACAACTAACTAATGCCACGCTTTATTAAAAGAGCTCATCCAGGCTGGCGATGTCCCCGCTGCCGTCGCGGCGCAGGTAGAGCGCCTGGAGTCCTGCCGCCTTGGCACCCTCGACATCGTTAGGCAGCGAGTCACCCACCATGAGGGTCTGGCTCGTTGCGACCCCCAACTGCGCGCAGCCCTTCATATAGGCCTCGCGCTGCGGCTTGGGGCAGGAGAGCTCGACTGTGGGAATCAGCAGGACGCCCGGCAAGTCTAGGCCGCCGGCGCGCAGCTTGGCCGCCTGCATCTCGCGTGCCCCGTTGGTCAATATTCCCACCTTCAGCCCGGCGGCCTGCGCCCGGTCAATCGCGCCCTTGGCATCAGGAAAGACCTGCCAGTTGCGGCGGTAGGCGGCGAGGTAGCCGGCGTAGAGTTTCAGCGCATCTTCCTCGCTGAGCTCGTTTCCCAAGAACTCCCGGCAGCGCCCGATTCGCTGTCCGCGGTGGGTTACCTCTCCCTTTTCATAGGCCGCGAACCACTTCTTTTCCAGCGCGCCGAAGCGTTCCTGTTGGCCGGTGGGCAGTCCCAGTTCTTCGCACCACTTATCCAGGCCAGTGTGCATGGCGTGGGTGTGGTCCATCAGGGTGTCATCAAGATCGAAAAGTACGGCGCGCAACATGGCCTAAAGCATAGATGACCCAGATCGGGTGAACGATTGGACGCCTGATCGCTGTGGGCGTTATGTCCTTAACAGCGCGGGCGGGAGTAATTCCATACAATGGTCGTCATGACTCAGAAGACCGCAACTGCAACGATGCACACCAACCATGGTGACATTGTTATCGATCTCTTCGGTAACCATGCGCCGGTAACTGTTGAGAACTTCATTGGCTTGGCCACCGGCGACAAGGATTACGCCACCCAGAATGCAAAGGGCGAGCAATCCGGTCCTTTCTATGATGGCGCCATCTTCCACCGCATCATCGACAACTTCATGATCCAGGGCGGAGACCCCACCGGCACCGGCCGTGGGGGCCCCGGCTACCAGTTCCAGGATGAGTTCCACCCAGAGCTGCAATTCGATCGCCCCTTCCTGCTGGCCATGGCTAATGCCGGCCCCGGCACCAACGGCTCCCAGTTCTTCATCACTGTGGCGCCTACCCCGCACCTCAACAACCACCACACCATCTTCGGTGAGGTGACGGACCCGGCCTCCCAGAAGGTCATCTCCGAGATCGCCAAGGTTGCCACCGACCGTATGGATCGCCCGCAGGATGATGTCGTCATCGAATCCATCGATATCGCCTAAGTTCAGCACTTAAACCAGCTTTTCGCAGAGCCCGTCGCCACATCAGTGGTTGCGGGCTCTGCGTAGTTTTAGGACCGAATAGGACACTGACATGAAAAACTATCTCAAAGGGGCCCCGGCGACAGCAGTCATCGCCGTAGCCTGCATCGCCGCCTGGTTAGCCTCAGCGGCTCAGGCTGGCACGCTGAACGCTCCCTACTATCGTTCGGAACTGGCGCTGGACTCGACCTTGTGGGGTCCTATGTTTGCCTCTGCGCCCTATACCGCAGTGACTTCTGCGTTCACTCACCTTGACGCCACGCACCTTGTGCTCAACATGGTGGTGCTTGTGTTTATTGGCCGCGAGGTGGAGCGTGCCGTAGGGACTGCGACCTATGTGGCCGCTTATGCCACTGCGGTCCTGGGATCTGCGGCCACAATCCTCTGGGCAGATTTTGATTCGCCCACGGTGGGCGCCTCGGGTGCGCTCTTTGCCCTCATGGTGCTGTTGATAGGTGTCTACCGCCATCGCGGGATGGATCTGCGTGCCCCCATTGTATTGGTGGCCGTCAATGTGGTTTATACCTTCATCGCCGGAGACGTCTCCTTGTGGGGGCATGCAGGAGGCTTATTCACGGGGCTGGTGCTGCTTCCCTTCGTCTTCGCGCGTCAGGCTCGTATTCGTTGGCTCGGCATTGGTGCAGTGGCAGCCGTGGCGATAGTGGCGCTTTCCTTTCGAGCTGGGCTTTGGGGATAACTCGGGCGTGTTATTCACCAAAACGCGTGTGCGAAAAGTTTCCACAATAGTTATCCACAATGTGGATAACTACATTTTTGTAATTTACCGAACACCTGAACGGAGTTTTCCCTGATCACGCAGGCTATTTATAGTAGGCGGAGATCAGTAGTGCCTTGTGGACACGGGTGAAAGAAGTTATCCACAGGGTGGGGATAACTCTGTGGAGAAAGAATTACACAGCTTTTCTCCACAGCCTGTGGATAACTTTTCTCCCATGCTGTGCACAGTGTCCCCAGAGGAGAAGTGCAATGCTGGATCTGTGGTGGGTAACCGCTGTGGATTGCTGCGGAAGATAGTCCGGAGTGGCATGCCCGAAGTAGATAGACTGTGCAGATTGCTGGTTGGTTCCCCCCCAAAGGTCCACAGTCGAGACAGGGTACAAGGAGGCTGAAGTGGCAAGAGATGAAGAAACCAGCCCCACGCCGGCTGGGCCTCCAATTAAGCTGCCTCCCGCATCACGCTGCGGGCTGGGGCTTGTGGCGCTGGTGCTCTATGGCCTGTTGTGGACAGGTTGGTCGCAGGAGTGGCCGTGGGTGGAAAAGATCGATGATGGCGCCTTGGACTACTTCCTTGCCCTAGCACTTAGCCACGGCTGGTGGGTGCCCCTCTGGGATGGGCTCAGCACAGTCTTTGCCCCGGGGCTGTGGCGCTTGCTTATTGTGCTGCCAGTGCTCTGGGAATGCTGGCGGCACCGCTATCGGGTTGCTGCATTTTTGGCGCTGAGCGTGTGGGGCTCTGGTCTGCTGAGCATGAGCGCGAAGGCCGTGGCAGATAGGCACAGGCCCTTCACACAGCTGGTTGAGGCAGACGGGAGCTCTTTTCCCTCAGGGCATGCTCTGGGCATGCTCGTGGTCATCGGAGCCCTGCTGCTTGCCTATTCGCGGTTGCTTGGCCCGAGGCTGCTGGGATCAAGGCTGGGTGCGCGTGCGCGCTGGGCGGTTATTGGCGCGGGGATAATAGTCGTCGCGCTCGTTGGCATCGCCCGAGTGGCGCTGAACGTGCACCATCCCTCCGATGTTCTAGCCGGATGGCTGCTCGGGGCCGTGTGGCTCGGCGCCTGCGCGTGGTTGTTCCCGCCGAATCAGCGTGGCCGGAAGACGGAGAGCACACGATAGTGGCTGTGAAAATCTAATTCGGAGAGTGCATCACCGAGTTCCCCGTCATAGGCCACGGGCGTGGGCGCACCGATTACTTCGCAGCGGAAGGCCGGGCGGTGCAGCTCATGGTAGAGCGGGCTGCGGTGCAGCCGGCCCAGCAGGAGCGAGCCCATGCAGCGCAGCCGAGAAAAAGGTCGGCCGATTTCCAGCAGGCGGACGTCGAGCAGACCATCATCGATCTCTGCGCGGTCCACGGGCGCAAAGCCGGAGGGACGGTAGACAGAGTTGCCTACGAAGAAGAGCGAGGTTTTCAAAGTCTTGTTGTCGTAGCGGATCTCAATGGCATCATCTTCCTTGAGAACCTGCCATGCCGCGATGACAGCGGCTAAGGCCTTGCCCAGCTTCTTTTCATAACGCTCCCGGATTGCCACAAAGCGTGGATATGCACCGATGCTCGCGGTGTTGAGCAGAGTTTTCTCACCGTTGAGGGTGACTACGTCCACGCGCTGAAGGGTTCCTTCGCGCACGGCGGCGATGGTCTGCTCCGCAGTGGGGCAGGCTATCTGCTTGGCAAAGTGATTAAACGTACCCGCGGGGAAGACCGCGAGTGGGATACCGGCGGCTAGAGCCTGGCCAGCGGCAGTGGAAACGGTGCCATCCCCACCAGCGATGCCGAGTACCTGGGCGTCCTGCGCGGCGGCGCGAAGCACTGCTTCCACATCATCATCATCCGGCTGCAGCACGATGGTCTCCGCGCTGGGGAGTTCCTGGTTTATGTGCTTGAGAATGCGATCGCCCTTCCCGCCGTCGGAGGCGGGATTAATCACCACGACGAGGCCTTCGCCTTGCGGGCGTTTGTCCTCCTGTTCCCAGAGCGGCTCAGTGCGGGTCTTTTCTTTAGAGGCCACCGGGGGAAAGATCTTTGCGCCGAGGGCGGCTATCACCGCACCAATGCCCCAACCGGCAAAAACATCGCTGGGATAGTGGGCGCCGGTATAGACGCGGGAAAAGCCCACGAGGCCCGCAACGGCACCCAAGGCCGTGCCTAGGGGTGGGCTTTCTAGTGCCGCGCCGGCGGCAAAGGCCGCGGCACTGGCGGAATGGCCGGAAGGAAAAGAACTCGAGCTGGGGTAGCGCCGGATACGGCGAGCAAGCGGCACTGAAGCGTGGCCGGGCCGCGTGCGGCTCCATGAGCGCTTCGCCGCCTGATTGGCCACGAGGCTGGTTATCGCCACGCTGATCACACCGCGGGTGGCGGCTCTCTTCCACGCCGACTTGCGGGTGAGAGCCATAGCGCCTGCGAGGCCCACCCACAGGCGGGAATAATTGGCCGCCTTAGTCAGGGGCGGCAACACCGCGTCTAGTACCGGGCTATCGGCGGAAGCGATGGCCTCGAATACATCGTGGTCCATGCGTTGCAGCCCGTCGAGGACCTCGTTAATTTCTGCACTCTCGCGCCGAATTTTCACCTTCTGATCCTTTCAGAGCATTGACCTCGCTACCATCCACCGATGGTACCTGCGAGGCCAGACCCCGTGAAGGAGCAGCACTGCGGTGAGTGTGGGAGTTTGGTGCTAGCCGGGAACTAGCGCCAGCCCATAGTCATGAGCAGGCCAATGATGGCCAGGCCAAAGCCGATGCCATAGTTCCAGGGGCCGAGCTCCTGCATGAAGGGGATGGACTCCCCGGCGAGGTAATTCACAACTAGCCACAGCAGGCCGAGGATCATCAGGACGAGCATGATGGCGAGGTACCACTTCGGGGTACCCTGCGAATTGATCTTGACCGGGGTGCGGTTAGCGGGGGTTCCGGAAGGGCGGGAAGCACCGGAGCCGGGAGTGATTTTTGCCTTTGGCATCAAAGCACCTTTAGTTTCTGGTTGATGTAGATATCTGACGTAGGTATCTGACGTAGATATGTGACTGTGTTTCTTAACTGAAAGAGAGTTTAGCAGCGGCTAAGACGCTCATAACAGGGCCGCGGGATCGAACCTCCACAGGCGCACCTCCACCGGATCGCTCTTGCGGATGGTTGCCCCCTGATTCACAGAGGCCCAGCCGACCTGGTTGTTGTCCACCAAAGCTCCAGTGGGGATTGTTTCACCGACGGTCCAGGAGCCTTTCCACCCGGCGTCGGAAAGCGCGCGCTTGGCATCGGCCTCGCTCATGTGGACGAGGTTGGGGGCCGTCATGAGCTGGTTGTTGGAGACATCAATGGTGACGGTATCGCCCGCCGCCAGCTTCTCACCGCGGTTAGTCATGGAGATGACGCGGTTCTCCGGCTCCTGGGAATCGACCATGCGCACGTTAACTTGGAAGCGCATCTCCTCCAGGGTGGATACCGCGCGGTCGCGGTCCATGCCGGTCACATCCGGCACCGTGAAGGTCTCCTTGCCCTTCGATACCGTGACGCGAATCTTGGAGCCCTTGGACAGCTGCGAGCCGCCGGCGGGATCCTGGGAGATGATCTGCCCAGCAGGGGCGTCGTCGTTGGTCTCACTGACGTTGTCATTGAGCAACAGACCGGCCTCACTGAGCGCGGCCGAGGCCTCCTGGAGGGTCATTCCGGTGACATCGGGGACGTCGGTAGTCTCCTTGCCGGAGGACACAGTCAGGGTCACAGAGGAGTTCTTCTGCAGCTCCGAACCGGCGGCCGGATTGATGCGGATGGCATTGCCACGCGCAATATCGGGATTGGGCTCCTCGTTGACAGTGACGAGCAGGCCCAGGCCCTCGAGCTCCGAGACCACTTCGGCCCGGGGCCTGTTCTCAACCTCGGGGACGATGACGGCTGCGGGATTGCTTGTCGATGTCCCCTCCGACTGTTGCTGCCCACCCCCGCCAGGGCCCCACAGCGCCCACGCAAAGTAGCCAGCAAGAATGACGAGAATGGCGGCCAAGGCGATGGCCAGCCACTTCATCCAGCCGCCGCGGTGCTCTTCTTCCTCATCCTCGTCTTCGCTGGGACGGGTGGAGGCGACTGGGGCGCGATGGGAGTTCGCCGCAGCGAGAACGCTCGTGGCCGGTGCCGAATCCTCCGGGACGTGCAGGCGTGCGGCCTGCGTTACCTGCCCGGCGGCCAGCCGCTGGAGATCCTGGCCCATCTCCCACGCGGATTGATAGCGATCGGCAGGGTGCTTGGCCATGGCCGTGAGGATGACCGCATCGATGTTGACGCGCTGGGTGGGGGTCAAGGAGGGGTCTTCGATAAGCTCTGAAGGCGGTGTCGGATCCTCCTGGACGTGCTGATAGGCCACCGCAAAGGGGGTCTCGCCCGCAAAGGGTGCCTGGCCCGTGACGGCCTCGTACATGACGCAGCCCAGGGCATAAACATCGGAACGGGCATCGGCGGGTTTGCCGCGGGCCTGCTCAGGGGAAAGATACTGGGCGGTGCCAATGACCGCGGAGGTCTGCGTCATCGCCGAGGTGGAATCATCCAAGGCGCGGGCGATGCCGAAGTCCATGACCTTGACCTGGCCGGTATTGGTCAGCATGATATTCGCGGGCTTGACGTCGCGGTGAATGATGCCGGCCTCGTGGGAGGACTGCAGGGCATCGGCGACAGACGCGAGGATCCCCGCAGCCTCTGCGGCGGGCAGGGGACCACCCTCGCGCAGGATGTCGCGCAGGGTGCGGCCGTGCACGAGCTCCATCACGATATAGGGCAGGGCGATACCGTTGTCGTCATATTCGCCGGTATCAAAAACGGAGACGATATTGGGATGGTTGAGCTTGCCTGAGTTCTGGGCCTCGCGGCGAAAGCGCTCCCGGAAGTTGGCGTCATGCGCCATCTCGGGGCGCAGTACCTTGACGGCGACCTGGCGCCCTAGAACGGTGTCTTCGGCCTCGTAGACCTCGGACATGCCGCCGGATCCGATGACCTTGCCGAGCGTATAGCGGTTATTAGCCATGGACTCTAGGCACCTCCTGTGGGGAATACTTGATTAAGAAAATCCTCGGCCGCATTTCCGTTGAGTCCCTGGTCACCGGGGGTAGTGGCCGGGGAAGTAGGGGTGACGGTGGGCAGATCCGGGGTCGGTAGCGGGGCAGGGGTATCCGGCTCCGGCGGCGGAGAGGTGGGCCGCGTGGGGTTGGTAGGGCTAGGTGAAGGCGTGTGCGGGGTAGTAGTCACGGTGACCTCCTCGCGCGGGGTCTCTTCCTGGGGAAGCGAGGGCCTCGTCGTCGGCTCGATGTACTCGGTGACAACGATGGAGGAAGGCGGGGTAGAGGTAGAACTCTCCCCGGAGGATCCACCAATGTCGAGCATGCGGGCCAGCGCAAAGCCGCCCACGGCCAGCGCGGCAACCACCGCGGCGATGAGCAAGCCCAGCCCAAAGGTCTTGCCGGTGCTGCCCTTGCTGCTCTTATGTTCTTTGCTGGCTGTTCCCACGCCCGCGGCTTGAGCGGCGCGGTGGGAGGAAGTATCGGCGCGCCGGGTATCTGCCACCGGCGCAACCGCGCGCTGAGAATCGGTGGGAAATACCGTGGTCGGCTGAGCGACGCTCGCGAGCATCTCCGTCGATGCGGTGGGCGAGGGTTCCTGAGCAATCGAGTTCATTGCGGCGGACGCAGGCTGCGGAGGGCGCTTGCCTGCGCGCACGGCGGCGATGGCGAGTGCAAATTCATTGCCATCGAGGAAGCGAGTGCTGGGGTCCTTGCGCAGAGAAATCCCGATGAGCTCGCGCGCCGGGGCGCTGATGGTCGTGGACAAAGCTTCGGGGGCCTGGCTGATATGGGCCAAGGCCACCGAGACCGAGGAATCGCCGGTGAAGGGGCGCTTGCCTGCGAGCATTTCATAGCCCACGACGCCGAGCGAGTACACGTCAGAGGCTGGCGTGACATCCATGCCCTGCGCCTGCTCGGGGGAGACATACTGCGCGGTGCCGACGACCATTCCGGTCCTGGTCAGGGGCACGGCAGCAGCCGCCTTGGCAATGCCGAAGTCGGTGATCTTCACCTGACCATTTTGGGTAATCATGAGGTTGCCCGGCTTGATATCGCGGTGCACCAAGCCCATGCGGTGAATAACAGCCAGGCCGTGGGCGGCCTGCTCCATGACATCGAGCGCTAAAGGCTCGGCTAACGCGCCCTCCCGGGCGAGGAGATCGGCCAAGGATTCGCCGCGGACATACTCCAAGGCCATGAAGCAGAAGGTGCGCCCATTGTCCTCGAGCTCGCGGTAGTCATAGGTGGCCACGACGTTCTCAGAGCTGATGGATTCGGCCGATTCCGCTTCGTTGCGGAAACGGCTCAAGAACTCGTCATTGTCGGAGAATTCGGGGCGCAGCACCTTGATGGCGACCTCGCGGTCATTATTCGTGTCATCGGCCAACCACACGGTGGACATTCCGCCATGCCCAATGACCCACTGCAGGCGGTAGTCATCTCCGATGAGCTCCTGCAGATGTTCCTTGTTGTCGGGGCTACTCACTATTGCTCACCTCCATAAGCGCGCAAGATGGCACGACCGATGGGCCCGGAGACCCTGCCGCCGGTGGCCGCGGAACCCAAGGTGCCGCCGTCCTTGACTACGACGCCGACCGCGATATCCCGATCCGGATCGAAGGCTACGTACCACACGTGTGGTGGTAGGCCTTCCCCGTGCTCGGCGGTACCGGTCTTGGAAGCGAAAGAGTTGCCATCGTAGGCGTAGGTCGAATGCTCGGAAGAAAACATCAGCTCCTTAATCGTGGCGGCGACGTCTTCCGTAACAGCCTGCGTGGCCTCCTTGGGTTGGGTGGCGCGTACTTCATTCATTTGGGAGTCCGTGATGCGGTCCACCAAGAAGGGTTCCATGCGCTTGCCACCGTTGGCGATGGTCCCTGCCATGACTGCAGCTTGGAGAGCAGACATGGTGACATCGCGCTGGCCAATGGCCGACTGAGCGGTAGAGGCCCCATCCGCGAGGTCTCCCAGGCTGCCCGGTGAGGTATCGACGCCGAGGTTATAAGACTCGCCGACGCCGAAGGCATTGGCGTACTTGCGCAGCTCATCCGCACCAAACTTCTCAGACATCTCGACGAAGGCGGTGTTGCAGGAATAGGCAAAGGCGGTGCGCAGATTCACAGAGTCCGCACCGGCACACTTCTCGTTGCCGTAGTTGGTCAACTGCGTGACTGTGTCCGGCAGCGTGACAACGTTGGCACCGGTCAGGGTGGAATCCGGGTTAAAACCGTTGTTGAGCGCGGCGGCTGTGGTGATGATCTTGAAGATCGATCCCGGGGGCAGCGTGTCTTGAGTTGCGTGATTGATAAGCGGCGAACCTTCGGCCTGCTGCAAGCCGGCCCAGGCGTCGTCCGAGTTCTCACCGATCAAATCGTTGACGTTGTAGCCGGGTGTGGAGGCCATGGCGAGGATCCTGCCGCTGGAGGGCTGGATGGCCACGGCGGCGCCGTCATAGCCCGGTTGCGCGAGCTGATCGTAGGCCACCTGCTGGAGGTGGGGATCGATGGTGGCCTCGACATTCGCGCCGACCGGCGGCTTGCCGGCGAGGGAATCGAGCCAGTTGCGGGTCAACAGCGAATCATCCGTGCCGTTGAGGATCTCATTCTGGGAGGCCTCAAGCTGGGATGCCCCGAAGCGCTCGGAGAGGTAGCCGGTGACATTGGAGAAGGCCGGTGAGTTGGTGGGATAAGAACGCGAATACAGGCCCTCGGCATCAGCCGTGGATTGCGCTAGGACTGTGTCCTTGGCATAAATCTGGCCCCGCGGAGTGGACTGCATGGCCAGGTACTCGCGCATGTTTTTGGGATTCTGCGCGTACTTCTGGTCCGAAAAGACCTGGACGTTGGTGAGATTGATCAACAACAGCGCGCTGAGAATGATGGAAAACAGCGAAACGAGGCGGATGGACTTGTTCATCGTTGTGCCTCCTGGACGGCTGGGAACATGGAGGTATCACTCGGCAGGTTGCTCGAGGGTTTCTCCGCTGGACGTAGTGCGGCGTTAGAGATGCGGAGCAAGATAGCCAGCAAAACGTAGTTTGCCATGAGTGAGGAACCACCCGCGGACATGAAGGGGGTAGTCAGACCGGTCATCGGCAGCATCGCAGAGATGCCGCCAGTAACCACGAAGACCTGTACCGCCAGCGTCAGCGAAAGCCCGCAGGCCACGAGCTTGCCATAGGAGTCGCGGGCGCGCAGGGCGGTGATGAAGCCGCGGGAGACCAGCATGCCAAAGAGAATAAGCACGGCAGCCAGCCCGATGAGCCCGAACTCCTCACCGATGGCGGCCAAAATGAAGTCCGAATGCGCCACAGGGACGATCTCCGGGTGGCCCTTGCCCAGTCCCGAGCCAGTTATACCGCCCGAGGAGAGGCCGAAGAGGGCCTGGGAGAGCTGATAACCGGTACCGTCATAGTTGGCCAGGGGATCGAGGAAGTTGGAAAAACGCTGCTGAATCTTGTCGGAGATTTGGTAGATTCCGGCGCCGCCGATGACCACGAGCAAGATTCCGATGATCAACCAGCTGACCCGCCCGGTGGCGATGAACAGCATGCCCAAAACGGTGACGAAGAGGAGCAGGGCAGGGCCAAAGTCATTGGATACGCCCATGATGACGATGGCGATGGCCCACACCACCAGGATGGGAGCCAAGTCCCGCAGGCGGGGTAGGGAAAGGCCCAGGAACTTATAGCCGGCCACGGTGAACAGCGAGCGCTTCTGTACGAGCAGCATGGCGAAGAAGAGGATCAACAAGATTTTGGAGAACTCGCCCGGCTGAATGGAAAATGGTCCCAGCCACAGCCAGATGCGTGCATCCACCCCGGGTGGCTGCGGCCATACGAGCGGCAGGGCCAGCAGCACGAGCCCTGCGGCACCGAGCACGTAGGAATAGCGCGTCAACGAGCGGTGATCCCGCAGCACCACGAGGACGAGGATAAACAAGATGATGCCGACGATGGTCCACATCACCTGACGTACCGCGAGCCCTCCGTCGTTGGTGAGATCGAGCCTGGCCAGCATGATGAGCCCGGTGCCGTTGAGCACGGCGACAATCGGCAGCATGAACTGATCCGAATAGGGCGCGAGGAAACACAACACAAAGTGGGCCACGGCAAAAACGCCGATGAACCCGCCGATGAGGTAGAGCACCTCAAGCGTTAATACGTTGCCCTGAGAGAGCTCCAGGCTCACCAAGGTAATGGCGAAGACCAAGGTGGCCAGGATTAATAAGCCCAGCTCTGTGCCGCGGCTGAGGATCCTTTTCATGAGCGTACCTCCCGGCAATTGACCCCTGGTGCAGGCTTTAGCGCGGTATCACCTTGCTCGCCCTGGTTACTTGGGTTTGCTTGACCATCCTTCGCTTCTGCAGTGTCTGCTTTCTCAGCATTGTCCTTGTTGGCCGCGCTGTCTTTATCACTCGGCGCGGTGATACAAGCCTTCAGTGCTTTGGCGGACAAGCGCGTGAGTTGAGTCTGTACCTCCTCATAGGAACCCGCCGGCAAGTTGGCAACAGCGCTGCGCTCGGACTCCGGGAGATCGGAGACCTTGAAAGCGGTGTAGTCACCGCTGCAGTCCTCTGAGGACAGGCGCAGGGAATTGTCCTTGCTCAGGCAGGCATGCTGATACATGGAGTTCAGCTCCTTGCCAAAGAGCGAAAAGTCCGCGCCCTTGTGGATGGTGAGAGCCTCGGATTCACCCACGGCAACGTAGTAGTTGTTGTCGAGGTACTTCTTGGCCCACACGCCCCCGCCAGCTACCAAGGCGAGGATCACGAGCAATAAAAGAATGATGCGCCAGAGGTTGAGGTTCCGCTGGCGCCGAGTCTTGTCAGGTTTTTCTTCCGCATCCTGTTCATCTTCCACAGGTTCCTCGCTGACTTGCGTGGCTGGAGGGATGACCTGCGGGCGACGCGTGAGCTTGGCGGCGCGGCTGGCGGCGGAATCCGGGTGCGTAGGTTCGGGGGCTTCCCCGGCGAGGGCACCGGCGGTGACGGCGGAGGTGGTTCCTGCGCCGTCGACGATTTCGGCGAGGACGATGGTGACATTATCCGGACCGCCCGAGCGCAAGGCCAGCTCGATGAGTTTGGTTGCCGCCTCTTCCAGGGTGCCCTGGGAAAGAACGAGCTCGATGGTGGAGGAGGTGACAGGATCGGAGAGTCCATCCGAACACAGCAGGATGCGATCCCCCGGCTTGGCGTCAAGCATGAAGAGCGTCGGCTCCACGGAGCGCCCCGTATAGGCCTTAAGGATGAGTGACTTCTGCGGGTGGGAGGAGACGTCCTGCGGATCGAGCTTGCCCTCATCAACGAGGGATTGCACGTAGGTGTCATCCTTGGTGATCTGCTGCAACTTGCCGTCACGCAGGCGGTATCCCCGGGAGTCCCCGACGTGGCATACGCCGAATTCCTTGCCGTTGAACATCAGGGCGGTCAGCGTGGTGCCCATGCCCTCAGTCTCGGCGTGGGCGGCGATATGCTCCGCAATGGAGAAGTTCGCATCATCGGCGGCTGCGCCCAACAGGGCGAGCATGTCATTGTCACCGGGGTCTTGGTCCAAGTGCTCGAGGTGGGTGACCATGAGTTGCGAGGCAACTTCGCCCGCGGCGTGGCCGCCCATGCCGTCGGCGAGGATCAGTAGGTGCGGGCCGGCATAGGCCGAGTCCTCATTGTTGTCGCGGACGAGGCCCCTATCGGAGGCCGCGGTGAATTTTAAACTGTAGGTCATGCCATTAACCTCACGGTTGTGCGTCCCAGTTTGATGTCGGAGCCGACCCCGACGCGCTCAGGTTGGTCAATGCGCACGCCATCCACAAAGGTGCCGTTGCGTGATTCCAGGTCCTCAACGAACCATTCGCTGCCCCGGCGGAAGAGGCGTGCATGGTGGCCGGAGGAGTAATCATCTCCGGTGACGAAGTCACAGTCAGGCGCGCGGCCCATGGTGCATTCTTCGAGCGTGCCCAGTTCCATGTGGGAGCCCTTGAGCGGGCCTTCCGCGATCGATATCTGCTTCGCCGCTTCCCGACGCCGCGGTGCCTTAAAGGCCGACCCCGGCGACATGGTCTGCGAGGCGCCGGCGGCTTGGTTGGTGTCCCGGCGCATAACGTTCAAGGCCACCAGGATAAAAAGCCACAAGAGTGCCAGCAGACCAATTCTTAATGCGAGCAGCACGACCGAATCCATGGCGAGACCCCACCCTTCCTCAATAGTTTCTTCTATTAGTATTTCTGCGAATCGACGCCCGTGATGCGGACCTCGATGTGCGAGTGACCCACCGTGATGACGTCGCCATCAGCGAGGAGCCAGTTCTCTATAGGTGTGTCATTAACGGTAGTGCCATTGGTTGATTGCAGGTCAACCAAGACAGCGTCATGGCCGTCCCAGGTGATCTCTGCGTGCTGCCTTGACACTCCCGTGTCCGGCAGGCGTAGATCTGCATCATTGCTGCGTCCAATAATATTTGAACCCTCTTGCACGTGGTAAACGCGCGAGGATCCGTCCTGCAACATGAGGTTAACAGCGGGCCCGGACACCTCCGGTGCGGGCTGCTTCTCGGGCGCAATGAACGTGGTGGTGGCAGCCTCCGCGGCCGTATGGTTGTGCGGCTGGGACTGGGTCATGTGGTCCTCCTGACCTTCTTCTTCGTGGAAAATTGCGTCGAATCCAGTTTCTTCGGTGGGTTCATGATCGATGAAGGAGGACACTCGAAGCTGGCCGGTGCGCAGTCCTGATTCCTCCGCGATACGGATGATGACGGGCCCAGCCAAGGACCAGCCGCTGTTGCGAACAAAGCGGCTGAACTGATCGGCGAAATCGGAAGGCAGCTCGCGGTTCTGGGAGAGATTCTCCAAGTCCTTTGAGGATACTCCCACCGTAATGACGTTGGGGCTATAAAGATTGTCATCCTCGCCGCGCACCAAGTTGTCCTGGGCCTCCTGCTTGAGGAGTTCCTCGATTTCCTCGGGGACAACCTTGCCGCCAAAGACATAGGCCATGCCGTTATCTAGGCCGCGCTGCATTGCGGAATCCAGCCTCGCCAGCTTTTCTAAAAGTGCCACGAACTGTCCTCCTTTCCCATAGCAGCGATCATTATAAGGGCTATACCTAGTTCAAACGTAGCCTTCATAGGTGAAGTTCCCAGTATTTCCGGGCAGCAATACCCAGATATTTTGCATTTGCCAGCGGATTTGTCATTAGTTTGTGTGAGCGTGCTATCTTTATTTAGTCGCCAAGACATTCAATACCCTGCCCGGGTGGCGGAATTGGCAGACGCGCTGGCTTCAGGTGCCAGTGTCCTTATAGGACGTGCGGGTTCAAGTCCCGCCCCGGGCACAACTTTCAATCCCGAGACACCGCTTCTTCAGCACAGTCTCGGGATTTTTGCGATCTTCGGCCTTCACTGTAAATAGTGGCCCCAAACGCGCCCAGGCCTTTCTTGTTGACAAAGCACGGCCAGAGCGCTTGACTGTTTTTATCACCCCGCGGGTGCCCGAAGCATCGGGCTGAGATTATGCGCTGTCGCTGCGTTGGACCGTCCGAACCTGTCTGGTTAACACCAGCGAAGGAAGCGAGGACCACGTCACTGTGTCTCCGAAATCTGTAGATCAAACTGTAGATCGCGCAGGCCTGGATCTGCGTTGCTATGTCGTCACGGGCAACCAGCCTGCCGCTAAGGTGGTGCGCGTGGCCGAGCGCGCAGCCGCAGGTGGCGCGGGCGTCATCCAGGTCAGGTCCAAGCCCATTGCGGCTGGCCGGCTCCTTGAGCTGGTGGAGCAGGTCGCAGTGGCCGTCGCCGCGGCCAACCCGGCTACGAAAGTGCTTGTTGACGACCGCGTGGACGTCGCCGCCATCCTCATGCGCCGCGGCCTTCCGGTGCACGGCGTCCACGTGGGCCAGTCCGATATTCCGGTCACCGCGGCCAGGGAGCTGCTGGGCCCGGATGCCATCATCGGCCTGACCACCGGAACTGCGGAGCTCATCGAAAAGGCCAACCGCTTCGCCGAGGTCATTGATTACGTGGGCGCAGGGCCTTTCCGTCCCACACCCACCAAGGATTCGGGTCGCCCGCCTATCGGCGTGGCCGGCTACCCGGGCCTGGCGGCGCTCTCGCGAGTGCCGGTGGTGGCGATTGGGGATGTGCAGCCGGGGGACGTCGCCAAGCTGGCGGGCACCGGCATCGCCGGGGTGGCCATGGTGCGTGCCTTTATGGACAGCCCGGATCCGGGCGAGCTGGCGGCGCGGGTCCTCGCAGATTTTGAAGGCGGGATGTAGACGATGAAGAAGCCTGTAGTGGTCATCGGTGGCGGGATAGTGGGCCTGTCCACCTGTTTTGAATTTCAGGACGCCGGGCACGAGGTCACCCTTATTGATCCGGAACCAATTTCGGGGGCGACTCATCACGCCGGCGGCATGCTCGCGCCGATAGCGGAGGTGCAGTTCCGTCAGCCGGAGCTGGTGCCCTTGATGAAGGAGTCCGCGCGGATCTATCCCGACCTCATCGCCCGGGTGAGCCGGTACACGGATCTCCCGACGGGTTATCGCACGGAGGGCACTTTGGTGGTCGGAGCCGACCGCGCCGATGCCCGCCACATTGCGGACCTGGTGGATTATCTGGAGCGTGAGGATCTGCCCGTCGATGTTTTAAGCACCCGGCAGGCCCGGGCCTTGGAGCCGGCGCTGTCACCGCGGATCGCCAAGGCCATCGGCATCCCCGGGGATCATCAGCTGCAGCCGCGGCTCTACGCGCGGGCAGTGCTTGACGCCGTGCGCGCCCGGGGTGCAAGAATCATCCAGGACACCGTGGTGGCCCTGGAGGGGGCATCGCCGTGCACGCAAGTGACTTTAAGCTCCGGAAGCCTTGATACCGCAGGCAGCATTGTTGTGCTTGCTGCTGGCCTGGGAGCGGCGAAGATTCCCGGCTGGTATGCCGGTGCCAACCCCTTGCAGCTGCGCCCGGTCTATGGCGATATGGTGTGGGTGCGCATGCCCGCGGGGATGGATTGCCTGGTGAGCAAGGTCGTGCGGGGCTTTGTGGAGAACCGCCCCGTGTACATCATTCCGCGCAACGATGGCACCGTGACCATCGGCGCCACCTCGCGCGAGGACCAGCCGCATTCCAGTACCGGCGGAATCCATGACTTGTTGCGTGATGCGATCCGCTTGGTGCCCGGCCTCGAGGAGACCGAGTTCGTCGAGGCTACCTGTGGCGCACGCCCCGGCACGCCCGATGATCTTCCCTACCTGGGCTGGGCCGGCTCCAACCTGGTCGTATCCACCGGCTACTTCCGGCACGGGATCTTGCTCTCGGCCTTGGGCGCACGCACGGCGGTCGATCTTGTCGCCGGCCGTGAACTCGCGCAGGGGCTAGAAGCCTGCGACCCCTTCCGGCATGCCCCGGCCACCGCGCACAGCACTCCATCTACAGCTTAAGGAAGCTCCATGATTCACTTCACTTTAAACGGCGAGCCCACCCAATCCACGCCGCAAACCGTCGACCAGCTGGTGGCCTCCCACATTGGAGACCCCGTGGGAGTGGCCGTGGCTATCGACGGCCGCGTGCTGCCGCGTTCCCAGTGGGGGACGCAACTATCTGAGGGCCACGTTGTCGATATCCTTACGGCCGTTCAAGGAGGCTAGGCATGTTAAACATTGCGGGAAAGAGCTTTGATTCCCACCTCGTCATGGGCACCGGTGGCGCCACGTCGCAATCGATCCTGGAGGAGGCGCTGCTGGCGAGCAAGACCCAGCTGACCACCGTGGCCATGCGCCGGCATCGCGCCGAGTCCGGAGCGGGGGAGAATATCTTCCAGCTGCTGCGGCGGTTGAATATTGAGATCCTCCCCAATACCGCAGGGTGCCGCACGGCCCGGGACGCCGTGCTCACCGCGCAGTTGGCGCGCGAGGCCCTGGGCACGAACTGGGTCAAGGCCGAGGTCATCGCCGACGAGCACACGTTGCTGCCCGATACCACCGAGCTTATCGATGCCTGCGAGCTCCTGGTCAACGAAGGCTTCGAGGTCCTGGCCTATACCTCCGATGACCCGGTTGTGGCTTCCCGCCTCGAGGATGTCGGCGTGGCCGCAGTCATGCCGCTGGGTTCTCCGATAGGCACCGGGCTGGGCATTCTCAACCCGCACAACATCGAACTCATCTGCTCGCGGGCAAGCGTTCCTATCCTGCTCGATGCGGGTGTGGGCACAGCCTCGGATGCCGCGCTGGCCATGGAGCTGGGTTGCGATGGCGTGCTGCTGGCCTCGGCGATCAACCGCGCCCAGGATCCGGTGGCGATGGCCACGGCCTTCTACCACGCCGTCGAGGCCGGGCGCCTAGCGGCAGGCGCTGGGCGCATCCCCAAGCGGGAGCATGCCGTGGCTTCCTCTTCCTTCGAGGGCCTGGCATCGTGGTCGGAGCAGGTGCTCTAGATGTCTCTCACGGATTGCGAGCTGCGCCGCACCGCCCGCCACCTCTCCCTGCCGGGCTTCGGCATCCACCAGCAGGAAAAGCTGCACGATTCCCACCTCCTCGTCATCGGCGCGGGCGGGCTGGGCTGCCCGGCCCTGCAGTCTTTGGCCGCGGCGGGCATCGGCACCATCACAGTCATCGATGATGACACCGTGGACATCACCAATATCCACCGCCAAATCCTCTTCGGCGCGGATGATGTGGGACAGCTCAAGGTTGAGGTCGCCGCCCGCCGCCTCAAGCAACTCCAGCCGGGCATTAATGTCCGCGCGGTGGCGCAGCGCCTGACGGTGGATAACGCCCTCGAGCTCCTCAGCTCGGCGGATATGGTGCTCGATGGTTCGGATTCCTTCTCCACCAAGTACCTGGCAGCCGACGCCGCGGAGATAACCGGCGTTCCCCTCATTTGGGCCACGGTCCTGCAATACCACGGCGATGTGGCCTATTTCCGTTCTGGGCCGGGCTTTCGCGGGGTGGGTTTGCGCGATCTTTTTCCCGTGCAGCCGGACGCGGATTCAGTGCCCGATTGCGCCGAAGCCGGCGTACTCGGCGCCACCACCGCCACGATGGGCGCGCTTATGGCGACGCAGGCCATCGGGCTGCTGGCCGGCATTGGCGGGGTGAACAGTACGGGAGGGATCGCGCCGGGCTACCTGCTCAGTTATGATGCCTTCCCTCCGCGCAGCCGCGTATTCCACATCGGTGCGGACCCGCAGCGCCAGCTTCGCACCCGCCTCGAGCCGGACTATGGCGGGCAGGCGTGCGCTGCGCCCGCAGGGCTCAATGCTCGCGTGCTTGTCGAAGCCGTGCGCGGCGGCGACGTCCTCGCCCTCGACATCCGCGAGCCCCACGAGCACCTGCTGGCGGATCTTCCTGCGGGCGCGCACTCGGTGAAGCTGCCGTTGAGTGACATCGACTCGCGCGAGCGCGTGCGCTCCTGTTTTGCTGGATTCCCCCACGGCGCCCAGGTTTTGGTCTATTGCGCCTCCGGTAAACGCAGCGCCGCATTCGTGGAGGAATACACGGATCTAGCCACATCCGCCGGGCTCAGCCTGACCAGCCTGCCCGGCGGGGTCAACGCGCTGTAGATACCTCCGCGCTCTTTTCTGGCGCCTTTCCGGTCAGCGAGTTCGGGTCGATGCCGAGGCGGTCATCGTGGCGGCGCCACCAGGCGGAGAGCACCGAGCCGGAGATGTTGTGCCAGACGCTAAAGAAGGTTGAGGGAATGGCCACGATGGGGAAGGCTGCGAAAGCTTTGAGTGCCAGCGTGGCACCCAGTGCCGAGTCCTGCATTCCCACCTCAAACGTGATGGCCTTTTGTTGTGCGTAGCGAAAGCCTTGCGGATAAACCAGGTGCATCAGGCGGCTAAAGATATAGCCCAGCAGGTAACCCAGCAGGTTATGCAGTATGACCACGGGGATAAGCAGCGCGGTTTCCTTGCTGATGAGCTTGGCATTATTGGCCGCGACAACGACGCCGATGATGAGCAAGATCGACAGCTGCGACACCGCGGGCAGCGCCGGGGTGACCATTCGGACCTGCTTGGCAAAGAGCGTGTGGACCGTAACACCCGCGATGACGGGGATGACCACGATCTGGAAAGCAGTCAGGAAGATCTTCTGCGTGGGGATTTCAACGTATTGGCTCGCCAAAGTCTCCATCAAGATGGGGATGGCGAAGGGCGCACACAACGTGGACAAGAGCCCGATGGAAACATCTAAAGCTACGTCTCCTCGGGAAAGGAATGACATTACATTTGATGAGGTTCCGGAGGGGCAGCAGCCCACCAGAATGACGCCGACCGCGAGCATGCCGTCAAGATGGAATACCCAGCACAGGAACACCGCTAGCAGCGGCATAATCACGTAGTGTGCAATGGTTCCCACGATGATCATCAGCGGCATCTTGATGATGCGCTTGAAATCATTAATGTCTAGGGTCAGGCCCATGCCAAAGAGCACAATGCTCAGTAGGTAGTTGGTGTAGCTCTTGGCCCAGAGGCTTAGCTCAGGCAGGAAGTAGTTTAATACGGCCCAAGCAACAACGATGCAGGTAAACCACTTGGTCATCCACCCACCGAAGTTCGCGATCGTCTTCATTGAATCTATCCTTGCGTAACGCTTTAGCTCCTCGATTCCGAGAATCGAAGAAGCGAGGAAAGCAGCGCTCATATAAGTGCAGTAAAAGTGGCGGATGCCCACGCACAGATTGCGTGCATGACGGAGTTCTCCGAACGCGGGCGCTGCGAGGGCCTAGGGGTGGTGGCTGCGGCAAGCGCTGAAAAAGCAATGGTGGCATCCGTGGCGTCCACGGGGTAGATGGGGCGCTCGCATTGACGTCGCCTTTAAGCGGCACTGACAGCGATCCTACTCCGCAGGCCAGGGTAGAACTAACGTGAGATGCCAGAAAGCTTCCTCCCGTCTATCCGCCTTCGGCGGGCCGGCACTCTACATCCCTACAACCAGTTATTTCGCTTGAACATGATGTAGAGAAATACCGAGGTCACACTCACGAGTGCGGCTGAGATTAATGCGCCGATCGGTTCCCCGGCGGTGGGGAAGGGGACATTCATCCCGAAGTAGCCGGTGATCAGCGTTGGGACCGCGATGATAGCCGCCCAGCCGGAGAGCTTCTTCATCACTAGGTTCATGTTGTTGGACTGTATTGACAAGTTCGTGTCAATCACCGTGCTCACTAGGTCACGCAGGGTGTCCGACCAGTCCGTGACCCGCAAGGTGTGGTCGTAGACGTCTTGGAAATAGGGGATAATCACCGCCGGCAGGGGCGGCTGCGAGCGATTGAGGATCGCTGTGACGATCTCCCGGGTAGGTAGGGCCAGCCGGTGGAGGGTGAGCACGTGTTTATGGAGGCGGTATGCGTTGTGGCGAATGCTGTCGTCGGCGCTGGTGTCGTCGAAAAGCTCCTCTTCGAGCTCAGACAAACGTTCATCGAGGGTCTGAATGGCGTCGAAGTGGCTGTCGACGGTGAGATCGATGATCGCCCAGAGGATGCTGACTACGCCCTCATCGAGCAACGATGACTGTGCCTCCCAAGATGTCCGCGCGCGGTCAATGTCGAAGGCGCCACCCCGCCGGACCGTGACTACCGCGTTATGGGTGACGAATGCAGAGATCTCGCGGCGTTCCATATGACTCGTGTCAGTCTCTGGGGCACGGACGGCGTAGAGGGTGAGGAAAAGATGGGTAGGGTAGCGCACCATTTTTGCACGCTCCTTAAAGCTGAGCACATCCTCCACGGCGAGGGGGTGGAGGTGGAGTTCCTCGGCGATCTCATCGAGTATTACCGAGTCCACATCATCGAGATCGACCCAGATGGTGACGGTGTCGTCTTTGAGGCGCTCGGAGAGATCAGCCAGCGGGAAATCCGAGTCCTCCACTGAGCCGTCGCGGTATTGGCGGGTGGTGATGCGCATAGAACATCAGTGTATTACGGCAGAATTGTTACTGCTCCACGAACGTGGTGTCCAAAGATCGGTGGCGAGTAGTTCTGAGAAAACCCATCTATCAAGGGGCTGCGCGAAGTTGGCGTTGAAAAATAATTAGAAAGGGTTGACGTTTCATAGACTTAGTAGTCTATTGTTAGCAGAGTAATCGGTACATAACGCTTGTTCTCGTTCCTCTCAACATTGGTGAGGTAAACGCAGGGAGACCTCTCGCAGGTGCAGTGCCGCATGTACACACTGAAGTTTTCCCTCGAATCAACTTGGAGTACGCACATGAACGTTTTGGGTATTGGAAGCAGGAAAGCCCGCACCGGGGCTGAAGGAAACAGGAAGCGCCTCGGCGTCGTCGCGGGCATCGTGGCGGCACTATCGCTGACCCTGGCCGCGTGTTCTTCCGGTTCCTCGGAAACTGCGAGTGAGTCGCCCGCGGCAGATGCCTCACAGGTTGGCCGCACCATGGATGAGATTAAAGAGTCCGGCAGCGTACGCATCGGCGTCTTTGCTGATAAGGCGCCCTTCGGCTCCATTGATCAGAGCGGCAACTATGCGGGATATGACATTGTCTACGGCGATCGCATTGGCAAAGACCTTGGGGTCGACGTCGAGTATGTCCCTGTAGAGGCCGCGTCCCGAGTCGAGTTCCTCGAATCCGGCAAAGTCGATATCATTCTGGCTAACTTCACGGTGACCCCGGAGCGTCAAGAAAAGGTGGACTTTGCCAACCCCTATATGAAGGTATCCCTCGGAGTAGCTTCGCCCGAGGATGCCCCTATTACCAAACCGGAACAGCTCAAGGACTCCAAGCTGGTTATCGTGAAGGGAACCACTGCGGATTCCTACCTCGCGGCGAACTACCCGGATGCTGATGTGCAGAAGTTCGAGCAATACACCGAAGTGACGAACTCCCTACTTGATGGCCGTGCGGATGGCTGGGTCACCGACAACACAGAGGCCCTAGCTTGGACTGGTGCCCAAAAGGGCTTCACCACGGGGATTGCCTCCCTGGGAGATGAGGACACCATCGCCGCGGCCGTGGCCAAGGGCAACACCCAGTTGCGTGACTGGCTCAACCAGCAGCTGACGGATCTGGCGGGCGAGCAGTTCTTCCACAAGGACTTCGATGAGACCCTGCGGCCCGTCTACGGCGACAACATCTCGGCAGATGAGTTGGTGGTTGAGGGCGGAAAGCTCTCCTAGCGAGCGCCTAGTGGTGCACCACATCCTGTAGTGCACCACATTCTTTTGGTGCATCGTGATGATGAAAAGTATTAGCCGCAAGACTCGGGTGTCCCGAGTCTTGCTTTTGCGAGGAGTGGCATGGACTTTGCGGTGATTGTGGCCTCGCTGCCTACTTATGCGGAGGCGGCGTTGCTGACCTTGCGTATCGCGATAGTCGGTATCATTCTGGCGTTTGTGGTTGGCTTGGTATCGGCGGTCATTCAGATTTTCCGCATTCCGGTGTTGAGACAGGTGGTTGCGGCCTACATTGAGCTCTCCCGCAATACCCCGCTTCTTGTTCAGCTCTTCTTTCTGTATTTTGGGCTGCCGAAGCTGGGCTTGACCTGGAGCGCGGAAACCTGTGCCTATGTGGGGCTAGCTTTTCTCGGAGGCTCCTACGTGGCAGAGGCACTGCGTTCGGGATTTGAGCAGATCGCGCCCATTCAGGAGCAATCCGCCCTGGCCTTGGGCTTTAGCCGTACCCAATCCCTCCGCAAGGTGCTTTTGCCGCAGGCCCTTTCCTATGCCTTGCCAGCGCTAACGGCGAACGTGATCTTCTTGATCAAAGAGACGTCGGTGTTTTCCATCCTGGCCCTGCCCGATCTGGTCTATGTGGCTAAGGAACAGATAGGAAATGATTACACCACCACGGAGGCGCTGACGGCGCTCGTCCTTTTCTATCTGATTATCTTGCTGCCAATCTCTTTGCTGGCGGCCGTAGCGGAGAAGAAGGTGCGCTATGCAACTCTTGGACAGTAGCCAGCTGCTTCTGGCCGCCGGCGAGCCCGGGTACGAGGTTCTCTTTCAAGGGAGCAACTTTTTGCGCCTACTCGCTGGCCTGTGGGTTAGCCTGCGAATCGCGCTGGTCTCCATGATCTTCTCCATTGCCCTCGGCCTCGTCTTGGGGCTCATCATGACCAGCAAGAATATCTTCGTGCGGTTTGTGACTAGGGTCTATCTCGACTTCATCCGGGTGATGCCACCGCTGGTTCTCCTGTTTGTGGTGTTCTTCGATTCCGCCACGATTTTCGGCGTGGATATCTCCGGCGAGACGGCGGCGGTGATCGTATTCACGGCCTGGGGTACCGCCGAGATGGGAGATCTCACCCGTGGAGCCCTGCAGTCCGTACCGGTCCATCAGTATCAGTCAGCGCTAGCGCTGGGCATGAACAAGACGCAGGTGGCGACACGGGTCATCGTTCCCCAGGCAGTGCGTTCGCTGGTTCCTAACGTGGTTAACCTCAGCACGCGCATGATCAAGACCACCTCCTTGGTGGTCCTCATCGGGGTTATAGAGGTACTCAAGGTAGGCCAAAGCATCATCGATGCCAATCGCTTTGAGTACCCGGATGCCGCCCTGTGGGTCTACGGGATGGTTTTCTTCTTGTACTTTGCCCTGTGTTTCCCCATCTCCTGGTTCTCGAGGAGACTTGAAAAGAAATGGAAGTTAGCATGAGCGAGTCAATTCTGGAGCTCGATTCCGTAGAAAAGATCTATGGCAACGGCGTCAAAGCCCTCGGTGGAGTCTCCCTAGAGGTTCGGCGCAGCGAGGTCATTGCAGTGATTGGTCCCTCTGGATGCGGAAAGTCCACCCTCTTGCGCACTATCAACGGGCTCGAGGAGGTGCAGGGAGGATCGATAAAGTTCCACGGAGAAAAGCTTAACGCCCGGGGCACTCAGTGGCAGAAGGTTCGGCAGAAGATCGGCATGGTCTTCCAGTCCTATGAGCTCTTTCCGCACCTCAACGTCATGGATAACTTGCTGCTCGGCCCAACGGTGGTCTCCCACCGCGACAAGAAGCAGGCGCGGGAGCAGGCCATAAAGCTCTTGTCGCGGGTTGGCTTACTCGACCGTGCGGATTCGAAGCCTCACCAGCTCTCGGGTGGACAAAAACAGCGCATCGCCATCGTGCGCGCGCTCATGATGAATCCTGAGGTGCTGCTTCTCGACGAAATCACCGCCTCCCTCGATCCAGAAATGGTGCGGGAGGTCCTCGACGTCGTCCTCGAGCTGGCGAAGGAAGGGATGACCATGCTGATTGTCACCCACGAGATGGGCTTTGCCCGCGCCATCGCAGACCGGGTGGTTTTCATGGATGCCGGGGAAATAGCGGAATCGGGAGATCCCGAACAGTTCTTCAGCCATCCCAGCACGCAACGTGCCGCCACGTTCCTCGACACCTTTGTATTCCAAGACCCGGAGGCCACGGGTGAGTGAGCGCCGCTGAGCGCTTTAGTCTCGCTCCTGATCACAAAACCGCGAACGTGTCTACCATCGGGAGTTAGAGAGCTTAGTTCTAACCGCAAGTAATCAAAGGAGTTCGCAATCATGAGCAGCGATAAAGAATATGGCGGTCAGGAATACGAAAAGGAATACGAGGACGTATTCGATTCCGCCGATGCATTAGATGATGATGGGGCTGTAAAGCAGCAGCTGGTGGCAGATGAGATTCGCCCCTCCAAGGCGCAGTGGTCGCTGGATACGGTGGAGGAAGTCGACGAGACCGGCTTTTCTTCTTGGCTAACCATTGAGATCGATTGCGAGCCCGTGGAGGTTGCCGCCGATGATGCGGACTTCGCCCCAGAATCGGATGAGGAAGACTATGGGGATGATGACGAGGACGAGGAGTTCAGCGAGGAGCTGACTATCCGCGCGGAGACCGTTCCCAGCACGGCCACCGACTGGCGGGAGTTCAAGGGCCACCACTTGGAAAGCCCGGCCTTTGGTGAACCCGCCGAAGCTGTGGTGATTTACGGTGACCACTACCGCTTCGATAAGGTGAGCCTCGACGTCACCGATCAGCGTGACCGCACCGCAGACTTCCAGGTCACCTTGAGCGGCGATCTCGACGGTCTGGGCATCGACCCAATTGAGCTGACCGTCAGCGGCGAGTACCTGCCCACGCTATAGATAGCGCGAGGAATCTCAAGCAAGAAGGCCTCAAGCAAGCAGGACTTAAGCCAACCTGCAGGAGTAGCGGCGGCGCCCGGCCCAGCGAACGTCGTCAGGCGCGGCGGCGATGTTAAAGCCTAGGGCGCGGTAGAAACCCACGGCATCATCATCGGTTTCCAGGTACAGCTCGCGGCCCGTTTCCCGCCGAATGTGGCGGATAAGTTCAGTCCCGAGGCCGCGCCCCTGTGCGGACTCGGCGACGGCGATGTATTCCACCACCGCTTGGTCGCCGCGGTTGTCGTAGGCGGCGAATCCCTCCAGCTCCCCGTCGCTCTCGGCGGCAATGAGTCCGAGGGAAGGCAGATCCTCGCGCAGGCAGGAATCGAGGCGCTCGGCATCGTACTCGGTGGCCAGCCACAACAGGTGGCGCAGCTGCGGGCCGGTCATCTCCGCGCGGTTCAAGGGAAGGATACGCACGGGCGAGGCGGTCATGTTGGCTCCTTCTACAAGGCCCTCCGCGTGGTGGGCACGGGCGCGACGGCGGGGAGGGTTGGCTCCGTGGCCCAAAATACTGTGGTTTAAGATACAACGATGACCATTTCTCCCGCACCTTTGACACCGGGATCGCGCATACGGGTGGTGGCCCCGTCCGTATCGCTCTCCTTTGTCGAGCACAGGAAGCTGGGGCATTACTTGAGCCACTTGGCCACGACGCGCCTGGAGAACCTCGGACTCGAGGTAACCTTCGGCGCCCACGTCCGGGAGTCGGATGAGTTTTCCACCTCGCCGATTCGCTCCCGGGTCTCCGATCTGCATGAGGCATTTGCGGATCCTTCCGTCGACGGAATCATGAGCGTTATGGGCGGCTTCAATAGCAACGAGCTGCTGCCATACCTGGACTTCGATCTCATTGCGGATAACCCCAAGTTCCTTTGCGGCTATTCCGATATCACCGCGCTACAAAATGCGATCTTCGCTCAGACAGACCTGATTACTTACTCTGGCCCGCACTGGTCGAGTTTTGGCATGCGAGATCACAGCGAGATTACCCGCCGCTCCTTCGAACACGCGGCTTTTGGCACCGAGCCTATTGTCTGGGAGCCTTCCACCTGGTTCACCGATGATCAGTGGTTCGTGGCCCAAGATAATCGCCCCACTCAGCCTTCTAGCGGCTGGTGGATAGTCCAAGAAGGTGAGGCCGAGGGCATCGCGGTGGGCTCGAACCTGAGCACCTTCGCCCTGCTCAATGGCACCGAGTATCGCCCCGAGCTTCGCGATCGCGTGCTCTTCGTGGAAGTAACGCACAGCGCTGGAATCCGGGAGTTTCGGCGCATGCTCGAGTCCGTACTGCAGCAGCCGGGCGGGGATGAGATCGCCGCGCTAGTCATTGGCCGCTTCCAGGTAGAAAGCGACGTCAACCACGAGGAAGTCGACGCCACGGTGGCCTCCATTCCGCAGCTGCGGGATATCCCCGTCATCGCCAACGCGGACTTCGGCCACACCAATCCGCAGCTGACCTTCCCCATCGGCGGGCGTGCCCAGATTCGCGCGGCCCGGGAAGGCTCGCGCATCGCCTTTACCCGCGCCTGATTGCTATTTCAGTACAGCTGGGTTCCTTGGGTGCGAAGAATCGACTGAGCCGTCGCCGATACGGTGGGATCCGCGTCCTGCACTAGGTGTTGCAGGATCGGTCCAGCTCCGGCTAACTCAGCGAGGGCTTGGGTATATCGCAGGCGCTGTTCGGGAGTGGTTTTCTCCGAGTGGATTCGATCGATGATCAACATCAGCGCAAGCTGTCCCGCGTCTTCTGAAAAGCTGCCGAGGATTTCTGCCGCCTCGACGTCGTGGCAGCCTAGGCCGATGTGTTCTATCAAAGCAGGTATCGCGGTGATAGCCCCGCGACGGCCCAATTCAAATACGGCGAGTTGTCGCACACGGGAGCTGGTGTCTGCAGAAGCGAAAGAAAGCCACTGGTCGGCGCGAGGGCTATAAAACTTAGCCAAGGCGATGGCAGCGCGCTCGCGGATAGCCTCGTTGGAGGAGGTAAGTGCCTCGGCCACGACCTGCAAGGAATCCTCGGAGTCATCTATGGACCAGAGCAGTACACCGGCCGTGTTCGAATCATCTTCCTTGAGAAAGAGGCAGGCGGCGGCTTGGCTTGGTGCGGAAAATGCAGCGGCCACCCGGTGGAGAGAGCGCTCATCCGCCAAAGCCTCAATCATCGTGAAAGTGTGTGCGAGGCTTGCGGCATCTACTGTATCCCGCGTCGATACCTGACGCAGGATGTCTATCAGCCGTTTGTCTGCGGCGATGCGCTCGGTGGTCTCTACCTGTACCTCCTCGAGAAGTCGTGCGAGATTGCCACCGCCATCGAGTACTCGAGATACTTGGTCAATGCTAAGACCCACTGAGCGCAGGAGTTCCACCTGGCTCAAGCGAGTGAGGTCGGCTTCCGAGTAGTTTCGATAGCCGTTGGAATCGCGTTGGCTGGGCGGGACCAAACCGATCGTGTCGTAGTACCGAAGCATGCGCACACTCAGGTTAGTCAGCTGGGATACCTCGCCGATCTTCATTCAACAAACCTACCTGCGTTGCGTACTCGTTGCGCTGCGGAGATGTTCTCCTGATCGCCTGAGTCCATCGAATCCATAGTCAGAAGCATCGCACGGGCCAGCGGAGAACTTAGCTCTTCTAAGGCCGCCGTTGCTTCCTGCCCAAGGCTAAGAAATGCCCTGGCCAACGCTTTGTGCGCTGCCGGCTCTGCACGGTCTAGCTGAGTAATGAGGGAGCGGACAAGCCGTGGGTACTGGTCTTGCGGGGCAACCGCTACGGCGGCGCGCCACGCGGCCATCGCGACGTCTGTGTCGGGGCTGTGGAGCTCATCTTCGCTGATGAGGTTCCAGATCTCTAGCGGCGCGAAGCCCGCCAGCTTCGAGAAGATATGCAGCGTTTGAGCTCGGGCTTGGGGGAGAGGGTTGCGAAGCTGGGTTCTTAACTCGTTGAGTAGCGCATTAGAGGGTCTCTGGATCAGCGCCCACGTCAGCATTTCTCTGACGTAGAAGTCAGGCTCTTCGGCATAACGCGCGACAAGGACCTCGCTGAGATCTAGGTGTGGATCGCTGCCGACGGCCAGCGCAGCCCGCAGCCTAGTGGAGGGGTTTGGTGATTCCAGAGCATTTCTGAGAGTTTCTTCCTTATTCTTTTTCATGCTTATCACCCAACACTCTGTCACAGTGTCAGGGTCAAGTCCCTCCGGAACCCTGCGGCGATCCTTTATCCCTTTTCGAAATGCTCACCGCGTCCAAAGCGTGGCAGCGTGATGGTCCGAGTGGTACCCACCTCCTCGCAGAAGCGCTCGTCATGGCTTGTGATGATGAGCCCGCCGCGGAACTCGTTGAGCACCGAAACAAGCCATTCGATGGTGGCCAGGTCCAGGTTATTGGTGGGCTCATCAAAGATGAGCAGGCGCGGGGTGACCGGCTGCAGCAGCTGGATGGCAAAGGCCAGCCGGAAGCGTTCGCCACCGGAGAGATCGGCAACGCTGGTGTGGACGCGGTCATTGTGGAAGAGCAGTTGCGCCAGTTGATCCCGCAGGAATTGCGGATCCGCCACGGGATTGGATGCGCGGATGGTCTCCCAGACCGTGCGGGTTCCATCGAGGAGGATGCGCTGCGGAATATAGCCGCGATCACCCAACACGTAGTCCACGTGATAGGCCAGTTGATAGGGCACTGGGCAAGCTACTGGGGCGTCGTCGTGGTGGGACGCGCGCTGGGGATAGGCGGCGATGGCTTCGAGCAGCGTGGACTTGCCGACGCCGTTTCCACCAGCCACGCGCAAGCGCTCCGGGCCGGCCAAGATTAACGTTTCCGGCAACTGCGCGCCGGTCTCCAGTGGCGTTTCTAAGCCGGGATTGAGACGCAGCTCCAGGGTGGTCGTGGCGTTGGGCAGAGCAGTATCCGGCAAGGAGATAAAGACCGTAGAATCGTCGCGGATGAGCCGTTGGGCAGAATCGAGTCGCGCCTTTGCTTCTTCAACAGCGGCATTGTGGGCGAGGCTACGCTTGGCCGCGCTTTGCTCCGAGCGGTTCTTATCCATGCCCATCGCCATGCCCGGCTTGCGTTTATTGCGCGCGAACTTCGCGCCGCGGCGCTCATCCCGAGCCAAGCGCGTCTGCATGGCCGCGCGCTCGCGCAGCTGCTGCTTGCGGTGCTTGGCGGCGTCGCGCACCTGTCGCTGCGCCGCCTCCTGTTCCTGGCTAATGGCTTGCTCATATGCAGAGAAAGGCCCGGTGAAGAAGCGCAGGGTGCCGGCGTGTAGCTCCGCAATCTCCTCGACGCATTCAAGTAATTCGCGGTCGTGGCTGACCACGATGATAGGTACTGGCGAGGATTCCAACTGCTTAATCAGCTGCTTTTTGGCTTCCCCGTCGAGGTTATTGGTGGGTTCATCGAGCAACACGAAATCGGGGCGTGCAGAAAAGAGCGCGCACAAGGCGACGATGACGCTCTCCCCGCCGGAGAGCGTGCCTAGTCGGCGGCGCAGCAGATCCAGAGGGCTGGTTTCGCCGAGTTCTTGGGCCGGATGAAAGCCGAACTGGGCGAGTTCGGCCACGAGCCGGTCGGGGAGATCCCATTCCTGCCCGATTACCTCATAAAGCTCCTCCGAATAGGCGCCGGCTTCAACCTGGCTAAGAGCGTCAATGAGGCGGGCGACTCCGAAGACATCCGCGATGGTGCGCACAGTATCGAGGCCTAGGTCTTGGGGTAGGTAGGCAACCGTCTCTGGGGCGCTAAAGCTTCCGCTAGTGGGCGGAATCTTGCCCGCAAGCACGCGCAGCAAGCTGGTCTTTCCAGAACCATTA
Organism: Corynebacterium flavescens; assembly: GCF_008693105.1. Taxonomy (GTDB): domain Bacteria; phylum Actinomycetota; class Actinomycetes; order Mycobacteriales; family Mycobacteriaceae; genus Corynebacterium; species Corynebacterium flavescens. The sequence goes on from NZ_VXKK01000001.1 coordinate 49,950, forward strand.
TCGCCGATGAGTCCGGTGAGTTTCGGGGAGAAGACCCCGCTGAGGGAGTCGAAGCATACCGTGCCATCCGGCCAGTGCAGGCCAAGATTGTGCAGGTTGATGATGGGTTGTGTTCCCAGTGTGGTGGGGGCATTACCTATTTGTGGCATAACAAAAGGCCTTTCAGCTAAAGATGGATATGCTGAAGGCCTTAAGGAGACAGGTTGAGAAGACGCTTCAGCTGCTTATGCGGAAAGCGCGAAGTTCTTCACTGTTCTTCCAATCCTCGACAATAGGTACCGCTTGAGACTAACCACAGCCCCAGCCCCGCGTCAATAGCCCGACACAATAAGAGGGGAACCCAGTTGGCAGTGTGTTGAGTTATCGGCTGTCTACCAAACCGGGGTCAGGTCCAAGCTCTTGTGGCGTAGACATTCCAATCCCGTCAGCGGCCAGTTCAGTACTGAGCCAGCTGCTAAGGGATACACTACTCAAAAGGAATTGACCTCATGCCTCTGGGCCAGTTTACGACACCGCAGATATGGAAGAGATCCCACATGCCTCATCAGCACATGCATCTTTTTCATAAGCAACTTCAGTTACAATTTCCTCCGGTTTAGACCATCTTCGGATTTCAATAGAATTTGGTTTTCTAATACCTATAAACGATTTTGTTGAAGAGTTAATAGGTACAAATTTGTCAGCATCAAACTCCGGAATGGTCCCCGTGCGCTCGGGTCCATGAGCATCCCTATGATTGATAAAAACATTGCCTGAAGTATCAATAAAGCCGTTCTCTCCAAAAGGAAGACTCCGCGTGATGCTGAAATTGTCATTGAGCGTCATTGAAAAATCGGTGCTGTTGCAAAGTTGGGCCAGGGTCGAAAAGCCCAACCTCAAGACATCAGTTGTCCTTGCTCCGGGGTGCTTAAGCTGTCTCGAATATCCGGCTGACGATCACCGCGTCGGGGTTCAGGTGCCCGTGAGGTCAAACATCGTGCCCTGGCCTTTCCGTAATGAATGCATCGCTTCCATCCCTTTCAACGTCCGGTAGGCGGAAATTCGGTTTTTGAACGCTCCCTTCGGCCCCAGGATTCTTTTAAGTCGGCCATGATCTCCCTCGATAACGTTGTTCAGGTATTTCACCTGCCGGTGCTCCACCGTCTGAGGGCAGATTCCCTCCGCCTTCAGCTCGGATATTGCCTTGGCCAGAGCTGGTGCCTTGTCGGTGTTGATGACCCGCGGGGACCCGGCTGTCGTATTCGATCGCAGCGTCTTGGCCAGGAAACGCTTGGCCGCCGCGACATTGCGCTTCGGGGAGAGATAAAAGTCCAGGGTCTGCCCACCGGCGGTAATAGCCCGGTAGAGATAGCACCACGTGCCGCCGACCCGAATATAGGTCTCATCCACCCGCCAGGACCGGGCCTGCCAGTCGGGTACCTGCCGGTACCAGCGAGTCTGCTTATCCAGCTCAGGGGCGTATTTCTGCACCCAGCGGTAGATCGTGGTGTGATCGACTGGCACACCCCGCTCGGTCATCATTTCTTCGAGATCGCGGTAGCTCACCCCGTAGCGGCAGTACCACCGCACCGCCCACAGGATGATGTCACGGGGGAAATGCCGACCGGAGAAGATGCCCATGGCTCTGATTATTTCACGCCGGTCTTTCTACTGCCCCAACTTTGCAACAGCACCTGGCAGGTTAGGTTTTACTATTACACACAAGTCCAGCAGGAAAAGAAGTGACGGCCATGAATGCTGAGTTCGGTTTCGAACCCGGAATAACACCACCCGAGGATGATGAACGGTTTGAAGGATTTTGGGAGATTTTTATTGAAGAATCCCAAGCTGATCGTCCGAGCGAGCTGGCAGAACGTGAGACACTCCGTGCACACATCGCCGAACAGCACGGCCATGCGCTCGACCTAATGGACCTTTTGTGGAGAAGCGCCATGGAAGCCGTCAACTGGGGATCCGAAATCCTTCACGAGCACCTCGAGGATGACCCAGAAGACGATGCCTATGCTGCCTTATTCACTACCTTGACCGGGCTCGCAGCGAGGGCGTTGCTCGCCTTCAACGAAGGGTCCTGGTTACTGCGAGGTGGCTACCCTCAGGGCGCATTTACCCGTGTTCGCTCTCTCCACGAGCTCTATATTGTTGCGAGGGTCCTCTGGGAATACGGCTCACCTGAGTCAGACTACCCTGACCTCGTGGAACGATACCTTCTTCATCAGGAAGTGTTCCTTAAAGGAGCCGCCAGGGACCTGATCAGTACTGGAATTCCGGGTATCGATGAGACTATCAACACTGAGATTCTTGACGCCCTCGATTCACGACAGAGGGAGCTTATCGGTACATATGGGAAAGTGTTTTCGACATCTTGGGGATGGGCGGCCCCTCTGTTTCCCAAGAAGACACCCTCATTCATGGACCTTAACAAGCTCGTGATGCCAAGCCTAAACGCCTACTACAGAATCGCGAGCGAACACCTGCATGCCAGCTCTGCTGGCTTAGCTAACGCAGGAAAGTCAGATGGAATGGGTACTATCGGGTACAACGGTGGAGCGACCATTGATGGCCTCGCGTTTCCGGCCATTTTCGGATCCACATTCTTGCTCTCTTTAGTAGGCACTATCGTCCCTATAGAGATTCATAACTCAGAGACGGACAAAGATATTGACACCGGGCGTCACATGCTTGGGGTCCTAGCTCGGTTGCACAGAGAAATCCTCGACGCCTGGAACGGGGAGTCGACGGAAGACCACTCAGCAGTAAACGGGACTGACGGCGACTCCAATGAGAGAGGTTGATAATCATGGGCTCAACAGTGCACTTTTTTATCCCGCTTGGCTGGTCGCTCCAAGTACCTGATGGCTTCAATAAGACCAAATATCCATCTGGTCAGTATGAAACAGAGGAAGGGGTTGCCGCCCCGACCACAGACAGCGCCCACTTCATCTTCCATCAGCGTGTGCTTGAGGGGTCTCCGCACCTTCCGATGGAAGCTGGTTTCGAGATCGCTGCCAAGAGGACAAACACCCAGCCCCGGGAAAGTCCTCCTGCCATTCTGCGCACTTCCCACCAGACGGTCGTTGAATCCATGGTGGAGTTGGATTACGAGCCCTTAACTTCTGGGCAGAATCTGAACGATGACGCACCAGACGAGCTAACTAGAGCCTTCGACTATGCAGTCTCGGAGCTAAATATTCTCCTCCGCGCAATCGCAATGGCCCTGGAAAAACCGCTTAGGCTGGTAGCGAGGGAATCGCTCCCCCCGACGATTCCGATCACAATCTCTGCCACCAAACCATGGGAGATGATCAATAAGAATGCGCTACCAGACGTAGAAGATCTCAGCGTCTTCAACGTCAACTGGAACATCCCGATTGCGCCTGATGGCACTCACGATCACGACCAACTAAATACCTGGATTGATGCCGCACTGGTCAATCTCTCCACCACGGGACCGTTCACTACCTACGGTGACTTCCGCCGCGAGGCTGATCTGAGCTTTTCCCAGGAAGGAAACTACCGGACCGCAATCATCCTGTATGCCTCTGCTTGTGAGTCCCTGTTAGATGAGCTTCTACAACATACCCTTTGGGAGCAGAATCTGCGCCCAGAAGAGACAGCAAGGAAATTTCTAACCAAGCGAGGCAGCCCCCGAGGCATTGTCGATCTCGTCAAGAACGAACTAGGGAGTCTCTACTCAAATTCCGGGTGGGGGCGTAACACACCCGAGGTCATTGACAGGTGGATCACCTACGTCGCTGATCTGCGAAATCAGGCTATCCATGATGGGTATATTCCTACCTCAAGTGAACTACGTACCTGCGTGGAGACAGTTAATGATCTGGTGGAGTTTCTCGCTGATCAAGTCTTTACAGCCAGGACAACACGGCCTATTACTGCGCTTGCTCTTCTCGGACAAATAGGTCTTGAGGCTCGAGGTGGCTGGGACGAACAGTTCTCTAGCTACGAAACTAGCCTGACCGATGTGAACTTTCGACTCAGAATTTTTCGGAGGTGGGGGAGCGTGCTGTCATACTTCCGGACTAGCAACCGAAAGAGGACGGTGCCGGGAGCAGAGCAGTCCACCTGCTACTTGGTCATTTACCCACAGGGCAAGGATGGGTTTTTCCTTGTGGACCAAAACGGAGTCATGGCGCAGCCGATCACCCGCGAAGAGGTCATTCTGCCCGATAAAGCCGAGGAGAAGATCTGGAATATTAAAAGCCTGAATACTCCGCTTCCTGCAGTGATTAAACTCTCATACGAGAAGCTTGACCTCTTACAGGAGCCAAAGTGGGAGCACTATGTCTACGATGTGCTCCCCGGCCACGAGGTCACCTTCTCCACTTTAATGGATTAGTAAATTAAAACTATCTGAGGTTTATAAGAGTGCTACTGCTACCGGGCGAGGCCCACTTGATGAAGTGCTACTAGGCCAGCTGACTATACAGCCCCAACGGCTGCGCGCTTGCATGTAGGCAATACGCCAGTTTCGCGACGCAATGCACTGTAGGCCGTCGTACAGTCACCTCACCATTGCTACCCAGCTATCTCCTCCGGGGAATCGGGGAGGAAATAGGCCGGGGTCTCCACCTGGGAGGGTGGGGGGACAGACCACGGGACCTGTTGGTTGTCGCAGTACCAGGGGTCAGGAACGAAGTAGTCGGTCTGCGGGCATCGATAGGGTGCTTCGGCTCTCTGTTCATCCAGCTTCTGCTGACATTCAGCCGACCACTGGTAGGACCCGTCGCTCATCAGGGCTTGACTGGTCCAGGAGCCGCCACCGTAGATACATTCCACGAAGGTCGGGGCTGTGACCTGTTGCGACGGTGCCGAAGGTGCCGGAGGAGGCACTGGTTCTGACGCGGTTACCGTCCCTGTCTCCGGGATAGTTGTCGCCTCAGGGGTTGTTTCTGAGCTGGTGGTTGTTGCCGCTGTGCTGCTGGTCGCAGAGGTACTGCTACCTGGGGTCTCGGTAGTGCTGGAGGAGGGGGTGGGGTTGTCGTTGTTGGTGTCCTCTGCGCAGCCAGAGAGTGCCAGCGACACTGCTCCGAAAAGCGTCAGGACAAGATGGCGGGTGTTCATTGAAGAGGAGCTCTTTCAGTTGGGCTCTGAGCGAGAAGCAGGGGGTAGGTAATCAGCTATTTCAAAAGTGGGCAGGGAAAAGGAACGTGGGTTGCACTATTTATAAACCACCGGTTGAGTAAAAGGAAGCTTTTCCACCCTCCGCTCTTGACCGGGGGTGTCCTGGAGGCAGGACTCAATACGCGAAGATATGGGGCCGTTGAGGCTCAACTTCTAGGTGATGTCGTAGTGATCAGTTATCTAGGACAAGCACGACTGGCGGGCAGCCCGAGGGGGCATGGACCTACTTCTCTTCTGCTGGTGCACGGTAAAGGGTGGCGCGGCTGACACCGAGGTCCTTGGCGATGGCGACTTTGGATTCATCGGCTCCGGCCCGCCGACGGGCCTCCTCCACTCCCTCTGGGGGCAAGGCGCGTTTACGCCCCTTGTACTTGCCGGCTGTATTCGCCAAGGCGATGCCCTCGGCCTGGCGCTCCCGGATGATGGCCCGTTCGGTGCTGTTGCAAAGTCGGGTGGAGGGGCCACGAACGCCCGAGTTTCATTTCTCCATGGATTCTGCGACTCAGCGTTCTCAGGCCGTCTCGAAGACCCGGCTGACGATCACCGCGTCCGGGTTCGGTTGCCCGTAAGCAAACATCGTCCCCTGACCTTTCCGCAATGAGTGCATCGCCTCCATCCCCTTCAGCGTCCGATATGCAGATGTCCGGTTCTTAAACGCGCCCTTCGGCCCCAGGATCCTTTTCAGCCGCCCATGATCTCCCTCGAGAACGTTGTTCAGGTATTTCACCTGACGGTGCTCCACTGTCGGTGGGCAGATGCCTTCTTCCTTGAGCTCGGAGATCGCCTTGGCCAGGGAGGGTGCCTTATCTGTATTAATCACCCGCGGGAACCCGGCTGACGCGTTCGACCGCAGGGTCTTGGCCAGGAAACGCTTGGCCGCAGCCACATTCCGTTTTGGTGAGAGATAAAAGTCCAGGGTCTGCCCACCAGCGGTAATAGCCCGATAGAGGTAGCACCACTTTCCCCCGACCCGGATGTAGGTCTCATCCACCCGCCAGGAACTGGCCTGCCAGTCAGGAACCTGCCGGTACCACCGAGTGTGCTTATCCAGCTCAGGGGCGTATTTCTGGACCCAGCGGTGAGAATCGTGGTGTGATCGACCGGCACGCCACGTTCAGTCATCATCGCTTCGAGATCGCGGTAGCTCACCCCGTAGCGGCAGTGACCTGCGCACTGCCCACAGAATGATGTCACGGGGGAAATGACGACCGGAGAAGATACCCATGGCTCTGATTATTTCACGTCGATCTTCCTACTGCCCCAACTTTGCAACAGCACCCTTTTTCCTACTGCAGGGCAAGCAGATCTGGCGCTTCCTGTTGAACTTCCTGCCCGCACATTCCCGCCCAGCCACCCATGAGGCCGCCCGCCGCGGCTGGGTGAGCCTGGGATCTTATGCCCGCGCGCAGCTTGCCGTGGCCGGCATCAACGCCGTCGGCATCGGTGTGGGCGCGTGGGCCCTGGGCCTGCCCCTGATCATCCCCATTACGGTGATCGTGTATCTGATGTCCTTCATCCCCATCGTCGGCGCCTGGCTATCGGGCTTCGTCGCCGTCCTCATCGCTTTCGTTGATAAGGGTTTCTGGATGGCGGTTGCGATGCTGGTCGTGGTCATCGTCGTTCATCTGATCGAGGCCAACGTCTTGCATCCCTTCCTCATGGGGCACGCCGTTAGCGTCCACCCCTTGGGTGTGATCGTCGCCGTCGCGGCGGGCACGTACCTCTTCGGCCTGCCCGGCGCGCTGTTCGCCGTACCGGTCGTAGCCACGCTCAACAGTTCCATCCGCTACCTTGTCGGCCAGGACCCCTTCCCCGAATTGGGAACGCAGACCACGTCCGACCAGGCGTCCTAGTCCTCGCCTTGCTTGCCGACAGCTACAGCCAATCAGCCAAACGTCACCGTTGACGCCGTACGGTGTTTCGCAGGCCATCTTTGACGCGGCAGGCGCGGTGGGCATGCCGAGAAGTGGCGTCGCAAAAGGCTCGGCGCCTCGGTAACTCACATCGATGCGAAACCGTAGGCGTCGGCAAGCACCGTCAGCGCTCGCGTGAGACAAGCTTGCGCCACAAAGACCACAGCACGAGGTCGGCCTCGTGAAAGCTTATCTGGCCAGACAAGGCCTCGATGCGGTTGCGCACGGTGTTGGCATGCATCCCGAGGCGTTTGGCGGCTTTCGCGACGCTAAAGTTCTCTTCCTCCCAGGTAGCACACACCGCCGCGCCGTCCTTGACCTCACCGATGGCGGCATCGAGACTACCAACCGCATCGCTTAGCGCTTCCTCTCCCAGAAGGGCCGCCGCCTTCTCAATCGCACCGCAGTCATCAAACCTAACGCTGTGAGCCGACTTCTTCTCCGCGACGATGGCCGCAACACTAGCCTCCCGGCACGCCCGGGGGCCCTGCCCCACCCGGAGAAACCTCGCTGAGATCCCCACCGGAGCGGGTAGAGCCGCAGTAAGCTGGCTCAGTGCATCCGAGTCGGTGGTCAACACCAGTGTCCGGCCCTTACGGTAACCAACTAGCAGCGGGATTCCGTAACGAGCGCCGATTCCGGCGATGTCGCTGACGATTTCCGAGCGAAAGGCATCCTTGGCTGTTCCGGCCACCAATAATCGCAAATGCGCGCGGCGGGAAAAGCCACGCCCGATGAGCGATCTTTCGAGCTCATCCTTGTCAGAACTTTCCGCGCACAGGCTCGCCAGGAGCACGGAAGAGTCCGCGAGCTGGGAATGCTCCATGTGCCTGCGGGCGGTGAGCACGCCCAACAGCAGTTCTCGGAGTGCGACGAAGCCGGGGTCCTCCACGTTGGGGGTGTCCGCAGTCCTCCTTCCGCACACCAACCACCAGGCCTGACCGGTGGCGCGACGGGTGGCGTCGGCAGCGATCAGCTGGGCCGCCACGTTCCACCGACCAATCATCATGGAAGGCCTGTCACCGGATTCACCGTGCAGGGCGCGGGCTATGGTGCGCGAAGGAAGCATGCCCGCACTGGCCAGGACGTGCCCATCAAGATCTAAAAGGAGGAGAGCATCTCCGGACAGCGAGGCATAGCTCGCCAATAGCGCGGACTCGGGAGACTGGCTCATGAGAGCCTGGCTGAGGTGGGCGATGGTTTGGAGCTTTCGCCATGCCTGGTGATGAGGCTGACGCCGAAGCAGCTGGTCGACGGCAGCACGAACGTCCAGCCGGGTCATTCCCCCGGTGGCCAGAAGCAGGGTAGCCGGGGCGCTTGCTGCGGCTTCCACCGCCGCAGTTGTTACTGCCGCTAGCGTCGGCGCAGCCTGCGTGGGCGGCACGGTCGGCACTGTCGATCCGTCCGAATCGGCGGTTGTGGCAAGCGTTTCGCCTTCCACGAAGACGAGGCCTGCCGCGGTGGTGAGCCTGCGCGCTGCCTCCAGTGGACGCGCCGTGCGGGAGGGAAAGACCAGCCAATCCTCACCCGCCCCGTCTTCCTCTGCGCAAAGACCTTGAAACTCGCCGCTGCCCTTGATGGTGCCCACCAACTTCAGCCGTGGCTCAACGAGGAGGAGGTCGGAGATCCTTAGCCGTGCGGGGGTGGGGGTGGTCGCCGAGGTCGCCATTTGTCACCTACTTGGCATCGCGATTGGCATTTCTTGGTGGAGATTTTAATGGGCATAACCACCTATTTTGTAATTCTGCTGAATTTTTTGTCTCCCATTTGGAGATATTTACATTGCCACCTTTGCCGCCAACCCGCAATACTCCTCAATACCGATTATTTGACAGGTATTTCCGAAAGAGAGGACCCCATGAGCACCAACAAACCCTTCCGCGTCTCCGTCGATGTCGGCGGAACCTTCACGGACGTGGCCATCGTCAATACGCTCACGCACGAGCTATCTGTGGCAAAGGTGCCGTCCACACCGGCCGACCCCATGATCGCGGTGATGGACGGCCTGCGCCAGGGAAACGTCGAGCTGTCCCAGGTCGAGGTCTTCTCGCACGGAACAACCGTTGCCACCAATGCGCTCATCCAGCGACGGTTTCCCGCCGCCGCGCTGGTGACCACCAAGGGCTTCCGAGACGTGCTGGAGATTCGCGACGGCACCAAGGATGAGCTGTGGGATGCCTACAAAGACGTCGCGGATCCCTACATTCGCCGCCGTGACCGCTACGAGGTGGAAGAACGCGTCGACTTCGATGGCACCGAGATCACCCCGCTAAATGAGGAGGAAGCCCGCCATGTAGCACGCATCCTCAAACGTAAGGGAATCGAGACGGTCGCCATCTGCTTCATCAACTCACACGCCAATGCAGCCCATGAGGCGCGGATGTACGAGATCCTGCGCGAAGAGCTTCCCGACGCGGCCATCTCCACCTCTTCGGAGATTCTGCCGGAAATCTTCGAGCACGATCGCTTCTCCACTACCGTCTCAAACGCGGTGCTGGCACCGCTGGTTACCGGCTATGTCAACCGTCTGTCCCGACAGCTAGCCGAGGGCGGATACGAAGGAGACCTGCTCATGCTGCATTCCGGCGGTGGCTCCATGACCCCGCAGATGGTGTCCAAGTACCCCGTCCGACTCGCGGCCTCCGGCATCGCTGCGGGCGCAATCGCCGTCCAAGACATCGCCACCCGTTGTGGCTACCCCAACGCCATCGGCCTCGAGATGGGCGGCACCTCCACCGACATTTCGCTGGTCTACGGTGGTGACATCCGCATCACCAAACAATGGCAGGTCGAATACGGCTTCCCCATCTGTTTCCCCTCCATCGAAGTGGGGACGATCGGTGCCGGTGGCGGCTCGCTGGCATGGATCGACGAAGCGGGGTCGTTGCGCAACGGACCACAATCCGCGGGCGCAGATCCGGGTCCGGTCTGCTACGAACGCGGTGGCACGGAAGCCACCAACACCGACGCAAACGTGACCCTGGGCCGCCTCGGCACCGAGCTGATCGGCGGTGCCCTCAAGCTCAACAAGTCCGCTGCCGAGGAGGCAGTGCGCAAGACCGTAGCCGATCCCCTGGGTCTCGGTATTGAGACCGCCGCCGAAGACATCATTAAGGTGGCAAACGCGAACATGGCCGATGCTGTCCGCGTCCTGTCGATCCGGCGCGGCTACGACCCGCGCGACTTCGTCCTGGTCGTCGGTGGCGGCGCAGGAGCCCTCCACGGTGCAGAGGTCGCCCGTGACCTATCCATCCCCACCGTCGTCGTGCCACCACACCCGGGCGTGACCTCTGCCCAGGGCTGCCTGCTCGTGGACATCCGCCACGATATCTCCCAGATGTATCAGTCCCCGGTCAGCTCGGTGGACAAGGACGACCTGCGCAAGGCCTACGAGTTGCTCAAGGCCGAAGGGCGTGAGCGCCTAGCCAAGGAACACGTCCCGACCGAACGCATGAAGTTCAAGCGCACGGCATCCATGCGCTATCGCGGCCAGTGGCGCTCCTTGACCGTGGAACTGCCTGAATCCGGCTCACCACTCGAGGACGCCGTCGCTTTGTTCCACGACGAACACGAGCGCGAGTACTCCTTCGCCGACCGCGACGGTGAGGTCGAGTTCTACCAGATTGGCATCGTCGCCATCGGCGAGTTAGACAGCCCGCCGTTTGCCCACTTTGAGGTGGTCGAGCACGAGGCCAGCACGCCCGCAACCTACCGTGACGTCTACTTCTCCGCAGGCGGTGGCTGGGCGAAGGTGCCCGTGTACCAGCGCACCGAGCTCGCCCCGGGCGCCACGTTGGTGGGCCCGGCGATCATCGACCAGCTAGATGCCACCACCGTCATCCCGCCGGGAGACGTCGCAGTGATCGACGAGTGGGCCAACATCCGAATCCATATCGGGCTGGCCGACACCAAGGATGAACTCCACTCCTTTGCCCACAACCTTCAATCCGCAGGCGTCAACGCCTAAGTCAAGAAAGAGAAAAGACCATGGCTGCAGCTACCTCCATTGGCAATCAGCGCCGCACCCTCGATCCGGTGACCTTCGAGGTCCTCAAGAACGCCTTCGCCACCTCGGTGAACCTCATGTCCGAGCAGATTCTGCGCACCTGCTATTCCTTTGTCATCTACTCCCGTGACTTTTCCTCGGCGCTGTGCGACGCCGAGGGAAACACCGTAATGCAAGGAGATGAGGACATCGCAGTCCACGTGGGCACCCTGCACTTCCAATGCCAGGCTGTTCTCAAGCAATTCGGCGAAGATATCCACGAGGGCGACGTCTTCGCCATCAACGATCCATACCAGGGCGGCACTCACATGAATGACGTGTCCTTCCTGCGCCCCATCTTCTATGACGGCCAACTTTTAGCTTTCGCACAAAACAAAGGCCACTGGGCCGATGCTGGCGGCTCGGTGCCGGGTTCTTTCGATGTCTCCGCGACAAATTACTACACCGAGGGTCTGCGCATCACCCCGGTCCGCATCTGGTCCAGGGGCATCTTCCTCGAGGACGTGGCCAAGCTCCTGGCCCATAACACCCGCAGCCCCGAAATTGTCCTGGGCGATCTCAAGGCGCAGGCCGAGGCCACGGCCGTATGCGAGCGAGAGATCCTACGCCTCGTCGACAAGTATGGTGTGGGTACCGTGCGCACCGCACTGCGAGAGGTCCAGGACTACGTGGAAGACATCGTCACCGCCCGCGTCCTCGAGCTTCCCGACGGCGAATGGTCAACGGTGGACTACCTCGACCTCGACCCCGCCAAGGAGGAGGGCCTCGTCCCCATCAAGGTGACCATGCGCATCGACAAGGGGCGCCTGTCCTACTCTTTGAAGGGCTCGGCCCCCGCGGTGGCCAGCTTCCTCAACGCCGGCTATGGCTCGGCCTTCTCCGGCATTGTCGCAGGAACCAAGACCTTCTTCCCTGACGTCCCCCTTAACTCCGGGCTGTATCGCGCTATGGATGTCGACTTAGGCCCAGAAGGCACCGTGGTCAACGCGGGACTCCCACACGCGGTGACCGGATTCTGCTCGGGCCCTTACGAGAAAATCATGAACGCCGTCTTCGAGCTGTGGTCCCAGCTGATGGAAGAGCGCGCCATGGCCTGCGCTTTCAACCTGGAATACCTGCTCATCGGCGGGTATGACACCCGCGCTGTAGCTGAGGTGGGCAGCAAGGGCGACTTCTTCATGTGGTACGACTGGATGGCTGGCGGTTGGGGCGGCCGTGTCGACCGCGACGGTGCCTCCGCAACCGCACCTGTATTCGGCCCGGGCCTGGCCGTGCAGCCTATTGAGGGTCAGGAACGCTTGTCCCCCGTGCTCACCAGCCACCATTCACTGGTCACCGACTCCGGTGGCCCAGGCAAGTTCCGCGGCGGCGTGGGAGTGTCCAAGGGCGGGGTGCTTACCGACGCGAGCGAGACCGTCATGAGCTACTGCTGCGACCGCGCCCGCTCAGTTACCTGGGGCATCGAGGGCGGCCTGCCCTCCATTCCCCAAGGTGTCTGGCTCAACAGGGGAACCCCGGATGAGAAGTTCCTCGGCGCTTTGTTCTCCAACGTTCCAGTCGGCCCAGGCGATACCTTCGAGCGCCCCTCCGCGGGCGGCGGTGGATTCGGCGATCCCCTCGAGCGCGACCCCGAGGCGGTCCTCGAGGACGTGATCGACGGCTACGTCTCCATCGATCGCGCTGCCAAGGACTACGGCGTCATCATCAAGGCCATCGATCCCGAGATCGACCAGTACTTCCTCGACACCGACGGAACCGAGTCCCTGCGCGCGATCCAGCGCGCCACTCGCATGGACAAGCTCAACGAGGATCCAGCCTCGGTTGCCGAGCGCTACCTCGCTGGTGAGCTTGACCAGCTCGACCTCGTGCGCCACTATGGCGTCATCTTGGACTGGGCCACCGGCGAACTCCTTCCCACGACCACCCAGCAGTACCGCGAGCAGATGGCAAAGCGCAGCTCCGCGCACTGGGTGTCAGCCTCCGATGCGGGGTCTTGGTAGTAATGGGGACGGATTGAGCGATAAGCCTGCATAGGCCCTTTGTCGGTGGGGCGCCGTCCGATGCTTTCTTTGTTGAGGTGGCCGTAGATCGTGGAGCGCGGGATCTGGAGCAGGTCGGCGATCCGCTGGACGGTGTGATTCCCCGCATCGTAGAGCTGCTGGGCGTGGCGGGCCTGGTCGGGCGTCAGCTTCGGGCGTCTTCCCCCTGTTCGTCCGCGGGCGCGGGCAGCGGCGAGCCCATCGCGAGTATTTGCGACGATGAGCTCTCGTTGAAGTTCGGCAAGGACGGAGAGCATCCCGAACATCGCGCGCCCTTCCATGGTCGTGGTGTCGATGCCCTGCTCAAGAACGACCAGCCCCACGCCCCGTTCTCGTAAGTCCGCACCGAGCGTGACCAGATGGAGCACCGAACGCCCGAGCCTGTCCAGTCGAGTAATGACAAGCTGGTCGCCATCTCGGTTGGCAGAGGCAAGGGCCTTATCGAGCTCGGGCCGGCTGGCTTTGGCGCCGCTGGCATGGTCGATGTAGATATTGTCCGGGGTGACCCCCGCACGCATGAGGGCGTCTACCTGATGGTCCGGGTTCTGGTCTGCGGTGGAAACACGTCCGTATCCGATCAACATATGTCGAGAATACAGTGCGGGAAAGGATTGTCGACGTTGAATCTCGGCACGAGTTATCGACACCAAATTCGCGGCGTGTCGTCATCAAGGACCTGTGTCGGCAAACGACCGTTTCTCGACATGCTACGTCCGGCCGCAGTGTATCCCGGTTAGCACCCGCATCACCGGGCATTTTCCCGGGCACCGGGTATACAGGAATGCGCCCCCCTGCGGAAACACGCTGTCATTTCCCTAAGCCGACTGCACTGACTGTCCGAAGTCCTCTGCACTACGATTTCGCGTCCGCAAGGGGACCAGCTTGCGGGACAGCTTCAATCGACAGTCTAAACGGAGCCCGCCACTGAACACTTGCCATGGAACACTTGCCATGGTAAAATTGCAACTGTGAATTATTTATTCTTCGTCTACTGGGGCTAACACCAGTCTGCTCCTTGTGAGTTTTCCGAGGCTGCGGGCTGGTTTTTCATGCCATCGTCACCGACATTTCTGTCATGTGTGGCGTCCCAGCAGATCTGAGCGCATTTCCCGCTCCACATCACGCCCATCACTTCTAACCATGGGTGTTTTCTAACCGAGCGGTTGCGCCTCCCTTTCGGAGGAATAATGACCATCACAATTAGCTTGCCTGCACGCGCCCGCGCGCAGCTCATAGCTTCCACTATTCATGTTGTCCGTGGCGGGCGTAGGGTCCTGACCAACGTTGACCTCACCATCACACCAGGAACCCGAGTGGGGATCGTCGGCGAAAACGGCCGCGGAAAATCAACCCTGCTTCACGTCCTTGCCGAGATACTGGCACCTGACTCAGGCACAGTGCTACGCGTTGGCACGCTCGGCATCGCCGAACAAGAAATGCCCACCGATGACGGCCGCACGGTCGGGGATCTCATCACCGAGCAACTGGCCGATTCCCGCGCTGCGCTGCGCGCATTTGATCTTGGCGCAGAAGCCTTGGCGGCCCAGTCACCAGGAGCGGAGGAGATATTCACCGAAGCCCTGAATGCGGCCGAGACGCTTGATGCCTGGGACGCGGATCGCCGGGTTGACGTCGCTCTCGAAGCTCTGGGTGCCGTCACCGACAGAGAGAAACTGCTGTCTGAACTATCTGTGGGTCAGCGCTATCGCGTCAGGCTTGCCTGCCTATTGGGCGCTGAACATGATTTCCTTCTCCTGGACGAACCGACGAACCACCTCGATCAGCAGGGGCTGGACTATCTCACCGAGCAGCTGCGTGGTAGCCCAGGAGGAATCGTCGTCGTGAGCCACGACCGGGCACTCCTGACAGATGTTGCAACCCACATCTTGGATCTTGACCCGAGCCGAGACGGGATTCCGCGCCTCTACGGCGGAGGGTATTTGGGGTACAAGGAAGGACGCGCAGCAGAGCGTGAACGGTGGGTCGATGAATACGAACAGCAACAAGCCGAACATTCCCGACTGACCCAAGACCTGGCAACCGCTCAGAACCGGCTCGTGTCGGGATGGCGACCGCCCAAGGGAACAGGGAAACACCAGCGGCAAACCCGTGCCCCAGGTCTTGTTCGTTCGGTGCACAGACGGCGCGATGACCTTGAAAATCACAGAATCACTGCTCCCGAGCCACCGCTTGAATTTCGAATGCCCGAACTTTCCGCGCGGCCTGGTGTCACACTGATCCAGGCGGTGGAAGTCGCAGTCGATGGGCGGATGCCCTCAGTGACGACGCTTTTCCTCGAGTCGGGCAGCAAGTTTGTGGTCTCCGGGCCGAACGGTGCCGGAAAATCAACCTTCCTTAACGTGTTGGCCGGAACCCTCGCACCTTCTACCGGAGAAATCCATCATGCCCGTGGAGCAAGAATCGCATACCTTGCCCAGGAATCTCCTACCGCAACGACATTGCGGGCACGCGACGCATTCAACGCCCACCTCGGCACCTTGACCAGCGCCGGAACGCTCAAAGAAGGCGAAATGATTTCCCTCAAGTCGCTCGGGATTCTATCCTCGGCCGATCTTAACCGTCCCGTGCGGGAGCTATCCATGGGCCAACAGCGCCGTCTCGATCTTGGGATGGCACTGGCAACCAAACCTCATGTGCTGTTGCTCGATGAACCCAGTAACCACCTGTCCATATCCCTTGTTGATGAACTCACCGAGGGGCTACACCTGACGAAGGCCGCCGTAATAGTAGCGACCCACGACCGTCAACTTCGCCGCGACCTTGCAAGCTGGCAGCACATCAACTTGGCAAACCCCAAAGAAAACTGGTCTGGAAGCTCAACATTCGAAGGGCGCACCTCATGAATACGTCACCACATCACAAACCCGCTTCTGCATCAAAATGGCGAGCCTTGGCCCCGCTTCATCATCGTGACTACCGCCTACTACTAGGCGCGGTGGGTCTATCACTTTTCGGAACCGGCATGTGGACCATCGTGATGGTTTTCCAGGTACTCTCGATCGACAACTCACCCACGGCACTATCAATGGTCGCGGCCTGCCTCAGCGGCGGCCTCTTCGCCTTCGCTCTGGTCGGAGGTGTCACCGCCGACCGCTTCTCGAAACGGACCATCATCATCTCGGTCCAGGCAACGAACTTGGCTGCCGTGGCAATGGTGACCCTTATGGCGTTCAGTGGAGGTATCCAGCTTTGGCACATGGCCCTTGCCTCAGCAATGCTCGGGGCTGGGAGCGCGTTCTTCTACCCGGCCTGCAGTGCTTTCCTACCCACCATTTTGCCCCCGGATGAACTCTTAGCGGCCAACGGTTTGGAAGGTGCACTCAGACCCACTATGGGGCAAGGAATCGGGCCGGCGATCGGAGGAATGATCGTGGGAGCATTTCTTCCGATGCACGGCGCGTTGGTCGTCGCCGCACTCTATGCGATAGCACTGAGCCTGGTGGTCTTCATACGTCCAGACCCGAGAGGCCCCAAAGAACTAGATCGAGCCGCAGCGTCACAAGGTATCTTTGCGGATCTGGGTGAAGGTATTTCCTTTACGGTGAAAACGAGATGGCTGCTTTGGACACTCATCTTTGCGTGCCTCATGACATTGATCATCATGGGGCCGATAGAAGTGCTCATTCCCTTCATTGCACGAGACAACTTCGGCAATGGCGAGCAGGTTTTTGGGTTTCTCCTCACTGCGTTCGGGATGGGAGGGGCGGTTGGATCGCTGGTTGTTTCTTCCCTGCGAATGCCACGCCGCTACCTGAGTGTCATGGTGCTTGGCTGGGGTGCCGGGACCATCCCACTAGCATTCCTGGGTATCACTACATCGTTCTGGGTGATGGCAGCTGCCCTGTTCATTGTCGGATTCAGCTCAGGGGCAGGAATGGTCATCTGGGGCACGCTTCTGCAACAGCGGGTTCCGATAAACATGATTGGCCGCGTCGCAAGCCTGGACTTTTTCATTTCGATCGCGCTGATGCCACTTTCGATTGCCCTGGTCGGTCCCATCGCAATGGTGGTACCCGCAACCGTCATCTTCGCCGTAGCAGGGACAACACCGGTATTGATCGCGGTCCTTGCCGTACTCGCCGGGAGAATGCGACGAGACGAAATGAAGCATCCTCTCAATGCCACCACTGAGAGCCAAGACCCCATCGAGTTGATACGTCAGGAACACGAATAACCCCCTCACAGGTGCAAATGTTCATCACCTGGGCGTGGGAGTCCGCTAAGGATGCTTCCACGCCCACGAGGGGCAGGCAGGAGGCAATCCCGCAGCAGCGTTCCCGCTGCCACAAGTCCAGAACTCACGAGCACGCTGCCAAGAATTGAATGTTCCAAATCGCGGTGAACCGCGCACAGACAGGTTCGCCAAAAGGAGCTGTCCCAGTAGACGTTCCTTGGGTTCTTGCGGGACTGGTTACGTTCAGAGCAGCGTGGTCCATACCAGTATCAGACCCGCTACCTATGGTTCAGTCAGCGCTATCAGGGGAGATACGCAGGGGGCGAAGCCCGCTTGGTGTGGTGGTGGTGAAGGCATAGCGACCGAGCATGTTGACGTGTTGATCGCCGAGCGGGGACAACCGGACGATATCGGCGTCATCCACGAGGTTGCCGTCCTCGCGCAGTGCATTGATGGAGGCATCTGTGTAGCGGGTGTTCCAGAGCACGATGGCGTTCAGGACCAAGCCAAGTGCACCGAGCTGGTCCTCCTGGCCCTCGCGGTAGCGCTGGTAGATCTGCCCGCGCCGCCCGTGGAAGATGGCGCGTGCCAGACGGTGGCGTGATTCCTGGACGGTCTGCTGCGTATGGGTCGTTCGCCGGTATGTTTCCTCGAGTGGGTCGATGAGGGCGAGCAGGTGGATGGTCTTGTCGATGCGCCCGTATTCGGTGATCGCGGCACCGAGTGGGGACGGGCTGCCGTCACGCGAGAGCACGCGCAGCAAGTCGTAGGCGCGCACCGTCCCTGTCGCCAGAGACGCAGCGACGCGGGTCATGTCATCCCAGTGTGCGGCGATCCTGGCTAAGTTGATCCGGTTGCGGGCGACATCGTTCAGCGACCCGTAATCGGAGTCCGTGGTGCCACGCGGGGTTGCGCGCCAGAGGCGTTGGTCGGACAGATTGGCGATCCGTGGCGAGAACCGGTAGCCCAGCAGGGCGAAGATCCCGAAGACCATGTCGGAGTAGGAAGCCGTGTCCGAGGTGATCGTTTCCGGTCGGGGGCCGCCGTCGAGGTTCAATATCGTGTCCAGCACGTAGAGTGAATCACGCACGGTGCCGGGCACGACAGTGGCGCCGATGCCGGCCACCTGGTCGTTGACCGCGTTGAACCACGTCAGCCCGCGTCCACGGCCGAAATACTTCGGGTTCGGGGCAGCGTTAATCGTGCGTACCGGTACCACGAACCGCAGACCATCGACCGAGGCCAGCAGCCCACCGCCCCACACCTGAGCGACAGGGATCTCACCCTGGGCCTTGATCAAGGTCGCGTTCGCGGCGGCGTGAGTCTCGCTGCGCAGGTAGTTCGCATCCACGTGTCCAAGCCGAGCGCGCGTCAGAGACGGGTGGCCCTCGGCAACCACGGGTGTCAGGCCAACGTTGCAGGCCTCTGCAACCAGCAGCGCCGCAACCGAGCGCGGCAGATCATCCATACGGGCCCTGGACTGCCCGATGTGAGTGTAGGCGTCGAGGAACCCGGTCCAGGAATGAACCTCCAGCAGCAGCTCGGGAAGATCCACCCGTGGCAGCATCGAGGCGACCTGCCCACGGAGTTCACGCAGCGAGTCCGGGATCTCCAGGGCATCCAGACGGTCAACCTTCAAACGTGTGCGCCCGTCCGTACTTGAGGGTTCCACCCGTACTGAACCGTTTGGGCCCGCTTCCTCGAGGCTTGCCGTCAAGTTCTTCCAGGCCGTATCCAGTACCTCAACACGATCGTTCAGGTGTTCAGCAGCCGGCCCTTCCAGGCCCAAGCTGGTCAGCGCCCGATCACGTACCTGTTCCCACTGCTCACCGTCGAGCAGCTGGGCGCGTGGGTCGCCCCACCGGGTCGATGGTGTGGCAAACACGTCCCGACGGCGCAGGCAAACGCGTAGCTGCTCCAACACGCACAAAATCCATGCTTCCCGGTCAACTTCTACCCCGTCGCGACCGAACACCGCCGCGCGCCAGGCAGCCGGTACCAAGGCCTCGGTAACGTCGTCCTTGTGGAGCTGCCGGCGGCCACGCAGGGCTTCCAATCCGGCCAGGGCATCAAGCACAGGCTGTCCCGTTGCCGTTGCCCGCAGTGGCAACACGGTAGCCAACAACCCCAGGAACGGGGCAACCGTCCGGTATCGGCGGGCCACCTGCACACGCATCGCGCCCTCCAGTCCCGAGGCATCCGGGATGAGAGCACCGACCGTGTCGGCGTACTGCGTGATCTGATCCCTTGCGGCGACCTTTTCCAGCCGCGCCCATACCATCGCTACATCGACTTGCTCGCCCGCTTCCTCCAGCAGACAGACCAATTCACGGCCGACACGGGCAAGAACAGCCGAGGCTTTCTCCAGCTCCGGCAGTGTCTCCAACCGTGCCGCGACCGCAGCCCGCTTCGAGGGCCCCAATACCTTCGATGCCATCAGTGCATCGAACAAGTCCAACGCATCATCGACCGCCGCCACTGACAACGCTTCCACTGTCGCAACCAACGTGGCCGTGCGGCGCGGCTCCGCCAATCGGCGCAGCGACTGCGCCTTTGCTTCCACCCCATACCGTGCCAGCGCCCGTAACCGAGATGCCGGCATTCCTGAAGTCTCCACCGCGCCAATCCCCAGGGCACTGACTTGCTCGACCCGTGTCAGGGCCTTGTTCAAGGCAGGCCCGGATAACCTCACAGGCCCTGCGCGTAATGCTTCTAACCTGGACCCACGGGCACCCTCATCAACGGCCAGCAATCCAAGCAAACGTCCCGGCAACTGAGGATCCGCGACCATTGCTGCCCCAGCCAGTCGCTCGTGCAGCTCCGACACTGCACGTTCACGAGCAGCCTGAACCGACTTCAGTAGTCTCGTCACGCCAGGAAGGAGTACCTGTTTCCGACGCAACCAGGCCACCGCATGGGCGAACAACGCCTTCGGCCCCTCACCATGCGTCCAGGCGCGCGAGTAAACGAACTCGCTCAAATCCTCGACCGCAGCTCCCGTGAAGTCCCCGTAGCCATAGAGCCGGCGGATCTCCCGCGCATGAGCGTTCGGAGTCGCAACGCGCTCGGGGTACCGCTTGATCATCGAGGGATCATTAATTCGGAGCTGTGCCGCCAAATATTCCACCACGGACCACGGAACATCCAGCGGATCCGACAGGAAAGCACCCAAGAACCGCACTGTCCCAACCTGAAGCGCAAAACCGAGCCGATTATGGTCACCGCGGCGCTCAGCAATCCCTTCCAGGTCAGCCGCGTCGAGATAGAAGAACTGCTCCAGCTCCGCCTGAGATGGTTCGCCTACGAACCGCCCGAACACCACCGCTTGTTCCTCAGTCAAATATTGATCAGTAGACATATCATCACGCTACCTCGCGCCCTCGCAGGGCTTAGCGCTCAATCCGTCCCCGTTACTACCAAGACCCCATGCGTGGCGGCGTAATCGGCGGCATACTTCTCATAAACCGGCCGCGCCATAGTCCGCCTGGAGGAAAAAGACTCGATGAGATCGTCACTAATTCCCGCGACTTCCCACACCGGCTGCTTGTCATCAGTAGTAATTCTCGGGCGGAAATCCACGCCGAGTTCCTCAGATAGACGGTGAGTAAGACGCTGCTGGTAGCGCTGTCCGACGCGCGCAGCGTTTTGTAAAAGAGCTCGCGCATCGATACTGCGCCACTTATCGGCCTCGGCATCGGTGAGACCATCGACTCCCCGGGCTGCCTGAACCTTGTTAGAAATCAGGCAGTGAGTGTGCAAATCAGGGTCGCCGGCGCGAGTGTCGTAGTGAACAAACGTGGACGCAATCATGCCCCTGGCTTTAATCTGGCGCTCTCCACGAGCACCAGTTCGGGTGAACAACACATTGTCTTCGACCCACTCCAAGGACTCTTCCACGCACTCATTGTGGATTTTCTCGATAGCTTGCCGGGTAGTGTCATCACCTAATGCCCAGAGCACAGACACCGACTTTTGCGGCGAGAAAGTCAGGTCTACTCCCGAGGTTGCCTGCTTGACTTTGTTCTTTTCTTCGTTGAGCCAAGCAAGAACCTCGCGCGCGGACGATGCGGAAACACCGGCTTGCGCCTCGTAGAAAGGGCGAGCAGTTTCTAATCCAATGAGGTTGTGCTCGTCAGTGGTGGGGCGTCGCCCGTTACCTTCTACGAACGCTTGTTGCGCTGCTTTCACGGCCTCCAGCACGTCGACACCCTTGGTAAAGATGGGGTACTGGCGACCGAGTTGAACGTCTTTTAGTGACTCTCCGTCGTTGATTCGGGCGTCGGCGTCGGGGTGAAGTCCCTCGCCATAGAGCGCGGCAATCTGCGATTCCTGCGCGGTGGAGCCGACAGTAACACTAGAGTTTTCGCCTAATCCGGCGATTCCTTTTCCGAACCAGCGGCCAGGCGGAGTGCCGGAAGCGTTGTAGTAATCGGCGAGTTTTGTCCCCGCAGTGTTCTCGTCATGGGTGGCAACAGAGTTCATGAGATAGGCGTAGCCGTCCCCGGCGTTGACCACTCTCACAGACATCATGAGGCCTATCCTATGCGGCTTTTTCGACGGTGAAAAGCACTGCCCTCCGCCTGGTCTGTGACCTGCTAAAACCGAAAGTCAGATTATCTGCAATAGGTGTGTGGTACGAGGAGGCATGTGGAGAGCACGAGGTGCTAGTGGTCTGAGCTATCAAGGTCAGGACGTGGGGGACGGACGGGCGTGATGGTCAAGAGCGCGCCGCTAGTGTCGAGAAGATCATCGAGGCTCAAAGTAATGAGCGCTTGGGCGCAGATGATAACGAGCAGAAGGCGGACGGTATCGGTTTGAGAAAAAGTTCATGCAGACGCTCCAGAAGGTCGGGGTTGGGATACGAGGCAGACAGTGGCACGGAGGAGCCGTTGTCCAAACTCTTGACGAGTGTCTGTTCCTAAAACCCAAGATGTAAGCGGAAGGCTCGCCGGAATCGGGCGCGGTCAGTTGGGAGCAAGTCAGGCACGCAGGGCGCTGTTGCAGCGCCCTGCACGACCCGATTGGAGAGACACAGGGGGCTGCTAGTGCTGCCAAGGGAAATAGGTCATTGGTCTAACCCCGACAGGCAAGACTGCGGACGTGATGGTCGGCGAAGACGAAGTCCATGAATCCATGGCGCTTGCCCGTGCATTGCGGCAAGCAGGCGACCTCGATGCCCAAGGCGCAGCCGTCCAGTTGGGCTGGAGCCTCGAAGCATCTGCGCTCAGTCGAGCCGCGCCGCTGACTTCTATATCCAGGCAGGACGGCTGGCTACAGACTTGGCCGCTGCCATGATGAACGTTGCTCTTTCCAGTTGGGAAGAAGAACCGTTCATGGTAAGCAATCACTGCTCGTGCTCTCGACCAGCGACTACGTGGAAGCGCTGAACGCTGCGGCACAGAAAGTTATGGACCGGGCGCGGCGAACTGTATCTGTCCGAGTCCATGACCGTTTCCGGAGGACACTTCGCCCATGTTGGCGAAGTTATTTTGACACGCCGTAACTACTACGACCTGATCGCCAACGCCGGTGATTCTGTGAGCAACGGACAACGCTGGGTGGCCAAAGTAATCGATACTGACGTTAGTATCCGCTCCCCGCCGGCTAGACGATACAAACGCCATAGTGTCGTTGTTTTTTACTTACCTGCGTGGACATGCGCAGCTGAGCTATGCCGCCACGGGTCAGTCTGCCCACGGTGCAACCGTCGACGTGGCGCACGTGGTCGCCGGAGTCGGACAGATGATCGCGCCGGTGTGCACATTCCGCTCACGCGCGGACGCGGAGGAAACTACCTCTACATGGCCGGAGATAGTGGTACCGGCCGCGGAACAAACACCTCAGCCGAGAGGCGCGAGGTAGCCGACTGTGCCCGCGCCCTTTTAGTCTAGGTTGCGACCCACAGCACCACCGACATCACCCCATACGAGTTGCACCGCAAGAACTGCACCGACTGTCGCTCCAACTTCCGCAGACTGACCCGTTCTCTAACACCCGCATGGGCGAAGTCGCCCGCACGCGAGCACAGGCACAGACGGAACGCTTTAGCCACTTCCACGCAGCTGCGACGAGAGATCATCACTGCGTACGGTGCTGTTGCAAAGCTGGTATCAGTCGGTCAGGATCGGTGCTCATGGGCATCTTCTCCGGTAGGCACTACCCCAAAGACGTGATTCTCTGGGCTGTGCGTTGGTACTGCCGATACGGAGTGTCCTACCGCGATCTCGAGGAGATGCTCACCGAGCGCGGTGTGCCGGTGGATCACACCACCATCTACCGTTGGGTTCAAAAGTACGGCCCCGAACTGGATAAACGCACCCGGTGGTACCGTCAAACCTCCCCTTGGTTTGAAGTGTCCCAGGTTTTGTTCCGCTTGAGTAGATGGGAAAATCTGGAACATGCCGAGAAAATTTGACCAGGATGCAAAGGACCGTGTGGTCCGTCTCGTGGAAGACCGCATCTTGGCGGAAAATATGTCGATGCAGGCCGCGTGCCAGGCAGTAGCTCCAAAGCTGGGGGTTTCATGGCACACGGCTCGTCAATGGACCCAGCAGGCCCGCCGTGCAGGAAACACCCCAGAACCTGTACCTGAAGATTTGGCCGCCGAAAACGCGAGGCTACGCCGTGAAAATCAAGAGCTCCGCGACACTAATGAGCTACTGAAAGCCGCGTCAGCTTTTTTCGCGTCGGAACTCGACCCCAAACGTCGGAAATGATCCGGTTCATCGATGAAAACCGGAATCGTTTCTCTGTCGAGTTCATCTGTAAGACGTTGAAAAATAACCGGGCTGGCGGGTTTATCACCTCGCGTGGTTATCGCCAGTCCAAGGCTCGCGGGTTAAGTGCTCGTCGACTTCGTGACGGCGTGCTGGTTGAACGCATTAGTGCTGTTCATAGAGATAATTATGGT
>NZ_VXKK01000002.1 GCF_008693105.1 Corynebacterium flavescens
CCGGGCTGGCGGGTTTATCACCTCGCGTGGTTATCGCCAGTCCAAGGCTCGCGGGTTAAGTGCTCGTCGACTTCGTGACGGCGTGCTGGTTGAACGCATTAGTGCTGTTCATAGAGATAATTATGGTGTCTACGGTGTGCGGAAAATGTGGCATGCTCTTCGCCGTGAAGGAATCGATATCGGGCGTGAACAAACCGCCCGACTGATGCGCCTGGCTGGCGTTTCTGGCAAAGGCAAAGGCGGATCACCAATCACAACCCGAAAAGCTAACGTGCCTGATTTGCGCCCGGACTTGGTCGAGCGTGAATTTAAAGCTCAAGGACCGAATAAGCTGTGGGTGGCTGACATTACCTATGTACGGACACGAAAAGGATTCGTCTACACCGCGTTTGTCACCGACGTCTACTCCCGGAGGATCGTCGGGTGGGCGCTGTCAGATTCGATGCGGACCGAAGCTTTGCCGCTGCAAGCTCTCAACCAGGCGATCGTGTGTGCTGAGGAAACAACAGGTCTCATTCATCATTCGGATCACGGGTCGCAGTATGTCAGCGTTGTCTACAACGAGCGACTTACCCAGCACGGCATTACAGCTTCCACCGGAAGTGTTGGTGACTCCTATGATAATGCTCTGGCTGAAAACGTTAACGGCTCCTACAAGAACGAGCTAATCCATACCCGCAGGTGGAATGACGTTGTAGAGGTAGAAATCGCGACGTTCGAGTGGGTGTCATGGTGGAACGAGGTAAGGCTCCACCAAAGCCTGGGATACCGAACCCCAGCCGAGGTGGAAACCGAATTTTGGAAGCAGAACTTGCCACAGGCAATAATGGAAATCAAGGCAAATGCCTAGGAACAAAACCCGGGGCACTTCA
>NZ_VXKK01000003.1 GCF_008693105.1 Corynebacterium flavescens
GCTCCACCAAAGCCTGGGATACCGAACCCCAGCCGAGGTGGAAACCGAATTTTGGAAGCAGAACTTGCCACAGGCAATAATGGAAATCAAGGCAAATGCCTAGGAACAAAACCCGGGGCACTTCAGTTCTCCGATTCCTGGCGGGTTGATGAGACCTACATACGGGTCGGTGGGAGATGGTGCTACCTCTACCGGGCAGTCACCGCAGACGGTCGAACCTTGGATTTCTACATGTCCACTAAGCGCAACACGGCAGCAGCGACACGGTTCCTGGGTAAAGCACTGCGTTGTGCTGGTCACCGCAGCCGAAACGGTGAGTGCCCCGGTGGGCCTAGGGTGATCTGCACCGACAAAGCACCCACCTACGCAGCGGCGATCGCAGCGCTGATCGACGAGCATAAGCTGTCGACGACAGTGGAGCATCGGCAGGTGAAGTACCTCAACAACGTGATCGAGGGGGATCACGGCCGGCTCAAACGGATCCTGGGTCCCAAGGGTGGCGGGTTCAAGACCCCGGTGTCTTCCTACCGGACGCTACAAGGAATGGAGGCGATGCACGCGCTGCGCAAAGGCCAGGGCAGGATGTTCGCCTTCGGGTGTGCGAACCCGGATGTGGTGATCGTGGCGAAAGCCTTCGCAGACGCCTGAGAGACCAGGGCTACGGGGGGGGTGGACCGCCTTCTCGATCGGCGACCGGGCACCGCCAGCTCAACTTTGCAACAGCACCGATGAGACGGGATCTGTCATGGGAGTGAGGCTTACTCGTCCCACGGGTCGAACGACTCTTTATCCTTGTGCCCACACGCGCTGCATGCGTCAAACGTCAGGTATCCTTCGATGCCATTGCGTTGATCCACGTACCCTGTCTACCCGAAGCGATATGAAGCGCATTTGGGGCAGCGTTCTGGGGCGCGTCGAGACAACTTGATCATCGCCATTGAGAACGCGTCAAAGACATTGCTCGTGGCGTCCAGAATTATCTCCGCATCCCATACCGTTGCACTACTGTCGTGTTGGAGCTCGACTGCCATGTCCCAAGTTTTGTACGCTACTTCCCGCAGGTAGCGTCGCTTACGCCCTGTGGCGAGGCTCTTTGAGTAGAGGTCCGCCCACTGCCTAAAGTCAGCGGCCTTCGGACGCTCGTTGTTGGTCTCGACGATCCATGTCTCATCTTGATGCTCTCGCCCAAACGCAATGAGTGCATCTCGACACTTGATGCCAATGCTCTGGAAGTCCTCAGCCTCGCGTGCGGTGTTGAGAGCGGCGACTGCATCTTCGTACCGGCGCCATGCGGCGCCAACCCGATCACGCCGATCATCGTCTGTCTCTACCCGGTCTCTGTCCATCATGCGCATCATGATGCCGATATGGAACGAGAAGGTCTCATCGTAGCTAGGGAAGCGTCCTTGCATGTAGAGGTTAGTCGGGTTTGTGATGACCCACCATCTCTCATCCTGGTTCGTGTGAACGTCGAACACTTCGTAGTCCGATCCCATCACGCGGTACGTGTTCACACGTTGGACGATCGTCACCTCGGTCAGTTCCTCGGCGTCCGCAACTGCCTTGTTCAACTGCCCTTCGACGTAGTCGGCGATACTACGCCACTCGTGTTCCGCGAGGTCTGTACTCATTGCCCCATGGTACGTATAGCATCCGTGTCATCTAGGCCGCGGTCTAGGCGCCCCACGGGCCTCAGTTCATGCATCAGACCCGTTGGCAACCTGGCTTGATCCCTCTGCGGCACAGTGGATAGCCACCAATTCCAGACTCCCCGAATTACGGACCAGCAGACCGTAGCTAAAGGTATAGCCATATGGCTATATCCCTGTATTTAAACTACTCCCGGGTTTCTCCTGAGTCCTGTAATGAGTACAGCGGCATCGATTTTAAGAACGGTGGCGAGCGTGAGCAGATTGAGTATCGAAAGGTTCCGTTCCCCACGCTCAATAGAGCTGACATAGGTGCGGTGAAGGCCACAGAGGTGAGCAAGGGATTCTTGTGACAACCCCATATCTGTACGGGCGGTTCGAACCCTGAGTCCTACTGCCTTTAGTAAATATTTATCTTCATTCACCCACTAATGATTGGGTGGCGCACTCGTAGAGTCGACAGACTATAAGTATCATTTTGGGAAATGGTCTGGAATACAACGGAAGGCAGAATATGATCCTCTTGGTGGCAAACTTAAAAGGCGGGATGGCACGAACCACAATATCTGTGATGCTTGCCAGGGCTTATGCCGAATCCAGTGAACGGGTAGTCCTTGCAGATGTAACTTGTGATGGAGACTCTGCCCGCTACGTCGACATTATGAAAGAAAAGCACGGGCTTGCCCTGCCGTTTGAAGTGCGTGAATTTCCGAGTGATCCGTATGAGCAGAATTATGATGCCGCCAAAGACGGTGCCAAACTTCGTGAGAGCATTCAGTCCCTCAAGGAATCGCTGGGTAATAACGGCATTGTCGTTGTTGACACTAACTCCCACCATGAAGAATCGCTCCGGAGTCTTGACCGTATTGCCGATCTTGTAGTTGTCCCATACGACTACTCCGGCACTGCGTTTAAGCCAACGCTTCGCACGCTGGATGCTTTGACTGCTCCTACCACGGTGCTCCCGTATCGAAGGTTCTCAACGATCAATGAAGGTGATGAGACCCTTTTGCATCGAGTGGTTAAGAAAGCCTCTCACTTGTCGAATGCCATTTTAACCAGAGACGAGAAATACGAAATATGCGATATTCCAGATTCCACAGTTGAATACGACCAGTTGGCCACCGATCTGCTAAAGCAAGGACACTTCACACATCCACTAAAATCAACAGACTAAGCCTCTGTGGAAAAGCGCATTCTTTAAGGGATGCAATATCTAGAGGCGAGACTATTAGACTTGGTAAGCCTTAATATTCGAGGAGCTGTCCTGTCCCTTTCTCCCTATGTAACCGCAATCGACGCTTATATGAGCTGGTCTCGCCATGGATTCTTTCACCCTGAGTACAATCCGTCAGCGATTAAAAACAACCCTGGGCTCTACGATTCGCTGAAGATATTTACCTGCTTATCCCAAAACGTCGACTGGGGCGAGCAGGGACAAGCATCTAGAGGGTTGCGGTCTTTGTCTCAATTCATCAGGATGGCTGGCTACGATAGTTTTTCGGATGAAGGCGATTTTGCCCGGATAATTTCTGACATCCGCACTGCTTGCAGGGAAGACGGGTTCGAGTTTAGAGAAGATCCTTACACAATCACTCACGGCGAAGCCATCGCCTTAAATGAGCTTAATCTCGACGGATTATCGACCACGGAGGGAATCTACCGAAAAATAAAGCAGCTCAACAGGGTATTAGTCCAGGATAAGGACAATCTTGAGGTAATCGGATTCTCTAAGGTGCTGTTGCAAAGTTGGGGGGAGAGCAGCGAAGACTCAGTTTCTCATTCCCTGATGGCCGCTGCGTGTGGGCGTTGTTAGGCCGTCTCGAAGACCCGGTTGACGATCACCGCGTCCGGGTTCGGTTGCCCGTGAGGTCAAACATCGTGCCTTGCCCTTTCCGCAATGAGTGCATCGCCTCCATCCCTTTCAACGTCCGATATGCAGATGTCCGGTTTTTGAACGCCCCTTTCGGCCCGAGGATCCGTTTCAGCCGCCCATGATCTCCTTCAATGACGTTATTGAGGTATTTCACCTGCCGGTGTTCCACTGTTGGCGGGCAGATTCCCTCTGACTTCAACTCGGCGATTTCCTTGGCCAGAGCTGGTGCCTTGTCGGTGTTGATGACCCGCGGGGACCCGGCTGTCGTATTCGATCGCAGCGTCTTGGCCAGGAAACGCTTCGCTGCGGCCACGTTCCGCTTCGGAGAGAGGTAAAAGTCCAGGGTCTGGCCACCGGCGGTGATCGCCAGATCAGAGGTAGCACCACCTGCCGCCGACCCGGATATAGGTCTCATCCACCCGCCAGGAACTGGCCTGCCAGTCAGGTACCTGCCGGTACCACCGTGTTTGCTTGTCCAGCTCAGGGGCGTATTTCTGGACCCAGCGGTAGATCGTGGTGTGATCGACTGGCACGCCACGCTCGGTCATCATTTCCTCGAGGTCCCGGTTGCTGACCCCGTAGCGGCAGTACCACCGCACCGCCCACAGGATGACCTCGCGAGGGAAATGACGACCGGAGAAGATACCCCATGGCTGTGATTATTTCACGTCGCTCTTCCTACTGCCCCAACTTTGCAACAGCACCTGGACGACGATGACGTCACCCTCGCGGGCTTGCTCGAGTGCCTTCTTAAGCCCGGGCCGATTGGTGGTGGAGCCGGATTTCTTATCGATATAGATATATCTATCCTCGATGCCTTCACGGCGTAAGGCGCCGATTTGTCGGTCCAGGTCTTGTTTCATTGTTGATACCCGGGCGTAGCCGATGTCCATGACAGGAATCGTACCAGAAGTATATTCAGCAGCAGATAATATGGGATGGGGTTGTGGGATAACTTCTGGAACAGGGTCGTCCTGGGACAACGTGTTTTCGGCTTAGTGCTACCAAGGGTGTTCCACTTCCTTGGAAGTGGGACACCTTGATCGGTACGTGGGTCGCCGCTGGTCTGGGCCGGAAGCTGCCGGCAATAGCCCTCACCTTTAAATCACGTCGGGAACACCGCCAACTAGGCAGCCGCTTCCTTCCTGCGCAGTGAAGGCCTCAGCCTGAAAGTGCAGACGACCTCTGGCAACGACGCCACCCCATGTCGAAGTTAGTTCAGCAACAGGTGTATAGTTCAGCACATGCTGACTATTGCTTCTCGTCTAGACGTGATGAACCGGTTGGGTCGGGCCATGGCGGATCCGACTCGTTCCCGCATTCTCCTGGCGCTGCTGGAGGGGCCGGCCTACCCGGCCGCTCTCGCCCAGGATCTGGAACTGACGCGCTCGAACGTGTCGAACCATCTCGCCTGCCTGAGGGACTGCGGAATTGTTGTCGCCGAACCGCAGGGGCGACAGACCCGCTACGAGATCGTTGATGCTCATCTGGCGCAGGCGTTGAACGCGTTGCTGGATATCACCCTGGCCGTCGATGACAACGCCGAATGCATCGACGCCGGATGCGCCGTACCTGGGTGTGTCACTGGACAGGAGAGTGCGTAGTGGTAACCGGTCTACTGTCGGCGATTGGTCTGTTTATCGCCACCAATATCGACGACATCATCGTGCTCTCGCTGTTTTTTGCCCGCGGGGCGGGGCAAAAAGGGACCACGCTTCGGATTCTGGCTGGTCAGTACCTCGGCTTCATGGGCATCCTCGCGGCCGCAGTCCTGGTCACGCTGGGGGCAGGAGGATTCCTACCTGCTGAGGCGATCCCGTACTTCGGACTAATTCCCCTGGCCCTGGGACTATGGGCGGCCTGGCAGGCCTGGCGAAGCGATGATGACGACGATGATAATGCGGAGATCGCCGGGAAAAAGGTGGGTGTGTTGACCGTCGCCGGTGTGACGTTTGCCAACGGTGGCGACAATATCGGCGTCTACGTCCCGGTCTTCCTCAACGTGGACACTGCCGCCGTCATCATCTACTGCATCGTTTTCCTCGTCCTGGTGGCAGGCCTGGTCCTGCTGGCAAAGTTCGTGGCCACCCGCCCGCCCATCGCAGAAGTCCTTGAGCGCTGGGAGCACGTGCTGTTCCCGATCGTCCTGATCGGCCTGGGCATCTTCATCCTCGTCAGCGGCGGCGCCTTCGGCCTCTAATAAGCCCATCCCGAGCGCCCGGGTGGCCTATCCAGGTGTTACCATCGGCGTCGACTGAACCGCCATTCGAAGCTGCGGAAAACCGCCAAACGAAGCTGCAAGTCACAAGTAGAAATAGTGGGATCAAAAGTGTCTCAATAGGGTATGCCCTGATAGACAAGATTGTGTAGCAGAAAGTGTCTGAAATACGGGCCACCAGGTAGTCAGAAAATGCCCTACACACGGTCTCCGTGGCTGGCGGTCACAGGAGCCGGCTACAGGGCAGGATACGAACCTGGAACACAGACACAGGTGGCTGGACAGAGAAAAGAACCCCGGGATTAGTGTTGTTAGCGTTACCGCCGTCTATTATGGACATCAATATGGGGAAAGGACCAGACGTGACCACTGAGAACAAAGCACTCGTCCCGGTATGGGCGCTCGCTACGGAGGCCGTGAACCTGCCAAACATCCTCAGTGAGGAGGGCATGACCCCGGCTCGACTCTCAGAATTGAGAGCTGTCCTGGCAACCCTGGCTGATTCCCCCATCGCCACGTTGGAGGCGCATCCGATTTCCACTCGGCAGGAACGCAGCGGCGGGATTCCGCTTCAGGCAGCCAGTCCACTGGCTCAGCAGCTGTCCAACCTAGTGGCGCAAACAAAGACGTCAGTGCCTTCGATGCTGAACGAAGCCCCTTCCGGTGAGGTGCTCTACCGGATGGTGGTGCCGGCGAAGGTCGCCGCCCAGGTCGGTACAGGACTCGTCACGCCCATGAAATCTCAGGCTGTGGCTGGGGGTGTCTACAGCGCGCTGCGCGATTCCACCGGCATCGTGGCCAAAGCCACGTTTGTGCCTGTTAGTGGCAAAGCTGCCGTCGCTGGTGCCGCCTCAGGCTCGGCCGCTACCGCTGGGGTCGCCGCGGCAGGTGCCGGGGCGATGACAGTAGCTGCGCCGCTTGTGCTCATGGCCGTAGCAGTCGGTGTGAGCGCTCATGCGGAGCGTCAACGCCAGGAATCGGTCGAGCGGATCACTGATCTCCTGGAACAGTTGCATGAAGACAACCTCAAAAATGAGCGCAGCGAATTAGACGGTTGCCGTGATGCGATCGATATGGCGACCGCGATTCTTCTTGACCAGGGAAGAATCGGTTTATCGCTCGGACTGGATTCGGCGTCACATGCGATCAGCGCAGCAAGCTCGCGCAGCGAGGAGCGGCTGAAGACATGGCAAAAGTCGCTGGATGCCTTGCCAGAAGGCCCAGTCGAAATTAAGGCTCTGACAGAGGCGTTCCCCAGTATCAATGAGGAAGGCGGCGAGTTCCGCACACACCTGGAGCTCGCCCGACTTACCATCGCGCTCAAACGTCGGCTCATCGTGCTTCAAGCAGTGGAGCATACTCAAGCGGAGGAAACCGGTAACCTATTCCAGAGCTTCACTGCAGCGTTGAACAAGAATGCCCGTCGCATCAATGAGCTGGAGGCAGGCATCAATTCAGTCCTACTTCACCTGTCGACTCTTGAGCTGAAGCGGGCCCGGGGAGTTCGAAACTTCATGTTCACTCAAGGTGATGTCGACGAGCTGCTCAATGTCGTCTATCGTCTCCGCGCCTTGGGCAACAACATCAACACCAACGTTCCCCAAGCTGACATCGCAATCGAGATCGAACGAAGCAGCGACGGATCACTCGTGGTGTTTCCTCCGGAGGCTGCTTGACCATTGGCTGGTCAGCGCGTTTCTTGTTGACTATCACCACGGCTAGATATAGCTCTCTGGTGAAGCCAGATGGCATGATCAAAATGGTGAAGCTCAATGTGTGGATAGGCCGCCACCTGTACGGCTTCCACGAGTCGCCGGGCAGTGTGGGCGTCCACAGGAGCTAGTCCTGCTTCGGCTAGAGCGGTGTCGACGAAGCGGCAGATCATGGTGTCGGCTTTGATGCCAGGTTGCCCCAGGAGCATCGTGAGGTACTCGTAGGTCACCCATCCCAGCCCCTTCACGGTGATGTAGGCACTTTTGTGATCCGGGTTGGATGCCTGAAGGTGGCTTGCGTTCTTGACTGGTGGATCCAGCGAGAGAAAGTTCTCGACAGCTTCGACAACGCACACACTCTTGTAACGGCCAGCACTCTTGCCGTTACCCATGACTTCTCGAATCGCCTGCTCACCCAGCGAACTGAGCTGTTCAAGGTCATTGGCTGCCTCTGGGTACGCACTACGGAAAGCTCGCACCCTGTTCAGGACGCCCTTGGTCGGATCCTTTGCCAGGTAATCGGCCTGAATGGAATAAACCGCGTCTACCAAGGCTATTCCAATCTGATCTGGCCATCCGTCCGGAATCGTTGCGAAATGAATTTCGTCAATGTTTTTGACTGCGTTCGTAACTGTCTCAACGGACTGTGGGTTCATCACATTTTCCTTTCTGTCAGCGTAACGTTGCCTGATTACACGATGCAGCGTTGTATTCAGAAGCAGTATCACCGCCTAATAGCAGGCTGTTTTACGAAGAAAAGACAACATCCCGGGAGCTATAGCTAAGTCGTACCAGAAGCTCGATGCCACTGTCGAGCGTGCCTACGGGCTAGAGACTGGATGCGACGAGAATGAGATCGTGGAGTTTTTGCTCCAGCTGTATAGCAGCGCGGTCAGCGCCGATAAGTAACGCTGCCCGGAGCAGGGAATACTGTATTGCACAGTTATTCTTTGTGACGATCTTGCAGGGACTTGTTGACCGCTTCTTGGATCTGTTTGACAGTCAGCCCTTCGAGATCATCCATAGAGTAGTCGGCAAGTCCACCACGGCGTGCCTCTTCGCGGGCGACTGTCAGAACGAGGGTGTGCATAGCGTTGATCTGCGCGACGCGATCATTCATCTCGTGGAACTGGTTATTATCGTGGAAGTCGTCATAACGATCGAGAACCTGGACAATGGGACGATCAGTGAACGAATAACGATCGACACTGTGTTCGTGGCCACGTCGCCACTGACTGAAGTAGCTGGGCCTAAACTCGGACAAGGGGGACGAGGATTTAATAAAAGTGCGATATTAAGTGTACCTGTACCTATCCATCCCACTTCTAATGCATGGTGTATTAAATGATCATTTGGGGCATGCCCCAGAGTAACTATTATAAATGTTCTTTATTTAAAGCGGTGGGCATAGTGACTCGCTGTAAATCTATCCGTCGTCTCTCTGGTCGAGCAGATTGTCGATGACTTCCTGAGTAAGGACTCCCTTCTCAAGCGCCTTTCGTGGGCTAAGGTCTCCAAGTAGGAGTCCTTTCGGGGTAGTCCACCAGTTCAACGTGCTCCACCGATCTTCCTCTGAGGCCTGTCCCCCATTCAACAAGCGTCGGTTAACAATGATCACAGTTGGGAAGAGGTCCCCGCTTTGCATATCAAACTGGAATGACGGGTAGCGATGAGCTTGAGTTCCCGGAACGGATAATGCAGCACCGTTTTTACGATAGTAATTCAACAACCCTCGACGCTTATTACCACTTTCTTTAATGTGAAGCGCATTAGCAGCATCTGATGTGTACAGCAGATCGACATCTCGCAACATATCTGCTTGACGAGCCAGTTCCTCATCTCTTGCATAATCACTTTTCCAAACATTTTGATTCTCCCACCTATTTGGAAAACCCATGGACTCTAGCCTGTCGGGTCGTTCCTCCGCAAAATCCGTAACGAGCGTGAGGATTCTGTTACGTGTTCCATTCGAATAATCAATACGTGCAAGCAGATATGTAATAAGCACGAGAGTTCCGTAAAAGCGGCTGGCTGCACGTGAAACGGAGCGAGCTCCAACATCAATCTCTTCCGCTCCTTGGAGATGTCTCATCTCTTCAACCGCATCCGGGGCCGAAATAGGAGCGGTATGGTTTCGATTCCACAGCCGAGCATGATGGGCACAGTAGTTGCGGGTCTGACGTAAATGTTCTAACCAACTTGAAAAAGCATGGGCATCACCGTTCCCGTCTTCCTGATAGACGTCGAAATCAACTGCGATCTGTTGGCGATCCCGCTGCGTCATAGCATTAAACAGGCGGTTAAGGTGACCGAAAGTCATGGTTTCCGTAGCGGTCCACACCGGCAATGGCTTCCCGTAGTGGGAATTAAAATGCGCGATAAAAGCTTCACTCGAAATAGACTCGTTCCGAGCTTGCTTCCGCATCCACTGTTCGTGGTCACTCTCGCACCACTCACAACCCGCCGAGCAATTAGGATTATTTGATTCTCGCAGCTTCTTCTGAATCCAATCAGGATCCAATTGAGCGCCATCATTATGGGCGAATGGCCCTCGTCGTCCGAGAAGATGTCCAATTCGAAATCGTATAGCCACTTCTATTTGAGAAATAGCATGAAGCACTTCCACACGTAGCCGCTCATCAAAACGGTAGATTTTGAGTACTTCATCGAGAGTTGTGCCTTCAACAAAATCTGAAGGCCGTGCTTCCCCTACTTCTTCTGGCCATTTTCGAAACGGATACCAGTAGCCAGATAAGCGGTAGTATCCAATTGCCTGCAACTCCCGATAGGCCCGCTTCTTGTCCGCAAATATCATGCCTCGCTCACGCAAGCGATCGATCTGACTGTCTATATCGAGAAAAGGTTTATTATACGTGCTAGCCATCTTGCCAGTATAAAGAGAACTGGCCGCCTTCCCTTATCGAGAATGACGACCAGTCGTGATAGCTCTATCTTAATCCAGAGAGGACGCTTTTTCTAATCTAGGACAGAAGAATTTATATCCTAGAGGTACGGAAACAGGCGAGGTGGCAGGAACGACCTGCAGGCGCACCCCTTTGGTCGCGAAGGTTTCCTGGGCCGCGGTGGCGGTGGTGTGAATAAGCTCGCCGAGGGGTCAGGTCCATGTGGAGGCAACCATGGCGCTTGTGCCGGATAACACCTTGATCACCCAGACTCCTGAACAGGGTCGCGAATTGGCTATCATGCTGGCGCGGAAGACCAGCGGAGCAATCCAACCAGATGCCGAAGTCCGAGAGACGTTACGACCGGGTTATGCCACGAACGCGGATTCTTTGACCATGGCCGGCCATGTCGTCGCCATCGAGTTCGCTACCGTCGCCGCCGCCAACAATTACTGGCGAGCTTAAGTCCCTGACGTGTGGCAAAGAGCGATCCCTGACCGGCTGCTGGTTTTGACCATCACGATCAACCGCAATCGAAGAGCTTGCGCAATGGGTCGGATGTAGTTGACTCGTCGCGTGATGCTGCAATAAACTTGCATTCCTCATGAATAATCGTCGCCCATCTCGATGTCAGTGACCGAAACCAAGCGCTGACCGCTATCCTGCGCATCGGCCCGCCCACGGAGGATCCCTACCACTGACACGTCAGAGTCCACTTCTTTACGTACTGCGCTAACTTCTCGGGCCATCAGGGAAGGCGCATGAACAAAAACATCGTCTCCTCACCATTCGATGCTTCCCAGACCGGCTCCGAAAGGTTGTTTATATGCACAAAATATCGATCGAGGCCCTCGCCCGCAAGCAACTTAAAGAGGCCGTCGCCGCCCCTAGTGCTCGTGCCGCCGATACCGTCTTCGGCGGGCACGAAAAAATTCTGCGGCAGACCGTCGTCGGGATACGTCAGGGTGCCGAGCTCGGAGAGCGCGACAATCACGATGAATCCACGATTTATGTCCTACAAGGGCGTGTCCAACTCAGGACGGGCGATGAGACCTGGATAGGTCGCAGCGGTGATCTGTTGATCGTGCCGCGATCTCGGCACAGCCTCGAAGCAATCGAGGACTCCGCTGTTTTGATCACCATTGCCAAACTGACGCAATAAGAAAGATAGGGACTTCCCCTGGGGTGTTTGAGCCCGCCGAGGGTCCGTCTTCCGCGGCGAGACCATGGACCGGCACCGTTCGATCACCAGCCTCCTGCCCCTGATGTTTGTACCAGCATGCGACGGTGACCAACTGACCGGTTCCACTATCCTTACCGTTACTGGCGGCGGGGATAATCGAAAATATGTGCCCCTTGGTGAAGGGTCGGGGAGCTAATAGGATGACAGTGAACCTATTTTCCACGTCTTTATCCGTAGTATTGGAGATCCGATGACCTACACAATCGCCCAGCCCTGCGTTGATGTCCTGGATCGAGCCTGCGTCGAGGAATGTCCCGTGGACTGCATCTACGAGGGCAAACGGATGCTCTACATCCACCCCGATGAGTGCGTCGACTGCGGTGCCTGCGAGCCCGTCTGCCCAGTTGAAGCCATCTTCTACGAAGACGATGTTCCCCACGAATGGTGGGACTACACCGGCGCTAACGCCGCCTTTTTCGACGACCTCGGTTCGCCAGGCGGTGCCGCCAGCCTGGGTCCGCAGGACTTCGACGCCCAGCTCGTCGCGGCTCTGCCGCCACAGAACCAGAACTAGGACCTGATATCGGCCCTAAACGACCTGATATCGGCCCTAACGATATGCAGATGTCCGGTTCTTAAACGCGCCTTTTGGCCCGAGGATCCGCTTCAGCCGACCATGGTCGCCTTCCAGGATGTTGTTGAGGTATTTCACCTGCCGGTGTTCCACTGTTGGCGGGCAGATTCCCTCTGACTTCAACTCGGCGATTGCCCTGGCTAGGGAGGGTGCTTTATCGGTGTTGATCACTCTGGGATACCCGGCTGACGCATTGGATCTGAGGGCCTTGGCCAGGAAACGCTTCGCTGCGGCCACGTTCCGCTTCGGAGAGAGGTAAAAGTCCAGGGTCTGGCCACCGGCGGTGATCGCCAGATCAGAGGTAGCACCACCTGCCGCCGACCCGGATATAGGTCTCATCCACCCGCCAGGAACTGGCCTGCCAGTCAGGTACCTGCCGGTACCACCGTGTTTGCTTGTCCAGCTCAGGGGCGTATTTCTGGCCCCAGCGGTGAGAATCGTGGTGTGATCGACCGGCACGCCCCGCTGAAGTCATCATTTCCTCCAGATCGCGGTAGCTCACCCCGTAGCGGCAGTGACCTGCGCACTGCCCACAGGATGATGTCACGGGGGAAATGCCGACCGGAGAAGATGCCCATGGCTCTGATTATTTCACGCCGGTCTTTCTACTGCCCCAACTTTGCAACAGCACCCTTTCTACTGCCCCAACTTTGCAACAGCACCCACGGCGGTGAGCACCGCGGCAACCGCGATGGCGGCCCTGCGGGGTGTGCTCGGCATGGATTAGATCTCCTTATTCCGGGGCGGTGGGGAAGAAGACGGTGTTCTGGTTGTCCCGGAAGACCACAACACCGAGGAAGGTCATCGTGCTGCCCGGTGGAAAGTCTGCAGCGACCCAGCTCACCCCAGCGACCGACCATGCTGTGGGGTTAGGCGTACCGCAGGGAACTCATCATCCCGGTTTCCTGGTGATAGGCGTTATGGCAGTGAAACGCCCACTCACCGGGGTTGTCAGCGATCAGGTCGGCGATCATGGTTTCACCGTGGCGGAGAAGGACGGTGTCCTTGCGTAGCCCGCCGCTGCCGGGCAGCGCCCACGTGTGGCCGTGGATGTGCATGGGATGGGGCATCATGGTCCTGTTGCGCATGACCATCCGCAGGCGCTGGCCCTCCTGCACGGTCGCGGAGGAGGATTGGCCGTCGGTGAGAATGCTCCATTCATACGGCATCATCTGCCCGCCCAGGTCGATGCTGACTTCTCGGTCTGGTGTGCCCTCGGGCAGGAGTGCACGGTCTGCTGGCTTCAGGGAGGACAGAAGCAGTCCGGTGGACGACAACTCGGGGAAGTCGACATCGGGGCGGGGGGCCTGGCCGCCGGCGGTGCGGATGACGGCGAAGGCGCGGTCGTCCTTACCCACCGCCAAAGCCGTGAGCGGGAAGATGCCGTCGCCGAGGATGACCTCGACGTCGACACGCTCGCCCATCGACAGGTAGATCGATTCGGTCTCCCAGGGCTGGACAGGGAAGCCGTCGGTGTGGGTGACGGTCATGCGGTGGCCACCGAGGGCCACCTTGAAGATGGTGTCACCGCCGGAGTTTATAAACCGCAGGCGGGCCTTGTCGCCCGGGCGGGCTTCGAAGGTCCGGTGAGCACGGGGGATACGTCCGTTGATGAGGTAGTGCGGATACATCACATCACCGACATCTCCGCCCAGTACCCGGTCCGGGGTGCCGTGCATCATCTGGCCGTGACCTCCCATTCCCATCCTCCCGTTATGGTCGTCCGAGCCCATTCCGGTGAGCTTGTCGAGCTCATCGTCGGGAGTGCCATGAATGCCATCGACCCAGTCGTCGAGCACGATGGTCCACTCGACGTCCTGGTCCTCAGCGTCTTGCGGGTCACGGATGATCAGTGGGGCGTGGAGGCCGCGATCAAGCTGCAGGCCGGTGTGGGAATGGTAGAAGTAGGTGCCACCGTGGGGGACTTCAAAAACATAGGAGAAAGACTCGCCAGGTTCAATGGGGTCCTGGGTCATGCCGGGCACACCGTCGGCTGCGTTGTGGAGTGCGATGCCATGCCAGTGGATGGAGGTGCTCTCAGGCAGTTCATTGGTGATATCGACCTGGAGGACGTCGCCGGCGGTGGCCTCAATGGCCGCATCCCCGGTGTCAGAGACGTATCCCCACGTCTTGGCTTCGATGCCGCCGATATCCAGGGAGAGGGGCCGGGCGGTCAGTGTCCGGCGCACCGTCGGATCACCGAGCGCAGTGGGGGTGGGAGTGGGGCGAAGGGAGGGACCTGGTGCCGAGGCAGCGGGTCCAGGGTCGCTGGTGCAGGCGGCCACGGCCCCGGTGCCGGCGAGGACGAGCCCGCCGAGCAGAAACTGTCGTCGGGAAAACGCGTTCGTCATGATTTAACCGTCCTTGGTGCAAGATTTCAGTGACACGGGAGACAGGCGCAGGTGAGGACCCTGCTGAGCCATCACGTCAGGCGCAGGTCTGTGACACAGGTGGCACCGTCGTCGGTGGTGGAAAACTCCGTGGTGCCGGTACGCCCCTGGTAGCTGACCTCAATCAGGCCGGTGGCATCATCGGGAAGCCAGAAGCCAATAAACCCGTTGTCGAAGGTGGTTGTCGCCTCGTCCACCAGCACCTCACCGGTCGCCTCATCGGTGATCGTGACCTGGATATCCTCATTGTCGAGTTCCCCCAGGCAGGTCGTGAGGCTGTGGTAGAAGCAGTCGTGGGTGGAGGTGAGATAGGGTGCGATCGAGACATACGTCTGATTGTCGGGAAGATCGACCACGACTTCCTGGTCATCGCTCGAGAGCAGCAGTTCATCGGCACGCACTGAGGCGATCAGATCCGTGGGACGCTCAGTGACCTTCTGCCGGTCGAGGTGATCAATGATCTCCACCGCGTCCATGGCGGCCAGGCCATGGGTAGTCAGGAATGTATCCTGGGACACCGTCCCGTCGGCGGTGGGTTCCGGGTCGGCGGCCGAACACCCCGTGAGGGCGAGGGCAAGGGCGGCGGCTGCGATCGCTGCTCGTTTCACGTCAATCTCCTTGGATCGTGGTAAGACCGTGAGAAGACACCGCCTCAAGGTCGATGCCATATCTTTATCTAGCACGGGTGCCTGACGGACTAGAAATCAAAAACCCTGCTCACAGCCTTATAACAGGGCGAAAAGGGGGTGAATTCGGTGGGCTGGGTCACCACCGGGACACCACCCCACAGCCGTGGGCGATGTCCTTCTACCCGCCCCGGGTATGCGGTGCAGGCAGTGAAATCCCTGGTGGCGCCTGCTGAACCGACCAGGGGAGGCGATGCCGTCGGCCCGGGGTGGGGCACAGGGGTGACGGCGGTCGAAGGGTGATGTTTGAAGATTTGATGAAGATTTCCCCGCCGGGCACTGAGCGAGGGTGGTATTCCCCCCTGGCCGGAGCGATACTGGGGTCTATGGCTGACCGCACACCGACCACCGCCACGCCCCCGGGGCGGGTGCTGGTCGTCGATGATGAACAACCCCTGGCTCAGATGGTGGCCTCCTACCTCATCCGGGCCGGCTTCGATACCCGCCAGGCGCACACCGGCACCCAGGCCGTGGACGAGGCCCGTCGCTTTTCCCCCGATGTTGTGGTGCTGGATCTGGGGCTGCCCGAACTCGACGGCCTGGAGGTGTGCCGACGGATCCGCACCTTCTCGGACTGCTACATCCTCATGCTCACCGCGCGTGGCAGCGAGGACGACAAGATCAGCGGTTTGACCCTGGGGGCGGATGACTACATCACCAAACCTTTTAGCATCCGGGAACTGGTGACCCGGGTGCATGCGGTGCTGCGCCGCCCGCGCACCAGCACCACCCCACCGCAGGTGACCACCCCCTTGATCGTTGGTGACCTCATCCTTGACCCCGTCGCCCATCAGGTGCGGGTGGGGGAGACGACCGTGGAGCTCACCCGCACGGAGTTCGAGCTGCTGGTTGCCCTGGCCCTGCGCCCCGGCCAGGTGCTGACCCGCCACGACCTGGTCACCGAGGTCTGGGACACCACCTGGGTCGGTGATGAACGCATCGTCGATGTCCACATCGGCAACTTGCGTCGCAAGCTCGGCACCGACACCCGGGGCCGGGGGTTTATCGACACCGTGCGTGGCGTGGGCTACCGGGTGGGGCAGCCATGAATCACGGACCCGGCCTGACCTTCCGCTTCCTGGCCGCCCAGGTGTTGGTCGTGGTGATTAGCCTGCTGGTGGCCGCGGCCGTGGCCACGATGGTGGGCCCGACCCTGTTCCATGATCATATGTTGATGACCGGCCGGGAGGACCCCTCGCGGGAGCTGTTCCATGCCGAGCAGGCCTACCGGGACGCCAACCTGATCACCCTGGCCGTCGCCCTGCCCACCGCCTTGATCAGCGCCCTGCTGGCCAGCCTGTGGTTATCGCGTCGCCTGCGCACCCCCCTGCAGGATCTCACCCGCGCCGCTACCAGCCTGACGGCCGGCAACTACCGTATCCGCGTGCCCGCCGGAGAAGCAGGCCCCGAGGTCGCCACCCTGGCGCATGCCTTCAACACCATGGCCGACCGGCTGGAACACACCGAACAGGTCCGCCGCCAGATGCTCTCTGATCTGGCCCACGAAATGGGCACCCCCTTATCGGTGCTCACGGTCTACCTCGATGGTCTCCAGGACGGGGTCGTGGACTGGAATAATGCCACCCACACGATCATGGCTGACCAACTCACCCGCCTGACCCGGTTGATGGAAGACATCGACGATGTCTCCCGGGCCCAGGAACACCGGATCGATTTGGACCTGGCGGAGGAAGGGCTCGGGGATCTGCTCCATACCGCCGCTGCTGCCGCGGGGGAAGCTTATGCTGACAAAGGCGTCGATTTACAGGTCGAGACCATTACGGACACCGCCCGGGTGCTCGTGGACCGGCAACGCTTCGGCCAGGTGATGAGCAATCTCCTGTCGAACGCGCTACGGCACACCCCGGCCGGCGGGCAGGTCCGGATCAGCGTCCACCGACAGGGGGCGTCCACCGCGCTCATCCACGTCGCCGATGACGGCGAGGGCATCCCACCTGGCCAGCTCGGACACATCTTCGAACGCTTCTACCGGGGGGATGCCGCCCGCAGCCGGGACAACGGCGGGGCCGGTATCGGTCTGACCATCTCCAAGGCATTGATCGAGGCCCACGGCGGCACTCTCACCGCCACCTCTCCTGGCCCCGGTGCCGGATCGGTCTTCACCATCCGTCTTCCCCTGCACCAGGAAAACGTGTCCCTGATGCTCAGTGACCCCACTCCCGGGGACAATAATTCTGATGACCTCGGCAGCGATCCGTATCAACCCCTTGACAATACCCCATAGGGGTATACGATGGGAGGGGAAACCCCGCCTGATCCCCCGATCCCACAGGAGCGATCCGATGACCACCCCGACTTCCCCCTTGCTGCCGCTGGCCTCCGACGGTTGTGGATGCTGCGCGCCCTCTACGCCGTCCGCGACCGTCTCCGCCCCGGCCGTGGCCGCGGCAACCGACGCAACACCTGAAGGTCCCACCACCTACCAGGTCACAGGCATGACCTGCGGACACTGCGCCGGCAACGTCACCGAGGCGGTGAGCGCTCTGCCCCAGGTCGACGACGTCCAGGTCGACCTCATCGCCGGTGGGGTCTCCGTCGTCACGGTCACGGGTTCCGTGCCCCTGGAAACCGTCCACCGGGCGATTGAGGAGACCGGCTACACCGTCTTGTCCTGATCGATTCGCCCATCATCTCGACCCCGACCGGGTTGAGCGAAAGGAACCTCATGAGCACTCCCCACCACCACGGTGATCACCCCGCTCCGGAAACAGACCACACCCACCACCCGAATCATGCCGGTCACGAGCACCATGCGGATGCCGCCACCCACGGCCAGGCCATGCCACACGATCATCCGCATTCCACTGTCGATGAAGAACACCAGGTCCACAGTCACGGTGAACACGCCGGCCACAGCGCCGCGATGTTCCGGGACCGCTTCTGGTGGTCGCTGATCCTGTCGGTTCCGGTGGTGTTCTTCAGCCCGATGTTCGCCGACCTGCTGGGATATAATATTCCGGAGATTCCGGGAGCCTACTGGATTCCTCCGGTCCTGGGCACGATCATCTTCCTCTACGGCGGCACCCCCTTCCTCAAGGGCGCAATGACCGAGCTGAAATCCCGCCAACCGGGCATGATGCTCCTGATCGCCATGGCGATCACCGTGGCGTTTATCGCCTCCTGGGTCACCACCCTGGGGCTGGGCGGGTTCCACCTAGATTTCTGGTGGGAACTGGCCCTGCTGGTGACCATCATGCTGCTGGGCCACTGGCTGGAGATGCGCGCTCTTGGTGCAGCCTCCTCCGCGCTTGACGCGCTGGCAGCGCTCCTGCCCGATGAGGCCGAGAAGGTCGTCGACGGGACCACCCGCACCGTAGCGATCTCAGAGCTGGCCGTCGACGATGTCGTGCTGGTCCGAGCCGGTGCCCGCGTCCCGGCCGACGGGACCATCATCGACGGAGCGGCCGAATTCGATGAGGCCATGATCACCGGCGAATCCCGACCCGTCTACCGGGATACCGGTGAGACCGTGGTGGCCGGCACCGTGGCCACCGACAACACCGTCCGTATCCGGGTGGAGGCCACCGGTGGGGACACCGCCCTGGCAGGCATCCAGCGCATGGTCGCCGACGCCCAGGCCTCCTCCTCCCGGGCCCAGGCCCTGGCCGATCGAGCCGCAGCCTTCCTGTTCTGGTTCGCCCTGATCGCAGCCCTGATCACCGCGGTGGTCTGGACCATCATCGGCAGCCCCGACGATGCGGTAGTCCGCGCCGTGACCGTGCTGATCATCGCCTGCCCGCACGCCCTGGGCCTGGCCATCCCGCTGGTCATCGCGATCTCCTCCGAGCGCGCCGCGAAATCCGGGGTGCTCATCAAGGACCGCATGGCACTCGAGCACATGCGCACCATCGACGTCGTCTTGTTCGATAAGACCGGCACCCTGACCGAAGGCGCACACGCCGTCACCGGCGTGGCTCCGGCCACGGGTATCGCCGAGGGTGAGCTGCTGGCCCTGGCCGCCGCCGCTGAGGCCGATAGTGAGCACCCCGTGGCCCGCGCGATCGTGACTGCCGCGGCCGCACACCCGGAGGCCTCACGCCGCCCACTGCGCGCAACCGGTTTCACCGCCGCCTCCGGCCGCGGGATCCGGGCCACCGTCGACGGTGCCGAAATCCTCGTGGGCGGGCCGAACATGCTACGCGAGTTCAATCTGACCACCCCGGGTGAGCTCGCCGACATCACCGGTTCCTGGGCACAGCGAGGTGCCGGAGTGCTCCATGTCGTCCGCGACGGTGAGATCATCGGTGCGGTGGCCGTCGAGGACAAGATCCGCCCCGAAT
Organism: Corynebacterium flavescens; assembly: GCF_008693105.1. Classification (GTDB taxonomy): domain Bacteria; phylum Actinomycetota; class Actinomycetes; order Mycobacteriales; family Mycobacteriaceae; genus Corynebacterium; species Corynebacterium flavescens. Next base: position 19,553 of record NZ_VXKK01000003.1, read on the forward strand.
CCCGCGCGGCGGTGCGCGCCCTGCAGGCCCGCGGGGTGAAGGTGGCGATGATCACCGGTGACGCCACCCAGGTCGCCCAGGCAGTGGGCAAGGATCTGGGGATCGATGAGGTCTTCGCCGAGGTTCTGCCGCAGGACAAGGACACCAAGGTCACCCAGCTGCAGGAGCGCGGTCTGAGCGTGGCCATGGTCGGCGACGGTGTCAATGACGCCCCGGCCCTGGCCCGGGCCGAGGTCGGTATTGCGATTGGCGCGGGTACAGATGTGGCGATGGAGTCCGCCGGGGTGGTCCTGGCCAGTGATGATCCCCGGGCCGTGCTGTCGATGATCGAGCTCTCCCATGCCAGCTACCGCAAGATGGTCCAGAACCTGGTCTGGGCGACCGGGTACAACATCGTGGCCGTTCCGCTGGCCGCCGGTGTGCTCGCCCCCATCGGTGTGCTGCTTCCCCCGGCGGCCGCCGCTATCTTGATGTCCCTGTCCACGATCATCGTCGCCCTCAACGCTCAGCTGCTACGCCGGATCGACCTGGACCCGGCTCACCTGGCTCCGACCGACGGGAAGGAGGAGAAGGCTGCTGTGAGTTCTGTAGCCCCCGTCCGCTGACTTTCAATCCTTCATCGACTCCCCCATACACAACCTCCGAAAGGGAACCCCCATGAAGCGCACCATCACCATCGCCGCTCTCGCCTTGACCTCCACCCTGGTTTTGTCCGCCTGCGCAGATAACACTGAGGGAGAAAACACCGACACCACGACCATCGCCACTACGTCCGCCCCCGACACCACCGAAACGACCGGGGCCACCACGGATCCTGAGACAGAGACGGGGGCGGCCGGAGAGGTCTCCGCCGAGCACAATGACGCGGACATCATGTTCGCGCAGATGATGATCCCGCATCACCAACAGGCCGTGGAGATGAGTGAAATCCTCCTGGCCAAGGACGATATCCCGGCCGAGGTCATCGAGTTCGCCCAGGGTGTTATCGATGCCCAGGGCCCGGAGATCGACCGGATGAATACCATGCTCGAGACCTGGGAAGAAGATCCGGTCACCGGTGATATGGGTGAGATGGACCATGGCGGGATGAGTGGAATGATGAGCGAGGAGGACATGACAGCCCTCGAGGACGCCCAGGGCACCGAGGCTGCCCGGCTCTACCTTGAGCAGATGACCGCCCACCATGAGGGCGCGGTCGATATGGCCCGCGATGAGGTCACTGATGGCCAGAACCCGCAGGCCATCGCTCTGGCTGAGCAGGTCATTGAAGACCAGGAGGCCGAGATCGCCGAGATGGAGCAGATGCTCAACGAGCTCTGAACAAGGACATTCCCCGACCACCCCAGATGAGAAACACGACCATACAACCATCGGGCCAAACCAGGATTTCCGGGAAGGACAATCAGCATGCCGAATAAAATCAAGGTTGCAGTAAACGGGTACGGTGTCATCGGTAAACGTGTAGCCGACGCGGTGAGAGCCCAGGAGGACATGGAACTCCTCGGGGCCAGCGACGTCACCACCGCCATCACGCAGGGCATCTCGGTCGCTGCTCTCCCCCCCAACTTTGCAACAGCACCGTCACAGTGCAGCTACATGAGATCGGGGATCTGGTGCACAGGGGAAAGCCCCACCGGGAAGACCTGGAGGAAAACCGGCGGGGCTGGCTGTGGCGATTGTGTCGTTAGGCGCTCAGCGTCTCCTTCGCGGCGTCAGCAGTACTGACGTCTGCCTTGTCCTTGTCTTTCTTCAGGGTGGGGCGCAGCAGGAGCATCGCGATCGCGATGACGATCAGGACGGAGGCCTCGTGGACGAGCATGCCAATCGACATGGTCACTCCACCGAGCAGGACACCGGCCAGCAGGATCGTGACGGTGGCCAGGGCGATGCCGATGTTGACCCGCATGGTGCGTACCGTG
>NZ_VXKK01000004.1 GCF_008693105.1 Corynebacterium flavescens
ACCATCGCCACGGTCAAGCCCTTGTTCTCTGCACCTTGGATGATAGCCTCGGCCAGGGGGTGCTCCGAGGCGGTTTCGGCACGGGCGGCCAGGGTGAGCACCTCATCGTCCGAGTAGGCAGGGTCGAGGACGTCGACGTTGGTCAGCTCGGGGCGGCCGTTGGTCAGCGTGCCGGTCTTGTCGACGACCACGGTGTCGACCTTCGCGGAGGTCTCGAGGTATTCGCCACCCTTGATGAGCACCCCGTCCTTAGCGGAGCGTCCGATACCGGCGACAATCGAGACCGGGATGGAGATGACCAGCGCCCCGGGGCAGGCGATGACCAGCAGGGTCAAGGCCAGTTCCACATTGAGGGTGATCAGGCCAACGGCGAGGGCGGCGACCATCACACCGGGGGTGTAGTACTTCGAGAATTTCTCCAGGAAGGTCTGGGTCTTGGCCTTATCGTCCTGGGCGTCTTCCACACGGTGGATGATCTTGGCCAGGGTGGAGTCCGAGCCGATGCCGATCGCCTCAATGCGCAGCACCCCGGAGCGCAGCCAAGTACCGGCGAAGACCTCCGAGTCCGCGGCCTTCTCAGCGGGGACGGATTCCCCGGTGATGGTGGCCTCGTCGACCCCGCCGTGACCGGAGAGCACGCGTCCATCGACGGGGATCTGCTCGCCGTTTTTCACGAGCACGACGTCGCCGGGGACAAGTTCCCAGATCTCAACGGTTTCGGGCTCACCGTCGCGCAGCACGGTGGCGGTCTCGGGGGCAGCGTCCACCAGGTCCGACAGTGCCTGGCGGGTGCGGTTCATCGT
>NZ_VXKK01000005.1 GCF_008693105.1 Corynebacterium flavescens
GCACGACGTCGCCGGGGACAAGTTCCCAGATCTCAACGGTTTCGGGCTCACCGTCGCGCAGCACGGTGGCGGTCTCGGGGGCAGCGTCCACCAGGTCCGACAGTGCCTGGCGGGTGCGGTTCATCGTGGCCTTCTCCAGGGCCTTGCCCAGGGCGAAGAGGAAGGTGACGGCGGCGGATTCCCAGTAGTTGTTGATGAACAGCGCGCCGATGGCGGCGACGATGACCAGCAGGTCAATCGAGATCATCCTAATGCGCAGGGCCTGGACGGCGGAGACGGCGATCTGCCAGCCGGCGACGACCGCGGCGGCGATCATGAATCCGTCTGACAGCCACCCAGCGGGGGTGAGCCAGGACAGGATAATCAACAGGCCTGAGACGGCGACGATGCCCCAGGTTTTCCAGGTCTTCATGATGGGTGTCCTTTACTTTTTGAGGGTCTTTTTCTTGTGACACTCATTAAGTTAGGGGCATTCCGGGTTTAACTCCTTGATCTGGATCAATTACACCCACCTCCGACCTGACGAGGTGGAGCAGAAGAGCATGCCACGTGGCCTGTCAACGCTAGGAACCCACCAGCACCGCACGGTGCTGGTGGGTTCCTAGCGTGGAGATGACGTGGCGTCGATCATGCTCCTTTCCCGGGTACTCGGATAGGGGGTGTTTAGTAGGCCGAGGGTTTGGTGGTACAGCCGGC
>NZ_VXKK01000006.1 GCF_008693105.1 Corynebacterium flavescens
ACCCACCAGCACCGCACGGTGCTGGTGGGTTCCTAGCGTGGAGATGACGTGGCGTCGATCATGCTCCTTTCCCGGGTACTCGGATAGGGGGTGTTTAGTAGGCCGAGGGTTTGGTGGTACAGCCGGCGTCCATGAGAGGGCCGGTGTGAGTGCTCAGCCATTCCCGGATCGGGTAGCGGCCGTGTGGGTCGGGCGCCGCAAGGGAGGGGAACAGGGCGAGGTCGTCATCTACGCGTCGCTGGTAGGCGTCACGGGTCTCCTTGAGATGTCCTAGGTGGATAGTGTCGTCCTGGCCCGCAGGATGGCTCACACGGTACAACGCCGCCACACTGTGATAGGCGGGAGTAGCCGTTGCGTATGGCACCCTGGATGTCGCCTGTATTTCAGGGCTCGAGTTCTTGCGAGAAGATTCGGTCCCTGTCGTTCACGGGTCGGTGTGGGCATGAGGACAGCGCGGCTCCCACTTCGGAAAGATGGTCCAGTCGCTAATGATCGTGGGCGTTGACAATGGCGTTGACCTTGGCATCCACAGCCTCCAGTGTGCTCAAGTCCAGGCGGGCAGTGTCGGTGTCCACGCCGTGCCCCTTCATCAGGAAGTCCAGCTTCGGGTGCAGCTGGGCGAGGGTATCGTTCGCCATGCTAGAGGGGTCACCGCCGTGGGCGGCGCATAACGCATTCACCTTGGCGTGCAGTGAGGAGACGGATTCGAGGTCCAGATCCGACTCGTCGAAGTTCTCGACCCCGTGGTCCTTGAGCAGGAAGTTCATCTTCTCGTGGAGACTGGCAAAGGTCACTTCGGCCATGGTGGTGTCCTTTCATGATGAAGATCAGGTGTTTTTGTGGCACTCATTAAGTTATGAACAATCCGGAGAAAGTACCTTGATCCGCATCAAGTACCCGCAAAGTGAGATCTGGATCGCAAAAAGACTGTGGTGCTCGTAGCCCGGGGACACAGATGGCCCGCCGGCACTTTCTGGTGCGGGCGGGCTTGTGGGGTCGGGAGTGCGTCAGATCGCCGACGGCTTGGCAGTGTAACCGACCTCGGCTACCGCGGTAACCAGGTCGCGTACGGAGGCCTTCTGTGGGTCGTGGGTGACCAGGATGCGTCCGGAGGAGAACTTCACCTCCGCATTCTCCACGCCATCCAAACCATTCAGCTTGTTTTCGATCTTGGCGACACAGCTCGGACAGGTGAACTCATCAGAGCGCAAGGTGGTGTTCTTCAGTGTGGCGGGGGCGGTCATCGTAACCAGGTCCTTTCATCTTTTATCGTCATGTTCCTGTGCTTGCACCTTTAAAGATACGGTCCTTTCCAGGTTAATTCCTTGACCTGGATCAAACAACGACAAATCTCTCCTACCAGGAAATTGTCCTGGAACAGAGAGAGGGATGTGGGCGTTTTAAAGGCCGG
>NZ_VXKK01000007.1 GCF_008693105.1 Corynebacterium flavescens
GCTTGCACCTTTAAAGATACGGTCCTTTCCAGGTTAATTCCTTGACCTGGATCAAACAACGACAAATCTCTCCTACCAGGAAATTGTCCTGGAACAGAGAGAGGGATGTGGGCGTTTTAAAGGCCGGCGACCAGGTCGGCCAGGGCCTGGTGGTTGGTAATGGCGATCCATTCGCGGCCGGAGTCGATGACACCGGTTTTCTTCATCCGCGCCATTGCCCGGGAGGCGGACTCGACGGTGGTGCCGGCCATGCCGGCCACGTCGTCGCGGCGCAGGCGGACCTGCAGCAGGCTGGATCCGTCTTGTCGGATTTGCCCGAGCTTGGCGTCCAGATGTTGGAGAGCGGCGGCCACGCGCTGCTCGACAGTCGAGGTGGCCTGTGCGGTTTCACGCTCCCGGGACCGGACCAATTGGTCCTGCTGCATCCGCATGATCGCCAACGCCAGTTGCGGGTAGGCGTCCACGACCTCGGCCAGGGCCTCGGCGGGCAGGTAGAGCGCGCAGGTGGTCTCGATCGCCCAGGCCGAGTCGGTGGCTGGGGAGCTATGGGTGTGCAGTGGGCCGATGACATCCCCGGGGGCGGCGATGTCGACGGTGATTTCGCGGCCATCGATGGTGTCCCGGGTGATCCGGGCCCGACCGGCGGCGACCATATAGCTGCCCTGAGCCTGCTCGCCGGCTAGGAGGATGGGATCACCCGCGGCCCAGGCCCAGGAGGTCAGATGCTGGTCGAGTTCCCTGTGCTGTTGTGGGTTCAGCTTCTTGGTCAGCGGGGAACGGGCCAGGACCTGCATGCGCACGTCCAGGGAGCACTGGTGGGGTTGGGCGCAGTTGTGACGGACGGGATTGCGGGCCATAAGCCCCATGCTATCAGGCCCGGAGAGCAATGACCGCGGAAGCGGAGGAACAAAAGCCTCCGACACAACCGACAGCCGCGCCCCCTCACCACTCGCTGCCTGAGGAGTGGGCAGTGGAGGTGATGTCGGTGACGGTCCTGATGAGCTCGTCCACAGACACCTGTTGTAGGTCATGGGACACCACGAGATGGCCGGGCGGTACTACCACTTCGACGGAGGCCACCGCGTCCAGGTCACTGAGTGCGGTCTGGGCGGTGGCCAGGCAACTCGGGCACAAAACCCCGACGTGGACACGGTGGTGTGCTTGAGGATGGGAATGGTCATGACAGTGGGGTCCTTTCATCGGGGGCACGTGGAATGGGCGCATGATAATGAAAATGTGGCTATATCCGGAGTAATTCCTTAACCTGGATCAAACAACCGGAAAAGGGCCCCGACCGGTGGGAGCAGCTGCGCATGACGGTGCGGGTCGCGGCATACTGGGCCCGCGCCGACTTTCCCGGAAAGGGCCACGTACCCTTTTCCTCTTACTGTCACATGCAGTAGTTTTTATGTTTGACTATAGAAACATGAAGCAAGGATCTGCCATGAACCGATTCGCCGCCCTCCTCGCTGTCTGTGCGCTCACCCTGGCCGGGTGCACCACCTCGGCGGCGGACCCCGAGGAGGCGGAGTTTCTGGCCTCGGTCGATCTGGCAGGTATGGACGCGGTGGGGATCATCGACTACCTGGACGCTCTCCTCGTGGAGGCCCGTCCGCAGGATCTGATGGCCGTGGTGCGCCCCGACGAGCTCGTTCTGACCACTCCTGACGAGGAAATCAGCCTGGATATGCCCGCTGCCTCCGTCTATGTGTCCGTGGCCCCGTTTATCAACCAGACCCATGACTGCTTCTACCACAGCCTGACCACCTGCCTGGGCGAGCTGCGCAACGCACCCGTGGAGGTGGAGATCATTGAGGACGACACGGGTGCGGTGCTCCTCTCGGAGCAGGCAACCACCTTCGACAACGGGTTCATCGGCTACTGGCTCCCGCGCGATACCGCCGGCACCATCGAGATCACCCACGGGGAGTTCACCGGCTACTCCTACTTCACCACCGGTACGGACGGAGCCACCTGCATCACCGGTCTTCGCCTCAGGGCCTCCCCACTGCCGCAGGTTTAACCGGTACTAGCCGGTTTTTCGGGATTCATGGTGCGCAACCGTTGAGGCGGTGTGGGATATGCATGTCAGGGGCCTGCCGTCCCCGAAGGGTGACGACGGAGAAAAATGACTGCTCCTGCTGGGAACAGGGGCAGGCCTCACCTAGGGCATCGAGAGGCCCTAGGCACGCTGTGGCAAGCGACACCGACCTTAGCGGCACGAAGGGGTCTGCGCGATAGATCCCCCAATGTCGGTGGGGTCCTTCGTGATCACTTCTTTCACTCTTTGATCCACGTCATGGTCTCGCCGTGATCATCTTCCTACCGTGACAGGCAAGGCCGCGAACGGCCGTGACCACAGGAAAGAAATTCACGAGGAGAGGAAGCACACGATGTCGAAGGTATACGTGTTCAACGAGTACGGCGGCCCGGAAAACCAGGAACTGATCACCCGCAACACCCCCCAGCCAGGCCCGGGAGAACTCGGGGTCAAGGTCCACGCGGCCGGGGTCAACCCACTTGATTGGAAGGTCCGTTCCGGGGTTGCCGGAACCCCGCGAGAGCTTCCGGCACCCCTGGGCGCGGAGGCCTCCGGGATCGTCACCGCCGTTGGAGACGATGTGGAGGGCTTCGCGGTCGGCGATCAGGTGCTCGGCCTGGTGGCCCCCGGCGTCGGCGGATATGCCGAGGACACCCTGCTGGTGGCAGAGAGTACCGTGCTCAAGCCGGAGGAGATCTCGTTCACCGACGCCGCCGCGATCCCGGTCGCTGGGGCGAGCGCCTACGCCGGCACTCACCAGGTCGAGCTTGAACCAGGCCAGTCGTTGCTAATCAATGGGGCCGGTGGTGGGGTCGGGCTGATGGCCGCGCAAATCGGACGGGTCCACAAGTTCCAGGTCGTCGGCGTTGACCACGAGGACAAGCGCGAGCTCATCGAATCCACCGGTGCTATCTTCGTCGCCACCAGCGACGCCGTCGCGGAGCAGGTGCATGCGCTGCTCCCTGACGGTGTGGACGTAGTCTTCGACCTAGTCGGCGGGGAGGCGTTGCGGGTGGTTGCTCCCTTGGCGAAGAATCCGGCGCACGTGATCTCGGCGGCTGATGCTGCCACCGTGGGAGAACTCGGTGGACAGGTGCTGCGCCGCACCCCGGAAATGGTCGGACAGATCACCGGGGTGGTCCAGTACGGGCTGGTCGACCCGAAGGTCGATACGACCTACCCGCTGGAACAGGCCGGTAAGGCCCTGGCCCACGTTGAGCAGGGCCACGCCCGCGGCAAGATCGTCCTCGAGCTCATCACCTCCCAGGACTAACCAGACAACCAGAACGACCGCGGAGGAGAAAACCCGCGTAGGCGCGGCCAGCCGGGTAATGGCAGGGGCGTTGCCTGGTCCCAGGACTGTTGGGCCGACGAACGAGAGGTTCCCCCCTGCCCACTGACGCATCTTCGCCCACATGGACCGGATCAACGCCGCTCTACGCCCCTGGAGACCACCTGCGCGCCTACTGAAAGGCATACAAGCACGTCCAGCCCCGGGCACGGTTAGGGTTATCCTCATGGCAACCGATGACCTCAGCCAGGCCTACAACTCACCGAACTTCGACCCGGAAGCCCTGCTCGGAACGATCATCTCGGCCGATGACCCTGACCGAGCGCTCATCGAATCCTGGGCCGCCAACGTCGACGGGGCGATCCTCGATGTCGGTTCTGGCACGGGACGGTGGACCGGTCACCTCGCCAACCTCGGACACAGGATCGAGGGACTGGAACCGGCAACACGGCTCGTGGAGCTGGCTCGCCAGACACACCCCTCGGTGACCTTTCACCACGGCACCATTGCCGATCTGTCGGACTCACCGAAGCGTTGGGCAGGCATCTTGGCCTGGTACTCGCTCATCCATATGGGACCTGACGAGTTGCCGGCAACACTGGCTTCACTGCGCGCGGTGGCCGAGGACGACGGTGTCCTCCTCATGTCCTTCTTCTCCGGACCCCGTCTCGAACCGGTGCAGCATCCAGTGGTCACCGCCTACCGGTGGCCACTGCCCGACATCACCCAGGCACTAGAACACGCTGGCTTCGAGGTCACGGATAGCCACTGGGATCCTCGGTTCCCCCATGCCTATCTCACCGCCGAGGCCAGCAAGCAGAATCTCTAACAACCTCAACCTACTCGGAGGGGACACCCCCGATGCGGACCTAAAATTCCATACCTGCCCACCTGGACAAACAGATCATAGGCGGACAACCGTAATAGACGACTCGACCTCAGCAAAGGGAGCAATCACTGAGAGAAGGTAAACCGGATCTCCTTCGGCATGATGTGGACAGCCGTGAAAGCTGGATCCGCCACAATCTTGTGCCAGACATCGGCGGGAATAACGAGACTGTCTCCCGCACTCACCCCATGATCTGCGTCAGGGAACTTAAAGATGCATCGCCCCTCGGTGACGACAAGGACTGACTCGACAGAGGCCCGGTGCCTGGGCCAAGAAACTCCCTCCGTCGCTTCCATCCGCTTGGTGACAAACAGTGTTCCTTCTTCTAACGGCGTCACCTGAGGTCGTCCTGTAGATTCCATCTTGAAATTCCTTCGTCACACATCAATCACTTGAGGGATTTGATTCCCGACTTGCCATGCGCCACCCTACCGGGCCTGCCAACACCAGTTTGCCGTATCACGTGGCGCATCCCAGAGGTTCCGGAAAAGGTATTGCACCTCCGGCCCCATGAGTCGGTCCAGATCTCCATAGCCCGCTTCATCAGCTATTGCCGCATGACTAAGAGTGTCTCAGTTTCTTGGAACTGAAACCTGGGCCCGACCCCCGGAAAGTAGACGCTGATAATGGGAGTACGGGATCGGAGCCATCCGAAATGACCCTAAAGTGGACTGGCCACACTGTGTGCCTTGCCTGTGATCTGTCTTTCGGAATGGTTCCGATCCCGTACCGCGATCCGGTGCTTCGGTCATGACCTAATAGGAGCGTGACCGTTTCCGTGACCACCCTGGCAGGTGTCATGGTAGTAGTCCCATCAGCGTCTTGTCTGTCTGAAGCTCCGGATATGCGGATCACCGTATCCGACGACTTCAGAAAGCCCGTGAACATCATGCCCACACCAACCTTCGACATTGCTGGCCCCGTAGCCGGCATCGATACCCACACCGATACCCACACCGTGGCCATCGTGACCGAGACTGGTAAACACCTCGCCACCGATACCTTTCCCACCACCAGCAACGGCTACCGCCACGTCACCGAGTTCCTCACCGCTCACCGAGTCACAGTCGTCGGGGTAGAAGGTACTAACTCCTACGGAGCTGCCCTGACCCGGCATCTCATTGATCATGGACATGTAGTTTTCGAGGTATTGCGTCCCACCCGGGCCCTTCGACGCAGGGATGGCAAATCAGATCCCGTCGACGCACTTGCTGCCGCCCGGCAGGTGCTCACCGGCCAAGTATTGAGCACGCCGAAAGACACCACAGGGCCGGTGGAGTCACTACGCATGCTCCAGATCACCCGCCATCAACTGGTTGCTACAGCGGCAAAACTAGTAACTCTCATCAAGTCTTTGCTGGTCACGGCCCCCGTGACTGTTCGACAGCGTTATGCGACGATGGCGACTCCCACCCTGATTATGACTTTGTCGCGGTGTCGCCCACCTGCAGATGTCACTGATCCGATCAATGGCACCTTGATCAGTTTGAAGAGTTTGGCTACCACCTACAACATGCTGCGGGCGCAATGCGATGAACTCGATAACAAGATCACCGATCTGGTCGAGGTAATC
>NZ_VXKK01000008.1 GCF_008693105.1 Corynebacterium flavescens
TGCAGATGTCACTGATCCGATCAATGGCACCTTGATCAGTTTGAAGAGTTTGGCTACCACCTACAACATGCTGCGGGCGCAATGCGATGAACTCGATAACAAGATCACCGATCTGGTCGAGGTAATCAATCCTGGGGTAACACAAGTTTTCGGCTGCAGGGCGCTTACTGCCGCAGAATTGATTGTGAGCGTCGGTGAAAATCCACAGCGGATCCGTTCCCAGGCTGCGTTGGCGCATCTGTGGGGCGTTGCACCTATTCCGGCGAGTTCCGGACGGACGAACCGGCACCGGTTAAATAGAGGTGGTGATCGCCAAGCCAACGCCGCACTGCATCGCATTGTCCTGGTCAGGATGTGTCACGATGAACGCACCAGGGACTATGTGCAACGTCGAACCAAAGAAGGATTGTCGAAGAAGGAAATTATGCGGTGCTTAAAACGCGCCATTGTCCGGGAGATCTATCAAGTGCTGTGCCTGGGGCGACCTGTGAAACAATCCAGTGGATTAAGTAGCGATGAATTCAGAGCTCTGCGCTCGAAAAAAGGGCTTTCACAAACCCAAGTCGCCAGGAAACTTGGATGTGCTCCAGCAAGAATTAGCGATATTGAAACCGGCAAACGTCGGTTATCGGAGTTGAAGTCAACCTACGAAGAATTCCTTCAAACTGCTTGACACAACATAGGAGCATCACAGGGGATTTGATTACGATGCGGTTCTTAGGCTAGCAGAACCCCGCTCCTCAAACACGAC
>NZ_VXKK01000009.1 GCF_008693105.1 Corynebacterium flavescens
GTTATCGGAGTTGAAGTCAACCTACGAAGAATTCCTTCAAACTGCTTGACACAACATAGGAGCATCACAGGGGATTTGATTACGATGCGGTTCTTAGGCTAGCAGAACCCCGCTCCTCAAACACGACCGGTGCGAGATATTTACACCAGGAATGTCGGCGCACCGTGTTATACCGAGCACACCAGCGGAAAACGTCTCGGCGACACATCAACTGGTTGGCAAACGTCTTGGAATCTTGAAGTACTTCCCGCTTGAGTGCGGCGTTGAAGGACTCCGCCAAAGCATTGTCCGCACTGGTACCAATCGATCCCATCGACTGCTTAATCCCCAACTGGGTGCAGGTGCCTTGGAATGCTCTCGAGGTATACACACTTGCGTGGTCAGAGTGAAAAATGGCACCCTTGAGGTCCCCTCGCTGGCCTTTAGCCATCAACAACGCATCCTGAACTAAGGACGTGCGCATGTGATCCGCGATCGCGAAACCCACCAACCTACGGGAAAAACAATCAATAACCGTGGCTAGGTACATATTCGAACCATCAGCAATCGGCAAGTAGGTAATGTCGCCGACATAGACGCGATTAGGTGCGGGAGCAGTAAATCTACGCCCCACCAGGTCAGGGAACACTGGTTTCTTCTGACCGGATACCGTGGTAGTGACCTTGCGTTTCTTGGTGTAGCCGAACAATTTCAACGACCGCATCACCCGAGCAACCCGCTTATGATTAGCCGGCTCATGACCTGCTTGGTCTTTCAGCTCAGCAGTGATGCGTTTAACCCCGTAGCAACTTTGTTCTGTGGTGAATACAGCCTTAACTCGGGCACCGAGGATAACATCACTGAGCAGTCGTTTCTTCCGCGAAATATTTGGCCGCCTTACGCAGGATATCTCGTTCTTCACGAAGAAGTGCGTTCTCCCTTTTTGAGCTGGCGGTTTTGTTCGACAACGGATACTGCTGTGGCCGCATTGCTGTTACGCGTGGACGCAGTGGACCCGTACTTGGTGACCCAGTTTTTCAGTGTGACTCGATTGATCCCAAGATCGGTGGCAATCTTCTGAATCGAAGCACCGTCGGAATTCTCGTACAATGCGACCGCGTCACGGCGGAACTCCTTAGAGTAGGTCTTGCTTGGCATGATGTGGAGATTACCTTTCGTTCCCAAGAAGTTGGGATATCAGGTGTCTACCAAACGGGGGTCAGGTCCCTTTCCCCGCCGTGTCAAACGCATCAGACCCTGACCTCGCCGCACTGCAAGCAAGCAGTATCACCCCAGTCAACGACAACCGTATCGCGGCCTTATGGTCAGTGATTCCAGGTCTGGATGATACGGACGGCAAACGTCTTCGACGTGACTGTACCGCCAGCTATGTGGGAGATAATTTTTGGTTGACCGCACACCACTGCGTCTCCAGTACCCCTTTTATGGATGGATTCCTCCAACAATCGGACGGGGATACCGCGGGCATCGCTGCAATCTATACCAAATCTTCCACCGATGATGTTGCCCTCATCAAGGTGGGAGATGGAATCAACGCCGATCCCCTCGTACTGGCCAACCGACCCATGGAAATAGGCGATCAAGCCCTACTAACCGGATATGGACAACCGCATGACTATGCTTCTTCAGCCCTAACAGTCATCTCTGAAGAAGTGGAGTCCCTAAACTTTGGAAACGTCACTTACACAGACCTTTTCAAAGGAAGATCATCAACGGCCTTACGATCCTGTGGCGGCGATTCAGGCGCACCTGTATACAAGGGCGAAGTTCTCTATGCCGTGCATACTGCCGGCGGTTTTAACCCAACTTGTAGTGATGGGCAAGACCGCCCTATGTGGCACACCAATATTGTCCGCAGAGTTCCTTGGGTTGAAGAAACCCTACACAACAACACGGGACTGACAGACCGGGAAAAATCCAAAGCAGATACTGGGCTGAATTATGCGGCCGCCCTCTTTCCCGACTCCAACGAGCACCAAGCGCAAAATACTCCTTCCTCATTAAGTGAAAGCCCATCTAGTTCTTTCGCGCTATCAAGTACACGGGCTCACTAGAGCCGAAACGGACCGGGCCCGAGAGAAAAGCCGGGGTTGCCCGTGCCGCGGCTTAGGGCTTCGCAATTTCCTAGAGCCGTTCCCTGTTGAGACTTCGAGGGCGGGAATGTCCTGAGGAGGGGCCGGTGAGCGTAGCCTTTCCTATTCATACTTTGGTCTAACCATTAATGAGTGGAGACTGGCCATCATTTCGGGGGTAGTTCCCAAGCGAGCTTAGACTGGGGCCATGAATTCCCCATTGCTTGAACTGACGTTGCCAGAGGACGTCGACGTGCGGACCTCGCTGATAGAGCGCACCAAGTACGCCTCCGATGCATCGCACTATTTGAATGTTCCCCAGGCTGTCATTGTGGCCAAAAATGCGGGGGAGGTGGCGCAGGCTTTCGCCGAGGGCGCCGCACGAGGAGTGCCCGTGACCCTGCGCTCCGGCGGAACGTCCTTGGCTGGTCAGTCCTCGGGAGAGGGCATCTTGGTCGATGTTCGTCGGCACTTCAAGAGTGTCGAGGTCCTCGACCGTGGCCAGCGCGTGCGCGTGCAGCCCGGATCGACTATTCGCTCGATCAATGCGCGGCTCAACCTTTATGGGCACAAGCTGGGCCCAGACCCGGCTTCGTCTAGCGCGGCGACCATCGGCGGCGTCATTGCCAACAACTCCTCCGGAATGGCCTGCGGTACTGAGTTCAATACTTACCGCACCCTGGAATCGATGACCTTCATCCTGCCCTCGGGCACCATGATCAACACCGCGGATGCGGATGCCGATGATAAACTGGCGCGCCAAGAGCCGGAGTTGGTGGAGATCCTCATTCGCCTGCAGCGCCGCGTGCGCGATAACGCGGAATCGGTGGCCACTATTCGTCGCCACTTCGCCCTCAAAAACACCATGGGTTATGGGCTCAACTCCTTCCTGGACTTTGATAGCCCAGTCAAGTTGCTCGAGCACCTCATCATCGGCTCGGAGGGCACCTTGGCCTTCGTCGCCGAGGCCGTATTCCGTACCGTGCCGATCTCCAAGTTCGCCACGACCACCGTCGCGGTATTCGACGATCTTGATTCGGCCACCCGTGCGCTGCCGGATCTGCTCGATACCGGCGCCGCCACCCTCGAGCTCATGGATTCCTCTTCCATCAAGGTGGGCCAAGCACTCAAGGGAGTGCCGGAGGCTATCACCGGCTTCGATGTGGATAAGCAAGCCGCCCTGCTCATTGAGTACCACGCCAATGAGGCCGAGGAGCTGCATTCCCGCGAGCAGGCTGGTGCGAAGCTCCTGTCTGAGCTGCCTTTGCGTTCCCCGGCGGCTTTCTCCCAAGACGCGGTCGATAGGGCCGTGGCCTGGGCATTCCGTAATGGTCTCTATGCCTCCGTTGCCGGTGCCCGCAAGTCCGGCACCACGGCACTGCTGGAGGATGTCGTCGTCCCCGTGGGCGATCTAGCACCCACCTGTGAGTCCCTCCAAGAGCTCTTCGTACGCCACGGCTACGATGACGCGGTCATCTTCGGCCACGCTAAGGATGGCAACATCCACTTCCTCTTGACCGACCGCTTCGAGGGCGATGAGGCGCTGGGCCGCTACAACGACTTCAACGAGGGTCTGGTTTCCCTCATCCTCAGCGCGGAGGGCAACCTCAAGGCTGAGCACGGCACCGGCCGCGCCATGGCACCTTATGTGCGCCGCCAGTACGGCGACGAGCTCTATGAGGTCCACCTGGAGCTCAAGCGTGCCTGTGATCCCCGCGGCATCATGAACCCGGGCGTCATCATCGATGAGGACCCAGAAGCGCACATTAAGAACATCAAGCTCAACCCGCAGGTGGAAGAGCGCATCGACAACTGTGTCGAGTGCGGTTACTGTGAGCCGGTGTGCCCGTCCCGCAACCTGACCATGACCCCGCGTCAGCGCATCGCCGTTCGTCGCGCCTGGGTCAAGGCTGTGGAGGAAGGCCGCACGGCCGATGCCGAGGAGCTCGCGCACGATTACGAGTACCAGGGCATCGATACCTGCGCGGTGGACTCCATGTGTGTCACCGCCTGCCCGGTCGGCATCGATACCGGCAAATACGTCAAGGAGCTGCGCGCCAAGCGCAATAATAAGGTGCTCTCTACTGGTTGGGCGGCCGCAGCTCAAGCCTGGCCTGCTGTGCCGGCAGTGGCGTCGGTGGCCTTGACCGGAGTTTCTTTCCTGCCCACCGGGCTGGTGAAGAAGATTACGGATGTCGGACGCGCGCTGGTCGGCGATGACGTCATGCCGCAGTACCAGCCGGAGCTGGGTAAGGGTGGCAAGCTGCGCTCGCGCATGGGCACGCTGGTGGGAGACAAGACTGCCACTCCTACCGCCGTCTACGTCCCGGCCTGCGTCAATACCATGTTTGGCCGGGCCGAGGGCGGGGATAATATTGGCACCTCCAACGCCTTCATTGCCTTGCTTGAGCGTTCCGGGCAGTCCCTCATGGTTCCCAAAGAGATTGACTCGATGTGCTGCGGTACCCCGTGGACCTCGAAGGGCATGACCAAGGGTCACGAGATCATGGAACAGCGCGTTCAGCACATCCTGCTCAACGCCACCGACCACGGCCGTCTGCCCGTTATCTCTGATGCCTCGAGCTGTTCCGAGGGCTTCAAAGCCATGGCGGAGAAGGTCGGAATCACCGTCATCGATGCAGTCGCTTTCACTGTCGATCACATCTTGCCGCAGCTTGAGGTTAAGCATCCGCTCGAATCGCTGACAGTGCACCCAACCTGTTCCTCGAAGCACTTGGGCATTATCGACGACTTGGAGACCGTCGCGCGTGCTGCGGCCAAGGAAGTTCATATTCCGGTTGATTGGAATTGCTGTGGTTACGCGGGTGACCGTGGCATGCTGCACCCAGAGCTTACCGCCTCGGCAACTCAGGCAGAGGCGGCGGAGGTCAAGGAGCTAGATTCGCTCTACCACGCATCCTTGAACCGTACGTGTGAGCTGGGCATGGAGCGCGCTACCGGCCGCGAGTACGAGCACGTCCTAGAGCTGCTCGAGATCGCCAGCCGCTAGCACTTAAAGTGCTAGCGTTTAAAGCGTCAGCACTTAAAGCGCGGGGGAGAGGCCGGCATCCTGCTGGCCGCTTACGCGGTAGAGGTGCTCGTTAACAAACTCGCCCACGCCCCAGCGTGCGAGCTCGCGGCCATAGCCGGAGCGGTTAACTCCGCCAAAGGGGAGGCCCGCACCGGTTACGGAATGCTCGTTGACGAAGGTCATGCCGTCATTTAAGCGCTGGGCCACCGCGAAGGCGGCATCCAGGTCAGTGCCCCACACGGAGCTAGAGAGCCCGTAATCGGAGTTGTTGGCTATCTCGATCGCCTCTTCCACGTCCTTCGCCTTGTAGATGATGGCCACGGGACCGAAGATCTCGTTGCAGCCGACGTCGGCTGTGGGGTCGACATCGCTAAGCAGCGTCGCCTCCATGTAGGCACCGTCACGGTCTAGCTTCTTGCCACCCACGCGGATGGTGGCGGTTCCCTCCTGTGCCGCCTTGTCTAGGCGCTCGACAATCTCGTCGCGCGCCCCGATGGAGGAAAGCGGCCCAAGATCAGCCTTATCGTCCTCATAGGTGCCGACCTGCATGGCGCCGATCTTCTTCTCGAGATAATCGACGCTGCGATCGTAGAAGTCCTCCAAGACAATGAGGCGCTTGGGCGCATTGCAGGCCTGGCCGGTGTTGTACATGCGGATCAGGGTGAACTGGTCGAGGACCCACTCCAGGTTGTCATCATCGATGACGAGGAAAGGATCGTTTCCGCCCAGCTCCAGAACGCTCTTCTTGTAATTCTCGCCGGCGGTCTTAGCCACCGCAGCACCGGCAGTCTCGGAACCAGTGAGGGAGACGCCCTTAATGCGCTTATCCGCCACGAAAGCGTCCATCTGGGAGCCCGAAGCGTAGATATTGATAAAGGCGTCCTGGGGTAGGCCGGCCTCCTCGAGGAGATCCTGGCAGGCCTGCGAGGAGAGCGGGCAAATCGAGGCGTGCTTGAGCACGATGGTATTGCCCAGCAGTAGGTTCGGTGCCGCAAAGCGCGCGACCTGGTAGTAGGGGAAGTTCCACGGCATGATGCCGAGCAGCGGGCCTAGAGGTTCCTTGCGCACGACGGTCTTATCGGCGCCTTGCGCTG
This sequence comes from Corynebacterium flavescens, assembly GCF_008693105.1. Classification (GTDB taxonomy): domain Bacteria; phylum Actinomycetota; class Actinomycetes; order Mycobacteriales; family Mycobacteriaceae; genus Corynebacterium; species Corynebacterium flavescens. Next base: position 6,198 of record NZ_VXKK01000009.1, read on the forward strand.
GGAGGTATTCGTCCGCGAGCAGCTCGTGGGCGTGTTCGGCGTACCAGCGATAAATATCCGCCACGATCTGGACCTCTGCCTTGGCCCAGCGGGTGAGCTTGCCCATCTCGCGGCCGATGTGATCAGCCAACTCATCGGCGCGCTCCTCATAGAGGTCCGCGGTGCGGGCCAGGATGGCCGCGCGCTCGCTGATATCCGTGTCCTTCCACGACGCAAAGGCCTGCATAGAGCGGTCCAAGATGTCGTCGCGCTCGGTGTCGTCGATACGGTTGAACTCTTGTTCTTTCTTTCCGGTACTGGGGTTTTCGATAGCAAATGTACTCATGTGTGCCCTGTGTAGTCGCCATGCTCACATCTCGCAATGATCTCCCCTCATAGCCACGGTATGCGCGCCGCCGGGAGGACCTGCTTCCTCGCAGCGGAGTGGTGCTTTCCCCACCTGCGGAATAATGTGGTGGTCCATGCAAGAAAATACCGAGAACCCCGCCGAAATTGTCGTCAGCGCCGTCGTCTTCCGCGACTCAGCCGGCAAGGTACTCACCGTGCGAAAGAGGGGAAGCATGCTCTTTCAGCTCCCCGGCGGAAAGCCGGAAGCAGGGGAGAGCCCCCGCACCACGGCAATGAGGGAGGTTGCCGAAGAAATCGGCGTAGCGATTCCGCCCAGCTCCTTGCATCCTTTAGGTAAGTTCAGCGCACCTGCTGCCAACGAGCCACGGTGCAGCGTGACAGCGACAGTCTTTTGCCATTCCGGCTCCGTAGAACCGCATATCGATGCGGAGATCGAAGAGATGGCCTGGGTCAATCCTTCGCATCCGGATCGGCCGTTGGCGCCGCTTTTGGCGCAGAAGGTGCTCCCCGCCATTTAGCCTTCTCCTGCTCCGACTTCCGGTGATTGCGGATAGCCAGGATACCTATCACCAAGCCGATGAGGATGGGGACCCAGATCTTCGAGTAGTCGAGGAGAAAGAGTACCCACTCCGGCAGTTGCGGGATGTCGAAGTGTGGCAGAGACGGCAGCGGGGGCCAGTCCGGCACAGGCAGGTGAATCTGCGGCAGGGCGGGAAAGTTGATATCGAAGGAAGGTAGGCGCAAGTTCCAGTCGGGGAAGAAGCTCAAGATCCATTCAATCAACCGGCCCAGCAGCGGCCCGAGGATCACAACTGCCAGCGCCCAACCGCCCTTGCCCAGCCCGGCCACAAGCGGATAGGCCACCCGCTTGAAGCCGCTGTCCTCCATCTCTTTTCGGCGTTTCTCACCGCGGCTTCCCGGCGGGGCCGCGAACTCGACCACCTGAGAGCCTTGGCGGTATTCCACGTTGAGGATGTCGTTGAGAACGCTGGCCTGAATATAGACGTGTGGCTTGTTGCGATTGACCAAGGCATAAGTCGAGGCCAATGTTCCTAAATCCGCAGCTTTCTCTAGCGCGATCCGGCCCGTCGATACCGTGGCATAACGCGCCCGTACCTCGCCATTGACCTTGAGCTGCAGCCGCACCGAGGGGTTGGAGGCAAAGCGTTTAATGCGCTCGGGCAGTTTGGCATCGGGACCCGCCTCGATGAAGTCAGGTTCTGTTGTTTCTTGCTTGGCCCCAGACTCAGCCTTGGTCTTGTTCTTCTGTGGCCAGTCGGGATAGAGCTGGGCGAATTCCGAGTCGTATCCCCGCTCGACCTCGATGAGTCCGAGTTCAGGGTGGTTGAGTGACCAGGTTTCCATCAGCGTGCACCCTCTTCGGAATTCTCCACGGCAGGGGAGTCTTTGGTTGTGGGTTTCTCGGGGCGAATCCTCGCGCCCAGCCACTGGCCCACAACGAGCAGGATCAGGGCGCCGAGGACGTAGACCCAGGTCCCAGAGTTGTAGAACATCCGCGTGGCCTGCCAAAAGATGGCGGCGCTGATCAACGGGAAGGAGAGGTTGAAGCGGAATACAGCGCCGTCAACTAGCCCCAGACCGAGGGCGATGAGCGGCAGGGAAACCAGCGTGACGATTGTCGCGGCATCTGGGCTGAGCAGCGTTGCAACCGGGAATGGTAAGACCAAAAATGCCAATACCGGACCCAGATAGGTCAGGTACTGACGCGCAGTTCTGCCGCCCGGTTCCGCATCGTTGGTGTTCTCAGACATGGTGTCTAATATAGGTTACAAAGGGCAACGCTATCCATTCTGGGTGCTAGGCGGCAGGCCAGGTGCACCAGCCTCTGCTTAGGGGATGAAACGTGGAGCTTTCACGGGTGAATCTAGTTTGAAGGACGGCGCAGAACACGCAGGTTTTCCCACGTCAGGGCAATGATGAAGGTAACGCTCAGCGTTAGGGCGATTGTCATACGAGGTACAGTGTGCGCGGTGTCGGGCCAGGCAGAGGGGGCGAAGATCCACAATGCGGAATCCGCGAGCACGTCCCCGCCGATGGTCGCCGAAACGACGGCGAGGATGATGGTCACTATTAGCGCAGGCGGATTCCCCAGGCGCAGAACTAAGAGTAAGGAGAGCAAGAAGAGCGCGCAGCCGACGGTGATGTACAAGATTAGTCGCCGCAATTCCTCGTCGAGCGGGGCGCCGCCCGCCAAGCCTAGGAGGAAGGCGAGGAGGCTAAGGCCGGCGATGCAGAGCGCGGAGCAGCCAAGGATAGCCCTGGGGCAGTGGAAATTCTCCGTGAGCATGAGCGGCCAGGCGTCGCGCAACGTGGGCCAGAACAGGACGGGTAAGAGACCCGTGCCCACGGGCAGGATCAGAAACACGAAGAGCGCATGGACATAGGAACCCGGGTAGACGGTTGCGGTGAGGGCAAGCGCTAGAACAGAAAGCGCCAGGCAGGAGATCAACGCCGGGGTTAAGATGACGCGGCTTATCGCGGCCGTGATGCGAAGGCTGCCGGGTGTGCGGCCGCGAAGAGCGGGTTCCAGGCCCTCGGAGCTTCCGAGATCGAAGCCGCTGAGCGCGGCGTCAGCATGTGGGCGAGGTACAGTCTTGCCGCGCGCGAATGACAGGAGTGGGTGCACCCGCAGCCGCAGTCTATCGGGAATGAGGACGGCCGCAGCGATGCCGAGAGAGGCCAGTGCCAGGCACAATAGCAGGGCCGTCCAGGGATCTTCCGCAGCTAGGGCTGAGCCGGGCTCGAGGGGCGTGGCGTTTTGATGGATGCGAGCTACTGGAAGCACTAGGCGTAGCGGCCAGGCCATCGGCCACAACCACCACGTCCTGCCCTCGACTACCGAGGGCAGGATCCCAATGAACTGCCAGGCTACGAAGACGACCAGCGTCGTGATGAGATTTGTCACCCGTGCTAGTGCCGAGGCGAGCCCGGCGATTCCCAGGCAGCCGACGAAGGCTAGCAGGCCCAGCCATAGTATGCGCAAGCTCCCAATTCTGCCCGTCAGCACGCTGGCCAGCCAGGTTCCGCCGAAGTTGAGAAAGTGGAAAGCCGCCAGGGATAACACGACGACGAGCAGGCGGGCGATGTGCTGAACCTTCTCATTGATGGGAAGCCATGCTGCTCCGCCATAGTTGGCGGCCTTCTCCCTGGCTTCTGCGGAGGCCGCGAATACCGCTATCAGCGGTGCTGCCATGCCGGTGAGGTAGAGCGCCTGCCAATATAAGAGCGCGGTCGCATCCCCGGTGGAGAAGCTAAATCGAGAGAAGTTGAAGGTCATCAATACGAGGGGCAGCGCGAAGAGCGGGAGCCACTGTAGGGCGGTACCGCGCGCTGAGAGTAGTTCGGCGGGGAGATAACGGCAAGCGAAATGTTTAAGCATGTTGAGCACCAGTGGTGAGGCGGAAGAACTCCTCCTCCAGGTTGCCGCTCGGCGCGAGCTCGTTGAGTGGGCCCGAATAAGCGACGCGGGAATCTGAGATGATGGTGACATCATCGGCCAGGTGCATCACCTCACCGAGTTGGTGCGAGGAGACCAAGACCGTTGCACCGCGGGCTGCCCAGTCCCGCAGCAGATGGCGAAGATCGCTAATGCCCTGCGGATCTAGCCCATTTTGCGGCTCGTCGAGGACGAGGATTTGTGGGTTGCCCAACATCGCTTGCGCCAATGCCAGGCGGGCTTTCATGCCGGTGGAAAAACTCTTGGCCTTCTTCTTGCCAGTGTCCTGCAGTCCGACGATGGCAAGAGTCCTATCTGCCTCGGTGGCAGGCAGCCCCAAGAGCTTGGTGTGGACGAGCAGATTGTTGCGGGCACTGAGGTGGCCGTAGAACGCCGGGCCGTTGATCGAGGCGCCGATATTGCGCAGATCCACGCGACTAAAAGGGTGGCCGTCGATTGCTACCTTGCCCGAGTCGGCCGGGAGCAGGCCTAAGAGGATGGAGAGCAGAGTGGATTTGCCCGCGCCGTTGCGTCCCAGAAGGGCGTGGACGCGGGCGGGGGAGACTTTAAAACTGATTCGGTCGAGGACCTGGTGTTCCCCAAAGCACTTGGAAACGGCCTCAAATTCGATCTTCGGTGTGTCCATGCTTTAATCCTGGCCCCGGAACGCTAGGGGAGGGATCCGCCTGGAAAAGGAAATGTCTGCGGGGAGCCTCCTACTGCGGTAGGAGGCCGGCTCTATGCGTGATGAGCACCAGCGCGACGCGATCGCGGGCGTGGAGTTTCGATAGCAGCGCGGAAATATGAGTCTTGACCGTCGTCTCAGCGATGCACAGACGCTGCGCGATCTCCCGGTTGCTGGCGCCGGAGGCAATGGCGAGCAGCACTTCTCGCTCGCGCGGCGTGAGCAACGCCAGGCCCTGTTCCTGCTCGGGCGAGAGTGATTTCTTGTGGCTTAGGGAGGCGCGATAGGCCGAGATGATCGGCTCGGTTACTGCGCTGGCCAGCACGGACTCGCCCGCGTGTACCGCGCGGATGGCCCCGATGAGCTCCTCCGGCTCGGCATCCTTGAGTAAGAAGCCATGAGCGCCGGCCTGCAAGGCAGCCGATACATATTCCTCGTCGCCGAAGGTGGTGAGCATGATGACCTTGATGTTTGGTTTTCGCGCGAGGATGGCTTGGGCGGCGGCGATGCCGTCCATGCCGGGCATGCGGATATCGATGACGGCGACGTCGATTAGGCTTTCCAAAGCGCTCGCGATCGCCGAGGCGCCGTCGGATGCCGTGGTCTTGACCTCGATATCCTCCGCCGAGTTGAGGATGGTGGATAAGGCCGATACCAGCAGCGTTTGATCGTCGGCGATGAGGACCCTAATCATGATTCGCTCCTGGTCGGTAGCTCGACGCGGAGCAGGAAATGTTGCGCATCCCCGCAGGATTCGAGACTCCCGCCGAGCACCTCGGCGCGCTCCTTGAGCCCGATGATCCCGGTTCCCGTTCCCTCCCTGGCGGGGCCAACTGCTGCCACGAGCGCATCCTCTCGCTCCCTGTCCTCAGCCAGGGCCTGCCAGGATTCGACGCGGAGCTGGACGGTGGCATCGATCTGCACCGAGACAATGACTCTGGAACCCGGGCCTTGATGGCGCAAAACGTTGGTCAGGGCCTCGGAGATGATGCGTGTAAGCGCTAGCTGCAACACCGCAGGGAGGTGATAAGCCGCAGGATTGAGATCTTCTTCGATTGAGAGTCCGGCGTTGCGGAAGCCGCTCAGTAGCGCTTCGAGATCGTGGAGTTGATGGGTAGGTTGTCTGCTCTCTGATTGTGGGGAGCGTAAGGTATGCACAATTCGCCGTAGCTCCTTCAGAGCTTCGGCGGAGGTGCCTTTGATGCTTTCTAGTGCGGCCGATGCCGCGCCGGGATCCTTGTCCGCGGCAATGAGCGCCGCGCTGGCTTGCACCTTAATCAGGGTCAGGGAGTGAGCTAAGACGTCGTGCAACTCCCTGGATATCAGCAGCCGCTCCTCCTCTTGGGCAGCAAGCAGGCCGCTGAGGCGTTCCTTTTCTCGCGCACGGCGCTCCTGTGCCTGTCCGCGCAGCCGAGTCGCGGCGAGATAGGCGGATACCAGGATCAGCCAATGAAAGGATAAGCCGAAGAGCCAGGGCTTTCCGGTGGTATAGGATAGCGTCAGGTTATCCTCGAGCGCCCACATCGCCGGCGAAATTACCGAGGCCACCATGGTCAACCCGAGGATGGAACGGGGAATGCGGCGATCCGGGCAGTATCGAGCGTTGGAGAATACCGCCATTGGGGCCGCGAGAAGCCAGGGTGTGATACCTGTGGAGTAAGGCAGTCCCCACAGCCACGTCGCAGACCATCCAGCGAGGCAGAGCAGCAGCCCTGTCGCGCTAAAGACCGGTCGCGAGCGCCAGAACCAGCAAAAGGGCACAAAGCACCACGCAAGGATGGCCTGGGTGGTGGCTATGCCTGTCGGGATATCGCCGGGGGAAAGGCTGTAGAAAATGGCTAGGATGGTGGCCACAATGGCGAGGATTTTATCGCCGAGTTTTGCGGAGCTCATGGCCGCCATCCTATTCCCTGCCAGTCGGGCTGCTGAGCAAGCGCATGCCAAGCAGGATGCGAGAGGATCGATGTGAACGATAAACAAGGCGCCACCGCCGCCGAGAGCGTGGGCTCTACCGTCGACGTCATCGTTGGAGCCATCGACGGTGAAGGCCGCTGCGCGCATTGGCATGCTGCGGTGGATGTGGTGGCGAACAGGTGCGCCACCTGCAATAAGTGGTTCGCGTGCTCGTTGTGTCACGCGGAGATAGCTGATCATCCCTTCGGCCCTATGCCGCTAGACGTTCCTGCCGCGATGTGCGGAGCCTGCGGACACACCATGAACTATCACGAGTATTCTGCTGCCACCTCCCGCTTGGCCCGCCCAGCCTGCCCCGCCTGTGGGCACGGATTCAATCCTGGCTGTGGGCTGCACGCCGGCATCTACTTTGAGCTCTAGATCTGTTCCGCGTGTGGCTTAGGCGGAAAGGAAGCGGTGCACCAGGCTGTCGTAGCCGCGCACGGTGAGCTCGAGGTCCTCGAGGTAGAGGTGCTCGTCGTGGCTGTGTAGCTGCGAATTGGCGCTGGCCATATCGCGGTTAGCGGCGTGGAGGGCAAAGCCATAGGCGTTGCCACCCAGCCGGCGGGCAAAACGCAGATCGGAGCCGCCGGTGGCTAGGACGGGGAGGACATCCTTGTCGGGGAAGAATTCCTTGGCGGTGGCTTCGATGGCATGCCACAGGGCGGTATCGGTGGAGGATTGGGTGGCGTCCTCAGTGATGAGGTGCTCGATCTCCACCTCATCGGCGAGATCACCTAAAGCTGTGCGCAGGAAATCATCGAGGTCATCCTGGGTTTGACCAGGGAAGGGGCGAATGTCCATCTCGAGGTAAGCATGGGAGGGAAGCACGTTGATGGCGTTGCCGGCACGCAGGACCGTCTCCGCGATGGTGGTGTGGCTAAAGGCATGGGCGTAGGCTGCCAGGGAGCCGAAGGCGCTGTAGTCCCCAGTGCCATCGATAAGCGCGGCCTCAGTGGCCGGATCGAAGCCGAAGGTGCGGACAAAACCTTCCCAGACCTCATTGGATACAGCCGGGGGCTCGGCGGCGGCGATGCGGCGGGCCACCTCGCCTATCTTGACGATGGCGAAGTCCTTCCCGTAGGGTGTGGAGCCGTGCCCGGCGTCGCCGTGGACGTGCAGGCGGCGCTGGCCAGCGCCCTTTTCCCCGACGTTGAAGGCGATTGCGCCCGGCAGGTGACTCCCGCCCGTCTCGGAGAGGCAGTTCTTCCAAGAGAAGGCGTCAGGGTGGTTCTCCACGAGCCACTTGCCGCCGAGTCCGCCGCGCGCCTCCTCATCGGCCATGCCCACAAAGGTCAGCTCGCCGCCGGGGTTACCCTCCTGGGCCACCTTCTTGGTCACTGCGGCCATTGAGGCGGTGATAAAGAGCATGTCTACGGCGCCACGGCCGTAGATTTTTCCATCCTCAATGAGCGCCTCGAAGGGTGGTTTGCTCCACTTGGGGGCGTCGATAGGCACAACATCCGTGTGGCCGAGCAATGTCAGTGGCTCCTTGGAGGGATCCCCGGGGACGGTAAAGGCGATGGAGACGCGGGTGGGGTGGGATTCGAAGCGCTGGATCTTGACTGGGGTATCGGCGAAGAAGCGCTCGAGGGTGTCGGCGTTGCGGACCTCGTTGCCCGAGTCGGGGGTGAGATCATTGACGCAGGCATTGCGGATGAGTTCCTGCAGGAGTTCTAGGGTTTCTTCATAAAGGTTCATGGTGGCTAAGGGTAATACTCTTGGCGGATATGCGAGCCTTTAACCAAACCTGAACGTCGTTCAAGTATGGTGCTTTTCATGAGCATTATAGATATCGCCCGGACCAAGACCCTCGAGCAGGGCATCGGCCTCAACGAGGAAGAGATCCTCCAGGTGCTGCGTGTGCCCGATGAGCAGCTAGAGGGAATCGCCGACGTTGCCCACCAAACTCGTCTCAAGTGGTGCGGCCCCGATGTCTCGGTGGAGGGAATCATCTCCATCAAGACCGGCGGCTGCCCGGAAGATTGCCACTTCTGTTCCCAATCCGGTCTCTTCCAATCCCCGGTCCGCGCCGTGCGCCTCAACATCGCCGAGCTAGTCGAGGCGGCGCAGAAGACCGCCAAGACTGGCGCCACCGAGTTCTGCATCGTCGCCGCCGTGAAGTCCCCCGATGATAACCTCCTTGACCAGGTGGGTGAGGCCATTGCCGCCATCAACGATGCGGTAGACATCGAGATCTCCTGTTCCCTGGGCACGCTCACCCGCGAGCAGGCGCAGCGCCTCAAAGACATGGGTGCCCAGCGCTACAACCACAACCTGGAGACCTCCCGCTCCTTCTTCCCTAACGTTGTGACCACCCACAGCTGGGAGGAGCGCAAGGACACCCTCGACCACGTCCGCGCCGTGGGCATGGAGGTCTGCTGCGGCGGCATCATCGGCATGGGTGAATCCGTGGAGCAGCGCGCCGAATTCGCCGCACAGCTCGCGGAAATTGACCCCTGTGAGGTGCCGATGAACTTCCTCGACCCGCGGCCTGGCACCCCCTTCGCGGATCGTCCCTTGGTTCCCCTCGGCGAGGGGCTGCGCGCCGTGGCGGCCTTCCGCTTGGCGATGCCGCGTACCACCCTGCGCTTCGCCGGCGGCCGAGAACTCTCCCTCGGTGACGACGGAACGGAAAAGGGCCTGCTCGGTGGCATCAACGCCATCATCGCCGGCAACTACCTGACCACCCTGGGCCGCCAGATTGAAAAGGACGTCGACATGCTGGGGCGCATCGATCTGCCGATCAAGGCGCTCTAATGCGCACGAGCTCATCCACCGAGCTGGCCGCCGCCGTCCTGGCGGGGGAGACCCCAATCTTCCACCCCAATACAGGCGAGCCCTTCGGGGAAGTCACGCACCTGCACCCGGCGGCCGCCGCCGGTTTAGACGTGCCGCGCTACTGCCAGCTGTGCGGGCGGCGCATGATGGTTCAGGTGCGCCCCGATGGCTGGCTGGCGCAATGCTCTCGGCACGGTGAACTCGATTCCGAGTGGCTCTATGAGGAGAAACTGCCGGACTAGGGTTTCACCCCAGCGTGATTAGACTGGGGGACATGGTTTTCGAGGATGCGGCAGTAGATCATGCCCACCAATCCGCGCTGCGTTCGATCGCGCGCGTAGTTAAAGAGACTGCCCCGCACACCCCCAGCGCGCAGGCCTTGCAGGAAGTGACCCAGCAACTGCGCCGCGGCGGGGTCATGGTGCTCACCGGGGCAGGCATCTCGACCGATTCTGGGGTTCCCGATTACCGCGGCCCCAACGGTAGCCTCAGCAGGCACCGCCCGATGACCTACCAGGAATTTCTCCACGATCCGGCGGCCTCGCACCGCTACTGGGCGCGCAGCTTCCTGGGCTGGCGGGTCATGCGGCAGGCGCGTCCCAACCGTAGCCACTTCGCCCTCGTTGAGCTGGAGCGCGCCGGGCTAATAAGCGGTGTGGTTACCCAAAACGTCGACGGCCTGCATAAACAAGCCCGAACGCGCAATCTTATCGCTGTCCACGGTGACATGGAGGAAATCGTTTGCCTCAACTGCGGCTACCGCGAGGAGCGCGGTTTATTCGACGCGCGGCTTGCGGCGGCGAATCCCGGCTACGCCGACAGCGTCATCGTGGCCTCCCAAGAGGTTAATCCAGACGGCGATGTCACGCTCAGTGCCGCTGACGTCGCCCGCTTCAACATGGTGGGCTGTAGGAATTGCGGCTCGGTATTGCTCAAGCCCAACGTGGTCTACTTCGGCGAATCGGTCCCAGCCCCCGTGAAACAGGCCGCCGACAAGCTCCTGGAGGACTCGGACTCGCTGCTCGTGGCCGGTTCTTCCCTGGCCGTGATGAGTGGCCTGCGCTTCCTTCTCAATGCCCGCAAGGCCGGCAAGCGGGTGTCCGTCATCAACGGTGGCCCGGGCCGCGGCGATGACCGCGTCGATACCTTGTGGCGCACGCAGCTGGGCCCGGCTTTCGACGCCATTATTGATGAGTTGAGGCTTTAGGGTTGCGCTGTTATGTCCAGGGAGTTAGTTGATCTGCTCGAGCAGCGTGCGCACGATGGCATGTACCCGCTTGTCCATGGGCATGTCTTCGTGCAAGACCACTGCTCGGCGGTCGAAGTCCTGGACGTAGATATTGCGTACCGTGCCTTCGGGCGCATGGCGTGGATCAAGAAAGCAGGTCTCAGGGGGCACGACCACGGCATCGCTGCGGGTTGCTATGCAGGTATAGCTCACGCCTGGTTCCAAGTCTCCGTCCCGGTTGACTGCGAGCAGGGTCTCGCTGCCGACAATCTGCTCCATTCCAGCCGGGCCGAACCAGCTGTCGATGATCGAGCGCATCACCGATTCTTGGCGTGGTCCTCGCACGAGCCGGCTGGCGATGCCGCCTTGGGTGGTCCCGTGGTTCGGGGAGCTGATGCAGATAAGGTGGCGCACGTGATCCGCACCGCCGTCTATGCGCATCCAATAGCGAGCCAGCAGGCCACCTTGGGAGTGGCCGATGAGAATCGCTTTCTCGGCGCCAGTGACCTCAAGTACCGCCTCGATATAAGCGCCGAGCTGCTGCGAAGATTGCGGGAGGGGTTGCGTGGCACGGTTGCCGTAGTCAGGGGCGAAGACCGCCCAGCCATCGGCGCGAAGCTGGATGCCGAGAATCTCCCAGATCCCCTTGGTATCGCAGGTTCCGTGGATCAAGATGACCGGCCATGGGCGCTCCTTGCTGGGGCGGGCTGCCCAATCATCCTCGAAGATGCCGCGCGGTTTGAAGCGCGCGCCTAGGGGGAGGCTCGCCGCCGTGGCTATTCCGAGGGCTGCCTCACCAGGGGTTTCGTCACTATTCTGGTGGAGGAGATCCCCAAAGCCACGCCGCTCTTGCCGCAGCCGGCCAGCGATTTCGGCGGCCACATCCTCGCGGAGGCGACTCGGCGGCGCCGGGGAGACTATGCCGATGCGCGGGGAATCAACTGCCGGGGGAGCAGTTACTTCCGTGTCGTTGGAAGCATCTTCGCTGGGGTCGGCGCGCCAAAATCGGCCCAGTTGTTCGGAGATAGTGGCGCGGAGTTCCGCGATCGGATCAGTTGGCATCGCCGCCATCCTACCTGTTGTTGCTGCTAGGTGCCTGTTGTGGGATCTTTTTTAAAGCAAGATTAAAAAAGATTGGCCCGAGGGGTTGACCATCAACCAAAAGGTTTATAAACTAAGGCTTGCCTAATCACGGGTCGTTGTTTGGGGGAGATGCGCTCCACTTCTCCGCTAAGCACCGAAGATTAGTCATGGGGAGAGAGCCCGCTAGTGTGCAGCTAGCGGGCTTTCATTATTTCTGTATCTTAGACACGTTGTGCGGGCTAATGCTCAGAATGTGTTGTTTTGCAGCGCCATCTAGTTGCCTCCTTGGACAGCGTCCTGTTTAATTTTCCCTTTACACACGCGGCATAGAGGCTGGCTTTTGGAACAAAGAACAGGAACTCGTAGCTACTAGCATGCTCTTGGCCTAAAGCGCGGTATTGACCGCATAAAGGGCGTTTATATTCCAACAGGGAATATAAATCCGGGATTTACGCACGCTCACCAGCGTAAAGAGGAAGATCTAGACACACTTCCTGAACTCGGTGATCACCAGCACCATCGGTACCGTCCTAGAAGTCACCCTCGCCATCTTCTGTGCCTATGCTTTCGCGTTCATCCGCGCGCCGTTTAAAGGCACGCTTTTCGTCATTCTCTTGGGTTCGATGATGCTTCCCGGTCACGTGACCTTGCTGGTCAACTACATCACCATTGCCAAGCTGGATTGGCTCAACACTTATCAGGGTTTAATCTTGCCCGGCATTGGTACCGCTTTTGTGATGTTCCTCCTGCATCAGCAGATGCAGCAGGTACCGAAGGAACTGATCGATTCCGCCCGCATCGACGGTGCCGGCCACTTGCGCCGCCTGTTTTCGATCGTGCTGCCGATGAGCTCTCCGATGGTCATCACGGCCTCACTCATTGTCTTCATGGGTAAGTGGAACAGCTATGTCTGGCCCCTCATCGTCACCAGCACGGTGGAGATGCGCACCCTGCCAATCGGGCTGAAGTTCCTGCAGAGCCAAGAAGGCTATACCAACTGGGGTTCGGTGATGGCTGGTGCCGTCATCGTCTCCGCACCGATGCTCATCGTGTTCTTCCTCGCACAGAAGCGCATCATCGGCGGCATCAGCGCCGGTGCACTCAAGGGCTAAGCCTTTCACCTCTCATGTACTCCCATCATTCAAACTTCAAGAAAGAAGCACATTCTCATCATGCATAACCGCCGTGATCTCATTTTGAGCCGTCGTTCCATACTCGCAGCTATGGGCCTTGGCGCTGCCGGCCTCGGCTTGAGCGCCTGCGTAGGCGTCTCCAGTGAAGGCTCGAAGGGCGCAGACGCCGCCGAGGGCAGTAGCTTACGCGCCGATTTCCAGCAGGCTCCGGTCGAAATCCCTGCGGAGTATAAGGATCGCACCCCCATCGTGTTCTGGGCACCTTTTACCGGCGTCAACTTCGACGCGGTAACGAAGCTTTTCGACGAGTTCAACAAGTCCCAGAGCGACATCTACGCGGCAGCTCAATCCCAAGGCAGCTACAACGATCTCTATCAAAAGTTCACTGCTGCACTGCGCGCTCGCAAGGTACCGGACATCGTATGCTTCCCCGAGCACCGTTGGCTCCAGTACTGGGAGGCCGATGCTTTGGCACCGCTTGACGGTTACTTCGATGATTCCTGGTCTCTCGACGTCTACATGGAGAACTACGTCGGAGAGGGCCAGGTCGGGGACCAAACCTACGTGGTGCCTTTCGCTCGCTCGACCCCGCTGTTCTACTACAACAAGGATCGCTTCCGCGAGGCAGGCCTTCCTGAAGAGGGGCCGAAGACCTGGTACGAGTACGCAGAGATGGCTCCGGACCTGCTGCGTCTCGATGCCGGCGGAAACCCGCTAAGCGCCTTCGCCTTCAGCAACGGTGACCAGTGGTACGGCCAGTCCCACATCTGGGCCTGGGGCGGCAACTTCTCCCGCGATACCACCATCACTGTCGACGAGGGGCCGATGACTGAGTGGCTCGACTGGAAGCGCAAGTTCATCCACACCGACCACTTCGGCTACATGGCGAAGTCCGGTTTCACTGATTTCACTACCGGAATTGCTGCAGCCTGCCACGGCTCTACTGCCTCGCTCGCAGGAGCAAAGAAGACTGCGGAGTTCGAGATTGGTACCGCCTTTATGTTGGGCAAAGACACTGCCGGCCCCAAGGTTCCCACCGGCGGTTCCGGCCTGTCCATTGTGAAGTCGGAGTCCCAAGAACGTCAGGATGCCTGTGCTGAACTCTTCCGTTTCTTGGCTCAGCCTGAGAAATCCGCACAGTGGCACCAAGAGACCGGCTACCTTCCTATCGTGAACGCTGCTCGTGACACCGACATTGTTAAGAAGCTCGTCGCCGAGGATCCGAACTACAAGACCGCGCTCGACCAGGTTCCCAATGCACAGACCGCTGACACCATCACCTGGTGGGAGGCGCCCGTTGAGAAGATCGACGAGGCAATGGCGGCCGTTTATGGCGACAACGCAGATCCTGCGGGCGAGGTCAAGAAGCTTCAGGCCGCCTTGGAAGACAACATGAAGAAGTACGCTGACACCATCACCGAGGTACAGCAGTGAATGAGCAACGCCTCCTAGTCATCTCCGTCGATGCGATGGAGGATGTCGACGCGAACTATGCGCGAACACTTCCCTCCTTCGCGCGCGTGCTCGAGGGCTGTGCCCAAGCGCAGATCCGCTCGGTTTATCCCACGTTGACTTACCCGGCCCATTCGGCACAGCTCACCGGGTGTCCGCCGGCACAGTCCGGAGTGTTTAATAACGTGCTCATGCAACCCGGCATCGATCACCCAGATTGGTTTTGGGACTATTCATTCTTGAATGTGCCTTCTATCTTGGATGCCGCGCATGAGGATGGACGTCGCGTCGCTGCAGTGCAATGGCCAGTCACGGCTGGTGCGCCCTTCGACATCATCATTCCGGAGATCGGAAATGTTGAGTCCACAGGAGGACTGCAGGCAACGATGCACTCGGTGTGTTCGGAGCGTGGCTTCGAGCTCTTTGAGCGGCATCAGGGCAAGATCATCACGGAACCGAAGACCAACCACGGCCCCTTCGCGGCGGCAGTGGGGGCGGATATATTGCGTGAAGATCATCCGGAAGTCATGTTCATTCACTTTGTGGAGCTCGACAGCGCGCGCCACAAGTATGGGCCAACCGGGCCACACGTCAATGCCGCACTCGAGGCCGTTGATGAGCGTCTCGGCGTTCTCTTCGCGGGACTCGATGATTCAGGTCATGCCGAGCAGACCAATATCGTCATTGTTTCGGATCACGGGCAGCTAGAAACACTCCAGCACACCAACCTCAATATCCTTTTCCGGGATCGGGGCTTTTTGAAAACCGATGAGGAAAACAATCTCCTCGATTGGGATATTTACCTGCATAGTGCGGGTCTATCTGGGCAGATCTTCTTGAAGGAAGGGCTCAGTTCACAGCGCCTGCGCGAGATCGAGGACCTTTTGGATGAGATCGTGGCGGAGCCGAAGTATCGCATTCGCGAGATCCTCACGGCAGCGGATGCACGCGAGCTCCACGGACTTGACGGTCCGTTTAGCTGGATCGTGGAATCCGAGCCGGGCGTTATCGTGGGCGGTGCCCTTGACAGACGCGTCGTCGTTCGGCGCCAGGACGAGGATTTCCGTGGCTATCTTGGAAATCACGGTCACCATCCCACGCAGGGGAATCAGCCGGTGTTCTTTGCCAAAGGCCCGGCGTTTCTGCCGGAGGCGGACGGCGGGCGCCGCGAGATGATCGAGGAGGCCGCGACCTTTGCCAAGGTTCTCGGTGTCGAACTGCCCACCGCGGTCGGTTCGGCGATGAGTGATCTGCTCATTCCTGAGCTGCGCTAGAAAAGGTCGGACGCTCGCTTTTCGCGTGCGTCAATAAGGGGTGTCTCGGCATGTGCGGCACCCCTTGGCCTACTGTGGGGCCCCTATCAGTTACTTTCTGCCGCCCTGCTGAATCGCAGTCCGGCAACTACACTTGTATGCATGACTGACCTGCAGCAAGTCCATTCTGTGGATGAGGCCGTCGAACGCCTCATTGAGCTCTATGACACCTCGTGCCTCTTGGCAAAACAGGCGTTGTCCACTGGAAATTACGAGGAATACCGTTATGTGACCTATCCCAAGATTGCGGTGGAGGTCCGGGAGTGGACGCCAATCGATCGTTCTGAGCCCTTCGGCTATGTTGATGAGGCGGGGCGTTATAGCGCGGTTATTTCCAAACCTCACCTCATCCGGGCGTATCTCCGCGAGCAGCTGGCGCGACTGGCAGGCAACTACCATTGCGATATATTTGTTGGCTACTCGGATCAGCGAATCCCGCCTGAGTACATCCGTGATTCGGGTGATGCCTCCGAGGCGCGTAGAGCAGGGGATAAGGCAGCCGAGATTCCGCGCCCCACTCTCGATGAGGTCAATGACGCGATCATTGACGGGGAATGGGAAGCATTCCATGGAGAGGAAAAGCCCCTCTTTCCCTTTGGGCCCCAGCGCTTTGATATTGCTTGCGCGCGCATCGAGCATTACACCGGCATTGAGGTGGACTCGGTGCAAAAGTACATCCTCTTCACCAACTACGCCATGCATACCACCGAGTTTGTATCCTTCGGGCTGCGCGAGCTAACGAAGGAAGACTCTCGGTATAAGGCGCTAGTCTTGCCCACTGGGGAGACCATTCATCCCAACGATGCGGTGGCGCTCGATATTGATGAGCTCACTTTAACGTCCCGTTTCCAGATGCCACGTTTCGATCTCATCACCGATGTAGGGGATGGAATCACCATGATCAATATTGGCATCGGCCCCTCTAATGCCAAGACGATCACGGATTGCCTAGCGGTCTTGCGCCCCGAGGCTTGGATCATGATCGGGCACTGTGCAGGCCTGGATGGGCGCATGCGCATCGGTGACCTCATCTTGGGCAACGCCTATCAGCGTGAGGATCATATTCTCGATAACCGGGTGGCCACGGGGAATCCCATTCCGGCTATCCCGGAGATTCAGCGGATGCTGGAAGCCTCTGTGGACGAGGTCTATGGCAGTGACAATCCGCTGATGCGCACGGGCACAGTGCTTTCCACCGATGATCGCAATTGGGAGTGGCGCACCAACCGTGACCTTTGGGGTTGGCTCCAGCATTCGACGGCGGTGGCAGTGGACATGGAATCCTGCACTTTGGCTGCCAACGGTTATCGTTATCGCATTCCCTATGGAACACTGCTTTCGGTCTCGGATTTACCCTTGCATGCGGTGCCGAAGCTGCCCGCCCAAGCCCAAGCATTCTACTCCAACTCCAAAGAAGCCCACGTCATGTGTGCGGTACGCGCGATGGAACAGTTGGCGGAGAATCCGGAGCGGCTGCGCACGCGCAAGCTGCGCCGAACCTTGGGTGAGGTTCCTTTCCGCTAAACGTCTGATACTCGCCCGGTACCTACCTGCCACTCTTTTGGGCAGTTTTTGACGCTCTTTTCTCCCATGACGCGTGGCCTCGCTACACTATGGGGAAAGCCAAAAGGATTCTTCTAAGGAGCCAGCTGCATCGTGAGCGTCAATAACACCCCGGAGTGGGTTCACCCAGAACGCGAGAACCTAACGTGGGAGACGTTCGGCGAAGCCAGCCGCAACCTCTCTCAGCAGATCATTGACTCGGGGTGGTTTCCGGATCTGATCGTTGGCGTTGCTCGAGGCGGTCTCATCCCGGCCGGCGCCATTGGCTATGCCATTGGTGTCAAGGCCATGGGCGCCATCAACGTGGAGTTCTATACCGATATTGGTCAGACTCTCCCGGATCCGGTCATCCTCGACCCACAGCTAGATACCGCCTCTTTGCGCGACAAGAAGGTCCTCATCATCGATGACGTGGCGGATTCAGGCAAGACGCTCGACTTGGTGGTCAACTTCTTAGAGGAGACCGCGTCCGAGGTACGCTCCGCGGTGATTTACACCAAGCCGACCACCATCTTCGAGCCGGACTTCTCCTGGCTGAAGACGGATAAGTGGATCAACTTTGCTTGGTCGGTCCTGCCGGTCATCACCGCTGATGGCTCCTTTAGGGAAGGCGCCTAAAGCGCACTACACTGCTGTTGCGTGCCTAAACAACAGCAATCAGCGTCCGCCCGCTCGAACGCTAACGCCGCGCCCACCGGCGTCATCGCGAGCTTCCGCTATGCCTTTTCCTCCCCCGCACGGTTGCGGATGGAGGTATTCGGCGGCATTGCGGTCGCCCTCGCGCTTATCCCCGAGGTCTTGAGTTTTTCCATCTTGGCCGGGTTAGATCCGCGCACGGGCCTGTATGCCTCGGTCATCATGGCTATATCCATTGCATTTACCGGTGGGCGCCCAGCAATGATCTCGGCTGCGGCCGGCGCGGTGGCGCTGGTCATTGCGCCTTTGGCCAAGGCTCATGGCCTCGATTATGTGGTCGCGGCTGTGCTTCTGGCCGGTGTTATTCAGATAACTTTGGGCCTGCTCGGCTTTGCCAAGCTCATGCGGTTTATCCCGCGCAGCGTGATGATAGGTTTCGTCAACGGTCTGGGCATCTTGATGTTTCTGGCGCAGCTGCCCTACCTGCACGATGTGCCGTGGACGGTCTACCTCCTCGTTGGCCTGGGCTTGGTCTTGATGCTGGGATTGCCCCGCCTCAACCCCGCCATTCCGACACCCCTAGTCGCCATCGTCGTTGTCACCGCCGTGGCGTGGGCCGCGGGCTGGCGGGTCCCCGAAGTTGCAGATACGGGCGAGCTTCCCAGAGGCTTGCCCGGCCTATTTCTGCCGCAGATTCCTTGGAACATGGAGACGTTTATAGTGATTGCGCCTTATGCGGCCGCCGTGGCTTTGGTGGGTTTGATGGAGTCGTTGTTGACCGCCAAGCTCGTTGATGACATCACGGATGTGCACTCCGATAAGACCCGCGAATCGCTGGGGCAGGGCGTGGGCAACATACTTTCTGCAGCCATTGGTGGCATGGGTGTGTGCGCGATGATTGGGCAGACCATGATCAACGTCAAGACTTCCGGAGCACGCACGCGCTTGTCGACGTTCCTCGCCGGCGTCTTCCTCCTCATCCTCTGCCTCGGGCTGGGAGACTTCGTGGGCAGGATCCCCATGGCGGGGCTCGTCGCTGTGATGATCGTGGTGGCGGCAACGACCGTGAATTGGCATTCGGTACGGCTCCGCACGCTGCGGCTGATGCCGCTTTCGGAGACCCTATGTATGGTGATCACCGTCGTGGGAACCGTGCTGACAAAGAACCTTGCTATCGGGGTTATTCTGGGTGTAATCGCCGCCACCTTGGCCTTTGCGCAGAAGGTGGCGCACCTAGTCAGTGTCGAGGAAACCGCGCCAGGGAAGTATCAAGTGCTGGGACAACTGTTTTTCGCTTCCTCGAATGACCTGGTCTATAGCTTTAACTACCGCGCTGCGGAATCCACGGTCATCATCGATCTTTCCAAGGCGGAGATCTGGGATGCTTCGGCCGTTGCCGCGCTGGATTCGGTGAGGCATAAGTACAGCCAGCATGGAGTCATCGTGGAGTTTCGCGGCCTCGATGGTCCGAGCCAGAGGCGTTTAGCGCGCCTGAGCAAGGCGATGGGGGAGTAGCTGCGAGTAGTACTTTCGAACCAATTTTCATTCCCCCTGTTGCACTTTAGGTAAGGCTAACTTTATTCTGTTGGCAGTACTTTGTTGCAGGATATCTATGAAGCGTAGGAGGGTGAATGATGACCATCGCAATGGAAAGAACCAGCCTGGCACAGCCCCTGTCGGATGCATTGTATAAAGAGACTGTCCGTGCACACATGGGTGCCGGGGTTAGTCACCTTGGTTTGACTCCGCATAGTGCGGGCAATCGAGGTTTGTCCGTCTATCGGGGCCAGTTGTGGTTCATTTACGAGGCGCTCGAGCGCTCGGCGAGGGCCGTGGCTGGTACCGAATTTGGTTCGCTCATCTTTGGCTACGCGGGTAGAAGCCGCAGGGAACTTGAGCAGGACCTGGAAGGCACTTGGGGAGGTAACTGGCGTGAGCGTCTAAGGCTCCTGCCTGCCACTGCAGCTTATGTGGCGCGGCTCGAAGAAACTGCTGATGCGGAGTTTTCTCTGCAGGTCTTAGCCCAGCATTGTGCACGCTGTGTGGGCGATTCTGCCGTGGGGGTTATGTGTGGGCCAGGATCTGCTTGGATTGATTCCTTGCGCTTGGGCGAAGGTGAGCGCGCGCAGTTCATGCAAGAGGTGGCAACGGCCTGCAAGTTCAGTGCACTTCTGTCGAGCGAAATTGTCCGGCAGAGGCGGCATATAGGCAGTCATAACTAAGGTGAGCCTACCGGAATTGGTGGTTGACATGCAGGTTTGGTTAAGCAAGCCTCGCTAGCGTGTGCCAAATAATTCTGTAAAGTAAATAGCAGTTGTTAATAAATCACTCGCACAGAGAGGTATTTTCTTATGAACGAGAAGCTACAGACCCTTCTAAATACTCAGGTCATCAACGAGCACGGCGCTGCTCTTGTCTACACCCAGCTCGCTTACGAGATGGATGATCTTTCTTTCCCCGGTATGCGTGACTGGTTCTACGCACAGGCCGAGGAGGAGCGCACCCACGCGCAGAAGCTGGCTGATCACCTGCTTGACCGCGGCTACCGCGTAGAGCTCGGTGACATTCCGGTGCCCTCCATCAAGGCTGCCACCCCGCTGGATGCTTTCGAGGCTGCTTATGCTCACGAGCAGAAGGTCTCCGGTCAGATTCGGGAGATCGCCCGCCTGGCTGATGAGGTGCAGGACCTCGATTCCCGCGCGCTGGTCAACTGGTTCCTCAACGAGCAGATCGAGGAAGAGGACACCGTTTCTGAGATCATCGACCAAATCAAGCTCGTCGGCAATGACGGCTCTGGTCTGCTGCGCATCGATGCTCGTCTCGGTTCCCGTGACAACTAAGAGCTAGACGCCGAGTGGGCTAAGCACTAAGCCATAGTTCTTTCATCTCCCACCTCGCCCCGCTTCGGGCAGGTGGGAGATTTTTTCTGGCTCTTGCCGCGCCCGCGGCTAAACTAGTTTCATGGCGCAACTTCTATTCGATATGTATGGCGTGCTCATGCGCCCTGCAACGGTGCAGTCGCGGGAGCAGCTAGAGAGCTTTATCGCCCCACCCTCACCGGCGAAGTTTTGGGAAGCCTACGAGGAATTGCGCCCAGCCTATGACGTGGGTGAGCTCAGTGACACCCACTATTGGGAGCAGGTAGCGGCCCTAGCAGGAATCGCCGAATGTGACGTTGCCGGCGCGGTGGAGATTGATAGCAGCGCTCTCGTGGAATCGGATCCGGAGATAGTGGAGTTGGTTCTGCAGCTCATTGCCCGGGAACATGCGGTGGGCATTCTCTCCAATGTCCCGGCCACGGCTGCCGAGTTGGTGCGCGCGAAGCATCCATGGCTGGAGGAGTGCGCGGCGGTGGTTTTTAGCTGTGATATCGGCGTCTCCAAGCCGGATCCGGAGGCCTACGCCGTGGCTATTGATGCCCTGGGGGGCGGAAAAGCTACCTACTTTTTCGATGATTGCGCCGATAACGTCACTGCAGCCACCAAGGCTGGCCTGCGCGCGCATCTTTTTACTGGGGTGAATGCGCTGCGCGGGGTCCTAGCGGACGTCTCCTAGCCTCCTAAGCTGGGGAAACCCGCTGCTTAGACGTGGGAGGTGGCCAGCTCCAGCGGGGTGCGTAGGAGCGGGTCGAGGGCCACGGCGCGGGCGATGGCGCGCACTACTTCCTCATGGGAGGGGATCATGCGCAGCTTGACGGAGCGGCCGACGGATTCGCGGACGGCGGCGGCGAAGAGCTGGGGGGCTGCCGGATCGTCCAAGAAGGCACCGCCGGAGATGACTGCAGCCCCGGGTCGATGCGAGGAGATGAGCCGAGAGGTAATGGCGCCGAGTTGGCGGACGCGCTCGTCGAGGATGTTACGTGCTGCGGGGGAGTGCTCCGCGAGCGTGACTGCCTCGGGGAGGGAAGAGGCGCTTAAACCATGGCCTGCGAGTTCGCGGAGCACGGCTGCAGTGGTGAGCAGATCCTCAGATGCCCCAGAGCCAAAAACTGCAGAATCTGTGCTCGGAAGTGGGATAACTTGGCTGACTTCATCGCCCGCAGAGTAGGCGGCGCCGATGGAATCGGCAGCAAAGAGGGTCAAGACCTTTTCCTCGCTGCCGAATTCGGCGGCTTGGGTTTCGGAACCCAGAATCGCAGGGATGGCGGAGGACACCACGACCGGCACACCGAATTGGTAGTCAAGGCGTGCGGCGATGTCTACTCCTTCCCATCCCAAGTTGGATGCGGTGACGAGGCCTTGGGAATCGACGGTGCCCGAGGTGGTAATTCCCACCGATACCAGTGGGCGCTCTAGCCCCGTCATCAGGCGGTTGACCCCGGCCAGGATGTGTTCGATGAAGTCATCCTCGCTCAGTTTTGCCACAGGGGTGGCGAATTCGCCGTTCTTGATGGTGCGGCCGAGGACGTCGTAAATCCCAATGAAGGTCACGGACGTGCCCACGGCAATGCCTGCGAGCACCCAATCATTGTCCGCTGCTTCAAGCGGCACGGTGGGGCGGCCACGCCCGCGTGATTGGGTGAACTCGTTACGTTGCCGGATGAGGCCGGCTTTGATGAGGGCCGCGGTGGCGCGGGTGATGGTGGGCTGAGATAAACCGGTGGCCGCTACCAACTCGCTGCGGGTGATGATGGGGTTGTGCCGGATTAAATGCAGGCACTTGGCCGCAGGTGTTCGGGGGCGTGTGAATACCGGGCCAGGTTTGATCATGCAAAGGAGTATAAACTCGATAGACTGCATTGTCTAATGGGTGATACCAGTTATAGACCGCATGGTATGCACGTGGTCTGCGGTGTTGCTCCTGCGCTGCCTGGGCTAATGTGTATCCCGTTCTGTGGCAAGCTGGGGCAAGGCTCGCGCGGCAGTGCTTTTCCATAACACGCTGGCCAGAGGGCTCAACTCCGTTTCCTGGGGGGAAATCTCCACGATGGGCACGCCCGCCTCTTCGGCCAGGAAGGGCAGCTGCGCCGCCGGGTAGACCACGCCGGAGGTACCCACGATAAGGAGGAGATCGCAGAGAGAAATCTCCTCCTCCGCCATCTCCCATTCGCGCTGGGGTAGGGCCTCACCAAACCACACCACGCCGGGGCGGATGAGACCCCCGCAGGCCGGGCAAAGGGGTGGAACCTCGGTCTCCACGTCCCCAGAAAAAGCCCGCGCGCACTCCGCGCAGCGAAACTCAAAGAGGGAACCGTGCAGATGAACAACGGATGTGGCGCCGCCGCGCTCGTGGAGATTATCAATATTCTGGGTAACAACCTGGGCTTTGTTGCCCCAGGCGCCAATGGCCAGGTGCCCCGCGTTGGGCTCGGCTTGAGCTGCTTGGCGACGACGCTTGTGGTACCACCGCCACATCGGCTCTGGGTCGCGCTCCCAGGCGTCAATGGAGGCCATGTCCAGTGGATCCACCCCTTCCCACAGCCCGCTGTCCGCGTCGCGGTAGGTATTCAACCCCGACTCGGCCGACATCCCGGCACCGCTGAATACCACGACGTGCTGCGCTGATGCGAAGATCTCGCGGGCGCGCGCGGCTGCTGGGCCGGAGGATTGGTGTGTGCTGTGCTTCATAATTAATGAGTGGATGCGGTGGACTTCACCTTATTTCTTGTTCACCACGACTCTAGCTCACTGGAGTCTTATGCTGAAGGGCATGAAATCTGTTGCTGTGTATTGCGGTTCGGCGTTGGGTAATTGCGAAGAATACGTCGACGCGGCGCGGCAACTGGGGTCCGAGCTGGCGGCGCGGGGCATCAACCTGGTCTACGGTGGCGGCAATATTGGGCTTATGGGGGTCATTGCGGACTCCTGTCTGGCGGCCGGGGGAACTGTGACGGGTGTGATCCCCGAGCAGCTGGTAGACCTTGAGCTCTCCCACCCCGGTCTCAGCAGCCTCGAGGTGGTCCCCACCATGGCCGAGCGCAAGACGCGGATGGAGGAACTCGCGGACGCATTTGTGTGTCTACCAGGCGGAGTTGGCACCCTGGAAGAATTGGCGGAGGTGCTCACCATGCAGCAGCTGGGCACCATCGCCGGGCCGGTGGGCCTGGTCGATGTGGGGGGCTTCTGGCAGTCCTTTTTAGAGATGTACGCGGGTATGGCGCGCGCCGGGTTCGTGCAACAACGCTTCGTAGAAGCTATCGTGTTAGACAGTTCACCAGCCACAGTGCTCGATAAATTCGCTGGTTGGAGGCACCCCGGCAATAAGTGGGACAACAATTAGTTAACAAGCTGGCAACAGACCGGGCTGGGGCTGGCACCGAGATACGTTTGGTGGTTAGACTTCACCCTCATGAGTTCAGAGCAAAATGCGAAGCGTCAGCCCTCTCTCCTCGATGCTTCCTGCGACAACTTTGTCCATGATCTGGCAGAGTTGAGCCCCACCGAGGCCACCGCCTGGGGCATCCCCGGCTACGAAGGTGAGTTGCAGGACTTTTCCCCCGCCTACTTCGAGGAGGTCGCCGACCGCACCCGGGAGATGATGGCGGACCTCGACGCACTCGATGACACGACCGATGAGTCCGATGATGAGGATGACTTCGACGACGTCGACTACGTCACCGCCGCAGTCCTGCGTGACCGCCTGTGTCTCGAGCTAGACCTTCACCACCACGGCGAGGACATCCGCTCTCTCAATAATATTTCCTCGCCCGTGCAGACCATCCGCGATTCCCTGCTGCTCATGCCGCAGGAGACGGATGAGGACCACGAGGCCATCCGCTCCCGCCTCTCCAAGGTCGGAACGGCGCTCCACGGCTACCGCGATTCCCTGGTCGAGGCCGCCTCGCGCGGCATGATTCCCCCGCAGCGCCAGATCTCCGAGGTCATCGTGCAATGCGAGCGCCTAGCAGACGCCGATTCCATGCTCGATGGCCTAGGCGTCCACGGCAGCGAGATCGACTCCGCCAAGACCGCCTTCGGCGACTTCTCCGATTGGCTCTCCAACGAGCTCCAGCCCCAGTCCTCCACGGAGGACGCCGTGGGCCGCGAGCGCTATGAGCGCTTCTCCCGGCTCTTCGTCGGGGACACGGTAAACCTCGATGAGGCCTATGAGTGGGGCCTACAGCGCTTGCAGGAAATCCGCGTTGAACAAGAGGCCATTGCCCACCAGCTTTATGGCTCGGAGTGCAGCACCCGTGCGGCCATGCGTAACCTCAATCAAGAGGAGCGCTACCAGCTGCGCGGTACCGAGGCCTTGGTGAAGTGGATGCAGGAAACTGCCGATAACGTCATCACCGAGCTCAACGGCTCCGCCTTCGATATCCCGGAGGAGATCCTGGACATCGAATGCTGCATCGATCCAGCTGGCACCGGCGGCATCTTCTACACGCCACCGGCCGATGACTTCTCCCGGCCGGGCCGTATGTGGTGGTCTGTGCCCGCAGGCCAAGACCTCTTCCACACCTGGCAGGAACTGACCACCGTCCACCACGAGGGCGTACCCGGACACCACCTGCAGATCGGCACCGCACTCGTCCAAGAAGATCTCAACCTGTGGCGCCGCGCGGTGACGTGGAACTCCGGGCACGGCGAGGGCTGGGCGCTCTACGCCGAGCAGTTCATGGCGGACATGGGCTACCTCGAGGACCCCGGCTTCCGCATGGGATTGCTCGACTCGCAGCGCCTGCGTGCCGCCCGCGTTGTGGTCGACATCGGACTGCACTTGGGCAAGAAGCTGCCGGATGCCAATAGCTCCGGCAAGTGGGATAAATCCCACGTCAAGACCTTCATGCGGGAGAACACCGCCATGGATGATGCCAACCTCAACTTCGAGGTCACCCGCTACCTGGGGTGGCCGGGCCAAGCCCCCTCCTATGCCCTCGGCGAGCGCCTGTGGCAGAACACCCGGGACTCCGCCGTGGCCCAGGGCATGGAGGTCAAGGACTTCCATTCGCAGGCCCTAGCCCTAGGCTCTGTGCCCATGTCTATCCTGCGCGACATCATCCTCAACTAGCGCGAAAACATGCTCAGCTAGTCTGCGCCTTCAGTAGCGCCACTGCCACCGTTTCCGCCCCTGTGCCGGCGGAAGCGGTCGTAGAGGGAAATAAGCTGCGGCAAGTAGCCGGCAATGCCAAGAACCAAGAGCAGCCGGATTATCTGCAGCGCCACCACAGCCGGGCCTGCCCCACCCTCTGAGGACAAGGCCAGCACCGTCTCGAGCGCGCCGGGACTCGTGGCCAGGTAGGCCTCGAAGTAGGAGATGCCCATGATCCACACCAGGGGCACTGCCGATGCCGCGCAGACGCCGATGACCAGCACGATGTAGAGGATCGTGGCCGGAAGCTGTTTGCTAAAGCTCTTGAGAGCCTGCATGGAAAGCCCGCCGCCGCACACCCAGCCGATGCTCAAGAAGGCCAGGATCCTGAAAGGCTCGATGGGCTGCATCGTCATATCCGGTGGCAAGAAAGCGGAGATTATCACCGTGAGCAGCAGCGGGCCCATGACCGTTGCCACCGGCAAGTGAATGCGTTTGCCCAGTGGCTCTCCCACCAGCGCCACCAGCAGGACAATGAGAACCATCCACCAGTGCGGGTCGGCGTCGGCAGCCTTGAGGTGCTCCCCGCCGCTGGGAGTGGCCATGAAACTGACCACCATGGGCAGGCTGATGGAGACCGCCAGCAGACGCAAGTACTGCGTGAGCGCCACGTAGCGATAGTCCGCGCCAAGCTCATCTGCCAACACCGGCATCATCGACGCCCCGCCGGGCAGCATGGACAAGATGCCCGTCTCCCGCCCCACCGCCCGTGGTTGCGCGCGGTGTAAGAGCACGCCGCCACCAATGCCGACGAGGATGGTGATCAAGGCGATGGCTATGCCGATGGGGAGGTAGCCAAGCAAAGAGCTTATCGACATCGTGGTGAGCGGAAGCGCAGCCAGGATGCCGATGAAGCCGCGACTTAAAGAGTAGACGTGCTTGTTGACGGGCACCTCGTGGTGAGTAACCAGCGCCACTCCCGCGGAGACCACAATTGCAGCTATAATCCACGCTGCCGGCACTCCCCAGCGATCAAAGAGCCATCCCAACAAGACCGATACCGGTACAACGAAGGCCCAGCGCAGCGCCAGGCTCCTATCAAAGGGGCGCCGATGCGATTCTTCTGCCAAACCAATCTCCCAACTAATACCGTTGCCGAGTCTAACGCGGTTTAAGATGTCACCCATGGAATTAGAGCTAGGGCAGTGGGCCATTTTGCTCATTGGGGCCGCCGGTGCCGGTTGGATCGATGCGCTCATCGGCGGCGGGGGACTCATCTTGGTTCCTCTTATCATGGCGGTGCTGCCCGGTCTGCCGCCGGCGGCAGCGCTCGCCACCAACAAGCTGGCTGCGGTCTCCGGAACTGCCTCTGCCGCCTTTACCCTGGTGCGCAAGGTTCGCCCTCCGGCGGGCGAACTCATCCGCTATGTCCTCGTGGCTCTCCTCTGCGCCGGGATGGGCGCGAGCGTGGCGGCCAGCCTCGACAAGGACATCATGCGCCCGCTCATCATCATGCTCATGGTGGCGGTGGGTATCTTCGTGGCCTTCAAGCCCAGCTTTGGTACCACCCGCTCGGAGGGACTGCGCGGGGGATGGCGCACCTGGGCCGCGCTGGCAGCCGTGGCGGTGGTCTCCTTCTACGACGGCATCTTCGGGCCCGGCACCGGAATGTTCCTCATCATGGCCTTCACCTTTGTCTTTCAACAGAACTTCTTGAAATCGGCGGCCATGGCAAAGGTAGTCAATACCGCCACCAACCTCGGTGCCTTGGCCGTGTTCATCGCGGGAGGACATGTGTGGTGGTTGCTAGGCATCACACTGGCCATTGCCAATATTATTGGGGCACAGCTGGGGGCTCGCACCGTCCTCAACGGCGGAACCAAGCTCATCCGCTACGCACTGTTGGCGTTGGTGGTGGTGATGAGCGTGTATCTTTCCATCCAGCAGTGGGGATAGGAGAGACCGGCTAATGCCGGTGCTGCCTATTCTTGGTGCGCGCGGTGGCCTGCGCGCTGCGAGGGTCCTCGGGCCACGGGTGCTTGGGGTAGCGCCCGCGCATCTCGGAGCGGACCCCGGCGTAGGGGCCATCCCAGAAGCTGGCGAGATCGTCGGTGACTGCCAGCGGCCGCCCAGCGGGGGAGAGCAGGTGGAATTGCACCCGCTGCCCGCAGTATTCGGGCGAGGAAGCAAGGCCGAAGCACTCCTGTAGCTTGACGCTGACGACGGGGCGATCCCCGGACCAATCAATGGCGGCACTGCGCCCCGAGGGGACCGGCAGGCGGGTGGGGGCTAGCTCGTCGAGGCGAGTGGCTTCCGGCCAAGGCAACAGGCGTTGCAGGGCGGGGTAGAGGTCGATCTTCTTGGCTGGGGTGCCGCGCGCTATCTGGTTGAGCTCCGGGCCCAGCCACTGAGAAGGATCGGACTTAGCGATGTCCGGCCAAGGCGCACCGTAGTAGTTGTGCAGGTGGCGCAAGCGATCCCGCAAGGCGCGGGCTTTCTCGCTGAAGTGGAAGAGCCCCAGGCCTTCTTCCCGGATGCCGGCGGCGAGAGCAGCAGTCGCAGCCGCGCCGCTTATCTGGACCGGGGTGGAGGAAAGCTCGATGGCACCTGCCCGGCGGATCTTGCGCCCGCGCACCTTGCCGCCCTCTAGAGTGGCTGTGGCCTCTTCGCTCACGCCGATCGCCGTCAGCGCGGCAGCTTCATCGATGCGCGCGGCGGCGCGGATGATGGCGTTTCCCGCGTTGGACAAAGATACCTCCGCTATCGCCAGCCACGGGGCGCCGGTCAGACCCGAGGCGTCGAGAAGCTTGGCCCTGGTGCCACTGGCCAGCAGGTACTCTGTGCCCTCCCGGCCGACCTGCCTGGCCACCTGGCTGGGAAAAGCGGCGGCGACCACTGACCCGGGATCCGCTGGTCCCTTGTCCTCCACCAGGCGGGAGAGGCGCTCGACCTCGCGGCGTGGCGGGTGGGCGCGGGTGATGTCTCCACGCGGAGTGTCCCCCAGCGCAGCCACCGTCGCCGCCGCGCGGGAACCGTACTTGAGCAGCGCCGCCCCCAGGCGTGGGTCCGTGGGCAAAAGCACCAGGCGCTGAGCGGTCTTGCCCTGCGCCCCAATCTCTTGCAGAGTTTGTTGGGCCTGTTCTAGTGCGGGTGCTGGTGGTGTATCAAGCAGCGGAAAATCCGGGCCCGCGCCCCAGCACTCGAGGAAGAGTGCCGCCGAGGTGAGATCGGCGCTTAAGATCTCCGGGGTGATATGCGGGCTAAAGTGCTGGTAGTCCTCGGCGGAATAGCAGCGCACCACGGTGCCCGGAGCCTCACGCCCGGCGCGACCGGCGCGCTGGTCGGCACTCGACTTTGAGGTGGAGACTGTCACCAGGCCTGACATACCGCGTTGGGCGTCGCGCCGGGGAACCCGAGATAGTCCAGCGTCAACCACCGTGCGAATGCCGGGCACGGTCAGGGAGGACTCGGCGATGGAGGTTGCAACGACGATGCGCCGGGCGTCGGTGTAGAGCGCCGCATCCTGTTGGGCGGAGGTCTGCTGGCCGTGCAAGGGGAAGACTGGTGCCTCGCTTTGTTCGGAGAGAGCCGAACAAACCAGGTTGACCTCGCGGACGCCGGGGACGAAGACCAAAGTGGATTCGGATTGCCGGGCGGCGATGCGCGCCACGCCGCGGTAGAACTCGGGACTTCCCGCAGCGCGCCCGGGCACAGGGGAATAGGTGACGTCGAGGGGATAGGTCACGGCCTCGGTGCGGTGAATGGGCGCGTCCATGAGCTGCGAGAAGCGTTGCGCATCCACCGTCGCCGACATGGCGATGACGCGGAAATCATCGCGCAGTTGGGCAAGCTCCAGGCACATGCCCAGCACCAAGTCGGTGTCGAGCTGACGCTCGTGGACCTCGTCGATGGCCACGGCGGAGACTCCCTCGAGCTCCGGGTCACGCAGCAACCTCCGCAGGAGCACGCCAGGGGTGAGAAACTCCACGGATTCGCCGTGGCGCGATTCCCCGCGAATGGCAAAGCCCACTTCCCCCGGCTGCCCCGACAGGGAGCGTAGCCGGTGTGCCGCCGCGCGCACTGCCACGCGGCGAGGCGCAGTTACCAGCACTTTGCCGGTGGATTGATTGGCCAGCGCGGGCGGGACCAGCGTGGTCTTGCCTGTGCCAGGCGGAGCCTGGACAACGACGTTGCCGGTAGTGGGCAGGGAGCCGATGGTCGCGGCGATGGGCAGGCCGGCGCCGATGCTGTCTAAGTCAAACATGATATGAGGGCAATACTATTGCCCGAGCCGTCGAAAGGGCTAGTCCCTTGACCTTGCGCTAGCGCAATACAAGTCTTAATATCTGCGTATGTGTGAAGATAATAAGACTTGCAGTTTTGGTGTAAAAAGCCAGTACGTGGATCTAGCGGCGGAAGTGTTCTCGCTATTGTCGGATGCCACGCGCATCAGGATTATTTTGGCTCTGCGGGACGGCGAACTCGCGGTAGGGGAGCTTGCCGAGCGAGTTGGAAAGCCACCGACAGCGGTTTCTCAGCATCTGGCGAAGCTGCGGTGGGGCAAGATAGTCGCCACCCGGCAAGAGGGGACGCGCGTGTACTACAGCTTGATAGATGAGCACGCACGGGCGTTGGTAACGCACGCGGTGTTCCAAGTAGAGCACGTTGTGGAGGGTATTCCTGCGCACCACAGGAAATCAGACGGGACTATAAGCACGAATGCGGAACTCAAAACCGAGGAAATCAAATGAGTGTGGCGGATACGCGCC
This sequence comes from Corynebacterium flavescens, assembly GCF_008693105.1. Lineage (GTDB taxonomy): Bacteria > Actinomycetota > Actinomycetes > Mycobacteriales > Mycobacteriaceae > Corynebacterium > Corynebacterium flavescens. The sequence continues at coordinate 36,570 of NZ_VXKK01000009.1, forward strand.
AAGACGATGCCATCGCATTGACCAGCGCGGTGAACCTGTGGCGGAGAATTGACCGCGGCGATCTGGCGCGCACGCTGTTTGTTGCAGCCTGCACCCTAGCGGTTGCGCTCGGCATCAGTTGGCCGTGGCAGCAGGCGCCCGCGATTGCAGTCCTCGGAGTGGTGGTGGGCTGCTGGCCAATCCTCAAGGAGGCGTTCGAGGATGCTCGCGAGCGGCGCATGAGCATGGAGTTGTCGATGCTCATCGCTGTCGTTGCAGCAGCCGCGATTGGCGAGTGGGTTACAGCGCTGCTCATCACCACTTTCGTACTCGCCGCCGAGATACTCGAGGATCTCGCGATGGATCGTGGCCGCGATGCCCTCACCGACCTCATGACATTCTTGCCCGACATGGTGCAAGTACGACAGGGCGAAGACGCCGTGAATGTAGCGCTGGAACAGGTGAAGCCGGGGCAGATCATTATCGTTGCCCCTGGCGGACGCATCCCCGTTGATGGCGTCGTTGTAGCGGGTGAGTCGACAGCGGATCAGTCACGAATTACAGGCGAGTCATTGCCAGTCGAGGTATCTCCTGGAACCGAGGTCTTTGCCGGTTCGATCAACCAGATGGGTGCTGTTGAGCTACGGGCTGAGCGTGTCGGAGCGGAGTCTTCCTATGGACGCATTGTCTCAGCGGTGCGGCAGGCGCAGGAGTCTGAACCTCCCGTGCAGCGGCTGGCCGACAGGTTGGCTTCTTGGCTGATTTATTTAGCCCTCGGCGGCGCGGTCATCACGTACCTGGTTACACAAAACATCACCTCAACGATATCGGTCATCGTCGTCGCGGGTGCTTGTGGTGTGGTCGCAGGTACACCACTCGCTGTACTGGCAGCGATTGCTCGTATCGCACGTTCTGGCGCGTTCATCAAAGACGGCGCGCACCTCGAGGCATTGTCAACTGTCGATACAGTTGTGTTCGACAAAACCGGTACTCTCACCACAGGCACTCCCGCGGTCACTCAGATTCGCACAGCTCCAGGGGTGGCTGAAGAAGAACTGATGGCTATCGCAGCTGCGGCTGAATCTTACTCAGAGCATCCACTCGGGAAAGCAATAGTCGCGCATGCGCGTGAACTGGGGTTGCCCGTAGGCTCTGCTAGAGACTTCACCTACCGGCCCGGTTACGGTGTTAGCGCCACCGTCGCAGGAAAAGCTGTGAAGGCAGGGAGCCGAGCCCTTATCGCTGAGGCTCCCGACAATGTCGAGGGACGGGGCATTGCTACCGCTGTGCATGTGAGTATTGATGGTGCTTATGCAGGTACAATCTTGCTCGCAGATACGATTCGTGATTCCGCGAAGCAGGCAGTTGCCGAGCTACATCGCAGCGGACTGCGCACTCTCATCGTCACGGGCGACCAAGAAGCGACCGCGCGGGAAGTTGCCAACGAACTCGGGATTGATGAGGTGCACGCGGGCCTTTTCCCCGAGCAGAAGCTCAGCACTATCGATGCCGAACGAGCGGTCGGGCATCGACTGGCAATGATCGGGGACGGGGTGAACGACGCCCCCGCACTCGCTCGCGCGGATGTCGGCATCGCAATGGGATCAGGTACGGAGATTGCTCGTGACAGCGCAGACGTGGTGCTCATCAGCTCTGACCTGAACGATCTCGTGCGCACAGTGCAGGTTGCTAAGCGGGCGCGAAGAATTGTGATGTTTAACTTCGCGGGTACCATCGCCGTAGATATTATAGGAGTTGGTCTTGCCGCCTGTGGACTTCTTAGCCCTGTTGCTGCCGCGCTTATCCACGTCGGCTCAGAAACTGCATTCATCCTGAACTCTGCCCGCCTTATCCCAGGACGACGCGCCCGGTAGTGCAACCTGACTCCTTCGCCATGGGCCGAGAGGATCCGTATCCACGTGAAGCGCGGTAGGGTGTTCGCATGCTTTTTGATTCGCTTCCGCGGCCATCGGTGCAGGTAGCGCCGGGGGTGGCGCATATCCCGAATTGGCTAGACACTGCCAAGCAGCGCGAATTGCTAGAGGAGTTCCGAGAGATTGCGTGGCGCTATGCGGGAAGCCCCATGGCGATGGTGCGCCCGAAGCTACAGTCGGGGCAGATGAGCGTCCATCAGCTGCACCTGGGCAGATTCTGGGACTACGCCAGCCATCGCTACGTGGATGTCATGTCTGGTACGCGGGTGCCGGCGATGTCGCAGGCCTTGCGTGATATTGCTGCTCCTGCCCTGCACGCGGCTGCCGCTGTTGCAGAGGATCTAGCGCCGTGGGCGGATTCCTATAGCCCGGAGGCCGCTCTCATTAACTACTATCCGCCGGGGGCATCGATGGGCATGCACGTTGATGCCTTCGAGGAATCTGCCGCACCGGTGATTTCCTTATCCATTGGTGATGAGGCCCTGTTCCGGATTGGCGGGAGCCAAAATCGCAATAAGCCCTGGGATGAGGTGACGCTGTGCTCGGGGGATCTCATTGTCTTTGGCGGGCCGAAGCGCTATGCCTATCACGGGATCGTGCGTCTCAATGAGCACACATTGCCCGCGGATTGTGGCTTGCGTGAGGGGAGGATAAATATCACGATTCGCCAGGTCAGTGACGGTAATAAACTTAAAGGGTGAATTAAGAAGGGACTGATGAGGTGCTGCAGGCGGCGAAGAGTTGGAGTAGAATTCGATGTTGATCAATCAACAAGGATTAATCGAGAGGATGTTTCATAATGGCAAAAGTTGGTATTATTCTCGGCTCCACCCGTGAGAACCGCGCGGGCGAGGCCATTGCAAAGTGGGTCGCAGACCTAGCGGAGGGCCGCGAGGCCGGAGTCGAGTTCGAGCTCATCGATCTCAAGGCTTTCAACGTTCCGATTCTCAACTCCCCAGTTGTGCCCATGGCCGCCAACAAGAGCTATGACGATCCCAACGTTCAGGCGTGGTCGAAGGCCATCGATTCCTGCGACGGCTTTGTCTTTGTCACCCCGGAGTACAACCACTCCGTCCCTGGCCCGTTCAAGAATGCCTTCGACTCCCTAGGTTCTGAGTGGGTAGGCAAGACCGTCGCCTTCATTGGCTACGGTTTCTCCGGTGGCGTCCGCGCGGTTGAGGCATGGCGCCTGGCAGTAGCCAACCTTTCGATGAAGCAGCTGCGCAACCAGGTGGAGATTTCCCTCATCACCGATATGCGTGATGATGTATTCACCCCGGCTGACTTCAAGGAAGGCCTCGTGGAGAATCTCCTCTCTGAGGTCGAGGACGCCGTCCAGGCTTAATCCACCACAGTAAGGCCACTGCAGAATTTGCAGTGGCCTTAAATCGTTTTTCTTTCCCCGCGGCGGGGAGCCAAGGGCTAACATCGCCACTATGAGCGATAAAAAAGTAGCAGTAGTAACCGGAGCATCCTCTGGAATCGGCGCGGCCTCGGCGCGTGCCTTGGCCGCCGATGGCTGGCACGTCGTGGTGGGGGCACGGCGGCTGGAGCGCCTCGAGGCCCTCGCGGCGGAAATCGGCGCCGAGGCCTATGCGCTGGATGTGACCTCGGATGAATCGGTGGCGGAGTTCGTTTCTCATCTGGACCGCGTGGATCTTTTGGTCAATAACGCGGGCGGCGCAAAAGGCATGGAGCCCCTCGTGGATACGTCCATCGATGATTGGCGCTGGATGTACGAGGTCAATGCGCTCGGCACAGTCCGCATGATCCAAGCGCTCATGCCCAAGCTGGAGGCCGCCCCGGATAAGTCCGGCCTCATCATCAACATGGGCTCTATCGCCGGCTGGGCACCCTATGCTGGCGGCTCTGGTTACAACGCCGCGAAGCATGCGGTGCGGGTTATCTCCCGCGTGCTGCGTCTAGAAGAGCACGATGTCCGCGTCACGGAGCTTGACCCGGGCCGCGTGGCCACCGAGGAGTTTTCCCTCAACCGTTTCGGCGGGGATGCCGAGCGCGCCGCCGAGGTCTATAAAGGCGAGGTCAACCTCGTGGCCGAGGATATCGCCGAGGCCGTGCGCTGGGTGGCTTCCCTGCCCGCGCGCACGAACATCGACACCATGACTATCAAGCCGCGCACGCAGAGCTAGTCCACCCAGGGTTAGTGCATACAGAGCTAGTGCATACAGAGCTAGTGCAAGCAACCGGCGCCAGCGTGCGCCGGGTTAGTCCTTCATCCCGAACTGATTCCAGGCTGCGGGCTGCAGGTTCTGGTAGACGTGCTTGTGCTCCTGATACTCCGCCAGCCCGGTGGGCCCGAGCTCTCGGCCGTTGCCGGATTGCTTGTATCCGCCCCACTCGGCCTGCGGCAGGTAGGGGTGGAAGTCATTGATCCAAATGGTGCCGTGACGCAGCGCCCGCGCCATGCGCTCGGCCTTGCTGGCATCGCTCGTCCATACCGCTCCGGCCAGGCCGTACTCGGTGTCGTTGGCAATAGCGACGGCTTCGGACTCCGTGGAAAAAGTCTCCACCGTAACCACGGGGCCAAAGGCCTCATCGTGGACGCAGTCCATGTCCCTCGAAGCGCCGTCGATAATCGTGGGGAGGTAGAAGATACCCGCGCCGAGATCGCTGTGCCCTGTGCCGTGCGGCCCGGTGGTATCGGCGGAGGTGGCGGCGCGCCCACCGGTGAGGATCTCCGCCCCTTGCTCGCGGGCCTTGTCCACGTAGGTCGCGACCTTCTCCCGCTGTGCCTGCGTGATGAGCGGACCCGCCTCGGCCATATCATCGCTGGGTCCGCCGAGTTTGATGCGCTGGGTACGTGCGACGATCGCGGCGATGAACTCATCGTGCAGAGATTCCTCGACGATGATGCGGGAACCTGCAGAGCAGACCTGGCCGGAGTGGAAGAATGCGCCGTTGAGCGCGTTATCGACAGCAACCTCGAAGTTGGCATCGGCGAAGATGACGTTCGGGTTCTTGCCGCCGAGTTCCAGGGCCGTGCGCTTGACGGTCTCCGCCGCATTGCGGGCGATGATCTTGCCGGTGGCCAGGCCACCGGTGAAGGAGACCATGTCGACGTCGGGGTGCTGGGATAGGGGGTTGCCGCAGCGCGTCCCTGCACCCGTAATCAGGTTGGCCACGCCCTTTGGTAGACCGGCGTCCTGCAGGGCATACATCAACAACATCGCGGTATGCGGGGTTAGCTCCGCCTGCTTGAGCACGAAAGAGTTGCCGGCGGCTAGGGCCGGGGCTACCTTCCAGGAAACCTGCAGAAGCGGGTAATTCCAGGGCGTAATGAGCCCGCAGACACCAATGGGCTCAGCGTCGATGCGCGAGCGCAGGTTCGGGTCCCCGGGATCGACCACACGGCCGGCTTGGTGGGAGGCCAACGTGCCGAAGTAATCGAAGGCGCCGGCGATATCATCCATATCCGTCAGCGATTCCGCGTAGCGCTTGCCGGTATCGGCAGACTCGGCACTGGCAAAGAGCTCCTTGTTGACGCGGATGAAGGCGGCCACTGCCATGAGCAGCTTGCCGCGCTCGATGGCCGGTGTGGTGGCCCACTCCCCGGAATCAAAGGACTCCCGCGCCGCCGCGATGGCGCGCAGAGTATCGGCCTCGCTGGCCTCCGAGACCACGCCGACGGTGCTGCCATCAGCTGGGCATGTAATGGTGCGGGTCTCGCCGTCGGCGGCGGCCTCCCACTCCCCGTTGATAAACAGCGAACGCGGGGCTGGACCGGCGTGCACATCGTGGAGGAACTCGGTGGTGGTGGGGTCAAAGAGCGTGTTGTGGTTGTCTGGGGTGCTCAAGAAGTAGCTTGCCTTTCTGTTTAAGTAAACGAACGTGAAGCGGTGACACGGTGGCGCAGTGCCACCGCGAAACGGTGATGTCCTCTGTGCGCCAGCCTAGCTATCCTCGCGCCAGGTGCGCTCGGGCTCGGCGCCGTCTGAAACGTCTGAGTCGCCGGGCTGGGTTTGCTGCATGTATAGGAATGCCAGGTGGCGCTCGTAGAGGTCGAGGACGTTGTTGATGATCTGGTTCTCGGAATAGCCATAGACGTCATAGCCCAGTGAGCCGGTGAGATCGTAGACCTCGAGTCGGTAGTACTCCGCCTCCTCACCCTCACTAAAGTCTGGGCGCTCGGCGGCGACGGGGAAGAGCTGGTAGCGGAACTTTCGCTCGTGCTCCAGGGTCACCTGCAGGTCAAGCTGTGGGAGCTTGAGATCTGGCAGTTCGCTGGTCAAGAGGATGGCATCGTAGCCGCGAGCGCGCATCTGCACCGCGACCTTTTCCAGGGCAAAGGTGGCTGTATGCCGCAGGTAGTCATCCATCTTTTGCCTATCCGGGTAGGCGTTGACGCGGTCGAGGCGCAGCTTCCAGCGCTCCCCGGATTCCGGTGCCAGTTCCGTGCGCCCGGAGATTGCTCCGTGCAGCGCCGTCTGCCGCGCGGCCCGCTGGATGGTCTCCAGACGCAGGGACTTCCACAGCGAGTACATGATGAGGTAGATCACGATGGCGAAGGGCAGGCCCATGACCACGGTTGCTGATTGCACGGTGGCGATGCCATCTATCTGCAGCAGCGCGAGGGTTAAGGCGCCGACGGTCACGGACCAGAACACGCGCATCCAGCGCGGCCCATCCTGGCGGTTGTCGGTGATCTTCGAGGTGAAGTTGGACATGACCAGCGCGCCGGAATCTGCGGAGGTGATGTAGAGCAAAAGCCCGATGAAGGTGGTGATCAAAACGACGATGCCAGAGCCCGGGAACTGGGCCAGCATATCGTAGAAGCCCTGTTCAGGATTGTTTATCGCCGCTTCGGCGAAGTCAGAGTAATCGCCCGAGCGCACCATATCGAGGGCCGTGTTGCCGAAGAAAGACATCCACATCAAGATGAACAAGAAGGGGAAGGTCAGGGTGCCGAGGATGAATTGGCGCAGGGTGCGCCCACGAGAGATGCGCGCCAGGAACAATCCAACAAAGGTGGCCCAAGCGATCCACCAGGCCCAGAAGAACAGGGTCCAGGATTGCATCCATTCGGCGGTGGAGGCGCGGTCATCGGCGAAGGCGAAGGTTTCCATGGTCCACGAGGGGAATTTGGAGATGTAGTCGCCCACGTTGGTGGTAATCGCATCGAAGAGGTAAGCGGTCTTGCCCACGACGACGATGTAGATCATCAAGGCCAGCGCCAGATACACGTTGAGCTCGGAGAGAAAACGGATGCCCTTGTCGACGCCGGATACGGCGGAGAGGGTGGCAATGAGAATGGCGATGACAATGAGTGCGGACTGCAGCCCGATACCCTGCTCGACCCCGAAGATGAGGTGGAAGCCATAGGAGAGCTGCACCACGCCAATGCCTAGCGAGGCGGTTACGCCGAAGACCGTTCCCAGCATTGCGGCGACGTCGACCGCGTCCCCCACGGGGCCGTGGATGCGCTTGCCAATGAGGGGGTAGAGCGCCGAGCGAATGGCCAGGGGCATGTTGAGGCGATAAGCAAAGTAACCAAAGGCCACACCCATGAGTGCATAGAGCGCCCAGCCGGTTAGCCCGTAGTGGAACATAGCCCACACGACGGCCTCTTTGGCGGCCTCCATTGTCTCGCCTTCACCAACAGGTGGGGACATATACATGGTGACGGGCTCGGCCACGGCGAAGAACATGAGGTCAACGCCGATGCCGGCGGCGAAGAGCATCGATGCCCAGGAGAAGGTGTTGAACTTGGGGCGGGAATGATCGGGCCCCAAGCGGATATTGCCCACGTTGGAGAAAGCGATGTAGAGGACGAATACCACGGCGATGGTGGCGGTGAGAACGTAGAACCAGCCAAGGTTGGTGCCAATCCAGCCCGTGACGTTGGCCAACGTATTTGCAGCGGACTCGCGCCCTAGCCCTGCGTAGAGGACAAGGGCGATGATGAGCGCGCCGGAGATGGCGAAAACCGGCCAATTGGGCTTGGGGGCGGGCACGGTGTCCGCGCCGACTTCTGGTCCGGTCTCTGCCTTGAAGCTGCCCACGAGTGCGTGGACCTGATAGCTGGGGCGCCGCCGCGACTTCTTCTGGGCAGGAGCCGCCGTGGCTGCAGCGCCTGCAGCTCCTCCGGTGCCAACTTCGCCTGCGTCACCTGCAGCGCCAGCATTACCCCGTTGTGGGGGTGTGGGAGCGGGGCCGGGCCCTTCCCTGTCGTGCGGGTCAAAGTTCGCCATCACTTACTCCTCGTTGCGTCTATGAAAGATGAGAAAATCCTTGCGGGCGCGGGCGGCAATTTCCTGTCTCACAGGGGGAGAAGCCCTCCGTGTGATGCAAATTACTGCGGGGTTGAGTATGCGGAATCTCCGCGTCCGGCGGGGCCATAATTCCAACCCCCAGGCATTCCAAACATACCTTAATGAGGGCAAATTGCGAATGAAATCTGTATGCTGGGTCAATGCCGGACGTGGCACCTAGACAATAAAATACGGATAAGTGAATAGTATTTACATTTCCACGCACGCGTAGGCGCGCCTGGAATATGAATTGAGTCATAGAAACGGAGTTTGTATATGGGAAAACTGGACGCATTGACCGCAAGAATCGGGCAGAAACTCGCCCCCAAAAACCTCCGCAGCGCCTTCGGCATGAAAGCCGCTAAGGCCACGAAGGCCAAGCACGTCACTGATGAAGTCTGCGACGTAGTTGTCGTCGGCGGCGGCTCCGCAGGTTCCGTTGTGGCGGCGCGCCTGAGCGAGGACCCGCACACTCGCGTGCTCGTCCTTGAGGCCGGTCGGCCCGATTCACTCTGGGATCTCTTCGTCCACATGCCCTCTGCATTCTCCTTTCCCATCGGTGCCAAGAACTACGACTGGCAATATGAATCCGAGCCCGAACCGGAGATGAATAACCGCCGGATCTACCATGCCCGCGGCAAGCTGCTGGGAGGGTCCTCCTCCGTCAACGGCATGATCTTCCAACGTGGAAACCCCCTGGACTACGAAAAGTGGGCTCAGAATCCAGGCATGGAGAACTGGGATTTTGCCCACTGCCTGCCCTATTTCAACCGCATGGAGACCGCGGCCGCTGCTGAGGATGACGATCCCCGCCGCGGGCATTCCGGGCCGCTTTACCTTTCCCGCGGCCCAGCCACCAGCCCGCTCTTTCAGGCGCTGTTCCGCTCCGTTCAGGAGGCCGGATATGAACTGACCAATGACGTCAACGGCTACCGCCAAGAGGGCTTTGCACCCTTCGATCGCAATATCAAGCACGGCCGGCGCTGGTCCGCAGCCCGGGCGTATCTGCACCCCAACTTGGGCCGCGACAACTTAGAGATCCGTACTCGCGCGCTGAGCACGAGGATTCTTTTCAAAGGCCAGCGCGCCGTCGGCGTGGAGTATGAATGGCAGGGTGGGTTCCACCGCGTCTATGCGGAAAAGATCGTGCTCTCCGCCGGTGCCATCAACACGCCGCAGCTCTTGCAGGTTTCCGGCGTGGGTGATGAGGCGCTGCTGCGTAAGTATGGAATCGACGTGGTTAAGAACCTGCCGGGCGTGGGCGAGAACCTCCAAGATCACCTCGAGGTCTATATCCAATACGAGACCACCAAGTCCACCGACTCCTCCCAGCCCTACCTGGATAAGTGGCGCTGGCCGGCAATGGGCCTGCAGTGGCTTTTGACCAAGAAGGGCCCCGTGGCCACCTCGCACTTTGAGGGCGGCGGCTTCGTGCGCTCCAATGACAAGGAGGCCTATCCCAACCTGATGTTCCACTTCCTGCCCATGGCCGTGCGCTATGACGGGCAGAAAGCGGACGTCAAGCATGGTTTCCAGTGGCATGTCGGCCCGATGTTTTCTGATACCAAGGGGCACGTGCGCATCAAGAGCGCGGATATTCACGTTAAGCCGGAGATTATCTTCAACTACCTCAGCACCGATCAGGATCGTCGCGAGTGGGTCGAGGCAGTCCGCGTCGCGCGCTCCTTGCTCGATACCGCTGCTATGGATGCCGTAGGTGCGCGAGAGATTAGCCCCGGCCCGCAGGTGCAAAGCGATGAGGAGATCCTCGAGTGGGTGCGCAAAGACGGGGAGACCGCGCTGCACCCTTCCTGCACCACCAAGATGGGCTCTGTCGAGGATCCAATGGCTGTTGTCGATCCGGAGACCATGCAGGTCTGGGGTATTGAAGGCCTCTATATTGCGGATGCCGGCGTGTTCCCCAGCGTGACCAATGGAAACATCTATGCCCCGACCATGATGGTGGGGGAGAAGGCCGCCGATCTCATCGCGGAGCGCTCTCCGCTGCCCCCGCTTGGCGATGTCGCCTTCTACCGCGCCGGCCAAAACATGCCCTTGTATGCAGAGGGTGAGGCCGTGCGCGATCACACGCAGGCGACCAAGGGTGCTCACTAGGCCGCGCACGGCACCGGCACGGCGCCAATGCGGCACTGGAGCGACACTGGCAGGCAGTGCACATGAGCGGCACCTAACTTGGCTGAGGGCACAGTGCTTTAAGTTTGGGTAGACTACCCGCCATGACCAAATCTATTGCGCATGTTTCCACCGAACGCCCAGGCCGCTACGGCAAGCAGCTGGCCTCCCATTTCTCAGCCAAGATTGAGGCTTGGTGGGACGCTGATTCGGAGACCGGACACTGCGTCTTCGACCGCGAAGGTGCGCGTGGCACCCTCGACTTGGCGGTGGACCCGGGCGCCTTGGTGCTCGACATCGATGCGGCTGAAGAAGATCTGGATGGCTTAGAAAACGTCGTCGCCAGGCACTTGGTGGGCTTTGGAAAGAAGGACGGCCTCAAGGTCGCCTTCGTGCGCGTGGACGGAAGCGCGGGCCTAAGCTTTGCTCCGGAGGATCTTCCGGCCAAGCGTGGGTAGTCTGGTCTCATGATTTTTACCACCACCAATAACGTTGACGGACACGAGATTACCCAGTACATCCGCGTCGTAGCGGGTGAGACTGTTACCGGAATCAACTTCCTGAAGGATCTAGGAGCTTCTCTGCGCAATTTCACCGGCGGACGCTCCGCAGGTTACGAGGAGGAGGCCGTCAAGGCCCGCGAGGCCGCGCTCAACGAGCTGTGGAACCGCGGTCAGGAACTCGGCGCAGACGCCGTCGTGGGCATCTCCTTCGATTACTCGCCCATGGGTCAGACCAATGACATGCTCATGGTGACCGCAACGGGCACCGCCGTTAAGCTTCGGCCTATTCAATAGACATGAAGCTCACTCGGGGGTGGACAGCGCACGCAAGGCCCACGCTTATTCTCGCACGGCCTTCGCTTATTATTGTGCTGATAGTGCTGGTGGCGGCCGCACTCATTGCTGCCACCGTCTATGCGGGTGCGGGAAAGCGGGTGGATGAACCTGCCTATGGCTCCTTCCCGCCGGCCAGAGCGCAAGAGGTAGCCGCAAACAAGTACCCGCCTAGCTCAGGCAGCACCAAGACGGGGCACTACGAGGAAGTCGGCCTGCCTAGTGGTCGCTCCTTCATCATTCACGTGCCTGATAGCTATCAGCCTTCGCATCCGCTGCCCGTGGTGTTGGCGCTGCACGGATACAAGGGCAATGCCGCCTCGATGCTGCTTGATACCAAACTTTATGAGGCCGATGCACTCACCGTTTTTAGTACCGGCAAAGGCAAGGCGTGGGCGCCCGCGCCCTATGCGCGCACCTCGGTGGATGAGGATCTGGCCTATATCGACGCGATCTTGAGCTATACCCGCGCCGTCTATGCCACCGATGGGCGCTTCTTTGCCGCCGGGTTCTCCAACGGTGGCGGGCTCATTCACGTGCTCGCCTGCCAGAGGTCCGCGGAGTACTCCGGCCTGGCAGCCATCTCGGCCGCCAACTACGATGCCGTTAACGATGACTGTGAGCGTGGGCCCATTCCCTACCTCGATATTCACGGTACGGCTGATGTGGTGATGCACTATGACGGCGGCAGCGCGCATGGCAAGCACTACGAATCCGTGGCGCAGGACATGGAGCAGATAGCCAAGCACAATGGCTGCAACCCCTTCCCCGAAAGGCAGCGTAACGGCGCTAGCAGTGCCAACAGTGTGAACAGCCCCATAGCCACCGGAGCAGTCAAGAAGTATCGCTGGCACGCGTGCGATGCTCCCACCGAGCACTATGAGGTGGTAGGCGGCACGCACACGTGGAACGGCAGTCTCTCGGACAGCCGTGGGCTTGTGCCCCAAAAGTGGGCCACAAGTACCGTCCTCGATTTCTTCGGGATTGCCCGCAGCGCACCTTTGCAGGGCACCTAATCCCCTCATCCACCCACTCGCGAGGGTAAAAAGCGTAGCTCGGTAAGGTGGTGGCCATGTTAGAAGTCTCAATAGCTGGTGATTCCATCAAGCTAGGCCAGTTCATCAAATTGGCCTCCCTCGTCGCCACGGGCGGCGAGGCCAAAGAGTTCATCGCCCAAGGCGTAGTCACCGTCAACGGTGATGCCCAAACCCATCGCGGCGCGCTCGTGCACCCGGGCGATATCGTCTGCATCGAGGATGCCTGCGCCAAGGTCGTCAATGCCGCGGCGGAGGATGAGGATTACTTCGACGAGGCCACCGCCGATGATGATTTTGACCCAGAAAAGTGGAGGAATATCTAAATGCCCGCATTCCAGGCCGAGGTCGGCATGCCCTATTGGATCGATTTGGCCACCTCCGATCCCCGCAAGTCCACCCGCTTTTATGAGGAAGTCCTGGGCTGGGAGGTCTCCGGCGAGGAGTACCGCCTAGCCCGCGTGCAGGGCCTGCCCGTCGCGGGTTTCATTCCGCAGCCGGCGGAGGCCGCGCGCCCAGATACCTGGATCACCTATTTCTTGAGCGCGGACATCGACACCGATTGCGCCCGTGCCCGGGAACTAGGCGGGCGCGTCCTCTCACCGGCACAGTCCGTCGAGTTGGGGGACATGGCCCTGCTTGTCGATGTCGCGGGGGGCATGTTCGGCCTCATCCAACCGCGCGGCGCCGAGCACTTCGTCGCTGCAGGCGAGCCCGGGCTGCCCGTGTGGCACGAGCTGAGCGCCACCGCGAACTTTCGTGGCGTCCTCGATTTCTATGGCGAGCTTTTCAATTGGGACATCCGCGCCCTTTCCGCGAACACGGAACAAAGCAGCTCAGAACAAAGCAGCTCAGGGCAGTCCTCTGCCGAGCACATCGAGTATGCCACGGCTGAGGAAGAGGGCGCTCCCTTCGCCGGCTTCTGGAATGCCGAGGGTGCATTTCCCCCCCAGGTGCCCAGCTTCTGGCAGACCTATCTCGGCGTGCGCAGCATCGAGGCGGCGGCCGCGGCTGCAGTAAGCCTCGGCGGCGAGGTCATCCGCCCTGCGTGGGACTCGCCCTTCGGGCGCCTGTGCCTGCTGGCGGATTCCACCGGAGCCACGATCACCCTCGCTGAGGTAGAAGATGCCCCGCAGGAGGAGCCGCGCGAATCCGATGATCTGCTCAACCTCGATCTGTAGATGACGCCCGCCCAGCCACAGCCACCTGCACACAAGCGTATTGCCGCCGTTCTCTCAGTGGTGCGCGTCATTCCGGTGGGAAACGTCGCCACCTATGGCGAGGTGGGCAAGGTAGCTGGCTGCGGCGCGCGCTACGTGGGCTGGGTACTTGGCCACCACACTGGTGATGCGCCGTGGTGGCGAGTGGTCAACGCCCAAGGAAAAACCCACGCCCCCGCGCGAGTCACCGCGCTGTGGGAAGAAGAGGGGATTGCGTACCGCGGCGAACGCGCTGACCTGTCTCGCCACGGCCTGGATACCGAGGAACTGCGGGAGATGCAGAGGCGCGGCTAAGCCGTCGCTCAATCAAACTACAGTGCGCAGGCTCTCCGTCCCTGGAGAGTAGCTATAGCTTGAGTCCTGTTTGGCCAGGCGGTTTCCGCGGATAATGAGATAGATGCTCAGTGGGTAAAGAACCAGCGCCACCAGCACCGCCTTGATGACGACAAGCACCTCGCTTGAGAAGGTGTAGTTCCACGCGAAGTGGAGGGCAAAAGCCAAGAAGAGGAATCCAAAGATCATGGCTAAGCGCCACCGCAGGGGGCGATAAGCAGCAAAGATTGCCCAGCCGATTCCCCATCCGGCCAGGCCGGTGAGGAATACATGCAGGCCCGGCCCGGCGATGAGGCGAATGCCCCAGGTCTGCCACAAGCCGATCCAATCGGAGGCCGGGTGCATGACGACACCGGTGATTCCATACATGATGTTTTCTAAGGCCTCGAAGCCCATCCCTATGGTTGCTCCCACCACCCAGCCATGCCATGGTCGGTTGAGCTGGCGGAAGGCCAAAAGCACGAAGAATACTCCGGAGGCTTTGGCGATCTCCTCCGGATAAGCACCAGCCCAGGACATCAGCGAATCTTCCCAGCCCGAAGCGGTGGCCAAGGTGAGAACCGAGCCCGAGGAAAGCAAGGCCAAGCCTACTGCCGTGCCGCTTCCCCACAACAAAGACATGGCGACCCAGCCTGTGGCGGGACGCGCCCACATGGGACTAAGCCGCATGAGAAAGAGGAATACCGCGATGAAGAAGGCGGCCAGAATCAGACTCGGCACCACGAGCGCGGGGGCGACGAAAAGAAAGCTCGCAATATTGAGCAGGAGAGCTAAGCAGCCGAGTACGACACATACCCACAGGGCGATTCGGAATAGCTTATTCACTTAGACATCCTCCGTTTGCAGCAGGGAATCCGAGTCAGGTGCGGGCAACTGGCCGTTGAAGGGCGCCTCGATATCCCCAGTGAAGCCTGCGGGTAACTCTGCGGAGCCAAAGGCATTCCACAGGCGCTGACTGATGCGCTCGATATCTCCCAGCATCTGTCCGTCGACGGTGACCGTGGCTGCCATGGGGTCTGGGCCAATGAGCACCAAGTAGTCATCATTGGCTGAATCGCCCTCGCCGGCGCGAGATAGTGCGGCGGTGGCAGTGGGTTCGTCGAAAAGCAGGTGCCCACGATCCTGGGAATAAACCTGCGCGGTGGACACGGATCCGAAGCCATAGCCGCGGATGGCGCGCCGCAATGCCAGCTCTTCCGAGTCGGCATCTACGCCCTGCTGGAGGACGGCCTGCACGGTAATCTTCCCGCAATTCCAGGCCAAAGTCGCCATGGTGTCACTATTAGGAGTGCAATAGAGATCCGGAACGGGCACTTCCCACTTGCTGCCGGGGGCGGCGAGGGTGACCTTCTCGAGCTGGGGCTGCGGCAGAGTCATGTTGGCGTTGACCAAGGCTGGCAGTGCGAGGACCGCCAAGACACAGCCCGAGACCACGAGAAAGGTTCCCCGCAGAGTCGGTGGTGGGAAGCGATAAAAAGCCATAGCTCATACCTTAACTGCAAGCTTTAGCCTAGAGTGGCTGGCATGAAAGATCTTTATCAATTTGTCAATGGCCCCTGGATTAAGGCCCACGTTATCCCTGATGACCGCGGTATCGACGGCACTTTTCACGCCCTGCGCGATGAGGCCGAGGAACTTGTCCACGGCATCGTTCAGGAAGACTCGGGCCGCCCGGGAACCGTCTACCAATCCTTCATGGATACCGAGGGCGTCAACGCGGCGGGCCTAGCCCCGCTCGACGCCGATCTCGATCGCCTCGCCGCCTCTACTCCGGAAGAGTTGGCCTTTAACCTTGGCGCGCTGGAAAGGGAGGGCGTGGGTTCTCCGGTCACCTTCTGGGTGGAAAAGGACTCGGGCTCCGAAGAATCTCTGGCCTATATCCATCAATCAGGACTGGGCCTGCCCGATGAGGCTTATTATCGCGAGGAAGCCCACGCGGAAACCCTCGCTGCTTATCGCGAGCACGTCGCAGCAATGCTAGAGTTCGTGGATCCAGCACGGCTCTTTGGGCTTGGCGTGCAGGCTGCGGCCACCCGTATAGTCAACCTCGAAACCGAGCTCGCTGCCGGTCACTGGGACGTTGTGGCCAGCCGTGATGCCGTGAAGACCTATAACCTCAGCGAATTCGCTGAGCTCCCGGGCTTGGTGCAATCGATGCTGGCCGGCGGCGGTCTACCCAAGCACCGCGTGGTCAACATGATGCCTTCCTACCTTGAGCACCTAGCAGGACTTTTTAACTCCGAGCGCATGGCGGACTGGCAGCTGTGGGCCACCTGGCGCATCCTGCGCTCACGCGCGGCCTACCTGCCGGAAGAGGTCGGGGAAAAGAACTTTGAGTTCTACGGCACCCGCCTGTCTGGTGCTACGGTGCAAAGGGATCGCTGGAAGCGGGCCCTCGCCCTGGCTGAAGGATTTGTGGGCCAAGAAACCGGCAAGGTCTTCGTGGAGAAGTACTTCCCGCCTTCATCCAAGGACGAGATGGACACCCTCGTGGATTACCTCATCGCAGCCTACCGCGAGCGCATCAGCACGCTGGAGTGGATGACTCCCGCCACCCGCGAGCGTGCGCTGGAGAAGCTCTCGCAGTTCAAGGCCAAGATCGGGTACCCGGAGAAGTGGCGCGATTACTCCGGCCTGGAGTTCTCACCCCGCGGTGCGGATCTGGTGGATAACGTGCGCACCGGTTGTGCATGGTCCCACGATTTCGAGCTTAACAAGATCGGCAAACCTGCCGACCGTGACGAGTGGTTTGCCACCCCGCAGACCGTCAACGCCTTCTATAACCCGGTGGTCAATGACATCACCTTCCCAGCCGCGATCCTGCGCCCGCCCTTCTTTAACCCAGAAGCCGACGCCGCAGAGAACTTCGGTGCCATCGGTGCCGTCATCGGCCACGAGATCGGGCACGGCTTCGATGATCAGGGCTCGCAGTATGACGGACACGGCAACCTCAACTCCTGGTGGACCGATGAAGACCGCGCTGCCTTTGAGAAGCTCACCGCCAAGCTCGTCGAGCAATTCAATGGTCAGGTGCCCACCGTCCTGCGCGACAAGGGCATCGAATCTACCGGGGTCAACGGCAAGTTCACCCTGGGGGAGAACATCGGTGACCTTGGCGGACTAGGGATCGCCGTGGTTGCTTACAAAAAGTACTGCGCGGATAACGGCATCGATCTCACCGGCGCGGAGGCTCCCTTCGTTGCCGAGGGCGCCCAGCCGGAATTGGCGGCCCAGGAATGGAACGGCCTGCAGCGCTTCTTCCTCTCCTGGTCACGCGTATGGCGCACAGCCATCCGCCCGGAAATGGCTACGCAGTACCTAGCCATTGATCCTCACTCACCGGCCGAGTTCCGCTGCAATCTCATCGCCGGCAATGTCGCCGAGTTCTATCAGGCCTTCGACGTGTCACAGGATTCACCGATGTACATTGCGCCTGAGAACCGCGTGACCATCTGGTAGTTCCGGGAACGAGAGAAGCGGCGCGGGTAATCTCGGGGTCATGGCTAAAGAAGAAACTTCCGCTCATGACCCGCACCGCCCCCTCGAGGAGGGCCAGGAATGGCACATCGGCGGCAGTGACCGCCAGCTCAGCGAGCCTGAGCAGCTAGAACAGCTCGCCTCCTACCTAGAGGCGCATTATCCGCTCCCGGATTTCCGTCCGCCGTGGGCCGGGGGAGGCTCGCCGGCGGCGGATCGCTATTGCGCACTCCTGCCGGACCGCATTACGCATGCCGCCATGATGGTCCTCGGCGCAGGCGTAGATCACAGCCTGCCGGGCACTAAGTTCACCGCTGAGATAACCCGCCACGACAGCGAGGTCGGTGCCATCTTTGTACCGCCCACCCCGACTGGGCGCTGGGCGGTATCGCTGCACTCTGGCGGTTGGTGGCGGGGCAATGGCCAGGCTCTGGAGATGCAGTGGCGCCCCGAGGTGGCCGCCGCAGCGCAGCTGTCCGGTACCACGCTTATCGATGTCGATTACCCGCTCGCGCCCGAGCACACCGTCGACGAAATGGTGGCTAGCGTGCGCCGCGCAGTCGAGCATGCCCGAGCCCAAGGCGCGGAATCGGTGACTGTGTGGGGCTATTCCTCCGGCGGTGCCTTGGCGGCGCTGCTATCGAAGGACGTCGATGCGCTCGCGCTTACCTTCCCCGACTTCGCCGCCCTGGGTAATCTTCCCGATACTCTGCGTGCAGGTTATGAGCTGCCCGCTGTCGATTCTTATCCCCGCACGCTCGTGCAGACCGCGCTCTATGACGAGGTGGCCAGCCCGGTGACCATACCCAGTGCCGAGCGCGCCGACTACGTCTCTCAGCACCGTATCTCCACCCCGGCTGTGGCGCGGCAGCGCATCATCGATACCGCGGAGTTCCTCAAGTCGGTGTAGCTACTTGTCGTCGGAGCCCTCGGGGCGAACCTTCATCTTCGATTCCTGCCACCATCCGGCGCGCGAGATTGTGTCGTGCTGGATGGCGGCGTCGGCAGGCGCCTGGCCCTGGGAGTTGGTGCGCAGTTCGTACTTTTCGACGGCGCCCCAATCCCGCGCCCAATCATTGTTGAGGTAGCTGGGGATCTCGTAGGAGTAGTTCACTGCCTCAGCCGTGGACATGGCTCCGCCGCCGGAGAAGGACTGGAAATCCGTGAGCGAGGTCTGCGCTGCCGCGTCCGGAAGGATGCGGTACTGCGGGATCTCAGTCACGCCGGCGTAGTGATTGAAGGTGCGCTGGCAGGGGAATTGCAGTGCCACTGACCAGTCGAGCAAGGCCGGGGTCTCCGAGGAGAATTGGGAGTTGAGGGTGGCGAGCTCAGGGACGCGCGGCGGGGTAAAGGCCACCCAATCGTCCTCATCAGTCGAATCATCGACGGCGACGAGGCGTACCGCATTTGCCTCGGCGGGGATCTTATCCATGGCGATGCGCAGGTTGCGCCACTTGGGCGTGGCCCCGACGTCGGAAAGCTCAAGCTCCCCGGTGTCGGAGGCCTTGCCCTGCGCGTCCACGGTGCCATACTCCAGGGTCAGCTCCATGCCCTCCTGCTCGACGCCGTTGACGTCGTGGTGGTAGATGTCGCCGGCGGCGGACACGGCCAGCACAGGCGCGTTGTCCTTGCGCTCGGGCAGACGGTACCACTGGGTGGTGACTTCCGCGGTGGACTGCTGGTTCGCAGCGTAGGAGCCGAGGACAGGGACCTTGGTGTAATCGAGGTTGAAGGGCAGGTGCATCTGGGAGCCATTGACGCCCTCAGTGCCGCGTACCCCGCCTTCGGAGGTGGAGTTGGAGCCGCTGGACTCGTTGGCGCTCTTGCTGCTTCCCTCGCGCGAATCCTGCGCGTTGGTGGCGCCGCCAGCGGAGCCGGAACCCTGGTTGCTTTGGTTTGCAGAACCGGTGGAATCATCGCGGTTGACGTTGCCACCCAGTGAAGGATCGGTCCCAGAGGTGGCGCTGCCGCTGTCGGTAGCACCGCCGCCACCGATGGCGCCGACGGATGCGGAGTTCATGTTCTCCGGCTCGATGGAATCAGGGATGCCATTGGGATCGAAGCCGCGGAAATCCTCGTCCGGATTGATGAGGGAATCACCGAGATCACCGCGGACCGGGGCGAGGAAGGAATCATTGGTATTGGTCTCGACCATGGTGGCATCCGCCAAGGAGCATACGTCTCCCTTCAAGGAAGCGAGGTTGCCCTTGCCCACCGAATAGGAATCCGCCTGGGCCACGTAGCCCTTGGCAAAGGAGGCGCAGGAGAAGGCCACCATGAGGACGCAGGCGATGCCGATAGGAGCGGACATCAAACCAGACCAACGCGAGGCCTTCGCGGCGGCGGAGCGCTCGAATTCCGCGATGTTATCCTTGGCGCTGGCCTTGGATTTGCGGTGATTGTGCACCAGGGACTGGCCGACCCCGATTGCCAGGATGACCATGGCGATGAGGAGGAGGATCGTATTCGCCTCCACCGCCTTGAATTGCACGGTGCGATCCCACCACGGGATGCCGAAGGAAGAAACGTACCACCAGGCATTCCAGCCGGCGAAGGAGATGGCCAAGAGGAATACCACCGAGGCGATGGCGAAGGTTCGCGCGCGGGGCGAGCGCATCGCAATCTGGGAAAGCACCACCGCCCCGAGCGCGGCGATGACCCCGGCCACGCCGGCGTAGATGCCGAAGTGGTGGGTCCACTTGGTGGGAGTAAACATCAGGAAGAACATGGACAGCGCCACGATGAGGAGCAGGCGCTGGGTCGGGCCGACCTCGGCGCCGACAACGCGGCGATCCTTGATGAAGGCATAGGCAATGAGAGCCAGGCAGAAGAGCATGGTGAACATGGCGAAACGCCTTGTCATCGAGCCATCGACCGATTGCTGGAACAAGGTGGTGTAGCGAACGTACTCCGAGTACCACGGCAGCGAAGGGCCTACCTCCGAGCGCACTCGGGTGGATTCTAGGACCGTGGCCAGCGTCTGGTCCCCGAAGGCGGCGACCATGATCGCGGTGCCGACAGCAAGGAAAGGCGCCACCATGGTCAGCCAGCCGCGGACCCCGCCGCCCATTGCGCTTACGCGCTGCGACATGATGGCAAAAAGGCGCGGCAAGCAGACCAAGAACACCCCGACGGCGAAGAGGCCCGTGGGGCCTGCGCCTAGGGTGATGGTGGCGAAAAGCGTGCCGAATGCAGCGGGCAAAAGGCGCTGGGTGGCGATGGCGCGCTCGAAAGAAGCCCAGGTGAGCATGACGCCGAGAGCCACAATGGGCTCTGGGCGGGTGCCGTTGTTATAAGGCAGCCAGAAGGCTAGGAACATGAAAGCGGCGGTCCACTGGGCCACGCGGCGATCACTGACCACCGCGCCGAAGCGCGGGAGAATCTCGCGCGAGAGGATGAACCAGACTATGAGCGCGGAGACCAATGCGGGCAAACGCACAAACATCGAGGAGCTAGAAATGCCCGCGAGGAAGGCAATCAGGTCATAGAAGGGTGAGCCGAAAGGCGCCTCGGGGACGCCGTACCAGCGGTAGTAATTCGCCATATAGGTGGCGTGATCAGCAACACGGCCCATGGTGAGGATGAAGCCGTCATCCGAGGTATTGGAGCCGAAGATATGCCAAAAGCCCAAGACGGCCGCAACCACCGCGTCGAGGGGGCGAATTTGCTTCCAGGTAGGAGGCATAAAGCCGAGGCGGCGGCCATCAAGGCGATCGATGCGCCATAGGCAGAACAAGCTGAGAATAACCATCGCTATGCCCAGCCACATGGCCGCAGTCTTGATCACTGATGGGGAGGAGGTAAAACGCGAATTGACCTCGACGTGGACGTTCATTCCATCCGCGGCGAGAGCTGCGGCGTTTGCCGGGGAGTCATCGATCTCGGTGTAAATACCGGTGACCTGCGGGCGTTTGTCCTCGTCCGTGGTTTCCTTGTGCTTGCCCACGCTCACGGAGGTTTCTTCCCCAGTCGCGGAGATATGCAGCATCGCGTTGCTGGGAAGCTCGGAGACCTCCTTGGCATTGAGCGCGAGGAGCACCTCATCTAGGGAAGTGACCGAAAGGCCCTCCGTATCAGCGCGCACGAACATGCCGCGATTGGAGGCCTTTGGTGATTCCGGCGGGACGGTGCCGTAGAGCAGGTTTTGGCCCTCCCGCAGATCCGCTATCGCGGAAAGCGGAATGTCCGCCTCAATCGACTCCGGAGCCACCGAAATGAGCGGCGCGTTGACTGACTGCAGGGAATCATTCTGCGGCCAGCCGAAGGAGGATTGCGTTTGATTCACCGGGAGAAGTGGCGTGGCCACAAAACACAGAAAACCGATGATTCCGGCAACTATCGCCGTCAGCCGCAGCCAACGCGGGGATGCCGCGATGGTTGGGCGAGGCTCGTTTTTCTTCGAGGCGAGGCTAACTGACACGGCGAATAGTCTACGTCACCGCTTGGGGTTTTCGGGACTCGTCGCCGCGCGGAGCGTGAAATACTGAGTGCTGCTGAATGCTATTGAGTGCTATTGGGGCCTCAAGAGGCGTCACTGCGCACGGCGACCACGAAGGGGCCTATCTGCTTGGTGTCCCAGCCTTCCGTGAAGACCTCCGGGTTAAAGAACACGGAGCGATAGCGCACGTTGGGCTGATTCGGGTAGATGTCATCGGCCAAGTGAGTCTTAAAACCATCGCCCGGATCCTCCAGGTTGTCGCGGAAGATCATCACATCCGGCCCACGCCATGGCGCAGATTCCAAGGCCTGCCGGAACTGTGCGGGGTCTTGCTCCCAGGAGTCTTTGCTCCATTGTTGAATCTGCTCATTGCGGACACTGAACTCGCCCAAGGGGTTGGCGTAGTGGCTGGTAAAAGCATTAAATCCGAAGTAGGGGTTATAGCCCATAAAAAGCTTCTCATCCGTGAGCACCACGGTGTCATCTGCGGGGTGACCATGGGAATCAATGAAGTCACGGATGTCGATGTAGTGGCGGCTGGAATCACTGGTGAAACGGTCGCCGCGCTCGCCGTAGCCATCCGTATCGGAATAAGCGTGGTCGAGCGCAGACTCATTGGCCTCGGGGATCTGCTGGGCGTAATGGATCCCGCCCAGTGCCAGCACAGCGAGGAAGGCAGCGTTGAGGCGCTGGCGTAGCTTGAGATCGACAACCTGAGGATAGAGCGCCTTAAACCCGCTCAGCCGAAGCTCCGCAAGTGCGAGGATGCCCGCCGTAGCGAAAGTTAGAACGACGGCTATCTCCAAACGGAAGCCCAGCAGAGTAGAACCGATGAGCGTGACAATCATGGAAGCCAGGATCCACAGATAGAGACCAATGAGAGCACAGGTCAGGGAGAGGATCTCCGGCGTTTCCAGCCTTATCATCAGGTAGACCAGACCGATAAGACAGAGCAGGCCAATGATGCTGAAGGAGAGGAAGGGAACCGGAACCTGCGTTCCCTCCTGGGGCAGGTAGTGCTGCGCGGTCGATTCCAGCGGCGTCGATGCCCGCAGCGCCGCCAAGACATAAGGGCCCCACGCTATGGAGGCTATGGCAATGGAGCCAACCCCGATGATGATAGTGCGGAAAATCGGGCGCCACTGCTGCCTGTAGATAGCGGTAAGCAGCGCCAGCCAACACACGACGGTCAGCGCAACTGCACCGGTGAAAAGGGTATAGAAGGTGGCGGATATCCCCAGGTACAAGGTGATGCCGATGGTCGAGGCCCAGGAGCCGGCGAAAGCATGTGCGCACATCACGGCGACTGCGGGAACGCCCATCGCGATGACCGCGGAATAGGGTTCCTCAGCACCGAGGGTCGCGGTTACCGCGGTGGTGACCAAGGCGATGGCGGTGGCTACCGGCAGCGAGCCCGTCAGGCGCTGCCAGATGGGCACGAGGATACAGCCAGCAACCGCGATGGAGATGAGGGACCAAGGCTGGAAGACTTCCCAGCCGGGTATTCCCAACAGGTGCGCTAGGCGCCCGCCCAGCCAGAACCAGCCCAGAGGATAGAAGGTGGGCAGGCCCTCGTAGTTCATGTCGGCGTAGCCCATCTGGTCGGCCGAACGGGTAAGGAACTGCGTGCGGAAGACCTGATCCACCTGGACTCCGTCGAGCCACAGGCGCGTTGCCGAAAGCGGTAGTCCGAGCGCGGCGAGTATCAAAAGCGCGGGGGAGAGGTAGCTGACCACATAAGTCAGCCACGTGCGCCAGCGCGGACGCGGGACACGGCCGCCCTCTTTTTCTTTATACCCATCACGGATCCATAGCGTGGCCAAGACAGCGACGAGGACAACCGTGGCCACTATTCCTACGGTGCATAGAGCGCGGGTGACCATGGAGGTATTGAAAGCAGGCAGAGAAATCCTGTGGAAGATGTACCAACCAGCCAAGGTGAGTAGACCACTGCCCAAAGCCGTGACCGCTATCCCGATGAGGGCGGTCCTAAGCGGTAGACGGTCGGGAGCGTATTCCTGCAGCGCGGGTGGGGTAGGGCGTGCAGAGATGTCGGCAGCTGGACTTGTCATGTCCCATAGTTTCCCACAAATGCAGTTCGGTTTAAGAACCAGCGGGGCTTTCCACGCCAGATTCCTGAGACTTCTCGCCTGCTGCACGAGGGAAAACGAAGGGAGGGCACGGCCACTCGGCACGAAACACTCTGTGCCGAGCGACCATGCCCCCCGCGTTTAAATCCGCTGGCGCCTGATCTTAGAAAGGCAGCTTGCGGAAAATCGCCTGCGGGATGAACTTGAAGGCGAGCGAGACATATTGGAAGAGCGGATGCACGAAGATCGCTTGCTTGTGCTCGACGACGGCCTTCACGGTGGCCTCGGCTACGTCGGAGACGTTGACGGTCAGCGGCGCCTCGCCGGCCTCCGCGGACATCTTGGTGCGGACCTGACCGGGGCGGACAACGAGGACGTTGGCGCCGGTGCCGCGCAGGGCTTCGTCAAGGTTGATGAAGAATCCATCGACGCCGGCCTTGGCGGCACCGTAGACAAAGTTGGAGCGGCGCACGCGCATGCCGGCCACGGAGCTCAGCGCCACGATGGTGCCATGTCCCTGCTCCTTGAAGTACTGACCCAGCAAGACGCCGAGGGAGACGGGAGCGGTGAAGTTGGTCTCCGCGGAGGCGACGGCCTTGGCCTGGTCCTGCCACAGCTCTTCCTGGTCACCGAGGGTGCCGAAGGCGATGATGGCGACGTCGACATCGCCGCGCTCCCAGGCGCTGGCTACGACCTGCGGGTGAGAAGAGAAATCGGTGGCGTCGAAGTCAATGACCTCGACGTCTGCCCCGCGGGCCTTAAGGTCCGCGGTGGCCTGAGCGATGCGCGGGGAATCGTGGCGGGCGGCCAAGGTCACCTTGGCGGGGCCGCGCTGGAGGAACTCCTCGACGATTCCCAGTCCGATCTCGGAGGTACCGCCGAGGAGGAAGATGTGCTGTGCTTGGCCTACTGCGTTAAGCATTGTCTAGTAGTCCTTTCGATTAGTGCAGCTCGAGGCGGCGGGACATGTCGGAGGCAAAGACCCCGGTCGGGTCGATGTCGTTGCGGGTCTTGAGCCAGCCTTCCATACCTGGGTACATCTTATGGAAAGTCTCCGGCGAGGTACGAGATTCCTTGGCCAGGTAGAGGCGGCCGCCGAATTCCAATACTCGGCGATCGAGATCGTCGAGGAAGGCGCCGAGGCCGGGACGGATGGGGAAGTCGACGCAGACATTCCAGCCAGGCATGGGATAAGACAGCGGAGCCTTGTTGCCTGGGCCGAAGAGCTTGAACACGTTGAGCGCCGAGTAGTGCCCAGAGCGCTGCATATCGCGGATGATCTCCTTGAAGGGCTCAACGGCGTCGGTCGGCACAACGAACTGGTACTGCAAGAAGCCCTTGGAGCCGTATCCACGGTTCCATTCGCCAATGAGATCGAGGGGCTGATAGAATTGCGTGAGGTTCTTGACCTTGTTATAGGCCGGCGCGCCCATGGCATAGTAGGCCTCGCCGATGGCCATGAGCGTGAGCTTGTTCATGGTCCATGAGGGGAAGATGTCCGGCACGGTCATCAGCTGCGGGGCATTGAACTTGAGCGGATCCTTCGCCAGCTTCGGAGCCAGCTCCTCGAGCTGCGCCAGGGTGGCCAGGGAGCCGCGCGAAATAGTGGAGCGGCCCAGCTTGGGCTCTGGTGAGATGACATCGAACCACGCGGAGGAATAGGTGTAGTTCTTCTCCGAGCCATCGGAGTGGAAGGCCACCGTCTCTTCGAGGTTGTCGGTGCGGTCCGTATCGGCCACGAAGTAGGCGGTCTCGGTCTTGGTCATGCGGATCTTCGCCCGCAGGATGATGCCGGTCAGGCCCATGCCGCCTACAGTGGCCCAGAAGAGCTCGGAGTTCTCGCCCTCAGGCTCGAGGTGCAGGACCCGGCCATCAGCAACGAGGAGCTCCATGGAAACCACGTGGTTGCCAAAGGAGCCGGCGCTGTGGTGGTTCTTGCCGTGAATATCAGGGCCGATGGCGCCACCGATGGTGACCTGGCGGGTGCCGGGCAGAACCGGTACCCACAGGCCATAAGGGATGGCGGCTTTCATCAGCTGGTCCAGGGTGACGCCACCGTCGACGTCAACGATGGCGGATTCCGGATCGATGGAGTGGATCTTGTTCAGCGGCTGCATGTCGATGACGAGTCCGCCGCCGTTTTGGGCAGGATCGCCGTAGGAGCGGCCCATGCCGCGGGCAATGACGCCGCGGCGCAGGTGGCCTGGTTTGGTGGAGTTATCGTCAGCAACCTGGGCGACGGCCTTCTTGATGACGTCGACGTCTTCGGTCGAGACGACGTGTGCGGTTGTTGGGGCGGTGCGGCCCCAGCCGTACAGGGACTTTTCGGTGGTATGTAGTTCCATCTCTTACTCTTTGCTCGACGTGATGTATCGCTCCTAGCCTACTCACGTAGGTGGCGCGGGGAGGGGACTGAATTAAGTGACATTCGGAACAAAACGGACGCTTGTACTGCCCGAATGTGTTGTTTACTACAGATCCATCAGCTCCCGAATCTCTGCGGGGAGCTCCTCCTGGGAAGTGATTTCTGGGCCCTCATACTCACGCAGTAACTGATACACCCTCCCGCGCGAGTGGGAATCGAGCATGGGAAGCTCTTGGGCCATGAGCCTCGTCATAAAACCATCTAGGGGAAGCGCGGTGTGCTCGGTGGCTAGGAAGTGCCCGTTGCGGCGGTCATCATTATCGCGCTGATCTTGCGCGGCTTGTTGCACCGGCGTGAGGTGCTCTTTTTTCGCGTCATACATGCGCTCTAGAGTACCGCCGCTTAAAGTAGATGCCATGACTACAGGGGCCGAGAAGGCAACAAACAACCGCCAAGATAATTATGCGCTCGATGACACACTAACCGGGCGCATTACCCAGGCCGCAGCGGCCGGGATTGTCACCTCCTACCCGGACTGGATTAAAAGCCGCCGTGGGCGCATTGCGGCATATGTGCTCTCCTTCTTCGGCTTCGGTGCTCTCGTGGCCTATACCAACGCCCAGGCCGAGGAGGAAGACAGCGCCGAGCCAGGCACCTTCGAGCCCGTCACGGGCGCCGAGGCTCCTGGTGCCTGGGCCGTGTCCGCGGCCGTCGTGCTCGCCGGGGTGCTGAGCACATGGTTGGGCACGGCGGCATCGCGCCGGGTGGTGCGCGGCCTGCGTAAGCGGGGCTTCGCCAAGCCCTGGACGGTGCTGGGAATCGTTGCTGCGGCAGTGGTTTATAGCACCAGCGAGCTGGAAGCGCGGCGGATTGAAAAACTAGCGCAATAGCTTTTGCGTATTGTGGGCAGCATGAGTTACGGGGTGACCGATCTAGCGCGGGCGCGAGCCAGGCGAGCGGGCACCCCTATCCAATTGCGGCGCGAGCCTTTGACAATCATCTGCCAGGTTGCCAATATCCGCGCCGATGCGGAAGTCCACCGTCAGATTGGTTTCAGTGATGCACTGACCTTCAACGAGCTGCATCGCGTGCTCAGCATATGCTTTAGCCTGCCCAAGGAAGACTCCCCGTGGCACTTCTTCGAACACGTCGATGCCCGTGGCGCACGGATCGATCCGCGCCACCAGATCTCGCAGTTCCTGTGGAGAGAGGGCGACCAGGTGGACTTTTCCTGGGGGCTATGGGATTTCGAGATTGTCGTCGCGGAGATCTACCCACGCGATAGCGGCACGCCGCGGGCCCTCTGCGTCGGCGGCTCCGGCTCCCTCTTTCGCAACTTCGATCTCACGGCTATCAACGCCGAGCTCACCGGCCAGGAAACCATCGCCGAGGTGCTTAACATGGTCGCGCCCCCGGTTCGCCGGATGATCGAGCGCACGAAGCTCTATGACTTCGTTCCCCTCCTCCAAGCACTGGATCTGAATCGTCCGGTAGAGGTGAGCAGGCCAACGCGGCACACCCTGCGTAGCCTTCCCCGCGAGGTCACCCCTGAGGGCCAGGATGCCTTTTGGGCGATGGCGCTGGCTCTTTCGTGTTTGGGCGGCAAGGAGCTAACTGATTCCGTGGTGGAGACCGCCATGGAAGCGCTGGGTTGGGTTGATGATGACGGCCGCAGCCTGACCGGGGAAAAGATCCGCGCGCTGTGCTCTTCTTCGCTGTCCCAATTGGAACGCGTGGGCGCCTATGGCCCAGCAGCCGACTCGCCGGTGGACCGCTTGGACGTGTACCGCGCATTGCTGCATGGGTAGAGTACTTTCTCGTGACTGATAAACCAGAAGATTCTTCGCAGGGCGCTGCGCGCGCCGTCGCCGAAGACGTGGAGGTACAGGCCTCGAGCACCTCGCTCAAGACGCAGCTCTTCCGCTTCATCTCCGTCGGGGTCTGCACCGCCGCCCTCGACTACAGCCTGACGCTGCTCCTCACCGCGCTCGGTCTGCATCGTTCCGCGGCCAAGGCCCTGGGCTGGGTGGCGGGAACCATCGCCGCCTACATCGCCAACGCGCGGTGGACCTTCGGCGCCCAGGTCTCCGGGCGCACCGCCGGTGCCGTGGCGGCTCTATATGGTTCGACCTTCGTGGTGCAGAACTTCCTCTACTGGGTTCTCAACGCGCCACTTTTGTCTCTGGGTCTCGACGGTGTTGTCAAAGACACCGTCGCCTTCGTCATCGCCCAGGCGGTGGCCACCGTGACCAACTTCGTCATCCAGCGCATATTTATCTTCAAAGATAAATAGAGAGAATTAGACGGGGAAACTAGATGCAGGAGGCCACAGGTCTGGCGCGGGTAGCCGGGCGTCTGGGACGTTCGCATTCTTTGCAGGCCCACGGCCTCAAATTCGCCCTCATCGGCGCCCTGTGCGCGCTTATCGACGGCGGACTGACCTGGACCCTGCAGCTCGGCCTCGAGGTTCTGGATAAGACCCAGGCCCGCGCCGTCGGCTTCGTCGCGGGCACCTGCACCGCCTATTGGCTCAACCGCCGTTGGACCTTCAACGCCCGAGGCTCCACCCGGCGTTTCCTGGCGGTGGCGGCGACCTACGCGCTTACCTTCGGCATCAACATGCTGCTTTACGATGTCGTCTTCGACCATCTCACCCATCAACGCTGGGACCCCAACCTCGGCCTGGCTTTAGCCTTTGCCGTGGCTCAATTGACCGCAACGCTGGTCAATTTCTTTATTCAGCGCTGGGTGATCTTCCGCTCGACGCGTAAGTCCTTCGAGGTCACCGACTAACTAAGGGCGGCGAAAATCCTCGGTGCGTCCGCGGTTATGGAGCTTGAGCCATTGCCAAAATCCCCGCGGATCGTGGCGCTGAACCAGGAAGAACCAGCCAAAGCGGGCAAATTCCTGGGGCAGAAGCTTGCGCATACCGCGCTGCCACAGCAGGTAACCGCGGTTGCGGTAGGTAAAGAAACGCTTGAACTCGCCCTCCGGATACTGCGTGTGCATCCGCCCGCCCAAAATGGGCTTGAACTCATCAGAGCCATCTGGGTGCAGGTAGCTCGTGGTCAGCGCGGTGCCAAAGGCGAGGCCAGAGCCCTGCAGGCGGCGGTGATATTCAACCTCATCGCCGCGGATGAACAGGCGGTAGTCCGGCACCCCGATGATTTCCATGGCCTCAGCCGAGATCAGCGCGCCGTTAAAGAGAGAGGCAATACCGGGCAGGAACTCGCCCTCAAGCTCATCCATACGCCGCCGCCATACCAGGCCTTGGCGCAGCGGAAAGGCCAGGCGGCCTGGGTCAGCGATATTGCATACCGCGGGGGAGACCTCGTGGAGCTGATGCGCCTCCGCTACCCGGTAGAGCTCCTCGAGCACGTGGGAATCGGCCGGCCGGCCATCATCGTCGGCGCACCACACCGCATCAGCCCCTAAGGCCAAGGCATGCAAAAAGCCCAGTGCAAAGCCGCCCGCCCCGCCCAAGTTCGTGTGGGAGGCGATGTAGACCGCGCGATCTCCGGCGCGATCTTCTACCAAAGCCTGCACGGCTGGGTCGGCGCCGTTATCGACCACGATGACCCATTGGACCGGGTGAGTCTGGTTCACCACCTGATCCAAGGAGGCGCCTAAAAGCTCCACGCGTTGGTGGGTAACGATCACGGCGGCGGTGGTCCCCGCCTTGCTCAAAGTGGCAGTCATGGATTCCATTGTGCCACCCGTCAAGCCCGGCCCTAACCTTGAGTGGCCGAGTCGTCCTCGTTGGCAAAGCGCACACGCAGATCGCGGACATACTTGCCTGCCTCGGGGCCCTCGTACTCGCCCACTACCTGCGAAACCTCACCGGCCGAGCGGATGGTGCCGTGGTCTATCCACAGCGCCGTATTACACAGCTGGGCCAAGAAGTCATTGGAGTGCGAGGCAAAAACCAGGATGCCTGAGCGCTTGACCAGCTCTTGTAAGCGCACGCGCGCCTTGGCCATGAAGGCGGCGTCAACCGCGCCAATTCCTTCATCCAGAAGCAGAATCTCTGGCTCGATGGAGGTGACAACGCCCAAGGCCAGGCGCACGCGCATACCAGTGGAGTATGTACGCAGCGGCATGGCGAGATAGTCACCGAGCTCGGAGAACTCTGCGATCTCATCCATCTTATTTTTCATCTGCTTGATGGTCTGACCCAGGAAGAGCCCACGGACGATGATGTTGTCGTACCCGGAGACCTCCGGGTCCATGCCTACGCCCAGGTCGAAGACGGGGGCCACGCGGCCGCGCACCCGAGAAGCGCCGCGGGTGGGCTCGTAGATGTTGGACAATAGGCGCAGAAGAGTGGACTTGCCGGCGCCGTTGTGGCCAACCAAGCCGACGCGATCTCCCTCACGCAGGTGCAGGTTGATGTCCTTCAAGGCCTCGACGACGATGGTGTTATCGGAGTTCTTGCCAATCACGCCGCCGGCCGAGGAAAGCATGGCCTTCTTTAAGGAGCGGGACTTCGCATCAAAGATGGGGAAGTCAACGCAGGCGTTATAAGTATCGATGGAAACCATAATGTGCTTAAAACTCCTTCTAAACCCAGTAGCTCACGCGGAAGCGCCATTGGCGCATGGCTAGGGCGGCAAGCCCGATCCCGGCGAGAGTGCAGCCGATGACTATCCACCAGTGATAAGCCTCAACCGGCTGGCCAATCATGGGGGCGCGCACGACTTCCATGTAGTGATAGAGCGGGTTGAGCTGAGCCAACTTGGCACGCTCAGAGACCGCGCCGCCCTGGTTTTCCAGCGTATCCGTCATCCAGACAATTGGCGTGACATAAAACAGCAGCTGCGTCAGCGCCTCGAGCAAGGGAGCAATATCGCGGAAGCGAGTGGCCACGATGCCGAAGAACATGGCTACCCACACGCCGTTAATAAGCAGCAAGGCTAGGCCCGGGATGATGAGGAGGAACTCCCAGCCTAGGTGACGCGGGAAGATGATGATAAGCAGGACCCAAATGATGAGGTTATGAGCCAAGAACAGGGTTTGGCGCCACACCAGGCGGTACACGTGAACCGATAAAGGCGCGGGCAGCTGCTTGATGAGTCCTTCATTCTCAATGAAGACCGTGGAGCCTTCCTTGATCGCGCCGGAGATGAAGTTCCACATGATAAGGCCCACCGTGACGTGGGGGAGGAACTGTGCAGTGGGAATCTGAAAGAGCATGGAATAGAGCAGGCCCAAGGCTGCAGCCATGACACCGGTGGCGATGGTGATCCAGAAGGGGCCGAGCACCGAGCGGCGGTAGCGCTGCTTGATGTCTTGGATGCCCAGCATGAACCACAACTCGCGTTGACGTGCGCCCTGGAGCAGATCCGCGAAGGCGGCCCGGAACGTCTTGGATTGGGACGCTGGGACCTCGCCTTCGACGGTGGAGGCGACCATGCGCGCGACGTCGGCGCGCTGTTGATTGTTATCGTGCACGTCAATTACCCTAGCGCGCGGTGCAGACAAACGGGGATCTACACGCCGCCTATACTGGGAAAACACTCCTGTGCTGGGAAGATCCAGATTTAGGCAACGGGGCTTAAACGCGTATAGAGTAGATAAGCGATTGACTGCAGAAGTCGTCCAAACTAAAACGTGAGGGAAAGGTAGATCGATGCCACTAGGCTTGCCGCCTCAGTATGACGTTGCTAGCGTGCGAGGTCTCTACACCGGCTTGGCTGATGGCTGGACCTACCTCAACGCGCACACCGACCCGCAGATCTCCGAGCGTGTGGCCGCGGGAGTCTCCCGCGCTTTCCGCATGTCGGCGGCTGTATCCACCCACGAGGCCTCCGGCGGTGCGCACTCCGCGCCGACGGGCCCGCGGCGGCTGGTGGGAAACACCCACTACGATGCCGCCCGCATGGCGGTAGCGGATCTCGTCGGCGCCCAAGCTGACCGCGTGGTACTGGGTCCCTCTCTACCCGTTTTGTATAGCTCACTCTCGCGCGCTTTGCGCCCGCTGTTGCGGCGCAATTCCTCGGTAGTTCTCTCCAAGCTGGATCCGCCGGAACTCTACTCGGCCTTCGCCGAGGTCAACGCCGATACGCGCTGGGCGCAGCCGGATCTGGGCACGGGCGAGCTGCCCGGCTTCCAATTCTCCGAGCTGGTGGATGGTTCCACGCGCCTCGTGGCTTTCTCCGCCGCACACGAACTTTTGGGCACCGTATCCCCGGTGCGCGAGATCATGGAGGCCATCCGTTCGCGCTCCCGCGCCTGGACGCTGCTCGACGTCTCTGCGCTCGCCCCCTATCGTCCCATCGCCTTCGATGACCTCGGCGCCGATATCCTCGGCGTTGACCTCGGCTTGCTGGGCGGGCCACAGCTCGCCGCCCTGGTATTCCGCGATACGGCCATGTTCCGCCGGCTTGATGCCTTGAGCCCCGTCAACAGCGAGCACATCGCTGCCAAGGTCGAGACCCCTGTTTCCTCCGGCTTGGCCGGCGGTGTGGGGCCACTGGTAGATCACCTCGCTGCTCTAGCCGGCGGGGAGCGCGGTTCGCGCCGGGTGCGCGTGCATCGTTCCATGGGCGCGCTGCGCGGCTACCTCGACGATCTCGGAGGAGATCTCTATACCTACCTGGGCACGCTGCCGGCCGTACACATCCTCGGGGTTACTGGGGAGGCCGCTGCCGAAGCCTCCGATGACCGCCTACCACGCCTGACCTTCGCCGTGCGCGGCGTGCCCGCTGAGACCGTGCACCAGCGCCTCTTCGACAACGGGTTGGTGACCACCCTGGCCCCGCGCACCCCACTGCTCACGGAGATGGGCGTTGATGAGGTCGGCGGGGCGGTTACCGTCGCGCTCGGCCCCTTCAATACCCGCCACGACATCGAGCACCTCACCCGCGTCGTGGCCTCCCTGGCCTAAACCCTTCTAGCCCTCGCTTGAGTTCTCGCCGATCTCGAGCACCAGCTTTCCGGTGACCTCGCCGGAGTCGAGCAGGATGTGGGCGCGGGCGGCTTCGCCAAGCGGCAACACTTTGTGGATATGGTGACGCACCGTGCCATCCGCCAGCCACGGCCACACGTGGCGCACCGTCTCCGCGACGATCTCTGACTTCTTCTCCACGCTGCGCGAGCGCAACGTGGTGCCCCGCAGTGCCAGGCGCTTGGCCAAGAGCACTCCCATGTTCAGCTCCGCCTTCGTGCCGCCTTGCAGCCCTATTGTCACCAGCTGGCCGTCCGTGGCCAGAGCCTTGAGGTTGTCTTTCAAGTACTTCGCGCCGATGATGTCGAGGATGACGTCGCAGGAGTTCTTCAGCTCCGCCGCGAAGTCCTGCTCGCGATAGTTGATGAGGATATCGGCGCCATATTCGCGGCAGACCTCCAGCTTTTCTGGCGAACCAGCGGTGACGGCCACCTGCGCGCCCAGCGCCTTGGCCACCTGGATGGCGAAGGTGCCGATGCCGCCCGCCCCGCCGTGAATGAGAATCCTCTGCCCACTGTGCAGGTTGGCCGTCATCACCAGGTTCGACCACACGGTGCAGGCCACCTCTATCACGGAGGCCGCCTCCGTCAGGGAATAGCCCGCGGGGATGGGCAGCAGCTGGCCTTCCGGCACGGCCACGTACTCGGCATAAGCCCCGCCTGCGAGCAGGGCTCCTACCTTTTCGCCGACCTTGCGCCCAGTATCACCAGAATCGACAATAGTACCTGCGCATTCCAGGCCAATGATCTCCGAAGCCCCAGGCGGCGGCGGATAATGCCCCCGGGCCTGGAGCAGATCAGCGCGGTTGACTCCCGCGGCATGCACCTTGAGAAGTACTTCCCCCGGGCCTGGGGTGGGGGTGTCCACCTCGACCAGGGCGAGCGAGTGTGGGTCATCATTATTGGTGAGTTGAATTGCTTTCATGCCCGCCCAGCTTAGGGAAAGCGGGGGCGGGTTTCTAGGAACAGGCCGACTCGGGTAACCTATGACTGTTGCGCGTGAGGCTTGCCTTGGACCGCGCGGCATATGGAGACGTGGCAGAGCGGCCGAATGCACTGGTCTTGAAAACCAGCGTGGGGAAACTCACCGCGGGTTCAAATCCCGCCGTCTCCGCCAATGTCCTCAGTCGCGTCATCGTTGACATATGAGCGCGACATGGTGGACAAATCCGGCAGTTTCTGTTCTGAGAACAGTGGCTGCCGTATTTGCATTTCTGAACCAAGATTTCATCTGTTGGAGCGGGTTGAGGAATCCCTTTCTTTGTCTTTCTTGCGGCTGCTAGGGCTCTAAGCCGCCGCATGGATGCATCCGGGGCCACGGGCTTCAGGGCCACCGCGCTCTGGCTCTGTGCGCTTTGTAGCTGCGGGTATTACCACGCAACGACTCATGTAGCCAGCAGTTTTCTTAGACCTGGTGCCGGCTCGACGGAGAAGGGGCCGTGGTTGAGGCTGTTCATGGTGTCAGATATGACGCGACTGATCTGTCACCTTTCATTCGGGGCTTCCCAGAACAGCGATGTCGACTATGTCTTGAACACGAACACCGCCGTCCCCGCTAACTTTCACGGCCTGAGGACGCCCACTGATTTTGTTGCCGCTTGAGCCCGATCATTCAGGATAGACCGGATGGCCGTGCTAGCGCACTGCCTAATTCTGGCTAGGCGGCCCAGCTGTGGATAACCGCCCCGGGCTTGGTGGGTTATCCACAGTTTTCTTACTGGGCGCGGGTTGGGGATTGTCGCACCGGTGGGCGGTGTCTTAGCGTGGCGGTCATGGGCTTGCAGGAGTACTTCGCACAACTCGGCCGGGGTGTTGACCTCGTAGCCGAGTGCTCGGGGCTATCTGCCCCAGACCTTGAAAAGATGGGGGCCAGTGCGCAGGATGCCGCCGAGCTTATAGGCCTGCACACCATCTACTTCGGCCCCACACCCTACAGCGGCAAGCAGCGCTCGGCCGTTAACTCTGCTCGGCGCAACGGGCACACTCTGAGCACCCTGCACCACATCGAATCTTTTACCCGCCGCGTCAAAGAACAACGAGCCGCATGGAACCTACGCGTAGAGCTATGCGCCACGCCAAGCGAGCAGGTTACTGCGGTAGCTAGGCGCCGGCTGCGCGAGATGCGCGCCCCCCGCGAGTATTGCGAGCGTGTACTGCTGCGCCAGCACCCCAATGGGCTGGCTACCTTGACCGTGACCGGCAATGGGTTGGATATGGCAGATGCTTTCCGGACTATTGACCACAAGCGGCCAGGGGCAAGTTTTATTGCCCGCATGCTCGGCAAGGCAGACGCTGCCACCACACGTACTCGTGTGACGACTATGGTAGTCCTCCAGTTGGAGGACTACGGCACAATCCTGCGCCGTGAGCGCGATGATGTGATGGTGCGCACCACCAGTGGGGCTGTTATCACCGGTGCGCAGCTTGTGGAACGCGCCTGCGCCAACGAAGGACTTGTCACCATCATCAGCCGGGCGCTGGGGCCGGTGGACTTGTACCGCTTTGAGCGATTCGCATCGGTTAAGCAGCGCACGATGCTGGCAGCAGAGCACCCTACGTGTGCGTGGCCGGGCTGTAACACCCCGGCAGAAAGAGGGCAGTTTCACCATCTCACGCCGTGGAGTCATGGTGGGGAGACTAACGTTGTCAACCTGGTGACCTTGTGTAGTTATCACAATGGCATCAACGAGGATGATCCGAATGCGCCGCCGCGCCGCGGGCGCCTTACCCGACAGGGCGGGACAGTAGTCTGGCAGCCCCCGCATACTAGCCGTTAGGGCAACCGTCCCAACGGCTACTTTCCGCACCCTATCGCAGGTAGGGCACGGCGTCGGCTTCGATTACGGGGGACTCGCTTCTTATCTGCCACTCCCACCCTGCGCTCTACAAACGGAAGATTCCCCAAAGTGCCTACTTATGCGCAGGCTGCAGTTCATTCCACCGCAAATCCAACCTGGGATCGAATAAAGTTGGAGAAAGTTTTAAACGAATGGGCAAAGTGGGAATCACTTCCCTGTATTAGAAGCATGATTTGGAATGCGGAAACCCTCGACCGGATACTTCAAGAGTTTCGAAGGCTTGGTAGTGACAGCACCGCCATCGAATGAAAACGTGCAGGAAATGGTGCTCATGATGACGTTTTCGAATCTATTGCTGCTTTCGCGAACATGCCTGAGGGAGGCATCCTTATCCGCGGCGTCGAGGAAAGAGCTGATTTCCAGGTTTTAGGAGTCCCGGATCCTGCAAAGTTGGAAAGTGGGATTGCCGATAAGGTGAGGCAGTCGATTAAACCACTGTCTTAGTAGTAGAGATCGTGCCCTTGGCTCCCGAGCAAAAGCCCGCGCGATTCAAGAACAAGGCATATCTCCGGCAGGCCGATGACTCCCCATGAATGACAATGGCCTCCGGATGATTGACATTGCAGCACTCCACGCCAGTGAGCAACTTTCTGCATAATGTTCGTCATAGAACCGCCCGTGTAGCGAAGATTGGAGAAGATGCCCGTCTTCTTCAGATAACCAATGTGACTGATGATGAAGGACAGCTTCGGATGGGAGGGCTTTACGCTATGGGGCTTCTGCCCGAGGCAACATTCCCATCCCTTGCGGCCACTGCTGCCGTGCGTGTGTCCAGAGACGGATCAGGCGTTCGCACTCGAAATCTCAAAGACTTCGGAGGACCTATTCCACTTCTCCTCGATGAGACGATGGAATGGGTGCGCGATAATCTTGCTGAGGAGCGTGCATATACGGCTGACGGCCATACGGAATCAAGGCCAGAGCTCCCGATGTCGGCGGTGCGCGAGCTTCTGGCAAATGCCTTTGTGCACCGTGACCTGGGGCCGAATACCGTCGGTACCGGAAAACGGGTGGAAATTCGAGTCCTGCGAGATCGTCTGATGATTAAAAGCCCAGGCGGCCTAGAAGGGCTGCCTACCGCGCAACTTGAGTCCACGGATCTAACGAAATCCGCAGTAAATCAGCGCGTATACGAGATCGCGAAGTGTCTTGAAACCCCTGATGGGCGTCCTATCATCGAAGGCGAGGGTGGCGGTATTCCTGAGGTCTATCACGCTATGAGGGGGGCGGGGAAGCCAGACCCACGCTTTTTTGACAATGGCGTGGAGTTTAGCGTGAGTCTATTCCGAAACAATCGTTACGATGACGAAGAGAGTGCTTTCCGCGTTCCTTCTCTGGCTCATTGTCGTGGATGAAGAAAGAGCTCTTGGTAGGTCTCCTCCGGGGAGAAACATGGACGGTTTCCCAGGCAGAGAATGAGTTCGCGCCTGTTGCTCCCAGAGATGTGCGAAGCGAAGTGGAAGATCTGCTGCAGGCAGGAGTCATCAGGAGCATTGATGGGCAACTGAAGCTGGGGTCCGAGGCGGAAGAAAACCCCGAATCCACAAGCAATAGTGTTGCTGACTCTCTCACAAAGATTTCTACGCTCGGTCCCAATACTGAGGCCGTTTACCGGTCTATATCTGCAGCTAAGAGTACCGTGGTAGGCCTGATTGAAAGTACACAGCTCTCCGAGAACAAAGTTCGTTACGCCCTGAAGCAGCTCCTCGAGGCCCACGTGATTGCCATGAGGGGAGGGCGTGGGCACCGAAGCACAAGGTACGAACTATTGAATAGGGACTAGCCCTTGAGAGCTAAGGAACCACTCGCAGGGGACTTGTGAAGAAGTTGACCACCCCGGAGACGATGGAGAGGATGATGGCGCCGAAGATGGCGGCCCACCAGCTCTCGATGTGCAGGTAGCCAATGCCGAGGTCGAGGGTGCGCAGCGCCCACGAGACTATAAAGAGCACCGCGCCGTTGATGACCAGGGCAAAGAGGCCCAGGGTGAGGCAGGTCAGTGGCGCGCCGAAGAAGCGCAGGACCGGGGTGACCACCGCGTTGATGAGGATGAACACAACGGCGATGGCGATGAAGTTGCCCGTGGTATCCGGCGTGATGGAAATGCCGGGGACCAGCGTGACCACGGCCCAGAAGGCCACCGCGATGGCGATGACGTTGAGGATGAAGTTCAGCAGCGAGCTAATTATTCTTCACCACCAAAGGTTTCTTGCCAGGCTGTGAGGAGGGCGTCGGTCTCCGGGGCGGTGGTGCAAGAGATGCGCACGCCCTCGTCGAAGGCGCGCACGAGGACGCCGTGCTCGGCGAGTGCTTCCGCGATCTGCTGTGGGGTGCCCAGGTGCGCGATGTTGGCGGCGGGCAGCCAGATGAGGTTGGCCTCCGAATGAGGGACGCCGTAGCGCGCGAAGGTCTCGACCATGCGTTCGCGCTGGGCGACGGCATCTTCAGTGCGCGTGCGTAGTTCCTCATCGGCCTGCAAAGAGGCTAGGGCGCCGGCCTGAGCCACGGCGCTGACGGAGAATGGAACCGCTACCTTGTTGAGCGCCGTGATGATCTCCGCGTCGCCAAAGGCGTAGCCCACGCGCACGCCGGCGAGGCCATAGGCTTTGGAGAAGGTGCGCATGCCAATGACGTTGGGGTGATCCTTGATGACCTCCGTTGCCACCGGGGTATCGGTGGCGCGGTTGTACTCGAAGTAGGCCTCGTCCAAGGCGATGATGATGCGGGAAGGCACCGCGGCGAGGAACTCCCGGAACTCCTGCGAGGTCACGGTGGAACCGGTCGGGTTATTCGGGTTGCACACAAAGATAAGCCGAGTCTTGTCCGTCACTGCCTCAGCCATGGCGGCAAGATCTAGGCCGTGCTCCGAGTTCAGGGGAACGGCGACCGGGGTGGCGCCGACGACCTGCGTGAAGATGGGGTAGGCCTCGAAGGAGCGCCAGGGGAAGATTACCTCGTCACCGGGGACCGAGGTAATCTGCACCAGCTGCTGACAAATGGCGGAAGAGCCTGTGCCGACGGCGACCTGCTCGAGCTCTACGCCAAGGCGCTCCGCCAGGGCGGTGCGCAGGGCGATCGCTCCCATATCCGGGTAGCGGTTGGCGCCGGCTGCGGCCTGCGCCATGGCCTGGCTGGCCTCTTGAAAAGGCGGCTGGGTGGCCTCGTTGGAGGAGAGCTTTACAGCCGTGTCGTTGCGTGCACCCGGCACGTAATTGGGAAGTGAAGAAAGGTCGGAGCGAATCATGCCTAGTACCTTAGTCGTTTCGTGGCCCACGCGGGCCGTAGTCAAAGTCTGCGGTCATGGGCCCGAAAGTGTGCAATCCGCGTGGCGCATCTGCGGCCGGAAGATGTAGCTCGAGGAAGGCCCCATGCGGGGAGGCAGCGATGGATTCGAGGGCCTGCGCCAGCTCGCCCTCGGTGGTAGCCGAGTAGGACTCCATCGTGGTATCGGCCTTAAAGACCTGCGGCAGCTGGTTATAGGACCAGTCCTGGATGTCGTTGTACTCCTCTTCCATGCCGAGGATATAGCGCTCGATGGTGTAGCCCTTGTTGTTGATGAGCACGATGATGGGGTTGAGCTCCTGGCGCAGGATGGTGGATAGCTCCTGGGCGGTGAGCTGGAAGGAGCCGTCACCGATGAAGAGAATGTGGCGGCGATCCGCAGCGGCTAGTTGCGAGCCCAAAAGCGCGGGCAGGGTAAAACCGATAGAACCCCAGATGGGGGAGTTGATATAGCGCACGCCTTGAGGCAGGCGCTGCGGGCCCAGCCCGATATTGGAGGTGCCTGCCTCGGCGATGACCACATCCTCCTCGCGCAGGAAATCGACCATCTGCGGCCAGAGGCGCTCGTGGCACAACGCGGCTTCAGGGTGCGGCTTAAAGGACTCGACGGCAGCGGGGCTCGCGGGCGCCTGGGAGGCAGACGAGGAGGAGGCGGGGGGAATGCGCTCGAGGAGGACGTCGATAAGCTCGGCGGTGGTGATGCCAACGAAGATTTCGCCGGCGACGTTGGCGTGCTGATCGCCGAAGTTGATGATGGTGGCGCGGCTGAGGTTGTGGGTGAAAGAGCCCGAGTTCACCTCGATGAAGCGCGGGTTGGTGGTGATGAGAAAGTCGGAGCGCTCGATGCGCTCCTGCAGACCGGGGGTCGAGGCGGCGCCGTTATAGGTGCCGAGGAAGTGCTCGCCGCGCTCGGAGAGGATGGCCTTGCCCGAGGAGAGCTGCGCGTAGGGGATGTGCGCCTTGGCGATGAGGGCCTCGAATTGGGCGGTGAATCCGTGGCGGTCGGTGTCTTGATCGATGAGGATGATGGGGTCCGTGGCCTGGGCAAAGCGCTCGAGGATGCGCGCGGCGGCGGCCTCGAGCCTCTCCGGATCGGAGGCGGGCAGCGCGGTGGAAAACGGGGCATCGGGGACCTCGATGCTCAGGTGGGTGATGTCGGAGGGAATCTGGATGTGGACGGGGCGCTTTTCGCGCAGGCAGGTGTGCAGCGCGCGGTCGAACTCCTCCACAGCATTCATAGGGGACAGGCGCGTGGCCACCTCGGTGAAGGGGGCGACGGCTTCGAGCATGTTGGTGTAGTCACCGTCGGCAAGCGAATGGTGCAAGTTCCAGCCAAATTCGGTGGCGTACTGCGGCGGGGCGCCGGCCAAGGAGACCACGGGGACATGCTCGGCGCGGGCGCCGGCGATGCCATTGAGCGCGGAGAGCTCGCCCACGCCATAGGTGGTCAACAGCGCGCCGGCGCCGCGTTGGCGGGCGTAGCCATCGGCGGCGTAGGCGGCGTTGAGCTCGTTGCAGGCGCCGATGAAGCGGATGCCTTCACTCTGGCTGATCTGCTCGAGGAAGCTCAGGTTGAAGTCTCCGGGAACCCCGATGATTTCGGTGATGCCGATAGCTTTGAGGCGGTCGAGGATGAATTCTCCGATGGTGGTGTGCATGGCGCGGAAGACTGCCTTTCTGGAAAGGATTACTGAGATCACGGGACGTACCAGCATTATCGCGGCGGGCTGGGCCTCTTGTCACTAGACAGCAGCACTAAGTATCTTTGACATATGTCAAAGGCTGCGGTGGGAAATTTGCACGATATACAGCATTACGTGGATGAGATCGCGCGGCGGCTGCAGCGATCCGTCGAGGTCACCACGCCCTCCATCGCAGTCATTGCCGCCAGTGCCCAGCTCGGCCCCATCGACGGACACCGCGCCGCCTCCATTCTCAACCGCACGCCACCGCCGGAGCCGATACCGTGGATGCTGAGCTTTGGCATTCAGGAGGCCACGGCGCCGGTGCGCCTGCCCGCCCACCCCGGCTACGACATGCTCCCGCGCGTGGTCATTCCCCTGCGCCGGGGCCTGCGATTGGTGGGACACCTGTGGATCATCAACGAGCCCGCGCTTGGCGAAGCCGCGCTCACCACGATAAACCCCCTCCTCGACGCCCTCATCGAGCAGGTGGACAGGCGTGATGCGCCCCTGGCCGCGCGGGCAGAACAAGCCCGGGAGATGGCCCGGGACCTCATGGCCGGGCATGACGATGCGCTGGCGCGTGCCCACGAGCTAGATCTCCTGCCGGTCGACGGCGAGCTGCGGGTACACCGCCTCCACATCGCCGGGGACCTGGGCCGGTTGGCCCTTGAGCTCGCCCGCCCGCTGCACCGCCGTCCCTTTCTGGCTCTCGATGTCCACGATTCCCTCGTACTCATCGAGTCCCCACGTAACGCCGCCGACAGTGCGGCCTTGCTTGAGGAAGTAGCCAGCGCCGCATTGACCGCAGGTGCCGTCATTGCGGCGCGTGGTTCCGCAGCCGTCGGCGCGGCGAGTGCGGTGGGCGCGGGGGTGCGCCGCGCCCGGCATATGGCCGACATCGCCAAGCTAACGGGAATAGACGCCCTGGACTGGTCCGAGGCAGGGGCCTGGCGTCTGCTCCTCGGGTGGGATCTTTCCCCGGCTACGGTGCGCACCTTAAGCCCGGAGGCCGGAGAATTGCTGCGTGCGGGAAGTGATTCCTATTGGCGCAGCGTGCTTGCTTATCTGGATCACGCCCGCAACGTCACTGCGACCGCGGCCGAACTCTACATCCATCGTGCGACGCTGCATTACCGGCTGGAAAGGGTCCGCGAATTGATAGGTCCTGCCGCGCTAGAGGAGGGCTGGCGCGCCGCCGCCTTGCACGTTGCCCTGCGTCTGCATGCAGCGCTCGAAGAAGGGAAATGACGCCGCGCCTAGAAAGCCTGCCCCAGGTTTTGTCTGTCAGGCAGACTCAGGTAGAGTTTCTTAAGGTTCATCCGTGGACCGCTGGAGACGTGCCAGAGTGGCCGAATGGGGCTCCCTGCTAAGGAGTTGACCTACTTGCGTAGGTCCGGAGGTTCAAATCCTCTCGTCTCCGCCACATTTTCCAATAATCCCAGTTTGCGTGCCTACCGTGCGCAGCTGGGATTTTTGCTGCCGCGGGGGAGGCTTGGGCGGCGACCCGTGTTGAGAATTCGCCGTAGGATGAGGTGGCTTGCAGGTGGGAAGAAAGAGATAGGGGTCGCCAGATGCGGAATAAATCGACACGGTTGTCAGATGTTGAGGCCCTAGAGAAGATCCTGCGCAGCGATGATGCGCTGGATCCGGAGATTGCCTCCCACTTGCAGGAGCTGGCGGCGCGCCTGCCCTTGCGGGAGCTCATTTCCTTAGTAGAGCGCTGCAATTCCGTGCGCGCGGCGCTTATCTTGCGCCTCCTGCCAAGGCACAGGTCCATCGCGGTTTTTGATGCGCTGGACTTTGGCCAGCAGGCGGATCTCATTGATGAGCTGGGAAATTCCGAGGTGTTCGAGTTCTTCGACTCCCTGGAACCGGAGGATCGCGTCGCGCTTCTCGACGAGCTGCCGGCCGAGATCGCAGACCGCCTCCTGAAGTCCTTGAAGAAGCCGGCCCGTGACGTCACCGGCGTTGTTTTGGGGTACGAGAAGGGCTCGGTGGGCCGCCGCATGTCGCCCGAGGTGCCGGACATCTATCCCGAGATGACCGCGCGGGAAGCCCTCCGGCAGCTACGCGCCACCGCACGGGATCTGGAGACTATATATACCTTGCCCGTCGTGCGCACGGACAGGCGCTTGGTGGGAGTCTTGAGCTTCCGCGAGCTCTTTCAGGCCCCGGATGATAAGCCTCTTGGCGAGTTGATGAAGGAGGCCGTTTATACCTATGCCAGCGCGGATGCGGAGGAAACTGCGCGCTGGTTCCTCCCGCTGGATATCTTGGCCATCCCGGTGGTCGATGACTCGCGTCGCCTAGTTGGCCTTTTGACCTGGGACGACGCCACCGACATCGTGGAGGAGGCGGATTCCGAGGACACCGCGCGCTCTGGTGGTACTGAGGCCCTTAATCAGCCTTATATGTCGACTCCGCTGTTCAAGCTCGTGCGCCTGCGCATCGTGTGGCTCTTGGTCCTGGCCGTTTCCGCCCTGCTGACTGTGCAGGTGCTCTCCGTATTCGAGGACACGCTCGCCGCCGCCGTGGTGCTCTCCCTCTTCATTCCGCTGCTCACGGGAACCGGCGGCAACACCGGCAATCAGGCGGCAACGACGGTCACGCGCGCCCTGGCCTTGGGGGACGTGCGTACCAAGGATCTCTGGGCGGTGCTCTGGCGTGAGCTGCGGGTAG
This sequence comes from Corynebacterium flavescens, assembly GCF_008693105.1. Lineage (GTDB taxonomy): Bacteria > Actinomycetota > Actinomycetes > Mycobacteriales > Mycobacteriaceae > Corynebacterium > Corynebacterium flavescens. Next base: position 80,127 of record NZ_VXKK01000009.1, read on the forward strand.
GCATGCTCTTGGGTGCGGCCCTAGGTGCACTCGGATTGCTGCTCGCCTCGCTGGTATTTGACCTGCATCTGGGCATCGTCATTGGCGCGACGCTGTTCTTGGTGTGCTCGATGTCCGCCACCGTGGGCGGAATCATGCCCCTTGTGGCCAAGAAGGTAGGCGCCGACCCTGCAGTCTTTTCCAATCCCTTCATCTCCACGTTCTGCGATGCGACGGGGCTCATCATCTACTTCTTCATTGCCAAGGCTGTGTTGGGGATCTAACTTCTTGGCTCTGGACCGGGGATTCGTGGACGGTGTGCTAGATTTTAGGGGCCCACAGCGGGGGTGAAAACCGGAAACAAGCTGAGAACTGCATGTGTACCAATTAGGGTCTGGGGTACCAGCGGTTGGTGGTTTATGCAACCCCGGCCGTCAAACGAGGTGTACATCACCTCCCCACGTTGACCAAGGAGGCAAGAGTATGACCATACCTCAGACCCACAGATCCACGGCCCACGCGGAAGGCGAGGATGATTGCGGCCCCCGGCCTCGGGCCTGGCGCCGCCAGCTCATCGGGCTATTTACCGGACTAATTCTCGCGCTTATCGTTTTCTTCATCTTCCCCAGCAACTCGGTGGAGACGGTCCTCCAGTCCACCGGGGCCGACGAGGACACCACTTATACCCACGAAGCGCTGCGCACCGTGGCGGCCGTAACCATTCTCATGGGCGTGTGGTGGATGACGGAGGCTATACCTTTGGCGGCCACGGCGCTGATTCCCCTGGCAGTGTTCCCTCTCTTCGGCGTCGCCGGCATTAAAGATGTGGGCTCGCCCTATGCCTCCGCCACCATCTTCTTGTTCATGGGCGGATTCCTGATCGCACTCGCGCTCCAGCGTTGGAATATCCACCGCCGCATGGCCTTGGCCGTGGTCAAGATCGTGGGAACCTCTCCCAAACGCCTAGTACTAGGCTTCATGCTGGCCACCGGCTTCTTGTCCATGTGGGTGTCCAACACCGCCACCGCCGTGGTCATGTTGCCCATCGGCGTCTCCGTCTTGCACCTGACCGCAGAGACCGTCGGCGGTATGCGCAAGCAGGCGCGTTTTGCAAGCGCAATGATACTGGGAATTGCCTACGCCGCCTCCATCGGATCCCTCGGCACCCTCATCGGTACCCCGCCCAATGCGCTGCTGGCCGGGTACATGAAGTCGGCGCACGACATCACCATCGGCTTTGGAAAATGGATGCTTGTGGGCATGCCTCTGGCCATCGTTTTCCTATTTTTGGCGTGGTCGGTGTTGATTACTATTTTCAAACCGGAGATAAAGGAGATTCCCGGCGGCAAGGAGCTTATCGACGGCGAGATTAAACAGCTAGGTCCGTGGACTCCTCCGCAGATCATCACTGGGCTCATCTTCCTCATCGCCGCGCTGTCCTGGGTATTCGTCCCCTTCATTGTGGGCGAGGACTCCTACTACGACGACGCCATCATCGGCATCATCGCGGGCCTGCTGCTGTTTATCCTGCCCGCTGAACCCAAGACCGGCGTGCGTTTGCTCGATTGGAAGACTGCGAATGAAATGCCCTGGGACGTGCTCCTCCTCTTCGGCGGTGGCCTTTCCCTTTCTGCCATGTTCAGTGCCTCTGGCCTCTCCCTCTGGATCGGTGAGATGGCCAAGGGCCTGGGTGGATTGCCCGTCTTCCTGCTCATCGCAGCCATTGCCTTGTTGGTCCTTCTCCTTACTGAGATCACCTCCAATACCGCCACCGCGGCCACCTTCTTGCCGATTATGGGCGGCGTCGCAGTCGGAATCGGGCTGACCGCCAACGGCGAGGCAAACGTCCTATTGCTCACCATTCCGGTCGCCCTAGCCGCAACCTGTGCTTTCATGCTGCCGGTGGCAACCCCGCCTAATGCCATCGCCTTCGGATCCGGTTACGTCAAGATTGGCGAGATGATCAAGGGCGGCATTTGGCTCAACATCATAGGCTGCGTTCTCATCACGCTGACCACATATTTTATTGCCATACCAGTATTCGGGCTCGTGGGTTAAGCCCCCACATTCCAGCTACCCTCAGGAAAGGCGCAGTTTGCACCGCTTAGGGTAGCTTTTGCTTGTTAGGAAACCGTGCGCCTTTTCACCATAATTGGGGTAATCAAAACTTCATTCTCTCTAAAAAGGAGGGTTGCCATGTCGCACCCCAATGAGCCGCACGAAGGAACCGAAGGCTCGCGTTTGAACTCCCTGCGGGCGGCGGTCCTCGGCGCCAACGACGGCATCGTCAGTGTGTCCGCACTCATCCTCGGCGTCATCGGCTCCGGGGCGGGGTCTGCCGCCATCTTCACGGCCGGTTTAGCCTCCACCATCGCCGGTGCGGTTTCCATGTCCCTGGGTGAGTACGTCTCGGTTTCCGCTCAGCGCGACACCGAGCGCGCGCAGGTGGAACAAGAGCGCCGCGAACTGGCCGAGGACCCGGAGGGCGAGCACCTAGAGCTCGCCGGAATCCTCGAGGGCTATGGCGTGACTAAGGAAACAGCGCATACCGCCGCAACGGAAATAAGTGGCGGCAATACTCTCTCTGCGCATCTGCGCCTAGAACTCGGCCTCGACGGGGACGATCTCACCAGCCCCTGGCAGGCTGCCGGCTGGTCAGCGCTGTCCTTCCTTTCCGGTGCGTTGCTGCCCTTGCTCTCCGTTTTCGTTGCACCCCGCGGCAACGAGGCGCTGTTGGTAACGGCGGTTACTCTCGTGGCTTTGTCGATAACGGGCTTTATCTCCGCGAAGCTCTCCCGCACCTCACCAGTGGTCTCCGTGGCCCGCCTCGTTATCGGTGGCGCGCTCGGCCTCGCTGTCACCTACGGAATCGGTTCTCTCTTTGGCATGTCAACCGGCTAAATGCCCGCTTACATGGCGATTTGTGGCTATTGCTGCTCGACGCTATAGTTAAATCTCGTTGCACAGTACAGCTGCTCAACAAAATGCGCCCGTAGCTCAACGGATAGAGCATCTGACTACGGATCAGAAGGTTGGGAGTTCGAATCTCTTCGGGCGCACAGTTTATCCCCGTTCTTGTTATTTCAAGGATGGGGATTTTGCTATGTGCGGGCACTCCAGTTTCGGTGGTCTTGGCGTGTTCACTGCCCGCAGTGGCCAAAAACTTCAGAAACTGGCCACTATTTACCGTGAAAACGCCGTGGCGCGCTCAAGCCTGGTGTGGCATCTATTTCGGGGGAGGGAAGTGTCCCTGGATCTGCCACTCTTGTCACACCAGTATTCACCCGTCACAGATTCCTTCTCTCGGCGGCCCAGAGGCCATATGTCCTGCTATGGTCAATTCGCAGCGCATACGTCCGTGCACCCTCCCTGCGGTGGTGAGGGGTTACTCATCTCTTCTCTGGATAGGAAATCTATGTCTTTGACCGGCAACGCTATTGTCGCGACCGGCATCGCTGCGTCCCAGGCGTTCTCCTCTACTAGCTCCGCCGTCGATCTTTCCTCGGAGGTTGCAGGGCTATCGTCGGCTTCCGATCTTGTGGCGGCACACAACGCGGCTTTTGCGGGAGCGCCCATCGTTGTCCTCGGGGCACGTCTCAACCCTGATTGCGTACCGCCTGCAGTGCTTAACAAGCGGCTGGATCGTGCGGCAGCGTTCGTGCGCCTGCATCCTGCCAATCGCGTCGTCGTGACCGGCGGCAAGACGCAGGGCGGTTGCCCCACCGAGTCGCAGTCCATGGAGGCCATGCTGCGCGCACGCCTCGTGTTCAACCCCATCATTCGTGATGAGTGGTCGGGCAACACCGTCCAAAACGCCCAGGCCGTTGCTGGTTTGATCCCCGACAAGCAGGTCGTGTTGGTTACGAGCCAGGACCACTTGCCGCGCGCCATGGGCAACTTCGCCAGCGTGGGCATAGAAACCAAGGGCGTCGCCGCTTTCTAGTAAATCTAGTGAGCTCAACTTATCTTGAAAGCGGTTGGGTGGACAACACCCTAGAAGGATTCCGGTGAGAATTTCAGTATTTACCATTGTTGCTGGCCTCATTTGCTCATTTGCTCTCACAGCATGCAGTAGCGGAGACTCTGAAGATTCTGTATCTTCGCCGTCGAGCACCCCTGCCACTTCCAGCTCAAAGGCGGAGACGTCTACGACGAAGAGTGAGACCACTAGCTCTGAAGTAGCGTCTGACTCTGTGATCCCTAGTCACGCAGCTATAGAGCCTGCGCCGATCACCGAGGCGGCTGTGGAACAGCCTTATGTGTTGTATTGCCTCGAGGGCACTCCAGGCCCAGCCACGTGGTCTGACAATCAAATTAGATTCTCGCAAGAGTGTTTCGATAGTTTGACCGTGGGCCAAGGTGACTACCGGTGTCCGTACACGGATCATTATGTACACGACCCATCTGAATGTGAGAGCAACCGCTCGAGGCCAAGTGTGCAGGATTCTCCTGCGCCCCTAGGCGGAGATCCTTCTACCTGGTTTTATGACGGTCCGAGGAATGAAAATGGCGACCCTGTTGACCATCCGCAGTTGAACTGGCCGAGCTAGTTTTCAGCGCTAATAGTGCATTTTTCGGCCGGAATAGTGCTGTCCAGCTAAAGACAGTAACCCCGAAACCTGTTGAGTTGGACTAATTGGCGTAGAAGCATTCAAGCAATGGGGGACTGCGACAAAAGGGTTCTCGATCCAGTAACGACAGAGGTAGTGGGAGTGCTAAAGAGCACTTAGGCGGCCCAATTATGGCTAAAAGGCACATTTGGGAGCACACTGTATGCCATGAAGATCTCAGTGTCTCCGCAGGTGGCTGCGAAGGGCGGATCGCCGCTACTGGCGCTCGGCGCTTTGGGCGTGGTGTTCGGTGATATCGGAACGAGCCCGCTCTACGCTCTCCACACTGCTTTCAGCATGGAGCACAACGCCGTTGAGGTAGATACCCATAACGTCTACGGCGTCATTTCAATGGTGCTGTGGACCATCACGGTTATCGTGACCGTCAAGTATGTCTTGCTGGTGACGCGGGCTGACAATGACGGCCAGGGCGGAATCCTAGCGCTGGTGGCGCTGTTGCGCAGGTACCTCAAGGGCAGGCATCGCCTCGGCATGCTGGTCACGGTGTGCGGAATGATAGGCGCCGCGTTGTTTATTGGGGATGCCGTCATCACACCGGCGATTTCGGTTCTCAGCGCCGTGGAAGGCATGGCTGTGGTGTCACCCGGCCTTCACCACTATGTGGTGCCAGTAGCCATCGTGGTGTTGAGCGCGCTTTTTCTCATTCAGCCTTTTGGTACCGGAAAGGTAGGCCGGGCTTTCGGGCCGATTATGCTGGCGTGGTTTATCACCATGGCGGTGTTGGGCGTGCCGCAGATTGTTGCGCACCCGGCAATCCTGGCGAGCCTGTCCCCGCACTGGGCGTTGAGCCTGCTGCTGCGCGAGCCGTTAGAGGCCTTCATTCTCATGGGAGCCATTGTCTTGACTGTCACGGGTGCTGAGGCGCTCTACGCGGACTTGGGTCATTTCGGGGCCACGGCGATTCGCTCGGCATGGTTCTGGGTGGCTATGCCCTCCCTCATGGTGGTGTACCTAGGGCAGGGGGCGCTGGTGATTTCGCACCCAGCGGCGGTGTCCAATCCGCTCTTTCACCTAGCTCCCCCGAGTCTGCAGATTCCGCTGGTCGTCTTCGCTACTGTCGCCACCATCATCGCCTCCCAAGCGGTTATCTCCGGGGCATTCGCCGTGATTCGCCAGGCAGTCCGGCTCAACCTCTTGCCGCGAATGACGGTGCGCCACACCTCGACGAGTGAGGAGGGGCAGATTTATCTGCCGCTGGTTAATGCGCTCATTTACTGTGGCGTAGTTGCGTTGATCTTGATCTTCCGCTCCTCCGAGCGTCTCGCCGAGGCCTATGGCCTCGCGGTGACGGGCACGCTGGTGCTCGAGTCTTTGCTGTTTTTGCTCTTTGCCCACTTGGCATGGGGCTGGCGGTGGCGGGCTGTTGGCTGTTATGTCCTAGCTATAGGCAGCCTGGAGTTGTTGCTGCTGGCGGCGAATAGCACCAAGATCTTTGTGGGCGGCTGGCTGCCCATTGGCATGGCTGGCCTTATCTTCTTGCTCATGGTTATCTGGCGTCGTGGCAGCAGGCGGCTGCTCAAGCGGCGCGGTGAACTAGAGGGAATGCTTCCGGAATTCATTGCTGCGCTGCCGGAGCGCAATATTCGCCGGATTGCGGGAACAGCGGTCTATACCCACCCCAATCCTGAGACCACGCCGCTGGCGCTCGTGCGCTGCGTCGAGGACTTCCATGTACTCCACGAGCACGTGCTCATCGTGCGGCTGGTAGCCATGAACGTCCCGCACGTGCCACCCGTGGAGAGGATCTCCGTGGATAATCTCAGCTCCATCCGGGAGGGGATAGTGCACGTGACGGTGCGGGCGGGATTCGCTGACGATCAAGACATCCCGGCTAACCTGCGCTACGGGCTAAGCCAGCACCCAGAATTAGATGTGGACTTAGATTCGGCGTTGTACTTCCTCTCGGTGCTGACCCTGCGCCCAGCCGAGGTGCGGCACTGGAACCAGTGGCACCAGCGCCTGTTCTTGTCCATGGACCGGAACCAGGCCAAGCGCACCGAGGCTTTTCACCTGCCGCCGCGCCAGACCGTGGTGCTCGGCTCCGAGTTGCACCTCTAGCACCGCGCTGAATGCACCCAGCCAAGAAATCAGAAGATCTCTATGCGCCCACCCAAAGACTCCGACTGGCGCAGCTGGCCCACCCAGTGGGGCGCGCCGGGGTGGAGGCGCAGCACGGGGCGCGAGGAAATCTTGATGGGGGAGACAGATTCCTTGCGGGCGCCCGAGCGGGCGTCGATGCGGGTGCGGGCTCTATACCCGGCGTCGGCAAGCTCCTCGATGGAGGGCTGCGGCGCGGCGAGGGAATCGCGGGCATCCTGCAGTAGGTGCAGGGCCTCGTCGAGGGCATCCACCAGGGCGGGGGCGTTGGTCTCACACATCTGGCGCACCAGCGCCGGGGTGGTGCCGGCGACGCGGGTGCCGTCCTTGAAGGAGCCAGCGGCCAGGGATTGGGCGAGGATGCCGCCGTTATCGCCCACGATGGCCAGGACCTCAGCTAGGACATGAGGCAGGTGGGAAACGCGGGCGACGGCGGCATCGTGATTGGCCACGCGCACGGGGACGGCCTCCGCGTGGACCATTTGGGTCATGCGGACGACGTCGGCGAAAAGGTCCTCCCAGAACTTAGGCACGCGTTCGCCACGGGCGTCGCACTCATCGGCGTAATCATAGGTAATGGCCCAGGCAGCGCCGGAGAATAGACCCTTTTGGGAATGCTCCCACCCTGACAGCGCGGTGCCGGCCATGGGATGGCCGCCCACGTAGCGGTCATTCATGTTGCGCTGCTGCACCTGCTCGCGCACGGCACTCTTGACGGAGACGACATCGGTGATGCCGCAGGTGGGGGCGTGCTCCGCAATGGCGTCGAGGATAGAACCCACGGCATTCATGGGCACGGCGATGACGATGAGGGCACCATCGGCCTCGGCGCGGGCTAAAACCTCCGGCAGGTTGTCGGTGACATCGAAGCCCTGTTTGAGGGCGATTCGCGTCCGCGAGGTGGAATGATTATAGCCATATACAGGGTGTTTGCGGGCGACGAGATCGCGCAGCACGGAGCCGCCGATCAAGCCGAGGCCGATTATGCAAATGGGGCGTTGTACATCTGAAGGACTCACGGTGACAATTCTCGCACAACCCGACTATTCTCACGAGGTATGAGCGATGAGAATTTGTCCTTTGCGGTGACCGTAGCCCGCAATGAGGGGCAGTGGCTGGTGCGCAGCTTCAATGATGACTTCAGCGACATCCATACCTCCATCAACGCGGTGCGCTCCCTGCGTTCGGCGGAGGCGGCCTTTGCCCTTCTGTGCGTCGAGGATGATTACTTTGTCGTCGTGCGCCCCGTGCCAGGCGGGGTGCGCATGGTGGTCTCTGATGCCACCTATGCCGTCGAGGATGACTTCGCCGCCGATTTCTTGGAGCTGCGTGACATCGACGTCCCCGACATCGATCCGGATGACTTGGAGGATGCGGAAGCCTATGGCGATGGGGATTTCGATATCTTTGCCGATCTGGGGCTCAGCGAGGATCAGTTGGGCTTCATCATCGATAACGAAGAAGATTGGCCCTCTGACATGCTGCTTCGCATCGCCGGTGACTTAGGCTTTGGGGATGAACTCGAGGAGATCATTGCAGAGATCACTGCCTAGGGAGCAGGGCCTCGTGCGCGCTGAGGAGAGGATGCGCCGGGCACTGGAGGTCGCGCGCCGCACCCCGGCGGGGGACATTCCGGTGGGCGCAGTGCTTTTCGACGGCGCCGGTACCGAACTAGCCTGGGGCGTCAACCGCCGCGAGCAGCGCCAAGACCCGACGGCGCACGCGGAGGTGGAGGCTATCCGGGCGGGTGTGGCCAAGCACGGCGATGGTTGGCGGCTGAGCGGCTGTGAACTCGTGGTCACCTTGGAGCCCTGCGCGATGTGCGCTGGCGCGATTCAAGCCTCGCGCATCGAGTCAGTAGTTTTCGGCGCCTATGAGGAGAAAACCGGGGCCTGTGGCTCGCGCGTGGAGGTGCTGCGCGCGCCGGGGGCGCTGCATGTTCCGCAGGTGCGCGGCGGGGTGCTGAAGGAAGAGTGTGCGCGGCTATTGCAGGACTTTTTCGCGGGGCTGCGTTAGACCCTTTTCTTCACTCTTTCCTAGACCATTTTCTGGATGGTGATTGAGAATGGTCCCTGCCAGCGTTGCATAAGACGCGTATCATGGGTGCTCACGCAACCTAAAGGAGGAAAATAATGGGTGATTTTGAGAATAAGAAAGATGAGCTCGCCGGCAAGGCCAAAGAAGCAGTAGGTGATGCTACCAATAACGAGGAGCTGGAGAATGAGGGCAAGGCCGACCAGGTCACCTCAGACGCCAAGCAAAAGCTCTCCGATGCCGTAGATGGCATCAAAGACAAGGCCAATGAGGTTATTGGCAGCTTCAAGGATAAGGAAAAGTAGGAGCTCCATTCCGCAGTAGTGCGGCGTTAATGTCGCACTACTGCGGTGGCTTGCGGGGCGGCCTGCGCGCCGGGGCAGATGATTTTGTCCAGCGCGCGTGCTCACGTAACCTAGAGCGCGGTGGCGTGTCCGAGCGGCCGAAGGTGTTCGCCTCGAAAGCGAATGTTGGGTAACCCCCAACCGCGGGTTCAAATCCCGCCGCCACCGCCACAAAAAATCGGCGGCTGTCCTGCGCAAAAGGGCAGTCGCCGATTTTCTTGTCTTGCCAGCCTGGGCTACTACACTGGTGCAGGTTCATGTTCTTCACGCAGAGGGTTATTCGTGGCTAAACTTCTTTATCGCCTGGGCCGTTGGTCCTTCCTTAATAAATGGAAGGTCATCATCGCGTGGATTATCCTGCTGGCCGCAGCAGGAATCACCGCCGTATCGCTGGCGAAACCAATGACGAGCGAGTTCTCCATCAAGGGCACGCCCGCCATTGATGCGACCGCTCGGACCATGGAGCTCTTCCCGGAGGGCGGCAACCCCGCCAACTCCGCCTCGGTCAACCTGGTTTTCCAGGCCCCGGAGGGTCAGAAACTCTCGGATCCGCACAACCGCGCGGCTATTGATGCGGTGATAGCCTCCCTCGAGGAGAATCTGGCCATGGGGGATACCCTGCGCTTTGGTAACCCGCTGGATGTCTCGCCCGCGTTGGAACAACAAATCATTGATCAGTTCACCGGCATGGGCCTGCCGGAGCAATCCGCACGCCTTGATGCCGAGAACCTCGCCATGGTCAATGATGACGAGACCATTGCTTATACCACCTTTAACTTCGACGCCGATAGTCCCTATACGGTGCAGCAGGCCGATAAGGACAAGGTCACCGCCGCCATGGACCTGGGCCGTTCCATGGGGATTAACGTCGAGGCCGGCGGCGCTGGCTTCGGCGACGAGATCGCCATCAACTCCACCTCTGAGGCCATCGGCCTGGGCGTGGCCTTCCTGGTCCTCATCTTTACCTTCGGCTCCTTGGTGGCCTCCGGGATGCCGCTTATCTCCGCCGTGGTCGGCGTGGGACTCGGTTCCCTGGGCGTCCTGGCCGCGACGCACTGGGTTGAGCTCAACAACATCACCCCGGTCCTGGCTGTGATGATCGGCCTGGCCGTCGGCATCGACTACGCGCTCTTTATCCTCTCCCGTTTCCGCTCCGAGCGCTCGCGCATGTCCGGCGCAGAGGCCGCGGGCATGGCGGTGGGTACCGCGGGATCTTCGGTGGTATTCGCCGGAGCCACGGTCTTTATCGCGCTTTTCGCGCTGCTCATTGCCAATATCGGCTTCCTCACCGCCATGGGTCTCTCCGCCGCGGGCACAGTGGCGGTGTCGGTGCTTGTCGCCCTCACTCTTATCCCGGCCCTCCTGGGTCTTTTCGGCGACAAGGCCTTCAAAGGCGCTATCCCCGGGGTGGCGGGCAACCCCACTCGCAAGGGCAAGCGCCGCCGCGGCAAGACCATGGGCAGCCGCTGGGTGCGCGTGGTCCAGAAGGTGCCGGGCCTGGTCATGGCCTTCGTCGTTCTGACCCTGGGTGCTATGACCGTGCCGGTGCTCAACATGGAGCTCTCCCTTCCCGCGGATACCACCTCCAACCCGGATACCACCCAGCGCAAGGCCGCAGATCTCCTCTCCGAGGGCTTTGGACCTGGCGTCAACGGCCCCTTCCTCGTGGTGGTGGATGCGCACCAGGTAAACACCGAATCCCAGGCGCTCGAGCCTTTGATGGCGGCGCAGTCTGAGGGCAGCCTCGAGGACCAGGCGGCCTTCGCCTCCTTCATGTACTCCGCGGATAGGCTCAAGGACATCGGCGGAGTCAAGCACGCTCAGATCGTGGGGCTTTCTTCCGATGGCCGCGCGGCCCAGATCATGGTCTCGCCCGATACCGCGCCCACGGATAATGCCACCATCGCCACCGCGCATGCGCTGCGCACTGCCACCGCGGAGCTCGAGGATGTTACCGGCGCAGACATCGGCATGACGGGACTTACCGCAGTCCAGGTGGACATCACCGAGCGCCTCGAATCTGCGATGGTGCCGTACCTGGCCATCGTGGTGGGCCTGGCCATTGTCTTGCTGTTGATAGTCTTCCGTTCGCTGCTGGTCCCGCTCGTCGCTGGCCTGGGCTTCTTGCTCTCCGTCGGCGCCGCCTTCGGGCTGACGGTTCTGGTGTGGCAGGAGGGCCTGTGGGGCCTGGTGCCGGCCCCGGGTCCGCTGATTTCCTTCATGCCGATCTTCCTCATCGGCGTCACCTTCGGCCTGGCCATGGACTATCAGGTATTCCTGGTCACGCGCATGCGCGAGCATATATCGCGCCACCCGCAGGGCACCGGCGGGAAGTACAGTCCGGTCGACGAGGCCACCATCATGGGCTTTAGCCAAGGCGCGCGCGTGGTCACCGCCGCGGCGATCATCATGATCTCCGTCTTCGTGGCCTTCATAAACCAGCCGCTGCCGTTTATCCAAATCTTCGGCTTTGCCCTGGCCGCAGGCGTGCTTTTCGACGCCTTCTTCGTCCGCATGTCCCTCGTGCCCGCCACCATGTTCCTCATGGGCAGGGCCACCTGGTGGATGCCGAAGTGGCTAGATAAGCTCCTGCCCGCGCTCGATATTGAGGGCACCGCGCTGGAGAAGGAATGGGAGCAATCCCATGCGCCGCGCACCGAGCAGTTTGCCCCCGTGCCGGATCGGGCAAAGCACGCGCGGGATTAGGGCTGCTCTAGACTGTCCCTCATGCATAAACCGCCCGAGATTGATCTGAAACGCAACCTCTCCTTCGAGATCAAGACGCGCCTGGATGACACCAGCCCCGGCAAGCACGGACGCACCGGGGTCATCCACACCCCGCATGGGGACATCAAGACCCCTGCTTTTATCCCCGTGGCCACCAAGGCCACCGTCAAGACACTGACGCCCGAGCAGATTCGGCAGACCGGCGCGCAGGCCATCTTGTCTAATGCCTATCACCTCTACCTGCAGCCTGGCTATGACATCGTTGATGAGGCCGGCGGGCTGGCTGAGTTTGAGAACTGGCACGGGCCCGCCTATACCGATTCGGGTGGTTTTCAGGTGATGTCTCTCGGCGTGGGTTTCAAAAAAGTACTGGCCATGGAGGTGGCCAACCTCACCGAGGGTGACGTGCGCGCTGCGAAGAAGGAACGCATGGCACAGGTCGATGAGGAGGGCGTGGATTTCAAGTCCATCATCGATGGCTCGAAGCACCGCTTCACGCCTGAGAAGTCCATGCAGATTCAGCACGGGCTCGGCGCGGACATCATGTTCGCCTTCGACGAACTGACCACGCTGGTAGACACCCGTATCTACCAGGAGCAATCCGTGGCGCGTACCCACCGGTGGGCCAAGCGTTGCCTCGATGAGCACGAGCGTCTGACCAATGAGCGCACTCATCGGCCGAAGCAGTCGCTATGGGGCGTCGTACAGGGCGCCCAGTACGAGGACCTGCGCCGCAAGGCGGCCCGCGGGCTAGTACAGCTATCGCGGGCGGCTGAGGAGGCTGGGCGCCGCCCCTTCGGTGGTTTCGGCATCGGCGGGGCGCTGGAGAAGGAAAACCTGGGCACCATCGTCGGCTGGGTGTGCGATGAGCTGCCCGAGGACAAGCCGCGACACCTGCTAGGAATCTCCGAGCCGGATGATCTCTTCACCGCCATCGAGGCCGGCGCCGATACCTTTGACTGCGTGGCGCCAACCAGGCTGGGGCGCCGTGGAGGCGTTTATACCCTTGACGGGCGCCTTAACCTGAAGAACGCCCAGTTCAAGCGGGACTTCTCCGGCATCGATGAGGAGTTCGGCGGATATGTTTCGGAGAATTACTCGCGGGCCTATATCCGCCATCTGCTCAAGGCCAACGAGTTCCTGGCTGGAACCCTGTGCACCATGCATAACCTTGAGTTTATGATTCGGCTCGTCGATAACATCCGCGCCTCCATAGAGGGCGGATACTACGCGGCCTACCGCGATGAGTTCACGGGGCGCTACTACGCGGACTCGAGCGGGATGTAGTTCTCGCGGGACTTGACCCACTTGATAACGCGGGTGGTCACGGGCAGAAGAACTACCTCAAGCAGGGTCTTCCACACGAAGCCGACGATGACATAGTTGAGGAAGCCTCCCACGGAGTCCACCCCGATGACGGGGGCGGCGATGAGGCAGAACAAGAAGGTATCTCCCAGCTCGCCGACCACGGTGGAGGCCACCAGTCGGCCGATGAGGCCCTTTTCGCCGCTCTTCTTCTTCATCCGGGTGAGTACCCAGGAGTTGAGGAGCTGGCCTACGAGGTAGCCCGCCAGGGAGGCAAGCAAGATCTGCGGAACGAGCCCCAGCGTCGCTGCGAAGGCGTCCTGGCCCTCATAGAAGTCTGCTGCCGGGAGCCAGATGGCGATATAGAAGCAGAGCACGGCGAGAATGGCCAGGCCAAAGCCCATGTAGATGGCGCGGCGGGTGGATTTGAAGCCATAGCACTCGGAGAGAACATCTCCCACGACGTAGGCCAGGGGGAAAAGGAAGAAGGCTCCGTCCGTGATGAGGGGGCCGAGCTGCACTCCCTTGGTGGCGTTGATATTAGAGATGATGAAGGTGACGACGAACACCGTGACCAGCCACGGATACAGTGCAGACTGTACCGGGATGAATCGGATGCTCTCGCCACCATTAGCGGTGGTTGCGGTTGCCGATTGAGTTGTCATAGGTAGCAATAGTGACATGCCGAATTCTTCCGCGCCTAACTCGCTTCACCCCGCCTAACCCACTTAAGGCCATGTGCACCCTGCCAGAGCGGTGTCCGGAGGGGGCGCTATTGTGGGCAGAAGTGGCGCATTCTTTTGGTCTTTATGGCATTGTTTTCCCTACGAGAATTTTGCCCGCCGTGTCTCTACACCAGTTTCCATCTATCACCCTCCCGGCGCTGCCTGAAGGACCTCTCTGCAAGAGGTGTTTCTTCGCGCAGCGTCACCGTTTTGAAAAGGTCATAATCATGACGTTTGGCTCACCCGGCCCCCGCCCGCGTTTTGGCGGCGGAAACCCAGCCCCGCAAGGCGGGTCCTTCGGGCAACCCGGTCCTGCGGGTTCATTCCCTGCTCCCGCCCAACCCGGCGGGACTGCGGGCCCTACAGGCTCCGCAGGTTCGGCAGCCCCCAGTGGGGGCACACGGCCTTCCTTCGGGGGCGGTTTCGGGGCGGGCGCCCCAGAGCCCATGCCAGGAACGCAGCCCACACCTGCCGCCACCGCCCCCACCAAGGGGCCTTGGGCTTGGCTTATCGGTGCCGGAGTCGCGGCGATCCTAGGCTTGATATTGGTTATCCTCGCCCCGCTTGTGGCTAGTGCCACCTCCACCCTTTTCTTCACGCTGGGGTTGTGCGGCTGGGCTTTGGCGGGAATCGTCTCCTTTGTTCTACTCGGCATCTACACGCTGAAGAACACGCAGCGCCAGGCGGAGACCTTCTATATCGAGGACACCACCCAGACCCTGCTTTACCGCATCATCATGGGTGCTAGCTTCATTGTGGTCATCGGCGCTGCTGTAGAAATCGCCCTCTTCGTAGGCAAGGCGGTGGGGATCTAATGCGGGTTTTCACGCGCCTTCTGGCCGTCGCCTCTACTGTTGCCCTCGCCGGCATGGCTTCTAGCCTGGGGGCACTAGCGCAGGAAGATCCGGGTATTCCTCCGGAGCAGGCGCCTGCGCCGGAGCCTGCCGGAAACACTGCCGCGCCCCAGTCGAGCCTGTCCGAGCTTTCGCAGAAGAACCTCAGCGAGTTCGGCTCCTGTATCGCCAGCTCCAAGTCCGCGGATCTGCTCTTCGTCCTCGATCAGTCGGCCTCGCTCGTGGGATACCAGGGCTCTACTCCCACTGACGCCGAGAGCTTCCGTGTGGACGCCACCCGGGACATCGCCACGCAACTGGCGCATTTGGGCGCTGATAGCGGCGCTTCGATCAACGTCAAGCTGGCTGGATTTGGCTCCGAGTATTACAGCGATAGCGCTGACTACGGTGAATGGGTCGATGTCTCAGGCAACCCGGATGCGTTGAAAGAGCAGATAGAGAAGTTCCGTAGCTCCGAGCGCGTCGCCGATCTTGAGACCGACTACGGCACCGCCTACGCTGGCGCTCTGCGTGAAATGGCGCAGCGCCCCTCCAATGATTGCCGCGCGGTTGTATTCTTCACAGACGGAAACTTCTATTCCGATGAGGCTCAGGGAGATATTGAGGGAGCTAAGAATGCCCTCTGCGCCGATAACTCGGCGGTAGCGGCCCTGCGTAGCTCGCATATTCGCCTCTTCAACGTCGGCCTCGTGCCCCCGGAGGACGCTGACTCCCAGGTTGATCTCCTCACGAGGCTCTCCGAGAACCAGACGTGTACCGGTCACGAGCCGAACGGCGCCTTCTTCAACGCCGGGCAGGATCCGGCGGCTCTCTTCGCCGCCTTCCGCAACCTCATTCCCACCTCTGGCGGAATGAGCAAGAACGCTGCCTTCGCCGAGAGCTTTGACTTTGTCCTCGATGACTCGATTACGCCGGTGCGTTTGTCCGCCATCCCCAAGACCTCGGTGCGTGAAGGGGAGCTTGTCCCCACTCTGACCGGCCCGGATGGGCAGACGGTCGATCTCACCCCGGAGACCACGCGAATCGCCGGTGCGGAAACCAATGTGAGCGTCAATGACAAGCTTCCCGGCATGGTGGACGTGTCTATGTCCAAGGCGGCTGATGGCGCACGCTGGGCAGGCGAGTGGACCTTTGGTTACCGCGTTGCCGAAGGATCGGAGGGTGAGTACTCCGCATCGATGGTCATGATTCCCGGTCTGAGCGTCAACCTAACTCGCGCAGACGGTGGCGAGGCCAAGGGCGGCATTAACAGTGACGAGGTAATCAAGGCCCAGTTGGTTGATGGGGCAGGAAACCCCCGTTCCCTCGAGGGGGAGGGGCTCTTAAGCGCTGCTTTCCTTCCCTCGCAGGGAGATCCCATTCCTCTGGTAGAAAACCAGCCCATCGTCAACGGCGAGCAGGTCGACATTCCTCTCGAGGCCATCGACACTGCCGTTAACGGGCGGCTGGCTACGCGCGTGGACATCACCACCAAGGGCGCAGATGACGCGCCGGGCACCCGCCTCAACCCCATCGAGGCGGAGACCTCCCTGACCGTTACTCCGAGTGATATGCCTTCGGTTGGCTCGGTCCAGGTGGTCACCATGGATGACAAGGAAGTCACCATCGATGTCCCCGCTAGCGGCCCGGGCAAGATCTGGGTGGCGGATCAAAGCATCGGCGCGCAGGAGGGGACCCTTCCGGACGGCGTCGACAAGCTGGCCGTGTCCTCTACCCACAATTCTGCCGACACCGCCCTGGAATTGGGCGAGGGTGAACAGGGCACCATCCCTGTGACGCTGCGCATGGACACCCTTGCGGATGGCCCGCTCAATGCGGCCGCCGTGATTGATTTGCAGTCCGCCGACGGGCAGCGCCAGGCGCAGCTGCCGCTGGAACTGCAAGGCTCGGTGACCACCCCGGTCAACAAGACCGTCTTCGGCGTGGCAATGGTTCTGGCCATCGTCCTGGCGCTGCTCATACCGCTGGCGATCTTGTACCTGATGAAGTTCGTCTCCGGGCGCATTCCGCGCCGGCCCAAGCTTTTTGTCAAGACTATTCCCGTGCGCCGTGAGGGCACGCGTCTCATCCGCACCGACAAGGGCGGGGACTTCGTCCTCGACCCCCAGGAGTTCTTCGAAAGCGTGCCAGTGACACCGGCAGGGCGTTCGGTTAACCTCGGCACCTATCCGGTGCGGGTTCGCAGCGGCCTCAACCCCTTTACGCCGGCTCAAGCGGTGGTGGACAAGGCCGGCACCATCTCCGGCAAGGGGCGTGCCCGCAATGGGCACGCGGTGCTACCGCTGGCAGTCCACAATGGCTGGTTCCTTGCTGGCAATCCCGCAGACCCCGACAGCGGTGAGATCGTTGTCGCCGTGGATAACCTCGCGCAGTCTCCGCGTGTGGCGGCGCTGTCCGAGGAGATCCGTGCCAACGCTCCCGCGCTTTTCGACAGCGTGGAACTCCCTGCCGTGGACACCCCTCCAGGCGGTCCTGGTGCGCCCAGTGCGCAGGGTGGCTACACCTGGACGGAGACGACATCGCCAAGCGCAAGCAATACGCCTAGCGGCTTCCCCCAGCCCAACGGTCAACCCCAGTGGGGACAAGGTCCCGCGCAGCCGCCAGCTTCCCCGCCCTTCAACCCCGGGCCTAGTCCCGAGGGCGGTCCCCAGGGCGGGGGATTCGGGCCGAGCAGTGGCTGGCCCGGTGGCTCCGGCGGCCCAACTTTTGGCAAGAGTTAATCCGCAGATTCACCCACAAGCGCATACGCACACTTCTTTGTGAAAGGTAATTGCTAATGAAAAAGTTCCTCGTCGTTGGTTGCGGAGGCTCCGGCGCCAAGACTTTGGCGTACATGATGGACCAGCTCAAAGCAGAGCTGCGCGCTATTGACCCCACCATCAAGTCTTTGCCCAAAGCCTGGCAATTCGTCAGCCTAGACGTGCCCCTTGAGGCCGAGTCCGGGCCGGATGGTCTGCCCAACGTGGTGCAGAACGGCGGGGACTATGTGGGCATCGGCTCCCACTTGAGCTTTAGTCAGTTTGATACAGGCGTCTCTGATGAGCTGGGCAAGCGTGGGATGCTGGGGGAAATCGCCACCTGGGCACCGAGGGATCCGAAGTCCAACACCACCATCATCTCTGATGGTGCGGGGCAGTACCGTGCCATCGGGCGTTTGCTCACGCTGCCTGCACTCAAGAAGATTCGGGCCAGCCTGGAGCGAGCAGTGGGGCGCATGTATGAGCCCGAGGCCGTGCAGGAACTCGATGAACTTATCTACAAGGCAACCGGCAAGCGTGGCGATACGGCCGATGGCGCACCTGTAGTTCTCATCGTGTCATCAATGGCAGGTGGCGCCGGCGCATCGATGTTCCTCGATGTCTGCCGTGTGCTTTCCACCGTCCACAACATTGATGCCAGCGGCAACCTCGTATTCATGTACACCCCGGAGATCTTCGGGGCAATCAAGTCTGAGGCCATGGCTGGTGCCTGGCCTAACTCTCTTGCCCTTTTCGGTGAGGTCTTCGCCGCCCAAACGGGTGCTGCGCACCAGCATGATCGCGCCATCTTCAAGGCCTTCGGCATTGATAACACCCCGGATACCGAGACCTTCGCCCGGCTTTTCCCCATCGGTTCGAAGATGGGGGACAAGCAAGCCTCCTTCGGAACGGGACGGCCGGAGGATGTGTATCGCGGTTTCGGCCGTGCCTTGGCCGGATTGATGTCCTCGAAGCGCGCTACCGAATCCTTCATCGCCTACGCCCGTGGCAACACACCAGCCGCTGACGGCGGGCGCAAGTACTTTGGCTGGACCGGCGGGGAGACCCCGGTGCCCTGGGCACGTCTGCCCTGGGGATCACTGGGTTATGCCCAGGTGTCGATGGGCCGCGGGCGCTTTGCCGAGTATTCCGCGCAGCGTCTCGCACGCAAGTCCTTCGACCGGCTGCTTTCTGGTCACCTCGACCCAATCAAAACCACCACGGGTGAGGAGCAGCTGGCTGCCAAGCGCGAAGAGCGCCTGCCGCGTATCTACCAAGAAATCTCCCTCGACGGGACCTGGGCCCTGCGCCCTGCCGATCTAGGCTCCGTACAGAACTGGCTGGGGCTCACCTTCGGCAACTTCGCCCAGAATGCAGCTGCGCAGGCCGAGGGAGAGTTTCGACGCTACTTCCCGCAGGGCCAGGACAGAAGGGTAGAGGAGTGGCGCGACGAGCTGTTGATGCGCCTTAATGATCCACTCACCGGGCGTAATCTATCCGCCATCCTCGACCGCGCTGCTTATAGTGCTGTCTATGAGTTCGCGGACTACTTCTCTGATGCGGTGCTCAGCGCCATTGAGGGAGACCTGGCCGCAGTCGGTATTCCTTTTGTGGAGATGGTGCTCGATCACCTCAAGAACCTCCTGCAGACACAGCTCGTCCCCATGACAAAGGCGGTGGCGCAACAAAATCAGGGCCAGAACCCGGCTGCCCTGCCCGCAGGATCTGAGGTCGACATCAGCCCGCTTAACGGCAAGGGCACGATGTCTAACCCGCAGGCCACCGTCGATTCCCTGTCGGCGAAGTACCGCAACCAGTTCTACAACTACTTCCTACACTCGGTGGCTGGGTACCTCGCGCCGGTCCTGGAGGATTACGTCAACGACAACCTCTTCTACCTCGACCGTGAAATCAACGATGCCTACCAAGACTTGGAAAGCGCCTCGCGCTCGACCTCACGCGCCAACAGCCTGGCAGACGTAGCCACCGTCGCGGTGAACTCCTGGCCCTCCGACACCGATGAGAAGGTGGATTCCCGCTTCGAAGGCGCGAAGAACGAGATCATGCTGACGGATGTCGAGGCCTTCGCCGCAGACTACGAGACGCAGCTGCTCGCCACCGTGCAGGGACAAGAGCGCACCAACTACATCAGTAACTTCGCTGAGGCCGCTGCGGATGCGGCACGCTGCATCATTCGTGGCGAGTGGGAATCCCAGGATGCCATTCAGGCACCGGGAGATACCCTGGCTCCGCCGAAGCGCGAGCGCAGCCAGCAAGGCAACCGTGCCGGCTGGGTGTCTAAGAACCTGACTACTCCGCCGACGGGTGGGGACTCCCGCGATTCCCAGCACGCACGCTATTCCGCTTTGATTCGTCCCCGTGACCTCATCGAACGCGCGCGCCAGTGGGTGGGGCGTAAGGACTATCCCTTCGACAAGTTCATCTCGGTCGATCTCAACGAGTACCTGACCAAGACCGGTGACATCAACGACGTCGAGTATGAGCGCCGCAAGAACGTCTTCGTCTCCGCTTTCGATCGCGCCTTGCAGTATGGGCGCCCGCTGGCCGCCGTCGACGCGAACATGGTTCGCCAGATCCACGGGACTGACGTCAAGTACACCTATAACTTCTCTGAGATTCCTCTAGAAGGCCTCGACAGCGTCATCGACCTCGTCATGGAAACCGTCTCCGGACCGCAATATGACGAGCCCACTCGCGCCGGGGTAAAGAACGCGCTGACATCTTCTAAGAAGATCCGCCACATCGAGGTATTCGGCTCTTACCCCAACTACTCGCCGATCGTCTTTAGCTCGCTCTTCCCGCATATCGCGCAGGACTACGCCAAGCGCAACGGCCGGCTCGATAGCTACTGGAAGGAACGGCGCACGCGTCCCCTGGCGGCGGCCCTACCCATTACTCCGACGGAACGCGAGGCCATGGTGGCTGGCTGGATCATCGGAAGAATCACCGGGCGTATCCACATTGCGGACTTCGGCACCGACACGGCTCGGGCCTATGTTTATGATGACCGCGCCAAGGAATGGGTCAGCTTCCCGCATCCGCTGCTGATTCCGCCGGCCAAGATGATCAAGAACTCGGACTGGATGAGCTCCGTCATCGAGTCGGTGCTTATCGCCTACGCCAACGTGCAGAGCATCGAGAATGGTAAGATTGCGAACTCTTTGCGGCCTTATCACCTGCTGCGTGGACTCTATGATGACGGCGAAGAATCCGCTAACTCCGGCGGAGTCACCGCGCACCCAGCGATTGCTCGCCTCACCGAATTCCTGGCCACCGGCTATCGTCCCGGAAGGGACGTCGCTGGTACCTCCATCGATGACCGCTACGCTGCCTTTGCCCAGGAGCTCGACAAGTTCTTGTCCGGGGCCGCGCACTTCGTTCCGGGATACGGCAGCGCTCTGCCAGGCCAGGCGCAAGCCAACAAGCCTTTCGCGGAGATTCGTTCCCGCGAGATTGCGAGCCAGACGCCTTATTACCGCGATCTTGCTGCAGATGTAGTCGGCCTGGTTCCGCGCATGCGTTCCTTCCTGGATCAGGCCAAGGTGGCTGCGCCGAACTGGGGCAGCGCGCCGGAGGCTTTCACGCCGACTTCTGCCGGTGCTGCCAGTGGACAAGACGCCGCACCAGAGTTCGACCTTTCTAGTTTGGATGACACCTTCTGATGAGCAACGTAGTATTCCTCGCCCACGGCATTGTGGCCGGTCAGATTCGTTCCCGCCTCTTCGATCTTCGCTCCGTCGGCCTGCTCGAGGACTTCTTGTGGATAGACTATGCCCATGATCCCGCAGACGAGGTGGTTCGCACCTTCTCCGCGGATTCAAGCCCGCGCATAGTCGGCCTCGATGCCGCGCTGCGTCCCTTGGATAACGGCGCCATCTTGGTGCTCATTGATCCGCTCGATCCGGACTCTCCCGTTGATGCCGAGGCTCTCAATAATTGGGTGAACAGCATCGACAACAGCCTCGTCCAAGGCGGTACCAACCAGCGCTTGCGTATCATGCTGCCTAGCCTGCCCCTGCGTGATGTACCGGCAGGCCAGCTCAACGGCTGGTCTAACTTCGCGCTCTCGCCAGAAGATAGCGATACGCCCGGTTCTCCCCTGCGCGCCATTAACCGCGAGGAAGGGGACTTCGGTCTCGCTGAGTATGCCGCGCCCTCCTTGGCGTCCGTGATGGGGTTGTGGCGCGACATGGATGAGGCCCCCATTGCGCAGGATGGACGGGTGATCGAGACTGGGGATCTCTCCACGTTCCGGTTGGTCCGTGCTTATCACCGCACCATCGATGCAACGAACGTGGAGGAAGAGGTCAAGCAGAGCGTTTTTGATCTCAATGCTGCGCTGCCGCGCCCCCAGCTCAATAACAATTCCTACGCGGTGCATCACTCCAATCCAGACGCGCTGACCACGTTCTATGCCGATGGCTTCTTGAACAACCATGCGGCGGAGCTGGTGTCCCGGAAGGCTCCATTGGAGACTCTTGCTACCCAGAAAGTTAAGGGCTGGGAAGCATTGCGCCAGAACCTCGCGCTGTATTGGGCAACCGTCATTGGCAAGCCGCAGGATTGGGTTAACGCCCAAAAGGGCGCTGCCAGCTCGCGGGCGGCAGGGCTCATACAGCGAATGCTTTATGGCGAGAACTCTTCCATTGAAGTCACCGTGGGTGAGCATTCTGGACGCTCACGCGGGGTAGCCTCCATTGCGCAGCTGCGCCAGCAAAACCGGGAGAACCGCGAGCGTGCGCAGCAGGCGGGTCTATCTACTGGAGACGATCCGCAACTCGCGCAGACCTGGCACGCTTACCAGGAGTACTCGTTGGCGTTGGTGGATGGAATCTCCGGGCTGGATAATTTCGCGCTCGAGCGTGACAGCCAGAACAACGTATTCATTGTGCAAAGAGGCTGGCAGGCCATCGCTGATACCGGGTTCACTTTCAATGGTGAACACCCGCTCTTGCTCAAGACTGCGGGTCAGAGCGATCCGCGGGCCTTCGATGTGCTGCCTTTCGATCCGCGCGGCGCAGGGCAATACGAGCAGGAGCTCGACTTTGTCTACCAACAAACGCGCCGTCGTGAAATCGCGCAGAAGCAAAACGAGTTCAGCAATTGGCGCCGGAACTTCTCCACCACCTTCGGCTGGAAGGTGGGCGAGCGCCTCAATCGCAAGCTCAATGATGCTTTGGAAGAAAACGGCCACTTGGCCCAAACCGCGCGGGATATCGAGGCTCAGCGCAACCAACTAGCAGAGCGTGACTTCAACGCTGAGAACCGCAGGCTTACCACGGCGCTGCGGTGGATGTGGGCCATCCTCTTCGTGGTCTTGGTCCTCGTTAGTTACTTCTGCGCGGCGCATTATCGCCCCGGAATCCGCATCTGGGAGTCGATGCCAACCTACGATTGGCGCTGGTTGATTCTCGGCTACGTCATCGCCGTGGGTGGTTTCTTCCTCACCAGTTGGTTCACCTTCACCAAGGCTCAGCGCGAACTCTACGATTATGTTCGCAACCGTGAGCTGCTTGAGCGCAATGAGAAGATCGCCCTCGACAATCTTGCGCTGTCCTTCGGTGATGTTGACCGAGTCACCAAGGCTTATGAGCAGTTCTTAAGCTGGTCAAGCCTGCTGGGGCGTGCCATCGCGGCTCCCTTTGGTTCCCAGATGGTCCGCGCTGAGCAGTTGCGTATCCCGGAATCTGGCTTGCCACGCAATACCAGCATAGGCCGCGCGGTAGTCTCGCCTCCGGACGTGGGCGCGATGGCACGAGAGATTCGCGTCGCGGTTTTCCCGCGGCGGTGGGCTCACGACGCCCTCGAGAACCTCTTTGTCGATGTCTCCAGCGCGGTCAATCGCAGCAAGCCAGGTTTTCCCGTGGGCCAACTCAATGATCTTTATGCTCTGCCTGGACGTGGATCCCAGTCGCAGCTCGATCAA
This sequence comes from Corynebacterium flavescens, assembly GCF_008693105.1. Taxonomy (GTDB): domain Bacteria; phylum Actinomycetota; class Actinomycetes; order Mycobacteriales; family Mycobacteriaceae; genus Corynebacterium; species Corynebacterium flavescens. The sequence goes on from NZ_VXKK01000009.1 coordinate 103,508, forward strand.
CTGGTGAAGTGCCTTGACCGCCCGGACGTGCTGGCGCGCGATTTGAAGCCCCAGCGCTGGCGCGCAGCCTTGGCCGTTCCCAGCATCAATCAGAAAGTGCGCTCGTTGTTGCACACCGTCCAGTTCCGGGAAGGCTCAGATTTACGGACTCTGCCCACCGAGGAATTCCTCGCGCGTATGAGCCAGGATGCGAAGGCGCGTCAGGCATTTTCCAATGCCTCGCTCACCGCAGCCGGTGTCAATGCTGGCGGTACTTCTATCGATGGATCCCACACCCGCATCGTGGAGGTAGATAACCAAGCGGCGACGAACAGCCAGCTCTCGCGTTCGCTGACAGTGGTTCAATACGGCAATACGGTCTCTTTGGCTTATCTGCAGCCCGATGAGGGACGTGCTCAAGACACGGGCTCGGCAGCGGCGGCGGAGTTCTCCGCGCCAGCCGGTGCCACCGTTCCCACCGCCCCCTCAGCTGCTGAGGACTCCCTGTCTTTCTTGGATTCCCTCGACGATATTGATCACATGGAATCCTTTGACCAGGTGCCACCGGCTCCTGTCTCTGAGCCAAGCGGCAACCCCTTCCTTGATGGGGCGCCGGCAGTAAACCCCAGCGATACTAGTGGATCTTCTGACCCTGCTGGGTTTTCTCGGCCTGCGGACCCTGCTGACCCAGAGGACCTTTCGGACCTCGACGAGACCTTTTAGAAGAGAGGTTCAGCCAGAAAGATGAGTATGCATAGCGAAACAAAGATCAGCGATATCCCATTCTCCGAGTTGGCTTTGGTGCACGCATTGCCCCAAGCGGATGCGGAGCATATCGCCGAGGTCTTGTCACCGCAGTTCTCTCGCTTCGCCGGCGATATTGCCCGGGCCTTGGGCGGGGAGTCAGTCGAGCACCCGCAGCTGCGAGCCGCGGCGCTCAACGAGCGCCTCGCACAGATGGAGCATAAGCGTGAGGCCGCACGGGCAGCAGCAGAGGCGGCCGAGGCCGCTGCAGGTGCAGCGGCGCAAACAGCAGAAGTTGCACAATCAGCACAGCCTGCGCATAGGGTGCCGGAGCAGCCGGCTAAGCACTCCGCGAAGGAGGACAAGCCGCGAGCTTCCGTTAGTTCTTTAAGTCTCCGTGAGCAGCTGCTGGCTCAACGCCGGCAGCGTGATGCTGCAACTCAGGTCGATGAGAACGACTACGTCGGCCTAGAGGCAGAAGACTTCTCAGCGCCTTATCGATTTGGCCATGATCCGGCCCAAGTGGTGCCAGAGTTGAAGTACGCCGTCGAAAAGCCGGTGGCCAGCTTAGGTACGGAATCGGGAACGGAACCTGATGCAGAAAGCCCAAGTGAGCTCTTTGTGGATGCAGTTTCGGATGGAATAGCGGAATTCAAGCGACATCCCGTGCGTATCTGGTGGCAGCCGCTGCGCGCGGCCGCGGATGAGACCGTGCTTTATCGCGTGGTGGCAGCTGATAGGGAAATGGTGGTTACTCCAGACGCGGGTGAAACACTCGTGGTGACGAAAGGCACCGCTTACCGCGACCTGGAGCCGGGCAACGGCGGACTTCGTCACTACGCAATATGGGCGTACCGGGGCATCGAAATAATCGATGTGGTTGACAGCCAACCCGAGCTCATCGCAGAAACCGTCGTGGTTTATCCGCCCAATAATTTCAAGGTGGCGCCGACCCAAGGCGCTATCCAGGCCACGTGGGATCTGCTCGAAGGACATACCGGCGCGCTCGTGTATGCCTGCCGGGACACCGAGGTGCGCAACCGGCTTAGCCCTAACTTCCAGGTGGAACCCGATCCAGGCGGACGCAAGGTGACGATTCCCACCGAAGAGAGCGGGCAGACCATGGTGGTATCCGTGCGCGGGCAGGTGGAGTTCCGTGGTGAAATCATCCTCGGCAGCGCGGAGCTCGTGGCGGAAGAATCCATCAAGGTGGCAAGCGAGCTCGACTACATGACCTTGAAGAGCTGCCAGCGCGAGATCGAAGAAGGCAATGATTACATCGCAGTGCAGTGGACCGCCCCGAAGACTGGGGAGGTAAAGATTTATGTCACGCAGCACTCCCTTGACCCAGATTTCGCCAATAGGCCGGTGCCGCGCAACTTCATTGATTCTGCTTTTAGCAGCGGCATCATTGCCTCACAGGGCCAAGATCGCCCCGGTGACGAGCGCTTCGACCGCACGCCCTGGCCCACCGACTGGCACCAGGTGTATGTCACCCCGGTGAACTTCAATGACACCGAAGGCTGGGTGGGCCAATCCATGGTCCTGCAGCGCGTCTCTCCCATTAAGGAGGGGACGTGGCGGCTCATCGAGCGCGTGGATAGCCAGCTCATCACCTTCGATTGGCCCCTCGGCGCGGAGATGGTGGAGTGCATCCGAGATGAGTCAGAGACCGTTTTGCTGCGTGAGGAATACGAGCGCCAGGGCGGCATCCGCCTCAAGCTGCGCAATTATGGGGAGACCGTGCGGCTGCGGCCGCGCGCTATCTTTGCCGGCGAGTACACGGATGCGCCGATAACGAGCGTGGTGTACGCGGGCCTGCAGGTGTTCAACTACGTGCTGCGATATGACTGGGCTAGTTCTTCCGTCGGCGTGTGGATTAAAAGCCACGAGGGAGAATCCCGCATGCCTCCTAGCTTCCAGCTGGTATTCAATCCGCAGCGGTTGCCCCTACACGCGGATGACGGTCAGACCGTGGAGTTCTCCGAGGACATGGCGATCAAGACCATCTACTCACCGCGGAGCATTGCCGCAGAGTATGGGCCGGATCCCAGCCTGGTAGCAAGTCTGGGCAGCTACATGGATCGCGGTGGATTCCTCCGTCTCTTTGTCATCGAGGACTTTGTGGCTTCCACGGCGGCCGGAGGCGACCTGACGGATAAGTTGTGGGGCGATCAGACTGAGTATTCTTCCGGTTTTTCTACAGGTTTTTCTTCCGGATTACCCGGGGAGCCCGAGCCCGTTGCCACGCAGAGCGAGGCGGTCATCGTGGAAGAAAACATCGCAGGAGGGCTATATGTCTTGCCCGCCCAGCAGCGCGGTGGATACGACCTAGGGGGACAGCCACAGTGAGCGGTTCATTCAACTTTGCCTCCTTCAGCGGGCGCGGTGCCCGCGGCGGTCGCGGTGGCTGGGGCGTAGGCACCGTCGTTGGCGATCTGGGACGTGACCAGGTCCGCGACCTCGTTACTTATGTTCCGACCTCCCTAGGCGGTGGCCAATCCATTCCCAAGTTCCCTTCACCGGAGATGCGGGCTCGTTTCTTGCGGCGTACCGCGGTTTTTTCCCTCAGCGCTGACGCCTCCTCCTGGATCACTATGGTCTCCGTGCACGCAGGCACGGATGCCACGGGGCGCGGGGGAAACGTTTATACCCTCACCAATGTCATGAGCACGGCGATTCCTCCCGCACCGGAGCTCGTGCTTTATTCGCCGGATATTCCGGCCCCCTTTTCCATCCATGAGGTCGATACCGCGCCGGTTCCGCGCGAGATTGTCCAGCCGGGTCCCCTGCAAGATGGCCAGATAGTCGAGGAATTCCTCGACGGTGAGTTCCGCAACCCTGAGCGCTTGCCGCTGCCCTTTCGGGAAGTTGTGCCAAATCCGGACGGTGAGTTTAACCGGGCGCTCGTGGAGGCGATGGCCGCGGTGCTTAACGTGCCCGGGGCTACGGTGGTGCTCTCGGCGCCTGAGGATCAGGCGGCCTTGTGGATCGCTGCGGTGTCCCCGGCAGTGCCGGAGGGTTTTGGATTTTCCACCTCTGAGAAGGCCTCAACCTTAGAAGAGTTCCCCAAATCTACCTCGACCATGCTGGTCACCTCGCTTAAGGAGAAGGCCCGCTTAGCCGATATGCGGATGTCAGGCCGCGTGGTTCTCTTCGCCACAGACGAGCCAATCCCTGATATCACGGGCTTTCTTCCGGCACGGGCGCCGCAGCAGGAACCGGCACTTCAACCGGTGCCGAGCGCCGAGCCTTTCTTGCAGTTCCCCCATGAAGTCCTCGGCGAACCCACAGACCTTGAAGAGGACCCTTTCAACACCGCCGCAGTCGCCGCTCCCACGGTGGGCGCGGTTGGCATGGGCGGCGCCGTCATTCCAGGGGAGACGCTGCCAGGCGCCAATCCCTTTCTTAATGCGGAACCAGCCCCTGAACCAGACCCAATCCCGGGTGCTACTCCGGTGCCGGTGCGAGGTGGCGGGGACGAGGCCAATGCCCACGTTGGGTCATTGACGCCGGTAGAAGCCGCTAACCTCGAGCATTTCAACGCGCGGTGGTGGTTCGATCATCTGCGCGCCCATCCCGCGCGCGCTTTAGAGATCGCCTTGTTGCTGCCCACGCACTTCGGTCCGAACCAGCGCGAGTTGGCGTTAGCGGCTTGTGTGGTGGAATGGAGCATTTCCTTGCCGACTGCCTTCGAGGAATTGGTAGCGCCGGTTCTCGGCGGGCTCGACCCGCACTTCCGAGACAAGGTTCGCCACTTGGTTCATACGCACTTTGAGCAGCACCTGCATCTTGATGAAGCAAAACTCCAACACTTCTACACCCTCGGCGCTACGGCTGAAGTGACAGGCCCCACGCACGCAAGCAATGTCGAAGACGAAAGGTAACCCAAGGCTATGGCTAATTACGCACTCAAAGCCGGCGGCTCGCGGACGGTACCCCAGGCCCCGGTCATCTTTATCGAGGTTTTTGAAACGGGGGCCGGCGGCGCCGCGTTGGAATTGCAGATTGAGGGGGCTGGGGTTGATGCGACGCGCGTCGACAAGCGGCGCCTGAGCGTGCGCGGCATTGTGGGCAGTGCCTCCATTGTTGTGCGCCCGCCTCTTGGCGCGACCTTTGGTACCAGTAGCAGCGTGCAGCTGCGGGTGGATACCGGCGAGCACCAATTAGACTTCCCCCGCGTGCTTGTCGACGCCGCTGAGGACGAGGGCGAACACCTCGCCGACGTGGTTGCCGCGGACGGTAGCTACCGTTTTTTGGCCTATGGCTCGGATGCGGGAACCAAGTATTCCGCTGAGGCCCGCGAGGTTCGCTCCACGGTGCGTCGAGAGGACTTGGAAGGCGTGGCGCTCTCCGAGTTCCGGGTCATCGTGGATAGTTCCGCCTCGATGGCGGTCAATACTTCGCGGGATGCCATTGCGGCCATCGCCCGCTACATTGACGGGCTGCGGGTGGGCTATACCGCGCGTAGCTTTAGCATCACCGATGGGCAGGCAAGCTCCCAGAATACAGAGGTCCCCCAGCTAGAGGAGTTTGTTACCAAGATCATCGCGGCCGGCGCGGACCGTGTGGGATCACGGCGCTGGGATGCGCAGCGCGAGCGCACTCGCGGCGCGGATACCCTCACCGTCTATGTCACGGACGGTCCCACCTCAGACATGTTTGAGTCCTCCGCACCCACCGCTGTTCTTATCACGGGTCCCATTGCCCGCCAAGAACGAGAGCTTGCGCGCAAGAGCGCGGGGCGCGCTCCCGTGGCCTTCGCCGTCATCGATGATGAGGCCATCGCGGAGCTTAAACAGGGCAATGCCACAGGCCTTGCGCAACTGAGTGAGCAGGTAGCCCAGCTTTTGAAGGAGAAGAACTAGATGAGTACCCTAGCGCGTTGCCCGTGGACCTTCCAGCCTTTGGAAGATGGCGCGACGGTCAGTCCCTATACCCACCGGGAACTGCTCCCCGGCTGGGCCGATTCGGTGACGCATTGCATCGCCATGGCCGGTGCCCGCGCCTCCGGAAAGTCCCTCTATACCGCGGTGATGGTGAAGCAGCTGCAGCTGCTGGCTAACCACCACAAGGTCTCCGTCCTGGCGGCGGATGAGTCGACGGAAGAGCGCTTCCGGGAAAACTATGAGATTCCGCTCTTTGAAGAGATGAAGATCATGGGCGCTACTCCCTCCGCCCAGTCTGACCAGGCATATCAGCGCGATCCGCTCATCTTTGATCTTGGTCAATGGCCCGACGCCGAGGGCCGGCTGCGCACCAACTACCTGGTCTTTCGTGACGTTGCCGGGGAGGACCTGGAAAACCTCCCAGAGGATAGGTCCAGCTTGGACTTCTTCAAATTCGCGGACCTAGTCATCTTCCTTTTCGATCCGCTGCGCGTTCCGCAGGTGCAGACCTACCTCAAAGGCATCGTCGCCACGCAGGGAGAGCTGGGCGCAGCGCCTTTAGACGTGCTGCGCAACCTGCTCATCCTCGTGGGCGAGGACGCGCCGCCTTTGGCCGTGACGGTTTCGAAGTTCGATACCCTCCAGAAATTGGAGCTAGTCAGCGGCACGGAGTGGGCGAAGATCATGGGCAACCACGGTGCCGCGTTCCGTCGCGATACCGGGTGGAACTTTAGCTTCGATGACGCCCAGATCCTCGACCTCGAGGTGGAGTCGCTGCTGCTGTTGATGCAGGCCGATGATTTGGTCAATACCGTGCACCGCATTGGCAAGCGCGAAGAGGGCGCCTTCCAGTACTTCGCGGTCTCCGCACTGGGTGAGTCCCCGCAGGGCGAAGAGCTCTCGCGCAGCGGCATCGCGCCTTTCCGCGTGCTCGACCCCATCCGGTGGTTGCTCAGCTCGCGCGGAGTGATGTGGAGCGACGTCGCATGAGTTTCGGTACACCGCAGTTCGACGGCGCGGAAGACTACCGCTTTGCCCAGGTATCGCAGCACCAGCGGCAAGCACGCCGCGCGGTGGATATGAAGGCACTCTGGGCGCCACTGCCCATCAAGATAGCGGCCGCACTGGAGCTTTTCAGCGCGGCCTACCTTGTGTACTACATCTTTGATCTCGTGGGCGCGGAGCGCGTGCCGGAAAGCCTGTCTCGCATCGACCACCTGGCCGGGGAGTTCGCGGCTTTCTTAGGCCTCATCGTATTCGCGCTGTGTGTGCTCACCGTCTATGCGCTGCGCGCACAGAACTGGGCCCGCATAGGGCTCAGCGTGCTCTCGGCCTTGTTCGTGGTGCTCATCATCGCCCCACGGGTGTGGCCCGTCTCCCTCGCGGGCATTGCCGTGGTGGTCTTGTTGTGGCTGCCCGCCAATAGGAAGTGGTTTGGGTTCGGCGCGGCTTAAGTGGCTCTTCTGGTTGTAGAGTGCATTGGTTTTGTTGGTCAGCACCGAGCCCGATCATTCAGGATAGGCCGGATGGCCTTTTTACCGCACTACCTAATTCTGGCTAGGCGGCCCGGCTGTGGATAACCGGGGTGGTGCGGGTGGGTTATCCACAGTTTCCTTACTGGGTGCGGGTTGGGGATTGTCGCGGCGGTGGGCGGTGTCTTAGCGTGGCGGTCATGGGCTTGCAGGAGTATTTCGCACAACTTAGCCGGGGTGTTGACCTCGTTGCCGAGTGCTCAGGGCTGTCTGCCCCAGACCTTGAGAAGATGGGGGCTAGCGCGCAGGATGCCGCCGAGCTTATAAGCCTGCACACCATCTACTTCGGCCCCACACCCTACACAAGCAAGCAGCGCTCGGCCGTTAATGCGGCCAGGCGCAACGGGCACACCTTGAGCACTCTGCGCCACATCGAATCCTTTACCCGCCGCGTTCAAGGACGCCTGGCCACGTGGAACCTACGCGTAGAGTTATGCGCCACGCCCAGCGAGCAGGTTACTGCGGTAGCCAGGCGCCGGCTGCGCGAGATGCGCGCCCCCGCGAGTATTGCGAGCGCGCACTGTTGCGCCAGCACCCCAATGGGCTGGCTACCTTGACAGTGACCGGCAATGGGTTGGATATGGCGGATGCCTTCCGAACCATCGACCATAAGCGGCCAGGCGAGAGCTTTATCGCCCGCATGCTCGGCAAGGCGGACGGGGCCCCGGCTGAGCGTACTCGTGTGACGACTATGGCAGTCCTCCGGCTGGAGGACTACGGGAAGCTTGTACGCCGCGAGCGCGATGATGTGATGGTGCGCACCACCAGTGGGACTGTTATCACCGGCGCGCAGCTTGTAGAGCGTGCCTGTGCTAATGAGGGTCTTATTACGGTGATTAGTCGGGCGCTGGGGCCGGTGGACTTGTACCGCTTTGAGCGCTTCGCATCATCAAAACAGCGCACGATGCTCGCAGCAGAGCACCCCACGTGTGCGTGGCCGGGCTGTACCATCCCGGCAGAGCGGAGCCAGTTCCACCATCTCACGCCGCGGAAGCACGGTGGGGAGACTAACGTTGCCAACCTAGTGACCTTGTGTAGCTATCACAATGGTGTTAATGAGGATGATCCGAATGCGCCACCGCGGCGCGGGCGCCTGACCCGTAAGGGCGGGACAATAGTCTGGCAGCCACCGCACACCAGCCTTTAGGATAACAAGCCCAACGGCGACTTCCAGCACCCCAAAAACAAACCCAGCCCGCGATCCTCCCAACTGCAAGAGATGAGTGGCTAGAGGAAATGGACTTTTTTCTGTGGAATCCGAGTGACGATTGAGGGCCTTAGGCCTCTACGCCCTTAGGTTCAACTGCGGCACTATCGCTGCTCGTCGTTGTATCGGAGAAAGGCATATGTGTGGTGTCGATATTGGGATCGGCATCCTGGCCCTTGACTATCTCGATGGCTTCCTTTTTGGACTCGACGGTGGGGAAGGACCCCATCAGCGGCTTCTGTGAAGATTCCTTCATGAACAGAAGAGCGACACCAGCAAGTACGGAGAAAGCCATGATGTAGAGCGCCGGCACAATGTCCAGCCCGGTCTTTTGCAGCAGGAACTGGGTGACCAGTGGGGTGGTGCCGCCGAAGAGCGAGACGGAGACGTTGTAGGAGATTCCCATGCCGGAAAAGCGCGAGGCGGTGGGGAAGAGCGCCGGAAGTGCAGAGGCAGACAGCGCCACATACAGGCCGGTGGGGATGGCCACCATGCACAGTGCGATGAGCACTGCAGCGATGGAGCCGGTGTTCATAATCAAAAATGCAGGGACCATGAGAACAACGGTGGCGCCCACAGCGGTGGCGTAGACGGGCTTGCGGCCGACCTTGTCGCTCCAGCGCCCAACGAGGGGGAGCAACAGGGACATCGCAACGAGGACAGGCACGGTCACGGCTGCCGCGGATGCGGCGTGCAGGCCGATTTGTTCCTCCAGGTAGATCGGCATGTAGCTGGTCAGCGCGTAGCCGGCGGTATTGGTCGCGGCCACGATAGCAATTCCGATGAGCAGCGCACGCCAGTGGTGGCGGATGACGCCGACGAGGCCCAAGCGTGCGTAGGGATCCTCGGTGTCCTTTTCAATGCTCTCTTCGTCCTCGGACTGGTTGTCCTCGAAGGAAGGCGTTTCCGGAATGCGGGTACGCAGATAGACGGCGATGATGCCCAGCGGGATGGCGGTAAGGAAGGGGATGCGCCAGCCGAAGTCGTGCATGGCAGTCTCGCCGGCGAAGTGGGTGCTCAGCCACGTGGTGATGGCGACTACGGAGGCACCGGCGGCGAAGCCGAGGTAGGAACCCATATCAAGGAAGGATCCGAAGAAACCGCGGCGCTTATCTGGGGCGAACTCTGCCACGTAAGTGGTGGCGCCGGCGTACTCGCCGCCGGTGGAAAAGCCCTGGACTAGCTTGAGTACATAAAGCAGGATGAGCGCCCAACCGCCTATTGAGGCGGCTGTGGGCAGCAATCCGATGAGCGCGGTGGAGATGGCCATCATGGCCATCGTGACATAGAGGACTTTCTGGCGTCCGACTTTATCGCCGAGTGGGCCTAAGACCAGGCCGCCGATGGGGCGGACGAGGTAGGAGACCGCGAAACCGAACATCACCGCGAGTAGCTGCCACTCTTCGGGTAGGCCTTGGGTGAAGACGGTGGTCATGGTGACGGTCAGATAACCGTAAATACCGAAGTCGTACCATTCCATGAAGTTTCCCACCACGGTGCCTTTGATAGCCGGGCGGATCTTCTCTGAGGTAACCACGTTGACATCATCAACGCTGAGGCGCTGTTTGCGCTGCTTCTTGGATTCTTTTTTAGATCGTTTAAGATCCACGAGTTTCAACCTCTCGTCTATAAGTGAAACGGGCAGCGGTGAGTGCACCGCACAACCCTCGAGCGAGCTTCCTTCTTCCTGACTGTCTCCTTCTCAAAATTCCGAAAGAATCGAGCCCAGGTTTGTGCCTAGGGAGGTATCCAAAGATGCGCTCGGTTCGTGCAATGACAAAAAAGTCTACTCCCCCCGGAATGCCATTTGCCAAGCTAAGTAAATTAAATACCTGCAAAAATGGCGAAAATGTATAGCTAATCCGCTGGGCAATGGGGGTAGGTCACAAATTGGTTAAGGCCTCCTTGTGACAGCACTGCGGGCCGTGATCACGGATGATCACGGCCCGCTTGTGGTGAGGTTGCGACCCCGATTTTCGGAGACCCTCGGGGGGCTTAAGCCTTGGCGCGCAAGGAGGCGAGCGCCTGGGCGTTGCCGGCGCTGGAGAAGAGCTCATAGGCAATGCCGTAGTTGCGGCGGGAGTTTCCGGTGTCCCCGGCGGTGGCGTAGCGGTCCCCCAGAAGTTCCGCCACTGTGGCTACGGCGCTGAACTCTTCCGGCGCGGAGGCAGCCTGCACAGGGTTGGTGGCCATGAAGTCGAGGAGTACCTGGGTGGACTTGGCCATAGACTGGGAGACGGTGCGCAGTGTCTCTGAGAAGAAGGCTATCCACCGTGCGCGTGCCAGGAGGCTGCCTGAGTTCTTGGCCTTGACATAGTAGGAACCGAGCAGGTCATGGGCGTCCTCGGTGCGCTGCATCTCGAGGTACTCCATCACGCGGGCCAAGAGCAGGTCAACCTCTTTGCCGGGGTTTCCGGCCTCGCCATAAAAGTCCGCTGCGAGGTCAAGGAAGCTCAGACGTGTGGCGGAGGAGACCTGTCCGGCGGCGGCGTCCTGGTAGAAGCGGCCAAGCAGTGCAGCGGGCAGACTACTGTGCATGGAGCTGGGCCGGGCGGCATCGAGGTACTCGTGAGAGGTGCGGGCTACTTCCTCGCGCGCACCGGCATCCGCGGAGGCGTAGAGGAAGCCTACCGCGGAGTCCAAGACCATACGCAGGGATTCCTCGTCGTGCTCGAGTCCCTGCGCGGCCTCGTTGATTGCGCGGAACTCGGCGCCATGGGCTGCGACGTCCCCGGACTTGGCCGCGGCAAGCCGCTCGCGCAGATCTGCTCGCGGATCAGCTTTGGCTGTGAGGCGCTGCTCGAGAGCTGTTGCCATGTCAGAATCGCTGATCTTGGCTATAAAGGCCTCGGCGCCGGCGAGGTCGCCGTCGTTGAGGCTGTCTTCGGCCAAGTAGCTATACCCGATGTTGATGAGCGAGGGCTGGCCAGTGATGGCGCCCAAGGATGCAACGTGGTAGTAGTCCTCGGAGCTGGGGGCGTTGCCGAGCATGCGCCGCAGGACTTCCCGGGAGAGGAAGAAGTAGGACAGGGATGCGGAATCTTCGAGGGAGCCGCTAAAGACGTCATCAGAAAAGGCTTTTTCAATCTCGGCGTTGACCTCTGCGAGCAGTTGGGGTGCTCGTTCCAGCGGAGCTTCGCCGTTGTTGACGTAGGTATAGATGGCTTCGGCGTTTGCAACGTCGAGGAGCGGATACTTGGTAGCGGCTGCGTTATCCATGGGTGTCGATACTAATGCACGGGCGAGACAAATTCGCCCCGTAGACTTGTTTTCTATGGCACACTCCGCTCTAGCACCCGGCGCGGGGCGCTACGCCCCCAGCCCCTCGGGGGATTTGCACTTTGGAAACCTGCGCACAGCGCTGCTGGCGTGGCTGTGCGCGCGTTCCACGGGGCGTCAGTTTCATGTGCGCGTGGAGGATATCGATACCCAGCGCTCCACCGCGGCTGCGGCCAAGCGGCAGCTCGAGGACCTCGCGAACCTCGGCCTGGACTGGGACGGCGAGGTTGTCCACCAGCATGATCGCTATGCAGCCTATGAGCAGGCATTGGCGCGTTTGCCCGTGTATGAGTGCTATTGCTCGCGCAAGGACATCCAGGAGGCGGCGCGGGCCCCGCATGCTATCCCGGGCCAGTACCCGGGCGCCTGCCGCAATCTGGATGAGGTGGCGCGGGCTCGCAAGCGCGCGGAGCTCGCCGCGCAGGGTCGGGTTCCCGCGCTGCGCCTGCGGGCTGAGGTGTCTAGTTTTAGCATTCATGATCTCCTCCGCGGCGAGTACACAGGTGAGGTTGATGACTTCATTCTGCGCCGCGGCGGCAACGCCGATCAGGGCCAGGATTGGGCCTATAACCTGGCCGTGGTGGTCGATGATGCTTTTCAGGGCGTGGACCAGGTTGTCCGCGGCGTCGATTTGCTTTCTTCCGCCCCGCGCCAGGCCTACCTGGCCCAGGTCTTGGGCTACCCAGTACCGGAATATATTCACGTTCCGCTGGTGCTTAACGCAGCCGGCAAGCGCCTGTCCAAGCGCGACGGCGCCGTGACCTTACGCCAGTTGCTTAAGACCCACACCTTGGGGGAGGTTTTTGCCCAGTTGGCGGCCTCCCTGGGCAGCGAAGCAAAGAATACCGCCGAGCTGCTCAAGGGCTTTGACGTGCTTGATATTCCGCGCGAGCCCTATGTGTGGCGGCCGCAGTAGTACATGAAGCATTACTTCAGGCGTCGCCCTCCATCGAGGGCCGTGAGGCAGTACTCTATTTCTTGTAGAAACCGCGGGTGAAGTGAGAAGAGTGAAATGGAAGTCCTTCTAGTACTCATCGGTTTGATGCTGTTGACGGTGGTCGTGGTCGCGGTGGGGGATAAAATCGGCCTGCCCTGGCCGGCCCTGCTGACCATCCTTACCGCCGTCGCCGTGTTTACGCCGGCGCTGCCGAGCCTGAACGTGCCCGCTGAGTTGATCCTTCCCATCTTCCTGCCGCCGCTGCTGTGGGCGCTGGCGCGGCGCACCTCGTGGGGAGTCATCCGCGAGCAGTGGGTGACCATCTTGAGTCTCTCGGTTCTTCTGGTGGTGGCCACCACTTTCGCCGTCGGGCTCACGGCCTTTGCCTTCTTGCCTGGCCTGGGCTTCGCCGGCGCGATTCTCATTGGTGCGGCCATCGCTCCGCCGGATCCGGTGGCCGTGGAGGCGGTGGCGGAGCCCGCCGGCATCCCACGCCGTATCATCTCCGCCCTGCAGACAGAGGGCCTTTTTAATGACGCCGCCTCCATCGTGGCCTTCCACCTGGCGCTCATGGCCGTGGTCAATGAGGGGGAGCTCACCTGGAGCGGGGCGATTGTCAATTTCATCTACTCGGCGGCGGTGGCCTGCATCCTCGGCTGGGTGGCTGGCAGGCTGGCCGCGATGTTTATCACCCGCGTGCACGAGGTCAATGCCCGTAACGCGCTGACGTGGGTGGTGCCATTTGCGGTGTATATCTTCGCCGAAGAAATCCATGCCTCGGGCGTTATCGCCGTGGTCATCGCCGCCGTCGAACTCAGCTCCCGGGCTGATATTCAGGCAGAGGACAGGCTCTCGGGGCAGTCTTTCTGGGAGACCATCGAGCTGCTCTTTACCGGCGTGGCCTTTGGGCTTATCGGCCTCAACGTCAGTGATGCCGTCGCGGAGGTCGGCGCGGACCTGTGGCACTCGGTGCTCGTCGGCGTCATCTTGTCCTTCGTGGCCTTCCTCGTGCGCCTGGTGTGGATGTATGTCTACTACCGGATAAACCTGCGGCGCGGAAAGCCGCGGGTGGCGCCACTGCGCCTGCAAGAGGTCTTGCTCATGACTTGGTCGGGGATGCGCGGGCTGGTGACCTTGGCCCTGGTACTTTCCGTTCCCTCGGGGGCCTTTGGCTTCCACCATGAATTGGCCGTTATCGCGCTGACCGTGCTGCTGGTCACCATGGTTATCCCGGGGCTTTTGTTGCCGTGGCTGATGAGTCGCCTCGATCTGACCCAGCATTCCGAGGCGGCGGCAGACAAGATGCGCATGCAGATCACCAAGCAAGCGCGCCGCGCCGGGATTTCCGCCATGCAGAAGCACTTCTCAGAGCTAGATCCGGAGATCACCGCCAATATCGCGCAGTGGCTCGAGGACCGCCTGGGTGAGGACGAGGACGGTGAGGATGCCTCCACTCGTATTCAAAAGGCCATCCGTGCGCGTGATATTGCGCTGGCCGCGCGGCGCATTGCCCTCATCGGTGCGCAGCAGGAGCTGTTGAACATGCGGCGCGATCGCAACTATAACCCCATGATCGTGGACGAGATCCTGGAAGAGGTTGACCGCATGTCCCTGAGTACTAAACACTAAGACCATGGATGCTTATCATTACGGGCAGCTCGAGGACAGCTTGGATTATCTCTTCGACTTCTTCGATCAGGACCTTGCGCAGCGCGTTCACGCAAGCCAGGAGTATGTCCCCGCCGGAATGGAGGAGTTCTTGGGGGACAACACCCTCGAGGACTTCGTGTGGCTGTGGGTCAAGGAGCCCGGTGCCAACGGTTTCCGGCAATACTTGCGGGACGGCGGCTATGACGAGGCCGAGGTGGCGCAGGCCTTCCTAGAATGCCGCACCGAGTGGGGCATGAATACCCTGCCACACATTGAGTGGTTGCATGAACGCAGCTTTGCGACGCCGGTTATAGATTAAGGCCGCGCACCTGGACACAGTGTCTTTCTCACCTGGAACCTCCGGACACTTTCAGTCTTGTTGGGCTTTCCTCGCGATGGTTAATTGGCTTTAAGGCCCCATCGTGCAGAAAGAGGAAAACACACATGAGCACCACCTTCACGGAAGCCTCCGGGATTGAGGCGCAGGACTTTATCGACGATTTCCATCGGACCTGGGAGTTCGGTGCTACGTCTCATGACGGCGTCGACAGGCAGGCCGGTACCAAGCCGCACGGACAGTTGCGTGATTGGTTCAGCGCCCAAGCCCGCGCTGCTGGTTTCGAGGTACGCATTGACCCTATCGGCAACGTCTTTGCCCTGCTGGACTTCGTCGACGGCGCTGACTACGTGCTCACAGGCTCGCACCTTGACTCGCAGCCACTAGGCGGCAGGTTTGATGGCTGCTATGGCGTCATTGCTGCTCTGCATGCGGCGATAGAGATTAAAAAGCGCGTGGAAGCTGGGCAGATGGAGCCCAAGTACAACCTGGCGGTCGTGGACTGGTTCAACGAGGAGGGAGCACGTTTTGCTCCCTCCATCATGGGATCTTCGGTGATGTGCGGTCTCTTTGACCTCGAAGAGACGCTAAGCATCAAAGACGCCCAGGGCATCACCGTCAAGGAGGCCCTCGAGTCCATTGGTTACCTGGGCAGCGATGAGGCGCCCAGCGTGGCGGCCTATGCCGAGATCCACATCGAGCAGGGGCGCCTGCTGGAGAGGAATGCCACCGCCATTGGCGCGGTGACCCAGTCCTGGTACACCCAGAAGCTCTACGTCGATGTCATCGGGGAACAGTCCCATACTGGGGCCACCATCATGAAAGACCGCCACGATGCCCTGCCCGCTGCGGCGATGCTGGTGTTGAAGACAGAGCAGGTGGTCGAAGAGTTCGAGCCCGAGCAGATTGTGACCTCCGTGGGGCAATTCGACGTGGAGCCGAACTCTCCCATCGTGGTTCCGAGGGAGGTAAAACTCGTCATTGACCTGCGTGCGCACCGCCGCGCCGACGTCGAGAAGGCGCGCGAGATTCTCGTGGATTATTGCGAGGAGGTGGCGCGTGCTCGCGATATCACCATCGAGGCTCGCGACTTCGACATCCGCGACCATCAGGTCTATCCCGAGGATGGCGTCGAGTTGACGGAGAAGGCCGCCGCCAATACGGGCATCAGCTGCATGAGGATCGAAACCATGGCCGGGCATGACTCCGTTGCCGTCAACCGCATTGCGCCGACAGTGATGACCTTCGTGCCCTCTGAAGGCGGCGTATCGCACTGCGAGCGGGAGTTTACCTCCGACGAGGACCTCGTCAACGGGCTGGTGGTGCACACCGAGATCATCTCGCGCTTGCTCGATGGCGAGCTCGATCACCTCAAGTAGGCCGTGCGCCGCGGCCCGTCTAGCTAAGGCCCAGCCAGTTATTAGCAATGACTTAACAATGATTCTTCACATGAGGGTTAACACAGTGTCATCGAAAGCCGGCAATGCTGACACAACGTGACTTGTAGGCAGTGTTTTTCTCCGCAAGACTAATTAATGCCACGACACCAATGGAGGTAACGCATGACCCATCTCACCCGACAACACCTCGTCCTATTAGTGCCCGTGTTGGCGCTGGTACTTACCCCCCTAATTCCGATGAATAGCAACGGAACCCTATTCCTCGGCTTCCCCGTGATCATCATGTGGGTCGTCGTCTGGTCCATCGCCACGACGCTCATCTTGTCCTGGCTCTATCGCAATGAAGCCGAGCTCGGGGATGCCCCCGGCGCGAAAGAGGAGGCAATCGCGTGATTTTTGCAGCAATCTTAGGGATCATCCTCATCGCCGTCCTCGGCTTCATGGGCCGCCGCGGCAGCCTTGATACCCACTCCGGCTGGTCCATCGGTGACCGCGGGATGAGCTCCATCACCACCTTCTTCCTCCAAGCTGGAGCGATCTTCACCAGCTTTACCTTCCTCGGCATGTCGGGACTTACGGTCCTCGGCGGGGTCTCGGCCACCTACCTTCCCGCATACTTGGTGCTCGGATACATCGGTATGTTCCTCATCGGGCCCATTGTCTGGAAGCTGGGAAGCGTATTTAACTATCACACCAACGCGGACATGGTGGGTCACCAATTCGGCAGCAAGATTCTGACCAAGACCGTCGCGATTGTTTCCGTGGTCTTCTTCGTCCCCATCGTGCAGGTACAGATCGTCGGCCTGGGAACCATGGTCTCCTTTGCCACCGGCGATAAGTCCGCCGGCACGCTGAGCATGGTGGCCTCGACCGTCTTGATTCTCTTGTTCGTGGCCTGGGCCGGGCTCAAGGGCGTGTCCATGACGGCGTACTTCAAGGACGTCGCTATGGTCGTTGGCCTCGTCGTTGTCCTCATCGGAGTTATGGTTCACTACGCAGCGCAGGGCGGATTCAATGAAGTTATGGACACCATGCAGAATCTCATGCTCATTGAGCCTGGCACCAAGACCTATGGCGTGGTCTGGTTCCTGACCAGCGTTATCATCAGCGGCATCGGCCTGGGTGCCATGACGCTTCCGGAGAGCTGGCCTGCGGTCCTCGCGGCCAAGAACTCCAAGTCCGTCTCGAAGAACCACGTGATGCTGCCTTTGTATTCGCTGTCCACGCTGGTTCCCATCGTCATTGGTTTCTATGCGGCCACCCACCTGGAGATCAACAAGGGCGAGGAAAACTCCGCCATCTTGGAAGTAGCACAGCAGTCCCTGCCTGGTTGGCTCATGGGCTTTGTCCTCATCGCCGGTATTTCTTGCGCGATTGTCCCCGCCGCACACTGCGTGCTCTCCATTGCGACGCTTATTTCCTCCAACCTGGTTCCGCAGGACTTCCTCCCGGAGCGGCGCCTTCTGGTTGGCAAGGGTTCCTCCGCGGTTATCTTGCTGTTGTCCTTGGGCCTGGCAATTCTTCGCCCGGACCTCATGGCCAACCTCTACCTGCTGACCTACGCCGGGTTGGTGCAGCTCGCGCCCGCCAACATTTTGTCGTGCACGAAGACCACCTTTATCAACGGCAAGGGCATTCTCGCCGGCATGCTCGTCGGCGTGGGCATCGTCATCGCCTTCACTATTACCGGCTTCCACCTGTGGGGCATGAACAACGGTATCCCCGCCATCGTGGCCAACCTCGTGGTCATGGTTGCAGTCTCCGCCCTGACCGGGCCGGCACGCCGCCCGGAGATCGACTCCGCAGACCACAACACTGCCCCCGTGGGCGCGAAAGTGCCGATTCACTAGAGAACCAAGCATTTTCTACCTCCCCACCATTGTTAAAGTGGTGCTGAAGAACCGAAAGGAACCAGGTCAGACATGTCCTATCCAGAGCTAAGCGCGGAAGAACTCATCACCGAATACCGGCGCGGGACAACAACGCCCACGGAGGTTGTCGGCTCCCTCCTCGAGCGCATCGACGCTCTGGAACCGGAGCTCAATGCGATCACTGAAATGCTGGAGGGCGCGCTACGCCAGGCGCAGGCCGCGACCGAGCTCTGGCGCAAGGATTCGCACGCTTACCGCGAGTTCCCCTTGCTGGGGGTGCCGGTCATCATCAAGGAAAAGCATGCGATTGCAGGCTATGACGTGGACCAGGCGCTTCCGGCCGCCGCGGTGACCGCCGTGGAGGATCACCCCGTGGTGGAAAGGCTGCGAGCAGCTGGGGCCATCCTCTTGGCGCGCTCGGCCAACCCGGAGTTCTGCGCGGCCACTTTTACCGCTTCCTTGGAGCACGGGGTCACGCGCAATCCCTGGGATACCTCGATGAGCCCGGGAGGCTCCTCCGGTGGATCCGGCGCGGCTTTGGCTGCAGGTTATGCGCCTTTGGCCACGGGTTCGGACATTGGAGGATCGACGCGCATTCCGGCCTCCATGTGTGGCGTCGTTGGCTATAAAGCGCCCTATGGCGTGGTGCCAGGTATTCATCCCTCCACGATGGATTGGTACCGCAGCGATTCCGCGATGGCACGCACCGTGGGGGATGCACTGCTGATGCACAACACGATTAGCGGGCAGCATCCCGCAGATCCGCATAGCCTACCCAAGAAGCCGGTGGAGGTAGCCGCGGCTGGCGCCACGGTGCAGGGCAAGAAGATTGGCTACTCCACTGCACTCGGAAACTTCAACGTCGATGTCGATACCGCGGCGAATGTGGAGCGCTCCGCCTTGCTGCTCGAGGAACAAGGCGCGGTGGTATCCGCGGTCACTCCGAACTGGACCACGGAAGAGATCATGGAGGCCGCTCTCGCGCACTATGGGCACACCTTGGCGCCAGTCATGGCGGACACCTTGGAGGCAACGGGAGCGGCGGCCTCGCCCTATATCGGCGAGTTCATTGAGACCACGCTGCAGGCAGCAGCCCGGCTGCCGCTGTACAAGACCTTCGAGCGCGAAAGCGCCATCCGGGCGGAGCTGGCGCGGCTTTTTGCCGACGTCGACGTGCTCCTCGCCCCGGTTACTGCCTGGGGCCAGTACCCCGTGCAGGGCCCAGCGGAGACGGTCAACGCAGACGGCGAGCATTATTGGAAAGACTATCTGGCCATTCCCTTCAACATTGCCAACCGGCACCCGGCTTTGGCTGTGCCCACGGGCATCAACCGCTTCGGGCTTCCTACCGGCGTGCAGATAGTGGGGCGTCCCTATGATGAGAAATCCGTATTTGAGGTCGGCTTCGTTCTCGAGCGTGCAATCGGCTGGGAGCACCGCTTTACTTCCGCAGCGCCTAATGTGACCACCGCGGCTACCCCGGCGACCTAGGCTGACGCAGCTGGTGCCTCCGCCTACTCGCCGAAGTAGGCGCGCACCGCCAGGCTCAAGGCGAAGAACTCCTTGCCGTTGTTAAGGTCCATCGACAAGAGCCTCTCGATGGTGGAGATGCGCGAGTATAAGGCCGTGCGCGAGAGATGCAGAACCTGCGCGGCGGCCGAGCGCGAGGTGGGGTAGTCCACGATGGCGCGGGCGGTAGGCAGCAGATCTCCAGTGTTGCGCTGATCGTGGAGCAGGAGTGGAGTGAGTAAGGATTCACTGAAGGCCTGGACATTAACGTCGTCGTGAAGCTTGTGCAGAACCCCCTCCAACTTCTCACGCGTCATGACGCGGAAGTTGACGCCGGTCGCGGGCAGCTCCTCGTCGATCTTCGCGAGCTGGTGCAAGGCCGCCCCCAGATCGATGGGCCCCTCCAGCCCCACCGCCACGGTGACGTTGAGTGCCACGCCCAAGGCCTCGAACTCTGCCAGCATGCGCCTCTTTAACTCGCCCACCTGGTAGCGGTGCGGGTCGACCGAAACCGCGCCCACGATGCGGGTGGCATCGCTTTCCTGCGGGGCCACCAGCACGTCCGTGTCGGGCCCTATGCGCAACAAGGCCCCGCGGACCTGGTCCAGGGTGGGCTCGCCTTCGGTGGCGGAGCGCACCTCGAGGGCGATGACGCGACGGCCGTCGGTGCGGAAGCCATTGGATTCTAGGACCGTCTTCTGGCCGGTGACGGTGGTGAATCGGTGGTGCAGCAAGCGGTCGAGGCCCATGCGCTCGCGCAGGTCAATCCAGGAATTGGGGGAGTGGGCGCTGAGCCTTTCGATGGCCAGGGACATCGAGGCATGGCGCATGATGTGCGTGGCCTTGGAATCGCGCTCGCCGGTGCGCCGCACGAAGAGCCTGCCCCAGTGATTTCCCTGGGCCTGGATGTCGATGAAGTCCCAGGAAACGCCAGGTTCGTGCGGATCCGGCACGCTCACAGGATCGGCCACCAGGCCCACGCCGCGGGTGCTATCGGCCCATTCGCGGGACTTGGCCTCCCAATTGCTCAGCAGTTGGGAGGGAAGGAAGTGCCCCTCGACGTAAAGGACCACGCGGTGGTTGAGATCCTCTAAGACCACGGGCAGCTCCAGCTCGCGGGAGGCGTGGAGGACAAGCTGCTCGGGCGGGGCGCCGTTGAACATCAAACCCCAAAAAGAGGAGTTGATGCGCTGCAGTGCCTCGACCTGCTCGAATTGGCGGTGCAAAAGCTCGGAGTGCACGGCCTCGGTGATTTCGACGAATTTCACCTCGTCATAGGTGGCGATGAGCGGCAAGCCTAGTTCCTGGCAGCGGTGCACAACCGCGGGAGGCACCTGGGAGATCTGTACGCCGACCTCGACGAGCAAGGCCACGGCCCCGGAGCGGTGGAAGCTGTCTATGAGGTGGCGCTGCTGACGGGGCGGGCGGTCAAAAATGATGCCGGAGGTGAGCAGCAATTCGCCGCCGTTGAGGAGTTCGGCGCCGCGGGCGGTATCGACCACGTGTACCCAGCGCACCGGGGTGTCGAGCCTGTCCGCGCCGCAGATGACCTCAGTTTTTGCCTGCATGAGCGCTGGTAGGGCGAGGATGTCCCGCAGCGTCACGGAGCTGGATTTCATGGTTGTTAAGTCTTTCTTTCGGGCGGAGGGCAAGGCCCGTTGTGGCCGGCCTTCTCGGCATTCAAAATACCAGTCAATCACTAGAAATTAGAAACGGTGTGCACAGTGTTCATTTTTGACACTCGATCTGAACAGATTAGGACTACTGGGCGACTGTACCTGCTGTCACAATATGTGTTACCTCCCCTAAAAGGCCTGTACAGAAGTACTCAGGCCCTTAAAAGAGGCCGCGGCCAACGCGCCAGACACAGTGTTCTTTTTTCAGCGCATTCAAGGTCTGGATACGCCGTGAGCACGGAGGCCGCACGCATAAACACACGAGAGGAGTGGCAGTGACCACAGTTATCCCGCACATTATCAAGGGCCAAGAAGTCTCCGAATCCGCGAGCTTTTCCCCGGTGTTCAACCCGGCTACCGGTGAGGAAACCGCACAGCTTGCCGTGGCCGATTCGGCCACGGTGGCAGATGCCGTCGCCAAGGCGCAGGAAGCGTTGCCGGCCTGGCGTTCTACGGGGCTGGCCAAGCGCGCGGATGTGTTCTTCAAGTTGCGTGAGATCATCACCTCGCGCCAGTCCGAGCTCGCGGAGATCATTTCCCTCGAACACGGCAAGGTGCCCTCCGATGCGGCTGGTGAGATTGCCCGCGGCCTCGAAAACGTCGAGTTCTGCGCCGGCCTTCTGCACCACATGAAGGGCGAGTACCTCGAGCAGGCCGCCACCGGCATCAACGTCCACCAGGTGCGTCAGCCTGTCGGCGTCGTCGCGTGCATTACCCCCTTCAACTTCCCGGCCATGGTTCCGCTGTGGATGGTCACCGCGGCCATCGCCGCTGGTAACACCGTCATTCTCAAACCTAGCGAGCGCGATCCTTCCGCCGCCAACTGGATTGTCAAGGCCTTCCACGAGGCCGGCCTGCCCGAGGGCGTGTTGAACCTCGTGCACGGCGGCAAAGACACCGTCGAGGCCCTCATCGAGGCCCCGCAGGTCAAGGCGGTCAGCTTCGTCGGTTCCACACCCATTGCCAAGTCCATCTACGAGCGTGCCACCGCGCTGGGCAAGCGCTGCCAGGCGCTTGGCGGCGCGAAGAACCACATGGTCGTCATGCCGGACGCGGACTTGGATGCGGCTGCTGACGCCGCCATTTCCGCCGGCTTCGGCTCCGCGGGCGAGCGCTGCATGGCCGTCTCCGTCGTCGTTCCCGTCGGTGACATCGCCGATGAGCTGGTGGCAAAGATCCGTGAGCGCATCGCCGACATCAAGGTCGGTCCCGGTACCGATCCGCAGGCAGAGATGGGGCCGGTTATCACCGCCCAGGCCAAGGAGCGCATTGAGGGCTTCATCGCCGGCGCCGAGGAGTCCGGTGCCAGCGTGCTTGTCGACGGCCGCAAGGCCGACCTTCCCACCTCCGGCTACTTCATTGGTCCCACGCTTGTCGACGACGTTGTTCCCGGCATGCCCGTCTACGACGAGGAGATCTTCGGACCAGTCCTCGCTGTCGCCCGCGTGGATACCTTCGACGCGGCGGTCGAGCTCATCAACTCCAACCGCTATGCCAACGGCACCGCCGTATTCACCCGCGACGGCCGCACCGCCCGCGAGTTCGAGTTCAACATCGAGGTAGGCATGGTGGGCATCAACGTCCCCATCCCAGTGCCCATCGGTGCCTTCTCCTTCGGCGGCTGGAAGGATTCGCTCTTCGGCGATACCCACATCTACGGCCCCGAGGCCTTCAACTTCTACACCCGCCGCAAGGTTGTCACCGAGCGCTGGCCTCTGCCCAGCGAGTCCCAGGTCAACCTCGGCTTCCCCACTCACTAAAGCAACGGAGAATAACAATGGACGGCAACGTTTTCCACTCCTGGTCGGCACAAGACCTCATTGACCCCATCGACGTCGTATCCGGCAGCGGCGCCACCTTCCAGGACCGCGCTGGCAAGAGCTACTTGGACTTCGCGGCGCAGCTGGTCAACCTCAACCTGGGCCACCAGCACCCGCGGCTTATCCAGGCCATTCACGAGCAGGCCGACAAGCTCTCCACCATCGCGCCCGCCTTCCACAATGACACCCGCTCGCAGCTCGCCAGCCTCATCGTTGATGCGGTCGGGGAGAATTACGGCTCCGTCTTCTTCACCAATGGTGGCGCGGATGCCAACGAGAACGCGGTGCGTATGGCGCGCGGCTACACCGGACGTCAGAAGGTCATGTCCACATACCGCTCCTATCACGGTGCCACTACCACCGCTATTACCCTGACCGGTGATCCGCGGCGCTGGAATAACGAGCCTGGCGACGGCGGCGTCGTCCATTTCTTCGGCCCCTACTGCTACCGTTCGCCCTTCTGGGCCACCACGGAGCAGGAGGAATGCGAGCGCGCGCTTAAGCACCTCGAGGATCAGATCATCTTGGAAGGCGCGAATACCATCGCCGCCATCATCCTAGAGACGGTCGTCGGCACCAACGGCATCCTCGTCCCGCCAGAGGGCTACCTGCCTGGCGTGCGTGCGTTGTGTGATAAGTACGGAATTGTCTACATCGCCGACGAGGTCATGGCCGGCTTCGGCCGCACGGGCGAGCTCTTTGCCTACCAGAACTTCGACGTCACCCCGGATCTCATCACCTTTGCCAAGGGCGTCAACTCCGGCTACGTGCCCCTCGGCGGCGTCATCTTGTCCCGCGAGATCCAGAAAACCTGGTCCACCACGCCTTATAACGGCGGCCTGACCTACTCTGGACACCCGCTGGCCTGCGCTCCCGGCGTTGCTACCTTCGAGGTATTCAAGGAAGAGAAGATCCTCGAGCACGTGAAGGACCTGGGTGAGCGCGTTGTGCGCCCGCGCCTAGAGGCCATCCGCGATAAGTACGACATCGTCGGCGAGGTCCGCGGCCTGGGCCTGTTCTGGGCCATTGAGTTTGTCAAGGACAAGCAGACCCGCGAGCCTCTCGTGGCCTTCAACGCCTCCGGTGCGGACGCCGCGCCCATCACGCAGTTCTCCGCATACTGCAAGGAGCACGGCGTGTGGCCCTTCGTCCACGGCAACCGGGCGCACATCACCCCGCCGCTCATCATCACCGAAGACGAGCTCAACCGCGGGCTCGATGTCTACGAGGAGGCCATCGCCTCGCTCGCTGCCTAAGAGATCAACTGCTTTCCTGGGGCCCTATTCACCGTCAACACGGCATAGGTGAAAGACCTTAATAGCTGCTAGCGCAGGGACTGGGCCATGGTGTCGTAGTAGTAGAGTCCATCGCTGCCTTGGTAGCAGTTGGTTACCTGGATTGGCTGCATGTCGCTGTTTTGCGTACAGCCAGAGAAGTTTCCAAAGGGACCCACAGTGCGCCACTCCATTTGCGGTCCGCCGCTTTGGACTTCAGGGGCCTGGGGAGCTTGCTGCTGAACGGGCTCTTCCGGCACTGCAGGGGCTGGCTCCGGTGTGGCGGTGGGGGTCGGTCGCGGCGATGACTTCTTAGTGGTGGTCGTGGATGTGGGGCGCGGGGGCTCGACATCGAGCGTGGGCACGGAGGTGACAGGGAAAGAGGGCAAAGAAAGCTTTTCGACGCTGTCCGGGTTGTCCTTGGCAATGCTGTACAGGTAGGCATACTCGGAGACATCCACCGGATCACCCAGTGCGGCTGTGAGCTCCTCTTTGCTGAGCTCCTTGTTGTCATCAGCATCTATCGACGAGGCTTTGATGCCGAGATCCTTCCCGCTCTCGATCTTGAGAATTTCCACGGAATCAGTGCTGTCGATGGTGGGGCAGAAAGTCCGCGTGTAGTAGCTGCTGGGTGCACTCAACCTAACTGCGGGATCGCTTTACTCACCATACTTTTGCTCCAGGGTGGTATGCGTCCGCTTGAGATTAGCCAGAACATCGGGGTCCATGGCGCACCAGTCATCGGGGATGTCATAGAAAGCGCGGGCTGCCGAGGATGTTGCTGCCTCCTTCGCGGATTCCTCGCCCGAGCAGGCGCTAAGCGCGAACGCGGGTAGAGCAAGTGCAAGTATGGCGAAGCGGGCGCTGCGGCGCATGAGAGACCTCTTAGGGATAGGGAGTCAAAGAAAAAGCCGGACAGGGCGCTAAGGCGGGAGAGAGGCGCCTGGAGTCAGGCCCTTTAAGGCTGTAGGAGATTATAAAGGAATCATTAGAATTTCTTTTGCTAAATCTTAAACCGGTTGGTTCTTATACCCCTAAAGGGTCCTTGCATGTCTTGGGTAGCGCGGGGTGGGGCCCGGGAATGAGTTTCCTCGGTGTTAACTGCAAGCAGTGGCCCAGTTTTTCAATCTAGGGCCCACTATTTACCGTGAACACGGCGCGGACCTCGAAAAACTCCACGGATAGCAAAAGTCTCGAGCACCGTTCTAAGGACGATGTCTCGAGACTTCACAATGGCGGAGGATAGGGGATTTGAACCCCTGAGGGATGTGACTCCCGCACGCGTTCCAGGCGTGTGACATAGGCCGCTAGTCGAATCCTCCGAGAAGAAACTTTAGCAGTGCTGGCAATTGGAATGCTAATCGGCAGGTCAGAGCGCATTCTGGGAAGGCGGCTTAACGTGAGTGGGTGGAGAGCGGCGTCCAGGCGGAGCCCAGCCGGTGGCGGGGCTGTGGCGAGGCGGTGAGGAGCTAGAGGGGCGCATTTGAACAAAGCACAAGAGTCGGGCTAAGGTGAGGGGCAGGATTCCACGTGGCGTCCATCCTCTGAACTCCCCCAGGGCAGGAATGCAGCAAGGGTCAGGAGGCTCTGGCGGGTACGTGGGGTCCGTTTTACGTTTTAGGCTTCCGGGGTGGAGCGTTTGGCGAGCGAACCTACTACACTGGCTCTCCGAATGTCCGAAACTCTTTGGAAGGTACACGCCGAGATGTCGCTTCTTAACATGGAAAAGTCCGAGCAAGCCGAGCTGGCGGCGCAAGTCCGCAAGGATTACGCCGAGCTTAAGGCCAAGGGCCTGAAGCTCGATCTGACCCGCGGGAAGCCGAGCCGCTCGCAGCTCAACCTCTCCAATGACTTTCTGGAGCTGCCAGGTGCCACCAACTACACGGATGCTGCTGGCAACGATCTCCGCAACTACGGCAACCTCGAGGGCATCAAGGAGCTGCGCACCTTGTGGGGCCGGCTCATCAACGTTGATCCGGAACTGCTGCTGGCGGGGGATTCTTCCTCCCTCAACATCATGTTCGATCTCATCTCCTGGTCCTACGCCTTTGGCAACAATGATTCGGACCGCCCGTGGCGGGAAGAGGAGAAGGTCAAGTGGATCTGCCCGGTTCCGGGCTATGACCGCCACTTCTCCATCACGGAGCGCTTCGGTTTTGAGATGATTACGGTGCCCATGTTGGAGGACGGCCCCGATGTGGCCGCCATCAAGGAATTGGTGCTGGACCCGCAGGTCAAGGGCATGTGGCTGGTGCCTATGTTCTCCAACCCCACGGGAGTGACCATCTCCGAGTCCGTCGCGCGCGAGCTCGCCGCCATGGAGACTGCGGCCCCGGACTTCCGCATCGTGTGGGATAACGCCTATGCCGTCCACATCTTGGGAGATGAGTTCCCCAAGGTGCTGCCCATCGTGGACATCGCCGCAGAGGCCGAGCACCCCAACCGCTTCTGGGCCATGTCTTCGACCTCGAAGATTACCTTCGCGGGCTCCGGCGTTGCCTTCTTCGCGTCCTCGCGCGCGAACCTGGATTGGTACCTCTCCATTGCCGGCATTCGCGGCATTGGCCCGAATAAGATCAACCAGTTCGCCCACTACGAGTTCTTTGGGTCCTCCGAGGGCGTGCGGGCTGTCATGCGCCGGCATGCAGCACTGCTGGCGCCGAAGTTCTCCGCCGTCGAGCGCATCCTTAACAACCGCCTTGGTGAGTATCAGGTGGCCAAGTGGACGGAGCCGGAGGGCGGCTACTTCATCTCCCTCGACGTCATCGACGGCACTGCCACCCGCGTCTGGGAGCTGGCCAAGGAGGCAGGCATCGTCTTGACCAAGGCGGGCGCCTCCTACCCTTATGGCAAGGATGACAACGACCGCAATATCCGCCTCGCACCCTCCTTGCCCCCGCAGGAAGAGGTGGAGACGGCCATGGACGGCGTCGCTACCTGCGTGCTCCTGGCGGCTCTGGAGAAGCTGGGGGTCTAGGCCATCAACCGCGCGGAGACTACCTTTTGGCTTTCGCAGTGCATCCCCGCCCCGCTGAGTTTTGAGCAGGTGGGCGGCCGCGAACTGGGCCTGGCCGCGCTCGATGGCGGCCAATCGCTGGCCGTCACCACCGCCTTTGCTGATGTCGATACCGGCCTGCAGCACGCCGAGCAAGGCATCGATGTGCGCTGCGAGCTCCTCGCGGTAGCGCGTGCGAGCCAAGAGGACGTGGCCACCGCGGTCAACGCTGCCGCCGATATGCTCGAGCGTGCGGGCGGGGTACTGCCTGCCCAGCCGGGGGTGTTGCTGCCGGGTTGTGTCGACGTCGCCAAGCATGGCGTCCACCACGGCCTGCTCATCGTGCCCTACCTGTGGGGCGGGCAGACGCCGCAGGTGGCGGAGGAGAAGCGCCTGACGCTGGTGTGTCAGCTGCTGATGCTGACGGATTCCGAGTATGCCTATGCCGTCGAGGAGGGCGTGGGTGCCTTCCAGGAGGCGGTGGCTGAGCAGGGCATTGACCTGCTGGATTGGTCGCGGGAGGGTTAGCCTCAGCCGGAGGCGGTAGACTGCTACATCGTGGCTCTATACCGGAAATATCGTCCAGCAACGTTCGCAGAAGTGGTCGGCCAAGAGCAGGTCACCACTCCGCTCTCCGCCGCTCTTGATGCGGGGCGCATCAACCATGCCTACCTATTTTCCGGCCCGCGCGGTTGCGGCAAGACTTCCTCCGCGCGGATTATGGCGCGCTCGCTCAACTGCGTGGAGGGGCCTACCTCCACCCCGTGCGGGGTCTGCGCTTCCTGTATTTCTCTGGCGCCGGGTGGGCCTGGCAACCTGGACGTCACTGAGCTCGACGCCGCCTCCCACAACGGCGTGGAGGATATGCGTGACCTGCGCGATCGCGCGTACTTCGCCCCGGCGGAGTCGCGCTACCGCATCTTCATCATCGATGAGGCTCACATGATCACGGATTCGGGGGCGAATGCGCTGCTCAAGGTGGTGGAGGAGCCGCCGGAGCATGTCATCTTCATCTTCGCCACCACGGAGCCGGAGAAGATCATCGGCACCATCCGTTCGCGTACGCACCATTATCCTTTCCGCCTCCTGACGCCGCCGGCCATGAAGGGCCTGCTGCAGCGCACCGTGGCTTCGGAGGGCGTGGCGGTCGAGGATGCGGTCTATCCCATGATCATCCAGGCCGGCGGCGGTTCGCCGCGCGATACGCTTTCTATCCTAGACCAGCTGCTCGCGGGCGCGGGCCCGGATGGCCTGACCTATGACCTCGCCCGGCCCCTGCTGGGCGTCACGGACGTCACCCTGCTTGACGACGCCGTCTCCGCCCTCGCCACCCACGACAAAGCCGCGCTCTTCAAGCTTGTGGACCACGTCATTGAGGCCGGCCATGAGCCGCGGCGCTTTGCCATTGACCTGCTTGATCGCCTGCGCGATCTCATGATCCTGCAGGCCGTTCCCGGTGCCTTAGAGGCCGGGCTGGTCACCGCACCTACCGATCGCGGCGAGGTGCTCTTGGCCCAAGCCCAGCGTTTTAGCGGCCCGCAGCTGACCTATCTGGCCTCCACCGTCAGTGAGAAGATCTCTGGCCTGCGCGGTGCCACCTCGCCGCGCCTGCTGCTGGAGATCCTCTGCGCGCACCTACTCATCGGTGCCTCCGCCCCACAGGTAACTACCGGGCCCGCTAGTACACCCGCCCCTGTCGCTGCACCTCACACCATGCCTGCCGGAACTGGTGCTAGCGCTGGAAGCAGTATCGGTACCGACGCCGCTCAAGCGGCAAGCCCCAGCGCCGCTCCCGCTGCCGGTGCCACCGCCGGTGCTGGCGACCCTGCCGCCGCTGCCGCGGCCATCATTGCTAACCGGCGTAACCGGCAGGCCAAGCAGCAGGCGCCGGCCGCTGCTCCTGCTCCCGAAGCCACCGCACCTGCCTCCCCGGCCCCTGAATCTCCGAGTGTCCCTTCGCGGACACCGGCGGCGGAGTCTCCCGCACCTCAAGAGCGCTCTGTGCCCGCGCAGGAGCAGCCCGCGCCAGAGCGAACGGCACCAGAGCCCGTCGATTTTGTGGAGCAGGTGCGCTCCCAGTGGCCGCATATTCGCAGCGAGGTGGGACGCAAGAACAAGATCGCCGAGATCATGCTGACGGAGGCTCGCGTCCTTGGCTTCCGCGACAACACGTTGGTGCTCGGGCACACCACCGGCGCGTTGGCTGAGCGTATCAACGCGGAAGCCAATAACGGCGCCATCGTGGAAACCCTGCGCCAAGAGTTCCAGCGGGACGTGGCTGTTAAGTGCGTCATCGGCACGGATCCGGTGGCCGCGGGTTTTAGCCCGCAGCGCTCAGCGCCTAAGCCGGCGTGGAATCCGAACTCCCCACACCGGGAGGCCTCCACGGCCTCCGATCAGGAGGCAGAGAGTCCTAGCCCCCAGCCGCACAAGTCAGCTTCTGCGTCTGTGCCTGCGTCTGCGTCTGCACCAGAGCCAGCGCCAGAGCCAAGGCCCCAGGAGAAACCCCAGTCAGAGCAGCAACCGCAGCAACGGCCTCAAGCGGAACAGGCAGTGCCTGTAGCCGCAGCCGACCCGTGGGGCGCACCGCGCAAGCTGGGTGGACAGGAAAGCCAAGAAGGTCAAGAGCGCCCTCGAGCGGTAGCTACGACGGGGTCGGAGCCCTCGGCAACCGCGAGTGCTGGCGAGAGTCGAGCACAGGTTCAGCCTGCGCAGCAGAGCGCGCATGCACCGGCGGCGTCGCCAGCGCCTCAGCCGGAACCGGCAGCGGCACCGAAGCAGGCGCAAGGCCAGCAAGACGATGCTGAGCGTTCGGGTTGGCGTTCACGCATTGCCAGGGCCACCCAGGTGGCCAAGCAACGTGACGAGGAGTTTGCCAAGACGCCGCAGTTCAGTAATGGTGTTCCGCTCCCGCCTGAGCCCGCGCCCGAGGAGGCGGAGTTCAACGCGCCGCCGGATGATTACTATCCGGAGGACAGCGGTGCGCCTGCGCCCTCAGCGCAGCCGCAGTCCGCAGGAGCGGGCGCCCCGCAGCGAAGGCAGGCGGCACCAGCGGCACTGGCGGTACAACCCGTTGGGCAAGCTCAAGCGGCGCAACCCGGTCAGCCTGTGAAACCTGGAAGGGATGCGCAGCACGGCCATCCGGCGCCGGCGGGGCAAGCTGCGCCAGCGCGGGCATATACCCAAGATGACCAGGAGCGCGAGATGCTCGAGGAAGCGCGCAATGCAGGGGAGAGGGACCGGCGCAGCGGGCTTGAGGTCGCGATGGAACTGCTGTCGCGAGAGCTAGGTGCAAAGCGCCTGTAGTCCCAGAGCGGGTCTAAGCGCGCATATGTACACTTGGGATTTGGCGAATTTAGTTAACCGTGAAAGGAATCTCATGACCCAGCCAGAATCTATGCCCCAGCCCGGTGATATGAACGAGCTGCTCGCGCAGGCCGCCCGTATGCAGTCTGAACTGCAGGCCGCGCAGGAAGAAATCCTCAAGGCCCACGTAGAGGGAACAGCCGGAAACGGCCTCGTTAAGGTGACTATGACCGGTGGTGCGGAGCTGGTTGATCTGCAGATCGATAAGTCCGTGGTTGATCCGGAGGATGTGGAGACTCTCCAGGACCTCATCATCGGTGCAATCCGTGAGGCCCACGATGCCGCTGGGCGTCTGGCGCAGGAGAAGATCGGGCCGCTGTCTCAGGGACTGGGCCCCTTCTAAAGGTTGAGGCTCCACCTTTAAAGCCGCTGCGTTGCCGCTAATTGGGGCGGGGCGCCTCCGGCGATACACTACAAAGACTGTCGTCTCCTCTTCTTGCATGGGCAAGGAGAGCGCAGGCAGGCAGTCTTTTAACTTTTCTAAGGAGAATTGTGTTCGAAGGACCATTGCAGGATCTCATCGATGAGCTCTCGCGCTTGCCGGGCGTGGGCCCGAAGTCGGCGCAGCGCATCGCTTTTCACGTCTTGCACATGGACCCCGAAGACATTGAACGCCTCCAAAACGCGCTGGGTGCCGTGCGCGATGGGGTGACCTTCTGCCGCATCTGCGGCAACATTTCCCGGGAGGAGATCTGTCGCATCTGTGTGAACTCGCAGCGCGATACGTCCACGGTATGTGTCGTGGAAGAGCACAAGGACATCCAGGTCATCGAGCGCACCGGCGAATATGACGGGCGCTATCACGTCCTCGGCGGGGCTTTGGATCCGCTGGCGAACGTAGGCCCGAAGGATCTCAATATCTCCTCGTTGCTGCAGCGTATCGGTGGGGTTCTGCCGGATAAAGAACTGGCTGATTCCACCCCGGAGAAACCGCTTTACGCACCGACCCCGGTTATCAAAGAGGTCATCTTGGCCACCGATCCGAACACGGAGGGCGAGGCCACCGCAGCCTACTTGGTGCGCCTGTTGCGGGACTTCCCGGATTTAAAAATCACGCGCCTGGCCTCCGGCATGCCTTTGGGCGGGGACCTCGAGTTCGTGGATGAGCTCACGCTCTCCCGTGCGCTTTCGGGGCGCCTGACCATTTAGTTTTCGGAAGTGCGCGTGCTCCAGGGGCTAATCGGCACAGCCTGCTTGGCCTGGCCGTCGGGGCGCAAAATCATCCCGTAAGTCTTTCGCATTTGGGGAATGAGCCGGTACTCCACAACGTGAAACTGCACGGGGGCTTTGTCGATTCTTTTCAGAAGATCATTTCCATTGCCCAAGCTGTGCAAGCTTAGTACCAGTATGAGGTTGGTTTCGGAGATCACTGAGGCGCAGAACCTGGTCTCGCGCCATTCGCCGAAGAAGTCCGCGGCCTCCTCCACCTGGTCAATGGGACAGCGGGCTAAGACTACTAATCCGAGCGGGTAATCAAACAGCGGACGAGCCACGTCGCAGCGAAAGAGTCCGTGCCCGTGGCTGATGAGCTTGTTCACAGATCTCTTGGCTTGGGCTGTGGTGATGTTCAGGCTCTTTCCAATTGCGGCGTATGGCAGGCGCCCGTCGCAGGAGAGTAGCTCGAAGACGCGCTTATCGTCCTCGGTGAGTTCTTCGCTGAGGTAGCGCCCATCGAGTGGCGCGGGACGGCGGGGGGAAGAATCCGCGAGGAGGCCCTGGCGCCAGTGCACGCCGCCGCTGATGTGGCCGAATGCGGAGACCCGGTAGGTGGTTGCGAGCTGGAGCTCGGTAAAAGAGTTGTAGAATTCTGCGGCGAGGTCCTCTATCGATTCGGCGATGACTATGCAAAACAGGTTGTAGTCCCCTGTGGTGGTGCCGACGGTAATGACGTTCTTGCGCTGTGAAAGGAGGTCAGCGCACTCGTCGCGTTGGTTTCCCCATACCCCAATCTCGACGAAGAAACCTTTACTGCGCAGCGGGTGGTAGGCCATGCCAGTCCACGCGTGTCCGTGCTGAGATAATGCCGCCCAGCGCCTAGATACCGTGGCCTCAGAAAGCCCTGCCTTGTGCGCTACTTCCTTCCAGGGGGCGGCGGGATCAGCTTGGAGGGCGTCGACAATCTCCAAATCGATGAGATCTGTTTCTTTCATGTTTGGCACCTTGCTGTCATTTTCTTGCGCATTAAGAGCGTTAGAACCCGATTTTTTGCAGTATATCGGCCGCGATATGGCTCACTATACAATTACGCCCACAATATCGGTTGGAAGAAAGGTATCCCCGTAACTATGACTATTGTGGAAGCCCGAGTCACGGCCAAAGATGTCTATAGGAAAGTAAATCGGCGGATTCTTCCGATGCTGCTCATTTGCTATACCTTTGCCTACCTTGACCGCGTCAATATCGGATTTGCCAAGCTCCATATGCAAGAAGATATGCCCATGCTGACGGATGCCGTGTTTGGCGTCGCCTCCGGCATCTTCTTCCTGGCCTATGCAACGCTCGAGATTCCGAGCAATCTCTTGATGAATAAGATCGGTGCCCGGCGCACCATCACGCGCATCATGGTGCTGTGGGGTCTTGCCTCATCCCTGACCATGTTCGTCACGGAGCCATGGCAGCTCTATACGCTGCGCATCATCCTCGGCATCTTCGAGGCGGGCTTTGCCCCAGGCATTATCCTCTACCTGACGTATTGGTATCCGGCCAAGCGCATGGCTGCGGTGATGGGCGTGTACATGCTGGCCGGGCCCATCGGCTCCATTCTGGGCTCCGGAGGCTCGGCGCTTGTCATTGCGGGTTTGGATGGCGTTGGCGGGCTGTCCGGTTGGCAGTGGATGTTCCCCATCCAGGGCCTGCCGGCTGTGGCCCTCGGCATAATCTTCTGGAAGCTGATGTCTGATACGCCTGATGAGGCCAAGTGGCTCAACAAGGAAGAGCTGGCGGTTATCCACCGCGACCGTGCGGAGACGGAAAGCAACCACACGGCCTCCCGCTTTGTCGACGCCCTGAAGAACGTGCAGGTCCACGTCATGGCACTGGCGTACTTCGGCATCATGTGCGGAATCTATGCCACGACTTTCTGGATGCCGACGATTTTGAAGGAAAACGGCATCGAGAACAACACTGCCAACGGCCTCCTTACCGCGTTGCCTTACTTCGTGACCATTCCCGTCATGGTGCTGCTTACGCGCAGCTCCGATAGATCGCAGGATCGTTTCTGGCACGCGCTCGTCCCCACGCTGCTCGCGGCGGTGGCCTTGGTGGCCGCTGCTGTTCTCTCCGCGAACTTCTGGATTTCCTATCTGGCGCTGTGCGTCGCGGTCTTTAGCGTGTGGGGTGCCTACACCGTCTTTTGGGCGGTTCCCTCCAAGGCCTTCGGCGGAACCGCGGCCGCAGGCGGCATTGCCTACATCAACACGATGGGCATTCTGGGCGGGTTCGTTGCCCCGATGATCATCGGATTTGTAAAGACCGCAACTGGTTCCACGGAGGGAGGCCTGCTCACTATGGTCGGGCTCTTGATTCTTTCCGCCGGTGCGCTGGTGGTGCTAAAGAAGGTGCTCTTCGACAAGGAGAAGGAGGAGGCCCCTATAGAGCTCTAGGAGAATTTCCTACACACCTAGGCAGATACAAGGAAGCGTTAGAAAAGTGACAACCACATTAATCAAGAACGCAGAGGTCATCGACGGAACCGGAAGGAAACCGGACGCCCGGGACGTCATCATCGAGGGCGACACGATTGCCTCTCTCCAGCGCCCAGGCAGCTGCGGCGGGCAGTCCTTCGACCACGTCATCGATGGGAAGGGAAGCTATCTGTGCCCCGGTTTCATTGAGAGCCACGCGCACTCGGATAACTCCCCCTTGTTGAGCTTTGATGACACGTCGAAGATTCTGCAGGGCGTGACCACGGAGGTTGTGGGCAATTGCGGCTTTAGCCTCGCGCCCATCGCGGAGGCCTTCGAGCAAGAGTTTTATGGCCTAGTCACCCGGATTTTTCCCCGCGAGAAGTACCCGTGGAAGGATTATTCCCAGTTCCGGGCGGCGATAGAGCAATTCGAGCCGATCACCAACTACGCCGCGCTGGTGGGGCACAACACCATCCGCATCGCGGTGCGCGGGCTGGACCCCACTCCGCCTTCCCCCTTGGAGATGCTGGAGATGCAGCGTCTGGTGGGCGAGGCGATGGAGGAAGGCGCGGTGGGGCTATCCTCCGGCCTGATTTACCCGCCCGGCGTGTTCTCGCAGCCGGATGAGCTCAACCAGTTGGTGAGCGTGTTGCCGCGCGGCGCGGTCTATAGCTCCCACATGCGCAATGAGAGCTATAACTTGGTGGCCAGCATCAATGAGACCCTCGCCGCGGTGGCCGGCAACCCCGTGCACTGCCATATTTCGCACTTGAAGTTTGCGGATCGCTTCAGCTCCTCGTTGATGGATGAGGCAGTCACGCTTCTCGACGCCCACCGCACCGCCGGCGTCGCCCTCACCCAAGACATCTATCCCTATACCGCGGCGAGCACCATGCTCTCCGCGCTGCTTCCGCCCTGGATGCACGAGGGAGGGAGCAGGCTTTTGTTGCAGCGCCTGCGGGATCCGGAAACGCTGCACCGGGCGGTCGAGGAGATTAATAATGATCGCTTTTCCTACGAGAACTACGCCATGGCCGCGGGCTGGGAGGGCATTGTCATAGCCAGCTCGCACAGCCACCGTTTTGATGGGATGAACCTGCTCGAGATTGCACACCAACTCTCCACCGCGCCGGGACTGGCTTTGGGGAAGATCCTGGTTGAAGAAAACCTCGAGGCCACCATGATTGTGCATGCCATGCGGGAAGAAGATGTGGTCACGGCGCTGCGCAGTCCTTTCACGGCCATTGGTTCCGATGGGCTGCCGCTGGGCACGGGCGGAAAACCACATCCGCGTGCCTATGGTACTTTTGCCCGCATCTTGGACTTCTACGTGCGGGATAAGGCCATTCTCAGCCTTCAAGAGGCGATAAGGCGGATGACCAGCCTGCCCGCAGGCATCTTCGGCCTGCAGGATCGCGGGAGCATCGAAGTGGGCAAGAAGGCCGACCTCGTGATCTTCGATACGGCTGGCGTGGCCGACCACGCCACATTCCAGGACCCAACCAATGGCCCTACCGGCATTAACTCCGTCTTTGTCAACGGCGTCAAGGTAGTAGAAAATGACCGCTGGCTAGAGCGCCGCGCCGGGCGCTTCGTCCGCGCCAGGCATTAGCGGCGAGCAGTGGCCAAGGCTTACGTGGCTAAGGCTTACGTGACTAAGACCTACGCAGGCGTTCGGCGCGCAGCTGCGTGACGGCGGGAATGTCGAGCGGTTCGAGCTCGGCCAGCGTGATGCCCATGGCCTTGGCCAGCAGGAGATCAGCCAGCTGGGGGTTGCGCGCAAGAGCGGGGCCGTGCATGTAGGTGGCGATGACGTTGCCCTGGACTGCGCCCTCGGCGGTGCGCTGCATGGCGCCGTCACGCAGGTCGGCGGTGGCATTGGTATCGGCATTGCCCACGCCGCGGGTGATCTCGCCGAGCGGCTGCGCGGCGGGGCCCAGGATGGTCGCGCCCATGTGGTTCTCAAAGCCGGTCAGCGGCTCGGTGAGCTCGGCGGTGATGCCAGTGCCGGTGGGGGTGGAGGCCACCTCGCCGATGGCGCGCTCCTGCATGCCGGCAGTGGTGGCGTCGATTAGCCCGACGCCGTCCACGATGCGGCCCGAAGCGCGGAAGGACTCGCCCAGGACCTGCAGGCCGGCGCAGATCGCCAGCACGGGGTGCCCGGCGGCAGCCGCCCGGCTCAATCCGCCGTCAGCGATGAGGTGCTCTGCAGCCAAAATCTGCGCGGTGTCCTCGCCACCACCCAGGGTGTAGATGTCGAGGGAATCGGGGACGGGCTCGTTGAGCTTGATGGGCAGAATCTCCGCCTTCAGTCCACGCATGCGCGCGCGCTGGCGCAGGACCAGGGCGTTTCCGTCGTCGCCGTAGGTGCCCAGCACGTCGGGGAGGACGAGGCCGATGGTGAGTTTATCCATGTTAAGACTCCTTGCCGGCGGTCGATTGAGTGGGCGACTGAGATTTCTCTTGGGCCACGGCCCTGTTTAGTGCCTTCTTGAGATCCCGGAAGGCGGTGTAATTGGCCAGCACTTCAACGCGCCCGGGCGGGCAGGAGCGGATGGCCTCCAACGGTGAGGCGATGAGCTCGTGGTTGATGTCGGCATAGACCAAGCGCACGGCCAGGTCGGTGCCGCGCTCGCCGGAGGCCTTGACGCTTAAGGTCTCGAAGTCCTCGAAACGCACGTCCCACAGCCAGGACATGTCCACGCCATCGGCCACCTGGCCGTTGGTGGCAATGACGAGGCTATCGGCGCTGCGATCAACCATGGACAGCGCCTCTTGCCAGCCGGCGGGGTTCTTGGCCAGCAGCAGGCGGATCTTCCGCTCACCCCACTCCACAGTGGAGTAGCGCCCGGCCACGTCATCGATGGATTCGGTGGCGGCGATGGCCTTGTCGATGTCGATGCCAAAGCCCTCGACGGCGGCGGCCACGGCCTGCGCGGCATTGCCGCGGTTGGCGCGCCCAGGAAGGGCCAGGGACAGTTCCTTGTGGCCGGCGGGCGTGAGCACACCATCTTCATCGACGGACCACGTGGGGGTGGGGCGGCGGAACTCGCGGCCATCGGGCAACCTTTTGACCGCGTACCAGTCATCATCGGTGCGCACCACGTGCCCGCCGGTGCGAGGACAGGTCACGGAATCCCCGAGCCAGCCAGCGCCGGCGGAGACCCAGGTGACGTTCTTGGCGTCATAGGCCACCGAGGTCATGAGTACGTCATCGCAGTTGGCAATGACAAGCATGTCTGGGTGCGCCGCCACCGCACCGCGCAGGGCGCGCTCAATCTTGTTGATTTCACCCACGCGGTCAAGCTGATCGCGCGAGAGGTTCAGCAGCACCAGCGCCTGCGGGTTGAGGTTATCCGCCACATGCGGGACGTGGAGCTCATCGACCTCAAGTACGAGGTGGCTGGCCGCCTTGCCCGCCAGGAGCGCGGAGATGATGCCGGCGTCCATATTGTCCCCGCCGTCATTGGTGGCCACGCGATAGGTGGAACCCACCGCCGCGGCGAGCATGCGCGTGGTGGTGGACTTGCCGTTGGTTCCGGTGACTAACACGGCGGGGCGGCCCTTGCCCAGCTGCGCCATGATGGTGGGATCGATGGCCCCAGCGATGAGGCCACCGATCATTCCGCCGGAGCCGCGGCCGGTGGCGCGGGAGGCCGCCGTGGCCAGCCGTGCCGCGGTGGTGGCTGCGTTGGTACGCGCCTTCTTGAGAGCAGCGGGAAGGTGAAATCTCATGCCCTACAGACTAGACCGAGACGGCGCCTACTCGCTGTTGCTCGCCGCCGCGCCGCCAGAATTTCGCTTCCCGCGACCATTCCGGCCACCGCGTCCACCGCGGCGCCGCCGACGCCTGCCCTTGCCCGCCGCGGCATTATCCCCGCTGGGCCGCCCCGAGGATGCACCCGACGCCTGAACGCCTGCAGCCTGCGCACCTGCCGCCTGTGCATCCGCTGCCGTGGCCGATGATTCCGCCGCAGAGGAAGCAGCGGGGGACGCCGCGGT
This sequence comes from Corynebacterium flavescens, assembly GCF_008693105.1. Lineage (GTDB taxonomy): Bacteria > Actinomycetota > Actinomycetes > Mycobacteriales > Mycobacteriaceae > Corynebacterium > Corynebacterium flavescens. Next base: position 141,601 of record NZ_VXKK01000009.1, read on the forward strand.
GTGAGCACTGTCTGCTCCGCTATTTCCCCCACCGCTAGTTCTCCCAACACTAGCCCCACCATGCTGCGCGTTGTTACTGGTGGACTTGCGCTTGTGGCGGCGGCGCTGATTGCGCCCGCCACCACGCCGGTTATTGCTATTGGGCACATGCGGCGTGCGCTTTTCCTCCTGCTCCGGCTCTGGCTCGGGGGCCTCCTCGATGCGCTCTAGCGCGGCCAGGAAAGCCTCATCTGCCATAAGCGGAATTCCCTTGCGGTGGGCGTGCATGGGCTTTCCCACCAGATCTGTGGTGACGTTACACACCACGACTGAGGTCTCCCGGGTGAGCTTCTCGGAGTAGTTCAATTCCTCGCGCATGAGCGCCTCGATGATGACATCGGGGTCCTCCGCAATCTCCGGTGCGACGACAACCTCCATGCCACGAACAAGGTTCTTGCCCGGCTCGTACTTGCCGGGGTTGGCGTGTTGACGCGGCGCCTCGGCGGCATCAACGCGCACGTGGGAGCGCTGCAGCCCAAAGCGGTCCGCCCGAATATCATCCGGTGCGTAGGAGCTGAGCGTGCCCGTACTCTGCGCCTGGAAGATCTCAATGAGCAGCTGCGTCTCCGCACGCGTGACATCGAATTCACTGCGCTGGGCGCGCTCGACGGTGGCCTTTGGATCTGGCGCGTCAATCCCGCTGCGCTTGGCGACGGCCCCTAAACGCACATCATTACTACGCACGCCCTGCCGACGCGAGGTTTCCAAGGTATCGATGATGCGCTCCGGCGTGGGCACGTGTCCCACCTTGGCCCGGCGCCTTCCGCCTGAGCGCCCTCGATTGCGCGAGCGGTTCTGCCGCGCTGCAGCAACCATGGCGCGCCGGGCCTCGGCAACAATAAACCCCCAGGTATAAGGGGTGTTGTGAACCACGAGGTTGCGGCCATCCAGCAGTCTATCGAGGGTCTTGAGCACCCGTGCAAAAGGCTCGCCCTGTGCCACCTCCTCGTGGCTGAGCCCATGCATGTGCCGCGGCCCCGGATCGGTCTCCGGGTCAATGACCACGTGGTAGTCCTCGCCTACTGCGCCCGTCTCAGAAAAGGTCACCGCATCAATGGCCACCACACGCCCCGTGGAGGGGTGAATGCCCGTGGTGCGCACCGTCAGCGCCACGAAGGGAAACTCAGCAGGTGCCTCCGCCCCAGAAGTAGAAGTCGAAGCAGGCGCCGCCGACTCTGAAGGCTCAGGTGGCTGCGGGGTGGGATGGGGGCCAGGCAACGTGCTCATTGCCAATACTCTAGTATCCCGCCACCTGCGTCCTTGGCAGGGCGCACGCGATAGCGGCTTCTAATCGTGCGGGGGTAGCCACCGGTGATGGCTTGGTGCTGTCACTTCTGGTGGGGAGGTACACCCGAATTACATTCACGAAAGGTGTGATTAAAGGATAATCTAAGCAAAATGTGAAACGGATTACTGTCGTTGACCGGCGGTAATAAGAAACGCCGATTGCAGGTGTTGCACGTCACATGGGGAAAATTGGTGTTATTTGGCCGCTTACTGAGTAAATCCTCAAAAAACAATTATTACAGCCTGTAATAGATGGCTATAGTTACCTAGTGGGATGGCGGGTACTCGCTATCCGCCAAACAAAGAGAACCAGTATTCAAGCCCGCCCCAGGGCATGCATGCTGGATCACCGCCTGGCATTTCTCTCATTCAACGAAAGGACTCCAGACATGGAGAGACTTAATACAAGAATCCGTGGGGGTGGGACAAATGTATGGATCGCTCTGGCGGCAATCGTCGGCATCTTCGCATTGGTCTTATCCACCCTCGTCGTGGCTTCGCCCACGGCTAGCGCGCAGGAAGACGATAGCCAGCCGGCTGTCACTACCGATCTCGGCACGGAGTCTGATGTCGATACCACATCGGATGTGGAGACCTCGACGGAGGAAATCGAACCGGTTGACAGCGCCGAAGAAGCACCCGCACAGGAACCGACTGCTGGCGATCTTGAAGGCCTAAGTGAACCCCTTGCTGGAGTCATGGCTGTTAACCCGGCAATCAAAGTCGATGTCACGAAGATTTCCGGTGTGCCTGATCCTGGGCAGCAACTGGAAGTAGGAAAGCCTGCCAGGGTAGAGGGTACTTGGGACGCAACCAATGCAAACCCCAAAGGCGGCGACTCCTTTAGTGTGGGATTCCCGCAGCAGCTGAAGATACCCGCTGGCCAGAGCTTTGACCTTGTTGCTACAGGGGAGCACGCAGAAGAGGTGTTTGGTAAGTGCGACGTAGCGGACAATAACACTTTCACCTGTGTCTTGAACGATAACGTCAATGGCCTCGATGAAGTTAAAGGCAGCTGGTTTATCCAAGCTACGGCGGTTGAAAGAACCACTGAAGAAACGCTGTCCTTTAATGTCCCCGGAGGCGAGGTTGTTGTTGACTTGCCCGGCGAGGGAGGAATTGATGACGGGGCGACGCTAGAACTCAAGAAGTCTGGCGAACTACAGCCCGACAAAGCTTCATTGAAGTGGACTGTAGAAATTCCCGGCAATATGCTAACCCCACTGGATACTGAGAACACTGGAAAAGTAATCCTCAGTGACAAGCTTCCGAATGGAACTAAGCTGTGCGAGAATCGCCCAACTAAGTTGTCCTACGGCCGCGGATCTGGGAAGTTTACAGAGATCAAGGAAGGTGTAAAACTCACTGCCTCTGACGCCAACGGCACTGATGTCGACGTTGCTTTGGACGCTAAAGGAGCATTTAAGTCCGATCAGACCTATCGCATTGAGTACACGATTTGCTCCACCGATGGCCAGCCTTTGAAAAAGGGCGAATACAAGAACACTTTCTTCGTTGATGATGAGAATCAGATCTCTGGCGAGGTCGGAGTCGAAGAATGGACTCCACCGACAAAGCCCGTTAAGACGGGTACCATTACCAAGGATCTCAAGAAAATTAACTGGAAGGTCAAGGTTCCTCAATCTGTAGCGGGTAGCAACCCGGTTACTGTTGATTTTAAGGATAAGCTGGACGGTCCTCAGAAGTTCTGTGAGTCTCCTGTAGCTTTGACCGTCTTCCAGTACAAGGAGCTTCCCGAGTGGAATGATTCTAAGTTCGATAATAAGCGGTCGAATGTTACGGACAAGTTCGAGGGCGTCAGCGTCCCTACTACCAGCGATACCGAGTTGTCTACTCAACTCAAGGCAAAAGAGGGTTACAATCTCCCAGATGGCTATGCGTTGGAAATCAAGGGCTAAGGAGCAGGAAGTGTGTCTGGATTTTGCTCTTTGCACTGGTAAGTATGTATAAATGCCGGTTTTATATTCCCTGACGGAATATAAACGCCCGAAAGCCGGCCAATACCGCGTTTTAGGCCA
>NZ_VXKK01000010.1 GCF_008693105.1 Corynebacterium flavescens
ATTCTTCATGCTCAAAAACCGGCCTCTATGCCCCGTCTGCGCAGGGGAAATGAAGAAAAACGGCACGACGTCCAAAGGCACAACCAGATGGCGATGTAAAAGCCCCCACTGCGGGGCCTCCACGATTAAGCAACGCCACGACCTAGTCCACGCAGCAGCCTTTCGCACCTTCCACGCCCATGCCACAGGCACGCTCTCCCTATCGCAAGCAGCCAGCGCGCAAGGATGCAGCAGATGGACTCTCCAACGCCGATTCACAACCTTCTGGCTCATCGACGTCCCCAACACCCCAGACCCCAACCGCATCCATGATCAAATCTTCATCGACGGAACCTACACCAGCGCAGGCTGCCTACTTATAGCATCGACCATCGACAACGTCTTATGTTGGCACTGGGCCACCAGCGAAACCACCAAGGCCTACACCGCACTACTATCCCAACTCGCCCCACCACTATGCGTCGTTCTCGACGGTGGACAAGGCGCACTTAGTACCATCAAAAAACTCTGGCCCAACACCAAAATCCAACGCTGCCTCATCCACGCCCAACGCGTTGTTCGCAGGCATGTCACCACTAGGCCACGAACCCAAGCAGGCAAAGCCATCCTCGCCCTAGCCCGCGGACTAACCCACATACACACCCTCGAACAAGCAGCACAATGGGCAGCCACCCTGCATCAATTCGGACAGGTCTACCGCACCTTCCTCAACGAAAAGACCATCCTTCCCCCAGAACGAAATCCCACAGGAACCAAGACCGAATACACGCATCAATCCGTCAGACGCGCGTACTTTTCACTGCGAAACCTGTACCGAAAAAACTGGCTCTTTAGCTACCTCACCCCACCTGACAACGCACTAGAACCCCACCGCTGGGCCGCAACAACCAACAGCCTAGAAGGAGGAATCAACTCCCAACTAAAATTCATCGCCCGAGCCCACCGCGGACGCGGAGGAGAGCACCAAAGAAAAATGCTCGAATGGTGGCTCCACGCAAAAACGCCACTGCCTGACGACCCCATAGAAATCGCCAGGCAGCACAACTGGGGAAAGGATCAACTCGCCAAAGTCCACATCCTTACCCACAACGAGAACCAAGCCAACCACGAAACCGGAAGACCAGCCC
>NZ_VXKK01000011.1 GCF_008693105.1 Corynebacterium flavescens
CCGGAAGACCAGCCCTCTACGACAACGCTATCCCAAACGAATACAACCACAACCTAGGAATCCGCAAAGGCTGGCCCGGCACCTAACCCCGACACGCCCGCAGACACACTTTTTGCTCCTTAGCCCGAAATCAACTACACCTCATGCTTGACGGGAGACACCATTCCGGATGAGGGGACGAAGTATCCCAACGATGCCAAAGTAAACAATGAGCCGGCTGGTGTGACTCCAACAGCTCCGGAATCCAAGAACAGCAAGACTGGTTCTCTGAACACGACTGCGGTCAACGTTAACGGAGAGCTTGAGCCCGCTGGAACCACGCTTAACTGGCTAATCAAGATGCCGGGCTATGACATTGAGCAGCTAAAGGAAGTTTCAGTTGTAGACACGCTTTCCGATACTCAGAAGGTTTGCGGCGATAGCGGCGATTTGAAGAAGCGCCTTAATCTCAATGTTTACAAGAAGGCATATCCAGTTGAGGGAACTGCCGAGTCTCTGACAGATAATGTAACTGTTAAACAGGACGGTCAGCAGCTCACGTTTGACGTGAAGAATCCTGGCGATGAGAATTTCTCGCGTGCCTGGACCTACTACGTTGAGTACACCACTTGTACTTCCTCTGGCGGGCAAGATGCCAAAGGGACCAAGTACACCAATGATGTTGAGTACAATGGAGTATCAGTGCCCACTGGAAAAGCAGAGATGAATTGGGATGCTGGTGGCACAGCCTCTGGCGTCTCCCGTGGTTCTTTTGCTTTGGAGAAAAAGAAGGCAACCGATTCCAAAGATTTCTCGCCTAGCGCTGAATTCACAGTCAAGGTTGAGGAGTTCGCGCCTGGCAAAGACTTGGACAAAGATTCGCCGGACAATACCTATGACATCAAGGTTAAGGCAGACGGTACGCCTGTCAGTGGTCACTATGCCCGTGGCAATGGGTGGAAGATCCGTTTGACTGAAACCGGCTTCCCGAACAATAGCGGTGTCCTGTGGGATAAAGGCACTTTCGTAACTAGCCCGGGTGTGACTGTTGATGCAGAAGGACGGGCAGTTGTTGAGATTAAGCCCAAGTCCAATGTTTCAGTGACACTCAATAACAAGGCGAAGCTTGGCGAGCTTAAGGTTAAGAAGGTCGTCGTAGATAATACGAATGGTGCCGTTCCTGCCGATGAGAAGTTCGAAGTGACGGCCTTCATTGATGAAGACGGCGACGGTCCGGAAGGCGCAGATACGAAGCACTACACACTCAAGAACGGTGAAGAATGGACCCTAAAGGATCTCCCCATTGGGGCAGTGGTTACTTTCTCCGAGAAGCTTCCAGAGAATACTGATTCTGTAACTTGGGCAAAGCCCATTTTTGATCCTGCGCAAATCGTTGTTGGTGGTTCGACAAGCGGCCGGATCGTCACTCTGACGAACACCGCAAACAAAACTCAAGGGACTTTCAGCATCACGAAACAGGTGTCTGGTCCCGAGGCCAATAATCCGAATGTCCCCGGTGAGTTCAAAGTCATCGCCTCTTGGGGCGAGGGGAAGTCAAAAGAGCTTACGGTCAAGAAGGAGGTCCTCACACCATTTGGTGAAAACCTTCCTGGTGGAACAGAAGTGACGCTTTCTGAGATCGTTCCGGCAAACGGCAACGGCATTGCTTGGGGTAGTCCCTCATTCTCTGGCGACGGAGTGTCCAATGTAGTGGGCGGTAAAACGACTGTCACCATTGGTAAAGACGTGCGAATCGTCACCGTCGAGAACTTTGCCAATAAGAACACTGGCACCCTTCAACTCACCAAGGCCGTTTCTGGTGAGGCCGCAACGGCTGTAGGGAAGGACGTTGAGTTCAAGGTACAGGCGCGGTGGGAAGAGGGTAATGACTACAAGTACGAACTTCTCACTGTCAAGAACGGAGAAACGACTAAGCTTCCACAGGAGCTACCAGTTGGTACTAAAGTAACTTTCACTGAGCTCGATCGACCGGACGTTGAAGGCGTCGAGTGGGGGCCGATCATTTGGGGCGAGAACCCCACGTGGCTAGTTCCTAACGCAGATGGATCGGCAACGGGTATCGTTTCCGATGATCCGGCTGACGGCCGAATTATCACTCTTAAGAATGAGGCGCTCTGGAAACCCGGTGCTATTTCTTTCGAGAAGAGGATCGTGACCTCTGAAGGTGATGAGTCGGTAGCGGAAGCCGTCCAGAATAAGACTCTCCCTGACACCGTCGAGTTCAAGGTAGAGATTGCGAAAATAGATTTGCCTGCCGGCAAGACTTTGCCTGAGAACGCAGGTATCGCAGTTGGCGATACCCTGGCTCTTAACAAGGGCAACGAGTGGGTCTGGACTTCAGATAAGGTTCTGCCGAAGGGCACGAAGGTGACCTTCGACGAAGTTACGCCGGAGAATCTGCCAGGCGTTGACTGGGGTAAGCCTCTCTTCGATTCCGACACTGTCGAAGTTGGCGCTGACGAGACTGCCGTAGTGAAGATCAAGAACACGCCAATCCCGACCACCCCGGTGGACGTGGACAAGTCTGTCACTGGCCCCAAGGGCAAGGAAGTTGAGAAGGATAAGTCCTCTACCTTCCAGGTGAAGGCTACGTGGCAGGTTGAGGGTCAAGGAAAGTCCTGCATCTTCAACGTTGTTCCTGGTAAGTCCGCTGTTCCAGCTGAGGGTTGCCAAGCCACCGTCGACAAAGACGGCAAGGTCTACTTCCCCCGCAACACCCCGATCACTTTCGAAGAGGTTGGTCAGAAGACTGACGTCCCGAACGTGAAGTGGCAGGAGGTCCTCTGGACCATCGCAAAGGGCAAGGCTGACATCACGGTCAATAAGTCCGAGGATGAAACCAAGGCTCCGACCGCTACCGTGACGATCACTGGCGACAAGGATGTCACCATCGGACTTGAGAATAAGACCAGCTCCAATGGCCTTATCATCATCCCAATTCCGATTCCGCTTCCTCCGTTCCCCGGTGGTTCTTCCAACCCCCCGACCCCGAACACGCCGGTAACTCCTGGCACCCCGGTAACCCCGGGTAAGCCTGGCGAACCGACACCGGGTAAGCCTGGTCACCCAGGCAAGCCCCTGCCGCAGAGCCCTTCGAAGTCGGACCAGGCGCAAAGCGCCAAGGGTTCTTCCTCACAGAAGGGTCTTGCTCGCACCGGTGCGAACGTAATCTGGCTGGCTGGTGGAGCACTGCTTCTTCTGGCTGCCGGTGCATTCCTGATTACCCGTAACAAGAAGCGCAATTCCTGAGGCTTCTTGACCTGCTGTTAATCAGTACCAAAGGCGGAGGTTGAAATCACTTTCTTCGTGATTTCAACCTCCGCCTTTTTGCGTTCCACCCCTTGTAGAAAAATTGACAGCTTATGTTCGAATAATTAATGGCTCTAGGATTTCGGTGGATTTCTTACCTATTATCTTCACATGACACAAACTGAGCACGAAGAAGATTTGGGTTGCGTCCAATAGTGTGGTGTACAGCTACCGCCTGGTGAACCCCCCCTTGCCGACCAGCAAGGAGACCACCGCGGTACCTTTCGACTCAGCTCCTACACATCCTCGAAAGGACACCAACGATGG
>NZ_VXKK01000012.1 GCF_008693105.1 Corynebacterium flavescens
ACGGCGTCGGCGTCGTTGTCGGTGACGGTCAGGAGGCTCTGGTGGCGTAAGGAATCCTGTTCCGTCAGCGGTCAGTTCATCGCTGAGTCAACCGCTGGCGGATACACCACTCAAAAGGACTTGACCGAAGATTTGTTGCCTTGTCGTAAGCGGCCCGGGCCGCGGCCACGATTTGAGTTGGAAGATTTAGTGCGCGAGGCTTTGGCCCAAGGGCTAGACAAGTTCAGTCTTTCCGCCATAGCGAAGTCGCTCGGAGTGGCATCACCGGCCTTGTATCGGATAGTAGAATCCCGTTCTCACCTGCTCTACGCATGTTTTGATGTCATTGGGCCCGACATGCCCAAAGGTATGCCCGGCGCAAAATGGCAGGACATCGTCAGAAAGTGGACGAGAGAAGTGTGGGATGTATGCGATAAATACCTTGGTCTCGACAGGGTTCTCATTGAGTGCCCCGATAGTCAGGCAATTCTGAGGAGTGATGTCCGCAAGTACGTCCGCGAAGGCGATGGCGAGTCTCTCTCGCAGGAGCAATTAGCCGTAGTAGAGACCGCCGCAGACATCGTACTCTTGGCACATCTGGCTGTGAGTACCTGGAATGACCGTAAGGCCAATGCCGACCCGCGTGTCCTTGAGCTGCGGAATCGAACAGTTACTAAGTACCGTGCTGAAGAAGCATCAGCCAAGATGTCGCGGGATAGTGAGCTGCAGTTTGAGCCGGTGAGACTGCGAATAGAATCTCTCATCACCACAGTGAAGTGGGCTGCTGCTGTGGATAGGCTACGCGGTGAGATCGATCCCCCCCCCCCGCTCCTAGTATTTACTGTTGCCAACGGACGCCCTCCAAAGGTATGACCACGGTCTGCCTTTGGAGGGTTTTGCTTTCTAGGTGCAAAATGCCCATTTTTGGAGCTGAATTGCCAAACACTTCTAGGGTCATAACGATGGGAATGTGGTGGGGTAGTTGCCTTAACGAGAACACTAGGGGGGCGAAAGTATTCGAACACTTACACACCTTAAGTTGGGCAAATTCTCAGCTTGATAACAGAAACATCTCTTTTGCCTACTAATGTTCCTTGTGAGGCTTTGACTTAAGCCTCCCCAGGTGCGTGAAACACATCCATGTTTACTTGGGTCTCATAAACCAAGGAGTCATTACATGAATAGGGTTAAACGGCTTAGAAAGAGCCTTTGGGGAGGTGCTGCCGTCAGTGCTTTGACGCTGGGGGTCATTGCTGCGCCAGTGGCCCCACTCGCAGGGGCGGATGAGATCACCGGTTGCTCGTATGGAACTGGTGGTCCGAACGACAAGGCCCTCTGCTGGATCGATATGAGCTCTTTCGGGGAAGTAACCAAGGCTCAACTAGCGGATAACCCGACTGGCGTGATGAAGCCTTTGAATCTGACCATTGGTAATTACAAGTTCACCATGAACGCCACGGTTATGGCTGGAAAAGATGGCGCGCAAGGCGTTTCGGCGAAAAAGCTGCCAACCTGGGGCGGTGCCGTTATGGGCAATACTCAGTCCGGGCAAGATTACTTCAAAAACACGAGTGGAAGTCCTGCACTCTATCAAATAGATGGCGAGAACGCGGCTGGACCGCTTGAAAAAGACACAGTCAAACTCAGTGACATTAAGGTCGTGGACACGCGAGACAATTCTGAAGTCAAAGAAGGATTCTCACTAGTTGTCGCCGATGCCGAATCGACCGATGACGGGGAAGGCTTCATTTGGAAGTCGAATTCTGCAATCAAAGAGTACCAAGAAGTCGTCCCAAATACTTGGCAAACTCCCTGCTCTGGAAGTAAGACAGGGTTCGAAACCAACGAGGTTTCCTGTATTGGCGGTGAGAAAGACTTCGTGGGTCAGAACCGAGGAATCATGATGGCCCAAGCGGATGCTCCTCATGAGATCTCTTCTTCTTTCTCCAATGGAAAGTCTGCAGTCGGTGGCAGCTCCAAGCAGGGCGTTGCTTTTGCTGTCGTATTCACTACACTGTCCGGCGGAGTCACAGTGACCCAAGACGGCGGGAGCGACGGCTCTTTCCAGGTTGACATGTCTACAGAAGGTCAGCAAGCTGGAACTGCTTCCAGTGACGGCGGACAAGATAGTACCGACCCGTACCCAGTGCTTTCAGGCCCCGAGGGTTCTACAGCAGCTTATACTGCAAAGCACGTCACGGGTACAGGTCAAGGTGCTTATGACACTGAGTGGAAGTGCACTGTTGGCGGTGAAGTTGTCACCCCGACACTTTCTGAAGACGGTATGACTGCTTCGATTAACGTCGGTCCTAACCAAAACGGCAATTGTGAGTACATTGCGGTTGCGAAGGGTCCGAAGACTGGGAATGATAAGGAAATTATCAACCCTAACACCACCGCGTATCTCAATCCTCAGTCTGTTAAAGGCAAGGGCGAGATCACTGATGTAGCTTTTGACAATGGTGAAGAGACCAAAACTGTACCCGGTCAAGGTAAGTGGACCATAAAGCTTGTTGATGGTCAGCCACAGGCTGAGTTCACCCCTGAGAAAGACTATGACGGCCCGGTTACTCCTCAGAACTACACCATTACTGATCAGTATGGTTTGACGGCCGAGGGCAAGCTCGAGGTCGAAATTACAAAGACTCCCGTGGGCGGGTTTAGCATTGCAAAGTCGTTGAATGCAGATGTCGATAATCCGACTGAGAGCTTTAACGATAAACTGTTTAACTTTGACTACGAATGCACGGATAGTGAAGGCAAGACTCTGAAGGAAGGCTCAATCGAGCTTAAACCAGGTGAGTCTAAGAATGCAGTTGAGTCCATTGGTGAGATCAAGGAGGGTGCTTCCTGCAAAGTGACTGAGAAAGACGCTTCTGTTGCTAACTTTGACTGGTCTACCAAGTGGGAAATCAAGGGTGGAACAATCACTGAAGAAGAGCCCGACCACGTAGTCTTCGAGGTTGCCTCCGGTAAGCCCGGCCAGCCTGTCGCTGTGGGTGTGGAAAACATCTACAAGGCTAAGCGCGGTTCTTTCGACATCGTTAAGTCTTTGAGCGGCGAAGCTGCTGCTGCAGCGGCGAACACCGATTTCAAGTTCAACTACAGCTGTGTTGTCGGCGAAAAGGTTGTTGCCTCTGGCAATAAGACCATCACGGGAGCCGGAAGCGCAACCGTGGATGATGTGCCGCTAGTCTCCGACTGTACGGTGACCGAATCTAATGCAACGGTTCCTGGTACTTCACTGCAGTCAAAGATTACTCCCAGCGAGTTCAAGCTCTTGGATGAGTCTGATAAACCCGTAGAAGTTACTGTTAACGCGGACAATGAGTACACCTATGTGGATGGTGGATTCACCATTACAAAGCAGGTAGAGGGTGACGCCGTTTCCTTCGCTCCAGACGAGTTCACCATGAACTATCAGTGTGAAGCGCCTACCTATGGCGTTGAGGAAAATGACGAGGATAAGCCGGAGACCAAGTCTGTGGAGCTCAAAGCTGGCGAGTCCACGACGGTCGATGACGTTATCCCTGGTTCGAAGTGTAAGGTCTGGGAAGATGATGCCCCAGCCAAGAACAAGCCCGGTTTCCTCGGTTCCTCCACCAACACCCCAGGTGCTAGCTGGAACAACTACTACGAGGTAAACGGTGTTAAGGCCGACCCAGCAGAGTTCACCGTTGAATCTGCTAAGACTACTCAGGTAACAGTGACCAACGTGTATAACAAGGAAGGAAAGAACGGCCTCATCATCATCCCGTTCCCGATTCCCTTCCCCGTTCCGGGTGGCGGATCTTCGACTCCTCCGGATGGTGGTTCCTCTGTGACCCCGCCGAGCCCTGTTACCCCGAGCCAGCCAGCACAGCCTGGCACCCCGGTACAGCCGGGTACTCCGGCCGAGCCCGGAACCCCTGAGCAGCCTGCCAAGGGACAGCCAAGCGCACAGGCTCAAAAGAGCACGCCGTCGAAGTCTCTGGCGAATACCGGAGCGAACGTGGCGTGGTTGGCTGGAGGCGCACTGATGCTCCTCGCAGCAGGCGCATTCTTCGTAATGCGTAGCAAGAAGCGCAATTCTTAAGCTTTCTTGAGTTGCACTGATGCCGTAGAAGAAGGGCGGTCGTGGAATCTAAAGGAGTCCCGGCCGCTCTTTGCGCGTTGACATATGTCCGCATCACAGGCATTCTAACTAACAGCAAATCTTTCTATTACTTCTTTTAAGGAGAATCTCATGTTCCTTCCTATTCCTATCGTCATCACTGGTATTACCGAAACCGGCTCCTCAGTAATCGATTTTCTGAGTGGAATCTCCATCGCCCTTTATGACCTCGTCTCTGGAGCTGGAAGCAGCCTCGAAGGACTGTCTTCTGTGCCCTTCGATTCTCTGATTTCCTCTTTCTAGGAATTGTGCAGAGCCGCATTTTTTGAACTGGATGTTGTTCTAATAGCACAGGAATGAAAAAGCTCCTTCCAAGCACCAATTGCGCTTGGAAGGAGCTTTTCCGCTTTTGGGTTTAAGTTCGCGTTTTTGAAGAAGCTATGGATCCGTCTAGAGGCTCAGAATGAGGAGAACCATCAAAACCACGAGGATTGTCAATGCCCCGGCAAACAGGATTAATCGAAAAGCTCGCTGATTAGTTCTTCCCCCTGTGTTGGGATCAAGACCGTCATATTCCTCAGCGTCCCGGACTGTGCCAGAGTCGCTAGCTGTGGGTCTCGAAATGCGATCCAAAGCGGCGAGGTCAGCATCGGTGATGACGCGGAAGCTGGAGGTCTCGAAGGTCTGGGCAACTGAGGCTGAGCGTGGCGCGCTTTGGGCAAGCTGCCACTCGGGGCCGGCGCCGGCGGAGGAGGGCTGCCCGGCAAAGATATCTAGCTCACGGTGGCCGTGGCGCGGCGAGTGGAAAGCATGCGCCAGGGTGGTGATTCCCTCATCTTCGTTGTGGCGGACGGTGGTGAGAAGGGTGGAGGGGGCATCACCAAGCGGGGCGAGGAAGTGATTGCCCAGGTAGATGCCTATGCCTGGTTTTGTGCGCTCGTCGTTGGTAGTGTCTTCGTCTTTGCCTTTGGACGCTGACTTGAGGGTGACAAGCAGGTGCGCACGGCCATCGGGGAGGATACCGGAGGAATCGACGATGTTGTGGACGCGCAGGAGTGGACCGTGGCCAAGCAAGACCCACTGCGAGGACGGTGGATTATTGGCAGGCAAGCACAGTCCTGGTCGTGGCAGACGCAGCACCAGGCCGGACTCTTGAACGCGCGCCGTGGCCGTGGGATAGAGGCCGGCATTGAGGATGAGATCGAGCTCGGGGTACTCGGCGCGGTCGGCGGGGGAGATGGTGCCGAGCAGTGTGTTTGTGGGGGCGTTGGTTTTGGGCGTGCTCGCAAAGACACCGAGCGTGCCATTTTCCTGGGGGCGCAGGGTGACGGTGAACTCTGTGCCGGGGACGCCGCTTGTGGCGGCGTCGATTGTCAGTGTTTTGTTTGTGGGGGCGTCACTTGTGGGATGAACCGGAATGGACTGGATTGCGCCGAATCCATGGTGAGGGATGTAGTAGGAAGTTGCGGGTGCCTGAGCCATAGGAAAACCCTAGCGCCCGCCGTGGATGTGGCGGACGCTAGGGGGTGTGCCGCTTGTGCGCGTGAGGGTTGCTCTTAGTCGAGTGCGCGGTTGACGGCGGAGTTGATGGCGTTGATGGAGGCACGCACGGTCGAGGCGGCGATGCCGGCGCCCCAGACCTTGGTGCCGTTGACGTCGGCGGCGATGTAGCAGGCGGCCTCCGCGTCATCACCGGCGGAGCGGGACTTCTGCGAGTACTCGATGACCTCGAAATCGATGCCGATATTCTCTAGGGCGTTGGCGTAGGCGGCGATGGGGCCGTTGCCGTGGCCGGTAATGGTGTTCTCCTGGCCCTTGTAGATCACCTTGGCGGTGACGGTGGCCTCGTCGGTATCGGTCTCAGCGTTGTCGACCTGGAAGGTGACCTCCTCCAGCGGGGTGGTGCGGTCCAGGAACTCGGTGGTGAAGATGTCCCACATGCCCTTGGAATTGACCTCGCCGCCCTCAGAATCCGTGACGGCCTGGACCACGGTGGAGAACTCAGCCTGCATGGCGCGCGGCATGTTGATGCCGTGATCGGTCTTCATGATGTAGGCCACCCCGCCCTTGCCGGACTGCGAGTTGACGCGGATGACGGCCTGGTAATCGCGGCCCACATCCTTGGGATCGATGGGCAGGTAGGGAACCTCCCAGACGCGATCACGCAGCTCATCCCAGGAGACCTCGGTGTTGTTTGCGCCAGGGCGGACCTCATTGGCCAGGGCATCGAGGCCCTTGTTGATGGCATCCTGGTGCGAGCCGGAGAAGGCCGTGAAGACCAGGTCGCCGCCGTAGGGGTGGCGCTCCGGGACGCGCAGTTGGTTGCAGTACTCCACCGTGGAGCGGATTCCGGGCAGGTCGCTGAAATCAATCTGCGGGTCCACGCCCTGCGTCATCATGTTCAGACCCAGGGTGATGAGATCCACGTTGCCGGTGCGCTCACCGTTGCCAAAGAGGCAGCCCTCAATGCGGTCCGCGCCGGCCAGGTAGCCCAGCTCGGCCGCGGCGACGCCCTCGCCGCGATCGTTGTGCGGGTGCAGGGAGAGGATGATGGCGTCACGCTTTTTAAAGCTGCGGTGCATCCACTCGATGGAATCGGCGTAGACATTCGGGGTGATCATTTCCACCGTGGAGGGCAGGTTGATGATCATGGGGTTCTCGGCGCTTGCCCCCATGATGTCCACCACGGCATCGCAGACCTCGACAGCGAAGTCCAGCTCGGTGCCGGTATAGGACTCCGGGGAGTACTCCCAGCGCCAGTTGGTGTCCGGGTAATCCTGAGCGATCTCCTTGATGAGCTCCGCGGCATCGGTGGCCAGTTTCTTAATGGCCGGGCGGTCCTTGCGGAATACCACGCGGCGCTGCAGCTTGGAGGTGGAGTTATAGAAGTGGACGATCACGTTCGGCGCGCCGGCGCAGGCCTCGAAGGTGCGGCGGATGAGGTGCTCGCGGGCCTGAACCAGGACCTGGATGGTGACGTCCTCCGGGATGAGGTTCTCCTCAATAATGGCGCGCACGAAGTCAAAGTCCGTCTGCGAGGCGGAAGGGAAGCCTACCTCGATCTCCTTGTAGCCCATCTTCACCAGCAGATCGAACATGCGGCGCTTGCGCTCCGGGCTCATGGGATCAATCAGGGCCTGGTTGCCATCACGCAGATCGACCGCACACCACTGCGGGGCGGTGGTGATCTTCTTATCCGGCCAGGTGCGGTCCGGCAGGGAGATTTCCTCTACCTCTTTGGCAAAAGGCAGGTAGCGATTGACCGGCATGGAGGAGCCGCGCTGCTTGTTCCAGGCTGGCTGTCCGGGGTTGGCCGGGCCTTGGGGAGTGGTGATTTCGCGCGGTGCGGAAATGAAAGAGTCATTGGGAGACATGGCGGTGGTTTCCTTTTAGAAGATTTTAAGGGTGGATTATCCACGGCCAGCTGCGGCGAGTGCGGGGGACATCACCAAACTCCGCGACGGGGCGCCGGCCGTGTTATCACAAACCTAAATCCCGCCGCGGCAGATAAGGAGGAGGCCTTGCCGCAAAGTCATAACGAACACCCTACCGCGCTTCCCATAAGACGGCAATAAGTTTCACCTGTTGGGACGCGCGGGTGGGGGTGAGGCGGGGTGTCCTTGGCGGCGGCTACCATGTTGGGCGTGAGTGAGACAGGGCAGAATCCGGCTGCCGCTGCTGCGGCGCAGGAGCGGGGCTGGTTCGTGGCGGCGCGGGGGCGTGGTGCCGTGCGTTTTTCCGGGCGGGAGTGGGCGGCCGCGCTCGTTGTGGTGGCAGTGGGCACCTTCGTGCGGGTGCTGGTGTTAGGTGTTCTGGCCAGGGCCAACGGCGAGTCCTTGGCGGGGCTGCTGGGCAAGTGGGACGCGCGTTATTACACAGAGATTGCCCGGGTGGGATACTTCCACGCTGACATCCCCACCGATGGGCCTGTCTATGAGAATTCCCTGGCCATGTTCCCGGGCTACCCGCTGGTCATCCGGGCCTTTTCTTTCCTGGGGCTGCCGGAGGCACAGGTGGGGATGACGCTCAACTTCTTCTTCACGGTGGTACTTGCTGCGGGCGTCATGGCGCTGGCAGCACGCATGGGCGCGGGCTTTGCCGCGCGCATTGCGGCGGCGGTAGCTGTCACCAGCGCGCCCATGTCCATCGTCTTCACCATGCCCTATACCGAGGCCCTGTTTGGCGCGCTGCTCATATGGGCGTTGGTGGCGCTGAGTGATAAGAACTGGTTTCTGGCCGCCGTGCTCATCTTCGGGCTTTCCTTCGTGCGTTTGACCGCCATCGATGCTGTGCTGTGCTTCGCGGTCATGGTGGCCTTTAATGCGCCGCGGCAGTGGAAGGCGTGGGCGGGGGTGGTGTCCTCAGCGCTTCCGCTGGTTGCTTACCTGGCGTGGTCCAGCCACTATTTGGGCGAGGTCGGCGGCTACTTTGGCATGCAGAACAAGCACTGGCACTCCGCTTTCGACTTCGGCGCTGCCACTGTGGCCTGGGTTGCCTCCGTGTTGGGCACCTCCGATAACGCCGGATACCTCTTAAGTGCCGTGGTCATTGTGGGTGCGCCGGTGCTCGTGGTGCTGGCCTGGCGCCGGCTTCCTGCCCCCGCCTGGGTATTCAGCGCGGCACTGGTGGCCAATATCCTGCTTTCCGACGGCATTATGCACTCCCGCCCCCGCCTCCTCCTGCCCGCAGCGGTGCTGTTTATTCCTTGGGTGCTGTGGCTATGCGCGCGGGTGCGCCCACCCGTGGCCTGGGGTTTGCTTGCCTGCTGGGTGCTGGCAGGGGCGTGGTTTTCTGCCCACATGCTCGCCGTGTTCGAGTGGGCTATCTAGCGCGGATGCGAGTGCGAGGTCTTGGTGGTCGCGCCCACCGGGACACGCGACAAGATGATGGTGGCCATGATCATCACCGCTAGGGCGGTGGCCATGACTGTCCAGCCAGCCAGGGAGGTGACCTGGAACTTCTCCCCCAGCACCGCGTAGCCCAGGGCGAAGGCCACGATGGGCTCCAAGATGGTCATGGCTGGCAGCGATTGTGACAGTGGCCCGGCGTGGAAAGAGTATTGCTGCATCACGGTGCCTGTGCCCGCCATGAGCACGAGGGCGTAGAAGGGCCAATCACTAAGAAGCGCGCTGAAGCCGCCGTGGGTGAAGTTGTTGACCACGGACTTGGAGAGCAGGGCGACGTAGCCGTAGATGACGCCGGAGCTCACCCCGAGCAACAGCGCGCGGTAGCTGCGGAAGCGCCAGGCTGCTGCGCCAAGCGAGGCCAGGGCTGCGATGCCAACGATAAGGCCCGGCCACCAGTCATTCCAGGAGGGCTGCAGCATGCCAGGGCTGGGGCGGCCGTGGACCACCATGGTGCCCACGGCGACGGTCAAGGCGATGGACCAAAATACCTCGTGGAAGGCCATGCGGCGCCGCGAGTACCACGCCGCCAGCGGCAGGGTGAACATCAGAGAGAGGACGAGGACGGGCTGGACCACCAGCAGCGTGCCAAAGCCGAGAGCGATGATTTGCAGGCCATAGGCCACGACGGCGGCCAGCGTGCCAATCCACCACAGGGGGTTGGCCATGGAGGTGCGCATGACGGGTCCGGGGGCATCGAGGGCGATGCGGTGACGGACCACGGTGCCCCAGGCAACCGTGATCGCCGAAGCCAGGGCAAAGGCCACGGCGATAAAGTTGCTCAACACGTCCACCACGCTAACGAAAAACTGCCGGAAAACTCAGAATTGACGCGCACCTCGACGCTATGTTGCGGCCATGTGAAGCCGCGGCGTGAAGTTGTCCTCACATAAGATGAAACCCGTGGCCCTGACGGGGTAACATAAAATATTGACTACTACACGACAGGTATTGACCAGCACCGATGCGGTTGATGCTCTATCAGCGAAAGGTGGCAACCCGAACGTGGCCCTGATCGTTCAAAAATACGGAGGCTCATCCCTCGAAACCGCGCAGCGGATCCGTGCTGTTGCGGAGCGAATTGTGGCCACCAAGAAGGCGGGCAATGACGTCGTCGTCGTGTGCTCCGCCATGGGAGATACCACTGACGAGCTCTTAGACCTCGCCGCCCAGGTCAATCCCGTGCCCCCGCAGCGCGAGATGGACATGCTGCTCACCGCCGGCGAGCGCATTTCTAATTCTCTGGTGGCCATGGCCGTGGAATCCCTAGGGGCCCACGCCCAGTCCTTCACCGGCTCGCAGGCGGGGGTGTTGACCACCGAGCGTCACGGCAATGCCCGCATCATCGATGTCACCCCTGGGCGTCTGACTGAGGCGCTCGAAGAGGGGAAGATTTGCATCGTGGCCGGCTTCCAGGGAGTCAACAAGGAGTCCCGGGATGTCACCACGCTGGGTCGTGGTGGCTCAGATACCACTGCGGTGGCCTTGGCGGCGGCGCTGGACGCGGATGTCTGCGAGATCTATTCCGATGTGGACGGCGTCTACACGGCAGATCCACGCATCGTGCCCAATGCCCGCAAGCTGGAGCAGCTGTGTTTCGAGGAGATGCTGGAGCTCGCCGCGGTGGGTTCCAAGATTCTCGTCCTGCGTAGCGTGGAATACGCACGCGCCTTTAATGTACCGTTGCGAGTTCGCTCGTCCTATAGCAATGATGCCGGCACGCTGATTGTCGGTTCGATGGAGGATATCCCTATGGAAGAAGCAATCCTGACCGGTGTAGCCACCGATAGCTCCGAGGCCAAGGTCACCGTGCTGGGCATTCCGGACCGCCCGGGCGAGGCCGCCAAGGTCTTCCGCGCCATCGCGGACGCGGAGATCAACATTGACATGGTCCTGCAAAACGTCTCCTCCCTGGAGCACGGCACCACCGACATCACCTTCACCTGCCCGCGCTCCGATGGTCCGCGTGCCATGGAAATCCTCACCAAGCTGAAGTCTGAAGGCGCCTGGAAGAACGTGCTTTATGACGATCAGGTGGGCAAGGTCTCCCTCGTCGGCGCCGGCATGAAGTCCCACCCCGGCGTCACCGCCGATTTCACGGAGGCCCTGCGTGATGTGGGGGTTAACATGGAGCTCATCTCTACCTCTGAGATCCGCATTTCCGTACTCACCCGCGAGGCCGATATCGACAAGGCCGCCCGCGCCCTGCACGATAAATTCCAACTCGGTGGCGAGGAAGTAGCCATCGTCTACGCCGGCACCGGCCGATAAGACTTTTAGCTTTAAGGAGCAAGAATAAAGATGACAACCCTAGCAGTAGTCGGAGCAACCGGCCAGGTGGGTCGCACCATGCGCGCCATCCTCGAGCAGCGGGAGTTCCCGGCCGATAAGGTGCGCTTCTTTGCCTCCGCCCGCTCGGCTGGCCAAGAGCTGGAGTTCCGCGGCGAGAAGATCGTCGTCGAGGATCTGGCCCAGGTCACCCCGGAGTCAATCGCGGATATCGATATCGCGCTTTTCTCCGCCGGCGGCTCCACCTCCAAGCAGTACTCGCCGGTATTCGCCGAGGCGGGTGCCACCGTGGTGGATAACTCATCGGCCTTCCGCAAGGATCCGCAGGTGCCGCTCATCGTCGCTGAGGTCAACCCTCAGGAGGCGAAGGACCTGCCCAAGGGCATCATCGCGAACCCGAACTGCACCACCATGGCTGCCATGCCGGTACTCAAGGTCTTGCACAACGTCGCTGGGCTGCGGCGCCTGCACATCTCCTCCTATCAGGCGGTTTCCGGCTCCGGCCTGGCAGGCGTGGAAACGCTGGCCAAGCAGGTGGCAGAGATTGGTGAGCACAACGTCGAATTGGCGCAGGACGGCTCGCTACTGGCTCCCGAGGACCTCGGCCCCTACGTCGCTCCCATTGCCTATAACGCGGTTCCCTTCGCCGGAAACCTCGTTGATGACGGCTCTGAGGAGACCGATGAGGAGCAGAAGCTGCGCAACGAATCCCGCAAGATTCTAGGCATCCCGGATCTCAAGGTGGCGGGCACCTGCGTGCGCGTGCCGGTCTTTACCGGACACACCCTGACCATCCACGCCGAGTTTGCGCAGGACATCACCCCTGACCAGGCGCGCGATCTGCTCTCCAAGGCTCCCGGCGTCAAGGTGGTTGACGTTCCCACGCCGCTGCAATCCGCGGGCATCGATGATTGCCTGGTCGGGCGCATCCGCCAGGACCAATCCCTCGATGGCAACAATGGCCTCGTTCTCGTCGTCGCGGGCGATAACCTGCGCAAGGGCGCGGCTTTGAACACCATCCAGATTGCAGAGCTGCTGGTTGGCTAAGAAGCCACCTGGGCATCGGCCCAGTCGAGCAGATCTGTTATAAGGGGCGAGTCCGCGGCAATGACTCCCATGTGCGAGCGGCCCGGATAGTCCTTCTCCGTCACAGCGCGTCCGGATAGCCGGGCGCGCTGTGCCATTTCTGCCTGCCCCGCAATGGGTACCACCTCATCCTCGACGCCTTGGCCCAGGAAGAGCGGGGCCGTGCCCGCGCCACTGGCAGTGTTTTCCCGCAGCCTTTGCCCCAAGGCGCTGTTATTCAAATCGGCCGTTACTAGGGCCCCTCGGGTCTCGAGTGCCGCGGTGGTCAGCAGCGAGACGAGTATGGTTTTATCGTCCGTGGAGCGCTGCGCCGCGGCCCGCAGGAGGGGCGTGGCAACCGGAATCATATAATCCTTTAAGCGCACGTCGGGGTACTCGGCGGCATAAGGAACGAGCACGAAGGAGCCGACCATGGTTCCCAGCGCATTCGCGCCTGTGCCGAGAATGCGCTCCGCCAGCAACTACGGATCGGCGGCGGCAGACAGCGCCGCCACCCCGCTTATCTCCAGCTCAGGGGCGTAGTCAGCCGCAATCTGATCGGCGAAGAGCGTGGCGTGCCCGCCCTGCGAATGCCCCCAGAGCATATTCTTGCCCTCATCCGGAACCTGGTCGAGCTGGCGCAGGGCACGGAGGGAATCAAGAGCGGCGCGGCCTTCCCCTTGGCCGATCAAGTAGGGGAATCTGCCTTCCGTGCCTTGCCCCGGATAATCCGTGGCCACGACATTCCACCCGCAGGAAACCATCTCCGCTATGGCGGGGATGGCTTCAGGCTTAAACGCATTATCGCGCAGGCTGGGCGCGCAGGCCTGAGCCACCCCGGTGGTGCCATGCTGCCAGGCCACGGCGGTGGAACCAGCGTTATCTGGGATCGCGGCAACCGCGCTTGCCACAGCCGGAGATCCATCCGCGCGGGTGGTGGCGTAGAGCAAGCGCAGCGCCGTGGAACCTGCAGGTGCCGTGCCGGGGTAGGAGCTCACCCGCAGCAGTGTGCCCGCGGCGGGGATTTCCCCATGGAACTCATAAAAGCTGGTGGAGCGCCACTGGGGAGTAGCGGCCACCGCGCCTATTGCTGCAATAGACACGACAATCCCGAGCGCCACGCGCGGGAAGCGGGGCCGGCGCCAACGCCAAGGGCGCCATACCCAGACTCCGGTCGTGACGAGAGTCACGGCGAAACCGTAGGCTAGGCCCACCAGTGCCAGGAGGTCCATCCCATCAGCAGTGCGGCCGTGGCCAACAGGAACGTCGCCGGAGTGCGTCTCCACAGCAACAGCACCACGGCGCCAAGAATCCACCACAAAGATACGCAGCTTAAAAGCAGCGGGGCACTCAACGCTGCAGCGATTGCGGCCAGCGTGGTGAACGCAGCCAGGCCACTCGTCGAGTTAAGGCGTGAGCGCAGCCCCATGAAGACGATGGCCCCCGCGGCTACCGCAGGGAGAGTCCGCAGCGAGAACAAGGGGAAGAACGCCATGCCCAGTCCTGCTGCGATGAGGAGCGCCGGGCAGGCAGCGCGCTGGGCGCGAGAAGCGAGAAGGCGGGGGAGACAATAGCGAGAAGTCATCGTCATTGAATATAACCCAAGAAAGACCCCGTACTTTTGCTTTCCTCGTGGGGAAGAAAAAGTACGGGGTCTGTGACTAGTGCAGGTTTAAACCTTTATGCCTGCGGGGACTTCGCGGAGTCCGCGGCCGGGGCAGCTAACTCTAGCTGGCTGCGGCTAGCGGAGCCCTTGGCGCCACCGGTGGCTACCCAGCCGATGCCGAGGATGATGAACCAAACCGGAGCGGAGAGCAGTGCCGTTCGGGTGTCAGTTTCCAGGCACAAGACAGCTACCATGAAGGCGAAGAAGGCGAGGACGACGCAGGACATGGGCACGCCACCGGGCATGGGGAAGATGGACTTTGCGTGCAACTCCGGGGTGCGGCGACGGTAGACAATGTAGGCCACGAGGATGTAGGTCCAGACCACCATGAAGAGCACCGAAGACAAGGTGGTGATCAGGGTGAAGGCCTCGATGACGGTGCCGCCGGCGTAGAGCATTGCCAGTGCCGGAATGAGGCAGATGACGGAGAATACCAGGCCACGCGCCGGGACGCGGTGCTTGGACAATACAGCCCAGCTCCGCGGGGCGGCGCCCTCAAGAGAGAGGCCGTAGAGCATGCGCGAGGTGGAGAAGATGCCACTGTTAGCTGAAGAGGCCGCCGAGGTAATGACCACGAAGTTGATAACTCCAGCCGCCGCTGGAATACCGGCGAAGGCAAAGAGCTGCACGAAGGGGCTCACTGCCGGGTTGATGGCATCCCACGGGGTTACCAGCATGATGACGATGAGGGAGAGTACGTAGAAGATGACGATACGCACGGGGATAGAGTTGATGGCGCGCGGCAAGGTCTTCTCCGGATCCTTGGTTTCCGCGGCGGCGGTACCTGCGAGCTCGATGCCGACGAAGGCGAAGATGGCGATCTGGAATCCGGCGAGGAAGCCGGTGAGGCCGTTGGGGAAGAAGCCGCCGTCATTGATGAGGTTATTGAAACCTGCTATGTGTCCGTCCGGAGTCTCGAAACGGGTAAAGACCATGTACAGCCCTACGCAGATAAGGCCCACGATGGCGACAATCTTGATGATGGCGAACCAGAACTCGATTTCTCCGAAGAGGCGCACCGCTACCAGGTTGAGGGCGAGCAAGAGCGCGATGACGAAGATGCCGGGCAGCCACAGCGGAATATCCGCCCACCAATACTGCAAATAGCCGGTGATGGCCACGATATCGGCCATGCCGGTAACTACCCAGCAAAACCATTAGGTCCAGCCGGTAATAAATCCGGCGAAGGGTCCGAGGATGTCGGAGACCGCGTCGCGCAGGGACTTATAGTTCATGTTTGCCAGCAGCATCTCACCCATGGCTCGCATGACGAAAAAGAGCATGAAGCCGATGATGGCGTAGACCAAAATGACGGAGGGCCCGGCCAAGAAAATGGTCTTTCCGGAACCCATGAATAGTCCGGTGCCGATGGCACCGCCGATCGCAATCAGCTGGAGGTGGCGGTTACTAAGCCCGCGCTTGAGGTCTCCGGCCGCTGCAATAGATGTTTGAGACATAGCGTGTTCTTCCTTCTGAGATGAAACCTCTTAAAACTTCTGAGACGAAATATTGAGGAAACTGTCTACCTATTGATCCCCCGGAATAATGAAATTGAGAGTATCTTTCCGTGATTGTGAAAAATTACGCTCGGTGCTCCGCGTCTTGTTGTTCTCTATTTCTAATCCCCGCCTTCTTCCCCGAAGTCCAGATCGCGCTGCTTAGGTGCACCACCGGGGACTTCTGGCTTGGTATGCGTGACATAGGTGACTGAGGGCGAAGGATCTGTACGGTCGTAGTCGATCTCGGAGTCTTTCTCTAAGTCCTCGTGGATCTCTTCCGCTATGGCGTCAATGAACTCCTGGGTTTCCATGGTCGAGGCGGCGGCTAGCTTGCGCAGATCGCGTTCGTTCTTCTTGGTGAAGCGGTAGCGCGGATCGAGGCGGCGCTTGACCAGGAAGTGGGCACGTGCCCGGCGCTTGCCCTCCACGGAGATCTTCTCGCGCTTGGTGGTCCAGTTGAAAACCATGACGACGATCATGAGAAGGCCCAGGTATCCCAGGATGGGATAGACGTTGCTGACCAGGGACTGGAAGCCGATGAAGGAGAGAGCGAATCCGATGAGGCAGGCCACGGCGTAAACGGGATAGAACCTGCGCGGTTGCTTGCGGGTAAGGCGCTTGCCTATGGCGTAGAACATGCTCACGGCGGTGTTGAAGATCATGCCGAAGATGGCCAGGCTCATCAGGTAGCCCAGTACGGGGTGGATGTTGGTGATGAGGGCGAGGACCGGGAGATCCTCACCGTTGACCTCCGGGGCGGCGACGAAGAGGCTGCCGACCAACAAGATGAGGAGGATCAGGTAGATGATGCCGCCGACGATGCCGCCGATGCCCACCGCACGGTTGTTGAGGAAGTTGCCGCCGATGACGATGGACATCGAAACTGCGCACATGACGTTGAGACCGGTGTAGTTCAGCGCCGCGAGCCACCAATTGGGAAGCGTGGTGGAGACATTCTCCACGGTGTAGGCGTTAAGTGCGGCCATATCCACGTCAGCCGTCACCAAGGTATAGCCGACGGCCACAACGATGAAGATGATGATAAACGGGGTGATGGCGCCGATGACGTTGGTGACGCGGTCGACGTCGAGAAGTCCGCACAGGAGGACGAGCACCAGCATGATGGTGGCGCCTACCCACAACGGGACCCCGTGGAATTGCTGGGAGACGTTGGAGCCACCGCCGGCGAACATGACGAAGCCGATGGAGAAAAGGGTGGCCAGCGTGGACCAGTCCAGGATGCGGGAGGTAATGGGGCCGGAGATCTTATCGAATACCGCGGTGTGTTCGGTAGCCTGGAAATAGGAGGCCAGTTGCAAGATTGCGATACCGGTGATCATCATGAGGGCCGAGCCCAGGGCCACGCCCCAAAACCCTTTTTCACCGAAGGCGACGAAGAATTGCATGGCCTCCTGCCCGGAGGCGAAGCCGGCGCCGACGATCACCCCGATGAAGGCTAGAGCGATAGTGAGTGCTTGTTTGAACATTGGCGGAGAAGTTCTCTTTTCTCACACGTGCCGGGCCCGCGTTCTTAAAGGTTCGCAGGCCCGGTTCGACGTTCGATTTGGCACGTATGTTTCTTCTAATACCGTAGTTCTCTTTTTGTGCAGCTCTCCACTGGTTAGGGATAAAGAATGCGTAACTACTGGGTAAAGATTGAAGTAAAAGGACTAGCGGCCGTCAATGATGTCTTTGCGCGCGCGAGCCACCCGCGAGCGGATGGTGCCGATGCGGACGCCGGCGATCTTGGCGGCTTCTTCGTAGGTATAGCCCAGCAGCTGGGTGAGGATGAGGGCCTCGCGGCGGTCGGGCGGAAGGGCGTCAACAAGCGCGCGGGTGTCTATCCACTCGCTCCAGGAAGCGGAGTTTTCCAGGGAGGGGGTGAGCGCGGCCGCGTCCTCGTACTCGGTCGCGGACTTGCGGGGCCTAGCCATATCGTGGCGGATGTTGTCCACCCACACGCGCCGGGCTAAGGATAGAAGCCAGGTGCGCGCCGAGGAGCGGGCGGCGAAGCGGGGGAGGGCGCCGATGACCCGCAGGTAGGTCTCTTGGGTGAGGTCGTCGGCGATCTCGGGGCCGCCGAGGTGGGCAAGCAGGCGCCACACATCGTCCTGGGTGGCCTTGATGAACTCCGTGAGCGCCGTGCGGTCACCGCGTGCGGCCCGGAGGGCGAGCTCGGTGACGACAGCATCGTCGCGTTCGGAGTGGTGTTTCACCCACCTGAATCTACCAGTCGAAGAATGAAAGACTCCTTATCCGAGCGTGCGGAGAATCTTTCCTTCAATCCTTAGAGATCCTTGCCGGGCGCGATTGTTCGGGGTAGGCTATGGGAGGAGCAAGATTGATAGTAATAGTTAATTTTCCGACCAGAAAAGGAAGTCACTCCCCATGACTGAATTTGCCGCAGACAAGATTCTCAACAAGGGCCAACGCCCCGCCGGTAAGGGCAACTCGACCCGCCCCTCCGGGCAGCCGATTGCCTCCGAGAATACGTCCCTCACCGCCGGCCCGCAGGGGCCCACCGTTCTCGATGACCTTCACTTGATTGAAAAACTGGCCCACTTCAACCGCGAGCGCGTGCCGGAGCGCACACCGCACGCCAAGGGTCACGGCGCCTTCGGTGAACTGCACATCACCGAGGATGTCTCGCAGTACACCAAAGCCAAGCTGTTCCAGAAGGGAACCGTCACGCCTATGGCCGCGCGTTTCTCCACCGTTGCCGGCGAGCAAGGCTCTCCCGATACCTGGCGTGACGTACATGGATTCGCCCTGCGTTTCTATACCGAAGACGGCAACTATGACATCGTTGGCAACAACACCCCCACCTTCTTCCTACGTGATGGCATGAAATTCCCGGACTTTATCCACTCCCAGAAGCGCCTCGGGGCCAACGGCCTGCGGGACGCGGACATGCAGTGGGACTTCTGGACCCGCAACCCCGAGTCCGCCCACCAGGTCACCTACCTCATGGGTGATCGCGGTACTCCAAAGACCACCCGTAACCAGGATGGGTTCGGCTCGCATACCTTCCAGTGGATCAACGAAGATGGTGCACCCGTGTGGGTGAAGTACCACTTCAAGACCCGCCAGGGATGGGAGACCTTCACCGACGCCGAGGCACAGGAGATGGCTGGCAAGAACGCCGACTACCACCGCGAGGATCTCTACAACGCCATCGAGCATGGGGACTACCCGGTCTGGGACGTCAAGGTTCAGATCATGCCCTTCGAGGAAGCAGAGAACTACCGCTGGAACCCCTTCGACCTGACCAAGACTTGGTCGCAGAAAGACTACCCGCTGGTGGATGTGGGCTACTTCGTGCTCAACCGCAACCCGCGTAACTTCTTCGCGCAGATTGAGCAACTGGCACTGGATCCGGGCAACCTGGTTCCCGGCATCGGCCTGTCTCCGGACCGCATGCTGCAGGCACGCGCCATCGCCTACGCCGATCAGCAGCGCTACCGCATCGGGCCGAACTACAAACAGCTGCCCGTCAACCAGCCGCTCAACCAGGTCAACACCTATGAGCACGAGGGCTCTATGTCCTTCCTGTTCAACGACCCGGCGGATCCGGTGTACTCACCCAGCCGCCACGAGAAGGGCAATGGCTACCTCGATGATGCGGAGGAGAATATCCGCACCGAGGCTTATCCGGCACACGATCTTTATGTGAACCCGGATCCGCACGGCAGCGACCTCACCCGCGCTCCCTACGTGCACCACGCCGAGGATGATGACTTCATCCAACCGGGCATTCTCTATCGCGACGTCATGGATGATGCCGCCAAGGAGCGCCTGGCGGATAACATCACCAACGCCATGGCCGGCGTTTCTGCCGAGACCGAGCAGCGCGTTTACCACTACTGGGACCAGGTAGATGAGAACCTAGGCAAGCGCGTCCGGGAGCTCTTCGCAGAAAAGAACTAAGCGCCTAAGGCCTGGCTCCTAGCAGCTCGGCATGGTCGCGGCCATGAAACCGGGAAGACTTTGTTGGCTCAGCCCTGCTACGTCGTAGCAGGGCTGAGCCATTCCTGTTTGAGTAGTACCAATGGAGGGTATGCGCTGCCACTGACCCTGGCTAAAGCGGGCCCACTGAGTCCAGTCGGTGGCGTTTTGGCCGTAATGTGCCCACTGGCCGTCGCAAGCCATGACGTTTAGCGAAGTCATGTCCGGGTTGAGGTGCTGCAGCGCAGCGGCGCTGCAATCCCCGACGCTTGGCACCACGCCGCTTGGCAGAACCGCTGCAGGGGAGGTTTGCTCGGCGGTGACGGTTACGGTGACCGTGGATTTCGGTCGCGGATGCTCGCTGGATTCGGCGGCGCTAGAGGTGGTCGCTGCTGCCTCGGCGTGGGTTTCAGGCGCGGCCTCCTCGGTCGAAGGAGAAGAACAGGCGGCCAGGGTGCAAGCCAAGGCAATGAGGCCAGCACCGGCAGGGAGGATGCCGCGGGGGGAGAGAATAGGGAGAGAGTTCATGAGAGCTAATACTAAGGGCTAGAGGGGACACTTGTGGGCCGTAGCGCAAGAAATGGCGGCGCGCCTGCCGGGGAGAATGCGGGCGTGGCGATAGTTTCGAAGCATGACTTCTCGCCTCGCAGATGTACATAACCGCCGCCGGTCGCGCCTCGTCTCGGCGCTCATTGCCCTCGTGCTCGTCGTCCCGCTTATCGTAGGCACCGCCGTGGCCTCCTTCGCTGGCTGGGGCCCCGCGCAGGCGTGGTCATCCGCGGGGGATGAAGCCAGCGGGGCGCCGACGGATGGAACGGTGGATTCTTCACAGCTCGTGGAGCCTCTGCGTGCGCTGAGCGAGGCCCAGGCGCAGGCGGGCTTCCTCGAGTCCGGCGCCAAGCAGCTTGCGGATGGCAGTGGCCAGCTCGATTCGGGGGCGCAGGAACTAGGGGGCGGCATCGACAAGCTCTCCGGTGGCTCCCAGCAGCTTGTCGACGGCCTCACCGAGCTGCAAGCAGGAACCGCACGGTTGGGCGGCGGTGCCACGGAGCTCGCCAACGGTGTGGGCGGCGCGGTGGACCAAATCGTCGGCTTAGGAGTGGCGCAAGGACAGATCATTACCGCCATCGACGGCACCATGCACGATCTCGAGGGCAATAACTCGCCCGAGGCGCGCAACATCAAGTCTCAGCTGGGGGATCTGCGCAACCAGGTCAACAACTTCAAGCTGGATCAGTCCGTCACCGATCAGCTCAATCGCCTCAAGGACGGCTCGCGGGAGCTTTCCAATCAGCTCTCCGTGTCCGGCTACGCCTATCACGACGGCGTCTACTCCGCGGTGGAGGGCGCCAAGCAGCTCAACAGCGGCATTGGCGAGCTAAATGGAAAGGCGGATGAGGCGATAGCCGGCGTCGGCAAGCTTGATGAGGGAGCGGGCAAGGTGAACTCCATGGCCGAGCACAACAAGACCAAGGTTTCCGACGCCGCGCGCGCCATGCCTCGCGTCCAAGCAACCGGCCAGAACGAGCCCTCCCGTCTGCTCAGCCCCGTGGTGGCCTTGCTCATTGCTGCCCTCATGATGGTGGGCGGGGTGTTCCTCGGCTTTGCCTGGCACCCCGGCTCGCGCCCCTGGCTCTTGTTACTTGGTGGGCCACTTGCCTTGACCGTCGCCGGGGAAATCCTGCTGTGGATCCTCTCTAGCGGACTGACCCCGTTGGCCGCGGTGTGGGCTGGCGTAGCCATGTATGCAACGACGATTGCCACCGCCGCCTTGACCACGGTGGTGCTGCGCTTTGCCGGATTCGGCATCGGCGGCGGGCTCATCACCGTGGTGGGCCTGGCGCAGCTGGCAGCCGTGGGTTGGGTGTGGAAGACCGCCGGAGCCGCCACCATTGCCCCGGCCTGGCAGGTCGTGGCGAACCTCCTGCCGCTGAACTGGGCCACCTCCGCGATTACCGCGGCCGGAAACGGCGGTCAAGACAGCCTGCTGTGGACCGCCCTTGCGGTTCTTGGCGTCACTGCATTCCTGGGTGTAGGCGCAATTATCTTCGGCCGTCGTGCCGGGGAAGCCACAGCCTAGGGAAGATAAACTTGTCCTAAGCTGCAAAAATTATATCTATCAAACTGAGTCGCCACGTCTTTAGAAAAATAGGTTAACAATCACAGATTAGGGGTGCTATTGTTGGTGATGCTCACGCAGTCTACTTAGGGGGTAGGCAAACGGCTTCTTGGAAGTCGTTGTGAGTGATAGGGAATAGGGGCGACGCGGTTGCTGTAGGGGCACCGCGTCGTTTCCCAGTTTTAGAGTGCATGGTTTTCTGGGTTAAGGGACATTTTGGGGCTAAGGAGCAAAAAGTGTGTCTGCGGGCGTGTCGGGGTTAGGTGCCGGGCCAGCCTTTGCGGATTCCTAGGTTGTGGTTGTATTCGTTTGGGATAGCGTTGTCGTAGAGGGCTGGTCTTCCGG
>NZ_VXKK01000013.1 GCF_008693105.1 Corynebacterium flavescens
GACGGCGTCGGCGTCGTTGTCGGTGACGGTCAGGAGGCTCTGGTGGCGTAAGGAATCCTGTTCCGTCAGCGGTCAGTTCATCGCTGAGTCAACCGCTGGCGGATACACCACTCAAAAGGACTTGACCGTTTCATTTTTTGCAGGCGGGCGAAGATGTCGTTGAACAGTGGGCCCAGCGGACCTGTTGACAGCCCTGTTTATGCTCTCGCGGCATTGCGCACAGGCGTTTGTCGGTTGACCATGCCGTACAAGTTTGCTGGGGTGAGCTCGTGCTACCACATGCTGGGCCCAGGCCGTGTATTTCCGGCCAATCATGCCGTTGCTACGTCCTTGGAGAGGCAGATCCGGCGTTTATGCTGCATAGATAAAGAAAAACAGTGATCCAGACACACAAAATGTCGCTTAACCAGCTTATCGGCGGGCTAATGCCCAAAATTTGTTGTTTTACGGCGTGTCCTAGTAACGGTCATTTTGTGTTGGTGGCTCTTGGCTCTTAACCTCGGATGCTGGCTACAAGCAGCATCGATGGGTTCCTCAAGTGTTGTATATCAAGCTGCGCCTTGGGGATCCTGGTCGAGTAGGTGGTCTGACGTACTTCCCACTGCAGGCAGGGCATGAGGGAGGGATTTCTACTCATCCGGCCATCATTGAAATGGCCTTAGCAACTCGTAGCGTCAGGTTTGGTATTTCAGCGACGGAGGCCGCTGAACAGCCCGGAGAGGTGAAAGTAATCTTATACTTACTGCTCAAACTGGGAGAATGGCCGCATTCACCAACACTTTCTGAGCATTAGCCCGCTTTGCTCCTTGATTCCGCATGAGCCTAACCAATCAGGTTAGGTCGGTTGGCCTTGTTTCCGCACTACCTAATTCTGGCGAGGCGGCCCGGCTGTGGATAACCGGGGCGGTGCGGGTGGGTTATCCACAGTTTCCTTACTGGGTGCGGGTTGGGGATTGTCGCGGCGGTGGGCGGTGTCTTAGCGTGGCGGTCATGGGCTTGCAGGAGTATTTCGCACAACTTAGCCGAGGGGTTGACCTCGTTGCCGAGTGCTCGGGGCTATCTGCCCCGGACCTTGAAAAGATGGGGGCTAGCGCGCAGGATGCCGCCGAGCTTATAAGCCTGCACGCCATCTACTTCGGTACTACTCCCTATACAGCAAAGCAGCGCTTAGCCGTTAACTCTGCTCGGTGCAACAGGCACACTCTGAGCACCCTGCGCTTGATCGAGTCTTTTACCCGCCGCGTTCAAGGGCGCCTGGCGGCGTGGAACCTGCGCGTAGAGCTATGCGCCACGCCAAGCGAGCAGGTTACTGCGGTAGCTAGGCGCCGGCTGCGTGAGATGCGTGTTCCCCGCACGTATTGCGAGCGCGCGATGTTGCGCCAGCACCCCAACGGGCTAGCTACCTTGACAGTGACCGGCAATGGGTTGGATATGGCAGATGCTTTCCGGACTATTGACCACAAGCGACCAGGGGAAAGCTTTATCGCCCGCATGCTCGGCAAGGCAGACGCGGCCACCACACGTACTCGTGTGACGACCATGGCAGTCCTCCAGTTGGAGGACTACGGCACGATTATGCGCCGGGAGGGCGATGACGTGATGATACGCACCACCAGTGGGGTTGTGGTCACTGGTGCGCAGCTTGTGGAACGCGCCTGCGCAGGCGAAGGACTTGTCACGATGATTAGCCGCACACACGGGCCGGTGGACTTGTACCGCTTTGAGCGCTTCGCATCAACAAAACAGCGCACGATGCTCGCAGCAGAGCACCCCACGTGTGCATGGCCGGGCTGTAATATCCCGGCAGAAAGGGGCCAGTTTCACCATCTCACCCCGTGGAGTCATGGCGGGGAGACCAACATTGCCAACCTGGTGACCTTGTGCAACTACCACAACGGCATTAATGAGGATGATCCGAATGCGCCACCACGCCACGGGCGCCTTACCCGCGAAGGCGGGACAATAGTCTGGCAACCACCGCATTCTAGCCGTTAGGCCAACAAGCCAGGCGGCGACTTCCGGCACCCCTAAAACAAACCCCGGTGGGGAAACCAACAATGGGCAGGACTATGACTGCGCGGTGGTCATGATCCCGGGAAATACCTGCAAGGGACTCGCTTCTTATATGCCAGTCCCACCACGCACTCTAAAACCGAAAGAGTCGGCTTAGTATTTAAAGGAAATTTGGGTGCGAAAAATCCCCACTTTGCGCAGGATTACCTGCTCAAGATGGGGATTTTTAAGTTGGTCGGGATAACAGGATTTGAACCTGCGACCTCTTCGTCCCGAACGAAGCGCGCTACCAAGCTGCGCCATATCCCGAAGGACCGAAATAAACGGTACTGGAATACTTTAGCTCACGCGCGATGTGAACAACAAAACGGCAGCATAAGAAACTGCAGCTTGGGAAACTGCAGTAAAAGAAACCTCATCCTAGGAAACCTCGGTGATCCGCAGCAGCGTGGCTGAGGGGCGGCAGAAGATGCGCACGGGAGCGAACTTCGAGGTGCCCAGTCCATTGGAGACGTGCATCTTCATGGGGCCGAAATCATGCAGGCCCTGCACACGTGCGCGGTCGATGCTGCAGTTGGTCACCAGGGCGTGCGAGCCGGGTAGACAGATCTGCCCGCCGTGGGTGTGGCCGGAGAGTGAGAGCTGGTAGCCGTCGGCGGCAAACTTTTCGAGCACGCGCGGCTCCGGTGAATGCAGCAGCGCCAGGCTGAGATCGGCATCAGGGTTGGGGGCGCCGGCGATCTCCGAGTAATCATCGAGGTCGTGGTGCGGATCATCCACCCCGGCCACCGCTAGGCGGACGTTGCCCACCTTGAACTCGTGGCGCGCCTGGTTGGCGTCGCGCCAGCCATGCTCGATGAAGGCCGCGCGCATGCCCTTCCACGGCAGGTCGATATAGGAGGGCTCGCGCTTCTTGTTCAGCAAGTAGTTGAAAGGATTGACCGGGCGTGGGGCCCAGTAATCATTGGTGCCGAAGACAAAGAGACCCGGACGGTCAAGCAGAGAGCCCAGCGCGCGCAGGGTATCGGGCACCGCATGCTCATCGGAGAGGTTGTCGCCGGTGTTCACCACCAGATCCGGATCGAGCGAGTCGAGGGCGGAAACCCAGGCAATCTTGGTCTCTTGGCCCGGGATCATATGGAGATCGGACAAGTGCAGGATTCGGAAGTCCGGTGCCCCGCGCAGTGTTCCCTTGGGCAGGAGGGGGATTGTGTATTGCTTCAACTCGAATTTGTTGAGCTCACTGTGGCTCCAGGCCAGGGTGGCGAGGCCGGCGGCGGTAAGTCCGCCGATAATCGGGTAAATCTTCACGGTTCCCACCCTACCTGGCGTAGATTGAAGGACATGAGCCAGCTTAAAGAATCTATTCGTGCCGATCTCAAAACCTCTATGAAAGCCCGCGACAAGGAGCGCACCAGCGCCATCCGTTCGCTTTTGGCCGCCATCCAGGAGGAGGAGACCTCCGGCGCGCGCCATGAGGTCGATGATGAGGTGATCTTGAAGGTCATCGCCCGCGAGATCAAAAAGCGCCGCGAATCCGCCGAGGTCTACGCCGAGAACGGCCGCCCGGAGTTGGCGGAGGCGGAGCTTTCGGAGGTTCCTTACTTCGAGGCCTACCAGCCCAAGCAGCTCAATGATGCGGAGCTAGAGGCGCTCGTGGCAGAGGCCGTGGCCGAGGTTGAGACCGAAACCGGTGCCCCCGCCACGACGAAACAGATGGGCAACATCATGAAGGCGGCCAACGCTAAAGCCGCTGGCCGCGCGGATGGCAAGCGCCTGTCCAGCGCGGTCAAGGCCAAGCTCGCCTAGGGCATAAAGCTCTAGGCCCGGGTGGCCCTAGAGCCCGAGGAAGCTGCGCACATCGTTGGTGATGCTATCGATCTGCTCCTGGGAAATCAGGGGCGCGCGCTCCTCATTATTGGGCCGGCCGCCCTCCTGATTCTCGCGACTGCGGCCCGTGTTATCTGAATTGGCGTTGTTGTTGTTCGGCGCACGGGTGGGGGAAGTGCCGTCGGAAAGCTGCAGTGTGATGGTGGCGCCATTGTTGAGCCTGTCCTTGCCGGTAATCGCGCGCACCACCCGGCCAGCGGGTACATTGCCGCCGATGGTCTGCGAGGTCTTTACCTGGTAACCGCGCTGCTGCAGGGTGTTGCGGGCCTCCGCCTCGGACTTACCGCGCAAGCCGTCGAGCAGCGAATCCACCGTGCCCTCGTCATACTTCTTGTCGTAGCCAGGGATGGTGCCCTGCGTGGCTGCCGGCAAGCCTGCGGCCATGGTGAAGAAAGTGCTGGCGGGTTCGAGGCCACCAAAGAGGTTTCCGTAAGGGCATTGCCGCACCGGGCCAGAACACAGCGGCGAGGTGGACGTACCGTCATTGTAGATATAGGGCGCGGCGGCAATTCCTGAGTTAAATCCCAGGAAGGCGGAGGACTGGTTGGACTCGGTGGTACCGGTCTTGGCCGCAACTTTGGTGCCGAAACCCGCGCCGCGCGCCGCGTTTGCCGCGGTGCCGGAGACGGCATCCTGGGTCAAGGCATTGCTCAACGCATGTGCCTTCTGCTTGTCGACGGCCTGTTCACACGGCGTCTCCTTAATATATACAGCGTTGCCGTTCCTATCGGTGACCTCATCGATAGGGCTGGGCTCGCACCACTTGCCGTCGGAGGCAATGGTGGCGCCGACATTGGAGAGCTCCAAGGGGTTGACGGCAGTGGGGCCGAGGGTGAAGGAGCCCAGCTGCAGATCCTTGATGTGATCAGCAATGGAGGTATCGGCATCGTAGCTGCCCTTGTCCGCGTAGGAGCGCAGGCCCAGCTTGACCGCCATGTCCACGACCGGATCGACACCGACCTGTTCGATGAGCTTGATAAACGGCGTGTTGGGGGAGTGCGCCAGCGCATCCTGCAAGGTCATAGTCGCGGCGTAGGTGCCGGAGTTCTCCACGCAGTAGCGGCCGACGGGGCAGCCTGCGGCGCCTCCGGAACCCAGGCCCTGGGCCTCGTAGCGGGCAGGAACGTCGAGCTGGCTCTTGATTCCGTACCCGGATTGGATGGCAGCGGCGGCGCTGAAGACCTTGAAAACGGAGCCAGCGCCGTTGCCCACCAACGAGTTTGGCTGAGGTAGCATCGTCTCATTTTGTTCCGTGTCCAGCCCGTAGCGGCGGGAGGAGACCATGGCGAGCACGTCGCGGTCCGAGTCCCCGGGTTTGATGACGTTCATGACCTCCGCCACGCCGACGGCGTCGGGCGAGGTCTGATTGCGCACGGCCGTTAGCGCCTGATCCTGGACGGTGGGGTCCAGGGTGGTCTTAACGGTATAGCCGCCGCGGGCGAGCTCCTCGGTATCAAGGCCCTTCTCGGCGAGATAGTCCAAGACATAGTCGCAGAAGAAGCCGCGATCCCCGGCGCCGATGCAGCCATTGCTCAGCAGCTGCGGGGAGGATTCAACCCCGAGATCGGTCTGCGCGTACTCATCTGCCTCGGGCTGGCTGAGGGAGCCGTTATTGACCATGGCCTGCAGCACGGTATTGCGCCGATCGAGGACTGCCTCCTCGTTGGTATAGGGGTTGAGGTATTCGGAAGACTGCACCATGCCGGCCAGCATCGCGGCCTGGGGGACGGTGAGGTCTTTGGCCGAGGTGTCGAAGTAGGTGCGCGCGGCCGCCTCGATGCCATAGGCATGGTTGCCAAAGGGGACGAGGTTGAGGTAGTTGGCCAGAATCTGATCCTTGGGCAGCTCGGCGTCCATCTCCGTGGCCATGCGCATCTCCCGCAGCTTGCGGGGGATGGACTGCTCAGTGGCGGCCTCGCGCTCCTCATCCGTGCGCGCGGATACTAAGAGGAGATAGTTCTTTACGTACTGCTGATCCAGGGTGGATGCGCCCTGGGAGACCCCGCCGGCGGCAAAGTTGGTCCACAACGCGCGGAAATTGCCCTGAAAATCCACGCCATCGTGCTCGTAGAAGCGGCGATCCTCGATGGCCACGGTGGCCTGCTTCATGGGATCGGAGATCTTATCCGGGCTGACGGGGTAGCGGCGCTGGCTATATAGATGTGCCAGGTCATTGCCCTGTGCATCCTTGATGGTGCTGACGCCGGGAAGCTCTCCTGCGGCCAGGTCTTGCAGTTCTGATTGCATTGTCTCATTGGTGCGGGCGATGGCCACGCCGGAGATGCCGGCGAGAGGCGCGCAAGCCACGGCAATGAGAATTCCCACCACGAGGGTGGAAATGCCGATTTTTGCCAAAGATCTAAAGACAGTCACCCCCCACACCCTACGTGGTTGGGGGGTGAGCAGGTAATAGGGAACTCCCCCCTAAAGTGTGACGTATTAGACAACGTATATGACGTATGAATACACTGACCGGCAAAACATAATACTCCCACACAAAATTATCAAGCACTATCAAACACTGTCAGACACTATCGATGTAGTAGTCCACGAGGAAGGAGCTACCGAGCCATGACCGTCGGCTTGAAAGGCTCTGGTCAGTCCAGCCTTGTTAGCAACACTGAACGTGGCGAATGGGTAACCCAGGCCAAGTGCCGCAAGGGTGATCCGGATGCATTATTCGTCCGTGGTGCAGAGCAGCGCAAGGCTGCCGTTATCTGTCGTCATTGCCCGGTGCTCAACGAGTGCCGTGCGGATGCATTGGATAATCGGGTTGAGTTCGGGGTGTGGGGAGGCCTGACTGAGCGTCAGCGCCGCGCCCTTTTGCGCAAGAATCCAAACATCACCAGCTGGGCAGATTACCTGGCTGATGGCGGAGAACTTTTCGGCATATAGCAGGTAGGATATGTCCCATGACAAAATGGGAATACGCCACCGCACCTGTCCTGACGCACGCTACCAAGCAGATCCTCGATTCCTGGGGAGAAGATGGCTGGGAGCTTGTCACCATCACGCCGGGCATGAATCCGGAGAACGTGGTCGCCTACTTTAAGCGCGAGGTGGCCTAAGATGAGCCATCTTGCGCGCATCACCGAGCTCGGGTTTACGCTGCCCGCCGTTGTCGCACCCTTGGCCGCCTATGTGCCGGCCACCCAGGTGGGCAATCAGGTCTGGACCTCCGGGCAGCTCCCCGTGGCTGACGGGGCCTTGCCGGCCACCGGCAAGGTTGGCGCTGAGGTTAGCGCGGAGCAGGCCAAAGAATATGCCCAGATCGCCGCTCTTAATGCCCTCGCTGCAATTGATGCCGAGGTTGGCATCGATAACGTCACCCGCGTCATCAAGGTCGTCGGCTTTGTTTCCTCCGCCCCCGATTTTTATGAGCAGGCGGCCGTCATCAACGGAGCCTCGGAATTGATCGGGGAGATCTTCGGCGAGGCAGGCGCACACGCCCGCTCTGCCGTGGGTGTGGCTGTTCTCCCCAAGGACTCCCCCGTAGAGATCGAAGTCATCGTAGAGTTCTCTAAGTGATGGGTTAGGCTAAGAACTATGGAGCATCCTGCATATAGTCAACTGCGTCCGGTAAGCCAGTCGGTCGGTGTCGTATTGTGTGACAATCCGAGCTATACCGCACTCAAGGGAACCAACACCTGGATCGTGCGTGCCGCGGAGGATTCGCGGGCGATCGTGGTCGATCCGGGGCCCGAGGACGAGGGACACCTCAACGTTGTCACCGCCTGCGCGGGCGAAGTCGCACTCATTCTGCTGACTCACCGCCACGATGACCACGCCTCCGGCGCGCAGCGCCTGCGTCAGCTCACTGGCGCGCCCATTCGCGCTTATGATCCCAGCTACTGCAACGGCGCCCCGGCCTTGCAGGGTGGCGAGATCATCACTGTGGAAGGCATCACCCCGCAGCTCGAGGTCGTTCACACCCCCGGGCACACCGCGGATTCCACCTCTTTCTTTGTCTGGTCGGAAGAAGCCGGTTCCTCGCACTTGGAAGGAATCCTCACCGGAGATACCATCGTAGGACGCCACACCGTCCTGCTTTCTGAGACCGATGGGGACTTGGGTGAGTACCTCAAGACCCTAGACATGCTGGAAAAGCGCGGCAAGGGTGTCCCGCTCTTTCCTGGTCACGGTCCCGACCTCGAGGACACCTCGCAGGTGGCCCGCAAGTACATTGACCGCCGCTACCACCGCCTTGACCAGATCAAGAAGATTCATCAGGAGCTCGGGGAAGATATCGACCTCAAGACCTTGGTAGATGCCATGTATGATGACGTCGATCCGGTACTGCGGCACGCAGCCGAGCAGTCCACCCGCACCGCCTTGAAGTACTTGGCAGCGCAGAAGCAGCAGTAGTAGTTGCGATAAGCATTAAAGCCACGGCCATTGTGCCGTGGCTTTATGTGTGTCTGGGTCCCGAGTTGGGCGGTTTTGGAGGGTTTTCACGGTAGATAGTGGCCAAAATTGGCCGGTAGCTTCTAGTCTTGAACGCGCCGGCCTAGTTCTCAGCGCCGCGGAAAGGCACAAGAAAGCCCTCGCCGCTCTGGCAAGGCTTCAAGCAGTGAAGGCAAGCGGGGGCGAGGGCTAGAGCGCGCTATCGCTTCTTAGCGGGCGCGGCGAGCGAGGTGCTCGGTGTCCACGATGAGGACGGACTTGCCCTCGAGGCGAATCCAGCCGCGGTGCGCGAAGGTGGCCAAAGCCTTGTTCACGGTCTCGCGGGATGCTCCGACTAGCTGGGCAATCTCCTCTTGGGTGAGATCGTGGTTGACGCGCAGGGCGCCACCTTCCTGTGCACCGAAGCGGTTAGCCAGCTGCAGCAGGGTCTTGGCCACGCGGCCGGGAACATCGGTGAAGATGAGGTCAGCGAGGTTGGCGTTGGTACGGCGCAGGCGGCGGGCAAGAACGCGCAGCAGCTGCTGGGCAATGGCCGGGTGATCAGAGACCCACTGCTTGAGCATCTCCGAGTTCATGGTCGCGGCCTGAATCTCCGTCACGCAGACGGCAGAGGAGGTGCGGGGGCCCAGATCGAAGATGGAGAGCTCTCCGAACATGTCTGAGGGGCCGATCACGGTGAGCAGGTTCTCGCGGCCATCCGGGGCATGCCGGGCGAGTTTAACCTTGCCCGAGATGATGATGTAGAGGCGGTCTCCGGGCTCACCCTCATCGAAGATGGTGGTCCCGCGTGGAAAACGCACGGTCTCCATCTGCTCGATGAGGTTCTGCACGGCTACGGGATCTACGCCTTGGAAGATTCCGGCGCGGGAAAGAATGTCCTGTACGCCTTCCACGTTTGACTCCTTGGTTTGACGATGTCGAAGTGACGGTGATATCAGCGAAGAATTGCGGAGATGACCGCGGTGGCGTTGATATCGATGGGGGGTATGGGCTAAGAGGCAGATGAGCCACTGTGCAACGCAACTCATACTACAGTGTAATTTGTCACTTTTCCTAGTACTCCGAAAAATTGTCACAGGAACTAATAAGTGCTAGGGAATGTGAGTCTGGAGGGTCCCTCAGTGATGGAGCACCGAGGCTTCCAACTTCTCCATCAACATGGCAAAGAGAGCGATGGCCAGTGGGACGAGTACTACCAATGGGATCATGATTGCCATCCTACTAAGCTGAATGCATGCCCCTTGCACCGCCCGAAGTTCGTGCCCCGCAGATCAACGCGGCGCTTGCCGCCGAGTACCCCGATGCGCATTGCGAACTTGATTTCCGCAGTCCACTTGAGCTTTTGGTGGCCACGGTTTTGTCGGCGCAATGCACCGATGCCCGCGTCAACAAGGTGACTCCGCGCCTTTTTGCGGCCTATCCCACGGCGGCAGACTACGCGGCTGCTCGGCCGAGCGACCTCGAGGACATCCTGCGCCCCTTGGGCTTCCAACGCGCGAAGTCGCGCCACCTCATCGGCATAGGGGAGAAGCTCATGGCGGATTATGGTGGTGAGGTTCCACGGGACGTCGCCAAGCTTGTGTCTTTGCCTGGGGTAGGGCGCAAGACCGCGCTCGTGGTGCGCGGGGACGCTTTCGGGCTGCCTGGGCTGACGGTCGATACCCACTTCAAGCGTTTGATGCACAGGCTGGAATTGAGCGCTGCAACGACTCCGCTCGCCATCGAGAAGGATATAGCCCGCCTCATTGAGGAATCGGAGTGGACCTTGTTTTCGCACCGCACTATCACTCACGGCCGTCGCGTCTGCCATGCGCGTTCGCCCGAGTGTGGCGCCTGCGTGATCTCCGGTTTATGCCCGGTAGGCGATAGGGTGGCGGCATGAGAAAGTACCTCTTTGCCACGATGGTGGCCGCGCTGGTGATAGGAGTCATCGTGGTCATCGCCGCTGCCTCCTTGCTCAGCGGGCATTCCCAGCGCAGCGGTGAGAACCGCGAGCCAGCTCAGGGCAACGAGGCTTCGCCTAGCACTGGAGCGCTGGGCGGTGAAGACGGCGAGGTAGCGTCGCGCCCGGATTGCCCGGCCGGCCCCGTGGCAGGCGTGGACCTGGACTGCCTGGGCGGACAGGATTCGCTGCCGTCTGCGGATGAGGGCATCACCGTGGTCAATCTCTGGGCCTGGTGGTGCGAGCCCTGCCGCACGGAACTGCCCTTGCTGGAACAGGTGGCCAAGGCTCACACGGACTGGCAGGTCGTTGGCGTGCACGCCGACCGGGATGCCCGCAAGGGAGCTGCCTTCTTGAATGACCGTGGTATTGATCTTGCCAGCTACCAGGACTCCGATAACGCCTTCGCGGGCGAGCACGGACTGCCTGGCGTCATCCCCATCACGCTCGTGCTGGTGGATGGCCAGGTTAAGGGCACCTTCATTCAGCCTTTCGAGTCCGTGGAGGACATCGAATCCGCCGTGCAGGGGGCGCTGGAGTGACGCGGCTGCGCCCGGATTTGGCGCCTGCCTGGTTGCGGCCAGCCTTGGGGCTAGATACCGCCAAGCTGCAGCAATCCATTGGTAGCGACCGCACGCGCGTATTTGCCGGCCCCCTGCCGCGCCGTCGGCGCGAATCAGCGGTGCTGTTGCTGTGGAAAGGCCGCAGCTTTGCGGAGGCGGAGGTGCTTTTGACGCACCGTTCGCCCACCATGCGTGCGCACTCGGGGCAAATAGCCTTTCCCGGCGGTCGCAGGGACGCCG
This sequence comes from Corynebacterium flavescens, assembly GCF_008693105.1. Lineage (GTDB taxonomy): Bacteria > Actinomycetota > Actinomycetes > Mycobacteriales > Mycobacteriaceae > Corynebacterium > Corynebacterium flavescens. The sequence goes on from NZ_VXKK01000013.1 coordinate 11,053, forward strand.
CGGATGCCACCCTCATCGATACCGCGCTGCGGGAAGCCGAGGAGGAAACCGGTCTCAATCGGGCCACCGTCACGCCCCTGGAGCTGTGGGAGGAAGTCAATATTCGTGCCACAGGCAACCCGGTGAGCACCGTGCAGGCCTACTGGCACTCACCGGAGAAGGTGTGGGCCGCCAGCTCGGAAGAAACCGATGACGTATTTTGCCTGCCTCTAGCGGAGCTCATTGACCCAGCTCACCGTACCCAGGTTGGCTTCAAGGAGTGGTCCGGCCCGGCCTTCTTTGCCCGCGGTTACGTGGTGTGGGGCTTCACAGCCGGGGTGCTGTCCACGCTCATCGCACATGCGGGGTGGGAAGAGGAGTGGGATAACAATTCGGTACTAGACCTGCGTGAGACTCTCCTTGCTTCCCGCAACAATGAGAAGATGGTCTAAATCGTTTCCCGTGTGAGAAAGTTTGTGTCCCCGTGACCCCTTGGCTTGTTGTAGACGCACTCATCGTCGTTGCCGTAGCGCTAGCGCTATTGAGCGGCTGGCGGCAGGGCGCAATCTCGGCGGTGCTTTCCTTGGCCGGCGTGGTCAGTGGATTGGTGCTGGGTGCTACCGCAGCGCCCTTTGCCATGCAGCTCACGGACCAGGTGGCGCTGCGTTTCCTGCTGGGAATCGGCGTGGTCGTGCTGCTTGTGGGGCTGGGCCAGCTCGTCGGCGCCAGTATCGGCGCCAACCTGCGGGATCGGATGAAGGCCCGTTCCTCCCAGCGCCTTGATTCCGGCATAGGTTCGGTCTTCCAGGTGCTGGCGGCGTTGCTGGTCATCTGGTTGGTTTCGTTGCCTTTGGCCTCCAACCTCGGCGGAAGTGCCGGCCAGGGCATGCGGGAATCGCGCATTCTGGGCGGGTTGAACCGCGTGGCGCCTGAGGCCTTGTCCGCGCTGCCCAACAAGGTGGCGGCCATGCTCAACGAGTCCGGGCTGCCCCCGCTGGTCTCGCCGTGGCAATCTGTCGGCGGTGCCGGGGATGTCGGGGTGCCCGATTCTGAAGTGGACAATCCTGAGCTCATCCAGGCGGTGCGGCCCTCGGTCATCCACGTGCTTGGCGACGCCGAAGTATGCTCCCGCCGTCTCATGGGCTCCGGCTTTGTCACGGCGGAGGACTATGTCATCACGAACGCCCACGTTGTCGCCGGAACAGAGCGCGTCCACCTCGATACGGTGGATGGCCTGCGTGAGGCCAAGGTGGTCTACTACAACCCCGACGTCGATGTGGCGGTGCTCTATAGCCCGAACCTCGGCATAGCGCCCCTTGAGTGGGCAAGTCAGCCCGCCCAGACCGGGGATGATGCCATTGTCCTCGGCTTCCCGCTTTCCGGACCTTTTGAGGCGGATATGGCGCGGGTGCGGGACCGCATCACCATCGCCGGGCCCGATATTTACTCCAGGGGCCGGGTCGAGCGTGATGCCTATACGGTGCGCGGATCCATCCGCCAGGGCAACTCTGGTGGCCCGATGATTAACGAGCAAGGCCAGGTCCTCGGCGTGGTATTCGGAGCCTCCGTCGATGATTCTCAGACCGGCTACGCGCTCAGCGCGGAAGAGGTCCAAGGCCATATCGGTGACGTGAACTCCCTGCGCAAACCCGCCGATACTGGCTCCTGCGTGGCAAACTAATCCTCCCCGCGAGCCGGGATGCCGCTGCGAGGAGGACAATGTTTATTCCGCGAGGCCGAGGTTCTCGCCGGTGCCAATCTCGATGTGCAAGCCAGGAACCGAATTGATGAGGTTCTTGGTGTAATCCTGCTGCGGGTTTTCAAAGACCTCATCGGAGGTGCCCTGCTCGACAACCTGTCCCTTCTTCATCACCACGATGTCATCCGCCGTTTGGCGCACGACCGCAAGGTCGTGGGTGATAAAGAGGTAGGAGAGCTCGAGGTCACGCTGCAGCTGGGCGAGCAGCTGGATGATCTGGTTCTGCACCAACACGTCCAGCGCGGACACGGCCTCGTCGAGGACGAGAACGTCAGGCTTTAGCGCTAGCGCGCGGGCGATGGCGATGCGCTGGCGCTGCCCGCCCGAGAGCTCGTTGGGGTAGCGGCGCATGGCCGAGCGCGGCATGGACACCATATCGAGCAGCTCAGCCACCCGCTGCTCGCGTTCCTTGCGCGAGCCAACGCGGTGCAGGGCTAGTGGCTCCTCGATGCACTTGAAAATGGAGTACATGGGATCCAGCGAGCCGTAGGGGTTTTGGAAGACCACCTGCATCTTGCGGCGCAGATCGAAGAGCTGCTTGCGCGAGAGGTTAGAGGTGTCCTGGCCTTCGTAGGCAATGGTGCCGGAGGTGGGCTCAAGCAGGTTGAGAACCATGTTGGCCACGGTGGACTTGCCTGATCCGGACTCGCCCACTAGGGCCAGGGTGGTGCCGCGGTGAAGGTCGAAGGAGACATCATCGACGGCCTTGAGGACCTTCTTCTCACCGCGCTGGCCGCGGATATCGAATTCTTTGCAGAGGTTTTTGACCGAGATGACGGTCTCTTGAGGCTTCTCGCCATCCGCGGTGGCGGCGACGAGCTCGGCAGACTCGAGGCCAGCCTCGCGGGCGGCGCGGATGCGAGAGGACGCCAGGGAAGGGGCAGCAGTGACCAGCCGGCGGGTATAGGGGTGCTGGGGGTCGCGCAGGACCTCGCGCGAAGGGCCCGATTCCACGATGCGACCACGGTGCATGACAATGAGATGCTCGGCGCGCTCGGCAGCAAGACCGAGGTCGTGGGTAATAAAGAGCACGGCGTTGCCCAGCTCCGCAGTGAGGGTATCGAGGTGGTCCAGAATGGTCTTTTGGACCGTGACATCCAGAGCCGAGGTGGGCTCGTCGGCGATGAGCAGCTTGGGCCGCGCGGCTAGACCCATGGCGATGAGCGCGCGCTGGCGCATGCCGCCGGAGAACTCGTGGGGGTATTGCTTGGCGCGACGCTCGGCGTCGGGAAGCCCGGCCTCCTCGAGCAACTCGACGACACGGTGATGATGCTCGCTGCCTTTGACCACGTGATTGGCGCGCAACGATTCATCGATCTGAGTGCCGATGCGCCACACCGGGTTGAGGTTGGACATGGGATCCTGGGGAACGAGGCCGATCTTATTGCCGCGCAGCGCCTCAAATTGCTTGTCATTGAAGTGCGTGATGTCCTGACCCTCGAAGAGGATGCGCCCGCCGGTAACGCGGCCGGTGCCGGGCAAAAGCCCGAGGATGGCCATGGCGGTGGTGGACTTGCCCGAGCCGGACTCGCCCACAATCGCCACGGATTGTCCCGGGTAGATGCTCAGGTCGACGCCGCGAACCGCCTCGACCACGCCGGTGGAGGTGGTGAAGGAGATCTTCACGTCCTGCATTTCCAGAAGTGGCTGATTCATTAGCGCTTCCTCGCTTTCGGATCGAGGGCGTCGCGGACGACGTCACCCATCAAGATGAAACTTAGGACAGTCAGGCCCAGGGCACCGGCAGGGTAGAAGAGCACGGCCGGATTGACGCGCAGTGAGGCCTGGGCATCAGAGATGTCGCCGCCCCAGGAGACGAAGGTGGAAGGCAGGCCAATGCCCAGGAAGGACAGCGTGGCCTCGGCGACGATGAAGGTACCCAGAGCCACCGTGGCATAGGAGATGATCGGGGCTGCGGCATTGGGCATGATGTGGCTGAAGAGGATGCGGCCGTCGGAAGCCCCGACGGAGCGGGCTGCCTGGACAAACTCCTCGTTCTTGATGGACATCACGGCGCCGCGGGTGATGCGGGCGATGGAAACCCAGCCAAAGAGCCCGAGGACGAGCACCACGGTGATAATCGTGCGATGCTCCTTGAACATCTGCATGACAACGATGGCAGCAAGAACCAGGGGAATGGCGAAGAAGATATCGGTGATGCGGGAAAGAACGGCATCGATCCAGCCGCCGAAGTAGCCCGCCAAGGCGCCGACGATGGAGCCGATGAGGACCACCAAGGCGGTGGCGAGGATGCCCACGGCGACGGACGCGCGTGCCCCGTAGATGACGCGGGCGTAGATGTCGCAGCCTTGGCGGTTAAAGCCAAAGGGGTGGCCGGACTCGGAAGGATCGAGCGACCTGGATAGCTCGCAGGAACGCGGATCGACGCTGGTGAACATCCCCGGGAAGAGTGCCAGCAATACCGCGACGAGGATCATCGCGGAGGCGACCCAAAAGAGGGGACGGCGGCGCACGTAGCGCCACGCCTCACCCCATTGGGAGGAGGGGGCGGATTCATCCTTGACCGCGTCGACGGCTCCGAGGCCGCTCTCATCCGTGGTGGCGATGAAGTGTTCTTGGCCGGGGCGCAGGGTGGTGTTATCGAAGTTAGGCATAGCGAATCCTCGGATCGAGTACTGCATAGAGAAGGTCAACCAGCAGGTTGGCAATGATGTAGATGATCACCAGCACCGTGGTGAAGGAGACGATGGTCGTGGGCTCACCGCGCAGGATGGCCTGGTACATGGTGCCGCCGACGCCGTTGATGCCGAAAATGCCTTCGGTGACGATGGCGCCGGTCATCAAAGTGCCCAGGTCGGCGCCTATGAAGGTCACCACGGGGATGAGTGAGTTACGCAGGACGTGGCGCACGATGACCGTGCGATTGCTCAGGCCCTTGGCGCGGGCGGTGCGCACGTAATCGGCCCGAAGATTCTCGCTGATGGATTGCCTTGTGAGGCGGATTACATAGGCCAGGGACAGCGCACCAAGGACTATCGCGGGCATGAGCAAGGACTTGAAACTCTCGTTCGCTCCGACGGTCACCGGCAGAAGGCCCCATTTAATTCCGACGAGGAACTGCAGGACGAAGCCGATGACGAAGGAAGGCACGGCGATGACGAGCAGGGAGGCCACCAGCACGGTGGAATCGAAGAAGCCGCCGCGGCGCATACCGGCGATGACGCCGAAGACGATGCCGAAGACCAGCTCGAAGCAGATGGCCATGAGCGCTAGCTTGACCGTCACGGGGAAGGCGTTCGCCATGACCTCTGTGACGGGGACTCCGGAGAAGGTGGTTCCGAAGTCGAGGAGGAAGATGCCCTTGATGTAGAGCAGGTACTGGAGGATGAAGGGTTTATCCAGATTGTATTCGGCTTCGATCCGGGCTCGTGCCGCCTCGGTCAGGCCGCGATCGCCGCCCAAGGCCTCGACTGGATCGCCCGGCATGAGGAAGACCAGCGCGTAGATGAGCAGGGTGGCCCCGAAGAACACCGGGATCATCTGGAGCACTCGGCGCCCGATATAGCGCAACATAAAGTAGTCCTTTTGGGTTTAGTAAGTGTGCAAAGTCCCAGCCACGACCGCAGGCTTTACGGAGAGAAAGCCCCGCCCTGCGCTGAAAGGCACGGGCGGGGCGATGTACTCGTTGCCCGCGGTGATGCTGGGTTTCTAGGAAACGAGTCGGTCTAGGACTTGGTGATCTCGTAGTAGACCGGCTGTGACTTCCACGAGAAAGTGACGTTGTCTACGGCCTCCGAGTAGCCGCCGGTGGCATTGGGGTACCACAGCGGGATGGAAGGCAGATCCTTGAAGAGGACGGCCTGGGCCTCGTTGTACTTTGCAGCTGCCTCATCCTGGCTGCCGGCGGTGGATGCTTCCTTGAGGAGCTGATCGAACTCCGGGTTGGAGTAGTCACCGTCGTTGGAGGAGCCGCCGGTGGCGTAGAGCGGGGCGAGGAAGTTACCCAGTGACGGGTAGTCTGCCTGCCAGCCGGTGCGGAATGCGGACTTGATGGTGCGGTTGGTGACATCATCGCGCAGGGACTTGAAGTCCGGGTACGGGGTGCCCACTGCCTCGATGCCCAGGGTGTTCTTGATGCCATTGGATACGGCGTCTACCCAGCTCTTGTGACCGCCGTCAGAGTTATAGGCAATCTCGAAGGAGGGCGAGGTCCACTCGTTGATCTCATCGGCCTGGGCCCACAGTTCCTTGGCTTTCTCCGGGTCATATTTGACCACGTCGTTGCCCTCGATGTTCGGGGAGAATCCAGGCAGAACCGGGGAGGTGAAGTCGGTGGCAGGGGTGCGCGTGTTCTTGAAGATGGTCCCGGTGATCTCCTCACGGTTGATGGCATGGGAGATTGCTTGGCGACGCAGCTTTCCTTCCTCGCCACCAAAGTGCTCCAGGTTTTCACCGATGGTGAAGGACTGGAAGCCGGCGTAGGGCTGGTTGATGGCGCGGTCACCGAGGTCTGCCTCGTAGACGTCGAAAGCGGCGTCGGGGACGGTCTCAAGGACGTCGAGGTTTCCGGCCAGCAGATCCGCGTAGGCCGCGTCCTGTCCGGCGTAGAAGACGAAGCGGATGCCGTCGTTGGCCGGCTTGCGGTCGCCTTTGTACTCCTCGTTGGGGACGATGGTGGCGTCCTGGTTGTGATTCCATTCGGCCAGCTTGTAAGGGCCGTTGCCAATAGGGTTCTGGCCGAAGGCGTCCATGTCATCGAAGGCGACCTCAGGCAGCGGGTAGAAGGCCGAGTAGCCCAGCTGCTGCGGGAAGTCAGACTCTGGGGAGGAAAGCTCGATGGTGAAGGTCTTGTCATCGACCACCTTGAGTCCCTCGAGAGACTCGACGCCCTCCTTGTAGCCCTTGATGCCGCTGAAAAAGGAAGCGTTGAGCTGATCGTTGGCCACGGCGTAGTTCCACGCATTTACGAAGGACTTCGAGGTGACGGGCGTGCCATCGGAGAAAGTGCTGTCCTTGAGCTTGATGGTGAACATGGTGTTGTCATCGTTGGGCTCGATCGACTCAGCGAGTTCTAGCTTGGTTTCGCCATCGGCGTCATAGTAGGCAAGACCTGCGTAGATGGAATCAACGATGCGTCCGCCGCCGACCTCATTGGTGTTGGCCGGGATGAGCGGGTTCTGTGGCTCGGTGCCGTCGGCGAGAACGTAGTTCTCCCCGCCTCCTGCGGCTCCGGTGCTGGAATCGTTGCTGTCGCTGCTGCAGGCTGCGAGGGCAAGGGTCATGGATGCTGCCGAAAGTGCGGCAATCGTCTTCTTGATCGTCATGGGATGGGAGAGACCTCCGAAGTTGCACGAAAGATGGAAAACCTGTGATCTGGTTTACTGAAAAGCTACCTTGTGTTCAGTTACACACACAAGAGTTAACCTAACAAACCATACCTTATATTTCTATCACGCGATAGGTAGTAAACGTTAACCTGCGATTATTGCGGCCGTGACAGCAACGCCCTCCCCCTATGGGGGTAGGTCATATCATCCTAAGGAGAGCCTAAAAGCGTCCCATCCAGCTGGCAATCGTTTGCGCAAACGTGACAGGGTTCTCCACATGCGGCAAGTTCTTGGAGTCGGGGATGGTGCTCGCAGTAAAAGTTCCCCGGACCCGCTTGGTGGCCCTTTTAATCACTGGTCGCCACAGCTTCTGATCGGCGTGCACGAAGAGCACCGGGCGGGTGACTGCAGTCTCCACCCATCCGAAGGGGACCACGGCAGTGCGCAGGCGATGATTCCACAGGATCCCACGGCGGACATTCCCGATTCTTGAGGCCTGAACGCGCAGCGAGAAGATCTTTTCCTTCTCGCTCTCCGGAAAATGCGTGGAGACGTTGAGATCCAGATCGCGGCGATAGGCGGCCACGCTCAGCAAAGGATTGCGACGCACCAGCGTCTTGGGCAGACGGCATAGGAAAGCGCGTAGGGATACCCACCCAAAGTCCCAAGGGCGCGCTGCCACCGCGCGACGCAGATCAACTGGATGCGCCGAAGATATGGACACCAGCCCGCGAATGCGCTCTGGGTGGCTGGCGCTCAAGGCCCAGGCCACTGCCCCTCCCGAATCCGCGCCCACGAGGAAAGCGGAGCTGTGTCCCATGGCCTGAATCAGCCCGAAGATGTCTCCCACCGCCGTGCGGATGTCTTGGCCGGCCTCCACCGGCGGCTTATCGGACATGCCGAAGCCTCGCATATCCACGGCGGCGACATGGAATCCACGCTGGGCAAGAGGGGCTATCACCTTCTGGAAATCAAACCAGCCGCCAAAGGAGCCGTGGATGAGGACGACGAGCGGATCGGATTTGTCCCCTGCCGTCGCGGCATGCAGGCGCAGACCGCGAGTGTGGAAGAACTCGTGCTCGAAGGGGCCGTCGAGTTCGACTACGGAGGGGGAAAGCGGCAGGTGGGTCATGGAGAACCTTTCTACATTGCCCGTGCCAGGCGGCGCCCGCGGACGGTGAATAGTATTAGCGCGATAGAAAAACCGCTCGTCGAAAAAGAGCGCCGAGCGGGGGATAGGGAGAGTGCAATAAAGAGGGAGGCTTTTCTAGAGAGCTAACACCGTGTGAAGGGGGAGAGGGCTTAGGTGAAAAGTCCGCTGCCCTTGTCGAGGGACTTGGCGGCCTTGCCTGGGACGAGGTTCTTTAGCTCCTTGGTTGACTCGATGGTCTTCTCCGGCATCCTTATCTGCTTGACCTTCTTGAAACCGACGAAGGCCACGATGGCTGCGAGGACGATCATCAAAAGGAAGACAATGAGGAATGCGGCCCAGCGGTCAAGCCACACGCTCAGCAGCTCGGCGAGGAAGAAGAAGAAGAAGAAAGAACTGTAGAGCGCAACGGTGCCAGCGACGCCGAAAAGCCCCGCGCCGATGCCGCCCTTCTTTGCCGAGACTGCCAGCTCTGTCTTGGCCAGTTCTACCTCGGAGCGCACCAGTTGCGACATTTGCTCGGTGGCGTTTGATACCAGTTGCCCAATGGATGCCTCACCGGTTTTTGAGGTATCCGAATCGCTTAAGGGGATCGAGTTAACCTTCGGAGCGAATTGCTCGGACCCGTCAGTGAATAATCCTTCTTTGCTCACGGTAAAAAACTCCTAGCGTCGATACAAAATCTTTTTACGGTCATACTAATGGACTTCATTCGCTCCATGAAGGCGCGACTCTCACGTGAACCTACACAGCTATCCTATATGTTATGCCAGATTCTGATCCCTTGTCCCCGCTTTTGGAGCTACCGGGGGTCGAAGCCGCCGCAGCTGCCGCGGTGGAAAGCATCTCCCGCGCCCACCGCCGCCCAGCAGGATTGCGCAAGTTTGAGCTCATCTCCTCTGAATCGCTCATGCGGGGCGCGCGCTCGAGCGTCTCGATTTCCGGCGCGGCCATTCCTCCTGCCCCGGCCCCGGAGGACGTGGAGCACGGCCCTCTGGCCGAAGCCATCAGCGCCTATTCCTTGCTTGCTCCGCCCCTGCAAGAGAGCACCGTCCGCACCTTTGCGCGCGCCCCTTTGCAGGTGCTGGCGCGAATCGACGTCGCCGCAAGGGGCCGCGGCATCCCCCAGTTCGGCGCTGCCCGCCTGCAGGCCCTGGCGCGCCTCATAACTCACGGCAGCGGGGTAGCCTTCGATAGGCTCCTGCCGGTAGTAGTGCAGGTAGAGATCGCCGCGGGAGGCTTGTTTGGCCCTCGCAGCGGGCTTGTCGCTCAAGTCGCAGGAAGGGTGGCCGCGATTCACACCGGGCTTGACCCGCGCGGTTTCGCCGTACCGGAAGGCTATCTCAACCGGCACCGCGAGCGCTATCACACGCTTCTCGCGGACTTTTTTGAGCAACCTGGCCCGCTTTTAGAGATGCTCCTTGCAGCTTGGAAGGCCGGGGGCGAGGAAGCCGACGCGATTGCGCGCGCCGTTTAGGCGGAGTGCTTGGGGTTAAGAAAACCCGTGGGGTGCTGCGCCAGCCATATGCCGGCCGCGACGATTGCTGCCGCGCCCGCGACCACGGAGGCCCCGATGCCAACTTCTTTGGCGCCCGGCATGCTCAGCAGCGGCACCGGATCCTTGAAGGTGCGGATATCCCAGCCTTGATCGAGCGCGTGCTTCTTCATGCCACGATCGGGATTGACGGCCACGGGGTGGCCCACTAGTTCCAGCATAGTAATGTCCGTGGCGGAATCGGAATAAGCATAGGATGCGGCCAAGTCGATGTTGTCCTCGGCTGCAATCTCGCTCAGTGCCGCCGCCTTAGCCGGCCCCTTGCAATAGTGCAGGATCTTGCCGGTGAACTCACCGTTGTCCTCCTCCAGCCGTGTGGCTACTACGCGCTCTATGCCGAGTTCGTGCGCGATGAGCTCAACAAGCACGGATGCCGAGGCGGAGACAATAACAACCTCGTGGCCGGCCGCGCGGTGACGGGAAATCAGCTCCCGCGCCTCAGCGTAGATCGCCGGCGTGACCACGTTGTGCATGGTCTCCCGCGCGATATCGCGCACCTCTGCGACTTTCCATCCAGCCACCATGGTTGCCAATTGATCCCGGGTGGCATCCATCTGCTCGCTCGACTGGCCTGCGAACATGTAGCTGGCCTTGGCCAGTGACATGTGGAGGGCCTCGGCCGGAGTGATAAGCCCATTGGCCAAGAACTCGCGCCCGAATGCAAAGGCCGAGGAGGTGGCGATGATCGTCTTGTCTAGGTCAAAAAACGCCGCCACCTTGCCGGTGCTTGCGCCACTGCGGCGCGCACTCGCAGCCTGCGGCGAAAGGTGGTGTGGGGTCATTGCCTGCCTAATCTCAATTAAGTCTCGGCCTTGAAGGCAGAGATGACGGTGATGCTGATGATAAAGAAGTTACGGATGTGAAAAGAATAGCCCACCGCACTGACGCTGTCACTACCGTTTTTGCTTTCCCATTCTTCTTGTCGTGCTTTTCCGAACTTTGGTTACGCCTCGCCCTTGTTCTTTCTTGTTGTCCTTAGTTGACAAGCGTGTCATAATGAACGTGCAAGGCCCCGATATACTGTGTGGCCTGCCCCGGTTCTCTCCCCCGAGACCGGGTTACTGACGGCCCGCGCACACCCCCCCCCGAGGCGCGGGTCGTCACCTATATCTAGGTACTGACCTTTTTGAGTCCTGATCTTTTTGAGCGCCGAGCCTTTTTCAGCACTTAGCTGAGGGTTGTCCACAGAAGGTAGTTGTCGCAACCACAAAGTCATGGCTGTATGCGTTCGTTGGCTATATGTATCCACAGCCTCCGACGCACTCTCTAGTCTTGGGATTTGTTCCGCGGCAGGCTTAAGTCCATGAGCAAAAATCACCAGAGGCGCGCGGCCCAAGGCGGAGTGAATGCCAGTACTAGGGAAGTCCTTTCTGCTGCCCGCGGAGGACACCATGGCTATATCCTCGTGGCCATCGCCGACCCTACTCTGCGTTCTGAGGCGGTGCATGCCGCCGCGGCAACAAGCCTGGAGGTAGTCCAAGCCGAAGATCCCCGAGACATCATGCGGCTGAGTTCCTCCGCGACGGCAATCCTGGCAGATGCGCTGACCGCTCCCACGCTCGCCGGAGCGGATAGATCGGCTTTAAGCCGAGCAGGCGGCCATACGCCAGTGGTCTTTTTTATGGCTGCGGATCCCGGGCCCATCAACTACGAGGCGGCGCTGAAGTGCCGTGCGCGCCAGGCATTCATTCTTCCCGCAGAATCCACCATGCTCCTGGGTGCTCTCGGAGCCGTAGTGGAGCAATCCACGCAACGCGGTGCGCGCAGCAGCCCCGCACGCGGGGGCTGCATCGCAGTTGCCGGGACTGCCGGGGGAGTGGGGACGTCGACCTTCGCGGTGGCTCTGGCTCGTACCGTCGGCGAGGCTCTGCTCGTTGACGCGGACCCGCGCTCTGGGGGCCTTGATTTGCTGCTCGGGATCGAATCCGTGCCGGGGGCACGCTGGCCGGAGCTGAACTTCGGTGATGGCAACATTGACGCCAACGATCTTAAGCGCGCGCTGCCTGCCACCTCCGATGGAATCGCGGTGCTCTCCCAGGCACGGTCCACAGTGGCAGACTCTTTCCAGCTCAAGCCCGCTGTCGTAGACGGGATTATCAAGGCCATGCACTCCGATCCCGGCTTCATCATCGTTGACTGCCCGGTCGATGCCATCCCCCAGGACTGCCACCACACCGTGTTGATCACCGCGGCTGAGGTGCGCTCGGCAGCGGTGGCGCAACAAGCGGTGCTGCGTCTGAGCTCCTCCCGGATTCCATACAGCCTTGTGCTGCGCCACCGCCAGTGGTCGGGGCTGGACCGAGAGGACGTCGAAAAGCTCGTGCACTGCCCAGTGAGCGCGGAAGTGCCCACCATCAAGGGGCTGATGCGGCACGTGGAAACTAGCGGATTGCCCACGCGGCTTCCCGGAGCATTGACCAAGGCAGCCGAAGCTGTCCTCGCGGAGGCAGAGGGCGGGCGAGCACAATGAGCGACATCCTGGACAAGATGCAACACCTCCTTGCAGCTCAGCCGGAGCTCGCCGTCGATCCCGCAGCGCTGGCACGGCGAATTCGTGCCGAGGCTGGGGTCATCAGTGACGTCGATGTCCTCGAGTTGCTGCGCCGTTTGCGCCAAGATTCTATGGGCCTGGGAAGGCTCGAAAGCATGGTCACGCAGCCTGGGGTCACGGACGTTGTTGTCAATGGGCCCGACAAGGTTTTTATGGACAGGGGCTACGGGCTGGAAGAACTCGACTCACCTTTTGGCAGCGATGCGGAGGTTCGCCAGCTAGCCACCCGCCTTGCCGCCGCGTGCGGAACCCGGCTTGATGATGCACAGCCTTTCGCGGACGGGCGCATCCGTCGCGCCGATGGCACGAGTTTGCGCCTGCACGCTTTGCTGTCACCACCTGCCGTCGACGGTACGTGCATCAGCCTGCGGATCCTAAATCAAGCACAGACGTCTGTGAAGCAGTTGGTGGGCAACCGCACTGTTGCCCCGGAAGCCGCAGACGTGCTCGAGAAGATCGTGAAGAAACGGGTTTCCTTCATCGTCGTGGGCGGAACTGGCTCGGGAAAGACAACTCTGGTCGCAGCACTCCTGGGCTTGGTGTCGGTGAAGGAGAGAATCCTCATCATCGAAGACACCTCGGAGCTGGCGCCGATGCACCCGCATTGCGTGAGCCTGGTTTCCCGGCGCGCCAACGCCGAGGGTGCGGGAGAGATAACCATGGCGCAGCTGCTGCGCCAGGCATTGCGAATGCGCCCAGACCGCATCGTGGTCGGGGAGATTCGCGGGGCCGAGGTAGTGGACTTGCTTGCGGCGCTTAATACTGGCCACGACGGTGGGGCAGGAACACTGCATGCAAATTCACTAGCGGAAGTGCCCGCGCGGATGGAGGCGCTTGCCGCATTGGGAGGTATGGGCCGTCAAGCGTTGCATTCGCAGCTATCAGCAGCTGTTCATGTGGTGCTTGTCATGGAACGGCGACCTGAAGGTAGGAGGCTAGCGCACATCGGTGTGCTCGAGGGAAACCCGGTTGTCCCGCGCATCATCTGGAGTCTGGATTCCGGCAAGTCTGAGGGCTACCCGCAGTTTCTTGACTCTCTGGGGGACAAGTCTGACGGGAAGATAGGGGTGTCACCATGAACCTTGAAATCTATACCGCAATGCTGCTCATCGCCGCGGCGCTGTGTTGTGTGGATCCCCGTGTGAGTGGTCGCGTGCAGCTAAAACAGAAGTCACGACCTGCGGCGAGGATAGTGATCACTAGTGCTGTTGTCGCCGGAATGGTGGTGTTTTATCTGTTCGGAAGACTGAGCGCAGCACTAGCGGCTATCGCGATTAGCTCTTGTATCGTCTGGACAATCAAGAGCTCTCTGCGCTCACGTCAGAATAAGCGCGCGCAGGAGGCAATGGCGGCGTTTCTGGGGGTTGTCACGGCTGATCTGCGCGCCGGGGCCACTGTGCCGCGGGCACTGAATCGCGGAGTGGAAGCCCTCCCCGGCAATGCGCCAACAGAGTTTGCGCAGATACTGCATTCGGCGGCCGTCTTGGCCCACAACGGTGCCTCGCCGCATGTGGCACTGCATGAGGCCACGCACCCGGAATTGCTGCGCTTGGCGTATATGGTGGGACTCGCGCACACTCATGGAATTGCGTTGGCTCCGCTGCTGGAGCAGGCCCACAACAGGATCGACGCTCAGCGCCGGCACGTACAGGCCACTGCCGCGAGCCTGCAGGGCCCACAGGCCACGTCCATTGTCTTGGCCTGCCTGCCGCTTGCGGGCATAGCCATGGGCGGGGCAATGGGTGCTAACTCCTTGTCGTTTCTCCTCGGCGGTGGGCTCGGCGGGGCGCTACTTGTGGGTGGCGTAGTGCTCTTGTGCAGCGGCTTCATGTGGTCGCGCACCATCATTGACAAGGCAAGCCCATGTTAAGCCTGCTGCTTCTCGCCGCGGCCCTGCTTGTCCCTTCTGCGCCCGCCGCAGTCCGAGTAGCCCCACGAAGAGAACCCAAGTCGGCGCGGGACGGGCCTCATCGCCGTAGCGCACTGGTGCACAGAGTGCGCAATCGCGTGCAGGAGCTGCGCGGGACTCGGGGGGATCCGCTTGCCGCCGCAGCCGATATAGAACTCTTCGCTGCGTGCATTAACTCAGGGCTGTCTACCAGGCAGGCCGCGGTGGCTCTAACGCGGGTCTCAGGGCCTGCCACCGTCTCCGCGTGGAACCGCTTAGCGGCTTTGCTCGGGGTGGGCGTGGATGTGTCCTCCGCTTGGGCACACATGCGCGAGGAGCCCTACTTGGGCGCGCTTGCCAGCCTGGTGGTCATGTCGGATCATTCCGGTGCCGCTATTACTGCAGGCTGCCAGAGAATCATCGCCACCCTGCGCGCCGAAGCAACGGCTCATGCCACTGCGGCAGCCGAGCGCGCAGGAGTGTTCATCGCCTTCCCGTTGGCAGTGTGCTTCCTGCCAGCCTTCATCGTTCTAGGACTGGTACCGGTTGTCATCAGCCTTGGTGCCGAGCTCTTCTGACCTAAACCACACAACAAAACACTTCATTTGAAAGGGAACAACATGTTCATCACAACCATCACCAAAATCAAGCAGGAACTCAGCAATGACCGCGGGATGTCGACCATCGAGTACGCCATGGGGTCTTTGGCGGCGGCAGCACTTGCCGCGGTGCTGTACGCCGTCATCAACGGTGGCGGCGTCGTCGATGCCATCGAATCAATCATCACCGATGCTCTGTCTAAAACGCCGAGTTAGATAATGAAAAAGATCGCAGGTGATGCCGGCTCCGTGACGGTGGAAGCCGCTCTGGCCTTGAGCTCGCTCGTCATCGTTGCCGCCGGCATCATCGGCGGGGTATCAACCATGGCGGCGTACATCGCCGCCGTCGATATCGCTGGGGCGGCAGCGCGTTCCCACGCACTCGGCGTGCCCTATCAGCCCGCCGATAGCGACGTTTCCATAGGCGTGGTGGAATCCGGCGGGCTAGTCACAGTCGAGGTCACCGTGCCAGCGGCGCTCATGGATATGCGCGCCACCGCTGTCTTTCCAGCGGAGGTCGGCGCGGCATGAAGGTACTACGAAGGGATCAGGGCTATGCCACGGTGGTTTCCGTTGGTATCATCTTGGCAGTTGTCTCGCTGCTCTTCGTCGTGCTCTTGGCGGCCTCCCGCGTTGCCGCGCGTCACGAGGCCCAGCAGGCCGCAGATCTGGCGGCGGTGGCGGCGGCATGGGAACTGGCCCTGGGGCGCCCAGCATGCGAGAAAGCAGAGCATGTGGCGGTGCTTAACGACGCCACGGTGCGTGAATGCACTCAAGAGGGCCGTGACGTTGTAGTCATGACGGCAGTACGCGGGAGCGTTGCCAGCGCCCGCGCCGGCCCGGTCTAGCTTTCTTCCGCCCTGGGTTGGGGGTGGCCTTGTGTCATGGAGACTAGGGCCCCTAGCAACGTGATGGCTCCGGCCTTGTCCAAGGGATTATTGCCGTTTCCGCACTTGGGGGATTGCACGCAGGAGGGGCAGCCGGACTCGCAGGGGCAGGAGCGAACGGCGTCGAAAGTCGCCGCAATCCACTCGGGGAAGCGCCGAAAACCTTCGTCGGCGAATCCCGCCCCGCCAGGGTGCCCGTCATAGACAAAAACGGTGGGCAGTTGAGTATCGGCATGCAGGGCGGTGGAGACTCCGCCGATGTCCCAGCGGTCACAGGTGGCAATGAGTGGCAACAGGCCAATTGCCGCGTGTTCTGCGGCATGCAGAGTGCCCGGGGTGTCTGCGGCGCTGATGCCCATGGCGGTTAATGCCGAGGGGTCTATCGTATAGGCCACCGCGCGGGTCTGCAGGCGCTGTTCCGGCATGTCCAGCGGGATATCCTCGCCCACAGTGCCATCGGGAAGCCGCACTTGGTAGCCGGTGACTTGATCCGTGACCTCCACATCGACGCTGGCCACCCATAGACCAGGGGAGTAGTTCACCAGGGAATCTGCCTCACGCAGGATGCGAATGTCCGTGGCCGAGCGGGCAGTGGTGGTGTACTCGGGGCTAGCGGGCCGGGCTAGGGCCATGTAGTCGCTCCAGAGGAGATCTTCAATGACATAGGAATCGCCTTGGTGCAGGTAGACCGCGCCGGGATGAACTTGGCCGGTGGCGCGGGCGGCGTCGATTGTCCCTAGCAGGCGTCCATCCGAGGCATCGACGATCATGACCTCTTGACCGGAGCCACCGCGCAGGGTCACGGCTGAATGGGAGGTCTCCGGGGTGAGCTCTGAATCCAGCTGCGGGACGGCGAACCAGCCACGCTCGCGGTGGCGCACCAACCCTTGTTGCTCGAGGGTGTGGATAACCTCCTCAGCGCCAAACGCGGCTATCTCAGCATCGCGCAACGGCAGCTCAACGGCTGCGCAGTAGATGTGTCCGTAGAGGATATGAGGGTTGCTCGGATCGAATACGCTGGCCTCAACGGGCTTGCCTAGTAGGGCTTCCGGGTGGTGGACCAGGTAGGTGTCCATTGGCTCGTCGCGGGCAACGAGCACCACGAGCGAGCCCTGCCCGCGGCGGCCCGCACGCCCTGCCTGCTGCCAAAAACTGGCCACGGTACCGGGAAAGCCCGCGGTGACCACGGCATCGAGGCCGCCCACGTCAATGCCAAGCTCCAACGCTGAGGTGGTGGCGACTCCCAAGAGCGCGCCCTCATCCAAGCGGCGTTCCAACTCGCGCCGATCCTCTGCCAGGTAGCCGGCGCGGTAGGCCGCGATGCGCTGCGCGAAATCGGGGCGCGCGAAGGACCCCGATAGTTCCTCAGCAGCACGCATGGCCACGATCTCAGCCGAGCGCCGCGAGCGGACAAAAGTCAGGGTGCGCGCACCCTCGGCCACCAAGCCTGCCATCATGCTGGCCGCCTCGGTGGTGGCGGCGCGGCGCACGGGGGCACCGTTTTCTCCTTCGGCACCCTCGATGAATCCGGGCTCCCAGAGGGCTACAGTGCGCGCGCCAGTGGGGGCGGTATCTTCCGTGATTTCCACGATGGACTCGGCAGTGCGTCCGGTGAGCCGCTGCGTATGTAGCGCCGGGTCTTTCATGGTGGCCGAGGCCGCGATGATGACTGGGCGGGAACCATAGTGCTCGCACAGGCGCAGCAAGCGGCGCAGGACCAAGGCGACGTTGGCGCCGAAGACACCACGGTAGGAGTGGCACTCGTCGATGACAATGAAGCGCAGGTGCCGCAAGAAACGCGCCCAGCGTGGGTGTGCGGCAAGCACAGACATGTGCACCATGTCGGGGTTGCTAAAGACAAAGCGCGAGGATTCCCGGATACCGGCGCGTGATTCCTGTGGTGTATCGCCGTCATAGGGAGCGGGAAAGATGGACTTGAGTTCTGGGATGGCGCGGCTGAAACCTAGCGCCGAATGCAGCTGATCCGAGCCCAGCGCCTTGGTGGGGGTCAGGTACAGGGCGCAGGCGGTCGGCTCTTGTGCCAGCCTCGACAAGATGGGCAGCTGGTACCCCAAGGACTTGCCGGAGGAGGTTCCCGTGGCGATGACGCAGTCTTGGCCGGCCCATGCGGACTCGGCCACGCGCACTTGATGTTGAAAAAGCGATGTGATTTCGCTCTCTTTGAGAAAGTTTTTCAACCCAGGGAGGACCCACTCCGGCCACGGGCCATATTGGGCCTTCTTGGGCGGGAGTACTGTGCTATATGTGCAGGTAGACTCCGAAATTCGGCGCTGGAGAAACTCCATTAATTCTGTGCCGAAAGGGTGGGAAGAACTCACGGCGGTTACCCCCTTTAGCGTTTTTATTTGGGATTAGACTATCGCGCACGGCCTAAACGTGTCACACTGTCCGTGGCCGATGTTTTCTTGGCGCAGTGTTTTATTAAGGTGCTGGCGAAGATCCATTTACCGCCGAGCGCCCACCTCATGGGGGTTCGCAGATCCATATCAAGACAAGAGGTTTTAAAACCATGGCACAAGGAACCGTTAAGTGGTTTAACGCAGAAAAGGGTTACGGCTTTATTGCGCCGAACGACGGCTCTGCTGACGTATTCGTTCACTACTCCGAGATCAAGGGTTCGGGCTTCCGTTCCCTCGAGGAGAACCAGGCAGTGTCCTACGAAGTAGGAGACGGCCCCAAGGGACCGCAGGCTCAGGACGTTCACGCCCTTTAATTCAGAGCTTTTAATCTCCTGTACCTTTCGAGGTACGGGAGATTTCGCGTTTTCGCCTTAATGCTGAGCTATAGCCCGGATCTTCCTGGCAGCTTAGGGCGTCTCGGCGTAGCCACGGCGGGTATCCCACCACTCCAGCAAGGCGTTCTGCCCGCGCTGCATGCCGAAGCCGATGATGACGGCGGCGATGATGCTGATGACCATCGCCAGGGCGGGGGAATCAGAAAAGGCCATGCCGCCCACGTAGCCGATGGCGAGTGCCTGCGCGGCCCAGATGGCAACGCCGATGGCGTCGAAGAAGAAGAACAGCGGCCACGGGTAGCGCATGGAGCCCAAGAGGATGGTCATAAACAGGCGCGCCGAGGGGATGAAGCGGGCGATGATGATCGCCGCACCGCCGCCGCGACGCATGTTGCGCTTGACCCAGGCTAGGCCCTCGTAGGCGCGGGATCCCTTCTGTACGCGGTTGACCAGCCCCATGAGGCGGGTTCCCAGCAGGAAGCAGAGGTTATCGCCCATAATGGCGGCGACGACTGCCACGAAAAACATGGTGGGAACGTGCGGGATTCCTTGTGATCCTGACCAAGCCCCCACCATGTTGAGGGGGATCTCGGAGGGGAGGACGGGGAAGAAGCAGTCAAAGAAGATGAGGGTGCCTACTAGGGGGTATACCCAATGTGTCAGCATGACAGCTTCGATCCATGCTGTGATCGATGCGATCATAATTCCTCCGCGGGACGTGCGAACTTCGTGTTAGAGTGCCCAACAATGCACTACCGCGCATTATTGGTTGGGGCCATCAAGGCGCCAAGTATAGACCCGCCTGATGGAGGGGTGCGCAGCGAGACATAATAATACTGCCTTAGTCGTTACTGACTAAGGCGATGTACAAGTATCTGTGTACGCTATTGACAATTGTATCCTCGGCACAGGAAGCGGAGGACGCTGATTTTTTAGTTCGAGTCCTCGAAAGGGATGAAGTCGAAGTGGCAGAAGCAGCCGGTCAGGGAAAGACCCTGGTCATCGTCGAGTCGGCGACAAAGGCGAAGAAGATCCAGCCATATTTAGGCGACAAGTACATTGTGGAAGCCTCGGTTGGTCACATTCGCGATCTGCCACGCGGCGCCGCTGACGTGCCCGCGAAGTACAAGAAAGAGCCGTGGGCGCGTCTCGGCGTCAACCCTGAGGACAACTTCACCCCGCTCTACGTCATCAGCCAGGACAAGAAGAAGAAGGTCGCGGACCTTAAGGCCAAGCTCAAGCAGTGCGACCAGCTTTATCTCGCAACAGACCCTGACCGCGAGGGGGAGGCCATTGCCTGGCACCTGCTCGAGGTACTAAAGCCCAAGGTGCCGGTGCGGCGCATGGTCTTCAACGAGATCACCAAGTCAGCCATCATCGATGCTGCGAATAACACCCGCGAGCTCGATGAAAACCTCATCGACGCCCAAGAAACGCGTCGCATCCTCGACCGCCTCTACGGCTACGAGGTGTCCCCGGTGCTGTGGAAGAAAGTCATGCCTCGCCTGTCTGCCGGGCGCGTGCAGTCGGTGGCTACTCGCGTCATCGTTGAGCGCGAGCGCGAGCGCATGGCTTTCATTGCCGCGGAGTATTGGGATCTTTCCGCCACGCTGCGCACGCTGTCCCAAGGCGGAGATAATCCTTCCACCTTCAACGCTCGTTTGAGCTCCATCGACGGCAAGCGCGTGGCTGTGGGCCGCGACTTCGATGACCGGGGGAAGGTGAAGAAGGGCGAGGAAGTCGTCGTCCTCAAGCAGGAGCAGGCCCAGGCCCTCGCGCAAGGGCTTTCAGGCTCCCACATGAACGTGGCCGGGGTGGAGCATAAGCCCTATACCCGCAAGCCTTATCCGCCGTTTATGACCTCGACGCTGCAGCAGGAGGCGGGGCGCCGGCTGCACTTTACTTCTGAGCGCACCATGCGCATCGCGCAGCGTCTGTATGAAAACGGCCACATTACTTATATGCGTACGGACTCGACCTCGCTGTCGAAGCAGGGCCTCGACGCCGCGCGCAACGCCGCCACCACCATCTATGGTTCGGAATACGTGGCAGATTCTCCGCGCATTTATGACCGCAAGGTAAAGAACTCCCAGGAGGCGCACGAGGCCATCCGCCCCGCGGGCGAGACCTTTGCCACCCCCGGCCAGCTGGCCGGAAGGCTCGATACGGAGGAGTTCAAGCTCTACGATCTCATCTGGAAGCGCACCGTGGCCTGCCAGATGGCGGACGCCAAGGGCACCTCCATGAAGGTCACCGTGGCCGGGCTGTCTACCTCAGGCGAGGAGGTCGAGTTCTCCGCCACCGGGCGTACCATTACTTTCCCCGGATTCCTCAAAGCTTACGAAGACGCCGATACGGGGTCCAAGAAGGCGAAAGACGGCAAGGACGCAGAGACTCGTCTGCCGCACCTGGAGGAGGGCGAGAGCCTTAACGCTGAGCATGTCACTGCGGACAGACACTCCACCAACCCGCCGGCGCGCTATACGGAAGCCAGCCTGGTTAAGAAGATGGAGGAGCTGGGCATCGGACGCCCTTCGACCTATGCCTCCATCATCAAGACCATTCAGGACCGCGGCTATGTGCTCTCTCGCGGCAATGCCTTGGTTCCCTCGTGGGTGGCTTTCGCCGTCATCGGATTGTTGGAGGGCAGCTTCACGGAGCTGGTGGACTATGACTTCACCTCCTCAATGGAAGATGAGCTCGATTCCATCGCCGGGGGCAATGAGGACGGCACGAGCTGGCTCAAGGACTTCTACTTCGGTAACGCCGAAGCCAAGGACGAGAAGGCGGCGTCTATTGCCCGCCACGGCGGCCTGAAGTCCCTCATCGACATCAACCTTGAGGCTATCGATGCGCGCAAGGTGAACTCGCTCAAGCTCTACACCGACTCGCAGGGCCGCGACGTATTCGTGCGCGTGGGCCGCTACGGGCCCTATATCGAGCGTCTGGTGGGCCACAATAAGGAGACCGGTGAGCCCGAGTATCAGCGGGCGAATCTCTCCGAGACCACCACGCCCGACGAGCTCAACGAGGCATTCGCCGAGAAGCTTTTTGCCACCCCGCAGGGCGGGCGCGAGCTAGGCACCAACCCGGACAACGGCCGCACCATCGTGGCCAAAGAAGGCCGCTTTGGCCCCTATGTCACCGAGGTAGTGCGCGAGGACGAGCGCGACAAGGCGGAGAAGGAAGCGTTGGACGTCGTCGCCGCTGAGCGCGCCGCCGAGGACAAGCAGCGCGCGGAAGAAGGCAAGCGCGCCAAGAACTGGGAGACCAAGACGGCCCAGAAGCAGCAGGAAAAGCGCGTGGCCGAATACATTGAGGAAAAGCTCAAGCCCCGCACCGCTTCGCTCTTTAGCTCGATGGAGCCCGCCACAGTGGGTCTTGAGGATGCCCTGCGGCTGCTTTCGCTGCCGCGGGAGGTGGGCAAGGATGATGACGGCGAGGTCATCACCGCCCAAAATGGTCGCTACGGCCCGTACTTGAAGAAGGGGAACGATTCGCGTTCCCTGGCCAACGAGGAGCAGATCTTTAGCATCACCCTCGAGGAGGCACGCCGCATTTACGCTGAGCCGAAGCGTCGCGGTCGGGCGGCGGCACAGCCCCCGCTCAAGCAGTTGGGTGATAATGACGTCTCCGGCAAGCCCATGACAGTCAAGGACGGCCGCTTCGGCCCCTATGTCACCGATGGCACCACCAACGCCTCCTTGCGTCGTGGCGACGATCCTGAGCGCCTGACCGACGCCCGCGCCAACGAGCTGCTTTCCGAGCGTCGCGCCAAAGAGGCCGCCAACGGAGGCAGCGCCGCCAAGCGCAGCACCAAGAAGGCCGCCAAGAAGTCGACGAAGAAGACAGCAAAGAAGTCCACCGCTAAGAAGTCGACTAAAAAGTCGAGCACGAAGGCTACTAACAAAACCACGAAGAAAGCCACGAAGAAAGCAGCACCGGCCAGCGCCCGTTCCTAGGACCGAGCCGCCATGACCATGAGTGTTTTTGAGTTTCGCGCGCGTACCCGGGAGGGCGCCAGCGCCCTAGTACAGGCGGTGAAACGTTCGCCCGAATTGCTATCGCCGCACGCGCAAGTAGCACCACTTGGTGTCGCCGTGCTGGCTGCGGCCGGGGCACAGGTGGCGAAATTGCGCCAGCCCTCGCGTCCTTCCCGTGCCGCCATTGCCGCGGTTGCGGGCAGTTACGCCATCTACTCCGTGTTGCTCTGGCGTCGCGGTGCGCGCAACGATGCCCGGGGTTGGGCTTTGCGCGGCGGCGTGTGGGCTGCAGGGAGCGCGTTGGCTGCGGCCCGAGCCAAAGTCGAATCTCGAGAGGCGGCAGCAGACAAGGCGGCGGTGATGATAGGTGGTGCAGCCACCGCCGTCACCTCGGCGCTGGCAGGTGATAAAAAGCTACGCACCCGCACTAGCGCTGGCGCGAGCCACGGTGCGAATCTTTTGCTGGCCTCCGAATCGCTGACGTATCTGCGCACGCTCCTTGAGGCGACACCGCAGGCTAAGGCCGTGGCTTATGCCGCGCTTGGAGCCCAGGTGCTAGGGCAGTTCCTGCTTGTCGACGCCCTCTTTCACACCCCCCGGCGCTAGCCGTGGAGTGGGTTCTGGGCGCATAGTCTTGCCATAAGACACCCGGCGATGCAGCCACTCGAAGGGGCCGGGAAGCCCACGGGCCTCGAGGATGCAGGCCAGAAAGAGGGTGATAAGCCATACGCCGAAGGCGATCGCCATCTGGCCGGCCGCGCCGAATTGCGGGCCGAAGTTGAGGGTGAAGGGATAAACCAGCGCGAAAAACAGCACGGATTGTCCAAGGTAGCCGCTCATGGAGCGCTTGCCCAAAGCAGCTAGAGCCCATAGGCCGCGGGGCAGAGTTGCGCCCCCACTGACGCGCTCTTGGACGCCGTGGAGGGCCAGCGCTGTTGCAGCGAGGATGGCTGGGCCGGTGAATACTCCGAGGAAGGAGTTGGCCATGAGCCCGGCGGCGGCGAAGGACTCGGGCACGACCCCGATGGAGCCAAGCCCCCACGGAAGGCCGACAAGCACGATGACGGCGCAGCCGGCCACACACCAGGAGATGAGCTGGGTGCGGTGGGAGGCGACATCGCCAAGCGTGCCACGACGCGCCCACACGAAACCGATGATCATCAGCGGCAGGTAGTTAAAGAAGACCAGCGGGGTGCCCGCAAGCTGCAGCAGGAAGAACATGAACTGGGAGCCAACGAGGTGGGGATAGGAGGAAGTGTCGACGGGATCCCCCATGCCACCGGCGGAAAAGTTCACCGCTAGGGAGGGTTCTACGTATCCCAACACCCCAAAGCCGAGGCCGGCGAGTCCCGTGAGAGCGAGCAAAATCCACGCCACGATCATCAGCGCCCTATCGGAGAGGGGGAGGAGTAAGGCGAGGAGGATCCCAGCTAGCCCGTAGAAGATCATGATGTCGCCGTAGAAGAGGAATATGCAGTGTACGGCGCCGAAGACGAAGAGCCAGCCGTAGCGGCGGATGAGGACACGGCGAGCGCGGCGCAGCGGAAACTCACGTCGCCACAGGCTCAGCGCTATAAGCCCCACACCGAAGCCTAGAAGCGTGGAGAACATGGGTAGGCCGCGCACGTGAACGAAAAGGGCGGCGAATAACACTGCGGCCTTATCGAGGACACTATCGTTGATGATTCCGCCGAAATGGCTGGCAGGGCGGTCGTGGGTGATAATCCATGCGGCCGAAACATTGGCCATTGCGATACCGAGCAGAGCGAGGCCGCGGGCGACATCGGGCACGACCAAGCGCGGGCGGGTGGGCGAGAGCGAGGAAACCTGCGGGGTACTCATGGGTTGAATGGTATAGGAGTCAGCTCCCCAGCGGCTATTGCTCGGCGCGGTCAGCCAGAGTGGGGCGAATGGGGCGGGCCAGCTGCGTCATGCGACGGCGCCCACGCAGCTCAATGGATTTTAGATAGGTCCAGCGCGCTTGTTCCGCCTCGTTGGCGGTCTTGAGCGTGGCGGCGTTGGTGAGCACTTGGCCGGGGGTGTCCTTGGCCAGCTCCGTCAGCCGCGCGGCCTCGTTGACGGCATCCCCGATGACGGTGTACTCGAAGCGATCAGCGCCGCCGATATTACCCGCGACGACGTGACCGGAGGCCACCCCAATACCAGCCTGGAGCTCGAGCCCGCGCAGCTCCTGACGCAGTTCCCGGGCGGCCTTGAGGGCCATGGAAGTGGAATCGTAGACGTTGAGGGGCGCGCCGAAGACCGCGAGCGCGGCGTCACCTTGAAACTTGTTGATGATGCCCTTGTTGCGGTGGACCACCTCGACGACGTGCTCGAAGAACTTGTTGAGCTCCTCGACGACTTCCTCCGGGGTGTGGTTGACAGCGAAGGTGGTCGAGCCGATGACATCGACGAAAAGGACAGCCACCTTGCGGTCCTCGCCGCCCAAGACTGGGCGCTCCTCCAAGGCGCGCTGCGCCACCTCGGTGCCGACGTAGCGGCCGAAGATGTCGCGCACGCGCTGGCGCTCACGCAGCCCGCGCATCATTTCATTGAATCCGGATTGCAGCACGCCCAGCTCAGAGCCGTCATAAATATCGACCTCAGCGTTGGTCTCCCCGCGGCGCACGCGGTTGATGGCGTCTTGGAGTTCCAGGATCGGATCGACCACGCTCATCATGGCAAAAATGGTGCCCATGAGCCCCGTGCCCAGGGCCGTTAGCGCCAAGGCGAGGATGGCGGGGATGATGTCCGTTGCATCGTCGGTGAAGTATCCGGCCCTTTGGCCAATGAGCACCAAGACCACGCCGATAAGTGGCAGCCCGGAGGTCATCAGCCAGGTCGAGATGAGGCGGTACTTAATCGGCGGCTCGAGGGTGGAATCCTCGAAGCGGCGGGCCACGGCCGTGGCTGCCACCGGGCGCACGAGGCGCTCTGCCTGCAGGTAGGTCAGCAGAATGACCAGACAAGCAGCTAGCGCGGCGGAGACGCCGACCACCACCGCCAGCTTGCCGGAATCCGAGCCAGCGATGACCACGGCCAGGATGATGCCGATGAGCCAGACCAAGGCTGCGACCCCGGCCTGATACACCGGGATGCGCAGGACGAGATTGCGCACCATATTGGGATCGTGCGCGTCAGGGTTGCGCTGCCAGTCTAGGACCGGGCGAAAGAGCAGCAAGGTGACGGTGATGCCGATGATGACGGCGAAGACCACATAGAGCACCCCGATGAGGACGAGGTTGGGGATCTCCGTGGTGAAGTCCCGGATCTCCGGCATAGGCAAGAAGAAGCCCACGAAGGTCATGATGGCTACCGCGCCGATGATATTGGAGCCCAGAACGAGCGCCGCGTACATCGGCCATTGGGTGCCCATTAGCCAGCGGGCACCACGCAGTAGTCTGTTCATGATCACATACTTTAGTGACACCAGTAGGCTAGAGCGAGTGAATGGCGAAAGCGTTGCCCATCTACTGGCAGATACCCCTGGGGTTGCCCGGGTGATCCTCGGTGCAGCCGCCGCCGCGCGGGGCGAGGCGGGCGCGGACCCGCGCGCCATGAGCCACTCCTGGCTCTTTAGCGGCCCTCCTGGCTCGGGGCGCTCCAACGCCGCCCTCTACTTCGCTGCAGCACTCATGTGCACCGGCCCGGAGCCGGGCTGTGGGCGCTGCGAGTCCTGTGTGTCCATCCTTGAGCATCAGCAGCACACCGATCTAGTCTACGTGAATCCGCAGGAGCAGTTCATCACCGTGGATACCGCGCGCCGGGTCATCGAGCGCGCCGCCACCATGCCCACGGTCGCACCCTGGCGCGTGGTGATTTTCAACAACGCCGACCGTCTCAACAACCAGGCGGCCAACGCCTTGCTCAAGACCGTCGAGGAGCCGCCCGTTCGCACCGTGATGATTATGTGTGCGCCTTCGGAGGACCCGGCGGATTTCTCGCAGACCCTGCGTTCGCGCTGCCGGCATCTTTATATTCCGGCGCCGTCGGTGGGCGGCATCGTCAAGCTGCTGGTGGCTCAGGGCGCGAGCGAGCACGACGCAAGGCTCGCGGCCGTGACAAGCCTGCGCCACGTCGGGCGCGCCCGCAAGCTCGTGGCGAGCCCGCAGGTGCAAAAGCGCCGCGCAGTGGCCATCAATATCGCCGAGGAAGTATTCCACGGCTCGCAGGGTTTCCAGGCGGTTTCGGGCCTTATCAAGCTTGTCGAAGCCGAATCCAAGTCCACCGCCGCTAAATCCGATGCCGCAGAGTTAGAAAAACTCCAGCAATCCTATGGCGTAGGCGCCAAAGGAAAAGGCGCCGCCAAGGCACAGCGTGAGGCGCGCACGGCCGTCAAGGAGCTGGAGGGCCTGCAGAAGAAACGCGCCAAGCGCCGCATGATCGACATCCTGGATCTTTCCCTTATTGATCTCTCCGGCATCTACCGCGATGCCCTGATGCTCAAAGTCGGCGCTGAGGTGGAGATGACCCATCCGGATTTCAGCGGCCTGGCGGGGGAGTTGGCCGCCCGAGTGAGCGAGGAGGGCCTGCTAGATTGTCAAGCGGCCATTACTTTCTGCCGCGAGCAGCTGACGCAGAATGCCACCCCACAGGTTGCCTTCGACGGGCTCATCGGGCGGCTGCGTCGCGCCTGTGGAACGCGCTGATTTCTTATCTTTCTGTTACCTAGGCTAGAATCCTCAAGTGCTGCATTTTAGGCCCTTTCGGCCTAGAGCCCAGCGTTGCCGCCTTAGCTCAGTCGGTAGAGCGTCTCACTCGTAATGAGAAGGTCGCGAGTTCGATTCTCGCAGGCGGCTCAAGTAAAAGACTAGGACACAGCCGCTTTCCTAAAAAGGAGGGTGGCTTTTCCTATCAGGTTTATGTTTTGGGGTGCTGGAAGTCGCCGTTAGGCGGTGTTGACCTAACGGCTAGTGCGTGTGCGGGGGCTGCCAGACTATTGTCCCGCCCTTACGGGTCAGGCGCCCGCGACGTGGCGGCGCATTCGGATCATCCTCATTAACCCCGTTGTGATAACTACACAAGGTCACTAGGTTGGCAATGTTGGTCTCCCCGCCGTGACTCCACGGCGTGAGATGATGAAACTGGCCTCGCTCCGCCGGGATGTTACAGCCCGGCCACGCACACGTAGGGTGCTCTGCTGCCAGCATCGTGCGCTGCTTGACCGAGGCGAATCGCTCAAAGCGGTACAAGTCCACCGGCCCCTGCGTGCGGCTGATGATGGTGACAAGTCCTTCGTTGGCGCAGGCGCGTTCCACAAGCTGCGTACCGGTGATAACAGCCCCACTGGTGGTGCGTACTACAACATCATCGCGCTCGCGGCGCAGGATTGTGCCGTAGTCCTCCAACTGGAGGACTGCCATGGTCGTCACACGAGTACGTGTGGTGGCCTCGTCTGCCTTGCCGAGCATGCGGGCGATAAAACTCTCGCCCGGGCGCTTATGGTCGATGGTCCGGAAAGCATCTGCCATGTCCAACCCATTACCCGTTACTGTCAAGGTAGCTAGCCCGTTGGGGTGCTGGCGCAGCAGTACACGCTCGCAATACTTGCGGGGAACACGCATCTCGCGCAACCGGCGCCGCGCTACCGCAGCAACCTGCTCGCTTGGCGTGGAACATAATTCTAGCCGCAGGTTCCACGCATCCAGTTTCCCTGTAATGCGCCGGGTAAAAGATTCGATCTGGTGCAGGGTGCTCAGGGCGTGCCCGTTGCGCCTGGCCGCATTAACGGCTAAGCGCTGCTTGCCCGTATAAGGCGTGGGGCCGAAGTAGATGGTGTGCAGGCTTAAAAGCTCGGTGGCATCCTGCGCGCTAGCCCCCATCTTCTCAAGGTCTGGGGCAGATAGCCCTGAGCACTCGGCTACGAGGTCAACACCTCGGCTAAGTTGTGCGAAATACTCCTGCAAGCCCATGACCGCCACGCTAAGCCACCGCCACCAGGTGCGACAATCCCCAACCCGCACCGAACAAAGAAACTGTGGAAAACTCACCCACGCCAGACGCAGTTATCCACAGACGGGCCGCCTCGCCAGAACTTGGCAGTGCGCTAGCACGGCCATCCGGTCTATCCTGAAGGATCGGACTCAAGCGGAGACCGGTACTCTTCGAGGGTTTCCCTCTTGTTGCGGGCACCTAAACTAGCCGCGCAACTGTAGACTCCGGCATTCTAGGCACTAGCCTCTCCGAGCGCGAAGGAGCAAAACGTGTACACAGTGGAAGACCCGATAACGTGGAACCCGCGCCGCATCGTGGTAGCCGGGCCTCTGGGGCGGGAAAGACCACACTCTGCGGGCAGCTGGAACGCGCACTGTCGCTACCTAGGGTGGAGATCGACTCGCTCTACCATGGCGCCGGCTGGACGCCGCGCGCGAACTTCGTTGCGGAAGTGGAGGCCTTCAGCGCCGGACAAGAGTGGGTCATTGAATGGCAATACCGCGCGGTGCGCCGGCTGCTGGTCGAGGGGGCCGATACCTTGGTGTGGTTGGATTATTCCTCGTGGCTGCAGATGACGCGGCTGGTGCGTCGTACGATGCGGCGTCGCCTAGCGCGCCAGGAACTGTGGAATGGCAACTACGAGACCATCTTCCAGGACGAGGAGCATATCATTCGCTGGGGAATACGGACCTTCCCTTGAGCAGGAATACCCGGGGCGACTGCGCAGCCCTAGCCAGACGCGGCGCTGGCTGAAGTCTTAGCCTTTGAGCAGGCGCGGAACGACCTTGCCCGTGGCGTTGCGCGGCAGCTTGTCCAAGAAGTGGACGTCGCGAGGCACGGAGTGATCGGCGAGCTTGGCGCGGACGAATTCGCGGATGGAGTCTTGGGTGATGGCTTTGCCGGCGGCGTCGCCTGTGCGCACGGCCCACACCGCGATGCGCTGGAAGGTGTTGTCGTCCTCGACACCGCCAGCGTGCACCTCGTGGATGCCCGGCATGGCCTCGAGGACCTCGGTGACGGACTGGGGGTGGACGTTCTCGCCGCCGACGATGATCATGTCATCGGCGCGGCCCACCACATGCAGGTAGTCCTGCTCGTCGATGTAGCCCAAGTCCCCGATTGAGATGAGGCCGTCAATCGTGTGGAGCTTGATTTTGGGATTGGTGTAACCGATGAGCGCGGTGGAGTTGGTCAGGTAGATTTCGCCCACGGTGCCCCGTGGAACCTCGCGGCCCTCCTCGTCGAGGATGCGCAGCTTGGTGCCGGAGGCGATCTTGCCGCCGATGGTGGGATCTTTGGCCACCTCCTCCATGGAGGCCGTCGAGGCCAAAGCCAGCTCCGTGGAACCGTATACATTGCAGAGGATGGGGCCAAACCGGCCATTGGTCTCCTCTACTATCTGCGGGGTCATTGCATGCCCGGCGGAGGCGATAAAGCGCAGGCTAGAGGTATCAAATTCGCCGTCCGGATCGGCCTCCACCATGCGCTTGAAAAAGACAGGGGAGGAGGCCAGCCCGTCGAGGCGGTAGCGCGCGATGTCATCGAGGGCAGCGCGGGCGTCGAAGACGCGGCGGGTGACCACCGTGTTGCGCAGGCCCAGGGCGATGTTGATGCAAGCCCAGCCCCAGGTGTGGAAGATGGACGCGGTCATCTGCACTTTCTGATCGGCACGCCAGGGGATGTTGTCCACGATAGACGCCAGGACCACCGGGAGGGTGGGCTCGGGCCGCATGATGCCCTTAGGAATGCCGGTGGTGCCGGAGGACATCAATACGATGGGTCCGTGTTGTGGGAAGCTGGGCAGTACCTCCGTGGCCGGGTCGATCCAGTTGGGGGTTCCGCGCTTGACGATGTCGCTCAGGCTCGGGACCCCAGCATAGGCGCCACGCTCGGCTCCGGAGCTATGCGCGATGACGACGGTGAGCTTCTCGGCCAGGGCGGGGTCGAGGCGGTCGATGAACTCATCATCAATGACGAGGACGTTGATGCCGTTTTCCTCGATGCAGCCGGAAAGCTGCTCGGGGGAGGAGCCTACGTTGAGCAGGTAGATGGCGGCGCCGGCGTAGCCCTTGGCGCCGAGAGGGGTAATGATCCCGCGTCCGTTGCGGGCCATGACGCCCAGGCGGATCTCCGGCAGGTGGAGGTGGCGCAGGAAGCGGGCGAAGGCCTGTGCCTGGTTGCGCAGCTGGCGGTAGGTCAGCGTGCCGTCATCATCGATGAGGGCGAGGCGCTCCGGGCAGGTGAGATAGCCCTGCTCGAGCTCGCGGGCGGTGGTGAAGCGGTAGCGCGCAAGCACCGGCAGGGTGGAGGCCGCAGCTTTGATGCCTCCCTCGTGGGTGACAATTCCGGAGCGCACGAGGGCAGGGATAAAACGGCCGATCGCGCCGGCGTGGAACTTGAGCTCTGAAACACTGGGGGCCATAACGGCGATTAATTCCTTTGAGAGAGTAATTCTGGCGGGCGTGCAGTTGTTGTGCTTGCAGTTTTTTATCGGGTGCAGGTCCTTAAGTGTTGCGGCATAATACGGAAAAGCTAATAACTGTTGCTAGTGTTGCTCATGTTACTATTGGTAGCCTCGATTCTTAAAGTAGTTTTGAAAAGTAGTTTTATAAAAGAACATACGTAATAATCGCTGTGAAAGCAGTTGAAAGGTCTCTATCTCATGAAGTTTCAGCCCCTTAAGTTGAAGAAGGTCACCGCTGCCGTCGCGGCTTCGCTCATGGCTGCGGTCGGCGTCGTCTCCGCCCCGCAGGCTCTCGCTGGCGAGCGCAATTTGGTCTCCTTCGGCGACTCGGTCTTGGCCGACCCAGACGCCGGTACCTACCTGCAAGGCCGGTTGACTTCTTCCTCCCCGGGTGGGGTGAACTGTCCTTCCTCTTTCAACTACGCCAAGCGCACCGCCGCCAAGCTGGGCCTGCCTGCTCGTGACTTCTCCTGCTCCGGCGCAGTTTCTTCCATGTCTGGCGGCCCGCAGATCTCCGCGCAGGTCGATGAGGCTATCCGGGTGGGGGCACTGAGCCCGGATACCGCGCGCGTGCTCTTTTCTTCCGGCTTTAATGACACCTACAACAACGCGAATTTGAGCATGGATGACATTCGCCGCCGCTGGGTGGATGCCATGGCGCCGCAGGTTGAGCGCATCAAGCAGGCCGCTCCGAATGCCCGCATTCAGATCGTGGGCTACCCCACTATCGGTTCCGGTGACTACTACTGCCTCTTCCACTTCGGGCCGCGCCCGGCTGATTCCACCCTGCTGCCACAGATCCGGGATTATGAGAACAAGGCGCAATGGATGGAGATCGACCTGGCTGCGCGCACCGGCACGCAGTTCCTGGACATGAAGCCCTCCACCGTCAACAATGGCATGTGTGCAGATGCAGATAGGCGCATGTGGGCCGGGCTGATTGACTTCACTGCGGGTCCAGGCAACCTGCCCATCCACATCAATGCCCGTGGTCATGAGCATGCCGCGAACGTGATTGCTGGCTCCTAAGCTGCGTGCTCTAAAAGAAAGAGTTTTCTAGTAAGGTCACTTTATTGGAAATCTCTGTACGCTGTCGGGCATGAGTGAAAATACCCAAACCGTTAAAGCAATAATTGCCCGATCCGCAGGCGCGAAGGTCGAAGAAGTCCCCATTCTCATCCCGGAGCCCGGGCCCAATGATGTCATCGTGCGTGTCCAGGCCTGCGGGGTATGCCACACCGATCTGGCCTACCGCGACGGCGACATCGCTGATGAGTTCCCCTTCCTGCTCGGCCACGAGGCCGCGGGCATCGTGGAAACGGTGGGCTCCGCTGTCACCCACGTGCGCGAGGGTGACTTCGTCATCGCCAACTGGCGCGCGGTCTGCGGCGAATGCCGCGCATGCAAGAAAGGCGAACCCAAGTACTGCTTCAACACCCATAATGCCTCCAAGAAGATGACGCTCGAAAATGGCACGGAGCTCACCCCGGCGCTGGGAATCGGCGCCTTCGCCGAGAAAACAATCCTGCACGAGGGGCAGTGCACCAAGGTCGATCCTGAGGAGGACCCAGCCGCGGCCGGGCTGCTGGGCTGCGGCATCATGGCCGGCCTGGGCGCGGCGGTCAATACCGCCGCTATTGAGATCGGGGAATCCGCCGCCGTCTTCGGCTGCGGGGGAGTAGGCACCGCGGCCATCGCGGGCGCGCGTCTGGCTGGGGCGGCCACCATCATCGCCGTGGACATCGACCAGCGCAAGCTCGATACCGCCCGCGAGTTCGGTGCCACCGATACCATCTGCTCCGCGGACCTGTCCGAGGAAGAGGTTATCGAGCGCGTCAAGGGGCTGACCGGCGGCTTCGGTCCGGATGTCACCATCGATGCCGTGGGCATCCAGCCCACCTGGCGCCTAGCCTTCTACTCCCGCGACCTGGCCGGACGCATGGTCATGGTGGGGGTACCCAATCTCACCGATCACGTCGATATTCCCGCCATCGACCTCTACGGCCACGGCGGCTCCATCCGCCCGGCCTGGTACGGCGATTGCCTGCCCGAGCGGGACTTCCCCGCCTACGTGGCGCTCCACCGCGCGGGGCGCTTTCCCCTGGATAAGTTCGTTTCCGAGCGCATTGCGCTTGGCGATGTCGAGGACGCCTTCGCCACCATGCGCGCGGGCACCGTCCTGCGCTCCGTCGTTGAGCTCTAAGCCCATCGGGGTGAGGAAAGCTCACGGCCTGTGCCCCCGATAATCAGGTAGGTTGGGCGGCACGACCACCCGACCAAGGAGGAAGCATGAAGATTGACAAGGTTATAACTTCTGGAAAGTTCCGCCTCGATGGCGGCGAGTGGGACGTCAACAACAACGTCTACATCATCGGTGACGCATCGGCGGTCTATATCGTGGACCCGGCGCACGATTTGGATGCCATCGAAGACGCCGTCGCCAAGCGGCCAGTGCGTGGGATCCTGCTCACGCACGCCCACAACGACCACTGCGAACTGGCGCCGGCGGCTGCGGAACGCTTCGGCGCCGAGGTCTACCTGCACCCCGATGATGCGCCGCTGTGGGAAGAAGCCAACGGTGACGCTCCCTTCGTTCCGCTGAGCGATAACGAGCAATTCCAGGTGAGCGGGGAAGCCATCACCGTATTCCACACCCCGGGCCATACCCCCGGGGGCGTGGTATTCCACCTGCCCACGGAGAAAGCGCTGCTGTCGGGGGACACCCTTTTTAAGGGCGGTCCCGGGGCTACCGGCCGCAAGTATTCGGATTTCGATGTCATCATCGAATCCCTGCGTAACGTCATCTTCCACCTGCCGCCGGCTACTCGGGTGCTGCCCGGGCACGGCGAGGAAACCACCGTGGGTGAGGAGGCCGCGCACATCGACGAATACGTCAAGCGCGGCTACTAGCGGCTGGTTGTGCGAGCGGCCTTCCAGCCGGCCGCGGCGGCGACGAGGACGCAAAGCCCAAAGCCCACCCAGGCATCGGAGACGGTGGTGGAGAAGTTCTGCGCCCAGAGCTGGATGCGGTACTGGGCATCGGTGCTGAAAAGTGCAGGCAGTGTTGCCGTGCCGTGGCTAGTGAGGAACACCAGCCCCACCGCGGCAAGCAGCAGCCCGGACAACATCGACAAGGTGTTGGTGCGCAGCGGGCCGAGGCTCACGGCCCGCCCGCGCAGCCAGGAACGCCCGCCGATGTCACAGTGATCCCACGTTGCAGCGAGAAGGAAAAGCGGGGCCGCCATCCCCGCCGCATAAGCCACCATGATGAGGGCGCCATAGAGGCCGGATCCCGCCGCCGCGGCGGTGGTCAGGACCGCACCTAGAAGCGGTCCCGCACAAAATCCCGCGAAGCCATAGACCGCGCCGAGCGCAAAGACCGCGGGGATACCGTGCCCGCGCCCCACCCGCGCGCTCAGGCGGTTCAGGCCCGGGATGCTAAACCCGCCGCCGCAGAAGGCATAGATGCCTAGGGCAATGAGCACCCAGCCCGCGAGCACAATGACCGTATCGCGATAGCGCAGCGCAAGGGCCGCCACGCCCATGCCCACCGGAACCAAGGTCACGCACAATCCCAGGAAGAACACCAGGGTGCGGAAGAGAAGCTGGCGCGTGGAGCTAAAAGCATAGGCAAAAAACGCCGGAAGCAAGAGGGCGGAACATGGGCTAATAAGGCTGAGGATTCCCGCCAAGAACGCGCCCAGCAGGCCTATGGAGATCATGATATTTCCCCCAGTCCGTAGCCTAAGAACACGGCGGCGAGAATGAGCGCGGCGATGAAAAGCCACACACTCCAATGTGGCTTAAGCATGCGGCGCAGGCACCGTGACCTCTCCGCTGGCCACCTTGTTGAGCTGCTCCAGGATGGTGGACTCGAATACCTCGCTGGGCTGCGCGCCGGAGACGAAAGCATCTCCCACGAGGAAAGAAGGCGTGCCGGTGATGCCGATGCTGGAAGCATAGGAGCGCGCCTCGTCGAGGATGGAATCATAGGTATCTCCGGTTGCCGCGGCCCGAAAGGCGTCGATATCGGCAACGCCGGCTTCGGTAGCAAAGCGCACGAAGTCCTCGATGCCGAATTCCGGGTGGCCATTGATGTCCCGGCTGGCGGTATAGAGCGCCTCCTTGAACTCATAGAACTTGCCCTGCGCCGCGGCGGCGCGCCCGGCCTTGGCCGCCTCGACTGCGTGCGGGCCGTTGACGGGGAAGTCATTCCACTCGATACGCACGAGCCCGGAATCAACGTACTTGCTTATAAGCCCCGGCTCGGTCTGGTTGGCGTAGCGCGAGCAGAAGGGGCACTCGAAGTCAGAGAACTCTGAAATCACCACGGGGGCATCAACCGCCCCGATTGCGAAGGGATCCGTGGGGTTACGGCGGTGGACGTTGAGGATGTCCTCGTTGGAGTTAAGCTCCCCGCCAGGTCCCCACAGTTGTGGATCACCCTTGCCATCCGCAAAGTTCTTGCCCGGTGTGAGTTTCGCGGTGACCTCCTCGAGGCTGAGTTGGCCGGAAGCGGCGGTGGAAGAAGTGGCAGCGGCTTGAGCAGGTGCCTGTCCCGCTGCTTCTTCAGAGGAGCCGCGGGTGCCCAAGAGGTAGCCCACGACTAAGGCTAGGACGACTACTACTGCCACCAACACCCAGACGAGCGGGCTCAATGCCCCCAGCGCGGAACGCGGGGCGGCCCCGGCGATGGGGCCGGAGAAGCGGTTATTAGGATCTTGCTCAGAGGAGTGTGGGGTAGGCATGAATATTATCCTAACAAGCAGGCCTGCAAGGGTTCTCTCTCCGCGCCAGTGTTTCCGCTAGTCCTCGGCGGCGGCGAGGAGGTAGTCCCCATAGCCAGATTTGAGCAGCGGGGTGGCAAGCTCACGCAGCGCGGCCTGGGAGATGAAGCCCTCGTGGTAGGCGGCCACCTCGGGGGAGCCGATGACTATGCCGGTGCGCTTTTGCATGACCTCGACGTAGGCTGCGGCCTCGCTCATGGAATCCACGGTTCCGGTATCGAGCCAGACATCGCCGCGGCGCAGGCGCTTGACCTGCAGGGCACCGCGGCGCAGGTACTCCTCGTTGACGGCGGTGATCTCCAATTCTCCGCGCGCGGAGGGGCGGATCGACTTAGCTATGTCAACCACGTCCCCGTCGTAGAAGTACAAGCCCACCACGGCGTGGCTGGACTTGGGCTGCGCTGGCTTTTCTTCGATGGAGAGCGCTTGGCCCGCCGCATCGAATTCGACGACGCCGTAGCGCTGCGGATCGGAGACCTCGTAGGCGAAGATGATCCCGCCGCCGGGGCGACGGCACTGGGGCAGAGCACTAGAAAAGCTGTGGCCGTCGAAGATATTGTCGCCCAGGACGAGGGCGACAGCATCGCCGGCGATGAAGTCCTCGGCGATGATGAAGGCCTGGGCAAGTCCCTCCGGGTGGGGCTGAACGGCGTAGTCAAGCAGCAGGCCGAATTGGGAACCGTCGCCCAAGAGCCGGCGAAAGGACTCCGCATCTTCCGGGGTGGTGATGATGAGTATCTCGCGGATGCCGGCCTGGATGAGCGTGGTCAGGGGGTAGTAGACCATCGGCTTGTCGTAGATGGGCATGAGCTGCTTGGAAATCCCCTTGGTGATGGGATAGAGCCGGGTGCCCGAGCCGCCGGCGAGAATGATGCCTTTCATGATTTCTCCCTTGTCGTGCCAGGTTTAGGCGGCGGGGTAGAGGGCCAGGTAGAGCGCCAAGGCGGCGCGCCAGTTCATCGGATGGAAGCCAGTGGCCTCAAGTTTATCCAAGCTCAGGGTGGACTCGGCCGGCCGTGGGGCGGCGTCGCCGTGCGCGGCGGCATACTCGGCGGTGCTCACCGGGTGGACCTCGGCCGGGTCGTGGCCCAGGCCAATGAAGGTGGCCATGGCCAGCTCGTCACGGCCCACCGTATCGCCGGAGTTGGAGACGTTATAGACGCCGTAGTCCGCGCGAGATTTCAGTAGGTGCACGATGGCGCCTGCGAGATCTTCGGCGAAGGTGGGGCGCCCGCGTTGATCGTTGACCACCTCCGGGTGGATCCCGCGCTCGGCTAGAGAGCGCATGGTGGCAATGAAGTTGGCTCCGTCCCCGAATACCCAGGACGTGCGGATGACATAGTGGCGCGGTGCGGTGCGTGCAGCCGTTTCCCCAGCGGCTTTGGAGGCGCCGTAGGCGCTCAAAGGAGAGGGCGATTCAGCTTCGGCGTGCAGCGACTCTCTGCCATCAAAAACATAGTCCGAGGAAACGTGCACCAGGGTGAGGTTGTTGCGCGCGGCTATGGCGGCCAGGTTCGCTGGGGCCTGCGCGTTGACCTGCCAAGCAGCTGCCCTATCCTCCTCCGCCTTATCCACCGCGTTATAGGCGGCGCAGTTAATGATCGCGGAGTACTGCCGCCAGGGCCGCTGCGGCGGGTGGGTGACATCGAAGTCCGTGCGGTCGCAGTACTCGGCCTCGGGCAGTAGCTTGCGCAGAGCCCGGCCGAGCTGGCCATTCGCGCCGGTGACAAGGATCTTGCGCGGCGACATCGGGCTCACTGCATCCAGGTGCGGGTGGGCGCGGTCCTTGGCGGAGATTTCCGTGGGCTCAAGCGGCCAATCCACCATGTGGAGGTTGACCGCAGTATATTCTGCATCCGGGGACCAGTGGTCATCGACCAAATAGGAATAGGAGGTTTCCTCCAAGGCCTGGAAGCCATTGGCGACGCCGCGGGGAACAAACACCGCGGTCCCCGGGTCAATGACGTGGGTGACCAGCTGGCCAAAGGTCGGCGAACCGGCGCGCAGGTCGCACCAGGCCCCAAAGACCTTGCCATAGGCCACAGAGACCAGCTTGTCCCAGGGCTCGGCGTGCAAACCGCGGGTGACGCCAGCCTGCGCGTTATAGGAAACGTTATTTTGCACGGGCATAAAGCCATCTAGCTGCGTCATCTTCTCGCGCTGCCAGTTCTCCTTGAACCAACCGCGGTTGTCGCCGTGGACGTCGAGGGAAATGATGAGCAGCCCGGGAATGGCGGTGGAAGTGGTCTGCATTAGTGTCCCTGCTTTGCATAGGCTTCTTCGGTGGCGTGCTTGGCCGGCTCCCACCACTGGCGGTGCTCGCGGTACCACTCGATGGTGTGAATAAGGCCTTCGCGCAAGTCGGTGTACTCCGGGCGCCAGCCCAGTTCGCGGCGCAGCTTGCTGGCGTCCATGGCATAGCGCTGGTCGTGGCCGGGGCGGTCTGCTACATGCTCGTATCCATCTGAGCCCATCAGCTCGCAGATTAACTCGATGACCTGCTTGTTGTTGATGTCTGGCTGATCCGCACCGATGTTATACGTCTCTCCCAGCTTCCCGGACTCGAGGATGCACAGCACAGCGCGGTTGTGGTCATCAACGTGGATCCAATCGCGCACCTGCTCGCCGGTGCCGTAGAGCTTGGGCGTGTTCCCAGTGAGGATATTGGTGATCTGGCGCGGGATGAACTTCTCTATGTGCTGATAAGGGCCATAGTTATTGGAGCAGTTAGAAATCGTCGCGCGCAGCCCAAAGGAGCGCACCCAGGCGCGCACGAGGTGATCCGAACCGGCCTTCGTGGCCGAATAGGGCGAGGAGGGGGCATAGGCGGTGTCCTCGTGGAACTTCTCCGGGGTGTGCAAGGGGAGATCGCCGAAGACCTCGTCGGTGGAGATGTGATGCAGCCGCACATCGTGGCTTCGACAAGCTTCGAGCAGGCTAAAGGTGCCCACCAGGTTGGTGTGGATGAAGGGGGAGGGGTCCCGCAGCGAGTTGTCGTTGTGGGACTCGGCGGCGAAGTGCACCACGGTGTCGCACGTGGACACCAGCGAATCGACGAGCTCGGCATCGGCTACGTCCCCCACGACGAGCT
Organism: Corynebacterium flavescens; assembly: GCF_008693105.1. GTDB lineage: Bacteria > Actinomycetota > Actinomycetes > Mycobacteriales > Mycobacteriaceae > Corynebacterium > Corynebacterium flavescens. Next base: position 49,723 of record NZ_VXKK01000013.1, read on the forward strand.
TGACCTCAAGGCCCGCGAGGTTCAAGCGATTGCCCGCGTAGGTCAGCTTATCGAGCACCGTGATGGCAATCTCCGGCCGCGTGGCGCGGACAAGGCGGACGAAGTTAGCGCCAATAAACCCGGCGCCTCCGGTAACGAGCATTCTGTGCATGACTCCCCAGTCTAGGGGCACAGGCCTAGCTCGGGAACTTCGGCAACGCGGTCTGCTCCAGCCACTGCGTGCACAGCGCCTTAAGCTCGCGCTGATTCGCCCCGAAATCACGCAGCTGCGCGAAGAGATCCTCTGGCCCCACGCAGCCGTGACGATGAGTCTCGATGTAGGAGCGCATTGCGCGGAAGAAGGCCTTATCTCCCATGAGACGGCGCAGCGCGTGGACGGTGAGAGCCCCCCGTTTGTAGACGCGGTCATCGAACATATCCCGCGGTCCCGGATCTGCCAGAAGCAGGTCTTGCTTCTTGCGGGCGAGCACGCCATAGTGGGCCCGCGCCGACTCGGCTACGGGGATGCCGTGCGCATGCTCCATCCACAGCCACTCGCAGTAGCAGGCAAAACCCTCGTTGAGCCAGATGTCTTGCCAGCGCTTGAGGCCTACTGAGTTGCCGAACCACTGGTGGCTGAGCTCGTGAGCGATGAGCCTCTCAAAGACGTGATCCCCCTGCACGTGATTGGAGCCGAAAATGGATAAGCCCTGGGCCTCTAGCGGGATCTCCAGTTCGTCCTCGGTGATGACCACCTGGTAGGCGTCGAAGGGATAGGGGCCGAAGCATTCGGCGAAGAAATCCAGCATGTCTTGCTGCTGTGCAAACTCCTCGCGCACCACCGCGCCCAGATGTGCGGGCGCCCACGCGGTGCAGCTGGGGCCTAGCTCGATGGGGGAAAACTCGCCCACTTGCACGGTGGCCAGATAGGTCGCCATGGGGTGGTGCGTGCGGTAATGCCACTTGGTCAACGCGCCCCCGGCCGAGCTTTTCGATACGAGTTCTCCGTTGGAGATAACCAGGAAAGGCTTGTCGGCAGTCACGACAATATCGAAGGCAGCCTTCGCCGAGGGGGTATCGTCACAGGGAAACCAGCTGCTCGCTCCGTTGGGTTGGCTGGCCACCAGGGCGCCGGATTCGGTCTCCTCCCAGCCAATCTCGCCCCAGGGCGTGCGTAGCGGCCGAGGGCAGCCGCCGTAGCGCACCTCCACCACAAACGTGGTGCCGGCCGGCACGGTCTCCGCGAATTGCAGGCGCAGCTTGCCTCCGGATTGGCGGAACTTGGACACCCGCACGCTGGGCTTTTTCCCGTCGCCCCGGCGGTTATCTTCTACCGTGGCGGTGACCCGCCTGGCCACCATCGCCCCACCCAGGTCGAGGTTGAGCTTGGCGATGTCGCTCGTGCTGCGCAGCGAAATCCGCGCGATGCCGCGCAGGCGATTGGGCTCGACGCGGTAGTCAAGGTCCAAGTCATAGTGGGTGACTACGTAGCCTAAGTTGTAATCCACTCCCGTATAGGCATCACGAGACTGGGCGGGCACATGCGAAAGGGCGGTGGATGGCAGCTGCATAATGCTGCGATCCTACCGCCCTAGCGAAGCTGGGACCCTATCGCCCGCTTAAATAAGCACTGATAAAAATCAGAGAATGTTTAATCCTCGATCTCCGCGCTGTGGGTTAGGCGCCGAGTGCGTCCTTGAATACTGGCCAGGACTTCTCCAGGTCCTCGCGCCAGCCCGGCCAGGAGTGGGTTCCGGCGTTGCGGAAGTTATAGGTGGCTTCGATTCCCTTGGAGTCGAGCTTGGACTTGAGGTTGTGGGTGCAGTGGTTAGCTGCGGCCTCGATGACGCCGCCCTCGACCTGCAGCTGTGCCGCGCCAACTGAGGCTACAACAGGATTTTCGCCCCGGTTAGTCCAATAAGAGGGCATGTCCGTCTCGCCAGCTAGACCAGAGGCCGAAGAAATGTAGAGGGCGCTGCCGCGAAGGTTCTCGGCGTTGACGAGTGCGTCGTTGTAGACGTTGTTGGGGCTGCCCTGCGGTCCCCACATCTGCTCAGGCTGTGCGCCGCCACGGTTGACGGTCAGGCGCAGGAACTCATACTCGAGCGGGTAGGAGGTGGCAGCGCAACCGGCGTAGGAGCCCACAGCGTTGTACATGCCTTGGTTGTGCTGTGCCAGCAGCAGCGAGGAGGTAGCAGACATGGACATGCCGGCGATGGCACGCTTGTCACTGGCCTTCAGATAAGGCTCGATGGCTCTCGGGAGTTCCTTGGTTAGGAAGGTCTCCCACTTCTGCTTGCCCTGAAGGTACTGGCTATTGGGCTCTTGCTCCCAGTCGGTGTAGAAGGAGAAGGCGCCAGCCTGCGGGATAACAACGTTGACGTCTTTGTCCTTGTAGAAGTCCACGACGTTGGAGTTGCTCAGCCAGTCGGTGTTTTGCTCCGAGCTACCTGCACCATTGAGCAAGTAGATGGTGGGGCGCCCCTCGGTCTTGGCGGGGATGACAGCGAGGGGAATTTCGCGGCCGTCCATGGCGGGGGAGGTGGCCTGCAGCTTCTTTACCTCGGGCCGGTTTGCATCTTCGCCGGGGATAACCCAGTTCTGGTTGGAGATTTCTGGGGTGATCTCCAGATCCGAAATCACGGACAGTTGCTGTCCCTCATCGGCGGAGGCAAGGGGAGCGGAGAATACGCCCGCGGCAACGGTGGCGGCGGCGACGATAGAGCTGATGCGCTTCATAGCTTCTTTCCAGGAGTTTATAGAGTCGGGTTAAGAGTACTGTGCGTCATGCACCTTGTACAGCGCTTGGGTCAAAGAAGTCCCAAGGACGTTCCCAGCCTGCTGGCAGGTATTCATCGAGAACAATCGCTGGCGATGCCTTTGGCGTTAGCTCTTTGCCCGCGACGGGTGGAGGATACGGGTGTAGTTAAAGGTTAAAGCACGCCTGTAACCAGTGGTGCCAATGTTGCAGGTGTGTCATAATTTGAGTGCTGAAAAGTCACGCTCGTGTAACGTTCAACGTGGTTATTGCGTTGAACAGAGCAGACCGTGCCGGTATATAGCCGGTATAGCGCCGGCATGGTGCAAGCAAGGCACCAGACGAAAACACAAGAAAAGAGATAAAAAAGATGAACCTCAGCCCTATCGATTCCATCATCGTCATGATCAATAATTTCCTCGGCCAGTTCGTCCACGCCGGTTCTTCCGCTTCCTCGGACTGGGCCTTGATGCTGGGCATGTTCTAAGCCAATCCCCGGCTGGTTCTTTGCACGCTCAGTGGTCTTTAGAGCCCCAAGTGGGCAAAATCCAGCCAAGTGCGCGACACCGTGAACAAAGTTACGTATTGTATGGGACGTGACTAAAGAACATTATGACGTTGTAGTACTCGGCGCGGGCCCTGGCGGGTACGTTGCCGCCATTCGTGCCGCGCAACTGGGTAAGAAAGTTGCCGTTATTGAGAAGCAGTACTGGGGTGGTGTCTGCCTCAACGTAGGCTGCATCCCCTCCAAGGCTTTGCTCAAGAACGCCGAGGTTGCGCACACCTTCAACCACGAGGCTAAGGACTTTGGCATTTCCGGCGAGGTCACCTTCGACTACGGTGCAGCGCACAAGCGCTCCCGGAAGGTATCCGCCGGCATCGTCAGGGGTGTGCACTACCTCATGAAGAAGAACAAGATCACTGAAATCAATGGTCTGGGTTCCTTCACCGATGCCAAGACCATCGAAATCACCGAGGGCGATGACAAAGGCAAGACCCTCACCTTCGATAACTGCATCATCGCCACCGGCTCCGTCGTGCGCTCCCTGCCCGGCGTGGAAATCGGCGGAAACATCGTCTCCTATGAGGAGCAGATCCTCAAAGAGGATGCCCCGAAGTCCATGGTCATCGTGGGCGCAGGCGCCATCGGCATGGAATTTGCCTACGTCCTGGCCAACTATGGCGTTGACGTCACCATCGTCGAGTTCATGGACCGCGTCCTGCCCAACGAGGACAAGGACGTCTCCAAAGAGATTGCTAAGCAGTACAAGAAGCTTGGCGTGAAGCTGCTGACCGGCTACAAGACCACCGCCATCAAGGACAACGGCGACAACGTCACCGTTGAGGTGGAGTCCAAGGACGGCTCCAAGAGCGATTCCCTCACCGTCGATCGCTGCATGGTCTCCATCGGCTTTGCCCCGCGCGTCAAGGGCTTCGGTCTCGAAAACACCGGCGTGGAGCTCACCGAGCGCGGCGCCATCGCCATCGATGACAACATGCGCACCAACGTCGAGAGCATCTACGCCATCGGCGATGTCACTGCCAAGCTGCAGCTGGCGCACGTGGCAGAGGCACAGGGCGTCGTAGCGGCAGAAACCTTGGCCGGCGCGGAGACGCAGCTGCTCGGTGACTACATGAACATGCCGCGCGCCACCTTCTGTAACCCGCAGGTCGCCTCCTTCGGCTACACCGAAGAAGCCGCGCGCGAGAAGTTCCCAGACCGCGACATCAAGGTCTCCGTATTCCCCTTCTCCGCCAATGGCAAGGCAGCCGGCCTCAACGAGACCGCAGGCTTTGTCAAGCTCATCGCTGATGGTGAGTTCGGCGAGCTTATCGGCGGCCACCTCGTGGGCTCCAACGTCTCCGAGCTGTTGCCGGAGCTCACCCTGGCGCAGCGATTCGACCTCACCGCTGAGGAAATCGGGCGCAACGTCCACACTCACCCGACTCTCTCGGAGGCCATGAAAGAGGCCGCGGAGGGAATCAACGGCCACATGATCAACCTCTAGGCCTTTCTTAATAAGACTTGGCTCAGGCCCTTAGCGCCCACGCCACGATATGCTTCCTTCCTCGCGGAAGGGGCCTCGTGGCGTGGGCGCTTTGTGTTCGGTGGTGCCTTCTCTGCCTGGCGACGTCGCCAAGCAGCGAAGGGGCACGGGTGGTTGGCGCGGTTAGTAGGGAGCGACGGCGGAACGGTGGGCGTCGATTGTCAGGGCCTCGTGGATGGGGGGGAAGGCGCGCTGAGCGCAATTGACGCGGGGGCACGTGCGGCAACCAGCGCCGATGGGGGTGGCGGTGGAAAGGTTCTCGAGGTCGAGGCCGGCGGCGTAGACGGTGCGGTCGGCGTGGCGAGCCTCGCAGCCTAGGCCCACCGCGAAGAGCTTGTTTGTCTCCCCGTAGCGGCCCTGGTGGTGCTGGACCGCGCGCGAAATCCACAGATAATTACGGCCGTCGGGCATCTGCGCGAGCTGGCGGGAGATGACGCCCGGCCGGCCAAAGGTCTCATAGATATTCCACAGCGGGCAGGTGCCACCCGAGTTGGAAAAATGCACGCCGGTGGCCGATTGCCGCTTCGACATATTGCCGGCGCGGTCCACGCGCACGAAAGTAAAAGGAATGCCGCGCTTATTGGGGCGCTGCAGGGTAGACAGGCGGGAGGCTACCGTTTCATAGCCCACCCCGAAGACCTGGCAGAGGTACTCCACGTCATAGCCTGACTGCTCCGCCTCGGCGTGAATGGTGGAATAGGGCAGCACGGTGGCTGCAGCGAAATAGCTGGCGATGCCGCGCCGGGCAAGGTTCCGGGAGGCGTCGGAGGTGAATGGTTCTTGGGAAATTAGCTCGTCGATCAGTGGTTCTGCTTCCAAGAAGCTGAGCTCGGCGGCCATGCGGAAGGCGCGCTGGCCCTCGCTGAGCCGGCTGGCCAAGCGGAATGCGCCGGATTCGCGGTCGAAGCGGTGCAAGGTGCCATCCATCTGGGGGGTGACGATGATGTCGACGCCGTGCTTATCGCGCAGACGCTGTGCCAGGGCGTGCTCGGTTTCGGAGATCTGGAAGGGCGCAACGTCGATCTCTTGTGCCAAGGATTCGGCGTGGAGATCGAGGGCATCGAGGTAGTTCTGGCGCGCGTAGAAGAAATCGCGGACCTCGTCATGGGGCATGGACAGGGCCTGGGGGTTATCGGTGGCGCGCCGGGTATCCGTGGCTAGCGAGAGCTTATCGCGCACGTTGCGGTAACGGCGGTGAATGTCAACGAGGGTGCGGGCCACGGTGGGATGGTTGTAGACAAGCTCGGAGAGCTCCTGCATCTCCACGGGGGAGGGGCACAGCTCCTTGTCTTGGATAACGTCTTGGATCTCCGCGAGTAGCCGGGAGTCATCGTCACGGGAAAAGAACGTTGCATCTACGCCGAAAGCCTCGGTGATGCGGAGCAAAACGGGGACCGTTAGGGGCCGGACATCGTGCTCGATCTGGTTGACGTAGCTGGCCGAAAGTCCCAGGGTGGCGGCGAGCGAGGCCTGGCTGAGGTCGCGTTCACGGCGCAGCTGTCGCAGCCGCGAGCCTACGTATGTCTTACTCATGACGGAAAGACTACCTGCCTGCCAACTGGTATAGCACCATATTTGCAAAGTTAGTGTGAAGCCTCTTAACCACACTGTGTAGAGGGGGCTTTTGGGGGAGGAACCCACCCGAAAGTTTGACGCCTAACGTGGGTGGAAAAGTCACTAGGACTACCCCGGGTGAGCAAGCTCACAATGGGCGGGTTAATTACGCAAGGCCAATATTGCGAAAAGGCAGTGAGCGAGGTAGTGGGGTTGCGGGAGTGACTAATAAAGGCGATCCTTGCCTAAAGTCTCTTCGGTAGGAGGTAGAGAGCTCGTGTTGGGCGGTGAAACGGCCCGAAATCAACTAGTGACGTGTCCGAGGCCGTGCGTAAGGTAAAGGCGACAATGGAGGTGTCATGACTGTTAGAAATCCAGACCGTGAGGCTATCGCTCACGGCCATATTACGAACGAGAACATTCGTACCAAGCCGGCCGTTCCGTCTTGGGTCCTGAAGTTGGTTATGGCCGTCACCGGCCTGCTCTTCGCTCTCTTTGTTGTCGGCCACATGGCCGGCAACCTCAAGCTCTACATGCCCGCGCACGATGGTGGTGAGGCACTCGATATTTATGGCGAGTTCCTGCGTTCCTTCGGCGAGCCGCTGTTGCCGCATGGCTCGTTCCTGTGGGTAGTGCGCATCGTCTTGCTGGCCGCTATTGTCGGCCACATTTACGGCGCATTCGCTCTGACCGCGCGTTCCAAGCAGTCCCGTGGCAAGTTCAAGCGCACCGCACTGATGGGCGGCGTCGATTCCTTCGCCACCAAGTCCATGCTGGTCACCGGCGCCGTATTGCTGCTCTTCATCATTTTCCACATCCTGGATCTGACCATGGGTGTTGCCCCGGTAGCACCGGAAGCGTTCGTGCACGGTGAGGTCAAGGCCAACATGATTGCGACCTTCAGCCGCTGGCCGGTCACCATCTTCTATGTCTTGGCTATGGTTTGCCTGTTCCTGCACCTGACTCACGGTATCCGCCTTGCTGCCTCAGATCTGGGCATCACCGGTGCGAAGTGGCGCCAGACTTTCCTAGTTCTGGCCTACATCATCCCGGCCGTTGTCTGCATCGGCAACATCGTTATGCCCCTGTCCATCGCCCTGGGTTGGGTCAGCTAAAGGAGCTTCTTCGAACCATGACTAATACTGAACTCAAGCGCGAGCGCCCCGACTTCTCGCAGCCAGAATCTATCGTCTCGGGCGTGTCTCTCGGTAGCATCCTCGAGTCTAATGAGCCCCACGGCGTTCCCATGCGGGACATGTGGGACTACCAAAAAGACCACATGGAGCTGGTCTCCCCGCTCAACCGCCGCAAGTTTGAGATCCTCGTGGTAGGCACCGGCCTTTCTGCCGGCGCATCCGCCGCAGCACTCGGCGAGCTGGGCTACAACGTGAAGGTCTTTACCTATCACGACTCCCCGCGGCGCGCTCACTCGATCGCTGCCCAGGGTGGCGTTAACGCCTCCCGGCACAAGATGGTCGATAACGACTCCGCTTATCGCCACACCAAGGACACCGTCAAGGGCGGTGACTACCGTTGCCGCGAGTCCGATTGCTGGCGCCTGGCCTATGAGTCCATTCGCGTCATCGACCACATGAACGCCATTGGTGCTCCCTTCGCCCGTGAGTACGGCGGAACCTTGGCCACCCGTTCCTTCGGTGGCGTGCAGGTCTCGCGTACCTACTACACCCGTGGACAAACGGGTCAGCAGCTGCAGCTGTCGACCACGTCCGCGCTCTATCGCCAGATTGGCTTGGGCAACGTCGAGCTTTTCGCTCACCACGACATGCAGGACATTATCACCTACGTTGATAATGGCACCAAGCGCGTCGGCGGCATCGTTACCCGTAACCTCATCACTGGTGAGCTCAAGACCTTCACCGGTCACGCGGTTATCTTGGGCACCGGCGGCTACGGCAACGTCTATCACATGTCCACGTTGGCCAAGAACTCCAACGCTGGCGCCATGATGCGTGCCTACGAGGCTGGCGCCTACCTGGCCTCCCCGGCATTCGTGCAGTTCCACCCGACGGGCCTTCCGGTTAACTCCGAATGGCAGTCCAAGACGATCCTGATGTCGGAGTCCCTGCGTAATGACGGCCGCATTTGGTCGCCCATCAAAGAGGGCGATGACCGCGACCCCAAGGACATCCCGGAAGACGAGCGCGATTACTTCCTCGAGCGCCGCTACCCGGCCTTCGGCAACCTTGTTCCCCGTGACGTTGCCTCCCGTGCCATCTCCCAGCAGATCAATACGGGCCTGGGCGTTGGACCGCTGCACAACTCGGTGTACCTCGACTTCCGTGATGCCATTGAGCGCCTCGGCAAGGACAAGATCCGCGAGCGTTACTCCAACCTCATCGAAATGTATGAGGAGGCCATCGGTGAGTCCGCTTATGAGACGCCGATGCGCATCGCCCCCACCTGCCACTTCACCATGGGTGGCCTGTGGACCGACTTCAACGAGATGACCACTATTGACGGTCTCTTCGCGGCCGGCGAGTGCTCGTGGACCTACCACGGCGCGAACCGCCTGGGCGCAAACTCGCTGCTTTCCGCTTCGGTTGATGGCTGGTTCACCCTGCCCTTCACCCTGCCGAACTACCTGGCCCACCACCTGGGTGAGGACAAGCTCGCTGAGGAATCCACCGAGGCCAACGAGGCTCTGTCCCGCGCGCAGGATCGCATTGACCGCCTCATGGCTGTCAGTGGCGACAACCCGCACGGACCGGCCTACTATCACCGTCAGCTGGGGGATATCCTCTACTGGGGTTGTGGCGTTTCTCGTAACGTTGAGGACCTTAAGGTCGCCATCGACAAGATTCGCGCGCTGCGCGAAGACTTCTGGTCCAACGTTCGCATCACCGGCCAGGCCGATGATATGAACCAGGTCCTCGAGTATGGCCTGCGCGTCGCTGACTACATCGACTTGGGCGAGCTCATGTGCGTCGATGCCCTCGACCGTGACGAGTCCTGCGGCGCCCACTTCCGGGATGATCACCTCTCGGAGGACGGCGAAGCAGAGCGCGATGACAAGAACTGGTGCTTCGTTTCTGCCTGGGAGCCGGGTCAGAAGCCGGGCGAGTTCATTCGCCACGCCGAGCCTTTGTACTTTGATTCGATCCCGCTGATGACAAGGAACTACAAGTAATGAAACTGACACTTGAGATCTGGCGTCAAGCCGGACCTACCCAAGAGGGCAAGTTCGAGACCGTACAGGTCTCGGACGCCGAAGAGCAGATGTCCCTACTGGAGTTGCTCGACCACGTCAACGACGGTCTGATCGAGGAAGGCAAGGAGCCTTATGCCTTCGCCTCCGATTGCCGTGAAGGCATCTGTGGCACCTGTGGCCTGCAGATCAATGGTCGCCCGCATGGCCCAGGTCAAAACACCCCGGCCTGCCAGCAGCGCCTGTTCCAGTTCAAAGATGGCGACACCCTGAAGATCGAGCCTTTCCGCTCGGCTGCATACCCCGTCATCAAGGACATGATCGTCGACCGCACAGCGCTCGACCACGTCATGGAGCAGGGCGGCTATATCTCCATCGAGGCCGGTACCGCACCGGACGCCGATACGATGCACATCAACCACGAGACCGCCGAGTTCGCCTTGGATCACGCGGCGTGCATTGGCTGTGGCGCCTGCGTTGCCGCTTGCCCCAACGGTGCGGCTCACCTGTTCACCGGCGCCAAGCTGGTTCACCTCTCCCTCATGCCCCTGGGTAAGGAAGAGCGTGGCCGCCGTGCCCGCAACATGGTCGATGACTTGGAGCAGAACTTCGGTCACTGCTCGCTGTATGGCGAGTGCGCCGATGTCTGCCCGGCCGGAATCCCGCTCACGGCCGTCTCCGCGGTTACCCGCGAACGCGCACGGGCTGCTTTCCGCGGCAAAGATGACTAAGCTATAGTCGTTTATAGGTATTGAGAAGAATACTTAAGAAGAGTTCTTAAGATGAATGCTAGGAACACCAGAAGTACAAGGATTGGGAGAGAGATTCAGCCATGAGCGATAACACCCATGCAGTTGCTGATCACGCGAGTGAGACCTACCCGGAGTTCTCCGGCAAGGTGCAGGATACCTACATCGAAGGCTATGACCCCGTGTCATTCGCCGCACCGCACTCCTCCCTGCTGCGGGTTTCCACCTGGGTAGGAATGGGTCTCATCCTTTCCCTCCTGCCGGCCGCAGGCATCGTGATCTGGGGTCTGGGCACCCACACCTTCCACTATGGAACGGCTAGCCGCAACAACCCCATGGCCTTCACCATCGGTGGTGCCATTGTGCTCGTCATCCTTTCCGTGGCCGCTGTCGCTTCCGTCTACTACGGTCGTCGCTATTACCGTCAGTACCGGAAAGAAACTGGTCGTTCAAACTAGTATCTGAGAGTCCTACTCTTCTTATCTTCATTGACCCCCGCTGCCGTAATATGGCGCGGGGGTTTCGTCTAGCTTTAAGGGAAAGTATTTTACATGACCGAGTCCATTGCTTCGCGCCGTTCAGTTCCGGGGCCGAGCCCTGAGGTGGAGGCCGAGCGTCGGCGTGCCTTAAGGCGCTATAAGTTCTTCGTTACCGCTCTGTTGCTCGTCGCAGCGGCTATCTTCTTAGGTTGCTCTTCGTGGCAGAATCAGCCAGGGGGAGCACCCGTGTGGGTCGGCTACGTGCGTGCTGCGGCCGAGGCCGGCATGGTGGGTGGTCTGGCGGACTGGTTCGCGGTGACCGCTATCTTCCGTCGCCCGCTTGGCCTGCCCATTCCGCACACTGCGCTCATTCCCAATAAGAAGGATCAGATCGGGGAATCTCTCAGCGGCTTTGTGGGGGAGAACTTCCTCAACGCGGAGCTCATCACAGAGAAGGTCTCGCAGGCAAACCTGCCGGAGAAGGCCGGGCACTGGCTGGCTCAGGACAAGAATGCGGCGCGGGTATCGCATGAGCTGGGCCGCTTGACGGCTAACGCTGTGCGAGCGTTGGACCCGAAAGAGGCGGAGGCGCTCATTCAATCCCAGCTCATCGATCGCCTCGCGGAGCCCGAGTGGGGGCCGCCGGCGGGAAGACTCCTGTCTGGCCTCATCCAGGAGGGCAAGCTCGAGCCGGTGGTCGATGAGGTCATCGACTGGGGCCATCGCAAGATTCTGACGATGGAAGATGACATCGTCACGCTTATCGACGAACGTATGCCGCACTGGGCCCCACGTTTCGCACGCAGTCTCGTCGGGGAGAAAGTCTACCGTGAGTTGGTCAACTGGACGGCTGAGGTCAAGGCAGACAAGAACCACGATGCCCGCAACGCCATTCGCCGTACCCTTTCGCAGCTGGCGCAGGATCTCCAGCAAGACCCAGAGATGATTGCGCGGGTGGAGTCCTTAAAGGCCGACGTCATGGGATCAACAGCCATGCGCGGTGCGGCGGCGGCGTTGTGGGCGGCGGCCGCGCAAGCCATCATCGAGCAATCCGAGGACCCGGAGTCGATGTTGCGCTCCAAAATTGAGCAATTGTGCCTGCGCTGGGGAAAGAATATTCAAGAGGATCCGGAGCTGCGGGAGAGCCTGGATCGTCGCCTTACCTCTGCGGTGGCCTTCTTCGCCGAGAACTACTCCGGCGAGGTCACCGGGATCATTTCTGAGACCATCAAGCGCTGGGATGCCAGCGAGGCGAGCGAAAAGATAGAGCTCATGGTGGGCAAGGACCTGCAGTTCATTCGCCTCAACGGCACCGTTGTCGGCGCACTCGCCGGCTTAGCTATCTACACTGGCAACCATCTACTGTTTGGGCTCTAGCAGTCTAGGCAGTGCACTACCCGTCCCCGAGTAGAAAGAAGTACCTGACATGACTGACAAGAAATCCCTGACAGATTCCCTCAAAGAGGCGGGCAGCTCCGCCTTCGAGGTAGCCAAAGAGTTCGGGGGCCACCTCAAGGCCGACCGGGCAAAGCAGGCAGAGGATAAGCCTGCAGGCGAGGGCACAGGAAACTCTTCGGACAACGTCTTCGACAAGGTTTCGAGCACCGCCAAGGACTTGGGAGCCACACTCAAAGCGGCCGCAGAGGCAACCCGGACCTCGGAAGCCTTCGCAGACGCGAAAGGCAAGATCAATACCGCCTATAATGAAACTCGCGAGGGGGTCAGCGAGGCCTATAAGTCCGCCAAGGAACGTAGCCAGCGCGCGGAGGGCAACGCCACTCCGGACGGCCCTAGTGCCAAGACCGGCAATCCGAGCAAGACCGACGGCACCGCTGCTGATGGATCCGCTTCCCCGGCGGAGGAGATCCTCGAAGGCGAAGTCATCGAAACTGACCACACCGACCATCCTGACCACACTGACCACACTGACCACACTGATCCGACAAAGTAAGAGTAAATGGACATTCTGATTCTCATCATGAACAACCTGCAGTACTGGGTGTTCATGGCACTTTCCATCTTCGCCGTGATCGGGGCGGTGCTCGCCGCCTCGACGCGCGAGGATGCCTTCCGCGCCGGCGACCGTAAAAACAAGTGGTCCTGGGTGGGCTTCTTGGCAGCGTCCGCAGTGGGCATGATGCTGCCCCTGCCCTTCATCCCTTGGATCGGCGCAGTGGTGACCGGGATTTACTGGTTTGATGTGCGGCCGCAGCTGCGTGCCATCATCAACGGCGATTACAGCTACTAAAAGCAGTGGCAGCCTAACATGGAATACCTCAATCTTTTGGAGTCCACTTCTGAGCAGGTCCGTGCGCAGGCAGAGGGCAACAGCGTGGTGGTCTCACCGACCCACGTTGCCGCCGCCTTGAGCGGAAAAGCCCACGAGGTGATCTCGGTGGCGGGCTATCCCACCGGCAGGCACCACAGCCTCATCAAGGCCTCGGAGGCGCGCTTGGCGGTCTATACGGGTGCTACAGAGATTTGGTTGGCGGTAGATCCGCAGCTGGAGGACTCAAATGAGTTGCTTTCAGAGCTTGTCGCCGTGCGGGAGGCTTGCCCGCAGCCGGTTAAGCTGGCGCTCATTGCCACGAACCAAGCCGCGGTGGACGCGGCCGAGTTCGCAGGATTTCAGCGCATCGTTCTGCACCACGCCAAGCGGGAAAAAGCAGAGCCCACGGATTCGGCAGCGCCTGCGAAGCCCGCTCAGGGCGTGAGGTCGGCGCTGCCTACTGTGGACTTCGACTTCTCCGGCTAGGGCCGCGTCGGCCACTCCGGCTAGGCCGCGTTAGTCTCACCGGGGGCGGTGGAGACCGCGGAGCTGAGCTCCTTTAAGGGGACGTTCGTGCCGGCGACGGTGAGCTTTAGCTCCCCGCTTCCTACCTCGACGGCGTCGACGTGCAGCTGGCTGCCCACGAACTGCTCTTGTACCCCCTCGCGCAAGGAATCTGAGAGGGCAGCGGTGGCCTGATCAGGAAGGTTCATTCCGAATACTGCTGCTTTGCGGGTGGCGATGTCGAGTACGCCGTTGTTCGCGCTGGGCTCGAGGGCGAGGCTGGCGAGCCCTCCGCCGAACTCGACGTCGATAGTGTTGTCTTCCGCGTTCGTGGTGATCGAGGTGATCACCATGTTGCCCAAGGTGGCATTGTCGGATTGTTCCGCGATGCTCTTTTGGAAGGTGGCGAGGAGGAAGTCATCCGGGAGTGTGGTGGTCGCACGCATCTGGCCGGCCACCGGCGCGGAGGCGACGCTGAGATCGCGCAGCTCGATGTCGGCGGCGGGCTGGCCCTTCACCTCCGTGCCCTCAATCTGCAGGGTGGAGGGAGTGCTCATGTTCATCTGCGAGATCTTGCCGCCCAGCATGCCAAGGGTAAGCGGGCTGGCACCGAAGCTGACGCTGGGCTTTTCTGTCACCTCGAGGCCCTCGGCCTGGGTGGTTTCCATAAACTGGGAGGTCATCTGCCTTCCCATGTACCAGCGCAGGCCAAATTCGGCGATGAGCAGGATAAGAAGGAGGCCGACGAGCACGCCGACAAAGATTTTCCACGCCTTAGAAGCGGAGTCTTGAGAAGCCATGGCTAATAGTGTGGTCTATGTTGTCCCCCAAGGCTAGTCAGGCACGAAAATCATAGTCGGGTTCACAGGTGCGGGGCGACGAGCTCCCAGTCTACGGTGAGCGTGTTATCGCGGAGCCGACGGCGAACTGGGTGGACGGGTAGCCCGACTTCGCCAAGCAATTGACGCGCCATGCGCTAACGCACCCGCGGGTGATGACGCCAAAAGGCCGACCCGCACCCGCGCTGGCGCGCAGATTATGTGCATGGTCGGCCATGGTTTTAACCCGAGGAAGGACTAGAGGTTAGCGGAGATCCACTGATCGGCAAGGTTGCCTTCGTTGGTGAAGAGCTCGCCCAGAGCCTCGCCCACCTTCGGCTCGATGGCGGCACCCATGAGGGGGATGTTCACCGAGACCTCGTTGATGTAGGACAAGGTGGTGGTGTCGCCCTCACCGGTCAGGGAAATCTCGCCCTTGAAGTCGACGGGGGTTCCCTTCACGTCTGCGGTGTAGGTGACGTCGGCAGCGTTGCCCTCGAGGGCACCGACGGTGATGACGCGCTTGACCTTGAGGTCCTGCGAGACCATGGCGCGCACGGCCTCGGGCAGCAAAGTGGTGGGCAATACCTCGTAGAGGATCGCGGTGTTATCCGTGAAATCGTGCACCTCGCCGGGGTCCGGGGAGAGGTTGGCTACGATGTATTCCCAATAGCCCTCGCTGAGCAGTGCCTTGTGCACCTTCTCGATGGGCTGATTGATAGTTACGGTGTTTTCGCTACGGGTTGACATGCGTAACAGACTACCTTGGTAGGGGTGTTAGAAGAATTCTTGACCCAGCAGCTGGCAGCGGTCGAGGGGATCACCCTCGACTATGACACCGACTTTGCCTCCTTGACCACCCTGCGGGTGGGCGGGAAACCCCAGGTATTGGTGCGTTGCTCGAACCCGGAGGCGGCCGTGGCTGCCACCCAGCTTGTCGACGACGCCTCGGTACCTCTCGTCATCGTCGGCGGCGGCTCCAACCTGCTGGTGCGCGATGGCGCAGTGGACGTGGTGGCGCTTTTGCTCGAGTTCGGCGATATCAACGTCGACGCGGGGTCAGGCCTCGTGCGCGCCGGGGCGGGGGCCGAGTGGGACCGCGTGGTCGCGGCATCCGTGGACGCTGGATTGGGCGGCATCGAATGTCTCTCCGGAATCCCCGGCTCGGCAGGGGCGGTGCCGGTACAAAACGTGGGCGCTTATGGTGCGGAAATCTCTGACGTGCTTACCCGGGTGCGCCTCTACGACAGGCGGGCCCACGTCGACGAATGGGTGCCCGCCGCCGACCTGGACCTGGACTATCGCTACTCCAACCTCAAGTTCACCCACCGCGCGTTGGTCCTTGAGATCGAGTTGCAGCTGAGCACCGATGGCCTATCCAAGCCCCTGCGTTTTGGGCAGCTCACCCAGCAGCCCGGTGAGCGGCGCCGCGTTGCCGAGGTCCGCGAGGAGGTCCTGCGCCTGCGCCACGGCAAGGGAATGGTCTTAGACCCGCAGGACCACGACACGTGGTCTGCCGGTTCCTTCTTCACTAACCCCATCGTTGATCCCGCGCTTGCCGAAGCCGTCTGTGCACGCGTGCGCACCACCCACGGGGACGCCGTGGCTGAGACAATGCCGCGCCACGCGGTGGCCAAGGGCGAGAAGCTCTCGGCTGCCTGGCTCATTGAAAAGGCAGGTTTCCCCAAGGGCTACCCGGGGCAGGGGCGCGCGACCTTGTCGACCAAGCACACGCTGGCCTTGAGCAACCGCGGCGAAGCCCGCGCCGAGGACATCGTGGCCCTTGCCCGCGACATCCGCGATGGGGTGCGTGCGGCCTTCGGCGTTGAGCTTGTTCCCGAGCCCGTCTGGCTGGGCCTGGCGCTCTAGGCGTGTGCGTGTCCCAAGGGCGCGTTCGCTGCACATAGCGGCCAAAAGTGCCCAGGGCACTATTTACCGTGAACGAGACGCGGGGGCCGCGAAGTCCCTAGCGCATGACCTCGAGCCACTCGTCCTTGTGGGCGAGGTAGTCACGCACGGCGGCCTGCGCGCCTTCGAGGCTGTGGTTGGCTCCCCAGCCGCACTGCGTGACGTTGGCCGCCGGAACTTCGGTGGCGGTGAGGATATCGCCCAGGGACTTAGTGAGGACTTCGATAAGCTCGTCTTGCTCGAGGCCGTTGGTGATGGCGTAGAAGCCGGTCTGGCAGCCCATGGGGGCGAAACCGATGAGCTTGTCGGTGTAGTTGCGCATGAAATTGGCCATCATGTGTTCGATGGAGTGCACCGTAGGCATGTCGAGATGCTCCTCGTTGGGCTGGCAAAAGCGCAGGTCATATTTGATGATTTCCGTTCCATCGCCAAGGTCCTGGCGGCCGGCAACGCGCACATAGGGCGCGGCGACAAGGCGGTGATCGAGTTCGAAGGATTCCACGTTGCTGCGTTTCGTCATGGAGGACAGCCTAGTGTGCTTGGCTTAGCTGGCGCCATAATTAAAGTCGCGGGGATAAAGCTCTGATAACCATTGGCGCTGGCCCGGAGTGTCCGCGAGGGCGCGGAGGAGCGGTGCTGCTTAGGCTGGCAGGATGAACTCGCAGGAAAAGCCGGACAGGCAGCCGGATAGGATCTTGCCACCCCGCGGCGTGGAAACCATCGGCGTCGATTCCCGCGACGAATATGAAAGCCCCCTCGGCCGCGGCAACCGCCTGGGATCTAAGAGCTGGGCGCTGGTGCTCCGGCGCACATGGAATGACTTCTTCTTCGAAGGCTTTCTGGACAGAGGCGCGACGCTGACCTACTTCACGCTTATGGCTTTTGCACCGACGGTGTTGGCCGCCTACTCCATAGCCACCTTGGTCTTTGCCAGCAGGCGGGCACAGGTGGAGGAGATAACGCAGGAGTTCATCGTGGAGTATCTCCCCGCCCAGACCACCCAGCAGGCCAGCGACTTAGTGGGCACGATCATCGGCTCGAGTGCGCAGGGGACGATAGCGCTGGTCTTGTCGGTCTTGATCTCCTTGTTCTCCGCTTCGGCTTATGTGCGTGCCTTCTCGCGCACGGCCAACATGGTCTACGGAAGGGTGGAGGGCCGCGGCCTCATCCGCGCCTGGGGCATGATGTGGGTGCTCACGGTGGTCCTGGTTCTCGGCGCCGTGACGCTGGTCTTTGCCAACCTCGCGCGGGACACGGTCATCAGCGGGATTCTGGGGCCCATAGCTGGGCCCTTGGGGCTGGAGGACACCTTGGACTTCATGCTGCGGATATTCTTGCCGGTCTGGGACTGGCTGCGCCTGCCCTTAAGCGTCCTTTTAGTCCTCGCGCTTATCGCGGTGCTCTATCACTTCGCGCCGAATGTTAGGCCCCAGCGATTCCGGTGGTTCTCTTTGGGATCCGTGCTCGCGCTGGTGGCTACGGTGGCGGTGTGGTGGCTCATTGGCCTCTACCTGCAGTACTTCGCGGGCCTCAACGCTTATGGGGCGCTGAGCGTGGTGCTCGCGGTCCTGGTGGCGGTGTGGATAACCAATACCGCGCTCATCGTGGGCCTCAAGATCGACGCGGAGGTGCTGCGCGCCAAAGAGCTGCAGCGGGGATTGGAGTCCCAGCGCCACATTCAGGCGCCTCCGCGCTCGGATGAGGCAGCACTCGCGCAGGCTCAGACCCAGCAGCGCCTCGAGGACAAAGGCGAGCAGATCCGCACGCAGGCGGAAGAAAACAAGGCGGAAAAAGATAAGGCCTAGCCCCGCACACTCTTAAGGTTCGGGGCTAGGCCTTAGTTCTTCAGATCTTCCTGGGCGGTACTAGACGCGCGGGAACACGCCTGATTCGTCGAGGCGAACGGACTCGTCGAGCAGCAGCGCGACCTCGGCGGCCTTGGCTGCGGAGACGGTGCCATAGCCCGGAATCTCACCAGTGCCGCCCTCGGGAAGGCGGCGGCCCTCGATGACTTCGAAGAGAGGCTCACGGCCGAGCATGCCGTTCTCGAAGTGGGTGTGCCCGGCGGCTAGGCGCTCCTCGGCGCGGGCGCGCCACTGGGTAGCGGCGTCGGCCCCGCGCTGCTGGGCGACGGCGGTCTCGAAGACACCCGGGTGAGCGTAGACCACCAAGGCGCCGACGTGACCGAAGCCAAGCGAGGTCAAAGCGGCCGCACGCACGGTGCCCACCGACAGTGCAGAACGCAGCCAGACCAGGTTGCGTGCCTTGGGCTCGATGAGCGGATCCACGCAGTCCAGCGCCACGTTCGGCGGGACGATTCCGGTGCGGAATACATCCACCAGGCCACCGGTCTGGAAGAGTGCCGCGCCGCCCTTGGAGTGGCCGGTCAGCGTCTTCTGCGAGATGACGAACATAGGCTCGTCGGCGTCGCGTCCGATGGCGGGCCACAGAATCGAGTGCAGCTCGGACTCGTTCGGGTCGTTGGCGTTGGTCGAGGTGTCGTGCTTGGAGAGCACGCTGACGTCGTTGGGGTGCAGCCCCAAGCCGCGCAGGGACTTCGCCAAGCGCGAGTTGGTGCGGCCGCGCCCGGCGCCGAGGGCACCGAGACCAGGGGCCGGAATGGAGGTGTGCGCGCCGTCGCCATAGGAGGCGGCGTGTGCGACAACTGCCAGCACCGGCAGACCCATGTCCGCAGCGACAGAACCACGCACGAGCAGGACGGTGCCGCCGCCCTCGCCCTCGAGGAAGCCGCCGCGGCGACGGTCGTTGGCGCGGGAGATGAAGCGCTCATCGATGCCCTTGGCGGTCATCGCGGCGGTCTCAGCGGTCGCGTTCATGTCGCCGAAGCCGGTGAGGGACTCTACCTGGACATCGTCGATACCGCCGGCGATGACCACGTCGGCCTTGCCGAGCGCAATCTTGTCGACGCCCTCCTCAATGGACACAGCAGCGGTAGCGCAGGCGCCGATGGGGTGAATCATCGAGCCATAGCCGCCGACCAAGGACTGCATCGTGTGCGCTGCGATGACGTTCGGCAGAGATTCCTGCAGGATGTCGCTCGGGCGCTCCTCGCCCAGGAAGCGGGTGACGAAGACCTTGTAGAGAGATTCCATGCCGCCGATGCCCGTGCCCTGGGTGGTGGCAACCTGCGCCGGGTGAATGGAGCGCAGAAGCTCCGCCGGGGAGAAGCCTGCCTGGGTGAAGGCATCGATGGCGGTAACCAGGTTCCACACGGCCATGCGGTCGAGGGAATCGAGCATGTGCTCGGGGATGCCCCACTTGGCGGCGTCGAAGTTATCCGGCATCTGGGCTGCAACGGTGCGGGTCAAGGTGGCCTTGCGCGGAACCTTGGCGGTAGCGCCCTTCAGGCGGGTGACCTCCCACTCGCCGTCAACCTCGCGCACCGTGGTGAACTCGGGATCTGCTACCTCGATGTCGCGGGCCTCGCCCTCGGAGGCCACGGTGAAGGTGATGTCGCGGTCGAGGAAGACGGTGGTCAGGTCGATGGAGCCCTGGTCCACGAGGTGGAACTTATCGCTCAGCGTGCGGATGCCGGCGCGGGCGACGACCTCGTCGCGGAAGCGATCGTAGATGTCCTCCTCGGCGACTTCGGTGCCCTCGGCGTCGAACCAGCCCGGGTGCGGATCCTCGGCCCACGTGATGAGGCCGGTCATCCAGGCCAGCTCCAGCACGCCAGCCGCGGTCAGTTCCACGGCACCATCGTGCTGGAGGCCATACTCGGCCTCGAAGCGGGTGCGTCCCGAGCCCCAGGAGCTGACCTCGCCGATACCGGCGATGACGACCATGTCATCGAGGTCGGTGGTGACCTCGGAGATCTTTTCATCCGGGCCAAAGCCCGGCTGCTCAGCGCGCGGCGGGTTAGGCAGGGCGGAGATGGTGGCGGGGGCCGCAGAATCCGCGGCCGTGGCAGCTTCGGCGCCTGCGCCGGCCCCGGCCTGATCCGCCTGGGTCTGTGCGGCCAGCGCGGTCAGCGAGACTCCCTCGAGGCCGCCGGTGAGGTCGGCCTCAACTGGGGACTTCTCGGCAGCAGCGCGCGAAGACGGGCTGGCGAGACCGATGAGCTCGGAGGAGATTTCCTCCGGGGACCACACGTGAATGCCTGCGGCCTGCGCGGCCGGGACGAGCACGTCGTTGCCGCCCATGAGGTGCGTGCCGGCAACCCAACCAATCTTGGCCTGGGCCAAGGTAACGCCTGCGGGCCAGCCAGCCTCGACATGCCACTTGTTCAAGATGGCGTCGAGAGCAGCCTTGACCTCGCCATAGGCGCCGTCGCCGCCGAAGGTGCCGCGGTTGGGGGAACCAGGCAAGACGATGTGGCAACGGGTATCAACGGCTTCCTGTGCCAGGCGGGAGAGCCCGGCGATGGTGCGCTCGAGCGACCACAGCAGCAGGCGGGCCTGGTTTTCGGTGGCGGAGCCGGCGTCGGCAAGCGAGCCGGAGACCGAAGGAGCCGCGAAGGGGTAGGCCACGGTCGGGGTGAGCGCGGGCTTGAGTATCTTGACCTCGTTGCCCACGGACTCGCGCTGCTCGGTGCCGATCCAGTCGATGAGGGCATCGACGTCGCGGTAGCTCGAGAGGTTGGCCGGAACCAGCCACAGAGCAGAGCCCTGCGCGCCGTGTGCGGCGTAGAGCTTGCGGGCAAACTCCTTGCGTGCCTGGGTGACCCGCGAGGCGGTCATGACGACAGTCGCGCCGGCCTCGAGCAAGCGCTCGACCAGGGCGGTGGCGATGGACCCAGGAGCCGCGCCGGTGACCAGGGCCACCTCGCCACGGAACTCGCCGTTGAAGTCGGACTCGGCCTCGGCGGCGACGGTCGCGAGATCTCCCTGGCCGCCGTTCTTGGCCCACCAACGAGCCTGGGCGGCGACGGTAGCGCCGGCGCCACGGAACTCGGCGGCGTCATAGGTGTCCTGACCCAGGGCGAGGCGGGCGAGCTTCTCGCGGGCGGTGGCCCAGGAGTCGTCGAAAAGCACTGCCTTGGCAGCGTCGAAGGTCGGGGAAACCAGCTTGAGCCAGCCGGTGCCCAACTCGGCCTCGACAGTCTCGATGGCGGAGTTATCGGGGACGATGGCCTCCGCAGGCTCCGGGAGGTAGCCCAGCTGATCAAGGACCTGGCGGGCGGCGGTAGCCAGCACGCCATTCTCGCCGGTGACGGTATCGGCATAGGCGTCCAGCGCCGCGGAATCAACCACGCCGCCGCCTGCGGAAGAACCGGAGGACATGGACACCGAGGTGCCATGGGCGGCTGCAACGGCCGCGATGGCGGCGTCGACCAGATCGTTGGCCGCGGCCTTCGAGGTCGCCGAAGTCGGCACGGTGCTCAGGCTACCGCCACGGACGGAATCCTCCTCGCGCGAGCCCAAGAGGATCTCAGCCTCGACGTGAGGGACCCACGATGCAGGCAGGCTCCAGGCGCCGGTGACGCGCTCGGCAACGAAGGCGGGCTTGAGGCCGGCCGCGCCGAGCAGCTGGCGCAGGCGGGCCGAGATGGCCTCGCCGAGGACGCCGCCAAAGGGCGTGTAGCCAGGTGCAGCGGTGGAAACCTTCTCGCGCAGGGAAGCCACGTCCGCGTCGGCGGCGCCATCGATGGCAGGCACGCCGATTTCTGCGGACATATCCATGAGCAGCTGGTTACGGCGCGAGGAGACGCCGTTGGTCAGCTCCTCGACGGTGTCAGAATCATTGATCTGATCGACACGGATCTTGTTCTGGAAGGCGAAGAGCACCATGATGGCCTGTGCTGCGCCGAACTTGAGCTCGGGCGCGTCGGCGCCGCTGGAGGCTCCAGCAGCGGGTGCGGGTGTCGCAGCGGGGGCTGCGGCAGGCTGAGCGGGAGCTGCGGCGGGCTGCGCTGCGGCTGCGCTTGGCGATGCCGCCTCGGCGGTGTCCGCCGCATCCTCAGCGGCTTCCGGTGCGGCGGGAGCGGCCTGGACGTCTTCGAGCATGACCTGGTCTTGGTCGCGCTCGACGTTGTAGACAGACAGGTCCACGCCGGCCACGGCCATGGAGCGCTTGGCCAGGTTGGTCAGGGTAGGAGCAGAAGCGAGGCCGACCTCGATAATCTGGTCCACCTTTTCAAAGAGCAGTTCCTGGGTCTCAATCCAGCGCACTGGGGAAGCGAACTGCCAGGAGAGCAGTTCGATGAGCAGCAGGCGAGCCAGCTCCTGATCGCTCAGGCTGGAGGCATCGAGGCCATCGAGGCGCCCGGAAGGAGCGAGCGGCGCGACGAGGTCGACGAACTCCTGGGTGAGCTCGAAAGGACGGGCCACGAGGTTGGGCACGTAGCGGCCAACGAGGGCGTCGAGGTCAAGCTCGGCGGGCAGCAACTCGTCGAGCTTTGCGGCGAAGGCGGGGACGCCATCACGTAGCACGCGGGAGTGGAAGGGCACGTCGATGCCCGGAACCATGACGGCGGCGCGCTCGCGGATGGAGTTGGCGCGCTTGACCAGCTCGCGCAGGCCAGCCTTGGTGCCAGCAATGGAGTACTGCTGACCACGGATGTTGTAGTTGACGATCTCGAGGAACTCGCCGGTCTCTGTCGCGATGCCGTCGACGTAGCCGTCAACCTCATCGGAGGACACCCCGATCATGTTCGGACGCAGGGCGGCCATGGCGTAATCGGAATTGCCCTCTGCGTCGCGCGGCACGAGGGTGCCCATGGCGGAACCGCGGGAGTAGACAATGTCGATGACGGCTTCAAGGTCGAAGATGTTGGCCAGGGAAGCCAGTGCGGTGTACTCGCCCAAGGAGTGGCCGGCGTACATCGAGCCAGCGGCGAGGGCATTAGCCTCGCGCAGGCGCTCGGTCTGCGCGTAGGCGACCACTGCGAGGGCAACCTGGGTGAACTGCGTCAGGTGCAGCACGCCCTGGGGGTGCTTGAAGGTCGTGCCGCGGACGGTGACCTCGGTGGGGTTGTCATCGATGACCTGCTGGATACTAAAGCCCAGCGCGGTGCGGGTGTGCTGATCGGCGCGGCGCCAGATCTCGCGGGCAGCCGGGGAGGCATCGCGGTCGCCGCGGCCCATTCCCTCGGACTGGATGCCCTGGCCCGGATAAACATAGGCGGTGCGGGGCTGCGCCAGGAGAGCCTGGCCGCGGGAGACTACCTCGCCGTTGATGCGGCAGGTGACCTCGAGGGCGGCGTGGATGCCGGCGCGGCCGACGCGCTCGACGGTGATTTCCACCTCGTCATCGAGCTGAACCATGCCGTACATGGAGTAGGTCCAGCCGGTGACGGTGCCGTGCTTGCCTGCGAGGTGCTCGGCGGTGGCGGAGAGCCACATGCCGTGCACGAGCGGGGCCTTAAGGTTAACCAGCTGCGCCGCGTTATAAGAGGTGTGGATGGGGTTGTAGTCGCCCGAAACCAGCGCGAAGGGCGTCATGTCCTGCGGGGCGGTGACCACGGCGCGGTCCACGAAGGAGCGCGGGGTGGCAGTGACCTGTGCGGAAAGCTCGCCGCCGCCCCACTCAGGGGCAGGAACTGGCATATCGGTGCCGGTGGCGCGGCCGCGGATGGCGAAGCGCTGCATCTGGGTGGCCACGATTTCCTGGGAATCATGATCGCGCAGCTCCAGCTCGACGGTGACGATGCGCCCAGAGACGGACTCGTCGATGGAGGTGCACTTGGAGGTCACGTCGATGGTGCGGCCATTTGCCAGCTCGTCTAGCGGAATGCGCAGGTCCACCAGGTGATCGAGGTGCACGGCGTTGAGCAGGCCCTCGATGACGGGGTAGCCGTCCGCCAGCTTGCCGGAGCCGAGAGCCGTGTAGATGGCCGGCCAGCAAGGGCCGACGAGCACGTCGGGAGTGCCTGGCTTGACGGAGCCGAGCGCGGCGCCGGTGACGTTGGTGTGTGCCTGCAGCAGGGAAGCCGGCAGGGTGAAGGAGTAATGAGCCACGCCGAAGGGAGCGTCAGCGGATTCGCTACCGGGCTCGATGCGCGGCATCTCGGTGATTTCGTCACCCTGCTCAGAGATGGAGCCCACGCCGGCCAAGCCCTCGAGGAGGGCGAAGACGGAGGCGGGCAGGCGCTCCTCGGAGACAACGGGCGAGCCGCCGGTGGCCACGTCTGCGGGCAGGTCGAGAGGGACGGTGACCTGTTTGACGTAGAAGGGGCGCTGCTCGGAGGGGAGATCGTCCCAGTAGGAATCCGAGTTGATGCGGATCTCCCAGTTGCCCTGGTCATCCTGACCCAGCTCGTAGGCCTCCGGGCTCATCTCGTGAGCGGGGTTGGCCATGAGGTGGCCGTGCCAGACAATCGTCGGCGCGGCCTTGATGAACTCAGCGGCGCTGGTGGCGGACTCGAGGCGGCTGAAGATCTCGGTGGCCTCGTGGTCTTGTGCCAGGGTCTCGGTGGCGGCGGATTCGAAGCGGGCGAGCAGATCGGCGACCGGCTCGTTCTTCTTGGTGATGCCTGCCACGGCTACTGGGCCAGGAATGATACGGACCTCGTCGGCGCTGTAGCGCTCGTCCTGGGCCTGCCACAGGGTGTCCTTGCCAAACCACACCTTGAGGTCGCCGTCGATGGCGGGAACCCACGGCATGGGCTTGACGTGCTTGTAGTGTAGGGAAATCCACCATGCGGCATCGCGGGGGATGACGGTGGTGGTTGTGGCCTGCGGGTAGGCGGCCACGAGCTTGGCGGTGGCTGCCGGGGCGTCGTGGACTTCGGAGATCTCCGGGAAGAGGGTCTCAATCTGGCCGTGATCGGCGTCGTTGAGGCGGGCCTCGATGCGGTGGAGCAGATCGAAGAAGCGGTCATCCCAGGTGGGATCGACGAAGGGATAAGCAAGCTCCACGAAGCGCTCGAGCCACTGCGCGTAGGTCATGGACTCGACGTCGCCGAAGTAGGGCTTAGAGGTCTTGGCCAGGGCGGCGATGATGTCATCGCGGCGCTCCTGGTAGTCCTCCAAAGGCAGCGAGGTGATGAGGCGCGAGGCCTGCGCGAAGGAGTTATCCAGGTCGTGGATATCCGCCAGCAGGTGGGACTGGGAGGAGGCCACACCGTGCGTTCCGGTGCCGCGGCCGACCCAGCCGTCGTTGTCCTCGAGCTTGACGCCGGGGGTGTTGACCAGCAGATCCTTGACCGAGTCGGTGGCCTTGGCCTCCTTGGTGGCCATGGCTACGGTGCCGATAAAGACGGCGTCGACAGGCATGGCGGGCAGGTCATACTTCTGGGACCAGGAACCGGTCAGGTAGGTCGCGGCGCGCTCGGGCGAGTAGATGCCGCCGCCGACTGCCAGAAGGGCGTTGGGGTGATTGCGCACCTCGGCGTAGGTCTCGAGGAGCATGTCATCGAGGTTGACCCAGGAGTGGTGACCGCCGGCGTGGCCGTCCTCGACCTGGAGAACGATCTGGTCCTGCGGGTTGGCCGCGGCGATCTTTAGTGCATCGCGGATCTGCTTGGCAGTGCCAGGCTTGAAGGTGATGTAGGGGAAGCCATCGGAGTGCAGCTGCGCGATGAGCTCGGTCGCCTCCTCAACCTCAGGGATGCCGGCGGAGATGCACACGCCGTTGAAGGAGGCGCCGGCCGCACGGGCCTTGGGCACGATGCGGGCCTGGCCGAACTGCAGGTTCCACAGGAAGCGGTCGAAGAACATGGTGTTGAACTGCGCGGTGCGACCCGGCTTCAACAGGGACTCCATGACCTGACGGTGGTGGTTGAATACCTCGTCCGAGTACATGCCGCCGCCGGCCATCTCGGTCCAGTAGCCGGCGTTGGCCGCTGCGGCCACGATCTCGCCGTCCGCAGAGGTCGGCGTCATGCCGCCGAGCATGATGGGGGACAGGCCCGTGAGATCGGAGAAGCGGGTCTGCGTGTAGGTCTGACCATCAGGCAAGCGGACCAGGCGCGGGGCGAAGTCGGCGTAGTTGACAGCCTTGGGCAGGGAGTTGCCCGGGGTGGCCAGGCCGTCGCGCTGCTGCGGGGTGGCGGCGAGCACGGAGACCTTGCCGGTGCCATTGACCAGCGGGGCGGTGAGCTTTGCTAGGCCCGCATCCAGGAAGACGAGGCTGTCGGCCTCGAGGGAGGCGACGGCGGCCGGCCAATCGTGCGGCTCGACAAGGATGGCCTCGGCCAAGCGCTGCGCCGTGGAACTATCGACGCCGCATTCCTGCGCGAGCTGCGCGGTACGTGCAGCTGCGGGGCGCAGGCTGGGGTGGTGGAAGGGCAGGGCCACGGGCAGCTCGTCGAAGACGGCGAGGATCTCGTCGCCACCGATGGTGCGGTTCTCAAGGCTGTCGTTGAATGCGTCAACGGCGCCTTGGAGTGCCGTGCGAGTGGACTCGAGGCTCTCGGGGGCGCCGGAGATGACAAAGTGGCGGCGGCCGTTGATGACGGCGATGGTGGCATCCCCGCGCAGCGCTTGCTCGATGAACGGGCGGTCGATGCCGCGGATGGAGAGCATGTGCGAGCGGGAATCGGATCCCTCCTGTGCGGAGGCTGCGGTGCCCATCAACACGGCGATGGTGAGGGCTTGCTTCTGATCCTCGAGCGCCGCAACGCCGAGGATGCCCTGCGAATGCCCGATGGCTTCCTTCGGGTCGAGCCCGAGGCTGCGGAGGTGGTCGATGGCTGCGATCTGTCCCAGCACGATTCCAGGGATGGAAACGGCGGGGTAGACATCTATGTCTGCGGGCTTGGCGGAGGCCCCTTCGGCCCCGTTAGTGCCCTCGGCGCCAGCTGAAATGAGTTCTTCGAGGCGCTCAATGGCGCCGGGGCAGGTGGAGGCGATGAGTCTAGCGGCCGGCCCGGTGGCGGCGCGGACTTCGCTTAAGAGTTCGCGCAGCTTTTGGGCGGTGGCAGGCGCCTGGCCGGCCAAGGAGATGGCCTCCTGCCAGCGCGAGCCTTGGCCGGCGAAAAGAATTGCGGGGTTGTGCAAAGAATGCAACGGAGTCAAAGACATTGTCCCTCTTTTGTCCTCGGTGTTTCATAAAGGAAGAGTGCTTAGTTTCCGGGCAGGAAGTAAACACATTCACGCCACGGTAGCCTACTGCCACGTAGGTTTAGGGTTCCGACTTATCAAATGTGAGCTTTTTCTCATGTTTTTTCTGAGGAGGAAAAATCACTGTCGATTCTCGGATGCGCGCTGGCAGGAGAGGGACCCGCCAGCGCGCAGGGACAGTCAGGGCCTTAGCCGCGGCTTTAATTCCCGTTCTTCTTGAGCAGCTCAAGGAGCTGTTCTTGCACCTCGCGGCGCCTAATCTTGCCCAGCTGATCCTTGGCCAATTCCTCGAAGTGGTAGAAGGTGCGCGGCACCTTGTACCGGGTCAGGCGCGTGCGGGCGAATTCCTTCATGCCCTCGGGATCGAGCGCCGCGCCGTCACGCAACACGAGGCAGGCGACGACGTCCTCCGAACCATCCGAACGCGGCTGCCCGACGACGGCGGCGTCAACAACGTCGGGGTGAGCGAGCAGGGTCTCCTCCACCTCGGCGGGATAGACGTTAAATCCGCCGGTGATGACCATTTCCTTGATGCGGGAGACGATCTTGATGAATCCGTCCGGCTCCATGACAGCCATGTCCCCGGTGCGGTACCAACCATCGTGAAAGGACTCCGCGGTGGCCTGCGGGTTATTGAAGTAGCCGCGGAAGACCTGGGGTCCGCGCGCGAGCAACTCGCCCGGGGTGCCATCAGGCTGAGTCTCGTCGAGGTTCTCCGGGTTGCCGATGCGAATGTCTGTATCGGGGAAGGGGAGACCGATGTATCCGGGGCGCCGATTCTTATTCATGGGGTTGCCGGTCAGAACCGGCGAGGTCTCGGTGAGGCCATAGCCTTCGACGAGCAGACCCCTGGTGAGGTTCTCCCATTCCTCGACCGTCTCCGTGGGCAGCGCTGCAGCTCCGGAGAGCGCATTGTTGATGCCGGAGATGCTGATATTCTTCTCCCGCGCGGCGGCAATGATCTTGGAGTATAGGGTGGGGACTCCTGGCAGCCAGGTAGGAGTGTGCTTCTTCATGATGTCCATGATGAGCGGGATCTTCGGCGCCGGGGTGAGGACGAGTTCGCCACCGATATAGACGCCTAGTGCGGCGATAAGAGTGAGGCCATAGGCGTGGAACATCGGCAAAGCTGCCAACATGCGCTCGGGCTTCTTGCCAAGGCCGGGGACCCAGGCCTCGCCCATCTTGACGTTGGAGGCGATGTTGCCGTGCGTGAGCTCTGCGCCCTTGGGCTTGCCGGTGGTGCCGGAGGTATAGAGGATGACCGCGAGGCTCTCGGGGCTTAAGGAGCCGTCATCCCGGAGGTTAGAGCCATCCCCACCGATGGCCGAGCCGATAAGCGTGCTCCAGGGCACGGTGTTGGGGGCTGGGGAGGTCAGCTGGTTGCGCTTCTCGGTGATGGGGGGCAGGGGGATGCGCAGCAGCAGCTGTTGTGCGCGCGGCATGGCCTCGGTCATGTTGACGGAGACGATGGTTTCAAGAGAGGTGGTCTCCCGCAGCTCCTCGAAGACCTCGGAGGCGTTGTCCCAGACAATGGCCACTCGTGCCTTGTGGTCCTGGAATAGCTCCTCGAGCTCATGGGCGGTGTAGAGCGGGTTGTGTTCGACGACGGTCGCTCCCAGCTTCAAGATCGCATAAAAGGCCGCGATATGCTGCGGGCAGTTGGGCAGGGCGATAGCCACGCGGTCACCGGGGCGGATGCCGAAGGCCTTGAGCCCTGCGGCTGCCGCTCGGACCTGAGCGTCGAGATCTTTGTAGGTTTGGGTACGGCCGAAGAACCAGGTGGCGGGCCAGGCGGCGTGTTGGGAGAGGTTCTCGTTATACATGTCGACCAGAGTGAGGTCGCCGTAGTCGAGAGTGGCAGGGGTCCACTCCGCGTATTGCTGCAGCCAGGCCTTTGTCTCATAAGCGGACATGATGGGAAGGTCTCCTTTTGTTGGCAGGTGCACTAATAAGTGTTTTTGCTGCTTAGTACTAAGCGCTTCAGTACTAAGTACTTAGGCGTCAACAATATCTGCCTGATGTGAGTTTGACCACTTTCTAGCTTTAGGGGTTGAGAGACGGCCGCTTCTCACACCCCTTGGTTCGAGCTAGTGTTTTTCCTCAGCGGCGAGTCGCTCGAGCAACGCGGCCTGCACCTCGCGGCGCCGAATCTTGCCCATTTGATCCTTGGGCAGTTCCTGGAAGTGGTAGAAGGTGCGCGGCACCTTGTAGCGGGTGAGGCGCTCGCGGCAGAAGTCCTTCAGGCCCTCTGGGTCCAGCGCCGCACCGTCGCTGAGATCGATGCAGGCGACGACGTCCTCCGAACCATCCGGGCGCGGGCGCCCGACGACGGCCACATCATCGATGGAGGGGTGCGTGCGCAGAACTTCCTCGACCTCGCCGGGGTAGACGTTGAAGCCGCCAGTGATGATGATTTCCTTGATGCGGCTGACCAAGCGGATGAATCCATCCGAGTCCATGATGCCCATGTCCCCAGTTCGGAACCAGCCATTGTGGAAGGCCGCAGCGGTGGCTTCTGGGTTATTGAGATAGCCCTTGAATACCTGGTGACCGCGGGCGAGGACCTCGCCAGCGGTGCCATCCGGCTGCGTCTCATCCAGGTTATCCGGGTTGGCTATGCGGACCTCGGTGTCGGGGAAGGGGATACCCACGTATCCAGGACGGCGATCGGTGGTCATGGGGTTGCCCACGATGATGGGGGAGCACTCAGTGAGGCCATAGCCCTCCACGAGCAGCCCTCCTGTGTACTTTTCCCACTTTTCTACGGTGTCCACGGGCAGGGTCGAGGCGCCGGAAAAGGCCGCGCGCACGCCCTTGATGTCCACGCCGTCCTTCTCCGCGGCCTCCACGATGCGCTGATAGAGGGTAGGAACGCCGGGGATCCAGGTCGGGGTGTGCTTCTTCATCAGCTTCATGATGAGGGCAATATCCGGCTTCGGAATGATCACGAGTTCGCCACCGATGAGGGGCTGCAAGACCACGTTCATGGTCAGGCCATAAGCGTGGAAGAAAGGCAGGGCAGCGAGCATGCGCTCGGGACGATCTCCCAAGCCCGGAACCCAGTTCTTGCCCTGGAGAATGACGGCGAAGAAGTTCCCGTGGGAGAGCTGTGCGCCCTTGGGCTGGCCAGTGGTGCCCGAGGTGTACATGATAACCGCGATGGTGTCTTTGGTGACTTCCGGTGGATTCTTCAGATCCTTGCCGTCCCCGCCAATCGCATCCCCAATAAGGGTGTCCCAGGGCACTGTATTGGGGGCCTCACCTGAAAGCTGCTCGCGGGTGGATTTAAGGAAAGGGAGGCGCAGCGCCAAGCGCTGGGCGGTGGGCATAGCATCGATCATGTTGATGGAGATCACCGTCTCCAGATCGGTGCTTCCGCGCAGCTTCTCTAAGGTGGAGGCTGTTTTATCCCAGGCAATGGCGATGCGTGCGCCGTGATCTTTGAACAAACCCTCTAACTCGTGTGCGGTGTAGAGGGGATTGTGCAAGACTGCGACCGCGCCCAACTTCAAGATGGCATAAAAGGCCGCAACGTACTGCGGGCAGTTGGGGGCGACGATGGCGACGCGATCCCCAGGGCGCACGCCGAAGGCCCGCAGGCCCGCCGCGGCGCGACGCACCTGGCGGTCTAGATCACTAAAGGTCTGGGTCCGGCCAAAGAAGTAGGTGGCTGGCTTATCTGGGTTGATGGCCAAGTTGTTGTCATAGACATCGAGCAGCGTGGTTTCCCCATAATCAAGAGAATGCGGCGTCCATTCCGGATAAAACTGGAGCCAAGCTTTGGAATCAACTGCCGACATGAATGACCTTTCGGGTACGGAGGTTTAGCACCGGCCAGTATACCGCCGCTAGGATAGGGCGCTATGCGCATCGCCATGATCTCCATGCACACCTCTCCCATTGAACAACCAGGCTCGGGGGATGCGGGGGGCATGAATGTCTATGTCATCAACGTGGCCCGCCAATTGGCGCGCCAAGGAGTTGACGTCGATATCTATACGCGCGCCACTCGTCCCAGCCAGGGCGAAATCGTGGAGGTCGAGCCGCGCCTGCGCGTTATCAATATCGTGGCCGGGCCCTATGAGGGGTTGAGTAAGGAAGAGCTCCCCACACAAATGGTCGCCTTCACCGGCGGCTTGGTGCAATTTGTTAAGTGCCATGGGCTGCACTACGATCTCATCCACTCGCACTATTGGCTCTCCGGCCAGGTGGGGTGGCTGTTGAGGGATCTGTGGGGACTGCCACTCGTGCACACAGCGCACACCCTGGCGGCAGTTAAGAACCAATACCGCAGCGGGGATGATACCCAGGAGTCCGAAGCACGCCGCATCTGTGAGCAGCAGCTGGTGGATAACGCGGATGTTCTCGTGGTCAACACTGAGCAGGAGGCTCGCGATCTCATCCGGCATTATGATGCCGATCCTTCACACATTCAGGTGGTATCTCCCGGTGCTGACACCGAGCTCTTTACACCTGGCAGCGATCGCAATACCGAGCGCTCCCGCCGCGAACTGGGCATTCCCCTGCACGCTAAGGTCGTCGCCTTTGTTGGGCGCCTGCAAAAGTTTAAGGGGCCGGACGTGTTGATTCGGGCCGCCGCAGAGCTCTTTCGCCGTGATCCCGAGCGCAACCTGCGCGTCATCATCTGCGGCGGTCCCTCGGGCGCCGATGCCAGCTCCGAGAGCTACCACGCCTTGGTGCGGGAGCTAGGCATGTCCTGTCACGTGCGTTTCTTACAGCCGCGCCCCCCAGAGGAGCTGGTCTCGATTTATCGCGCCGCCGACATCGTGGCTGTTCCCAGCTATAACGAGTCCTTCGGCCTAGTGGCCCTTGAGGCACAGGCTTCTGGCACCCCGGTCGTGGCCGCGCGCGTGGGCGGGCTGCCCATAGCTGTGGCCGAGGGTGAAACCGGTGAGTTGGTCGAGGGACACTCCGCTGCGGCCTGGGCGGATGCACTCGCGCGGCTCCTTGATGACGATGACACCCGCATCGCCATGGGGGAGGCGGCAGTCCACCACGCGGCCCGCTTTAGCTGGGCGGCGTCGGCTAGCTTATTGCGGGACATCTACCAGCAGGCGCTGGCGATCGAGGTCCCCGATTGTCATCAGCGGCACGCGGCTGGCGCTTAATCCTCCCGCGAAGATCACAGGTTGCGCGATTACTTCGGCGCTAGGACGAGCACGAAATGTGAGTCCCGCCCCAATCTCTCGGAACTTTCTTTCAGTTCATGGCATGCTGGTGGCTATGAGTAACGGAAAGCTAATTCTCCTTCGTCATGGTCAATCACAGTGGAACGAGTCCAACCAATTCACCGGCTGGGTAGACGTCGATCTCACCGCCAAGGGTGAGGCCGAGGCAAAGCACGGCGGCGAGCTGCTCAAGGAGCAGGGAATCCTGCCCGAGGTGGTTTATACCTCGTTGCTGCGCCGTGCCATCCGCACCGCGAACATCTCCCTCGACGCTGCTGATCGCCTCTGGATTCCCGTCGTGCGTGACTGGCGTCTCAACGAGCGTCACTACGGTGCGCTCCAGGGTCTCAACAAGGCAGAAACCAAGGAAAAGTACGGCGAAGAGCAGTTCATGGCTTGGCGCCGTTCTTATGGCACCCCGCCACCCGAGCTCGAGGATGGCGCTGAGTACAGCCAGGCCGGAGACCCGCGCTACGCTGACCTGCCGCACGTGCCGCGCACCGAGTGCCTCAAGGACGTCGTCGAGCGCTTCGTCCCCTACTTCGAGGAAGAAATCCTGCCTCGTGCAAAGAAGGGTGAGGTCGTCCTCATCGCCGCGCACGGCAACTCCCTGCGCGCGCTGGTCAAGCACCTCGACGGCATCTCCGATGAGGACATTGCGGGTCTCAACATTCCTACCGGCATTCCGCTGCTCTATGAGATCACACCTGAGGGTGGAGTGGTCAACCCCGGCGGCACCTACCTGGATCCGGAGGCTGCCGCAGCTGGCGCCGCCGCAGTGGCTGCCCAAGGCGCAAAATAAGCACAGTAACGCGCCGCGTGCAGGCGGCTCAGCGTCTGCCGCGTCGCCTTGTGTGCGTCAGCTAACGCACTAGTTAGACTGCGAAGATCCCCGGGGTGGGCATATACTCCCTGGGGATTCTTTCGTTTTGAGGCAGGGCAATTGGAAATTCTTCTCGCTTTCCTGGCAGGCGTGGCCGTATGCGGTCTCGCCATTCCGCTATACGCGCGTGTGCGTGCCCGCATTCAGCGCTACCGCCAATCCGCCGATACGGATGCCAACCAGGTCAATACGCTCAGCCAAGTCTTGCACCTAGCGGTGCAGGGCTCGCCCACTGGCGTGGCGGTGTTGTCGCGGGATAAAGAGGTCCTCTTGTCCAACACTTCTGCCCATGAGATGGCCATTGTCCATGATCGCTCCGTCAACCCCAATATTTGGTCCGTGGCCGGTGAGGTCTTTGAGGATATGGAAACCCGTACCCTCGACATCGCCATCCCCAAGCGCCGCACTGGGCACCGCGTGACGCAGGTGCAGGCTGTTATCAAGCCGCTCAGTCTCAATGATGACCGCTTCGTCATCATCTACGGCACCGATGAGTCGGAATCCGTGCGCATGGAGTCGGCGCGCCGAGACTTCGTGGCCAACGTCTCTCATGAACTCAAGACCCCTGTGGGCGGCATCGCGCTTTTGGCGGAGGCTCTTTTGCAGGATACGGGGGACCCCGAGCACGTTGAGTACTTCGGCTCTCGGGTGCAAAAGGAAGCCACGCGCTTGGGAGAGATGGTCAGCGAGCTCATCTCCTTGTCCAAGCTGCAGGGAGCGGAGGCGCTGCCTGAGATGGAGCCCTTGCGCATCGATGATGTGGTTGATGAGGCGATCAACCGCAATCAGCTGATGGCGGAGTCCTTCTCTATCGAGCTCACGCGCGGGGAGGCAGTAGGGGTCAAGGTCTTAGGGGATCGCTCTCTATTAGTCACCGCCATCTCCAACCTTATTTCTAATGCCATCCACTACTCTCCAGAGGAGGTGTCGGTGTCTATTTCGCAGAAGGTCGTCGGCGGGGAAGTGGTGCTCGTCCGGGTGACTGATCGCGGCATCGGCATCGCCCCTGAGGATCAGAAACGCGTGTTCGAGCGCTTCTTCCGCGTAGACAAGGCCCGCTCGCGGCAGACGGGTGGCACTGGCCTAGGATTGGCAATTGTAAAGCACGTGGTGGCCAATCATGGCGGCAATATTAAGTTGTGGTCGCGTCCGGGCACAGGTTCTACGTTCACCATTGAGCTGCCCATTTATAAAGAAGAAAAGCCGGCGGAGTCTGCCGGGAAACAGGATAATCTCAAAGAGGGAGCTGTTAAGTCCGCAGCTTCAGGGTTGCCGCGCGCGGTTGTGCGCGCCGCAGCACGTCGAAAGGATAAAGCATAATGACCACTATCCTCATCGTCGAAGATGAAGAGTCGCTGGCGGATCCGCTTGCGTTTCTCCTCCGCAAGGAAGGCTTCGAAACGGTTGTCGCCAATGATGGCCCCACCGCCCTGGAGGAGTTCGCGCGCAATGACATCGACATTGTCTTGCTCGACCTCATGCTTCCGGGCATGTCCGGCACCGATGTGTGCAAGCAGCTGCGGGCAGTATCTTCTGTTCCCGTCATTATGGTTACCGCGCGCGACTCGGAGATTGACAAGGTCGTAGGCCTCGAGCTCGGCGCGGATGACTACGTGACCAAGCCCTATTCTTCGCGCGAACTCATCGCCCGTATCCGCGCGGTGCTGCGCCGCGGGCAGGATTCCTCCGGGGATCACGCGGATGCGGACTTTGATGACCAGATTCTCGAGGGCGGGCGCGTGCGCATGGACGTCGAACGCCATACCGTCATCGTCGCGGGTGCCCCAGTGGCAATGCCCCTCAAAGAATTCGACCTACTGGAATACTTACTGCGCAACATCGGCCGAGTACTCACGCGCGGCCAGCTCATCGATCGCATCTGGGGTGCGGACTACGTCGGGGACACCAAGACCCTCGACGTTCATGTCAAGCGTCTGCGTTCCAAGATCGAGGAGGAGCCCTCCCGTCCACGCCACCTCGTCACCGTGCGTGGCCTGGGCTATAAGTTCGAGCTTTAGCGCCTAGGCGTTAGCCCCACGAGAACTGACAGGGCCCTTGCGCTGGTTCTGTTCTGGATAAGCATGAGCCTCCACGCTGGCAGGGTGGCGCGATAGGCCTACCCCTACGGCGGCGGCACGCTCGCGCGCGCTGCAATGGGAGGCCAGAATCTCATAGCATTCCTCGCCCATGAGGGCGATGAGCTCCGTCTTTTGGGAGCGCCACATGGGAGCCGCGGAGGTATGGCAGGCGGAATCGCCGCTGCAATACCAGTCGAAGTCCTCGCCGCCGTTGCCCCACCCGCGGCGATCGTATTCGCCGATGGTGGTGCGCAGGATCTCCTGGCCATCGGTGCGTTCTTCGTAGGCCTCATGCCGGCGCAGCGGCAGCTGCCAGCACACCTCGGGCTTGGCTACCGTGAGGTCGGCTCCGGCCTCGAGCGCCCATTGATGGATGGCACAGCCAGCACCAGTGCCCCAGCCGGCGCGGTTGGCAAAGATACACGCCCCATCCACGATGGACGTTTTCAACGCCGGCTCCGGCTCCCCGTCCTCGCCATCGAGCTCGTCCCATTCCAGCCAGGGCTCTAGCTCTATGGGGTCCTCCGATTGCAGGTACCTATCTACCCCCGCCGGGCGCAGCTGCCAAAAACGAGCGGGCATCTGCGCGACGGCGTCATATAGCTGGTCGCGGTCCGTCTCATCAGCCATGTAGGCGCCGTGGACGCAGCAGCCCACCTCGGGGCTTTGCTTGTCGATGCCGTGACAAGCCGCCGTACCAAATTGGCAGCTGTAGTGCGATTCCAACCACGTCAGATCGATGCTGAAGAGGTGGTAGGGGTCCTCTGGATCACAAAACTCGAACCATTCGCGCGGAAAATCAGGGGCGACTTCGCGGCCGGCGCGGATAGAGGCTGCGGCGGGTGAGGAGGCGGGAAAACCGAGATAGACCTCGGTGGATTTCGGGCGATTCACACCTCCCCACGGTAGACCTACTACGCTAAGAGTGTGCGATTAGGTGTATTAGACGTCGGAAGTAATACCGTCCACTTGGTCGCGGTAGATGCCGCGACCGGTGGACGGCCATCTCCCATGAGCGATTGGAAGACCCCGCTGCGGCTCGTCGAGCAGCTGGACAAGGATGGAAACATCCATGACAAGGGTCTAAAGAAGCTCATTGCGGCGGTCGATGAAGCCAACGAGTTGGGCCAAAAGCTCGGCTGTGATGAGTTCATCGCCTTTGCCACCTCCGCAGTGCGCTCTGCCCCCAACTCCGAGCACGTGCTCGATGAGGTGGAGAAGGCCACGGGCGTGCGCCTGGAGATCCTCTCCGGCGTCGAAGAGGCGCGGCTGACATTCCTGGCCGTGCGGCGCTGGTATGGCTGGTCTGCAGGCCGTATCACCAACCTCGATATCGGCGGTGGTTCCCTCGAACTATCCACCGGCACTGATGAACAGCCGGATTTGGCCTTCTCTCTGGACTTGGGTGCTGGGCGCCTGACCCATAATTGGTTCGATACCGATCCTCCCGGCAAGAAGAAGGTCAGCATGCTCCGGGACTATATCGATGCTGAGTTGGTCGATGTCACTGCGCAGATGAGCAACCTGGGCCCGGCAGGACTGGCAGTCGGAACCTCAAAAACCTTCCGCACGCTGGCACGATTGACTGGTGCTGCGCCTTCTTCAGCCGGCCCTTATATGAAGCGGACGCTGACCGCGCCTGGTCTGCGGCAGTTGATTTCTTTCATCTCGCGCATGACCGCAGCAGACAGGGCAGACCTGGAAGGTGTAAGTTCAGACCGTTCGCATCAAATCGTGGCCGGTGCGTTGGTGGCGGAGGCCAGCATGCGCGCTCTGGGCATCGACAAGCTAGAAATTTGCCCTTGGGCACTTCGAGAGGGCGTAATTTTACGCCGAACTGACAAGGGACTGGAATAGGAAGAGATCATGGCTGACGAAAAACAGTTGACCGTGGCGGAACTGCTCGCGCGTAATAATAAGGAGCGGAGCGCTCACGGTGACGCCTCCTCTGAAGGCGAGGGATCGCGCCGCCGTCATCGTCGCAGCATCGACGAGGGTGGTATCTCCGTAGCGGAGCTGACCGGCAATCTAGAAAAGGTCAAGGCTACCCCGGCCCAGTCCAAGCACTCCAGCGTGCCCATTGATAAGACCGCCCCGGTCATTCCTGCGCCCCCTAAGCCTGCAGAGGAAGAGAAGCCGGAGCCGGAGCGGGCGAAGGCGGCCACGCCGGCTAAGTCTGCAGAGTCAGCAAAGTCTGCGGAGTCACAAAAGCCTGCCAAGCCTGCCAAGCCTGACTCCGGCAAGGCTGCATCGTCGGACGCCGACAAGGTTGCATCGTCGGACGCCGACAGCGCCCCTTCTCTGGACGTCGACAAGCAACCAGCGGAAGAAGCTACGGCGAAGAAGCCGCAGCCTTCCACGGATGACACCACCGTATTCAACCGCGTTCCGCAGGCTCCTGCTGCAGTAGTGGAGCCGGAGTCCAAGGCTAAGGTTGCACAGACTCCTGCTACTGCGGAAGAAGAGCCTTCCAGCGCCGCCGGACAGGGCGCAGCAGTTGCTGCTCCGGCAGTTGCTACTCCGGCAGAGGACATCGACAGCGAGGCTATCGATGGAGAGTCCGCGGAGTCTGAGGTTGGGCCCGAGCTGGAGAGTGATTCCGAGGAGGGCGAGGAAGAAGACTCTAAGCTCAACGCTTTCTCCATCATCCTCTTGGCAGTGATTGGCATCGTCGTCGGTGCGGTTGTATTCAAGGGATTTGAGATCTTGTGGGATCGCTTCGACCGCATCGTCGTTGCCGTGCTCGCCATCATGGTCACAGCGGCCAGCGTGGGCGCCGTCCACGCGTTGCGCACTGTGCGTGACCGTTTCTCCATGGTCTTGGCTGCCTTTGTTGGCCTGGTGCTGACCTTCGGACCCTTGCTTCTTGTCATGTAGTTCTTTCTTCGCCGCGCTTGTCCGCGCAGAATTTTCGGCCCGGTTTCCTCTGCGGAGGTAGCCGGGCCGATTCCTTTCTGGCACTGTGGAGGGCATGACAAAGATTGCAGTTTTAGGCGGAGGACAAATCGGAGAAGCCCTAGTTTCAGGGCTGATAGCAGCGGGTTTCCCGGCTGCGGACGTGGTGGTGACGAACCGCCGCCAAGCGCGGGGCGCCGAGCTGGAGGAGACCTACGGGGTGTCGACCACCAGCAACAATGAGCAGGCTATCGCGGGTGCGGACTACGTATTCCTGTGCGTCAAGCCCTATGCCATCATCGAGCTCTTGGAGGGTCTGCACCCAGGCAAGGAATCGGTATTCATCTCCATGGCCGCGGGCCTGACCCTCAACGCGCTGGAGGCCGCGGTCCCACAGGGCACTCCGGTGATTCGCGTCATGCCCAATACACCCATGCTGGTGGGGGCAGGTATGAGCACGCTAGCCCCGGGAACGGCTGTTTCTGAGGAACAGACTGCGCAGGTGGTCAAGCTGCTTGAATCCGTCGGTGAGGTCGAAGTAATCGCGGACAAGGACATGGATGCCGCCGCGGCGCTGCAAGGCTCGGCTCCGGCGTACTTCTTCCTCATTGCAGAGGCGCTTATCGACGCAGGGGTACAGCTTGGTCTAACGCGCGATAGCGCCCAGCGCATGGTCACGCAGACAGTAGCCGGCTCGGGCAAGATGCTCACGGATTCCGGCCGTGACCCTGTGACCCTGCGTGCCAATGTCACCTCGCCCGGTGGAACAACCGCCGCCGCATTGCGTGAGTTGGAGGAGTCAGGACTGCGCGGAGCCTTCTTCCGTGCTGCTGAGGCCTGTGCGCAGCGCTCTAAAGAACTTGGTTAGAGCGCTTGGCCTGAGTGTTGGGCTAAGGAACTGCCCAAACGGACACAATCCATCGCCAAAGGGCGATATGGCGTTACTATCGCCCCCATTTGGGGGCGTTTAGGGCGCGGGTCCTGTGACACCTGTTGCGCGGGGTGTTTCTGGGTGACTTAGGGGGCGAAAGTTAAGAAAATTGGCTCTTGGGTCGCATTAATCACAAGTTTCACGATAGGCTAGTTAAAGCACGTGCGTGATTGTCCTGTAGGAGGGGAAGCCTACAGCGCGTCGCGAGCTGAAGGATTAGATAAATTATGGCTAATGAAGATAAAGGGACCTTTCTAACCATCGCCGAGGTTGCGGAGATTATGCGCGTCTCAAAGATGACGGTTTATCGTTTGGTCCATGCGGGCGAGATGCCGGCTGTGCGCGTGGGACGCTCGTTCCGTGTCCATGAGTCCGCCGTCACCGAGTATCTTGAGGCCTCCGTTTACGGGGCCTAACAAGTACTGCTAAGTAAGTACTGCAACCGGTACTGGGATGCGAAGAAAGCCGCATCATTAGGCAGCGCCCACCACTGTAGATCCGCTGGGTCCGCGGTGGTGGGCGTTGTTTATGCCTTCTTAAGGCCGTGCTCATGGCATGCACGAGCATTGCTTTAATGCCGACCCGCTTTTGGAGCTGGGACATAGCCTAGGTATGATGGGGAGCATTCGTGTCGACACCCGCGCCTGTGTCTTTCCAGCTGCATACGCGGCTGGGGTTGCTTAGAGTGCACCTTTGCGGCCATTTCCGGGCTACTGTCGGCAGGTTTAGTACGTACTAACTGCGAAAGTGAGGAAACCAGTAATGGGTTCTGTTATTAAGAAGCGCCGCAAGCGCATGTCCAAGAAGAAGCACCGCAAGATGCTGCGCCGTACTCGCGTGCAGCGTCGTAAGCTCGGCAAGTAAGAGCTTCTTCTCTAATGCCTCGGCAGTCTTTTCCTCGTGGATGAGACTGCCGGGGCCTTAGTGCGTTTCTGGGGCGGAGAAGAGGTTGCAGTGAGCTATCTACCGCCGTAGCCAGCGCCATGAGCCATAGGAGAGAGCGCCGGTGACGAGGGCGGGCAGGCCGTAGGAGCGGATGGCACGGCGGATGGAGCGGTAGTCGCGCACGAGCCAGCCGCGCTCCTCAGCAATACGGCGCAGCTTGCGGTCAGGGTTAATGGCGACGGCAGTGCCCACCATGGAGAGCATGGGGACGTCATTGGCGGAGTCTGAGTAGGCGGTGCAACGCTCGAGATCGAGGCCTTCGATGGTGGCCAGCGCAGCCACGGCGTGGGTCTTGCCCGGGCCGTGGAGGATGTCACCCACGAGGCGCCCGGTGAACTTGCCGTCCTTGACCTCCGCAACGGTGCCGAGGGCGCCGGTGAAGCCGAATCGGCGAGCAAGGATCTGTGCCAGCTGCACGGGGGTGGCGGTGACGAGCCAGACCTGCTGCCCGGCGGCTAGGTGCATTTGGGCGAGCTGATTGGTGCCGGGGTAGGCGCGGCGAGCCAAGGAGGCGTCCACGATCTCCTCACAGAGCTCGGTGAGATCCTCCACGCTGCGGCCTTTGACAAACTCCAAGGCTTGGGTGCGTCCGGCGGCAACATCGGCGGCGTTCTCGGAGCCGGAGACCCGGAACTTGAGCTGTTTCCACGCCACCGGCAGGATCTCGGAGAGCTTGAAGTAGCGCTTGCGGGCGAGCCCGAAGGCGAACTCCACCAGCGAGGAGCCCTGGATGAGGGTGTTATCCACGTCGAAGAAGGCAGCGGCGCCGACATCCTCAGGAACGTCCGGATCGGGGGCGGTGAGCCGCTGGCTGCCAGCCGCAGCATAGGAGCCGGAGACGGAATCCACCCCGGAGGCGAAGGACTCCAGGTCAATGCCGAAGACCTCCAGCGCGGCCGCCGCAGCTGCTTCGCCCGCCTCTTTCTGAGACTTCTCATCCACGGGTGGGAGCGCCTGGGTTTCCAAGAAGTTGCGCAGGTTTCCACGCGAGGCCGTCCAGTTAGCCAAGAAGGCCCGGGGCGACTCAGGGAATCCGGGGGGTTGCGGGGAGGAGGCTGGCACGAGGAGAGGAAACAGCTTTCGTTTTCGGGATAGGTGATATCGGGATACGTGGTCGAGATACCTTACTGACGTGCCCATAGTATCCTCTTTAATCTAACCTTGATACCGGTAGAGGAGAACCCCGTATATGGCACGTCGGATAGTGGAATTTATGGTGCGCACTGGCTGCGGATCGTGCAGCCGCGTCTATGAGCAGATCCTTCCCGTGGTCGAGGCAGCGGGGGCAACGCTTCAGGTGCGCAATGTGGAGGAAGAAAAAGAACTGAATATGGAGTACGGGGATCGCGTTCCAGTAGTGGTCATAGACGGCGAAGAGTTCGCGTGCTGGGAAGTGGAGAACGCTGAGTTGGCTGCTGAGCTGGCGCGCTGAGTCGGGGGAAGAAGAGGTATTTCTGCGGGTTTATGAATACAATTGCGGAAATGGCTGGCGCGCCAGCAAGCGGCGCGGCCGGCAGCCTGCGTCAGACGCGGCGCGCTGGGTTTCGGATTTTCCCAGTAAACCAGGTAGTCTTTTGGTTGATTTCGATCAATCAAAGGATTGATGTGACTGTGGAGGAATGTGCATGAGTGTGCTCGTCGTGGGGATGTCCCACCAGTCGGCACCGGTAGCGCTGCTAGAAAAGTTAAGCATGGACCCGGCGGTACAAAACAACGCCTGCGGGATGCTCATCCACTCCGGCTCTTTGTCGGAGGCGATGATCATCTCCACGTGCAACCGCCTGGAAGTCTATACGGTGACCAACTCCTTTCACACGGGAGTACAAGACGTGGTGCGTACCCTCACGGAGATCTCCGGTGTAGAGGAAGACGCGCTGCGTAGTTATCTCTACGTTCGCTACGCCGATGCCGCCGCAGAGCACCTCATGACCGTCACCGCTGGACTGGATTCCATGGTCATGGGTGAACAGCAGATCATCGGCCAGGTACGCACGGCCTATCAGCTGGCCGCGGATCAAGGCACGGTGGGGCCACGCATCCATTCGCTGGCGCAGTCGGCGCTGCATGCCGGCAAGCGCGTGCATACGGAGACCAGCATCGATGAGGCAGGTGTCTCGATGGTCTCTTTCGCCTTCGATCAGGCGCTACAACGCATGGGCGTCAAAGATCTAAGCGGCAAGAAGGTTCTCGTTCTCGGTGCCGGTGCCATGGCTTCCCTGGCGGCTACGCACGCTGGCAAGCTGGGCGCGGCCGAATTGGTCGTGGCCAACCGCACGCGCGATCGCGCCGAGCGCCTCGCCAGCCATGCTAGGCAGGCCGGGGTGGCAGCGCGCGTCGTTGACTTTGGGGATCGGGCCCGTGCCCTAGGCCAGGTCGATATGGCGATCTCCGCCACGGGAGCGCAGAACTTCACCATTCGCGCCCAGGATATTCCAGTCCTTCCGGCGCGCGCCAAGCTCATGCTCGTTGATCTATCGCTGCCGCGTGACATCGATGACGCCGTCGCCGAGCGCCCAGGCGCTGATCTGGTCAACATTGAAAGGCTCAGCCGTTCCCTCAATGCAGCGGATACAGACGTTGCCGCAGGTACGAGCCCGCATGCGCAGGCGCGGCGGATAGTCAACGAGGAGCTCGAGGCTTATGCCTCCGCGCAACGCGTGCGTGACGTGGTTCCGGCGGTCTCCGCGCTGCGTCGGCGCGCTGCCGATCTGGTGGCGTGCGAGGTAGCTCGGCTCGAGCAGAAGCATCCGGAGCTCGATGAGAAGCAGGTGGGGGACATGAACATGGCCCTCAAACGCGTCGTCGACAAGCTCCTGCACGAGCCCACAGTGCGGGCCAAGAAGCTC
Organism: Corynebacterium flavescens; assembly: GCF_008693105.1. GTDB lineage: Bacteria > Actinomycetota > Actinomycetes > Mycobacteriales > Mycobacteriaceae > Corynebacterium > Corynebacterium flavescens. Next base: position 92,689 of record NZ_VXKK01000013.1, read on the forward strand.
GCTGCCGCCTCGGGAACCGTCAGCCACGAACGCGCCCTCCAGGAGCTCTTCGGGCTCCAGCTCGAGGGCAGTGGGGTATCAGTTCCCGCGGATCAGCTGCCGGATTTGGGCCCCACAAATACCGTCCAGCCCCTGCCCCTCAAGACTCAGAAAGAAGCCTAGATGTTCAAGATCGGTACCCGAGGTTCCAAACTTGCCACCACCCAGTCGGGGCATGTGCAACAGTGGCTGGAGGAGGCGGGGCACCCTGCCGAGCTGCACATCGTTACCACTGCGGGGGATACCAATATGGCCCCCGTCGAGCGTATCGGCGTGGGCGTGTTTACCCAGGCGCTGCGGGAGGCGCTGGACAAGGGCGAGTGCGATATTGCGGTGCATTCCTTCAAGGATCTGCCCACCGCCCCCGATGAGCGTTTCCGGCTGGTTGTTCCCCGCCGCGCTGATTCCCGCGAGGCCCTGGTGGCGCGCGATGGAATGCGCCTGCAGGACCTGCCGCAGGGCGCGCGGGTGGGAACCTCGGCACCGCGTCGCATTAGCCAGCTCAAGGCGCTGCGCCCGGATCTGGATATTCGCCCCCTGCGTGGCAACATCGACACCCGCATGTCGAAGGTGACCGATGGTGAGCTCGACGCCGTGGTCTTGGCCTATGCGGGGCTGATGCGCGCGGACTACCAGGATCGCGCCACCGAGGTCTTTGACCCAGAAGTATTCATGCCGGCTCCGGCCCAGGGCGCACTGGCCTTGGAGGCCAAGATTGGTACCGCCGCCGCTGCCGCCTTGGATGAATTGGTTGATACCGCGGCCACCTTTGCCGCGGTGGGAGAGCGCACAGTGCTCTCTCGCCTGGAGGCGGGTTGTACTGCTCCGGTAGCGGCTACCTCGCACTGGGAGGGCGAGGAACTCGTGGTGCGCGGGGGAGTCTTCGCCCTCGATGGTTCGCGGCAGATTCTGGCCACGGCGCGCGGTGCGGCGGAGTCGGCGGCAGAACTAGGCCGCGGGGTCTCCGAGGAGCTTTTTGCCCATGGGGCCGCCGAGATCCTGCAGTGATGGTTTCTGCAATGGTTTCTGCGTTAATTTCACCTTTAAGCGTTAATAAATTAAGGTGTACCTAGCATACAATCATTGCTTCCCAATGATTCGGTCCACCTTAAGGGCATCCCAGGACGTTTGACCTGGGATTTTGTCCGTTATGTACTGATTTCGCACCCCGCCCGCTGGCTTCAGGGCAAACGTCGCACTCGATCATCTCCGCGCGTGACGCCTGAGTCCCGATTTAGAAAAGAACCTTATGAGCAATGCCGTGCCCGAGAACCAGCCCAAACTGGGGAACCCCGAGCTGGGAAAGATCATCTTTGTCGGTGCTGGCCCAGGCAATCCTGACTTATTGACCGTTCGTGCACGGGAAGTTTTGGCCTCCACGGCCGTGGCCATCGTGGAGCCCGAGGTCCTCGGCTCCGTCCGCGAGATCATTGCCTCCGCCGTCCCAGTTCCCAAGGAGTTGGTTGACGCCGCCGAGGAAGAATACGCACGCATGTGCGCCGCGGCTAAAGAGGCAGGCGCGCGCCGCAAGCCACCGCGTCCGGCAGAACCCACTGCGGCAGTTATCCATGTCCAAGAAGGGGTTCCCGGCGAGGACATCGTTCCCCAGCTGTGCGCGGCCTTGGAAGAGGCACAGGGGGGCGACGTTATCCGTCTCGTGGCCGGAAACCCGCTCAACAGGGATTCCATTAAGGCGGAGATCAACGCGGTTGCCTCCGCGGGCCTGGAGTTCCAGGTTGTACCCGGTATGTCCCTTCCTTCTACCGTGCCTTCTTTTGCCGGTCTCGCGCTGGGCTCGACCTATACCGAGGCGGATGTCACCGGCGGGGCCGATTGGGAAGCGCTGGCCAATGCCACCCAGCCCATAGTTCTGCAGGCCACCGCAGCGGATCTTCCGCTCATCTCCGCGAAGTTGCAGGAGTTTGGGATGCCGGCTGATACCGAGGCCTATGTCACCGTGCATGGCACCACTCGGTTGCAGCGCACCCATGAGACCACGCTGGGAACGTTGGGCAAGCTCGATGCCGAGCTCAGCGGTAGCCTCGTCGTGACGCTGGGCCGCAGTTTCGATGATCGCTCCAAGTACTCGTGGTGGGAAAACCGTCCGCTCTACGGCTGGCGCGTGCTCGTCCCGCGCACGAAGGAGCAGGCAGCGGCCATGTCCGCCCGCTTGGCTGGCTACGGGGCTATTCCGCAGTCGGTGCCCACGATTTCCGTGGAGCCCCCGCGCAACCCCGCGCAGATGGAGCGCGCCATCAAGGGAATCGTCGAGGGCCGCTACAAGTGGATAGTTTTTACCTCCGTCAACGCCGTCACGGCCGTATGGCGCAAGATCGCCGAGCTCGGCTTGGACGCGCGTGACTTCGCTGGCGTTCACCTCGCCGCGGTGGGGCAGAAGACGGCGGATGCCGTCCGCGCCAAGGGTATGGTTCCGGAGCTGCTTCCCCCAGCCGCCAAGCAGAATGCCGAAGGCTTGGTTGAGGTATTCCCCAACTACGTCGAGGACATCGATGCGGTGGGTCGCGTGCTTCTTCCGCGCGCTGACATTGCAGGCGAGGCCCTGGTTACTGGGCTAGAGGAGCTGGGCTGGGAGGTCGATGATGTCGTGGCTTATCGCACGGTTCGCGCCGCGCCGCCTTCGGCCGAGATCCGGGACATGATCAAGTCCGGCGGATTCGACGCGGTGGCCTTTACCTCGGGCTCTACCGTGCGCAACCTCGTCGGTATAGCCGGTAAGCCCCATACCCGTACCATCATCGCTTGCATTGGCCCCTCCACCAAGGCGGCGGCTGAGGAGATGGGTCTGCGCGTTGACGTGGTGCCCGAGGTTGCGGATGTGCCCTCGCTTATCGACGGTCTTGCTGAGCACGTCGCAGCCCTCCGCGCCGCCGGAAACCTTCCCGCGCCCCGCAAGAAGCGTCGTTCGCGCAAGAAGGCTACTAAGGTCGAGAAGGCATAGATTTTCCTCAACCTCGCTCAAAGGAGTAATACCAGTGAGCACTTTCCCCAATCGTCGTCCCCGCCGCCTGCGCCAGTCCGCGGCCCTCCGCGAGTTGGTCGCGGAGACCACCTTGCGCCCGGCGGACTTTATCCTCCCGATGTTCATCGTTGATGGGATCGACGCGCCGCGTGAGATTCCCTCCATGCCGGGGGTTTATCAGCACACCATCGATTCCTTGAAGCGCGCCGCCCACGAGGCGCTCGACGCGGGCGTGAAGTGCGTTGACCTTTTCGGCGTGCCGCTCGATGAGGATAAGGATGAAACCGGTTCGGCCGCGTGGCAGCCGGATGGAATCCTCAACCTGGGCATCAGCGCGCTGCGGCAGGAATTTGGGGATGATCTCATCGTCATGTCCGATACCTGCCTCGATGAGTTCACCTCCCACGGGCACTGCGGAGTGCTCGATGAGAAGGGTCGCGTGGATAATGACGCCACCGTCAAGCTCTATCAGGATATGGCGCGTTCGCAGGCCCGCGCCGGCGCTCACATGGTGAGCCCCTCCGGGATGATGGATGGCCAGGTTGCCGCCATTCGTCGCAACTTGGACGAGGCCGGCCACGAGGATGTGGCCATCATGGCCTACTCGGCGAAGTATGCCTCGGCATTCTTCGGCCCCTTCCGCGACGCGGTGGGATCTTCCTTGGAGGGCGATCGCCGTACCTACCAGCAAGATCCCCGCAACTTCCGGGAGTCCCTCCTCGAGGCGCAGCTCGACTTCGAGGAAGGCGCCGACATTGTTATGGTCAAGCCGGGGCTGCCCTACCTCGACGTGCTCTCCGCTGTTGCGGAGACCTCGCCGGTGCCGGTTTCGGTCTACCAGGTCTCGGGCGAGTATGCGATGATCAAGGCCGCCGGCGCCAACGGTTGGATCGACGGCGAGGCAGTTATGATGGAATCCCTGACCGCATTCAAGCGCGCCGGGGCGGATCAGATCCTCACCTACTTCGCCACCGACGCCGCCCGTCTTCTCAAGTAAGGAAAACGTTGACCATTCCCGCCCCTCGACTTTCTCCGCCAACGTCCCCTAAAAATTCCTCACAGAATTCCTCGCAGAACCCCTCGCAGGGTGCTCCACAGGGGCAAGAAGATCAGAGCAAGCGCACAGAGACCGTCTCCCTGCTCATCGTGGTGTGGCTCGTTGCCTTGGTAGCGGAGTTTGTGCATCAGTGCCTGAGCGTCATTGCCTCCCTGCTCAACCGCGATCAGCTGCTGGCGCAAGCCCGCGAGCAGGCGGCGGACACGCTGGCTGGAACGGGCCAGGATCTTTCGGATTCCCTCATCCAGTCCGCCGCCTATGGCTCGATTATTCTCTCGGCGCTGTTTTCCTTTGCCATCATCGCGGTGTTGGCCTGGATGCTGTGGTCTTTTAATAAGCCCACCAAGCGGGCGGGGACGGCGCGGCGGTTGTGGTTCTTCTTCTCGCTGTACTTCGGCATCCGCATCGTCTTCGTATTCCTGCTCACCCCCGCGGGCAGCAAAGTGCCGGACTGGCTCTTCGTGCTCGATGGCTCGGTGCAGATCATCGTGGGCGTTGCTGCCGTGATGGGCCTGTTCTTCTCCAGCAGGGAGGAAACGCTCGACTACACAGGCGAGCTCGAGCAGATGCGGGAGATGGAAAAGGAGCTGCAGAAGGCCCGGCGGGAGAGGGAAGAAGAAGAACGTCAGAAGTCTCGTGAAGAGAAGCTCGGGGAGCTGCGCCAGGGGAGCAAGCGGGGCAAAGACGGTAAAGATTCTAATGATGGCCAAGAAGACAAGGACTCTTCCGGCTTTCGCTGGCCCCCGCGCTCAAAGGGAGGCAAGTAGAAGTGACCAGCATGTTCCCGCAACCCGGTCGGCCCGATGACGGCAAGCCGGATGCGGATCGCTCCGGACCTAAGGACTATAACCGTCCCTCTCGCCCTGTAGATAACACCGACCCCAGCGTGGCGCCTCCGGCGCTGGCGTGGGCTTATTGGGTTCTCGTTGGTGCGGCGATTGTCATGCTCACCAGCGCCATGGTCGGCATCTTCGGTGCGGGCGACAGCCAAGGCCACGCTCCTTCAGAGGCCGTGTCCGAGTATCTGCGCAGCAACCGCCGCTTCGTGTCTGTAGTCAATGCCATAGCTGCGCTCGTCATGGCTATAGCTGCCACGCAGCTCAAGAGTGGTTCTAAGTGGCCGCGCCGAATCATCACGGTGGCTATCGCGCTGACGCTTTTCACCAACATCGCGGCCCTAGCGCTGGGCGTTGGGGGCTTGGCCCTGCTGTTCATCCCCATGCTGCTCATGGTGGCGTTGGTGTTGTTGTACCGCCCGGCGGTCAACCGCTTTATCAAGAGTCATAATTACCGCAGCTTCACATAGGTTAGGCTAATTAGCCCCTCTACAACTTTTGATTCATAATGTAGGGCATGCCACAACGTAGCCTTCATGCCTCCCCGCTCATCGACGCGGCACTGGGACACAGTCCCACCCGCCCGCCCGTATGGTTCATGCGCCAGGCGGGGCGTTCCCTGCCGGAGTACCGCCGCGTGCGCGAGGGCATCGACATGCTGGACTCGTGCTTCATGCCGGAGCTCCTCGCCGAGATCACCCTCCAGCCGGTCCGTCGCCATGATGTTGATGCGGCTATTCTCTTCAGCGATATCGTCGTCCCGCTCAAGGCGGCAGGCGTTGGTGTCGATATCGTGCCTGGCCGTGGCCCCGTCATGGATAAACCAATCCGCAGTGCAGAGGACGTCGCCAAGCTGCCCATTCTGGACACAGACGTGCCAGAGGTCGCCGCGGGTATTGGAATCGTTCTCGATGAATTGCGCGATGACCAGGCGCTCATCGGTTTCGTCGGGGCGCCATTTACTCTGGCTTCCTACCTCATTGAGGGCGGGCCCTCCAAGAACCACGAGAAGACCAAGGCGCTCATGCACGCCGACCCTAAGACTTGGCACGCGTTGATGCGCCGGCTAGTGCCGACCATCAAGGCCTACCTTAAGGTGCAGGTGGACGCCGGCATTGATGCCATGCAGCTCTTTGATTCCTGGGCGGGCTACCTCAATGAGGCGGACTACCGCGAGTTCGTGCTGCCCTATTCCACCGAGATCCTTGACTCCGTGGCCGGTGTTATCCCGCGCATCCACTTTGGCGTGGGAACCGGCGAACTGCTCGGGGCGATGTCTGAGGCCGGGCCCGAGGTCGTCGGCGTGGACTACCGGGTGGCTATGGATGCCGCCGCCAAGCGCGTGGGCGCGCGGATTCTGCAGGGAAACCTGGATCCGGCTTTGCTCTTTGCCGGGGATGATGCCGTGCGCCAAGCCGTGCGCGTTATCAAGTCCCAGGTGGATGCCGCGCGTGCGGCGGGCGATATCGACGGGCACATCTGGAACCTCGGGCACGGGGTGCTTCCCACGACGGACGCGGAGGCCATCACCCGCGCCGTAGCGATCATTCACGAGGAGGGCTAAATGCGAATTGCCATTGTGGGTGCAGGTTTAGCGGGGCTAAGCGCTGCTTATGAACTGCGCGAGCACGACGTCGATGTTTATGAAGGCTCGGGGAGGATCGGCGGCAAGCTCTACAGTGTCGCTTTTAACGACGGCCCCACGGACATGGGTGCTGAGGCCTTCTTGGCGCGCAATGCCGAGGCAGTGGAGTTCTTCACGGAGTTGGGCTTGGGGGATTCCCTCGTCGCACCTTCGGGGCTTCGGCCCCTGCTCTATGTGGACGATAAGCTGCAGGCTCTTCCCACCGGCGGAATGATGGGGATTCCCTCCTCCGCAGAGAAGATCGCCGCATTGGTCTCCGCGGAGAGCGCGCGGCACATCGCCAACGAGGAGCCCTTTGAATGGACTCCTGGCGGGGATGTCTCCGTGGGCGCGCTGGTGCGCCAGCAGTACGGCGCCGATGTGGTCGAGCACGTGGTCTCCGCTTTGTTGGGCGGGGTCTACTCCTGCACGGCGGATGATTTGGGCCTGCGGGCCACCATTCCGGGCTTGGCACGGGTGCTCGATGAGCAGGCCGCGCAGGGGTCGGTCACTTTGTCCGGCGCGGTCAAGGTCCTCGAGCAATCGCGCGTATCTACCCCGGGCAAGGGCGCGCCCTTCCGGGCCTTCCGCGGTGGCTACGCCGAGGTCTATGAGGCCTTGGCGGAGAAGTCCGGTGCGGATATTCACCTGGATTCCTTCATCTCTGGGATTAGTCACCGTCCGGGGGAGGGCTATGTCCTCAAGGGTGCGCCGGCGGATGCCCCGCTTTACGAAGGCGTGGTGCTAGCTACCCCAGCCCCCACCACCGCCCGGCTTATGGCGGGCATTGCCCCGCAGGCCACTGAAGCCCTGCGCGAGGTCAAGCTCGCGAGCTCGGCCGTGGTGGGCTTCAAGTTTGACTCGGATGTGGATCCGGAGGGCAATGAGCTGCCGCAGAACACCGGAATCCTCGTCGCCACCGATCAAGAAGACGTCCATGCCAAGGCTTTTACCCTCTCCTCGCGGAAGTGGCCGCACTTGGCGGAGCGCGGTGGCGCACTCGTGCGTGCCTCATTCGGGCGCTTCGGTGATGACGCCCTCGTGCGCGCCGATGAGGAAACGCTGGTGGACTACGCCTTGGACGATCTCGCGCACATCACCGGCTTCGATGGCCGCGCCGCGGGCGTCTCTGAGATCTTTACCCAGCGCTGGTTCGGCGGCCTGCCGCGATACGACGAGCACCACCTGGAGACCGTGTCCTCGGTTCTGGGCGCGCTGGCGGATGTGCCTAGCATTGCCGTTGCTGGCTCCTGGGTCAACGGCGTCGGAGTTCCTGCGGTTATCGCGCAGGCCAGGGAGGCCGCGCGTAGGCTTATCGGCGCAAAATAAAGCGAGCCGCCGCGCAGGCGGGCGCAGGGCAACACCCAAGGAGATACACGTGCCACACGAAAACGAGGCTTCTACCTTCAGCGCACCGGAATCGGGGGCGCTGAACTCGGCGGCGCGTGACCTCTCCCAGGCTTACCGCACGCGCCATCCTGGTCGATCCCCGGCCGCTAGATCTGGGGGCGGGGCTCGATTGCTCCGCGCCCAGTGCACAAAGTCTGCTTCGTGCCCAACCTGGTCCGCTCACGGAGATTGAGGCCACGCTATCGCGCGATGGGCAGGAATACTCCGTTGGTCGTGGTGCCGATGTCCTAGGACACCCGCTCTTGCCCTTGGTGTGGCTGGCGCACACTTTGCACGAGCACGGCTCCAGCCTGCGGGCGGGGCAGACGGTGCTCACGGGCAGCTTCTGTGCGGCGGTTCCGCTGCGCGCGGGATCGCACATCCGCGCAGATTATGGCGCCTATGGTGCACTCGACATCGAGTGCGTCTAGAACAAGAACGCGAAGGCAAGTACGCCGATCGTGCTGGCCAGTAGTAGGCCCGTAGCAGCCTGGGCCTGCCACCGCGCGTAGTTGAAAGCTATGCCGGTGCCGAAGCGCTTGTCCACCAAGACTGCCGGGTCATTCGGGTTGTAATAAAACATGCCCCACTTGTAGTACTTGTCATTATCGGGGCTTTCTGCGTCTTGCTCATGCAGCCCGGCCTTGCGCAGTTGAGCATCCATGGCGGTTTGTGCGCGGAGCTGGTTGATAAGAAGTAGGAGAACTCCCACGAGCGCGCCGCCAGCGGTAATCGCCAGCCCGAGCCACATATAGTCCTGGTAGGCGGGCAGTACGCTGCAAATCTGGGTCACGGCCAGCCCTGCGCTGATGATGAGGAAGAGGTAGCCTATCCCGGTCGTGCTTGCCGCCAGCAAGGCCTGGGCGCGCAACTGTCCAGCTATCGAGCGATCGGTGCGTTGGTGCACGGTGGAGGACTTAAATGTCCAGCCAATGAAGAATAGGAGCGCCACGAGTCCGAGTCCTATGAAGCTGGGAAAGAAGGCCGCGCCGATGGATTTATCGGCCCACGCGTCGGGCTGCATGCGGGGACCCCAGTGGGTGGCGATGACATCTGGGACCTCGGCCCAGCGTGTAGCCACGGTGATGACTCCGGCGGCAATGAGAGCTAGAGAGCCGATGATGGCGAGCCACGGAATAGTGGGCACCGGTACGTCGACGCCTTGGATAGCAGCTTGGGAGCTGATTCTTCCCGATACCGCGGTCTCGATGCCTTCAAACCAGCCCTCACGCTGCTTGGCGGTGATGAGATCCCTGCGGCAAATCGCATAGGCATAGAACGCAAAGGCAATGAGCAGGAGCGGGCTTGCCGCAGCCACCAGGGGCACACCGGCGGCGATAAGGGCTAGGAGCGCGCTGAGTATTCCGCCGTAGAGCACCCACCTGCGGTACCTGCGCAGGGCATCGCGCACGGGCGGGCTTTGACTAAAGCGGGTGGGAACCCGCACGCCGAGAGGTGCGGCGGGTGAGGTCATCGTGGGCGCATAGATGAAAGCGATGGTGATGACGAGGGTGCTGAACAGCATGGTCAGCGGGAAGATGAGGGTGTCCATGATTTCTCCTATAACTTGGAAATTAAAGATCGAACTGAGTAAATGCCGAGTCGAGCTCGGCGTGGATGGCTTCCTTTTCAAAGCCCTGCGCGCGGGCGAGTGCGGCAAGCCGGCCCAGCTCCTCGCGCAGATGAGTCTCTTGTTCGGGGCTCGGTGGGGAGGGGGACGCTACGACGCTGCCCGCGCGTTGCGAGGTCTCGATGATGCCTTCGGCGGCCAGGAGGTCATAGGCCTTCTTGACGGTGGCGGGGTTGATTCCGAACTCTGCTGCCACGCGGCGTACAGAGTCCAGCCGGGTCCCGGGGGTGATGTCGCCTTTGGCTATGGCTTCGAGGATGCGGTCGTGGATTTGCTGGAATAGGGGAGTCTCAGACTCCGGGTGGAGGGTGATGAGCATGAGTGCCTCCTTTCTGTACTGCCTATAGTAACACAATCTGTATTACTAAAAGTGATACACAAGCCGTCCATATGCGGTGGTGAAGCGCGTTCACTGTAAATAGTGGCTCTTTTCCCAGGGGCCACTATTTACCGTGAAGGAGCAGCCTGGGCCGTGCAACCTCGCGGAGAAGGCATGAAAAAGCGCCCGCGGACCTCGACAAGCGTGAGGAGCGCGGGCGCAGTGATAGTGGCTAGCAGCTAGGACTATCCCTTATTACGGAAGACGAAGATGGAGGAAAAGTCTTGGTTCCCGTGGCCCATGTGCTGCTGCTCCTCGAAGCGGGAGATGGCTGCGGCGACGGCGGGCAGAGGCTTTGCGGAGGTCTCCTCCATCAGGCGTGCATCCTTGCACAGAGCGTCCACGGTGAAATCGCCCGGATCGGTATTGCGATCCCCGGTGATGAAGGGGCCCTTCATGTTCTTCATGAAGGCCAGGCCAGTGATGTCGAGCATCTGAAGGATGACCTCGGCGTCGAGGCCTTGGGACTCACCGAGATCGAGGGCCTCAAGCAGCCCCTCGGCGGTGACGGCCAGAGCCAGGTTGGCCAGCAGCTTGCCGGTGGCGGCCGTCGCTGCCGATTTGACCCCGATGAGCTTGTGCTCATCAGCCCAAGCCTCCGCGAGGCTCATGGCCAGCTCGCGGCGCTCGTCATCCGGGGTTCCCACGTAGACGCCGAGCTGACCCGCGCGCGCCGGGCCCAGGGAGCCGATGACGGGGGCGTGGACATAGGAGTCGACGGCGGCGGCGAACTCGCGGGCGACGTCGGGGGAGACGGTGGTGGTGTCGATCCAGGTGATCCCTGCGGGGATGAGGTGCGGCTCGATGACCACCTCGCGGATGTCATCTGGGCCAAAGAGCGAGGTGATGACGACCTCGGCATCGGCGACCGCCTCTGCGGGGGTGGCGGCGAGGCGGGCTCCCTCCTCGACGAGGGGCTGCGCGCGCTCGGGGTGCCTATTCCACACGGTCAGCTCGTGGTTGGCCAGCAAGTGACGGGCAAGCTCGCTGCCCATGCGTCCGGTTCCTAAAAATGCAATCTTCATGATTGATAGTGTGCCATTATTGGGGACAGGCCCGCAGGAAAGCGAGCCCCGGACGACGGAGCCGTACCCGGTAGTGCGACAAGACGGCCAGCAAGGACATCATGTTTGCCTGGTTAATTCTCATATCTTCGGCCGTTTTTGAGGCCGTATGGGCTACCGCCCTTGGCCGTTCCGAAGGCTTTAGCCGCCTGTGGCCCACCGTCATCTTCGTCGTCGCCTGTGTGATTTCGATGGGCGGACTCGCCGTGGCTATGAAGTCCATTCCCGTGGGAACCGCCTATGCGGTGTGGGCCGGATTCGGTGCGGTATGCACTGTTAGCTACTCCATCGCTACTGGTCAAGAGGCCGCCAGTGTGCTCAAAGTACTCTTCCTGGTACTGATCATCAGCGGCATCGTGGGCCTTAAACTCGTGGGCTAGGTGAAAGGCTGCGCCACACTCCCCGGGTATCCAACTTTTGTATAAGGCATTTACCGTTACAATGTGGGCTATGCCTAAATCGAGCGAACAGCCAGTTTCTCAATCAGCTCAGTGGTTCCGCCGGGCCAGCCAGGTCACCCCGGGGGGTGTCAACTCTCCCGTGCGGGCCTATGGATCCGTCGGCGGGCAGGCGCGGTTCATCGCCCGCGGCCAGGGATCTCGTCTCTGGGATATTGACGGCAACGAGTACGTCGACCTCGTTAGCTCCTATGGTCCGATGATTCACGGCAATGCCCAGCCTGACATCGTTGCCGCGGTCCAGCGCGCCGCCACCAAAGGCCTGAGCTTCGGCGCCCCCACCGAGGCGGAGACGCTTTTGGCGGAGCACATCGTCGAGCGCACCGCCGTGGAGGAGGTGCGCCTGGTCAATTCCGGTACGGAGGCGACCATGTCTGCAGTACGCCTGGCCCGTGGTTTCACTGGCCGCGCCAAGATTTTGAAGTTCGAGGGCTGCTACCACGGGCACGTCGATGCGCTCTTGGCTTCGGCAGGCTCCGGGGTGGCCACCTTTGCCCTTCCGGATTCACCTGGCGTAACCGGCGCTGCGGCGGCGGATACCTTGGTTGTTCCTTATAACGATCTCGAGTCAGTGCGCCGCGCCTTCGCGGAGAATCCGGGCCAGATCGCCTGCATCATCGCCGAGGCCGCCGCCGGAAACATGGGCACGGTCGCGCCCCAGGAGGGCTTTAATGCCGCGCTTGCCGAAGTCGCCCATGCCGACGGCGCCCTGCTCATCCTCGACGAGGTCATGACGGGCTTCCGTACCTCTTATCGTGGCTGGTACGGCGTCGATGGAGTGGCAGGTGACCTCGTCACCTTCGGCAAGGTGGTCTCTGGAGGTCTGCCGGCTGCTGCTTTCGGCGGACGCGCTGAGATCATGGAGTACCTCGCGCCGACTGGGCCGGTCTACCAGGCGGGAACGCTCTCAGGAAACCCCGTGGCTATGGCCTCCGGCCTCAAATCCCTGGAGCTGGCGAATGAGGAGCTCTACCCGCGCCTGCAAGCTCAAGCGGATCGCCTTACCAGCATGATCACCCAGGCCTTGAATGAGGCTGGCGTGGAGCACCACATTCAGCGCGCCTCCTCTATGTTCTCCATCCGCTTCGCCGAGGGGCAGGGGCATAACTTCTCCGACATGAAGGCCGCGCAGACCTGGCGTTTTGCCCCCTTCTTTCATCAGCTTTTGGAGGGCGGGGTGTATGTTCCGCCTTCAGCTTTCGAGACCTGGTTTGTCTCTGACGCGTTGGGGGACGAAGATTTTGAGGTAATCGAGCAGGCTCTTAAACCCGCAGCACGCGCCGCCGCCGCTGCAACGCCCCCGCAATAAGCCTCGGGAAGCGTGAAAGGAATACCCATGTCTAGCACCATCGTTCACCTCGTGCGCCACGGTGAAGTCTTCAACCCAGACAAGATCCTCTATGGCCGTATCCCCGGCTATCATCTGTCTTCCCGCGGCCACTCCATGGCGGCGCGGACGGCCCAAGCCTTCCGCGGGCACGACGTCACCTATCTCGCGGCCTCGCCCTTGCAGCGCACCCAGGAAACCTCGCGGCCCTTTGCCCAGCTCACCGGGCTCGATGTAGAGATAGAACCGCGCCTTATTGAATCGGGCAACCAATTCGAAGGCCTGCGCACCAAGGGCTGGAACTCCCAGCTGTGGAATCCGCGTTATTGGCCGCAGCTACTCAACCCGGCTATCCCGTCTTGGGGAGAACCTTTTAGTGACATCGCCGCCCGCATGCTCGACGCCGTGGCAGATGCGCAGCGCAAGGCCGAGGGGCACGAGGCCATCTTGGTCTCCCATCAGCTGCCCATCGTCATGGTCCAGCGCAGTGTCTTGGGCAAGCGCCTGCCGCACGCACCGTGGAACCGCGAATGCGATCTGGCCTCGGTGACTTCACTGGTCTATCAAGACGATCAGATTTCCGATATTTACTACTCCGCACCAGCGCAGGCAATCTAAGATGTCACGACTTACTACAGCGGCCCTCATTGCATCGGCGTGCCTGACGTTGTCCTCCTGCACGCAGGACGCGGACAATGCGCAGAACGCTGTCGCCTCGGGCGGCACCTTCGAGTTCATCTCGCCGGGCGGCCAGACGGTTATTGATTACCCCGCGGAAGATCGCAAGCCCCTGTCGAATTTCAGCGGCCCGGATCTGCGGGATCAGAATAAGACCATTTCCTTGGAGGACTTCCCGGATCAGATTGTGGTCCTCAATTCCTGGGGTCAGTGGTGCGCGCCGTGCCGCTCCGAATCCGATGATCTGGATTCCATCCATGCCCAGCTGCAAGAACGCGGCCTCGGCACGGTGCTCGGCATCAACGTGCGTGATTACAATCCGCAGATTTCCTTGGACTTCCTTGAGGACAACGGCTTGGAGTACCCCTCCATCTACGATCCGCCTTTCAAGACTGCGGCGGCGCTGGGCGGCGTGCCTACCTCGGTGGTGCCGACAACCATCGTTCTAGATAAGCAGCACCGTCCTGCCGCGGTATTCCTCCGCGAGATCACGGAGAAAGACGTCATGGAGGTCGTCGACAGGTTGGAGCAGGAGTAGATGCTTGTCACTCTCGCTGCCGGCATAGGGGAGACCTTTGCCGAAACCGCGGCGGCTGGCCCCCTTCTGCTGGGCATCCTCGCCGCGGCGGCCGCAGGCCTCGTCAGCTTCGCCAGCCCCTGCGTCGTCCCGCTCGTGCCCGGCTATATTTCCTACCTGGCCGGCGTGGTCGGCGGTGAGGTGACGTATGACGAGAAACTTGGGGTGGGCGTCGGCAAGCGCAGGCAATGGGCAGTCGTTGGTGCCTCCTTGCTCTTCATCCTCGGTTTTACCGTGGTATTTGTGCTGGCCACCGTCTCTGTTTTTGGCGCGATTTCGGCCCTGACGTTCAATGCGGATGTGCTGATGCGCATCGGCGGCGTGGTAACCATCCTCATGGGCGTGGTCTTCATGGGGCTCGTGCCTTTCTTGCAGCGTGATACCCGCATGGCTCCCAAACGTTGGAGCACATGGCTGGGCGCGCCCCTGCTCGGCGGGGTTTTCGCCCTGGGGTGGACGCCGTGCCTAGGACCCACCTTGGCCGCCATCATCTCCATCTCGGCGGGAACGGAGGGCATGACCGCGGTTCGCGGGGCAGTGCTCATCGTGGGCTATTGCCTCGGCCTGGGCCTGCCTTTCCTGCTCGTGGCGCTGGGCTCGGCGCGGGCCATGCGCACCATTTCTTGGATGCGTAAGCACTCGCGCACCATCCAGATTATCGGCGGCCTCGCCATGGTTTTAGTCGGACTGGCGCTGCTGACCGGCGCTTGGGGCGCGTTCATCAACTTCATCCGGCAGTGGACTGTCGAGTACGGTGCGACCTTAATCTAGGTCGACTAGAGGAGAGAAACTTCTGTGATTTATATCCGCAAGGCCTGGCGCTGGCTCACCAGCATGCGTACCGCTTTGGCGCTGCTGTTCTTGCTGGCGATAGCGGCGATTCCAGGTTCCCTGCTGCCGCAGCGCGAGCTCAATGAGACCAACGTCAACGAGTTCATCGAGACCAACGGCAACATTGCCAAGATCTACGACAAGCTGCAGCTTTTTGATGTATTCTCCTCCATCTGGTTCCAGGCCATCTTCGTCCTGTTGATGATCTCACTGGTGGGTTGCATCCTGCCGCGCTCGGTGGAGCACTACCGCGCGTGGCGTTCCCAGCCCACCCGGGCCCCGAAGTACCTGACTAGGCTGCCTCTTAACGCCTCCGGCAGCAGCGATCGGTCTGTAGAAGAGGTCAGCGCTGAGGTCCGTAGCATGCTCAAGAAGTGGCGCGTTTCGGAGTATTCTCCTGCGCAGGACCGCGCCGGTGCTCTGTCCTTCTCCGCCGAGCGCGGTTATGGCCGCGAGTTGGCCAACCTTATCTTCCACGTCGCGCTCGTTGCCATGTTGGTGACCGTGGCGGCGGGCCGGCTCACCAATTACGAGGGCCAGGTCATCGTGGTCACCGAATCCGGCTCGCAGGAGGAAAGTGCTGCTAGTGGGCAGAACACGGAGTTCTGCAATACGTCCACCTCAAACTTTGATTCCTTCAGGGCGGGCGCGCTTTTCGACGGCACCGGGCTCCACCCCTTCTGCATTCTCGCCCACGACTTCAGTGCCGACTACCTGCCCAATGGGCAAGCCGAGATGTTTAGCTCCAATATTTCCTACGCCGAGGGCGATGACATCTACAGCGATAGCTCGCAGTGGAAGGACTATGAGCTCAAGGTCAACCATCCCTTACGACTGGCCCAAAACCGTCTCTACCTCCAGGGCCACGGTTACGCACCGACTGTGACGGTGCAGTGGCCGGACGGGGAGACTCGTACCCAAACCATCCAGTTCCGCCCGGATGATCTCACCAACTTCCTCTCCTCGGGTGTCATGCGCTTTGATCCGCCGGCCGGAATGTACCCGGAGCTTTTTGACCGCCGCCAAAACCAGCTGGCTATCCAGGGCCTTTTCGCCCCGACAGCACAGTGGTCCGGAGAGAACGGTCAGCTGCTCACCTCCTCCTACCCGGCACTGACGGATCCGGCCCTGGCCATCGACATCTATCGCGGTGATGCCGGTCTAGATACGGGCTCGGCGCAGTCCATCTTCTCGCTCGATTCCACGCTCGTGCACTCGGGCCAGCTGCAAAAGATTGACCGCGTCAACCTCACGCAGGGCGAATCGGTCACGCTGGATGATGGAACGAAGGTCACTTTCGACGGTGCCTCCCAGTTTGCCAACTACCAAATCTCCTATGACCCCTTCCAAAAGTGGGTCCTCGTCTCCACCGTCATCATGCTCGTGTCCTTGGTTGGTTCCCTGGTGATAAAGCGCCGGCGCGTGTGGGTGCGCCTGCGTCCCAACGCTGCTGGCGGCACCGACGTGGAGATGGGCGGGCTTGCTCGCACCGACCGCGCTGGTTGGTCGGAGGAGTTCTACGAGCTCTACCGTCATCTTCTCCGCCTGCCCGACCCGGACGAGGTAGAAGAGGACGACATCTACGTCGAGGACTAGGCAGCCTCGCCACCGAGACAACCTCGAGGGCTAGGCAGCCTCGCGGCCTAGCCCTCCTCCAAAAGTTGGATCCCTACATCGCCGCCGAGTAGGGTATGGAGGAAAACGTTTTTACTGCTCATACGCTAGATTCCAAGGTGCTTTATGCAGGTTAACCAGAATTTGTCTAATTTTTCGGACGTCTCCGTCCAGACCGCTTTCGTCATCTATGCCCTGGCGTTATTCTTCGCCGCTTTCTATTACGGCAAGATTCACACCGTCATCGACGGGCGTCGCGCACGCGATGCGGCGAAGGCGGATGAAAAGTCTAAGGTCCTCGTCGGCGCTGGAACGGAAACGGTCGCCTCGAGTGCATCCGGCGCTGACCAGGAGGTCATTTCCCTCGAGGAATTGGCTGCTCGCGAGGCCAAGGCAAATAAGATCGGGGGAATGACGCAGTCCCTCATTTGGCTCGGCGTTGTCTTGCATGTGGTTGCCATCGTTTTGCGCGGGCTGGCCACCGGGCGCTTCCCCTTTGGAAACCTCTACGAGTACGTGCTCATGGTTTCTGCTGGCGTCATCGTCATCTCCTCCATCGCGCTGCAGCGCAAGGAGTGGCGCACGCTGTGGCCCTGGATCCTCACGCCCACGCTGGCTCTGATGTTCTACGGCTCGACCAAGCTTTATGCGGAATCCGCACCGGTGGTCCCAGCGCTACAGTCTTATTGGCTGCCTATCCACGTCACCGTCGTCTCCCTTGGTGCCTCTATCGGCATCATCTCCGGCATCGCCTCGCTGCTGAGCATGCTGCGGCGCTGGCAGTCCAAGGGTACGGAGCACGGCATCTTTGGAAAACTGGCCAAGCCCTTGCCCTCAGCTAATAAGCTCGATCAGCTGGCTTATCGCCTCGCCGTCATCACCCTGCCTACCTTGGGCTTGGGCATCGTATTGGGCGCTATCTGGGCTGAATCCGCTTGGGGCCGCTTCTGGGGCTGGGATCCGAAGGAGACGGTTTCCTTCGCCACCTGGATCCTTTATGCCGCCTACTTGCACGCGCGCGCTACGCCCTCCATGCGCAAGATTGCGCCGTGGATCAACATCGCAGCCATGGCAGTGATGGTATTCAACCTCTTCTTCATCAACATGGTTGTCTCGGGCCTGCACTCCTACGCGGGGCTGAACTAAGGTGTCCGAGGTACACCGGCCCCGTCATAAGCAGGGCAAGCCGGCCGGAGATAACCCGGCGCTTATCGCCTTGGGCGCGCAGTTTGCGCAGCGCCGCCGCGAGCTCGGAATTCTGCAGCAGGAACTTGCCGATGCAGCTGGCGTATCCCGCTCCACCCTCCACACCATTGAGCACGGTGCGGCAGGGGTGCGCTGGGAAAAGGTATTTGCCGTGGCGCATGCTCTCGGCCTCGAGATGGTCTTTATCCCCCAAGAAGACGCCGCCCGCAAGGACTCTGAAGCTTAAGCTTCGGGCTCATCTTCGCCGCGCTGCTTGCGCTGGCGTTCTTCCTCTATTTCTGTGGCGCGGCGCTCTTTGAAGCGCTGCTTTTCAATATTCCAGAGGAACTCTTCATCATCATCTGGGCCTTTAATCTCTCGCCGTGGATTGTCCTGGACTGCATCGCGCCCGTTCTTCTTCCAGGAGGAAGGACCAAAGGCTTTCCACACCAGGTAGACGGCAAGCACAATCAGAACAATCAGTATCAAACGACCCATAGGCCCCATCCTACTTAACTTGCTAAGTGGCGCCGCGTAGAATCGAGTCCCATGAACAACGAAGCTGCCCCCTTGAACACCCCGGAGCCCCCGCTCCCGGATCCGCAGTTGCGTCGGCGCTCCCGGGTTGCCCTGTGGAAGTACGGCATCGCCCGCGTTTTGCTCTTTATCGTGCTGGCTGTCGTTATCCAGCTGCTCTCCATGGCGGTGGGTTTCCCCATCCCTGTGCTCATTTCTGCGCTGCTAGCACTCTTCGTTGCCTTGCCGCTGTCCATGCTTGTATTCTCGCGCTGGCGCGTCGAGGCCACCGGAACCTTGGCCGAATACTCCGCACAACGCAAAGCACACAAGGCCTGGGTCCAATCGGAGCTCGCCGGGCGCTAGTGCCCGAAGAGGAAGGCAATCACTAGCATCACCGGCAATGAGGCGAAGGTCGTGATGAAGACCGTATCGCGCGCCACGCTCTGCCCGCGTTGGAAGGTCGCTGCATAGTTATAGACCTGCTGCGCTGTCGGCAGCGCACAAAGAATGACTGCCGCATAAGTGTGTTCCGGGCTCAACCCTAAGGCGAGGCTGAGGCCATAGGCCACGGCGGGCAAACCCACGAGTTTCAGCGCCGTGGCTGTATAGGTCGCGGGCCGGGAGCTGCGGTCGGAGAGCACTCCCGCGGTCTTGAGGGAGGCACCGAAGCTGAGCAGGATAAGCGGGATCGAAGCCCCGCCGAGCAGCGCCAAGGGCTCCATGATGGGCGCGGGGATATGCCAGTCCTGCCAGGCCACTATGAAGCCTAAGGCTGAGGCGAGAACCATCGGCGATAAAAGCCCCGTCTTTATCCCTCCCAGCAGCGATTTGCCGCCAAGGGCACCCAAGATGAGCGGCGTGAAAAGGACCATCTGCACAAAGACGGCCGGGATGGCATAGGTCGAATCACCCAGGACGTACTGGCTGACGGGAAGCCCGATGTTGACGGCGTTGAAGTAGCTGGCCGCCGCAGCACCCGAGGCGAGCTCGGCGATGCCCTTGCGCCAGAAGAATGCTGCGTAGATGGCGGCGACGATGACCGCGGATAGGACTATGACCACGATGACGGGGGAGAGCACTACTCCCGGGTCGGAGCGCGCGACGGAGCTAAAAAGCAGGGCCGGAGTGGCGGCATAGAAAGCCACCTTGTTGAGGACGAGGCGTTCGCGGTCCGAGGAGATGATGCCGCGGGCGGCTAAGAACCAGCCAATGAAGATGACCGCCAGGATGATGGAGAAAGCGGTGAGTACTCCCAGCATCTAGATTCCCAACCCAGCCGCGATGAACAGCGCGGCCGTAACCACCACGGACCAGGCCAGCATTGCCCGCCCCGTCATGCCAAGCACCGGGATAAGCTCTGGGCCGCGTGCGCCCCGGTTGACGGTACGCACGGACTTGAGTGCCAGCGGGAAGTAGACCAATCCCACCAGGGCAGGCCATGCGCCTATCGCAATGCCCAGCGTTAGGAGGCAGGGCAGGAGCAGCAGGAGTGTAAACAACAAGCGGGCGCGGGAATCACCCAGGCGCACAGCCAGGGTGAGTTTCCCTGCCTGAGAATCGGAGGGAATATCGCGAATATTGTTAGCGAGGTTGACCGCCGAGCTCATAGCGCCGATTCCCACCGCCAGGGCCACACCCGTCCAAGTAAGCGTCCCGGCCTGGGTGAACTCGGTGCCCAACACGGCCACCAGACCGAAGAATACAAAGACGGCGACCTCGCCCAAGCCGCGGTACCCATAAGGGTTCTTGCCGCCGGTATAAAACCAGGCTCCGGCGATGCACACAGCGCCAACGAGAATAAACCACCAGGCGCCGGAGGTCAGGGACAGCGTCACCCCAGCCAGGCCCGCGAGGGCGAAGGAGCCAAAGGCCGCGTACTTGACGTGGGCGGGTTTAGCCAGCCCCCCGCCGGTGAGGCGCTGCGGGCCGGTGCGATCATCGTCCGTTCCGCGGATCCCGTCGGAGTAGTCGTTGGCGTAGTTGACGCCGATGATGAGTGCCCAGGCCACGATGAGTGCAAGCAGCGCCCGCCCCCAATGCACGGAGCCATACGCCGCTGCCGCTCCCGTACCTGCGACCACCGGAGCAAAGGCGTTGGCCCAGGTATGGGGCCGGGCGCCTTCTAACCAGTCTTGAGCGGTTGCGGAATACGGGGGAGTGGGCTGATTCATAGGAGCTATTGTGCCACGCCCCTGTGCACCGGCTTTCTTTCCCCCGTGTCCTGTCGCCAGTCCACAGCGGCATGGCTAACGATGTCACCACAGCCTAAGAAGCCTCTCCAGGCCTTGCCCAGATACAATGAGCGCCATAGATCTGAGCACCTTGCACGAGCGCACACAGGACTATTTGAAGACGCTGTGGGGCTTTGAAGAGCGCAATGGACTAGGCGCCACCATGTCGCTCGGTGATCTTGCCAAGGCCACAGATCAGAAGCTGCCAACCACCTCCGAGGCGGTTAAGCGCTTGGCGGCCAAGGGGCTAGTGGAGCATGAGCGCTACCTCGGGGTGAGGCTGACGGAGGAGGGCCGCGGCCTCGCCGTCATCATGGCGCGCCGCCACCGCCTACTCGAGACCTTCTTAATGCAGACGCTCAACTATTCCTGGGACGAGCTCCACGAGGAAGCAGACATGCTCGAGCACGCGCTCTCAGATAGATTCGTGGCGCGGATCGACGAGCTTTTGGGCTATCCCACCCGCGATCCCCACGGGGACCCCATCCCGGGGGCCGATGGTAGCTCGGAGCCGCTCTCTCGCCTCCTGCTTGGCGATGTCGCGCCGGGCATCCCCGTCATCATGGAGCAGGTCAACGATTCCGATCCGGAGTTCCTGCGCTACCTCGACTCGAAGGGCGTGCGCCCTGGCGTGGAGCTGCAGATAGTCTCCGCCCCCGTGGCCGGTCTTTTGGAAGTATCCATCAACGGCGGTGCTGACAAAGGCGGCGCTGAGTTCTCCATCGGCCTGTCAGCCGCCGGCGATATCGCGGTGCGGGAGAAGGCTGAAGACTGAAGATCAAGACCTAAGAACTGGCAGCGCTAAAAAGCTCGCGTACGGCGCGGCGATCGATCTTGCCCGGGCCGGTCAACGGCAGCTCCTCCACCCGCTTTAAGTCCTTCGGTACCTGCCAGCGCGGCACCTCTGCATCTTCGAGGGCGACCAGGATGTCCATCAAGGAGGCGGCGCCGGTATAGGCGGCCACGATGGCCTGCCCCAGCCGCGGGTGTGGCACGCCGACCACGCAGGCCTCAGCCACGCCCGGCACCATGAGCAGTTCCTTCTCCAGCACCTCGGGGTGCAGCTTCAACCCGCCGGAGTCGATGACATTATCCAAACGGCCCGTCACGTTAAGGTGCCCGTTCTCAATGAATCCTCCATCGGAGGTGATGAACCAGCCGGGTTCGGAAAAGGCTGCGTGGCCGGGCAGATTACGGTAACCGTGGGCGATGGTGGGCCCGCCCAGGCGAATGCGCCCGTCGACGACGCGAACCCGGGTACCTGGCAGCGCCATGCCGTCGTAGACGCACCCGCCCGCGGTCTCGGAGGCGCCGTAGGTCGCGCGGAGTGTGATGCCGAGCTTCTCCGCGCTTACGCGCAGCTGTGGGTTGAGAGGGGCGCCGCCGATGAGTACGGCGTCGAAAAGCGCGAGCGCCTCAATTCCCTCCAATGTATCCATCGCCTTCGCCAGCTGCAGCGGGGTCAGCGCGGTATATGCGCGGTCCCCGGTGCGCCCCAGCACGTGGGCGGCGCGCGCGAAGGCCGACACATCAAAACCTGCGCTGAGGTCCAAGCACAGGGGATCGACCCCGGCCACAAGGGAGCGGATGAGCACCTGGATGCCTGCGATGTGGTGACCAGGCATGGCCAAAAGCCACTGACCCGGCCCACCCAGCGCCTGGTGGGTGGCATCGGCGCTGGCCACCACGTTAAGCGGGCTGAGCTGCGCGCCCTTCGGCGTACCCGTGGAACCGGAGGTGGCAACCACCAGCGCTATCGCATCATCGATGGGCTCACCCGCGCGCTGCGTATTGCGCAGCACGGTCGAGCGCGTGATATCACCTTGGGGCAGCGGCAGCACCGACGTCTGACCGGCAATGGCCGCCTCCAAATCGGGCAAGATTGCGGCCGGATCGTGGGGATTAACGGGCAAGGGGGCAAGGATATGACTCACCCGAGACATTTTAGCTACCGGCCATAAGGATCGCGGTCATCGTCCTCATAGTCGAAGGGACGCTCGTTCTTCTTCGCCGCATCGCGGATACGCCGCAGCATCCAGACGCGCAGCACAAGCACCGCAGTAATCGCCAGTATGGCGAGAATCCAGGCAAAGTACATCATGGACTGCAGATACTACGCCACGCCGGCAGAATACGCGGGGAGCAAACCTAGTAGTAGTAAGGAAACTCGTCCCAGTTGGGCGCGCGCTTTTCCAGGAAGGCCTCTTTGCCCTCGACTGCTTCGTCGGTCATATAGGCCAGGCGGGTGGCCTCGCCGGCGAAGACTTGCTGGCCCATGAGGCCGTCGTCGGTGAGGTTGAAAGCGAACTTGAGCATGCGCTGGGCGGTGGGGGACTTGGTGTTGATTTCCCTTCCCATCTGTATAGCGGCGTCCTCGAGGTCGCCGTGATCGACAACCTCGTTGACTGCGCCCATCTGCTGCATGCGCTCGGCGTTGTAGGTGCGGCCGAGGAAGAAGATCTCGCGGGCGTATTTCTGACCCACCATCTTGGCGAGATAGGCGGAGCCATAGCCGGCGTCGAAGGAGCCAACGTCGGCGTCGGTCTGCTTGAAGCGGGCCTCTTGACGTGAGGCGATGGTGAGATCGCAGACCACGTGCAGGGAGTGCCCGCCGCCGGCAGCCCAGCCATTGACCACGGCGATGACGATCTTGGGCATGGTGCGGATGAGGCGCTGGACCTCGAGGATGTGCAGGCGCCCACCCTCCACTTTCTCGCGGGCGGCATCGACGGTGCTCTCATCGGCCACCGCATCATCGTGGGCATGCGAGGTGGCATAGCGGTAGCCGGAGCGGCCGCGGATGCGTTGATCCCCGCCGGAGCAAAAGGCCCAGCCGCCGTCCTTTGCAGAGGGGCCGTTGCCGGTCAGCAGCACCGTTCCCACGTCGGGGGTGCGGCGGGCGTGGTCGAGGACGCGGTAGAGCTCGTCGACGGTGTGTGGGCGGAAGGCATTGCGCACCTCGGGGCGATCGAAGGCGATGCGCACGATACCGCCGGCGCGGCCCGGTTCCGTCAGGCGGTGGTAGGTAATGTCCGTGAGATCCTCGAAGCCGGGAACGGCGTTCCACAACTTGGGGCGGAACGGGTTAGCAGTGCTGTACTTCTGGTGTTCGCTCATGGGTTAATACAGTAGTACCCGCCGCGGGTTGCGGAGGAGCATAAGCATTAAGCTAGCCCTCATGAATCTAGAAGAAGTACTGGAGCGCTCCCACGTTGTTGCTTTGCCGCTGGCGGTGAAGTTCCGCGGGATCACCACCCGCGAGGCGCTGCTTATCGAAGGCCCGGCCGGATGGGGCGAGTTCTCCCCCTTCCTGGAGTACGGGGCCAAGGAATCCGCGCCGTGGTTGGCTGCGGGGCTGGAGGCTGCAGTAGAGGGCTTTCCGGAGCCGGTACGTGATTCCATCGAGGTCAATGGCACCATCCCGGCAGTTCCTGCCAGTGAGGTCGTCGACGTCATGCAGCGCTATCCGGGTTGCCGCACCTTCAAGATCAAGGTGGCGGAGCCGGGGCAAAGCTTGGCAGAGGATGTCGCGCGCGTCGATGCCGTGCGCGAATACGTCGCGGCCAGCGGCAAGGTGCCGGTGCTGCGCGTCGATGCTAATGGCGGCTGGAGCGTTGAGGAGGCTGTTGCCGCAGCCAAGGCCTTGATGCCCCTGGACTACCTGGAGCAGCCTTGCGCCACGGTGGAGGAGTTGGCGCAGGTGCGCCAGCAGCTCATGCGCGCCGGGCTCTTTGTGCGCGTCGCGGCGGATGAGTCCATTCGCAAGGTAAGTGATCCCTACCGCGTGGCGCAGCTTAAGGCGGCGGATGTTGCGGTACTCAAGCCCGCGCCTTTGGGCGGAGTGCGCCGTGTCCTAGACCTAGCGCAGCACCTGCGCGAGCGCCACATGGACATCACGGTGGCTTCGGCGCTGGATACCTCCATTGGAATCGGCATGGGGCTGGCCACCGTTGGCGCGCTGCCGAAGATCTACGATGACGAAGATATCGACGTCACCCCGGCTGCCGCCGGCCTGGCCACGGGCTCGCTCTTTCTCGAGGACGTCACCGCCCCGCGCCAGATCGTCGACGGGCACCTCCCGCTAGAGATTCTGGCGCCTGATCCCGCACGCCTATCAGCGTTGGCAGCCCCTGCCGCGCGCCGGGACTGGTGGCTTGAGCGCGTGCGCGAGTGCTGGGATGTGCTCGAAGCCCGCGAAGACTCACGAGGATAGCGCCTGATACTACGGTGGGGAACATGACTGAATCCGGCATGATCAAAGTCCACGATGCCCACCTGCATAACCTGCGCCACGTTGACGTTGCCATGCCGCGGGGGCGCCTGGTTGCCGTGACCGGGGTTTCGGGCTCGGGGAAGTCCTCCCTGGCCTTTGGAACCATCCACGGGGAGGGCCAGCGTCGCTACCTAGAATCGGTGGCGCCTTTTGCGCGTCGCCTCATCGGCTCCGCCGTGGACCCGCAGGTAGGTGGCATTGCCGGCTTGCCGCCCACGGTGGCGCTGCAACAGACGGCGTCGGCAGGCGGGGCGCGCTCGACCGTGGGAACCGTCTCTGCCATATCGAACTCCGTGCGGCTGCTCTTTTCGCGCGCCGGGGACAACCCCCAAGGGCTGGACTCGGACTGCTTTTCTCCCAATACGCCGGAGGGAATGTGCCCGCGCTGCCAGGGCACAGGAGTCGTGCACATCCCCACGGAATCCTCGATGGTGCCCGATCCACAGCTGAGTATCGACGAGGGCGCAATCGCCGCCTGGCCGGGGGCCTGGGCGGGGAAGAACTTCCACGATATCCTGCAGGCTTTGGGCTACGATTTGCAGGTTCCGTGGAAGGATTTGCCGGCCAAGCAGCGCGAATGGATTCTTTTCACCGATGAGCGCCCAGTGGTCACCGTCAAGCCGCATCGCGGCGCGGACCAGATTCAGCGCAACTATAAGGGCACGTGGCGTTCGGTGGCGAGCTATCTGACCAAGACTCTCGCGGAGACGAACTCGGATACTCTGCGTCGGCGCACGCTCCAATTTTTAGAGACCCACGAGTGCCCGGTCTGCCACGGTCGCAGGCTCAATCCGGCGGCGCTAAAGGTGACGTATTTGGGCATGCCAATCGACGCCTTCAATGCCCTGTCCCTTGAACGCGCACTGGCGCTGGTGCAAGGCCCACGCCCGCAGGATAATAGCGCGGAGGCACTGCTGCTCAAGCAGGTTATCCCGGCCCTGCGCTCGGCCGTGGACTTAGGGCTGGGGCACTTGAGCCTGGACCGCCCCACGAGTTCCCTATCCGCGGGAGAATTGCAGCGCATCCGGCTGGCGGCGCAACTGCGCTCCGGTCTTTTCGGGGTTACCTATGTCCTTGACGAGCCCTCGGCAGGACTCCACCCGGAGGAGCGCTTCGCAGTAGTGGACCTGTGCCGCGATTTCATCGCGGGCGGCAACTCCGTTCTGCTGGTCGAGCACGACATGGATCTGGTGGCGCGCGCCGATTGGATTGTTGATGTAGGTCCGCTCGCCGGCGAGCGTGGGGGAGAGATCCTCTACTCCGGGCCCGTGTCTGAGTACCTGGCTGAGAAACCCGGCGACACTGACAGCCCGACGCGGAAGGCTCTGCTGCACCGCACGCTGCACCCCAAGGCGCAGCCCACTGCCGCCACCCACACGCTGCGCCTGCGCGGGGTGGAATGCCGCAGCATCGAAGGCCTCGACGTCGACTTCGGCCTCGGTCAGTTCACTGCAGTGACGGGGCTTTCCGGCTCGGGTAAGTCCACGCTTGTCTCCACCGTGCTCGCGGGCCTGGTGCGCGAGCATGGTGAGAGCAGTAACAAGGATGGTGGATGGGGCGTCGCCAAGCAGGAGGGACTGGAGCATATCTCGCGGCTGGTGCAGATTACGCAGAAACCCATTGGGCGGACCCCGCGCTCCACATTGGCCACCTACACAGGGCTTTTCGACGGCGTGCGCAAGCTCTTCGCCCACACCGACGAAGCGCGGCGCCGCAAGTGGGGCGTCTCTCGATTCTCCTATAACGTCAAGCAGGGGCAGTGCCCTACCTGCGGCGGCGCAGGCAAGATCGAGGTCGAGCTGGTGTTCCTGCCCGGTGCCTATACGCGCTGCCCGGATTGCGACGGCAAGCGCTATAACCCGGAGACGCTCGAGGTGACCTGGCAGGGGTATTCCATAGACCGCATTCTTGACCTCACCGTGGATGAGGCAGCAGAAGTATTCGCAGCGGAGCCGGCGGTTTCTCGTTCCCTAGAGACGCTGCAGGCCGTTGGCCTGGGATATTTGCGCTTAGGTCAGGGTGCCCCGGAGCTGTCAGGTGGGGAGGCCCAGCGCATTAAACTTGCCACCGAACTGCAACGCTCGCGTACCTCGCGGCGTGGGCACACTCTATATCTCCTTGACGAGCCCACCTCGGGCCTGCACCCGGCCGATAGCGCGGTTCTCAACGCCGAACTACATAGTCTGTTGGAGTCTGGCAACACCGTTATCGTGGTCGAACACGATCTGGACATGATCTCCACCGCGGACCGCGTGTTAGAGATGGGCCCGGGGGCAGGCGCCGCCGGTGGGCGCATCATCGCGGAAGGAACTCCGGCGCAGATTGCCACGCTCGATACCCCCACGGGGCGCGCCCTGGCTCGCCGCATGTGATCTCTTTTTAGGTTTCCGGGTGCATGATCCAAGGTGTTTAGGGTATTTCTAAGAGCATGACTAAAAACGGCTACGGCGATGACGAGAAGAACACTTGGGGCAACTCCGGCGGTTATTCCGATGATGAGACCCGTCAGATCGGTCCAGTGACCGGCGGAGGCTTCGGGGGCGACGAGACTCGCGTATTTGGTGCTGGACCGGCATCTTCGCGTTCCAGTTCTGATACCAATCCGAGTCACTCCGGGGCAGACGAGCAGCGCCCCCGCCAGTACTTCCCCGGCCCTGGCGAGCAGCGCTACGCCCCAGAGCCGCAGGCCGGGTATCCGCAGCAGGGCTATTCGCAGCAGGGATATGCCCAGCCTGGCTACGAGCAGGAACCGGGAGAATTCGAATCCACGCCGGGAAAGAAAAAGAAGAGCGGGGGCGGCGCGGGCTTGGCTGGCGTATTTGCCGCGATTGCGGCGGTGGCAGTCGTCGCAGCGGGAGCCCTGTTCTTCCTGTGGCGCAACGCGGCGGCAGATGCGGATAAGCCCGCGCCGTCGCCGGTTACTCAGACCATGACCACCCAGGTGCCCACCACGGTGACGGAGACTCACACCGAAGAAGCGCCGGCTTTCCCCTCCGAGCTGCCTTCGGAGTTGCCGAGCGAGCTTCCCAGCGAGCTGAGGGACCGCGTTGATTCCGGCGGAGATGAGATCGAGGGCCTGCTCAATGATCTCTTTGGCTCTGAAAACACAGGCGGCGGGCAATAGCACCAGAGCCCCAGTGGCCTCAGTAAGATGGGTCGGCATGAGTCAATCCCTGAAGCTGGCCGAATTGGTGGCTGCCCAGTTGGCGCGCCACCTCACAGACGTCATCATTTGCCCGGGATCGCGTAATGCCCCGTTGTCCCTTGCCCTTCTGGCACGCACCGACATCCGCGTCCATTCGCGGATCGATGAACGCTCCGCTGCTTTTTGCGCGCTGGGCATGTCCCGTGTGCAGCGCCGCCACGTCGGCGTAGTAGTCACCTCTGGCACGGCGGTGGCCAACACGCTTCCGGCCATGGTCGAGGCCTCCTATTCGCACACCCCCTTGGCCGTCATCAGCGCCGACCGTCCGGAAAGGCTGCAGGGGACGGGTGCTTCCCAGACCATTGAGCAGCAAGGGATCTTCGGTGTCTTTGCACAGACCACCCACATCAGTCAGGCAGAGGACGTCGCGCTCATCGGGCAACGCTTCTGCACCGATAACGCCGTGCACATCAACGTGGCCTTCGATCTCCCCTTGGTCGACGAGGAGCTTCCGAGTACCCCGAGCGATCGCACCCTGCGCAAAGCGCCGACTCCTGCCTGGGTAAATCACGGGCAGGTAGCCGTCGATCTTTCCAAGAACACGCTGGTGATTGCCGGTGACGAGGCCTGGGAAGTCCCCGGCTTGGAGGACGTGCCCACCATCGCCGAGCCCACTGCGCCCGCTCCCTATCTGCCGGTGCACCCAGCGGCGGCGCACATCTTCCGTACTGAGCAGGTCTCCGCCAATAATTACGTGGTCAACACCAAGGCGCAGCAGGTCATCGTGGTGGGCCATCCCACCATGCACCGCGGGGTGCTGGCCTTAATCAGCGATCCTGATATCGAGCTGGTTGTGCTTTCTCGCACCGCTGACTTCACCAACCCGCGCGGCGACAACGCGCGGCTGGGTACCACCGTGGCCACGACGGGCGAGCCAAGCAGGGAATGGATCGAAGTGTGCCAGGGCGCCTCGCGCATGGCCGCAGATGCGGTGCGTGAGACCCTGGAGGATCCGGAGCTAGGATTCACCGGTCTTCACGTGGCCGCCGCGGTGGGAGACACCCTGGCGGTGGAGGACACCCTGGTCTTGGGCGCTTCTAATCCTGTGCGCGATGCCTCGCTCATTGGCCTGCCCTTTGATGGCGTAGAGACCTACTCGCCGCGCGGAGCCGCCGGCATCGACGGCACAGTTGCCCAATCCATCGGGGTGGCCCTTGCCACCCAGTCCCGCGAGGCGGCGGAGTGGAGGGCGCCGCGGGTCGTTGCCCTCATCGGGGATGTCACCTTTGTCTACGATGCTTCATCGCTGCTCATCCCGGAGGATAATCCGCGGCCGGAAAACCTCACCATCGTCGTGGCCAACGATAACGGTGGCGGGATTTTCGAGGTCTTGGAGCAGGGTGCGCAGGCTCTGCGGCCCTCCTTTGACAAGGCCTTTGGCACTCCGCATGATGCGGATATATCTGCGTTGGCCCAGTCTTATGGCGCCGACTACCGCGAGGCCAATAATACCCAGGAGTTGCTCGATATTCTCGCCGAGGTCAAGGAGTTCTCGGCAGGAATCACTATCGTGGAGGCGCACACCACCCGCGCCACGCGCAGGAAGCTCAACGCCGCTCTAGCGGCCAAGGTGGGAAGTTAGTCTCGTGTCGGCGAGGGAGCATCCGCAGGCGGTGGACATGCCGCGTTATACCCCGGCCGTCTATCGTCGGCGCCTTTATCAGGTGATCCTGGCTCTTTATATGGCGGTGTTGGTGGGTTGCGCTGGGATGATGATTGGCTCTTGGCTCAATGACCGCGCCATCGAGTCCAATATGGGGCGCGCGTTGGCAACCGTCAGTGACGTGGGCTGGCTGCGCACCACGGCGGACTTCCAAGACGCCGATGGAATCTATCACTCGCCACCCACGGGACTTCTCTATCCCACCGGCTTGGGTGAGGGGCAGCAGGTGTGGGTCAACTATGCCTTTGATAACCCCGATCTAGTGAAGGTCGAGGGCAGGGAATGGACTCTATCCATCATCCCCGCCTTATCTTCGGCGGTAGTATCGACTTTGATAGCCGCCGCCCTGTGGTGGTCTGTGGGAGCCATCACCCGCCGCGCGGAGTCAGGAAGTTAACCGAGATTTTTCATAGGCGTTACCGCCTTGTGGCCATGGTTGGGAGATGATGGAACGTATGCGAGTAGCGATTGTGGCCGAGTCTTTTCTCCCCAACGTCAACGGTGTCTCCAATTCTGTTCTGCGGATTCTGGAGCATCTGTACCGTACCGGGCAGGGGGCCATAGTCATCGCACCCGGTGCGCGGGAGAACCAAGAAGAGGTCCCGGACTATTTGGGCTTTCCCATCGTGCGCGTGCCCACCGTCAAGGTTCCCCTCATCGATTCGCTGCCGGTGGGGGTGCCCACCCTTGCCGTAGATGAGGCCCTGCGGGAGTTTAAGCCGGACATAATTCACCTGGCCAGCCCCTTCGTCCTGGGCGCGGCCGGCGCTTTCGCCGCGAGACAATTGCGCATTCCCTGTGTCGCCGTCTATCAAACCGACATCGCTGGCTTTGCCACCAAGTACCACCTATCCGCCCTAGCCTATGGGGCATGGGAGTGGATGCGTACTATCCACAACTCCTGCCAGATGACCTTGGCTCCCTCCTCAATGACCATCCACAGTCTTGAGGATCACCGCATCAAGAACGTTCGTCACTGGGGCCGCGGGGTGGATGCCCAGCGCTTCCAACCCGCCAAGCGCTCGGAGGCGCTGCGTCTGAGCTGGGATCCCACTGGAAAGAAGAAGATCATCGGCTTCGTTGGCCGTTTGGCTGCGGAGAAGGGAGTACACCGCCTCAGCGGGCTCAATGGCCGCGATGATCTGCAGCTGGTCATCGTCGGGGATGGCCCTGAGCGCCCCTTGCTGGAGGCGCAGCTGCCCGATGCCATCTTCGTGGGCGCGCTCGGCGGAGAGGAACTGGCGCAGGCCTATGCCAGCCTTGACGTATTCGTCCACGCCGGAGAGTTTGAGACTTTCTGCCAAGCCATCCAAGAGGCACAGGCCTCAGGAGTGCCCACCATTGGCCCGCGGGCAGGTGGCCCGATTGACCTCATCGAGGAGGGTCACAACGGGCTCTTACTCGATGTCGATACCTTCGTTGAGGATCTTCCCTTTGCAGTGGACGCAATCCTAGACCCAGAGATCTACCGTGAGCTGTGCATCAACGCGCGCGCCTCCATTTTTGACAAGACGTGGGACGCGCTATGTCAACAGCTCATGGGCTATTACCGTGAGGTTGTGGAGGAGGCCAATCGCGTGCCCCTGACAATTCTGGGCCAGCACCCCGAACTCCCACGGTGGGCGGCGCGTGCCTTGGGCGCCCGCGTGGCATAAGCTAGTTACTTGTGTCTAAGGCTGATCTAGATAAGAAACCATTCGATGTTGCGCGTATGTTCGACGCCGTCGGGGCAAAGTACGACATTACAAACACCGTGCTCTCCTTCGGCCAAGACCGTCGGTGGCGCAGAATGACCCGCGAGCGCTTGGGGCTAAAGCCGGGGGAGAAGGTGCTCGATCTGGCGGCCGGAACTGCGGTGTCTACCGTTGAGCTATCCAAGTCCGGAGCGTGGTGCGTGGCCTGTGACTTCTCGCAGGGCATGCTGGCCGCAGGCGCGGAGCGTGATGTTCCCAAGGTGGCTGGGGACGGGATGAACCTTCCCTTTGCGGATAATAGCTTCGACGCGGTGACCATTTCTTATGGCCTGCGCAATATTCAGGACTTCGAGCTCGGATTGCGCGAGATGGCCCGGGTTACCAAACCAGGCGGAAGGCTTGCCGTGGCGGAGTTTTCCAAGCCCGTGGTCCCAGTCTTCGGAACCCTATACAAGGAGTATCTCACCCGGCTCCTTCCGCCGGTGGCCAAGCTCGTCTCCTCCAACCCCGAGGCTTATATCTACCTCGCGGAATCCATCAGGGCCTGGCCCGAGCAGGAAGAGCTAGCAGCTGCTATCAACCGTAACGGGTGGAGCGGTGCTGGCTGGCAGAACCTCACCTTGGGGATCGTGGCGCTGCACTCGGCGATAAAGCCTGCCTAGTCGGTGCTCCACAGGGGGCTATGGGAGCGCAGGCGACCTACTGTACCGCCGGCCATTCGCCACGCACGCGCGATGAGATCGCGGTCTTCCTCAGTCACCAGGTTCCCCATCAGGCGCGCGGCTGCGGGCATGAGGATTCTTCCCACCGGACCTCGCAGCGCCAGTGGGCCGGCTACGGGAAGGAACTGCGGGTAGGTCAAAAGGCGCGCGGCCGTGCGCGCCAGCAAGAAGGCCTGTCCGTAGTGTGCCCGCAGTATGTCAGGCCAGGCCAGAGTGAAATCTTTGGGGCCGAGTAACTCTACGGCGAGAGCAGCTGTCTCAAGGCCGTAGTCGATGCCCTCGCCGTTGAGCGGGTTGACGCAGGCCGCGGCGTCCCCGATGAGCATCCAGTTGGCGCCGGCGACGTTAGTGACCGCCCCTCCCATGGGCAGCAGGGCGGAGGCCACATGCTCGATTGGCCCCAGTTTCCACTCAGGACGCTGTTGCTCGGCATAGTGCTCCAGGAGCTTCTTGGTGTTTATCTTGGCGGGGCGGCGTGCGGTAGACAAAGCCCCGAGGCCGATATTGACCTGGCCAAGCTCCTCGCCCAAGGGAAAAATCCAGCCATAGCCCGGCTGTACTGTGCCCTTCTCATCCTGCAACTCAACGTGGGAGTGCAGCCAGGGCTCACCCGCGTGTGGGG
Organism: Corynebacterium flavescens; assembly: GCF_008693105.1. GTDB lineage: Bacteria > Actinomycetota > Actinomycetes > Mycobacteriales > Mycobacteriaceae > Corynebacterium > Corynebacterium flavescens. The sequence goes on from NZ_VXKK01000013.1 coordinate 125,286, forward strand.
AGGTGGCGTAGCTGCGAGCTGCGATGCCATAGACCTCGTCCTTTTGCCAGGTGCGACCCAGCTGCTTGCTGAAGGTCGAACGGACGCCATCAGCCACGATGATCCACCTCGCGCGGACCTCGGCCTCGCCGACGCGGAAACTCACGATGCGGTTGCCGCTTAACTCGGGCGCAGTGGCGGGCGTGCCCGTCCAGAGCGTGGCTCCGGCCTGACGCGCGGCATCGACAACGAGGTTGTCAAAGTGCAGCCGTGGCAAGGCTGTACCAGTCTGCACTGGATAGGTCTGCGGCCACGGGGCGGTGACAGAACCGCCAAAGCCGTGGAGCTTTAGCCCCAGGCTGCGGTATTTGGGGTTGACGTCGAGGTCCAGCTTCTCGAGCTGATGCATCGCGCGGGGGGTGAGGCCATCCCCGCAGGTTTTGTCGCGGGGGAAACGTGCGCCGTCGACAAGCAGTGTCTCGTAGCCTGCTCGCGCGGCATGGATGGCCGCGGCCGCGCCCGCCGGCCCGGCGCCGATGATAGCGACGTCGAAGGTGGATGGGTTATCGATCTGCTCCGGCATAAGGACTATCATTACACGGTACAGATACGTCGAGTGTGTTTAGGTCCGTGGTTTCGGCTACGGTAAGTAATCGACTATCACTCGCATTTTTGAGTCAAAGGGAACGCTTTTAATGACCAACGGCCAAACTCACGCCACTAACGTGGACCTGGGGGATCCGCGGCTAAGCGAGCGCGTGAACGCTGGCATGGCTGCAGTAGAGCAATTGCTGCAATCAGAAATAGACCGCGGGCAGGACTTTTTGAAAGAAAAAGTCAGCCACCTCTCAGCTGCGGGCGGAAAACGCTTCCGCCCCATGATGGCGCTTCTGGCCTCGGAATATGGCTCTCATCCACAAGGCTCCCGTGTGATTAAAGCCGCCACCGTGGTCGAAATGGTTCACGTGGCTACCCTTTATCACGATGACGTTATGGATGAGGCAGACCGTCGCCGCGGCGTCGAATCGGCCAATTCCCGCTGGAGCAACTCCGTGGCCATTCTCGCCGGAGACGCCCTGCTGGCTCACGCCTCACGTTTGATGAGCCAGCTTGATACCCATACGGTGGCGCACTTTGCGGATACTTTCGAAGAGCTCGTCACAGGACAGATGCGGGAGACCATCGGCGTTGGTGAGGCCAATCCCATCGACCACTACACGGCGGTCATCCGGGAGAAGACGGCTGTGCTCATCGCCTCAGCCGGGTACTTAGGTGCCTATCATTCCGGCGCTAGCCCGGAACACGCCGCCGCGCTGCGTCAAATTGGCGGCGCTGTGGGCATGATCTTCCAAATCGTCGATGACATCATCGATATCTTCGGTGACCCGAGGCATTCTGGAAAAACCCCAGGAACAGACTTGCGGGAGGGCGTATTCACGCTCCCAGTGCTATATGCCTTGGAAGAAGAAGGAGCCGTGGGCGACGGCCTGCGCGAGCTCTTGACTGGCTCCCTCGACACGGACGATGATGTCGAGCGCGCTATAGAGTTGCTGCGTCAGTCTGGCGGGCGCGATAAGGCGATGGCGGATGTCCACGCCTACTTGCGCGTCGTTGAGGAACAGCTCTCAGTTCTCCCCGAGATTCCAGCCAGCCAGGCCCTGCGTCAGCTGGCTGATTTTACGGTCAGCCGAGTGGGCTAACCAGCCGATTTGCACTTAGCCCCCGGCTGCATAGTAAAGTACTTACTCGCACCAAGAAGTGCCTGCCAGGTTGCCCGAGCGGCCAAAGGGAGCGGACTGTAAATCCGCCGGCATTGCCTTCAGAAGTTCGAATCTTCTACCTGGCACAGAAAACCCCCACGGTTTCGACCGTGGGGGTTTCTTGGATCATTGCTGCGCCTTAGCTCCCAACGTGGTCCTTCATTCTCCTTTAAACCTCACTTCTTGAGTGGATATTGCCGTGATGACCTCGTGATTTGTGCTCTTAAGCAGAATCGGGTTAGTATTTTCAAGGCTTCAACGAGAGCACAGCGGTTAAAGCCGCAACTCTAAAGAGGCTGTGCCCCCTTAGCTCAGTCGGTAGAGCGTTTCCATGGTAAGGAAAAGGTCGACAGTTCGATTCTGTCAGGGGGCTCTGTTCACGTCTCCGGCCATTATGGCCGCTGGCTTGAGCGATATGGCGGTGTAGCTCAGTGGTAGAGCAAGCGACTCATAATCGCTGTGTCGCGAGTTCAATTCTCGCCATCGCTACCGGGAAAGAAAAGCGCCCGTGTTGCGGGTGCTTTTTTATTACCAAACTCCGCCCTTTGGGTTGGCTGTTTCATTCTGAAATTGTCGGTCTGGTAGGGTTGAGCCTGCCGTCTTTTTAAGGTGGCAAGCTTAGGGGCGTGGCGCAATTGGTAGCGCAACGGTCTCCAAAACCGTAGGTTGCAGGTTCGAGTCCTGTCGCCCCTGCCAAATTCTTCAAGGAGGAGTTAGCTGTGAATGATGATCAGCAGCCGGAAAAGTCGGGGGCCCCGCGCCCGACCGGTAAGCGTCAACTTTCTGGTGCAGCAACAACCACCACTCAGAGCTACTCTGCAAAGCAGGGTCCTCGGGCTGAGGATAAGTCTGAAGGTGGCCCGGCCGGAACCGTAGTTGGTTTCCCAGGCCAAGTGGTTTCCGAGATTAAAAAGGTGGTCTGGCCCACTTCCAAGGAAATGGTTCAGTACACACTGATCACTTTTGCTTTCCTTATCGTGCTCACCGCTTTGGTCTGGGGCGTAGACACCCTCACCGGCCTCGGAGTTGAGCAGGTCCTCACTCCTTAGTAGGGTGTAGTACATAAGCTTTTATCCCGCTGATTTCCTTAAGGAAACGGCGGGATACTTTTTGCCCAAACTTAGGGCAGGTAGGCTAGAGCGCAGTTAATGCAGGCAGGCCTGCAAGAGATGAGATGGAGTACATCATGAGCGACGAAAACAATGTCGAGACCGTAGAGACCACTGACCCGTCTTTGACGGACGCGGCCACTACCGCGGATGAGGCACAGGCTCCCGCAGCCCCAGAGGCACCCGCAGCAGAGAGCACTGAGGATGCTGCTGCGGCCACCGCTGCAGCCGAGCAGGCTCTCGGAGGGGCAGAGCCCGTTTCGGAAAATGAGAGCGCGGATGCCGAGAATACAGACGCTCAGGTAGCTGAGACCACTGAATCTGATGAGGATGGCGAGTACCGCCGTCGCCTGCGTGAGTTCACTCGCGAGCTGAAGAAGCAGCCCGGCAAGTGGTACATCATCCAGTGCTACTCCGGCTACGAGAACAAAGTGAAGACCAACCTCGACATGCGTGCGCAGACCCTCGAGGTCGAGGATTCCATCTTCGACGTCGTTGTCCCCGTCGAGCAGGTGCAGGAGAGCAAGGACGGCAAGAAGAAGATCGTCAAGAAGAAGCTTCTTCCCGGTTATGTCTTGGTCCGCATGGAGCTTAACGACGCCGCTTGGTCCGTTGTGCGCGATACTCCTGGCGTTACCTCCTTCGTTGGTAATGAAGGCAACGCCACCCCGGTCAAGATTCGGGACGTGGCAAAGTTCCTCATGGCCAATGACACCATCTCTGCCGGCGAGGCCGCCCAGAACCAGGCCGCTGGTGAGCATGCTATCGCTATGCCGGAGAAGGAGGTGGCCAAGACTTATGCGCACGACTTCGAGGTCGGCGAGGCCGTCACCATCTTGTCCGGCCCCTTGGCTTCCGTCTCTGCCACCATCTCCGAGATTGATGCTGAGACAGGCAAGATGCAAGGTCTGGTCTCCATCTTTGGCCGCGAGACTCCCGTCGAGCTTTCGCCCACTGAGATCGAGCGCATTTCTTAATAGCTGCGTTGCTAGGGCGGCAGGGCTGCCGCCCTAGTGCCAGCTGAGGGCAGATTTTGCCTCGGGCGCACGGTGTTCTACCATGGAACATCGTGCGTCTTTTTTATGCGCACAGTAACTTAGATTTTCACACCCCCGGTGGCCCGCATAAGGCGAGCATCCGGACAAGGCGTCATTATTCATCGTGGTGGCGTCCTTGGTACCACAGGAATTGAGGTAATTCGATGGCTCCGAAGAAGAAGGTAACTGGCTTCATCAAGCTGCAGATCGAGGCTGGCGCTGCTAACCCGGCTCCACCGGTTGGCCCGGCACTGGGTGCCCATGGCGTCAACATCATGGAGTTCTGCAAGGCCTACAACGCCGCCACCGAGAGCCAGCGCGGCAGCGTTGTCCCGGTTGAGATCACGGTCTACGAGGATCGCTCCTTTGATTTCAAGCTAAAGACCCCGCCTGCAGCCAAGCTCCTGCTTAAGGCCGCTGGCATCAAGAAGGGTTCCGGCGTTCCCCACACCGAGAAGGTTGGCTCCGTGACCTGGGATCAGTGCAAGGAGATTGCACAGACCAAGTTCGAGGACCTCAACGCTCGCGACATCGACAATGGTGCACGCATCATCGCCGGTACCGCTCGCTCCATGGGCATCACCGTGGACGGAATCCCCGCCAAGTAAGGCGAAATAACAATAATTGCATGTGGTAGGGCCAGCTTCGGCCCGCTCAAACCACGCCAATCCGAGTAAAGGAATTGCTAAATGAGCACCAACTCTAAGGCCTACAAGGCCGCCGCTGAACTGATTGACAAGTCCCGCCTGTACAAGCCTTACGAGGCTGTCAAGCTGGCCAAGGAGACCTCCTCCAAGAACTACGACGCCACCGTGGAAGCTGTCTTCCGCCTCGGCGTCGATCCCCGCAAGGCTGACCAGCTGGTCCGCGGCACCGTTTCCCTGCCTAACGGCACCGGCAAGAACGTCCGCGTGGCAGTCTTCGCCGAGGGCGACAAGGCTGAGCAGGCTAAGGCTGCTGGCGCCGACATCGTGGGCACCCAGGAACTCATCGAGGCTATCAATGAGGGCAACATCGACTTCGACGTTGCTATCGCCACCCCGGATCAGATGGCTAAGGTCGGCCGCGTTGCTCGCGTGCTGGGCCCGCGTGGTCTGATGCCTAACCCGAAGACCGGCACCGTGACCCCGGACGTCACCAAGGCTGTCACCGAGGTTAAGGGCGGCAAGATCTCCTTCCGCGTGGACAAGGCTTCCAACCTGCACGCCATCATTGGTAAGGCTTCTTTCGACGCTGAGAAGCTCGCCGAGAACTACGGCGCTCTCATGGATGAAATCCAGCGCCTGAAGCCCTCCTCTTCGAAGGGCATCTACGTCAAGAAGGCCACCATCGCCACCACCTCCGGCCCCGGCATCCCCGTCGACGGTTCCGTGGTGAAGGATTACACCGCCTAAGCACTTTCGTTGCATAGGTGCCTAGTTTTTGGCACCGCGCCTAGAACTCCGTCAGCTTCTCTTCTTGGGGGGCTGGCGGAGTTTCGGTGTTCAGGGACATGTGGGGATGCGGACTATTAGCCCGCATAACCTGGACTAAGCGGGCTGGGTTTGTTTTGGGGTGCTGAAAGTCGCCGTTGGGCTCCTGTGTGGCCCTAACGGCTAGTGCGTGTGCGGGGGTTGCCAGACTATTGTCCCGCCTTCGCGGGCAAGCCGCCCGCGCAGTGGTGGCGCATTCGGATCATCCTCATTAACCCCGTTGTGGTAGTTGCACAAGGTCACCAGGTTGGCAATGTTGGTCAAGTCCTTTTGAGTGGTGTATCCGCCAGCGGTTGACTCAGCGATGAACTGACCGCTGACGGAACAGGATTCCTTACGCCACCAGAGCCTCCTGACCGTCACCGACAACGACGCCGACGCCGTC
>NZ_VXKK01000014.1 GCF_008693105.1 Corynebacterium flavescens
GGTCAAGTCCTTTTGAGTGGTGTATCCGCCAGCGGTTGACTCAGCGATGAACTGACCGCTGACGGAACAGGATTCCTTACGCCACCAGAGCCTCCTGACCGTCACCGACAACGACGCCGACGCCGTCAGCTGCCCGGGCCTTCGCCAGCATCTCCGCCGTCGAGGACAGCACCGCCAGAGGCATGTACCGACGCTGCTGCATCCAGTCCTCATGCTGCTCAGCCAGCACTGCCCCGACCAACCGGACCACCGAATCACGGTCAGGGAAGATCCCCACGACATTGGTCCGCCGGCGGATCTCCTTGTTCAACCGCTCCGTCGGATTGTTGGACCACACCTTCGTCCACGCCGGCTTCGGGAACGCGGTGAACGCCAGGATCTCATCGAGAGCCTCCTCCAGATGTGCCGCAGCCTTCGGCAGCGTGTCATCGAGCATGTCGACCACCGCCTTGGCCTGGGCCCATACCCGGTCAGGGGTTTCCTGGTCGAAGATCGACTGGAACATGGTGCGCACCCACTTCCACTCGGATTTCGGCACAACCTCCGACAGGTTCTTGGCGTAGTGGGTCCGGCAGCGTTGCCAGGAGGCATCTGGGAACACGTCACCAATGGCGTGCTGGATCCCGCAGTGCGCGTCACTGGTGATCAACCCGACGATGTCCAGGCCACGGGCCTTCAGATCGCGGAAGAATCCGGTCCACGACGCCGTGGACTCGGCGGTGGCGACCTGCATGCCGAGGATCTCCCGGAACCCTTCGGCGTTGATGCCACAGGCCAGCAGGACCGAGGTTTTCACCACCCGACCACCTTCACGGACCTTGATCGTCAGCGCGTCGGCTGACAGGTACAGGTACGGGCCGGCATCCAAAGGTCGGGTGCGGAAGTCGGCGACCATGGAGTCGAGGTCCTTGGCCATCGTCGACACCTGGGACTTGGACATGCCGGTGATGCCGAGGGATTTGACCAGGTCATCCATCCTGCGGGTGGACACGCCTTTCAGGTAGGCGGTGGCCACGGCACTGGTCAGGGCAGATTCGACGCGCGTGCGGTGTTCCAGCAGCCAGTCGGGGAAGTAGGAGCCCTGCCGCAGTTTCGGCACAGCGACGTCGACGGTGCCGACGCGGGTGTCGAGGTCGCGGTGCCGGTAGCCGTTACGTCGGTTGGTGCGGTTGTCACTGGTGGTGCCGTATTCGGCGCCGCAGACCTGGTCGGCTTGGGCGGACAGCAGGAGGTTGATGGTGTCCTGGAGCATCTGGCGCATCAGATCGGGTGAGGCTTGGGCCAGCAGGTCGTCGAGGTATCCGGTGGGGTCGATATGATTGGGCGCGGAGGCCATCGTTGGTGTCCTTTCGAGGATGTGTAGGAGCTGAGTCGAAAGGTACCGCGGTGGTCTCCTTGCTGGTCGGCAAGGGGGGGTTCACCAGGCGGTAGCTGTACACCACACTATTGGACGCAACC
>NZ_VXKK01000015.1 GCF_008693105.1 Corynebacterium flavescens
CATCGTGCGCTGTTTTGTTGAGGCGAAGCGCTCACAGCGGTACAAGTCCACCGGCCCGTGTGTACGGCTGATGATCGTGATAAGCCCTTCGTTGGCGCAGGCGCGTTCTACAAGCTGCGCGCCGGTGGTAACAGCCCCACTGGTGGTGCGCACCATCACGTCATCGCCCTCCCGGCGCATAATCGTGCCGTAGTCCTCCAATTTGAGGACTGCCATGGTGGTCACGCGAGTACGCGCGGCTGGGCCTGCTTTGCCGAGCATGCGGGCGATAAAACTCTTACCCGGATGCTGCTGGTCGATGGTTCGGAAGGCATCTGCCATATCCAACCCATTGCCGGTCACGGTCAAGGTAGCCAGCCCATTGGGGTGCTGGCGCAACATCGCGCGCTCGCAATACGTGCGGGGAACACGTAACTCGCGCAGCCGGCGCCTGGCTACCGCAGTAACCTGCTCGCTGGGCGTGGCGCATAACTCTACGCGTAGGTTCCATGCGGCTCGTTGTTCTTTGACGCGGCGGGTAAAGGATTCGATGTGGTGCAGGGTGCTCAGAGTGTGCCCGTTGCGCCTGGCTGCATTAACGGCCGAGCGCTGCTTGCCTGTGTAGGGTGTGGGACCAAAGTAGATGGTGTGCAGGCTTATAAGCTCGGCGGCATCCTGCGCGCTGGCCCCCATCTTCTCGAGGTCCGGCGCGGATAGCCCCGAGCACTCGGCTACGAGGTCAACACCTCGGCCAAGTTGTGCGAAATACTCCTGCAAGCCCATGCCCGTCACGCTAAGGCACCACCCACCAGCACGGCAATCCCCAACCCGCACCCAGTAAGGAAACTGTGGATAACCCACCAGCGCCGGACGCAGTTATCCACAGCCGGGCCGCCTCGCCAGAACTTGGCAGTGCGGTAGCAAGGCCATCCGGCCTATCCTGAAGGATCGGGTCCAAGCGGACTTCGGTATTCTTTTGGGCTTGCCTTCTTGTAGAGGACAGGGCCTAGGCCGTGTATCTCCGCCAATCATGCCGCTGCTTCGTCTTTGGAGAGGCCTATGCTGCATAGCGAAATGTCCCCTAAACGGAGTCTCGGGTTTTCGCGCCACTATTTCTTTATGTCGGAGTAGGCGGTGAGTGCCGCCTCGCGGGATTCGCGCAGATCCACGATGGGCGTGGGGGAGAGCGCCGGCGCCCACTGGGCGATGTACTCGCCATGGGGATCGAACTTGCTGGCCTGGGTTTCTGGGTTGAATATGCGGAAGTAGGGCGCGGCATCATCGCCGCAGCCGGCCACCCACTGCCAGTTGAAGGGGTTTGATGCTGGGTCGGCGTCGACAAGCGTGTCCCAGAACCATTCCTCGCCGCGGCGCCAGTGAATGCCCAGGTTCTTGGTCAGCAGGGAACCAACGACCATGCGCACGCGGTTGTGCATGTATCCGGTCTCCCACAGTTCGCGCATTCCGGCATCCACCAGGGCAATTCCGGTCTCCCCGCGCTGCCATGCGCCTAGTTCGGGGGCGTCCCATTCCCAGTCGAAGGCATCAAATTGGCGGCGTACGTTAACCGTGGCCAGGTCCGTGTGGTAGTAGAGGCGGTGCCAAGCGAAGTCCCGCCACAACAGCTCGGATTGGAAGGTTTCGCCGTGGGGCTGTTCGCTTGCCGAAGTCCATGCCTCGCGCACCGAAACCTCCCCGAAGCGCAGGTGCGGCGACAGCCGGGAGGTGGCAGGCCGGGCCGGGAAGTCGCGTCCGGCAGGATAATCGCCCAGATCGAGCGCGGACAGCTTGTGGCGCGCTTCCTCTTCGCCAGGAGTCCAGTGGCTGGCGAGCTTTGCGGCCCATTCGGGCTCCTCAGCTTTCTCCCACGGTTCTTCCTCCGGCGCGAAACCGCCCTTGAGATTGGGGACGGGGAGGGGAGTGTCATCACGGACCTGATCCCGCGCCGCCTTAGAAAAGGGCGTATAGACCCGATAGGGATCGCCCGCCTTGGTCGTGACCTCCCAAGGCTCGACGAGGGTATGCCCCGGATGGGAGGCCACTTCTAGGCCCTTCTTGCGCAAGTGTGCCTTGACCTCAGAGTCGACCTCGCGCAGCGGGCTGTGATAGCGCCGCGTCCACGCCACTGCATCGATGGTGGCCGTGGGCGCTAACTCTTCTATAAGGTTCTCGAGCACGGCAGTGGGCTCGCCGCTCCGGCGTAGCAGGGGCACGCCGCTTGCAGCTAGTTGCGCGGCCAGCGCGTGCAGTGAGCGCTCGCGCCACCACTCGGCCGCGCCCCCGAGGGCACGGGTGCCGCGGTAGACAGGCTCATCGATGAAGAGGGCGATGAGTGGTCCGCGGGCAGCGCACCAGCTCAGCGCCGCGTTGTCGTGGAGGCGAAGATCATCACGGAACCACATGAGGGAAGTCATTCTCGCCGAGTGTAGACGCAATAGCGTCATTGGCGCGATTTGGAAGTTCTGTGTGTCCAGATGTAGTCTGAATGCCGAAGTTTGAACGGCTTTCAGCCGGACTCAAGTTTCACCGAAGACCGTTGGTCATCCATTGGATCGAAGGTCCCCACTCTAAGGGGCGGCCCACGCAGGAGACACTTGCGAATTATGTAGCGCTTTGCGCTGCTCGCCCTGTGCTCTTGCACGGGGCTTTTTTGTTGGGATTTTTCTCGGCATGGAAGTCTCGGCGGAAAAATAAGAGATGTTTTGGAAGGAGGCGAGTAAACAATGGCAAACCCGAAGAATACTGCAGACCTGGCAGAGCTGAAGGAGAAGCTGGCCGGTGCTAGCTCCGTCGTTTTGACCGAGTACCGCGGCCTGACTGTGCCTCAGCTGCAGGAACTGCGTAACAACCTGGGCTTTGACGTTGACTACTCCGTCGCCAAGAACACCCTCTTCAAGATCGCTGCCGCTGATTCCGGCATCGAGGGTCTTGACGAGCTGCTGACTGGCCCGACCGCAATTGCGTTCATTAAGGGCGAGGCAGTTGATGCTGCGAAGGTCATCAAGAAGTTTGCTGATGACAACAAGGCATTGATCGTCAAGGGTGGCTACATGGACGGCAACGCTTTGTCTGCCGAACAGGTTGCGGCCATCGCCGAGCTGGACAACCGCGAGACCACTCTCGCCAAGCTGGCCGGTGCTATGAAGGGTTCTTTGGCAAAGGCTGCGGCCGTATTCAACGCCCCTGCTACCAAGGCTGTCCGTACCGTGGCAGCTCTGCAGGACAAAAAAGAAGCAGAAGCTTAAATAGCGCAGTTCATCTGCGTTCAACTACACAATTTATACCGCGAAGTTATAGCGACTTCGCACAGAAAGGATGGCCGTCATGGCTAAGCTCACCAAGGACGAGCTCATTGAAGCTTTCAAGGAAATGACCCTCATCGAGCTCTCCGAGTTCGTTAAGGAATTCGAGGACGTCTTCGACGTCGAGGCTGCCGCTCCGGTTGCCGTTGCTGCTGGCGCTCCTGCCGCTGCTGCTGCTGAGGAAGAGAAGACCGAGTTCGACGTCGTTCTGACCGACGCTGGCGCCAAGAAGATCGGCGTCATCAAGGCTGTTCGCGAGCTCGTCTCCGGCCTGGGCCTGAAGGAAGCTAAGGAGCTCGTTGAGAGCGCTCCTAAGGCTATCATCGAGGGCGCTTCCAAGGACGACGCTGAGGCTGCTAAGGCCAAGCTCGAAGAGGCTGGCGCTTCCGTCGAGCTCAAGTAATTTACTTGGCTTAACTAAGACTGACCCCGCATCCCTTTCCTGGGACGCGGGGTCGTTCTTCGCTTTAGGGCCGCATCTGTAGAATCAATCCCCATGTTGCCCAAGTCCCGAATTGTCTCCGTACTTCTGCTCGGCCTCGGCGTCGCGCTCATCGCCGCGGGAATTGTGGCACCCGCTTTCTTGAACTTCTCGCCCCGCATGCCGCTGGATCTGGACAAGACCACGTGGACCTTGCGTGATGATGACGCGCACTCGCAGGTCTTGGGACCGGAGGGCGCGCAGCCCTATCAAGGGCCGCTGACCTATCAGCTCAACATGGAGCTGCAGGCACCCAAGGGCGACGACGGCGTGACGGTGCGGGTGGGAGAGTCCACCATGCGCGGCGCGGGAGAGGGCTTGAGCGACCTCGATAACGCTAAGGTGTGGTCTTTTGATATGGACCGACTCACCGGTGCCAGCATTGGGAACCTGCGGCTGAGTGATACCCTTGCCAGCCCTGCCATCGAGATTCCCCTTGATGGTTACTGGCTGAAATTCCCGGCTGATGCCGAGCAGACCAATTACCCCGTGTTTGATCCCACGCTGCGCAAGCCGGTGGACGCGGTATTCCAAGAAGAGGTGGAGATGCAGGGCCGGACGGTCTATCGCTATCACCAAGAGATTGAGCCCACCAACGTGGCAACGCTCTATGCCGCCAACGGCACCACCACCACGACCTTCCAGAATGAGGACGGGTCCACGGAGCAGGGCTATCTCTATCATTCCGGCTGGCGTGACTACTTCGTAGACCAAGCCACGGGCATGCTCATTGGTCTCTACGTCAACATCGATGATTACTATGCCGATAGAACCGGTTTCGGGCGCGAGCAGGCCTTCGTATTCGACGGGCGTACCAGTGAAGAAGACGAAGCCGCGTTCCTGAGCCAGGCCGATTCCTTCCCGCGTCCCGCTTGGGCCGAGGGGCTGCGCTGGGCCAGCATCGGGCTGGGCAGCGTGCTGGTACTCATCGGCATCGCTGGCGCGCTCGGAGTCTTCGGGCGCCGGGGCTCGTCCGGACGTAAGAAGTAACCACTGCACGTTAGCCGTGGGAATGTAGCTTGAGAAAACTGCCACTGATCTGCGCGTCTTGTGGCGCGCGGTAGTACAAGTGGTAGGGTAACGCGTGTCCACGGCGCAAGCTCGCAGCGCTCCGCTGGCTCCCCGGATGGGAATCATGTGTTGCAGTGCAGCCGCCCCCCAGGGCCGGGCCAAGTACATGCTAAGTACGGAGCTGCACACCGCTGCGTCCGTTGGCTGAGTCTTCACCGAGCGAGGCGAGAAAGCAAACTTTTGCCGGGTGAGATCTATGCCTTTACAGAATTGAAATTTTAGTATACTCTGTTTCTTTGCGCTGGAATCTGGAAATTCGGTGCACATTTAGCCTTTCGGGTAGGTGATGGCAAAGCCGACTTGACAAGGTGATTTTGTGCATTCTGAACCCAGTAGTTCCACAGCAGACCGAATGCTAAAATTACCAGCGGTTATGCTCCTCGTCGGCCAGGGCGGGGACAGCAAGCCGCGTGAGGTGCTGGAAGGACCCATCTTGGCAGTCTCCCGCCAGACCAAGTCAGTGGCCAATATCCCTGGAGCCCCGAAGCGATACTCCTTCGCTAAGATCAGCGAGCCTATCGCTGTCCCGGGCCTCCTTGATCTACAACTCGATTCCTTTGCATGGCTCGTCGGCACGCCCGAGTGGCGTGAGCGGCAGCAGGCTGAGCGCGGCGAAGACGCCCGCGTCACCTCAGGCCTGGAGGATATCCTCGAAGAGCTTTCCCCGATCCAGGACTACTCGGGCAATATGTCCCTGTCCCTGTCGGAGCCTCGCTTTGAGCCGGTGAAAAACACCGTCGATGAGTGCAAGGAAAAGGACATCAACTACTCTGCGCCGCTGTATGTGACCGCAGAGTTCATCAACAATGAGACGCAGGAAATCAAGTCTCAGACCGTCTTTATCGGCGATTTCCCCATCATGACCGATAAGGGCACGTTCATCGTCAACGGCACGGAGCGCGTTGTCGTCTCCCAGCTCGTGCGTTCCCCGGGCGTCTACTTCGATCAGACGATCGACAAGTCCACCGAGCGCCCGCTGCACTCCGTGAAGGTTATTCCTTCCCGCGGTGCGTGGCTCGAGTTCGACGTCGACAAGCGCGACACCGTCGGCGTGCGCATCGACCGCAAGCGTCGCCAGCCGGTGACCGTCTTGCTCAAGGCCCTGGGGTGGACCGAGCAGCAGATCAAGGATCGCTTTGGCTTCTCCGAGCTGATGATGTCTACCCTCGAGTCCGATGGCGTAGCCAACACGGACGAGGCCCTGCTGGAGATCTACCGCAAGCAGCGCCCGGGCGAGCAGCCCACCCGCGAGCTCGCGCAGTCCCTGCTGGATAACTCCTTCTTCCGCGCGAAGCGCTATGACTTGGCAAAGGTCGGCCGTTACAAGGTCAACCGCAAGCTGGGTCTCGGTGGAGATCATGACGGTCTCATGACTCTGACCGAGGAAGACATCGCCGTCACCCTCGAGTACCTCGTGCGTCTGCACGTGGGCGAGCGCGAGATGACCGCCCCCAACGGTGAGCAGATTGCCATCCACACCGATGACATCGACCACTTTGGAAACCGTCGCCTGCGCACCGTTGGCGAGCTGATCCAGAACCAGGTCCGCGTCGGCCTTTCGCGCATGGAGCGCGTTGTGCGCGAGCGCATGACCACCCAGGACGCTGAGTCCATCACGCCGACCTCGTTGATCAACGTGCGTCCGGTCTCCGCGGCGATCCGCGAGTTCTTCGGAACTTCGCAGCTCTCGCAGTTCATGGACCACAACAACTCGCTCTCCGGACTGACCCACAAGCGCCGCCTGTCGGCGCTGGGCCCTGGCGGCCTCTCCCGCGAGCGTGCGGGCATCGAGGTCCGAGACGTGCACGCCTCGCACTACGGCCGCATGTGTCCGATTGAGACCCCGGAAGGCCCGAACATTGGTCTTATCGGTTCGCTTGCTTCCTACGCACGCGTCAACGCTTTTGGCTTCATCGAGACGCCTTATCGCAAGGTCATTGACGGCTGCGTTACCGATCAGGTTGATTACCTGACCGCTGATGAAGAAGATCGCTTCGCCATTGCGCAGGCAGAGATCGAAAAGGACGCGGAGGGCAATATCACCGCCGACCGCGTCGAGGTCCGCCTCAAGGACGGGGACATCGGAGTCACCGCCGCGGCCAACGTTGATTATGTTGACGTTTCCCCGCGCCAGATGGTTTCCGTGGGCACCGCCATGATTCCGTTCTTGGAGCACGACGACGCAAACCGTGCCCTGATGGGTGCGAACATGCAGAAGCAGGCCGTGCCGCTGGTGCGTTCTGAGGCTCCGCTGGTTGGTACCGGCATGGAGCAGCGCGCTGCCTACGACGCAGGCGATCTTGTTATCACCCCGAAGTCTGGCGTGGTGGAGAATGTCAGCGCCGATCTCATCACCGTCATGGATGATGAGGGTCAGCGTGATACCTATATGCTGCGCAAGTTCGAGCGCACCAACCAGGGCACCAACTACAACCAGACTCCGTTGGTCTCCTTGGGCCAGCGCGTCGAGGCCGGCCAGGTCTTGGCTGATGGTCCTGGTACCCACAATGGTGAGATGTCTCTGGGCCGTAACCTCCTGGTTGCCTTCATGCCTTGGGAAGGTCACAACTACGAGGACGCCATCATCTTGAACCAGCGCATTGTGGAAGAGGACGTTTTGACCTCCATCCACATTGAGGAGCACGAGATTGATGCTCGTGACACCAAGCTGGGCGCGGAAGAGATTACCCGGGAAATCCCGAATGTCTCCGATGATGTTTTGCGCGATCTTGATGAGCGCGGCATCGTCCGCATTGGTGCTGACGTACGCGCCGGCGACATCCTGGTTGGTAAGGTCACCCCGAAGGGCGAGACAGAGCTCACCCCGGAGGAGCGCCTGCTGCGCGCCATCTTCGGTGAGAAGGCTCGCGAGGTCCGCGATACCTCGATGAAGGTACCCCACGGTGAGAACGGCAAGGTTATCGGCGTTGCGCACTTCTCCCGCGAGGACGATGATGACCTGGCTCCTGGCGTCAACGAGATGATCCGCGTTTATGTGGCTCAGAAGCGCAAGATCCAGGACGGCGACAAGATGGCCGGACGCCACGGTAACAAGGGTGTCGTGGGCAAGATTCTTCCTCCGGAAGATATGCCCTTCATGGCTGACGGAACCCCCGTTGACATCATCTTGAACACGCACGGTGTTCCGCGTCGTATGAACATCGGCCAGGTTCTCGAGGTTCACCTCGGCTGGCTGGCTCACGCAGGCTGGAAGGTCGACGTTGAGGATCCGGCAAATGCCGACCTTCTCAAGACCCTCCCCGAGGAGCTCTACGAGGTTCCCGCCGATTCCTTGACCGCCACCCCGGTCTTCGACGGAGCTTCCAACGAGGAGATTGCACGCCTTCTGGCTTCCTCCAAGCCCAACCGTGATGGTGACGTCTTGGTTGATGAGCACGGCAAGGCGCAGCTTTTCGACGGCCGTTCGGGCGAGCCCTACATGTACCCGGTCTCCGTTGGTTACATGTACATGCTCAAGCTGCACCACCTCGTCGACGAGAAGATCCACGCTCGTTCCACCGGTCCTTATTCCATGATTACCCAGCAGCCGCTGGGAGGTAAGGCGCAGTTCGGCGGCCAGCGCTTCGGTGAGATGGAGGTGTGGGCGATGCAGGCTTATGGTGCCGCCTACACCCTGCAGGAGCTGCTCACCATCAAGTCGGATGACGTGGTTGGCCGTGTCAAGGTCTATGAGGCCATTGTCAAGGGCGAGAACATTCCGGATCCGGGCATCCCCGAGTCCTTCAAGGTCTTGCTCAAGGAGCTGCAGTCCCTGTGCCTCAACGTCGAGGTTCTCTCGACTGACGGCACCCCGATGGAACTGTCCGGTTCTGATGACGATGACATGGAAAGCCCCTCGCTCGGTATCAACCTCTCGCGCGACGAGCGTTCCGACGCCGACATCGCTTAAGTGTCCACTCCGGTCCGGGTGGCAGGCCACGCGCCGTGCACCCCGGGCATCACGAATTTTTCTTAGAAAGCCATCAATTCCTCATTCATAGAGGATGAAAGGGAGACATTACGTGTTTGACGTAAATCTCTTCGACGAGCTCCGCATCGGTCTGGCCACCGCTGATGACATTCGTCGCTGGTCAAAGGGCGAGGTTAAGAAGCCCGAGACCATCAACTACCGCACCCTGAAGCCGGAGAAGGACGGCCTGTTCTGCGAGCGCATCTTCGGACCTACGCGCGACTGGGAGTGTGCTTGTGGCAAGTACAAGCGCGTCCGTTACAAGGGCATCATCTGCGAGCGCTGTGGCGTCGAGGTCACCAAGTCCAAGGTGCGCCGCGAGCGCATGGGCCACATCGAGCTTGCCGCTCCTGTGACCCACATCTGGTACTTCAAGGGCGTTCCCTCGCGCTTGGGCTACCTGTTGGATCTCGCTCCTAAGAACCTCGAGCGCATCATCTACTTCGCCGCCAACATCATCACCTCGGTCGATGAAGAGGCTCGCCATAACGATCAGTCCACCCTCGAGGCAGAAATGCTGCTCGAGAAGAAGGACGTTCAGGATGACACCGAGGCGGAGATCGCAGAGCGCGCTGCCAAGCTCGAGTCCGATCTGGCTGAGCTAGAGGCCGCTGGTGCCAAGGCGGATGCCCGTCGCAAGGTGCAGAATGCCGCTGACAAGGAGATGCAGCACATCCGCGAGCGCGGCGAGCGCGAGGTCGCCCGTCTTGACGAGATCTGGACCACCTTCCTCAAGCTGGCCCCGAAGCAGATGATCATCGATGAGACCATCTACGACGAGCTTGTTGATCGCTACGAGGACTACTTCACCGGCGGAATGGGCGCGGAGGCTATCCAGACGCTCATCCGTAACTTCGACCTCGAGGCTGAGGCCGAGGACCTGCGCGAAATCATTCGCAACGGCAAGGGTCAGAAGAAGATGCGCGCCCTTAAGCGCCTCAAGGTTGTCGCCGCGTTCCTGCGCTCCGGCAACGATCCGGCTGGCATGGTCTTGGACGCGATTCCGGTCATCCCGCCGGAACTGCGCCCGATGGTGCAGCTCGACGGTGGCCGTTTCGCCACCTCGGACCTCAACGATCTCTACCGTCGCGTTATCAACCGCAACAACCGCCTCAAGCGCATGATCGATCTCGGCGCCCCCGAGATCATCGTCAACAACGAGAAGCGCATGCTGCAGGAGTCCGTTGACGCCCTCTTCGACAACGGTCGTCGCGGCCGTCCTGTCACGGGCCCGGGCAACCGCCCGTTGAAGTCCCTGTCTGACTTGCTCAAGGGCAAGCAGGGGCGCTTCCGTCAGAACCTGCTGGGTAAGCGCGTTGACTACTCCGGCCGTTCCGTCATTATCGTCGGTCCGCAGCTCAAGCTCCACGAGTGTGGTCTGCCGAAGTTGATGGCTCTCGAGCTCTTCAAGCCCTTCGTCATGAAGCGCCTGGTGGAAAATGACTATGCACAGAACATCAAGTCGGCAAAGCGCATGGTTGAGCGCCAGCGCCCCGAGGTGTGGGACGTCCTCGAAGAGGCCATCTCCGAGCACCCGGTGATGCTTAACCGCGCACCTACGCTGCACCGCCTTGGTATTCAGGCCTTCGAGCCGAAGCTGGTTGAGGGTAAGGCTATCCAGCTGCACCCGCTGGCCTGTGAGGCTTTCAACGCCGACTTCGACGGCGACCAGATGGCAGTCCATCTGCCCCTGTCCGCCGAGGCACAGGCAGAGGCTCGCGTCTTGATGCTGGCTTCCAACAACATCCTTTCCCCGGCATCTGGCAAGCCTTTGGCTATGCCGCGTCTGGACATGGTTACCGGTCTTTACTACCTGACCATGAACAAGACCGCCGAGGAGCTCGGTGGCGAGGGTCGTTATACCCCTGCCGACGAGAATGGTCCGGAAAAGGGCGTCTACTCGTCCTATGCCGAGGCACTCATGGCCCGCGATCGCGGAGTCGTGGGCCTGCAGGCTCCGATCAAGGTGCGCATCGATCACCTCCGCCCGCCGGAGGATATCGAGGCACAGTTCTTCCCGGATGGTTGGCACAAGGGCGAGTCCTGGCTCGCTGAGACCACCCTAGGCCGCATCATGTTCAACGAGCTGCTGCCGTGGAACTACCCTTACCTTGAGGGCGTCATGGTCCGTAAGGGCGGCTCCAAGGACACGGTCCTCTTGGGCGATGTGGTCAATGACTTGGCCATCAAGTACCCCATGATTACCGTGGCGCAGGTCTTGGACAAGATGAAGGATGCCGGTTTCTACTGGGCCACCCGTTCTGGCGTGACTATCACCATGTCTGACGTGTTGGTTCTTCCGAACAAGGAAGAAATCCTCGAGTCCTATGAGAAGGACGCGCAGACCATCGAGCGTAAGTACTGGGAGCAGGGCGCCCTGACCGAGCGCGAGCGTTATGACCGCCTCGTCGAGCTGTGGAAGCACGCCACCGACACCGTGGGTAACGCGGTGGAGAAGCTCTACCCGGACGATAACCCGATTCCGATGATCGTGAAGTCCGGCGCCGCCGGTAACATGCGTCAGATCTGGACCCTGGCCGGCATGAAGGGCATGGTCGTGAACTCCAAGGGTGACTACATCACCCGCCCGATTAAGACCTCTTTCCGTGAAGGTCTGTCGGTGTTGGAGTACTTCAACAACTCGCACGGTTCCCGCAAGGGCCTGGCCGATACCGCGCTGCGTACCGCCGACTCCGGCTACCTCACCCGCCGTCTGGTGGATGTGGCGCAGGACGTCATCGTGCGCGAAGAGGATTGTGGCACCCGTCAGGGTGTGCGCATCCCGCTGGGCACCGAGGTGGCACCGGGCAAGTACGAGGTTCACGAGCTGTGGGAGACCTCGGCTTCGGGCCGCGTCGTGGCTACCGATGTCAAGGATTCACACGGCGAGATCGTTGCTCAGGCGGGCGAGGATCTCACCGAGGAGCTGACGGACAAGCTGGTCAACGCTGGCGTTCTCGACATCAAGGTTCGCTCCGTGCTGACCTGCCAGACCCCTGCCGGCGTCTGCGCCAAGTGCTACGGCAAGTCCATGGCTTCTGGCCAGTTGGTGGATATCGGCGAGGCCGTTGGCATCGTCGCCGCCCAGTCCATTGGTGAGCCGGGTACCCAGCTGACCATGCGTACCTTCCACCAGGGTGGTGTCGGTGGCGATATTACCGGCGGCCTGCCCCGTGTGCAGGAGCTCTTCGAGGCTCGTAACCCGAAGAACCGCGCGCCCATCGCTTCTGTCGATGGCACGGTTTCGCTCTCCGATGAGGGTAACTTCTGGACCTTGACTATCACCCCGGATGACGGTTCTGACAACGTTGTCTACGAGAAGCTCTCGAAGCGCCAGGGCCTGGCCCAGGTGCGTCGCCCCATGGAGTCCAACCCGGATGCCATGATTGAGCGTTCCCTGCGTGACGGTGACCACGTCACCACCGGTGAGCGCCTCATGCGTGGCGCTGCGGATCCGCACGACGTGCTTGAGGTCTTGGGACGCCGCGGCGTCGAAAAGCACCTCATCGACGAAGTGCAGGCCGTCTACCGCGCACAGGGTGTGGCTATCCACGACAAGCACATCGAGATCATCATTCGTCAGATGCTGCGTCGCGGTACCGTCATCGACGCAGGTTCCACGGACTTCCTGCCCGGCACTCTTATTGACCTCTCTGAGGCCAAGCAGATCAATGCCACGCAGGTCGCCGAGGGTGGCGAGCCGGCGCAGCTGCGCTCCGAGATCATGGGTATCACCAAGGCCTCGCTGGCCACGGAATCCTGGCTCTCGGCCGCCTCCTTCCAGGAGACCACCCGCGTGCTTACCGACGCCGCTATTAACAAGCGCTCCGATAAGCTCATTGGCCTCAAGGAGAACGTCATCATCGGTAAGCTCATTCCGGCCGGTACCGGAATCTCGCGTTACCGCAACATCTCCGTCAAGCCGACCGAGGCCGCCCGCAACGCGGCGTACTCGATTCCGACTTACGGCGATTCCATCTACGGCGACGACGGCTTCGGTGAATTCACCGGTGCCTCCGTGCCTCTGGATGAGGACTTCAACTTCTAAGTTGTCCTCAAGGTTTCCTCGCTAAGAGGAAACCGGCGCGCAACCTCACCTCCACAGCGCCTCCGCCCTTTCCGGGCAGGTGCAGGAGGAGGGGTTGCGCGTTTTTGATCTTCGCCAATGCTGCCTCGATGCGATAGAATAAACCGGTCTTTCGATCTACTTTTGGCCCTGTGCGGGCTGCGGTGACAAGGAGATATAGAACTAAACACTGAACACGGGTGCTCTCGTGTGGGGTAGGTTACGTGCCCGGCTTGTGCCGTCTTCTGACTTGCTCCCTCCAGGAGGGCTGAGATGTGTCGCAAGCGCGCACAAACCGTTGAACCTGATCCGGGTAATTCCGGCGAGAGGAAGAATTAAGCATGACTAGTACTACTTCTACGAGCGCGACTGAAACCCGCGCTCTGCGCTGGCGCACCGTCGACATCGTTGTCGCATCGGTGCTCGCCGTGGCCTGTGGCATTATCTTCTTAGTCTGGAACTCAGTGGGATACGCCTGGTTCCTGGCCATGGACAACCTCACGCCGGGCCTCGGTGGTATGGCCACCGGCATCTGGCTGCTGGGAGGCATCCTGGGTGGCCTCATTATCCGCAAGCCTGGTGCGGCTATTTATGTGGAACTGCTGGCCTCGTGTGTCTCTGCAGTGCTGGGTTCGCAGTGGGGAATCTCTACTCTCTATTCCGGCCTGGCTCAGGGCATCGGCGCGGAGATCATCCTGGCCATCTTCCTCTACCGCCGCTTTAACCTGCCTGTTGCCGCCTTGGCCGGATTCGGTGCCGGGCTTGGTGCCTTCATCCTGGAGCTTTTCACCAGCGGAAACCTGGCGCGCTCTATGGAGTTCAAGGTGATTTACTTCGTCACTGAGACCATATCCGGTGCCCTGCTGGCCGGCGTATTGGGATACTTCCTCGTCCTCGCTCTGGCGAAGACAGGGGCGCTCGACCGCTTTGCCGTTGGCAGGGAACAGCGCGCCCGCTAGTTGTGAGTGACCGTGGAACGCGCGTGGATATGCGCGGCTTTGGCTGGACGCATGCCGGGCGTGCGCAGCCCGCATTGCGCAACATTGATCTGAGCATTGCGCCTGGCGAGCGCGTGCTGCTCTGTGGGGACTCGGGCTCGGGCAAGTCCACCTTGGTCGCGGCCCTGGCAGGAGTGTTGGGCGGCGATGATGAGGGCACGCAACACGGCGAGATCATCTTGGAAGATGCCGCGGGCAACCGCGAGGCGCCGGGCCGCACGATCCCCGTGGGGCTGGTGCTCCAAGACCCAGACTCGCAGGTTATTTACTCGCGCGTGGGCGATGACGTGGCTTTTGGCTGCGAGAACCTCGGCGTGGAACGCTCCGAGCTATGGGAGCGCGTGAATCGCGCTTTAGACATGGTGGGTCTAGACGTAGACGTTGATCATCCCACCGCGCGGCTTTCTGGCGGGCAGAAGCAGCGCCTGGCCTTGGCCGGTGTTATGGCTATGGGGGCCGGGCTCATCCTGCTTGATGAGCCCACGGCGAACCTGGATCCGCAGGGTTCGCGCGAGGTGGCGGGGGCCGTTGCCGCCGTGGCGAAGGAAACCGGCGCCACATTCGTGGTGGTCGAGCACAACTATGAGTACTGGGCCGATATCCTCGACCGCGCAATAGTGCTCGAGCACGGGGAACTGGTAGAGGATGCCACGCCTGCAGCTGTCGTGGCTCGGCGGCAGATAACTGGCCTGCCGCATGCTCGCAGCGTAACGAGCAAAGAAGACGCCATGTGGTGCAATAACCTGGTTACTCGTTTCGGCCCCCCGCGCACTTACCAGCTTCCGGCAGGCGCATCCACCGTGGTCAGCGGGGCAAATGGCTCAGGAAAAACTACGTGGCTGATGACTATGGCGGGCTTATTGCCCGCCCAGTCGGGCGAAATTGGGCTTTCTGATAGCGTGCGCGATGGCCTTTCCGGCTCCCCGGCCAAGTGGCCTTCTCGCGAGTTGGCCCGACACATTGGATTTGTTTTTCAGAACCCCGAGCATCAGTTTGTGGCTCGTTCGGTCCATGAGGAACTGCGGGTTTCCGCACGCGCGCGCGGGGTAGAGCCCCCAGAACAACGCATCTCGGAGTTGGTGGACAGGCTGCGCTTGGGTCAACTCTTGGAGGCCAACCCCTTCGCGCTCTCCGGAGGGGAGAAGCGCCGGCTCTCGGTGGCTACGGCACTCGTCACCGCCCCCGCGGTGGTCTTGTTGGATGAACCGACCTTTGGCCAGGATCCGAGCACCTTTGCCGAACTCGTGCGCTTACTGCGGGAGCTGGCTGATAGCGGCGTGACCGTCGCCTCCATTAGCCATGACCCCTACTTCATCTCCGCCTTGGGGGACCATCGAATTGAGGTATCCAGTGCCTAATATTCTGGCCGGGCTCAACCCGATAACCCGCATTGCCCTGATGATTCTGCTCGCCACGCCTTTGTTGCTCTCTGTCGATTGGGTCTCTGCCGCAATCTCGCTGGCCATAACTCTTGCCTTGGCGCCCTTGTGCGGGATGCCGTGGCCACGGCTGCTGCGCTCCTCCTGGTTCCTCTTTATCATCGCCCCGCTTTCTGGAATCTCCATGCTCCTCTACGGTGCTCCCGGCGGGGAGGTCTACTTTCAGTGGTGGCTCATGGTGGTCTCCGACAATTCCATCGAGCTGGCGGTAGCGATCATGCTGCGCGTGCTGGCCGTGGCTCTGCCGATGGTCGTCCTTTCGCGCGATATTGATCCCACGCGCCTGGGTGATTCCCTAGCCCAGGTGCTGCACTTGCCGGCGCGCTTCGTCATCGGGGCGGTCGCCGGGGTGCGGATGGTGACCTTGTTCAAGGATGATTGGGCGTTCATGTCCATGGCACGCCGCGCGCGGGGCTTGAGTGATCAAGGCAGAATCCGCCACACCATGACTATGTCTTTCGGGCTGTTGGTCTTGGCGCTGCGCCGCGGCGGGAAACTAGCCACGGCGATGGAGGCGCGCGGCTTTGGCAGAACCCCACCAGGTGGGGGAGCCCGCACGTGGGCTCGGCCTTCCCGCCTCCACCGGCGCGACCTGGTTGCCCTGTGCGTAGGAATTGTTCTCACCGCTATCCCCATCGTGGTTGCGGTTCTCAGCGGTTCTTGGCGCTTCTTCGGGCTATAGCCGCATGATTAAAGCAGGCAGCCTCGAGGAGCTGCTCACTGCCGTGGAGAGTGCAGCCACCGCGGTTCCTGTGACAGTGCTTGTCGACGGCCCCTCTGGCGCCGGCAAGACCTCCGCGGCACAGGAATTATCTCGGCGCACGGGATGGCACGTTGTGCACCTCGACGAGTTCTACCCCGGTTGGCATGGGCTGAGTGCGGCCTCGCGCATGGTCGCCTCCAACGTGCTGGCCCCGCGCAATCCCGGCTATTGGCGCTGGGACTGGGCCAATGATTGCCGCGGCGAGTGGGTCAGTCTGGCTGGAGTAGGCAACCTTATCGTTGAGGGAGTCGGGGCCCTGACGAAGGTGAATCTGGCCGCGGCAAGGGCAAGGGGACAGGCGCTATCAATATTCATCGATGGTCCGCGCTCGCAACGCCGCGCGCGGGCTCTGGAGCGCGACCCCGACTATGAGCAGTGGTTCGAGGTTTGGGAAAGCCAGGAGCGCACCTACTTCCAGCAGCTGTGCGCCCCGGCGCAGTTTTCATGGACGTGGAGCTGAGTACTCGGCGAGTCCCGCGCCGTGATAGCGGCCGTTGCTGTCGCAGTCGCGTGCCCATTGGAGCACGAGTTCCTGGCCGTATCCCGCTGCCAGCTCCTTGAGCTCGGCGAGGTTATTGTCCATGGGCGAGCCGTGCCATAGGGTGGTGCGCAGCTGCAATCCCATTCCGTGCTTTGCGGCTGCGCGGGCTACTAAGTCGAGACTCTCCCTCATTCTTTGAGCCACAGCGGGGGTGCACCCGGCTACACCAGGGATGTCACGGGTTAAGGCCTTGACATCAAATCCAATCCACTCCGGGCGGGTGGAAGGATCATCGAGCAACACCGCGAGCCGCTTGGGGGAGTAGCCGCTGGTGTGCAGGCCCACCTTGAAGCCGGCGGCGTGGACTGCGGCTATCGCTGCGGGCAAGGCGTGGCAGCTTAAAGGTTCGCCGCCGGAGATGACCATGCCGTCGAGCAGGCCACGGCGTTCCTCTAGCAGTGAAAGGGCAGACCCGAAGGTATAGGGCGTGGGCTCGAAGCCCTGCAGGGAGGGGTTATGGCAATATACGCACCGCAGCGGGCAGCCCTGCGTGAATACGCTAAGCGTTAAGCGGCCGGGCCAGTCGGTGGCGGAGAAAGGCACGATTCCGCCGACGGGCAGAGCCACCTTCCTAGTGTGCGGGTTCGGCGAAGTAGAGCCGCTCATGGAACTCCCCCTTCTTACCGGTATTGAAGCTTGCCATGGGGCGGAAGTAACCCATGACCCGGGTCCAGACTTCGGTCTTATCCCCACACTGCGGGCAGTGGGGATGCTCGCCTGAGATATAGCCGTGGGAGGCGCAGATTGAGTAGGTCGGCGTGATGGTGATGTAGGGCAGGCGGAAGTTCTCGAGGGAACGGCGCACCATGAGCGCGCAGGCCTCTCCGCTAGATAGTGCCGCGCCCATGTAAAGGTGGAGGACGGTTCCGCCGGTGTATGCGGATTGCAGATCTTCTTGCTCGCGCAGTGCGGCAAAGGGGTCCGGCGTATGGGAGACGGGCAGCTGCGAGGAGTTGGTGTAATAGGGCTCCGCCGCGGTGCCAGCCTGCAGGATATCGGGGAAGCGCTTGCCGTCTTCGCGTGCGAAGCGGTAGGTAGCCCCTTCTGCCGGTGTGGCCTCTAAGTTAAAGAGGTGCCCTGTTTCTTGCTGTGCCTGACGTAGCAATTCGCGCATGTGCTCAAGCAGGCGCAGGGACATGGCGTGTCCGCGGGGATCGGTGATATCCCAGTCGTCGCCGGTGAAGTTGCGGATCATCTCATTGCAGCCGTTGAGGCCGATGGTGGAAAAGTGGTTGTCCAGGCTGGGCAGCCAGCGCCGAGTATAGGGGAGCAATCCGCGATCCATGAGCTCGGCTACGAAGGTGCGACGGCGCTCCAGGGTATCAACCGCAAGGGCCACCAGCTCATCGACCCGCTTCAGCAGTGCCTCCTCGTCGCCGCGGTAGAGGTAACCCAGCCGCGCGCAGTTGAGGGTGACCACGCCGATGGATCCGGTGAGCTCGGCGGAGCCGAAGAGGCCATTGCCGCGCTTGAGAAGCTCGCGGAGATCCAGTTGGAGCCGGCAGCACATGGAGCGGATCATGCCCGGATCAAGGTCAGAGTTGAGGAAGTTCTGGAAGTAAGGGAGTCCGTAGCGCGCCGTCATATCGAAAAGGGCCCGGGCATTGGCGCTATCCCAGGAGAAGTCCTCGGTGATGTTATAGGTGGGAATAGGGAAGGTGAAGGGCCTCCCATCGACGTCTCCCTGCGACATCACTTCGATGAAGGCGCGGTTGATAAGGTCCATCTCTGGCTGGAGGTCGCCGTAGCGGAAGGGCGCGAGTTCTCCGGCGATGAAGGGCGTGTTATCGGCCACGTCGGCGGGGCATACCCAGTCAAAGGTCAGGTTGGTAAAAGGAGTTTGCGTTCCCCAGCGCGAGGGGACGTTGAGATTGAAAATGAACTCCTGCATGGTCTGAAGAACCACGTCGTAGTCGAGGTCATCGAGGCGGACGAAAGGCGCCATGTAGGTGTCAAAACTCGAAAACGCCTGCGCGCCCGCCCACTCGTTTTGCAAGGTGCCAAAGAAGTTGACCACCTGGCCGCAGGCAGCGGAGAAGTGCCGCGGTGGGCCGGAGGAGATGGTGCCGGAGACACCGCCGAACCCCTCCTCAAGTAGCTGACGCAAGGACCAACCGGCGCAGTAGCCACAGAGCATGTCGAGATCGTGGATATGAATATCGCCAGAGCGATGTGCCTGGCCTGCCTCCGGGCTAAATACTTGGTCGAGCCAGTAGTTGGCCGTGAGCTTGCCAGAGGAATTGAGGATCATTCCGCCGAGGGAGTAGTCCTGATTGGCGTTGGCATTGATGCGCCAGTCCGAGCGGTCGAGGTACTCGTTGAGGGTGGAAACGGCGTCGACAAGCGAAGCCTCCGTGGTGGACGCAGTGTCTTGGGCGCCAGCGACGAATCCGGCGCTGTGCCTGGAGGGAGAAATAGGCATGTGGTGCTCCTTGTCTGGGCGGCGAAGGAAAGGCCGCGCCTCAACAAAGAACATAGTTGTAATTTGCAGGACACTGCGGCGGGAAACACAACATGCAGTAAACAGTACGGGCATTATTACTACATGTAGTGTCTGTGCGGGGATTGTCCCTCGGGGGACGTGCCCGCATTTTGTGCCTGAGGTAATTGTCACCGGCTTCTGTGATGTGGCGTACGCAGCCTGTGTGGTTGGGGAGGGGGGAAAGTTTGTGCAGGGATTGCCATTTGGAGGCGATGGGGAGGGTGTGGTAACGTCTTGCAAGGTTTCGCCTTCATGTAGGGCGAAAGAGTCTGATCGATCTATCGGCCTTAAGGTGGATAGGCGTTCTGGACATGCGGTAGGGCCCCGGAAAAGAGCCCTCATTTTTGCATGTTTGGGCATTCGATAGTCAGCACAGCCGCAGTCATACAGAAAGTCTAGATTTATGCCAACTATTCAGCAGCTGGTCCGCAAGGGCCGCCACAATAAGCGCGCTAAGGTAGCCACCGCCGCGCTGAAGGGTTCCCCTCAGCGTCGTGGCGTGTGCACCCGCGTGTACACCACCACTCCTAAGAAGCCTAACTCCGCGTTGCGTAAGGTTGCCCGTGTGCGCCTGACCTCCGGTATTGAGGTTTCTGCCTACATCCCAGGTGAGGGCCACAACCTCCAGGAGCACTCCATGGTGCTCGTCCGCGGTGGTCGTGTGAAGGACCTCCCGGGTGTTCGCTACAAGATCATCCGTGGCTCCCTGGATACCCAGGGTGTTAAGGACCGCAAGCAGGCTCGTTCCCGCTACGGTGCAAAGAAGGGACAGTAAACTAAAATGCGTAAGAATGCTGCTCCGAAGCGTCCTGTAGTCAAGGACCCGGTATACAACTCCGAGCAAGTAACCCAGCTCGTGAACAAGGTTCTGCAGGACGGCAAGAAGTCCACCGCAGAGCGCATCGTCTACGGCGCCCTCGAGGTTTGCCGTGAGAAGACCGGCACCGAGCCGGTTGGCACTCTGGAGAAGGCCCTGGGCAACATCCGCCCGGACCTCGAGGTTCGTTCCCGCCGTGTCGGTGGCGCCACCTACCAGGTCCCGGTCGAGGTTCGTCCCGGCCGCGCCAACACCCTAGCCCTGCGTTGGTTGGTGACCTTCACCCGCCAGCGTCGTGAAACCACGATGATTGAGCGTCTCGCCAACGAGATCCTGGATGCCTCCAATGGCTTGGGCGCTTCCGTCAAGCGTCGCGAGGACACCCACAAGATGGCTGAGGCCAACCGCGCCTTCGCCCACTACCGCTGGTAGTTTCAGCAGCAATGCCTATGGTCCGAGCAACGATTCATCAGTTCGCAGCCGGCTATTCCCACGCGGGATGCCGGTGTGGCTAACTCATCTAGCGTTGCTCGGATTATTTATGGGTCATCTTTGTTCTTCTCATTAGTGGGAAAAACTTCCTAGTCAGGCAGCCGGAATCTCGCTAGAATATTTCAGGCGAGCGGAAGCCTACGTGCCTCTGCGGCTGCCAAACCGGCCAGCAAGTGGCAAAATTAAACGAGACCTATCCAAAAAGGCGCGCGGGCCAAGCAAAGGTCGGGGCGTCGACGATATTTAAGTTGGGGTAAGAAAGTGGCACAACAAGTGCTTAAGGATCTTCACAAGGTCCGCAACATCGGCATCATGGCCCACATCGATGCCGGTAAGACCACCACCACCGAGCGTATTTTGTTCTACACCGGTATCAATCGCAAGGTCGGCGAGACGCACGATGGCGCCTCCACCACCGACTGGATGGAGCAGGAGAAGGAGCGCGGTATCACCATTACCTCCGCTGCTGTTACCTGTTTCTGGGATGGTAACCAGATCAACATCATTGACACCCCGGGCCACGTTGACTTCACCGTTGAGGTTGAGCGT
The DNA here is from genome assembly GCF_008693105.1 of Corynebacterium flavescens. Taxonomy (GTDB): domain Bacteria; phylum Actinomycetota; class Actinomycetes; order Mycobacteriales; family Mycobacteriaceae; genus Corynebacterium; species Corynebacterium flavescens. Next base: position 20,951 of record NZ_VXKK01000015.1, read on the forward strand.
TCCCTGCGCGTCCTGGACGGCGCCGTAGCTGTCTTCGACGGCAAGGAAGGCGTTGAGCCGCAGTCCGAGCAGGTGTGGCGTCAGGCTGCTAAGTATGACGTTCCGCGTATCTGCTTTGTTAATAAGATGGACAAGCTGGGCGCTGACTTCTACTTCACCGTTCAGACCATCATCGACCGCCTCGGCGCTAAACCCTTGGTTCTCCAGCTGCCTATCGGCGCTGAGGATGACTTCGACGGCGTCGTTGACCTGCTCACCATGCGTGCCATCACCTGGCGCGGCAAGGTCGAGACTGGTGCAGAGCCCACCATCGAAGAGATTCCGGCTGACCTCAAGGACAAGGCTGACGAGTACCGCGAGAAGCTGCTCGAGACCGTCGCTGAGTCCGATGAGGCTCTCATGGAGAAGTACTTCGGTGGCGAAGAGCTGACCCTGGATGAGATCAAGGCTGCCATCCGTAAGATGACCATCAACTCCGAGCTCTACCCGGTGCTGTGTGGTACTGCATACCGCAACAAGGGCGTTCAGCCTTTGCTGGATGCCGTTGTTGACTTCCTGCCCAGCCCGCTGGACATCGGCGAGGTTATCGGCCACGCCGTAGGCGATGAGGACAAGGAGCTTACCCGTAAGCCTTCCATCGATTCTCCCTTTTCCGCGCTTTCCTTCAAGATTGCTGCGCAACCCTTCTTTGGTCAGCTGAACTTCATCCGCGTGTACTCCGGACAGGTTCTGCCTGGCACCGAGGTGCTCAACTCCACCAAGGGCAAGAAAGAGCGCATCGGCAAGCTCTTCCAGATGCACGCCAACAAGGAGAACCCGGTTGAGCAGGCTGACGCCGGCAACATCTACGCCGTCATTGGTCTGAAGGAAACCACCACCGGTGACACCCTCTGCGACAAGAATGACCCGATCATTCTTGAGTCCATGGACTTCCCGGATCCGGTTATCAAGGTCTCCATCGAGCCTAAGACCAAGGCTGACCAGGAGAAGCTGGGTACCGCTATCCAGAAGCTGGCTGCGGAGGATCCCACCTTCACCGTCGAGCTGGATGATGAGACCGGCCAGACCGTTATCGGCGGTATGGGCGAGCTCCACCTCGACGTTCTGGTTGACCGCATGAAGCGCGAATTCAAGGTTGAGGCCAACATCGGTAACCCGCAGGTTGCCTACCGCGAGACCATCCGCAAGACCGTGCAGTCCTTGGATTACACCCACAAGAAGCAGACCGGTGGTTCCGGCCAGTTCGCTAAGGTTATCGTCACCATCGAGCCTTATAACCCGGATCCGGAGACCTTGGAAGAGGGCGAGTCCGCCACCTACAAGTTCGTCAATGCCGTCACCGGTGGACGTATTCCGCGTGAGTACATTCCTTCCGTCGATGCTGGTATCCAGGACGCCATGCAGTACGGCTACCTGGCCGGCTTCCCGCTGGTAAACATCAAGGCCACCCTCGAGGACGGCGCTTACCACGACGTTGACTCCTCCGAAATGGCCTTCAAGCTGGCTGGTTCGCAGGTCCTCAAGGAAGCTGTTGCCAAGGCAAAGCCGGTTCTGCTTGAGCCGGTTATGGCCGTCGAGGTTGTCACTCCTGAGGAGTACATGGGCACCGTCAACGGTGACATCAGCTCCCGCCGTGGCCAGGTCTACGCCATGGAGGATCGCTCCGGCGCCAAGGTCGTCAAGGCTAAGGTTCCGCTTTCTGAGATGTTCGGCTACATCGGCGACCTGCGCTCAAGCACCGCTGGCCGCGCAAACTTCAGCATGGTCTTCGATTCCTATGCAGAGGTTCCGGCCTCTGTTTCGGCCGCCATCATTGAAGAGCGCACCGGAACCAAGGGACACCACTAATCCGTTCCTAGGCTTCCTAGTACCCCGCACGCACCGCGGTTGGTGCAGGACTGGTAGTCTTCGCCAGTAGGCTTCCAGTTCTACCGTCGGTGTTTGGGCACACTGAGGGGGTAGCGGCGGGCTGAATCAACACCTTTTTTACGTGGTGCTGATTGAGCCGGCCGTTACCCTCCCAGGATCCTTTAAAAGATACTTGTCGAGGGACAACGTCCACGCTTATCGCGGGGGGTTACCTCCTATATCGGCGGTTTGAAAAAACCGCGGCATAAATCTAGGATCGTGTAACTGGCACGTAAAGTAAAGCGTCATTAGCGCTTTGGCCTTTAGGTCAAGTGCCGATGACAACTGTCAATCACGTGGCTGCGAAGGTCGTAGCCACCATATAGTCCAGGAGGACATACAGTGGCAAAGGAGAAGTTCGAGCGTACGAAGCCGCATGTGAACATCGGCACCATCGGACACGTCGACCACGGCAAGACCACCACCACCGCAGCAATCACCAAGGTTCTTGCGGACAAGTACCCTGATGAGAACACCGCTTTCGCTTTCGACATGATCGATAAGGCTCCTGAGGAGAAGGAGCGCGGCATCACCATCAACATCTCCCACGTTGAGTACTCCACCCCGAAGCGCCACTACGCACACGTTGACGCCCCGGGCCACGCCGACTACATCAAGAACATGATCACCGGTGCTGCGCAGATGGATGGCGCCATCCTGGTTGTTGCTGCAACCGATGGTCCTATGCCGCAGACCCGCGAGCACGTTCTTCTGGCTCGCCAGGTTGGCGTTCCTTACATCCTCGTTGCTCTTAACAAGTGCGACATGGTTGATGATGAGGAAATCATCGAGCTCGTTGAGATGGAAATCCGCGAACTGCTCGCTGAGCAGGACTACGACGAGGATGCCCCCATCATCCACATCTCCGCTCTCAAGGCTCTTGAGGGTGACGAGAAGTGGGTACAGGCCATCGTCGACCTCATGCAGGCCTGCGATGACTCCATTCCGGATCCGGAGCGCGAGACCGACAAGCCCTTCCTCATGCCTATCGAGGACATCTTCACCATCACCGGCCGCGGTACCGTTGTTACCGGCCGTGTTGAGCGTGGCGTTTTGAAGGTCAACGAGGATGTTGAGATCATCGGCATCAAGGAGAAGTCCATCTCCACCACCGTTACCGGTATCGAAATGTTCCGCAAGATGATGGACTACACCGAGGCTGGCGACAACTGTGGTCTGCTTCTGCGTGGTACCAAGCGTGAAGAGGTCGAGCGCGGCCAGGTTGTTATCAAGCCGGGCGCCTACACCCCCCACACCAAGTTCGAGGGTTCCGTCTACGTCCTCAAGAAGGAAGAGGGCGGCCGCCACACCCCGTTCATGGACAACTACCGTCCGCAGTTCTACTTCCGTACCACTGACGTGACCGGCGTTGTTCACCTGCCTGAGGGCACCGAGATGGTCATGCCTGGCGACAACGTTGATATGACCGTTGAGCTCATCCAGCCCGTCGCTATGGATGAGGGCCTGCGCTTCGCTATCCGCGAAGGTTCCCGCACCGTCGGCGCCGGCCGCGTAACCAAGGTTCTTGCTTAATTTTTAGCAAGCCGCCGAAGTTTCGCTTGGCTTAAGCGTTAAATAAGGAACCACATTCCACCACCGCGTGGGGTGTGGTTCCTTTTTGCGTTCTAGTTGACTTTAGGGCGTTTAAGGTGACGTTTCTCTTTGAGGGTATGTGCCCGCTAGGGTCTAGGGCATGAGAGATCCCCGTGAAGTGGACTCCACGCTGCGCGCCTTGCGCGAGACGTGGGAAGGACGCCCGGAACTTAGCCTTGCCACCTTGTTTGCCATGTTGCAGAACCGGGGTATTGGCTGGGGCGCCAGCGATGAAGAGCTGGTTTCCGCGCTAGAGCACATGTCCCATGTGCGCCCTTCGCTTGTGCCTTTGGCGGATGGCCGAGTGAGCGAGGGCCGCTGGCTGCTTCTCACCAGCGGACACCGTGTCACCGTGGATAAATTCTTTATCGTGGTACGCCCCGTCAACACAAGGGGCGTCGCCGGTCAGCCGGTGGTCTGGCCTTATCGCAACATTAGGGGTGCGGGTCCAGCACGACCGCTCGTTGTCACGGATGACGAGGGCTTTGAGCACCGCCTCGGGGTGGTGGAATCCGTCGAGCGGCAGCGGATCCAGCGCGCCGAGGCTCATCAGGTTCTAGCCTTAGAAGATATATCCCGTGCAGACATCGGGGACACAGTCCTCGTCGTGCGCACGGAGGAGTCAATGATTGTCATTGACCATGGTCTGCATTCTTTCGAGCCGTTGCGCCGTGAATTGCGCCGCCGCGACTATAGCTGGCAGAAGATTAAACGCTGCAGCCCTGGCCAGGAGTTACTCGTGCAATCAGGAGGCAGTCTCCTGACCTTCCCAGCGGTCGAGGGCATCTGGGTGGCCGAGGACCCACTGCCGCCGCATTAACTACAAGCACTAGCAACCACCGCTACTTGCCGGCTGCCTTCTGAGAGCGGACCTTGGTGTAGTGGACTTTGTAAACGGTATCGAGCTCGGAGGCGTCGAAAGCCGCGCGGAAGTCGCTTTCGTTATCCACGATGGCCTCAGTGATGGCTGCCAGCGAGGTATCGGGGTTAGCTACCACGGTGTATTGCAGCGCGCGGTGCCCTCGGTCAAAGGCCACGAGCTGTTCCACTTTGTCCACGCCGGAAAGCTGGGTGATGGTGGCTCCCACGGCGCCAGCCACGGCGGGCATGGAGATGGCAATGGCGCCATCGTGGTCAGAGCTGGTTGAGGTGACGGTGTTAAAGCGGTGGTGCCGGATGTTGGAGATGATGATCCACAGGGCGCACAGGGCGAGAACCACCGTCGCGGTTCCCAGCGCAAAGGGCCACCACGCCGCCGAAGGAAGGGAACGCCACTCGTCGTGATCGATCCAGGCGGCGAGGTAGACCGCCCAAGACACGCCGAAGTGCACGAGGATGGGCCAAGTGCCTAAGGCGATAAGGATGAGCCCGAGCAATCCGAGCAAGAAGCGGTCGAGTGCAGCGAGTTTCTTAGACATTGGAATCGAGCTCCGGAATCTGATCGACGGCAACTGAGATCTGGGCAGGTGCCTGCAATGAGGAAAGCTCCTGCGCAATGGTCTCGTGCACACGCTCGCCCAGGGTGGCATCCTCGACGTCACCGTTGACCACAACGTCAACCTTGACGGACTTACGCTTCTTCTTTACCTGCGTGCGCGCGGCGGCGACCCCGGGTTCACGCCGGGCGCTGGCGGAGGCGAGCCGGGCTATGTCCACTGGGCGCATCCATACGGAGGCGTTGTCCGCGACAACGCGGAGGTGAGTGTGGCGGCGGGGTTTGAGGGAAATTATGACAAGGAGGATTCCGAGCGCGATGCTGGCACCGCCCGCCCACAACATCCACGGGCGCAACGTGCCGGCGGCCATGAGATCGATGAAAGGATCGATCCAGGAGCGGGCATTGGCTTGCGCGCTCACCAGCCAGGTTTCACGGCCGGCCACTCCGGCCAAGGCTAAAAGGACGATGCCAAGAATGACAGCCCAGGAGCGCGCGGCGGGTGAGGCCAATGGTTCTTGACCAAAGCCGCGACCGGTGGTGGCGGATTCTTTCTTGGGGGTGCGCGGGGTCTCAGACAAGGGGCGTACCTGCCTTCCAGCGGGGGTTAATGGTAATCGCGCGCAGCGGCTCGGGCAGCGGCGCATAAACATGGGCCGTGTGTCGTGGCACTGGGTCGATGTATACGCGGCGCAGGCGCACAGCGCGTGGCACGCTAACAGGACGCAGGCTCATGGGTGGCGGAGTCAGCACCGGCGACGTTTCAACGTCGACCCGAGGCGGAGCAATGCTGCGTAGGGGCTGCGGAGCGGGGCTGGCTATTTCTTTCAAATCCAGTGGCGCTGGTGCCTGCGTAGCGCGCAGAATCATGGGGGCGGGGACGGCAATGGGTGGCGCTGTCACATGCTTGGGCGTAGACACTTCCCGCAGCGTTCGGTCGGGGCGCGGGGCTAAGGTAGGCCGCAGCGCCTTGGGATGCGGCGCAAGGATATGCCTTGGCTCGTGCGCAGACAGCTCCTGCGGGTGGGTGCCACTGGGATGTCCCCGCTTGGCGACGTCGTCTTCACTCACCCGGGGGCCAGGCTCCAACGCTCCCACGGTGATGTTGACGCGGCTGGTGAAATAACCCATATATTCGCGCACGGCAGCCTCAATGGCGCCGCGGGCGGCAACAGCGACTTCCGTGACGGGAGAAGGCCAGGTGGCTGCAATGTTTGCATCCACCGAGACGAGTTCACGTTCTGGATCGATCTGGACCAATAGGCGCGGATAGGCGCGACCGCCAATTCCGGCCAGCTTGGCGTCGATACTTTTGGTCCCCGGGACTTGGGCGATGGCAGCGCGTATAAGTGCTTCCACCGAGCGCAGCGAGAATCTTAGGTGGCCGTGGTCTCCGCCGACCATTAGCCGCGGCCTTTACCAATAAGGCCATTCCACACCGTGGTGAGGTCAATACGGCCGTCGAAGTGTGCGCCGACGATCCCGCCGAATGCCGCCAAGACCAGAGCCAAGACGGTGGGCCATAAGCCGAGGTGGATAAAAAAGGCGAGTATGAGCCCGGCGACAATGCCGAGCGTGGTGTAGTTCTTCATTCCTTTGTCCTTCTGCATAAGGCTAAGTAAGGCTAAATCGAGGCACGAGGGTGCTAGCTCGCAACCGCATCCGCAAAGACAACATCCACCCTGCGCAATTGCGGGCAGGTGTCTAGGGCTGCGGAGCGAATGCTGGGGGCGAGGGTGCCGATGGGAACACCTGCGGAGGTATCCAAAGCAATATAAATCCGCAGGTGTGTGTCGTCCCGAGGATCCGGGCGGCGGAGCCCAGTGACACGTTGCCCGGGAAAGAGCACGCTGACCTCACCGAACCTTCCGCCATCGAGCCTGGCTACCCCAGGTATCCGGGAAACGGCCGCGGCGATGGCATTCGCCTGCACAGCGGAAAGCTCGAAGCCGGGGCGGGAAGTGCTCATGATCCTATTCCTGGGTGGCTGGCAGGGTGGACTGCGTCTGGTTCTCGTCTGCTTCTTCCTTGGGAAGCTTGACGTCGTGGACCATGACGTCAACGCGGGTTACCCGCAAGCCGGTCATGCGCTCGATGGAGTTCATGATGTTGCGACGAATAGCCTCTGCCAATTCGTGGATTGCCACGCCATACTCGGCGATGATGGCGACCTCGATGGAGGCAGTAGCCTTGTCTACTTCGACGCTAACGCCTTGGCGAACGTCCTCGGAACCGCCGAAGGATTCGCGGATGGAACCCATCATGCGGGCGCCGCCACCGCCGAGAGCATAAACACCCGAAACCTCACGCGCGGCAATTCCGGCGATCTTGGAAACCACGACATCATCGATAATGGTGTCACCGTACTGGGTCTCTAGGTTATCGTTGGGCTCCTGCTGCGCGCTGTTAGCTGCAGCGGTAGCCGTATCAGCGGTGCTTTCTGCGGGCGCGCCAGCGGCGGTGTTGGAAGTGGAGGCGTTGTTCTCGGTCATCGTCATACTCTCTCTCGTGCTCTTTAGTTAGTTCATTAGGTTGCTACCTTTGACGAGCCTAGTGCGATGAAAATGAGTTGTGTGGTCCCGTGCAGGGAAATTTTCCAAAACGTGATTTCTCGCACTGTTTAATTCATCTCGCGCCAAAGGTTTGGCAAATAGCCATCTACATGGTTAAATACAAGGGTTGCTCTAACACGGCAAGGCGTATCTACCGCAAGGTAGAGGGCATTGTTGCTGGTAGGGCGAACATGACATCTTCGCAGTTGGGCATCTTTTGATGTGTAACTAGAAGGCTTTCAGATCGGGCAAGGTCCGCGCTTTAGCAGAGGCACCCCGAGACGAGAGGCCGGAGAAGGGGCATGGCAAATAAACAGCGGCAGTATACGAATGGGTATGGCTTGCCACGCATAATGCGTGTAAACCGTCCTCTTTCTATAAACATCTGACTTACGGGTCTTGTACCCCGTCAAGAGCGCTGCGCCTGGTTTGCCAGCCGTAACTCTTGGTCGTCATGACAGTCCAGAGAACTGGCGTTGAGCCCAGGCCCCAAGCCCGGACAACGTTATAGAGAAATCGAGAAGCAATTTCCCACCGCTTCACGCCTCGGATGAGCCGAGTATGTGAAAGTGGGGAAGCGAGGAAGAGGATAAGCGTGGCGGGACAAAAGATCCGCATTCGGCTGAAAGCCTACGACCACGAGGCTATTGACGCTTCTGCAAAGAAGATCGTTGAGACCGTTACCCGTACGGGTGCTCGTGTAGTTGGCCCAGTGCCGCTCCCAACCGAGAAGAACGTATACGCCGTTATCCGTTCTCCACACAAGTACAAGGACTCTCGCGAGCACTTCGAGATGCGTACTCACAAGCGCCTCATCGACATTCTCGACCCGACTCCGAAGACCGTAGACGCTTTGATGCGCATCGATCTTCCGGCAAGTGTCGACGTGAATATTCAGTGATCGACGAATAGAACTTTGGTGGAGAACTAACAATGAGTGAAAACGAGATCAAGGGCATTCTGGGCAAGAAGCTCGGCATGACCCAGGTCTTCGACGAGGAGAACCGCGTAGTTCCGGTTACCGTCGTCGAAGCTGGGCCCTGCGTGGTTACCCAGATTCGCACCGCAGACAAAGATGGCTACAACGCCATCCAGATCGCCTTCGGCGAGATCGATCCGCGCAAGGCCAACAAGCCTGCAGCAGGTCACTTCCAGAAGGCTGGCGCTACCCCGCGCCGCCACGTAGCCGAGATCCGCATGGATGACACCTCCGCATACGAGGTCGGCCAAGAGGTAAAGGTTGACATCTTCGAGGGCATCACCTTCGTCGACGTCACCGGCACCAGCAAGGGCCACGGCTACGCTGGCGCTATGAAGCGCCACGGCTTCAAGGGTCAGGGCGCTTCCCACGGTAACCAGGCCGCTCACCGCCGCGTTGGTGGCATCGGTGGCGCCTCTACCCCGGGCCGCGTCTTCAAGGGTAAGCGCATGGCTGGCCGCATGGGCCAGGACCGCGTGACCACCCAGAACCTGAAGATTCAGAAGATCGATAGCGAGTCCAACTTGCTGCTCATCAAGGGTGCTATCCCTGGTGCGCGCGGCGGCCTCGTTACCGTTAAGACCGCAGTGAAGGGCGGTGCACACGCATGAGCAACCTCAAGCTAGACGTCCAGACCGCTGAGGGTAAGACCAACGGCTCTGTCGAGTTGCCAGCAGAGATCTTTGACACCGAGGCATCAGTTGCTTTGATGCACCAGGTTGTCACCGCTCAGCTTGCAGCTGCACGCCAGGGCACCCACAAGACCAAGACCCGCGCCGAGGTCCGTGGCGGCGGCCGTAAGCCTTTCCGTCAGAAGGGCACCGGCCGTGCACGTCAGGGCTCCATCCGCGCACCGCACTACACCGGTGGCGGCATTTCTCACGGTCCCGTGCCGCGCAACTACGCGCAGCGCACTCCGAAGAAAATGATCAAGGCAGCCCTTTTCGGCGCACTGTCCGATCGTGCTCGCAACGCACGCATCCACGTCATCGAAGACCTCGTACCGGGCCAGAACCCGTCTACCAAGTCTGCAAAGGCTTTCCTCGAGCGTCTGACCGAGCGCAAGAACGTGCTCCTGGTCATCGGACGCGAAGACCTTAACGCTCGTCGCAGCGCTTCGAACCTTGCCAACGTCCAGATCTTGGACGCCGGCCAGCTCAACGCCTACGACGTTCTTTACTCCGATGATGTTGTGTTCTCCGTTGAGGCACTGCACACCTTCGTCAACCGCGTTAATGGCGCGGACAAGGAGGAGAAGTAAATGGCTAAGCTCGTAGACCCGCGCGACATCATTCTCGCGCCCGTTGTATCCGAGAAGTCCTATGGCCTCATGGAGCAGAACGTTTACACGTTCTACGTCTCCACTGACTCCAACAAGACCCAAATCAAAGAAGCCGTCGAGCGCATCTTTGGCGTCAAGGTTGACTCCGTAAACACCGTTAACCGTGCAGGTAAGCGTAAGCGCACCCGCACCGGCTTCGGTCAGCGTAAGTCCACCAAGCGCGCCTATGTTTCGCTTCGTGAAGGCAGCGACTCCATCGACATCTTCGGCGGCGCAACCGCCTAAGATGCTCGAGAAGTAAGGAAGAATTATGGCTATTCGTAAATACAAGCCGACAACTCCGGGTCGCCGCGCATCCTCCGTATCCGAGTTCGAGGAGCTAACCCGCTCGACTCCGGAGAAGTCCCTGCTGCGCCCGCTGAGCAAGACTGGTGGTCGTAACAACCACGGCCGCATCACCACCCGCCACATCGGTGGTGGACACAAGCGCCGCTACCGTCTCATCGACTTCCGCCGCACCGACAAGGACGGCGTTGCCGCTAAGGTCGCTCACATCGAGTATGACCCAAACCGCACCGCCAACATTGCTCTGCTGCACTACGTCGATGGCGAGAAGCGCTACATCATCGCCCCTAAGGGCCTGAAGCAGGGTGCCATCGTCGAGGCTGGTGCTAATGCGGACATCAAGGTTGGCAACAACCTTCCGCTGCGCAACATCCCGACCGGTACCACCATCCACGCCGTGGAGCTCAAGCCGGGCGCAGGCGCTAAGCTTGCTCGTTCGGCCGGCGCGTCCGTCCTGCTGCTGGGTAAGGAAGGAAACTACGCAATCCTGCGTATGCCTTCTTCCGAAATCCGCCGCGTGGACATCCGCTGCCGCGCTACCGTCGGTGCCGTCGGCAACGCTGACCAGATGAACATCCGTTGGGGTAAGGCCGGACGCCTCCGCTGGAAGGGCGTTCGCCCGACCGTCCGTGGTGTCGTTATGAACCCGGTCGACCACCCGCACGGTGGTGGTGAAGGTAAGACCTCCGGTGGTCGTCACCCGGTTTCCCCTTGGGGAACCAAGGAGGGTCGTACCCGCAACCCGAACCGTTACTCCAACAACATGATCGTGCGCCGTCGTCGCCCGAACAAGAAGCGCTAAGAGGAGGTAAACAATGCCACGCAGCCTTAAGAAGGGCCCGTTCGTCGATGAGCACCTCCTCAACAAGGTGGATGCCCAGAACGAAGCAGGCACCAAGAAGGTCATCAAGACCTGGTCTCGCCGTTCGACCATTCTTCCGGATTTCATTGGTCATACTTTCGCCGTCCATGACGGTCGCAAGCACGTGCCGGTATTCGTAGAAGATTCCATGGTCGGTCACAAGCTCGGTGAGTTTGCACCAACCAAGACCTTTAAGGGTCACATCAAGGACGATAAGAAGGGACGTCGATAAGCGATGAGTGAAACAATCACCTCCGCATCCGCCACGGCCCGCTACGTCCGCGTTACTCCGATGAAGGCGCGCCGCGTCATCGACTTGGTTCGCGGTAAATCCGTAGCCGAGGCACTGGCCATCCTGAAGTACGCTCCTCAGGGAGCTGCCAAGCCGGTAGCCAAGGTCGTTGCATCCGCAGCCGCCAACGCCGAGAACAACTTCGGTCTGGATCCACGCACCCTGGTCATCTCTGAGGCTTATGCCAACGAGGGCCCCACCATGCGCCGCTTCCAGCCGCGTGCACAGGGTCGTGCATTTTTGATTCGTAAGCGCACCAGCCACATCACCGTGGTGGTCGAGAGCCAGAAGGAAGGGGCCAAGTAATGGGCCAGAAGATCCATCCTCACGGCCTACGTTTGGGCATCACTTCCGACTGGAAGACCCACTGGTACGCCGACAAGGACTACGCTAACTACGTAGCCGAAGACATCAAGATCCGTCAGTACCTCGAGAAGGGCCTCGACCGCGCCGGCATCGCCGACGTCGTTATCGAGCGCACCCGTGACCGCGTCCGCGTTGACATTCACACCGCCCGTCCGGGCATCGTGATTGGCCGCCGCGGCGCTGAGGCCGACCGCATCCGCCGCGAGCTCGAGAAGCTCACCGGCAAGATGGTCGCCCTCAACATCCTCGAGGTCAAGCAGGTCGACGCCAACGCAACTCTCGTTGCGCAGTCCGTCGCCGAGCAGCTCGTCAACCGCGTGGCTTTCCGCCGCGCCATGCGCAAGGCTATCCAGTCTGCCATGCGTCAGCCGCAGGTCAAGGGTATTAAGATCCTCTTGGCTGGTCGTCTGGGCGGTGCCGAGATGTCTCGTACCGAGCGCTACCACGAGGGTCGCGTTCCGCTGCACACTCTTCGCGCCGAGATCGACTACGGCACCGCAGAGGCCCACACCACCTTCGGCCGCATTGGCATTAAGGTGTGGATCTACAAGGGTGACGTCGTCGGTGGCGTGCGTGAATCCGAACTGAACGCTCCGACGCAGGGCCGTGGCCGCGGCGACCGTGGTGGTCGTCCGCGTCGCGGTGGCCAGCGTCGCCAGCGCGCACAGCAAAAGCAGGAGGGCTAATCCATGCTGATTCCTAAGCGCGTTAAGTACCGTCGCCAGCATCGCCCTACTCGTAGTGGCATGTCCAAGGGCGGTAACCGCATTAACTTCGGCGATTACGCTATCCAGGCCCTCGAGCCGGCGTACATCACCAACCGTCAGATTGAAGCCGCACGTATTGCCATCAACCGCCACATCAAGCGCGGTGGCAAGGTGTGGATCAACATCTTCCCGGATCGTCCTTTGACCCAGAAGCCGCTCGGCGTGCGTATGGGTTCCGGTAAGGGTCCGGTTGAGAAGTGGGTGGCCAACGTCAAGCCTGGCCGCGTTCTTTTCGAGATGAGCTACCCGTCCGACGAGGTTGCAATCGAGGCTCTGCGCCGTGCCGGCCAGAAGCTTCCCTGCAAGTTCCGCATCATCAAGAAGGAGGACCAGTTCTAATGGCAACCGGTACCCCCGCACACGAGTTCCGCGAACTCGACAACGCTGAGCTGGAAACTCGCCTCAAGAGCGCCAAGGAAGAACTCTTCAACTTGCGCTTCCAGAAGGCCACCGGCCAGTTGACCAACAACCGCCGCATCGGCACGGTCAAGCGCGACATCGCCCGCATTTACACCGTTCTGCGCGAGCGCGAGTTGGGTCTGTCCGTAGTTCCGGGAGCTGAGGCTTAATCATGAGTGAGGCAAACGTGACTGATTCCAACAATGCTCCTAAGAAGGAGAAAGGTGCGCGCAAGACCCGCGTCGGCTACGTGGTTTCTGACAAGATGCAGAAGACCATCGTCGTCGAGCTCGAGGATCGTAAGCAGCACGCACTGTACGGCAAGATCATGCGCTCCAACTCCAAGGTGAAGGTGCATGACGAGAACGAGACCGCCGGCATCGGCGACCGCGTTCTCATCGCCGAGACCCGTCCGCTGTCCAAGGACAAGCACTTCCGTCTCGTCGAGATCGTTGAGAAGGCTAAGTAAGACTTAGTCCTCCTCGCACAACTAGGCCCCGCCACTCGCACACATCGTGCAGGTGGCGGGGCTTTTTGCATGCTCAAACCTCCATAACCACGAGTGGGGGTGAGACGAGCGGGGAGCATTCCCCGAGAAAGAGAATCTGCGCCTAGGAATTGTTAGGGTGCTTAGAGCGAAGTAAAGCATCGCCCCTATTTCACTTCATTCCCCTAGTTCTCTCGTTCTCTGACCGTCTCTCTACGGTGCTGTTGCAAAGTTGGGGCAGTAGGAAAAGCGGCGTGAAATAATCACAGCCATGGGTATCTTCTCCGGTCGTCATTTCCCCCGTGACATCATTCTGTGGGCAGTGCGCAGGTCACTGCCGCTACGGGGTTAGCTACCGCGATCTGGAGGAAATGATGACTTCGGCGGGGCGTGCCGGTCGATCACACCACGATTCTCACCGCTGGGTGCAGAAATACGCCCCTGAGCTGAACAAGCAAACACGGTGGTACCGGCAGGTACCTGACTGGCAGGCCAGTTCCTGGCGGGTGGATGAGACCTATATCCGGGTCGGCGGCACGTGGTGCTACCTCTGATCTGGCGATCACCGCTGGTGGCCAGACCCTGGACTTTTACCTGTCCCCAAAGCGGAACGTGGCCGCAGCGAAGCGTTTCCTGGCCAAGGCCCTCGGATCCAATGCGTCAGCCGGGTATCCCAGAGTGATCAACACCGATAAAGCACCCTCCCTAGCCAGGGCAATCGCCGAGTTGAAGTCAGAGGGAATCTGCCCGCCAACAGTGGAACACCGGCAGGTGAAATACCTCAACAACATCCTGGAAGGCGACCATGGTCGGCTGAAGCGGATCCTCGGGCCGAAAGGCGCGTTTTAAGAACCGGACCTCGGCGTACCGGACGTTGAAAGGGATGGAGGCGATGCACTCATTGCGGAAAGGGCAAGGCACGATGTTTGACCTCACGGGCAACCGAACCCGGACGCGGTGATCCTCAACCGGGTCTTCGAGACGGCCTAACAACGCCCACACGCAGCGGCCATCAGGGAATGAGAAACTGAGTCTTCGCTGCTCTCCCCCCAACTTTGCAACAGCACCTCAAAGTTTCGGACACAGAGCGTCACTACAGGCCAGGATCTGGGGGTCTTAGGCCTCACCATCGTTGGCGGTGTGGGTCTCCACCGGTCGGGGCGGGAGGTGCCGGTCTTCTCCACGATCTTGCTCATCGAAAAGCCCTCGTTGCGCAGGTGCTCGGCGTAGCGGAGCTTGTCCGAGTCCACGACACTGGGCTATCGGGTCATCCGGGTTCGAAGAATCAACTGGCATGGGATCAGCCAGGGTGCGCACCCCGACGTTACGCTCCTGAAGATTATGGATCAGATTCAACGTATCGCGCACCGTGCGCCCCAACCGGTCGAGCGTGTGGACGACAATGACATCGCCTTCACGGGCCTGATCCAGTGCCTTGTGCGGTCCGGGGCGGTTGGTGGTGGATCCGGATTTCTTATCAACGTAAATGTATTTGCTGGCAATACCTTCCTGGCGCAGAGCGTCGATCTGTCGGTCAAGGTCCTGTTTCGCGGTCGACACCCGGGCGTAGCCAATATCCATAACCAAAATAGTGCCGGAAGTCTATTCTGTAGCGGACATTATGGGACATGGTTGTGGCATGACTTGTGGGACATGCTCCTCCTGGGACTATGTATTTTCAATCCATTGTCATTGATGGTGTCCCACCTCCTTGAAAGTGAGGCGCTCGGGAAAGGCCGGAAGGGGCCTCTTTCCCGACGTTCAAACCATTGCTTGAAATACAAGTGGTCGCTTGTTAATACCGGAGTGTGCTTACAGAGATTTCCTTATCCATCCCCGCGTCGGATCTCATTCCCGCCGAGCGGGCCCAGTTACTCGTGCCCACCCTGTCCGCGCTGTCGGATGAAAACCGGTTGACGATCCTGCTCACCTTGGCGGAGACGTCGATGACCAACCGCCAGCTCCATGAGGCCACCGGGATGAGTCAGGCGTTGGTCAGCCATCATCTGGCTGCCCTGCGCAAGGCCGGACTGGTGGACTCGGAGCCGATGGGTCGTGCCACGCTGAATTCGGTGTGTTGTGCTCAGCTGGCTGATCCGGTGCGCTGGCTGGCGCACCTGGCGACGTTGACGCCGGAGGGACAACGCGCCTGCTGCACGGACACCTCCCTGAGAGGCGAGGTCGTTGATGCTGATTAGCGCGCTCGGCACGTTCACTGTCCTCCTGGTCGAGCTGCTCCTGCTGTTTCTGGTGATCTCCTATGCGGTCGCGTTGATCAACCGGCGCTTCGGCCCGGAGCAGTTGCAGAGCTGGATGGCTGGTGGAGCGGTTCCCGGCCAGGTCAAGGGACTGGCGTTGGGGGCGATCACTCCGTTTTGTTCCTGTTCGACGATCCCGATGTTTGTCAGCATGCTCAAAGCCGGGGTGGCCTTTCGCACCACCGTGACCTACCTGATCGCTTCGCCGCTGCTCAACCCGGTTATCGTCGGCGGGATCTGGCTGATCTTTACCTGGCAGGTCGCGATCAGCTACGCGGTGATCATGGTGCTGCTGGCGCTGGGAGCACCCTGGGCCTGGACCGCGCTGGGCATGGAAGACCAGCTGCGCAAGGTCAAGGTCAAGGGCGGGCGCCAGCTGGACGGGACCCCGTGGCGTGGGACCAAACAAGAAACCCCGGCAGCTATCCGTCAGGCATGGGACGATCTTCGCCCCATGCTCCTTCCGATGATCATCGGCGTGGCCAGCGGTGCATTCGTCTACGGGGCCGTGCCCGAAGACGGCCTGGGATTTATGGCCGGTGGATACGTCTGGTGGCTGATTCCACTGGCTGCGGTGATCGGTATCCCGCTGTATGTCCGACTCGAGACGATGCTGCCGGTCACCCTGGCTTTATCGGGTGCCGGAGTGGCCATCGGCCCGATATTCGCGATGATGATCGGCGGGGCGGGGGCCTCTCCGCCGGAGGTCTCCAGGTTGGCGGCGGTGTTCAAGCCGAAACTGTTGGCTACCTTCGTGCTCACCATTCTGCTGGCGGCCATGCTGGCCGGCTACGCGATGACGATCATCCTCTAAACCACGTACCCCTACCGAAAGGACACACTCTCATGGGTTTCAAGGACCTGTTTACCAAGAAAAACTCCACCTCCGACTGCTGTGGCGTCGAGATCGTCGCCGACGACGACACCGACACCGACACCACTGAGACCACCAGTGACCAGGAGGAGCAGCACCCGCAGGCTACGTCCTAACCCGACACATCCCGGTCTCTACCAGCGTGTCTGGCTCCCGGACGAGGACTCTGACAGCCGGTGCAGACACCAACGACCCCGCGCGAATTCTGCGCGGGGTCGTTGGTGGTGTCAGGTGGGGTGGTCAGTTCTCGAGCAGCTCGGCGAGGAGCCTGCGTACCCGGGCGTCGATGTCGTCACGGACCAGACGCATGCGCTCCAGGCCCTCGATGCCACGCTGGGACGGCTCGTCAGTCACCCACCGCTCGCACGTACCGCGGGCACCGTCGGGTAGCTCCAGCTGGGCATCACCTCCCAGGATGATCACGCGGTCGACCTCGCTCAACAGTTGTGGATCTACACCCTTAGGGTGGTCTGCGGACATGTCGGCACCGGCCTCGGCGATAACCTCGACGGACTGGGGGTTGAGCTTCGTGCCGGGTGTCGTGCCGGCGGAGTGGATCTCGATCCGGTCACCGGCGTGCTTAGCGGCTAGGGCTGCGGCCATCTGGGACTTGCCGCCGTTGCCGACGCAGACGAACAGAACTGTTGGGTGGGTGCTCATGAGGTGAAGTTCTCCTTCTCGGATACAGCAGTCTGCGGAGACGGTGTCGAGGATACGGGTAGGGTCGGATCCTGGGGGAAGAGTTTCGGTCCCAGCCACAGCATGGTGTAGACCAGGCTGACAAGCACCGGGATCTCGATCAACGGGCCGATGGTGCCGGCGAGCGCCTGGGCGGAGGTCGCGCCGAAGGTGCCGATGGCCACGGCGATGGCCAGCTCGAAGTTGTTGCCCGCGGCGGTGAAGGACACCGACGCCGACTGGGCGTATCCCATGCCGGAGAGCCTGGAGATGGCCAGGGCGAGGAAGAACATGCCCACGAAGTAACAGAGCAGGGGCACGGCCAGGCGGGCCACGGTCCACGGTTGGGAGGTGATCTGCTCGCCCTGCAGGGAAAACAGCAGCACGATGGTATAGAGCAGGCCGATCAGTGCCAGCGGGGAGATCTTCGGCAGGTAGGTGTTTTCGTACCAGGCACGGCCCTTGGTTTTTTCACCGATGATTCGGGAGGCCACGCCGGCGGCCAGCGGGATGCCGAGGAATACGAGCACGGAAACCACGATCGACCAGAAGGAAAATTCCGCCGAGGTAGTCGCCAGGCCCAGCCAGGCTGGCAGGACCTGGAGGTAGAACCAGCCGAGTACGCCGAACATGATGACTTGGAACACCGAGTTGATCGCCACCAGCACGGCCGTGGCCTCCCGGTCACCACACGACAGATCACTCCAGACGAGCACCATCGCAATACACCGAGCCAGGCCGACGATGATCAATCCGGTGCGCAGTTCCGGCTGATCCGGCAGGAAGATCCAGGCCAAGGTGAACATGAAAGCCGGACCGACCAGCCAGTTGAGCACTAAGGACACGGTCATTAGGCGTTTGTCAGCGGTAATCTCACCGGCCTTGTCGTAGCGAACCTTCGCCAGCGGCGGATACATCATCACCAGCAGGCCAAGTGCTATCGGCAGGGAAATCCCACCGACCTCTAAAGCGCCCAGGGCGTCACCGATACCGGGGACGACCCGGCCGATGAGCAGGCCAGCGGCCATGGCGAGAATGATCCAGACCGGCAGGAAGCGATCTAAAAAGGTCATGCGTGGGCGGTGGTCAGAATTCATACGAGCCTTTCACAGTATTGACAAGCATCAATACAAAAAGTAGCCTTGATATCGATGCTTGTCAATATAGGATGGTTGGTATGACACTCTCGCAGACTCTTCCGCTGGCGGACTTGACCGCCTGTTGCTCACTGGGTGCTGGCCCCTTGACCAGTGGTGAGGCCGAACGCTACGCCACATTGTTCAAGGTGTTGGCCGATCCCGCCCGCCTGCGTTTGCTATCGCAGTTGGCGGCCGAAGGCTGCGGCCCGGTCAGCGTCGGGGAGCTGACAGAGACGTCGGGGTTGAGTCAGCCGACCGTGTCGCACCACCTGAAGCGGTTGACCGAGGCCGGGTTATTGGACAAGGTCCGGGTCGGCCGGACGGTGACCCATCAGGTGCGCCCGGAGCTGTTCGCGGAGCTGCGCACCGTGTTGCAGATGGACTGAACCACCACCGACGAGCAGGAGACGATCACACACGTGACCAGAAAACACTTCGAGGCGATCATTATTGGCGGTGGCCAGGCGGGGCTGGCCACCGCCTACTACCTGCTGCGAGCAGGCGTGGACACCCTGGTCCTCGACGATCAGGAGGATGCCGGTGGGGCGTGGCGGCATGTGTGGCCATCAATGACGTTGTTTTCCACCGCGGAGTTTTCCAGCCTGCCGGGCAAGCCTATGCCAGCCTACGAGGGGTTCCCACCGTCGGACCATGTCATCGACTACCTTGCCGACTATGAGCAGCGCTACCGGATCCCCGTCGAGCGCCCCGTGCACGTGGACCGCGTCGAGCGGGTGGATGGAGGCTACCGCCTCCACGCCGGTGATCGGTCGTGGACGGCTCCCCATGTCGTAGCCGCCACCGGTACCTGGTCTACTCCCTTCGTCCCGGCCTACCCGGGATTGTTTACCGGCACGCAGTGGCATTCGGCGAACTATCCCGGGGTGGGCCCCTTCCGGGGGGCGTCCGTGGCGGTGGTGGGGGCGGCGAACTCCGCCGCGCAGATCGCCGCCGAACTCACCGGTGTTGCCGAAGTCACCTGGTATACCCGGCATCCACCACGGTGGATGCCCGATGAGGTCGACGGGCGGGTGCTGTTTCGCCGGAACCGGCAACGCGCCCTGGCCGTCCAGCGCGGCGAGACCGATCCGGGGGCCGACTCGGAGCTCGGCGACATTGTCGTGCTGCCTGAGGTGCGCGCTGCCCGCGACGCCGGATGGTTGGCGGCGACGCCGATGTTTAACTCCCTCAACGAAGTACGGGCCGATCATCTGATCTGGTGTACCGGGTTTCGGCCGTCCCTCGGGCCGGTGCGCCGGCTCCTGGACGGCACGACCCCGAAGTACCCGGGCCTGCACCTGGTCGGTTACGGCGACTGGACCGGCCCCGGATCCGCCACGCTCACCGGGGTAGGCCTCTACGCCAAGCAGACCGCCCGGTCCATCGCGGACTCATTCGGCATGACCGTCAAGTAATCCCCGCCTGGCCGGCAACCCCGAGGGACATTCTGTCGTCAGCACAACGAGATGAGTGGAGTTTCGATCGCTGCAGGGAAACACCGGCACCTCATCCTCCGGGGGGGCCGAAAAGTGTTCCACATCTTCCTGCCCGGCGGAGTTTGAATGTGATCTGATCCGAGAGCGGAGACACGCCGGTCTGGAGGCTGCCTGGGCTCGTGGCCGCACGGGAAGCCGGCCACCACTGCTCAGCGGGGACAAGCTGCGCACCGCGCGGGAAAATCCGCGAGCAGATCAGTTACTACCCCTGGACCCTCGCGGTGGCGTGTAAGAAGTCGGTATATCTGTCGCCGGGACATCCCCAGCTCTTCGGCGACCGCATCGGCAGTGCTTACTCCGACTTTCTCGTGCTCAGCCAACCTAGCGATTACCCGTTCCTATGCTCGGGCCTGTTCCCACTCAGCTTCTGACATTTTCAGCCTAGTGCATATGACTACTGACCGGATGGTGTTCAGAAGCCGTCGTCACATCCCTGGTCACCGGGGGCCATCTGTGCCAACGCCTTCTGACTCTGACAGTAATTCTAAAACTGCCCTATTGGGGTGTACACAAGCGGAGAACGTCAAAGTTGGTGCTGTTGCAAAGTTGGGGCAGTAGGAAGAGCGACGTGAAATAATCACAGCCATGGGTATCTTCTCCGGTCGTCATTTCCTCCGTGACATCATTCTGTGGGCAGTGTGCAGGTCACTGCCGCTACGGGGTGTGCTACCGCGATCTGGAGGAAATGATGACTTCAGCGGGGCGTGCCGGTCGATCACACCACGATTCTCACCGCTGGGTCCAGAAATACGCCCCTGAGCTGGATAAGCAAACACGGTGGTACCGGCAGGTACCTGACTGGCAGGCCA
>NZ_VXKK01000016.1 GCF_008693105.1 Corynebacterium flavescens
CTGTTTTAGATGAGGTGATGATGTGGCAGAACCGCCAGCTCGATGACTTTTACCCGGTGATCTTTCTCGACGCGCTACGCATTAAAGTCCGCGACGGTGGCCGGGTGGTTAACAAGTCTGCTTACCTAGCCATCGGAGTAGACATGGACGGGATCAAGCACATCCTCGGTATTTGGTTGGCGAAAGAGGAAGGAGCGTCCTTTTGGGCTCATGTGTGCGCAAACCTCGCCTCGCGCGGGGTCCAGGACGTATTCATTGTCTGCTGCGACGGGCTTAAAGGCCTGCCAGAAGCTGTGGAAGCAACCTGGCCGGACTCGATGGTACAAACCTGTGTAGTGCACCTTATTCGTGCTGCTAACCGGTGGGTAGCCTACGGCGACCGCAAGGCAGTATCCGCCGCGTTGAAGAAGGTGTATACCGCCCCGGATGAGGCTACAGCGAAGCTAGCGCTCGACGAGTTCGCTGCATCTGAGCTGGGGGTGAAGTATCCACAATCAGTGAAAGTATGGCGTGACGCGTGGGATAGGTTCGTGCCATTCCTGCAGTTCCCACCCATGGCAAGGAGAGTGATTTACACGACGAATTCGATTGAATCGATGAATAATGAGCTGCGGAAAGCCACGCGCAACCGGGTGCAGTTCACTAATGACGATTCAGCGATAAAGACCCTATGGTTGATGATGTGCAATATTGAAGACAAACGCGCCGCAAAACGCGCCAAGCAGGCAAAAGGCAAATCCAGAACCAGTGGCAGGCTCATTGAAGGAGCCCGAGTCACCAACTGGAAACAAGCCATTAATCAGATGGCCGTGGCCTACCCCGACCGCTTCAACACATACCTCTAACCAAACAAGTTCACAAAGCCCCACACACAAAGAACTTGACGCGCTC
>NZ_VXKK01000017.1 GCF_008693105.1 Corynebacterium flavescens
AGCCCGAGTCACCAACTGGAAACAAGCCATTAATCAGATGGCCGTGGCCTACCCCGACCGCTTCAACACATACCTCTAACCAAACAAGTTCACAAAGCCCCACACACAAAGAACTTGACGCGCTCTCGGCGGCAGGTGGTGCTACCTCTGATCTGGCGATCACCGCCGGTGGGCAGACCCTGGACTTTTACCTCTCTCCGAAGCGTAACGTGGCCGCAGCGAAGCGTTTCCTGGCCAAGGCTCTCAGATTCAATGCGTCAGCCGGGTATCCCAGAGTGATCAACACCGATAAAGCACCCTCCCTAGCCAGGGCAATCGCCGAGTTGAAGTCAGAGGGAATCTGCCTGCCAACAGTGGAACACCGGCAGGTGAAATACCTCAACAACATCCTGGAAGGCGACCATGGTCGGCTGAAGCGGATCCTCGGGTCGAAAGGCGCGTTTTAAGAACCGGACATCTGCATATCGGACGTTGAAAGGGATGGAGGCGATGCACTCATTGCGGAAAGGGCAAGGTACGATGTTTGACCTCACGGGCAACCGAACCCGGACGCGGTGATCGTCAACCGGGTCTTCGAGACGGCCTAACAACGCCCACACGCAGCGGCCATCAGGGAATGAGAAACTGAGTCTTCGCTGCTCTC
>NZ_VXKK01000018.1 GCF_008693105.1 Corynebacterium flavescens
CGATGTTTGACCTCACGGGCAACCGAACCCGGACGCGGTGATCGTCAACCGGGTCTTCGAGACGGCCTAACAACGCCCACACGCAGCGGCCATCAGGGAATGAGAAACTGAGTCTTCGCTGCTCTCCGCCCAACTTTGCAACAGCACCCTCTCTACAAAGGCCTTCCCAATGTCTCTGCGTTTACCCCCTGAATCGCGCTGCGTCCAAGTTCTTTCTCTCGTCCTAGCTTCGACCTTGTTCCTCAGTGCTTGCTCCAGGGATAAGGAACACGAATCCTCCATCCTTACTCCTGGCGAGACCACCACAGCCGCGGATCAGGGTGATGAAGACGCCGCCGCGGGCTCTGGGGCGGAGCAAGAGCAGCAAGCGGATACACTAGGTCAGGTACGCCAGGCCTACGCTGCGGTGCTGGACAACCCAGATTCATACACCTTTAACTACGAGACTCCTCCCAGTAGTTACTCGCTGGATAAGTATGAGTACACCATCGTTGAAGCTACAGGCGATGACCGTCCAGAATTGCTACTCAAGAAGTCCTACCGAGAGTTTTCTCCCGTCATCGTTGCGACGACCGCCTCTGATGACCCTGCGAGGGTAGTGACATCCAAGGATGTTCTCCTGGAAGGCGCGGCTGGCGCTGGAGGAACTCGGCTGAGAATCCCTTGGCAACCCTTCAGGGGATGGGCTGTTTCAGGCCGTATAGCATTCTATCCAGCCAGACAAACGGCTTGAGACCTTCACTCTGAAAGGGGACCATTTAGTTTCCGTTGCGGACCAGTCATTTTCGATGGATGGCATTGGCGAGTTTCCCGGCACCACCGAGCTCAATTGGCACGATAGCACTGACCGCTCCGGCGGCGGCCCGCGCCCAACCTTGGACTCGCAGCCTCAGGCGGCAGCCAATACTCCTTCCGGAAACACCGGTGGCACTGGCGGTTCTAGTGTCGTAGTTGATGGAGCCACGACTCGCATGACCGGCATAGTGCGCAAGAAATCTGGCACGGAAGTTCTGGACGGCTTACCGGCAAATGGTCTTGAATCTCAGCTCAACAATGAATTCTGGATTCTGGAGTTTACGCCTCGTCAAGATGTAGCCGCTCAATCACCTGGAAGTGGCGTTCACACCAAACAGACCTATGGCGCTTCTTTGGCATCTTCCACGAGTAACCAGAACAGGGTCTCCGAACTGGCAGCCTTGGAGGGAAATACCGCGACGGTGACTGTTTCGAACAAGTGGTTATGGTGGCAGTCCGACGCCAGCCTGCCAATGGGAACGGTGCGCATTGGCGGCGACTATCAGATTGCAGCGTCTTAGATTTTCTAGCTGATAAACAGGAAGGCAAAGAGCGTATTTGCTATGGTCGCGGCGACCATGGGCACGCTGGTGCGCTTGACTAGTTGCAGAGGGTTGACCTTGATAGCGCCGGCGACGATGAGGACGGCGGCGTTGACAGGGGAGACTTGGCGCATCAGGTTGGATGTTCCCCATATAGCGGTCAGCATTTGTGGCCCGTGGATGGAAGTCTCCGCGGCCAGGCTGGGGACTACCTCGGAGAAGGCGAAGTAGGGGGCGGTGCCCGAGCCCGTGAGGGCCGCCATCACTGCCGTGGCGAGGACGAAGATTAAGACGATGAAGACGGCGGCTCCGGAAGAGCCTTCGGTGGCGTCGATAAGCATGTCGATGACACCCATCTGTGTTACTCCCTCGACGAGAATGGCGGCGGCGATTAGAAGCGAGACCACGCCCGCAGCCCCTTCGCCCAAGCCTTTGAAGAAGCAGGATAGCGAGGAAATGGACTCACTTATACTGCGGTGGCGGATTATCTCGATGAGAAGCGCGATAAACAGAGAAACAACAGTCACCGGAAGAATGTCGGCTTCGAAAGAGATAATGCCAGCACGGTTGAGCACTGCGGAGACGACAATGAGCAGCAAGGGGAGCAGAGGCAGGAGCGCGTAGTAAGCGGGAAGACCTTCAGCCCGTTCCACCGCGCGGCGGGCAACAGCCTCAGATTCGCTTTCGTGATGCGGGGCAGGAGCAGCGTCCACGATTGGGTGAGATTCAGTGAGCACAGGACTATCTAGGGGCTCTGAATCAGCGGAAGCGTTGACGCCGGCGCTCACGGGGGATTGCTTGTGTTGGTCGGACTTGTCGCAGCGGCGTTGCCACCACATGTGGGCGGCGGCGGTGACGAGGAGCGCCGGGATAGTGGCCTTGGCCACGGAACCATAGACGTAGTTCGTCACGGATAGGCCGCTGAGCTCGGCGCCCTGGATGAGGCCCGCCTCCAATGGTGTGGGAATGATGGTGGAAGATGTCACCACGATGGCTGCCACCGTAAGGGGGCTCAAGCCGGCGGCGATGAGAGCGGGGAGAAGCGTGGCGACAAGGAGGAGGGAAAGCGCCGAGGCGGAGGGGATGACCAAGGAGAGCAATGAACCTATGAGGAAGCCCACCGGCACGAGCCAATAGCTACCATTAAATCGCTTGAGTGGTGAGGAGAGAATGACCACCGCCTTGGCATCGGCGCCGATGTGACGCATATAGGACACGAAGCCGAAAAGCACCATGATGGCCATGCCGATGCCGCTGAAGCGCGACTGGAATAGGGCCTCTATGACGAGGAGCTGGTCGTAGAAGGAATTGCCAGTGGCCTCAATGTCAGTGGTGCGCATGTCGGCGCGTCCGGTCAGGGCGGCGAGCATGAGGAGGATGACGCCGACGGAGAAAATGGCGGCGGCAGCGTGGACCTTTTTATAGATGAGCCAGGCAACTGCGACTATGGCAGCGATAGCTATCAGGAGATACAGCATCGCGAGAGGATCCTTCGCTAGAAAGCGGCGCGCGACCGAGATCTATGAGTGCAAAAGGGGCCGCAACGCTGGGCCAATAAGAAAGAGGTTATAACCTCTTAGCTTCAGGATAACACCGGCGCGGGGCAGGCCGCGCGCCCACAGCATATAAAAATGGTGTGATTAATCTCTGCCGAAAATGGGGCTGCTAACGGGGCTGCTGCCGGGGGTCGCGCCGCGGCCGCCGCCGAGGGCGGGGAGAGGGCTCTGGAGCTGCGGGGCTGCGCAGATCGAGGGCGGCGATGGCGATGACGAAGAGGCTGACTACTGCTCCCACGGAGAGGGCGAAGGTGCCGATGCGGAAAGGGGTGGCGCCCACGCTGGTGATATTGCTGTAGATGTAGATCCACACTGCCCAGCCGATGATCTGGGCGAGAGCCCCCAGTCCGGAGAGAATCCTCAGTCCGCGGCTGCGGGCCTGGGCCGGGGCAAAGAAATGGCGGGCGCAATCAACGAGCACTGCCAGGCTTAATGCGATACCAATGGTGCCAGAAAGGCGCACGGGAACGAGCGCGCTTCCGCCCAGGACCACGGGCAGGATGAAAGAGACGAATACGAAAAAGAACAGGATTACGTGGACTACGAGCGTGCGGACGGGGTACCTCATGCTTGGAAGGCCTCCACTTCGGCACGTGTAGGAGGCTGCGCGCCAGTGCGCGAGACGGTAATCGCGGCAGCTTTGGCGGCGAATTCCAGAATCTTCTGCCAGTCATATTGGCTCAGGCGCTCCAGGGCATCGCGGTCGAGACCGCGTTCGTCGATGGTGGTGAGCAAGGCACCGAGGACGGCATCGCCGGCCCCGATGGTATCGGCCATTTCCACGGGGTAGGCGGGCAGTTGGAAGTCTGTCGTCCCAGCGACCACGCGTAGGCCGGCGCCGCCATCGGTGATAACCATGATCGGTACCTTCTTCAAGGCCGCTGGGCCGAGGAACTCCACCTCGTCGACGGAGAGCTTGAGCAAGGTGACGTAGGGAAGCAGCTCCTGCAGGAAGGCGCGATGGGTTTCGGTGGCATAGAAGGGGCGAATATTGGGATCAAGGGCTACGAGGGTGCCCTGGTGGGCGAACTCTCTGAGAAGGTTGGCGTAGCGCGAAGCCCCGGGCTCAAGGGCCAGGGATACGGTGCCGAAGCAGGCGATGTCGGCAGGGGCCAGGCGTGGTGCCACCAGGCGGTCGGCGGTGCCTTCCGTGTAGAAGGTATAGGAGGCAGAACCGTCGGGGTCGATGGTGGTTACCGCGAGAGTGGTGGGCTCGTCACCGCGCTGTACCCAGGTGGTGTCGATGCCTTCCCTTTCCAGGGCGGCGACGAGTTCGCGTCCGAAGCCGTCGGTGGAAAGCCGCGATTGAAAGGCGACATCCGCGCCGAGGCGTGCGGCCGCAATGGCCACGTTGAAAGGGCCACCGCCGAGCGCGGGGGTGAGGTCGTTGAGGCTACCCGGGGCGACCGGCACGAGATCGACTACACCTTCGCCGCACACATGAATCGTCATAAATTCCATAGTATCGGGACTGTGTCCAAAGAATCGACGCAACAAGCAAACCAACGCTTAAACTATCGGCCAAACTTTCACCTCTCCCCGCCGCAGGGCCGGCTCAATGATCCCAACGGGATCTTCCTCGAAGGCGATACGCTGCACACCTACTACCAACACGACCCGGGGTTCCCGCATGCGCCCAAGCGCACCGGCTGGGGTCATGCCACCACCAGTTTGAGTAGTGCGCGTCCGTGGACGCACCACCCGGATGCGCTCTACCCGGACCTGCCCTATGACAAAGACGGCTGCTATTCAGGGGGAGCAGCGTTGGAAGAAGGGGAGGTTTGGCTCTTCTATACGGGAAACCTTAAACAGGAAGGCCGGCGCATCCCCTCCCAGAATCGGGTCCGTGCACTGGATCCCGCAGGCCCGGAGGGCGGCTTCTACCAGCGGGATCCGGGCAATCCTTTGATCCCAGATGCGCCTGAGGGCTACACCGGGCACTTTAGGGACCCGCACCTGAGCCGTATAGAGGGCGGATGGCGCATGGTGCTGGGCGTGCAGACACAGCAGGAGGCTGGCACTGTTGTGCTCTATCACTCCCCGGATCTTGAGCGCTGGGATCTGGAAGGGGAAATGCGCTTCGATCTATCCGCCGCGCGCCCCGGACTTAGCCCGGATCTGCTTCCCGGCGGCTACATGTGGGAGTGTCCTAACCTCCTGACCTTAAAGGATAAGGCGACGGGTAAGGACAAAAACGTCCTCATCTTCTGCCCACAGGGATTGGAGCGCCGCGACATCGACGGGCAGACCCACTATGCTTCCTCTGATCAGTGTGGCTACATCGTCGGCCACCTCGAGGGCACGGTGTTCCATGTCGAGCGCGGCTTTAGCGAGCTCGACTATGGGCACGAGTTCTATGCGCCGCAGGCGGTGGAGGTGGGCAATGGCGAGGCCCTGCTTTTGGCTTGGGTCGGCCTGCCCGCGCAGGATGAGGCACCGACCCTCGAGCAAGGCTGGGTGCATTGTTTGAGCTTGCCGCGCCGGGTTTGGCTGGAGGGAGGCCGGCTGCGTCAGTTGCCTTGGTGGGAGGAGGTGCCAGAGATTAACACGGGAGCCCGAGAGGGCTTCGGTTCCACGGTGGTGGCGGAGTCCGAGACTGCTGGTGCCTTCGCGCTTGTCGACGACGCTGGGAACGACGTCCTTCTCGTCGAGTCGGGCGGGGGAGTAGTGCGCATCACCCGTGGTCAAGGCACACGATGCATCGCGTGTGCGGATCCCCAGCTGCGCCTTATCGCAGACGGCAGCGTGGCGGAGATCTTCGCGGCGGGAGGTGACATCAGCGCCGCCGTGGCCGTCTACGGCGAGGACAGGTGCCGGTGGAGGGGATGGGAGCGGCGCTAAGTAGGTCACACTTAGAACAAGAAATGGCCCAGACCTAGCCAAGCCATATATGCCTTGTGTCTAATAGAGCGTATGTAGTTTGTTTTCCTACGAAGCTCTTATCGTTTAGGCAGGGAGAAGACATAACGGACCATAGGGAAGTCGCCGTCCGCACGCTTAAGGCGTTGGGCGGTGAGGATAATATCGTGGGCTTGGCGCATTGCGCTACCCGCCTGCGTTTGGTGCTCAAGGATTCAAAAAGGTCGATACCAAGGCCCTCGAAGCCGATCCGGATCTCAAAGGCATCTTTGAGGCCGGCGGCATGTTTCAGGTCATCGTCGGCCCCGGAGACGTGAACCACGTCTTCGAGGAGATCAACAAGATGACCTCGAAGGACATCGCGGTATCGACGGACAAGCTCAAGGACATCGCCGCCAATTCCGGAAACTGGTTCTCCCGCGCCATCAAGGTCTTGGCTGACATCTTCGTCCCGCTGATCCCGATCCTGGTTGGTGGCGGTCTGTTGATGGCGCTCAACAACGTCTTGACCGCACAAGGGCTCTTTGGCGCCCAGTCAATCATCGCGCGCGTTCCTGCCTTGGGGGATGTAGCCGGGCTCATTAACCTCTTGGCTTCTGCGCCCTTTGCCTTCCTGCCCGTGTTGGTGGGCTTTACCGCTACGAAGCGCTTTGGCGGCAATGCGTTCTTAGGCGCCGGCGTGGCAATGGCGATGGTTATGCCTAGCTTGGTTAATGGCTATGACGTGGCTCAAACCATCGAGGCCGGCGACATGACCTACTGGAATATCTTCGGGTTGGACGTGGCGCAGGCCGGCTATCAGGGATCCATCCTGCCCACCCTGGTCATCTCGTGGATTCTGGCCACGATTGAGAAGTTCTTCCACAGGCACTTCAAGGGCACCGTGGACTTCATGCTCACCCCGCTGCTGACGCTGCTCATCACCGGCTTCATTACCTTCGTGGCCATTGGCCCGGTGCTGCGCACGGCCGGCGAATGGCTGGGTCTGGGCCTGGCCAACCTCTATGAGTTCGCGGGTCCCGTCGGCGGATTCCTCTTCGGCTTGGTGTACTCGCCGATTGTTATCACCGGCCTGCACCAATCCTTCCCACCCATCGAGTTCATGCTGTGGGAACATGGCGGTTCCTTCATCTTTGCCACGGCCTCGATGGCAAATATCGCCCAGGGCGGCGTCGCTCTGGCCGTCTACTTCCTGGCTAAGAGCGAGAAGCTCAAGGGTCTTTCTGGTGCCTCGGGCGTCTCCGCCCTCTTTGGAATTACCGAGCCGGCTATCTTCGGTGTCAACCTGCGTCTGCGCTGGCCCTTCTTCATCGGCATGGGTGCCTCCGCTGTGGCCTCCATGCTGGTGGCAATCCTCGACGTTAAGGCCACTGCTCTCGGCGCGGCCGGGTTCATTGGCTTCGTCTCCATGCGCCCGACCGATATTCCTAACTTCTTCATCTGCGCCATCGTCTCGCTGGCCATCTCCTTCACGGGCGCCTACTTCTACGGCCGGTACATGATTTCCAAGAACGGTTCCATTGATCCAGATGAGGTGGGGGCCGCCCCCGCGGACTCCGCTGAGGCTGGAGCCGCAGGATCTGGTGAGTTCATAGAGCCTGCGCCCGATGCCTTTGTCATCTCCTCGCCGCTGGAAGGCAAGGCCATTCCGCTCTCCGAGGTCTCAGACCCCATGTTCGCGGCCGGGAAGCTGGGTGACGGTGTGGCCGTTGAGCCCACCGTGGGCAAGCTCGTGGCACCTATCGACGGCAAGGTGACGGTGACCTTCCCCTCCAAGCATGCCTAAGCCATCCGCGGTGAGGATGCGCACGGCAATCCCGTTGACGTGCTCATGCACATTGGTTTCGACACGGTCAACCTGAAGGGGCAGTACTTCACCTCGGCGATCAGCAAGAATGACATCATCTGCCGTGGCCAGGTGCTAGCCGAGTTCGACATCGATGGCATCAAGAAAGCCGGCTACTCCGTAACCACGCCGGTGGTCATCTCCAACTCCAAGAAGACCGGAAGGGTTTTGCCTGGACATGACTTCAAAGCAGGGGAGGAGATCGACTTCTCCCAGGAGCTCATGTGCGTTGATCCGCGCGTTGAGGAGGAGAAGCCTGGAAAGGACTCGGGGACGGAAGTAGATAAGGATATAGAAAAGGAAAAGGACCCCGTTTAGGAATTTGGAGAGCAGGTCCACGCTGTGGTTGAATGGCAGAGTTGCATTTAGCCGGTCGCTGTATGCGGTGCGTTTCCGAACCACAGCTTCGACCCACCCTCGACCTCGTTTCGGGGACGTTGTAGTGCTAGTGCCACTTAAAGCAATAAGACCAGGTGCGTCAAGGCCGGAAATCTTACGCACATAATCCAGGTCAGGAGACCCACAGTGATTCAGCAAGAATCGCGTCTGCGCGTCGCCGACAACTCTGGTGCACGGGAAATCCTGTGCATCCGTGTCCTCGGCGGCTCGATCCGACGTTTCGCTGGCATTGGTGACGTCATCGTCGCCACTGTCAAGGATGCCGTCCCCGGCGGCAACGTGAAGGAGGGTGACGTCGTCAAGGCTGTCATCGTCCGCGCCAAGAAGGAATCCCGTCGTCCGGACGGTTCCTACATTCGCTTCGATGAGAACGCTGCTGTTCTCCTCAAGGGCGACAACGAGCCTCGTGGTACCCGTATTTTCGGACCAGTCGCTCGCGAGCTTCGTGACAAGAAGTTCATGAAGATCGTTTCTCTCGCTCCGGAGGTGATCTAATCTTATGAAGATTCATAAGGGAGATATGGTGATTGTCATTTCGGGCCCCGATAAGGGCGCGAAGGGCAAGGTCATCGAAGCATATCCAAAGCGCGATAAGGTCCTCGTTGAGGGCGTAAACCGCGTCAAGAAGCACGTTGCAAACTCCGCTACCGAGCGTGGCGCCGAGTCCGGTGGAATCGTCACCCAGGAAGCTCCAATCCACGTTTCTAACGTTGCGATTGTTGATTCCGAGGGTAACCCGACCCGCGTGGGCTACCGCTTTGACGACAACGGCAAGAAAGTCCGTGTCGCGCGTAGCAACGGGAAGGACATCTAATCATGAGCGAGAACTACACCCCGCGTCTTAAGACTCGCTACCGCGAGGAAATCAAGAAGACCCTCAATGACGAGTTCAACTACGACAACGTCATGCAGATCCCCTCCGTCACCAAGGTTGTTGTCAACATGGGTGTCGGCGAGGCTGCTCGCGACTCGAAGCTCATCAACGGCGCTCTGGCGGATCTGACCGCGATTACCGGTCAGAAGCCTCAGCTGCGTCGCGCACGCAAGTCGATCGCTAACTTCAAGCTGCGCGAGGGCATGCCCATCGGTGCACGCGTTACCCTGCGCGGCGACCGCATGTGGGAGTTCCTCGACCGCCTGCTGACCATCGCCCTGCCGCGTATCCGTGACTTCCGTGGTCTTTCGGATCAGCAGTTCGACGGCAATGGTAACTACACCTTCGGCCTTTCCGAGCAGTCCATGTTCTACGAGATCGACATCGACCAGATTGACCGCCCCCGTGGTATGGACATCACCGTCGTTACCACCGCTACCAATGACGATGAAGGCCGCCGCCTCCTCAAGGAGCTTGGCTTCCCGTTCAAGTAAAAGCGGAACTAGTACAAGAAGTCCCAGTTTCTCTCTCCCCTTAGCCATGTGGCTGGGGGAGAAAGAGGCTGGGACTTTTTGCTGTCTTTGGCAGTGAGGATTGGGCCTAACAGGTAGCGTTGATGAAGGTTAGTGCTCGAGAAGAAGGACGCGAATGGCTCTCAACGATTCGATTGCTGCTGCGGTTAAGAAGAAGACCCAGCTGCTGGAAACATCACCATCGCGTTTCGCGGTTCGCGCCATTCTTGCCGGCGCATATCTCACGCTGGGAACGGCATTTGCCGGCGTGGTTGGAAACGCCGTCGACAAGCACGTGCCCGGCCTAGGCGCGCCCGTGTTTGCGCTGCTCTTCGGTATCGGACTCTTTGCCATTGTCATCCTTGGCGCAGAGCTGGCCACCAGCAACATGATGTACATGGTCTACGGCGTGGTGCAAAGGCGCGTGGGCTGGGGCAAAGGCCTGTGGCTGCTGGTGGTATCCACGGTGTTTAACCTTGTGGGGGCGGCCCTCGTGGCGTTGGCGCTGGGGTACTCGGCCAAGATGGGGCACATGGACCCCAGCCACTTGCTTGCCACCATTGTGGAAGGCAAGCTAAACAAGAGCACGGGCGGGCTTCTTATAGAGGCCCTCCTGGCAAACTTCGTGGTGAACATGGCCATTGTTGGAGCTCTATTTGCCAAGGACCTGGGGTCAAAGTTCCTCGTCATCGTTCCCATCATCGCTATATTCGTGGGGCTGAGCCTCGAGCACGTGGTAGCGAATTTCTGCCTGATGCTGTTGGTGCTATTTGCGAGTGACCCGCTCCCGGCAGCCATGACGTTGGGCGCCGTGGCCGAAAACTGGGTTATGGTGTGGCTAGGAAACCTGATTGGTGGGGGAGTGCTGATGGGCGGGGTCTATGCCTGGCTCAACCAGGGCCCCGGCGAATACCGGGACTGATTGCAGGACTAAAACAGCGCGATAACCAGGGCGATGTTGAGCGCGACGATGGCCGTGGACAAGACCACGGCGATGGCGCGCGATCCCCAGCCGGCGGCGAATTCTCCCATGATGGCCGGGGAGCTGACGTAGCGCATCAGCGGGATGAGCGCGAAAGGAATGCCGAGGGACAAGATGGCCTGGCTGAGCACAAGAGCGGTCGAGGGCTCGACTCCCGTCGCGATGATGCCGATTGCGGGAACCAGGGTGATGGCGCGGCGCGCGAGAAGCGGGATGCGCGTGTGCAAGAGGCCAGCCATGATCTCAGAGCCGGCGTAGGTGCCCACGGAGGTCGAGGCGAGGCCGCTGGCGAATAAGCCCAGGGCGAAAAGCCCCGCGACGGTGGTGCCGAGGTTCTCCAGGATTGCCGCATGTGCCCCGGCGATGGTGTCCGTTCCCGGCACGCCCGCGAGGCTGGAGGCGGCAACAAGCAGGAGGCCGATATTGACCACCCCGGCCGCAGTTAGGGCGACGATGATGCTGCTGCGGGTTTGTTTGAGCAGGTCCTTGACGTTTCCCTCCCCGGTGTCCTTCACCAGCGAGGAATGAAGGTAGATAGCATGGGGCATAACAGTTGCGCCCAGCATGGAGGCGGTCAGGATGACGGCCTCGCGGTTTTCAAGCCGCGGGACTAAGCCCTGGATGGTTTGGCCGGCGGAAGGCGGATCGACGAAGAGTCCGGCGAGAAAACCAGCGCAGATCATGATGAGCAGGCCGACGATGACGCGCTCGAAAGCCCTGCGTCCTCGCTGGAAGGCTAGGAGCCCCATGGAGATCGCCCCGGTGATGAGGGCGCCTAGGAGGAGGGGGACATCGAAAAGCAGGTTGAGTGCAATGGCGCCGCCGATGACCTCCGCGAGATCTGTCGCGGCCGCCACGACTTCCGCCTGCACCCAAAAGGAGAGCCTCGTTGGGGTACGCAGACGCTGACCAAGCACCTCAGGAAGAGACTTTCCCGTGACAATTCCCAGCTTTGCCGATTGATATTGGATAAACATCGCCATGATGTTGGCGGCCACCAACACCCACACCAGCGTGTAACCAAATTGCGCGCCGGCCGAGATATTCGCCGCCACATTGCCCGGATCCACGTAGGCAATAGAGGCCACGAAGGCCGGGCCGAGCATCATCCACCGCATTACTTAAGGTGCCTTTCTATGTTGTTTTAACGATAGACATGATAGTTGCGGCCTTATCTATGGGCGCAATTCCCCCGCATAGAGGCTGAAGTCTTGCTCGCTAGCGCGGCCCACGAGGACGATGCCTGCCGCGCGGGCGGCGTCGACGGCCTGGGAGGAGGGCACCTCGGCGGAGATGACCGCGCTAAAGCCGACTAAGGCGGCTAGGCGGATGGTGGCGAAGTCAGGGGTGTAGCTGAGGGCGAGGACCAGCTTCGAGGCCGGGAGCTTCGCGTCAAGTAGGAGTGCGCCCACCACCTGGGGTACGCAATTGCCGGCGGTGATGTCCTCGCGCAACACTACGGGGTTACCTTCTTCGTCGCAGGCAGCGGCAGCGTGGGTGCCGCCGGTCTTGTGGAAGAGCCTGCGGCCCTTGTGCAGGCCTACAATCGTGGCGCCGATAAGAAGGGGATCTACCGAGTAAGCCCGCTGAGCATTGGTCTGGTGCAGTTCTAATTCCGCCTGCAGCTGCGCTATGGGTGCAGCCGCGCTTGGCGAAGCCGCGCAGTCCGAACCCCGGCCCGAGCCAGGTTCAGGGTTGGCAGCGGCGGTTGTCGGGGCGAATGCGAGCTGGGGGCGGCGGGTGAGCGATAGATCAAGGCGATTGTAGGCATTGGTGCCGGTGGCGTCGGCTCCCGCGCAATAGCGGGCGGTGTCGACGTCGCCCGCGCGGCGGATGAGCCCGCGGGAGAAAAGCAAGCCGTGGGCAAGGTCGATATCATGCCCGGGGGTGCGCGCCACTGTGGCGAGGACTGCGCCGTCAAGGCGGACCTCGAGGGTTTCCTCGCCCGGAACTATTCCGGCCCGGGTATCGACCTGGGTGATGCGGTCATCGGCGAGGTGAACTGTGGTCACGGCAAAGGAAGAACTCAAGCGGCTCATCAGAACACGCGCCCTACGGGAAGCGTGCCGCATTGGCTGCAGATGATTGTGTCTGGGGCAGTGCGAAGGAAACTCACATTCATGCAGGCTACCGTAGTGACCCGCTTGAGCAATGCGCGAGCCCAGGGATTTGATTAAGCAGGGGCTTTGATAGTAAAGTGGCTGGTCGGACTTGGCTGCAGGCTGAGGGGCGCTTGAATTAGGGCCCCTGGCTGCTTAAAGCCTTGCTCTGACTCAAGAATTTACATCATCAACTTTGTTGTAGGCCCCTCGCCGCATGTAGCGGACCGTTGTCTGTATCAAAGGGTGGCGAGCGCCTCGTGGTATTGACCGCGGGGAGCGTGAGTAGCCCGAAATCACACGGAAAACGCTTAGGTGAGAGCGCACGCTCATGGCGTCGCGTTGTGTGGGAACCGCAGCAAGAAAGGTATACGGTCACCTAACCATGACCATGACTGATCCTATCGCCGACATGTTGTCGCGCGTGCGCAACGCAAACCATGCGCACCACGACACCGTGTCGATGCCGACCTCCAAGATCAAGGTGAACATCGCCGAGATCCTGAAGCAGGAAGGCTACATTGCGAACTACTCTGTCGAGGGCCACAACCTGGTTCTCGAGCTCAAGTACAACAACCGTGAGCGTTCGTTGTCGGGTCTTCGCCGCGTTTCGAAGCCGGGCCTGCGTGTGTACACCAAGTCGACCGAACTGCCCAAGGTCCTCGGCGGCCTGGGCGTGGCTATCATTTCCACGTCCCAGGGACTGCTGACCGACCGTCAGGCTCAGGAGAAGGGCGTAGGCGGAGAAGTTCTCGCCTACGTCTGGTAAGGGAGGATTGACACATGTCACGTATCGGTCTAGCACCAATCGCCGTACCATCCGGCGTCGAAATCAAGATCAATGGCTCCGAGGTCGAGGTCAAGGGTTCCAAGGGAACTCAAACCGTCGTGCTTCCTGAGCCGATCACCGCAGCAGTCGAGGACGGCGAAATCAAGGTCGCCCGCCCCGACGAGAACCGCAAGAACCGCGCTCTGCACGGTCTTTCTCGCTCGCTGATCAACAATGCTGTTGTTGGCGTCTCTGAGGGCTACACCATCAAGATGGAAATCTTCGGTGTTGGCTACCGCGTTCAGCTCAAGGGCAAGAACCTCGAGTTCGCTCTGGGGTACTCCCACCCGGTCCTCATTGAGGCTCCGGAAGGAATCACCTTCGCTGTCGACGGAGCAACCAAGCTCTCCGTTTCTGGAATCAACAAGCAGCAAGTCGGACAGATCGCCGCTAACATCCGTCGTCTGCGTAAGGATGATCCTTACAAGGGCAAGGGCATTCGTTACGATGGCGAGCAGATCCGTCGCAAGGTCGGAAAGACGGGTAAGTAAGCAATGGCTAACACTGAAAACACTAAGCGCACCCCAATCGGCAAGGACATCTCGTCCCGTCGTCGCGAAGCACGCGCCCGCCGTCACTTCCGCATCCGCAAGACGCTGCGCGGCACCCCAGAGGCACCGCGTCTGGTCATGCACCGTACCTCGCGCCACGTCCACGTACAGGTCATCGACGACTTGGCAGGCCACACCCTGGTCTCCGCTTCGTCCATGGAAGCTGACGTGCGCGCCATCGAGGGCGACAAGAAGGCCAAGGCCGCCAAGGTAGGTGCTCTCATCGCAGAGCGCGCCAAGGCAGCTGGCATCGAGAAGGTCGTCTTCGACCGCGCAGGCTACAAGTACCACGGGCGTGTTGCCGCACTGGCAGAGGCCGCACGCGAAGGTGGTCTGAAGTTCTAATGATCATCGCAAACGGAAACATCAACGGAAGGAACGCCTAATGTCGGACCGTGAACAGCGTGACGGCGGACGCTCCGCCGATAACAAGAGCGGCGGAAACAACCGTCGCAACGATCGTCGTAACGATCGCCGCAACCAGGACAACGAGCGCGATAAGTACATCGAGCGCGTAGTCACCATCAACCGCGTCTCCAAGACCGTCAAGGGTGGACGCAACATGTCCTTCACCGCCCTCGTGGTCGTCGGTGACGGTCAGGGAATGGTCGGCGTCGGCTACGGCAAGGCCAAAGAGGTCCCGGCCGCAATCCAGAAGGGCGCAGAAGAGGCTCGCAAGAACTTCTTCCGCGTGCCGATGATTGCTGGCACCATTACCCACCCCGTAGAGGGTCGCGACGCAGCTGGCATCGTCATGATGAAGCCGGCCGCTCCTGGTACTGGTGTTATCGCCGGTGGCGCTGCCCGCCCCGTGCTTGAGTGTGCAGGCGTGCAGGACATCCTGTCGAAGTCCCTCGGCTCCGACAACGCTCTCAACGTCGTCCGCGCTACAGTGGACGGCCTCAAGCAGCTGGTTCGCCCCGAAGAGGTTGCCGCTCGTCGTGGCAAGACCGTCGAAGAGGTTACCCCGGCCCGTATGCTGCGCAAGCGCGCAGGTCAGGAGGCATAACAATGGCTCTGAAGATTACTCAGGTTAAGGGCCTTGTGGGCACCAAGCCGAATCACCGCGCCAACATCGAGGCCCTCGGCCTCAAGCGTATCGGACAGTCTGTTATCAAGCAGGACACCCCGATCGTGCGCGGAATGGTTCAGAAGGTGCGTCACCTGGTCACAGTCGAAGAAGTGGCAGGGGAGTAAACCATGGCTGATATCATCAAGCTGCACGACCTGCGCCCAACCGCAGGTGCAAACACGCCGAAGACCCGCGTTGGCCGCGGTGAGGCATCCAAGGGTAAGACCGCTGGCCGCGGTACCAAGGGCACCGGAGCTCGCAAGACGGTCTCGGCCGCTTTCGAGGGTGGCCAGATGCCGATCCACATGCGTCTGCCCAAGCTCAAGGGCTTCAAGAACCCCAACCATGTTGAGTACCAGGTAGTCAACGTGGCCGACTTGACTGAGAAGTTCACCGCTGGCGGAGACGTCACGGTGGCCGATCTCGTCGCCGCCGGTTTGGTTCGCAAGAACCAGCCGGTCAAGGTCTTGGGCAACGGCGACATCAGCGTCAAGCTGAATGTCACCGCTGACAAGTTCTCCAAGTCCGCTGTTGAGAAGATCGAGGCTGCCGGTGGTTCCACCACCGCAACCAAGTAGTTCTCTCTAGCACTGCTTTAAGTGCCCGCACTCACCTTTATAGGCGAGTGCGGGCACTTTTGTTATCCTAAACACCCTGTGCTTTGTGGACACAGTTGCCAAGACTGGTAGGGTAATAGGGTCATAAGTGTTCAACCGTCCCTGAGAGAATTCTAAGCGCCGCCTAAACGTCGGCGTCGCGGCTTCTCACTGGGCAGATGAGTTCCACCTTCGCGTGCTTGAGTGATACCCGGAAAAGCCGGGGGAGCTGGCCGCGCGAAAGGCCAGGAGGATTTTGTAGTGTCCGCCATTTTGCAGGCTTTTAAGGACGCCGATCTGCGTAAGAAGATCATCTTCACCATCGTGATGATTATCGCCTATCGCATCGGCGCGCAGATCCCGTCCCCAGGTGTCGATTACGCCTCTATCGCGGGACGTCTGCGCACGCTGACTGAGGAGTCTGGCAACCTTTACTCCGTCATCAACCTCTTCTCCGGCGGAGCGTTGCTGCAGCTGTCTATCTTCGCCATCGGCATCATGCCGTACATTACGGCCTCGATCATCGTGCAGCTGCTGACGGTAGTCATCCCGCACTTCGAGCAGCTGAAGAAAGAGGGGCAGTCCGGTCAAGCCAAGATGACGCAGTATACGCGTTATCTCACTCTGGCTCTGGCCATCCTACAGTCCTCGGGCATCGTTGCCCTGGCTGACCGCGAGCAGCTGCTGGGTCAAGGCGTGGCCGTCTTGGCTGAGGACCGTAACTTCTTTACGCTTATCAGCCTGGTCATCACCATGACCGCCGGCGCCATCTTGGTTATGTGGATGGGTGAGCTCATCACTGAAAAGGGCATCGGTAACGGTATGTCCCTGCTCATCTTCGCCGGTATCGCAACGCGTCTTCCTACCGATGGCGTATCAATCCTCAAGAACAACGGCGGCTTGGTTCTTGCGATGATTATCGTGGGCCTCATCGTCTTGGTCATTGGCATCACTTTCATCGAGCAGGGCCAGCGCCGCATTCCGGTGCAGTACGCCAAGCGCATGGTGGGTCGCCGTCAGTACGGTGGTTCTTCCACCTACCTACCTTTGAAGGTCAACCAGGCCGGCGTTATTCCCGTTATCTTCGCATCTTCCTTGGTCTACATGCCGGTCCTCATCACGCAGATCGTTACCTCCGGTTCTGCAGCCACCCCGGATAACTGGTGGCAACGCAATATCATTGCGCACCTGCAGTCGCCCTCCTCGTGGCAGTACATCGTGGTCTACTTTGTGCTCACCATCTTCTTCTCCTACTTCTACGTCTCCGTGCAGTATGACCCCGCCGAGCAGGCCGACAATATGAAGAAGTATGGTGGATTTATCCCGGGTATCCGTCCGGGTCGGCCCACCGCGGAGTACCTCGGGTTCGTTATGAACCGTTTGCTCTTCGTTGGATCCCTGTACCTCGCCATCATCGCAATCCTGCCGAATATCCTCTTGGATCTGGGCGTGGGACATGGTTCCGCGGGCGGTGCGTCCGCTTTCGGTGGTACGGCTATCCTCATTATGGTTTCCGTCGCCTTGACAACGGTCAAGCAGATAGAATCCCAGCTTTTGCAATCTAACTACGAAGGACTTCTCAAGTAATGCGTTACGTACTCCTCGGCCCTCCCGGCGCCGGAAAAGGCACTCAGGCTGCTATCCTCAGCGAAAAGCTCGGCGTGCCGCACATCTCCACCGGTGATCTCTTCCGCGCCAACATTGGTGAGGGAACTCCGCTAGGCGTTGAGGCTAAGTCCTACATCGATGCTGGAAAGCTCGTCCCCACCGACGTCACGGCCCGCATGGTCGAGGACCGTCTTTCCCAAGCGGACGCGCAGCAGGGCTTCCTGTTGGACGGCTTCCCCCGCACGGTAGAGCAGGCAGACATCCTGGAAAAGCTCTTGGCAGACAAGGGCTTGAAGCTTGACGGTGTCATTAATTTTGAGGTCTCAGAAGACGTCGTCGTCGAGCGCATGCTCGCCCGCGGTCGCGCGGACGACAATGAAGAAACCATTCGCACCCGTCTCGGTGTCTACCGTGACGAGACCTTCCCGCTCATCCAGCACTACGGCGACAAGATCATCTCCGTCAAGGCTGAGGGCACCGTGGAAGACATCAACGCCCGCACCCTGCAGGCTATCGGAAAGTAGTTATGGCTTTTCATCGTCGCACCAAGAAGATCATCGCGCGCACCCCAGGGGAGCTCGACGCCATGCAGGTGGCGGGAGAGATCGTTGGCGCGGCGCTGAAAGCAGTCCGCGCGGCTGCAGCACCAGGCGTCACCACCTTGGAGCTAGACCAGGTAGCTGAAGACACCATCCGTCAAGCCGGTGCCTATCCCACCTTCAAGGGCTATGAGGGCTTCCCGGCCTCAATCTGCGCCTCGGTCAACGAGGTTATCGTGCACGGGATTCCTACGGTGGACGTTGTTCTCTGCGACGGCGATCTCGTCTCTATCGACTGCGGCGCCACGCTAGACGGCTGGGTGGGGGACAGCGCCTGGTCCTTTGGCGTAGGTGAGCTCACCCCAGAAGCAAACGCCCTTAATGAGGCAACCGAGTGGGTCCTCCACGAAGGCATGAAGGCCATGATTCCTGACAACCGCTTGACGGATGTTTCTGCCGCTCTGGAGCAGGCCACCTACCGCGCTGAGGAGAAGTTCGGCGTGAATCTATATATCGTCGATGGATATGGCGGGCACGGCATCGGGCACGAGATGCACGAGGAGCCTTACTTGTCCAATGAAGGCAAGGCTGGACGTGGCCCGCTTATTCAAGAAGGTTCCGTCTTAGCCATCGAACCAATGCTCACTTTGGGTACCGAGGACAACGCCGTTCTCGAGGATGACTGGACAGTAGTCACGCTTGACGGTTCCTTAGCCTCGCACTGGGAGCACACGGTTGCTGCCACCGCGCATGGTCCGCGGATTCTCACGCGCCGCTAGATCTGCTCTTATTTGGCAGTGGTCGTGCGGGTTTCTCCCCGCATCAGGGGGGTAGCACATCGCCGCGGCGAGTAGTACCTGGGGCTGCTGGGGGCTATACTTCCTGGCATGTCACAATCTCCCCGCCGCAAAGCCACGCCATTTCTGCGCCGCGTTTTCGTAGCTCCCGTCACCGCCGGCGCACTTGCGCTCACGGCTTTGTTGGGAGCTCCCGCAGCCAGCGCCCAGCAACTGCCTAGCATCGAAGAGGTGCAATCCCAGGCTGATCAGCTCTCTGCTGAGGCCCGTCAGCAGCTTGATAACTTCGTGGGGCAGACCCGCGAAGGGGCATGGAATACCCGCAATCAGATCCTGCAACAACTGGAAACCGTCAATCCCCAGGCTGCTGCGGCTATCCGTCCCGCGGTAGACGCCGCTGTGGATGCCGTGTTCCCGGGCCTCATTGAGCAGAAGAACGCTGAAGCTCGTGCCGCGCGTGAGGCTGCGGATCGCGCCCACGCGGAGGAGATTGCTCGCCAGGAGGCTGAGGCCCGCGCCGCCTCCGAGCGTGCGGAGGCAGAGCGTGCTGCCAACCAGTTTGATCGCGGGAGCTGCCCGCTCGACGCAAAGGTCTGTGTTGACCTCGATGGCAAGCGTTCCTGGTTGCAGGGCCCCAATGGTGAGGTGACTTACGTTGCTTCCGCTATTTCCTCCGGCATGGCCGGTGAGGAGACCCCGCGTGGAACCTTCTACATCAACCGCAAGGTCAAGGATGAGATTTCCCGCGAGTTCAACAACGCCCCGATGCCTTACTCGATGTACTTCACCAACAGCGGACACGCCTTCCACGAGGGCTCGCCCGCCTATGAGTCCAATGGCTGCATCCACCTGCCGCACAATGATGCGGTTCGTTTCTGGAATGATGTTCCAGTCGGATCAAAGGTAGTTATCTACTAGTCGCTCCGCTTGTTTGTTGCCCACTTCTCGGTCGTCGTTGACTGCGAAGTGGGCATTTGTTTTATCGCGTTTGGAAAACCCTGCAGCAACGCGTAAGCTAAGACGCTGGTGTAGGCGTGACTCTAATATGAGTTCGCTGACACCTCGCAGTAGATATCCAAATGCAGGCGGCAACCCACTTGTTCGTCGCCTAGAAAAGTAGAGGTTATGGCTAAGGAAGGCGCAATTGAGGTCGAGGGTCGCATCGTTGAACCCTTGCCAAACGCAATGTTCCGTGTCGAGCTCGATAACGGCCACAAAGTCTTGGCCCATATCTCGGGCAAGATGCGTCAGCACTACATCCGCATCCTCCCAGAGGATCGCGTCGTTGTGGAGCTGTCACCTTATGACCTAACCCGCGGACGCATCGTCTACCGCTACAAGTAAACACTGTAAGCCTCCTTACCCAGGGCGCGAGATTCTGCGTCTTTTTTACCTCAGGCCACGGTGGCCTGAGCCTACTCCTATTAAAAGTGGCCCACTGATCCGGCACGGACCGGAAACGAAGTGCTGCATGGGGTGGGACGGATGGGGAGAAAACCACTGTAAAAAACCGAAAGGACACGCCATATGGCACGTCTAGCTGGTGTAGACCTCCCACGCAACAAGCGCATGGAAGTTGCTCTCACCTACATCTACGGCATCGGGCCCACCCGTGCCAAGGAATTGCTGGAAAAGACTGGCATTTCTCCTGACCTGCGCACCGACAACCTTGATGATGATCAGGTATCGGCGCTGCGTGACGTTATTGAGTCCACCTGGAAGGTCGAGGGTGACCTCCGCCGCCAGGTACAGGCTGATATCCGTCGCAAGATTGAAATTGGCTGCTACCAGGGCATCCGCCACCGTCGTGGCCTGCCCGTTCACGGTCAGCGCACCAAGACCAACGCTCGTACGCGTAAGGGTCCGAAGAAGACGATCGCAGGAAAGAAGAAGTAGTTAATGCCTCCAAAGACTCGTTCCGGCGCGCGTCGCACTGGGCGCCGCGCCGTCAAGAAGAATGTGGCCGTAGGCCACGCATACATCAAGTCCACCTTCAACAACACCATCGTTTCCATCACGGATCCTTCCGGTGCTGTTATTTCTTGGGCATCCTCCGGCCACGTCGGTTTCAAGGGTTCCCGTAAGTCCACTCCTTTCGCCGCACAGATGGCTGCTGAGAGCGCCGCTCGTAAGGCAATGGATCACGGCATGAAGAAGGTTGACGTATTCGTCAAGGGTCCGGGCTCCGGCCGCGAGACCGCCATCCGTTCCCTGCAGGCTGCAGGCCTCGAGGTTTCCTCGATCACGGATGCCACCCCCCAGCCGCACAACGGCTGCCGTCCGACCAAGCGCCGCAAGGTTTAAGGGAAAGGAAGAGGTAAGAAAATGGCTCGTTATACTGGCCCCGCTACCCGCGTATCCCGCCGTCTTCGCGTCGATCTAGTCGGCGGCGACATGGCATTCGAGCGCCGCCCGTACCCACCGGGGCAGGCTGGCCGCAACCGCATCAAGGAATCTGAGTACTTGCTGCAGCTGCAGGAAAAGCAGAAGGCTAAGTACACCTACGGTGTGCTGGAGCGTCAGTTCCGCCGCTACTACGCTGAGGCTAACCGCCGCCCGGGCAAGACCGGTGACAACCTGGTTGTTTTGCTGGAGTCCCGTCTGGACAACGTGGTTTACCGCGCTGGTCTGGCCAACACCCGCCGTCAGGCGCGTCAGCTGGTCAGCCACGGTCACTTCACCGTGAACGGCAAGAACATCAACGTTCCTTCCTTCCAGGTCACCCAGTACGACATCATCGATGTCCGTGACCGCTCCAAGAAGATGGAATGGTTCGAAGACGCTCAGGATCGTCTGGTTGACGCCAACGTTCCCGCTTGGCTTCAGGTCGTTCCTGACACCCTGCGCATCCTCGTGCACCAGCTGCCCGAGCGCGCTCAGATCGATGTTCCGCTGCAGGAGCAGCTCATCGTCGAGCTTTACTCGAAGTAAGCATTCGGTGTTGTGCGCGGCACTCTGGCCGCGTTCATCGCACCGTCGGCTTCTTCACAGTCTTCATTACAGGCTTCATCTTTCACCCTCTACCGACGTCAAATAGCGGTCGTCGACAAGGAGATTATTAATGCTCATTTCCCAGCGTCCCCAGCTCACCGAGGAGTTCATCGATTCCTCCCGCTCGAAGTTCGTCATCGAACCCCTCGAGCCGGGATTCGGCTACACCCTCGGCAACTCTCTTCGCCGTACCCTGCTGTCATCCATCCCGGGTGCTGCGGTTACTTCGATCAAGATTGATGGCGTTCTCCATGAGTTCACCACCATCAGCGGCGTCAAGGAAGACGTCACTGAGATCATCTTGAACATCAAGGGTTTGGTTCTGTCCTCCGACTCGGATGAGCCGGTGGTCATGTACCTGAGCAAGGAAGGGCCTGGCGAGGTCACTGCGGGCGACATCCAGCCTCCGGCTGGCGTGGAGATCCACAACCCGGATCTGCACATCGCTTCCCTCAATGACACCGCCAAGCTTGACGTAGAACTCGTCGTCGAGCGTGGCCGTGGCTACGTTCCCGCCGCGTCTACTTCTGGTGACATCGGGCGTATTCCGATCGACCAGATTTACTCGCCGGTTCTCAAGGTCTCTTACAAGGTCGAAGCTACTCGTGTTGAGCAGCGCACCGACTTTGACAAGCTGATCATTGATGTTGAGACCAAGAACTCTATTTCCGCACGTGATGCCCTGGCTTCGGCCGGCGGCACCTTGGTGGAGCTCTTCGGCTTGGCACGCGAGTTGAACACGGCTGCTGAAGGTATCGAGATTGGTCCGTCCCCGCAGGAGACGGAGTACATCGCGGCCTACAGCATGCCCATTGAGGATCTGAACTTCTCCGTTCGCTCTTATAACTGCCTGAAGCGTCAGGAGATCCACACCGTCGGTGAGCTCGCAGAGTGCACCGAGTCGGACTTGTTGGATATCCGCAACTTCGGTCAGAAGTCGATCAATGAGGTAAAGATCAAGCTGGCTAACCTGGGCCTGGCCCTCAAGGACACCCCTGAGGACTTCGACCCAACTCAGCTCGAAGGCTACGACGCAGAAACTGGAGACTTCAAGGATCCAGCTGCGGAGGATTCCGAGTAAAGAATCATCCTGAACTGCGACGGGCTTAAAGCCCGCCGCGCGCTCAATTTTTACCGCACACGAGGAGTACATCATGCCAACCCCTAAGAAGGGTGCCCGTCTCGGAGGCTCCGCAGCTCAGCAGGCTCATCTGTTGAGCAACCTGGCTGCCAGCCTTTTCGAGTACAAGGCAATC
Organism: Corynebacterium flavescens; assembly: GCF_008693105.1. GTDB lineage: Bacteria > Actinomycetota > Actinomycetes > Mycobacteriales > Mycobacteriaceae > Corynebacterium > Corynebacterium flavescens. The sequence goes on from NZ_VXKK01000018.1 coordinate 22,704, forward strand.
AAGACCACCGACGCAAAGGCGAAGTTGCTTCGTCCTTACGCCGAGAAAATCATCACCAAGGCCAAGTCCGGCACCATCAGTGACCGCCGCCAGGTACTCAAGCTCATCCCGCACAAGGATGTTGTTGCGCACCTGTTCGACGAGCTCGGCCCGAAGTTCGAGAACCGCGAGGGCGGCTACACCCGCATCGTCAAGCTCGACAGCCGCACCGGCGACAACGCCCCCATGTCCCAGGTTTCCCTCGTCCTCGACGAGACTGTGACTGCAGAGGCTGACCGCGCCACCCGCGCCGCCGCTTCCAAGGCCGCTGAGGCTGAGGAAGAGGCTGCAGAGGACACCGCAGCAGAGTCCACCGAGGCAGAGGTCGCCGAGACCCCAGCCGAGGAGAAGTAGTTTTCCCTGCGGATTCTCAATCTGAATCACGCCCTAGGCCGCACTTCCTTATCAGTCTTCTCGTTCCCGAAAGGGAATCGGGAGGGCAGGTAGAGGGGAGTGCGGTCTAGGGTTTTTCTATACCTCAGCGGCTTTGGGGTAGCATCGACATGCCATGAACGAAGCCCCCTCTACTGTCCCCAGCGCAGCCGCCGGATCGGCTCTGTGCCGCTTGCGCCTTGACCTCGGCTACGATGGAACGGATTTTCACGGTTGGGCGCGGCAAAAGGGCGGCATTCGTTCGGTTCAGCAAACACTTGAGGAGATCTTGCACCTAGTTTTGCGCGAGCCCATCGAGTTAGTGGTTGCAGGACGCACCGATGCCGGCGTGCACGCGCGCGGACAAGTTGCGCACTTCGATGTTCCGCTCAGCGCGCTCGAACAGCGCTCCATCGCCGGGGATCCCTCCACCTTGGTCCCGCGCCTGGCCAAGCTCTTGCCGCCCGACGTGCGCGTCCATCGCGCTCAGTTTGCACCCGCCGGCTTCGATGCGCGTTTCTCTGCTTTGCGACGTCGTTATATCTACCGCGTGACCACCCACCCCAGGGGAGCACTGTCCACTCGCGCCCGCGATACAGCGGTGTGGACAAAGCCGATTGATCTCCGCCTCGTGCAGGAGGCTGCGGATGTCCTCGTCGGTTTCCATGACTTCGCAGCCTTTTGTAAGGCCAAGCCGCACGCAACGACTATTCGCACCCTGGAGTCCTTCGACTGGCGCGATGTCTCTACACCTGATGAGCCGCAGCTTTTTGAGGCCAGCGTCGTAGCCGATGCCTTCTGCTGGTCGATGGTGCGCTCGTTGGTAGGTTGCTGTCTACGGGTGGGGCAGGGGGCGCGAGACGTCGATTTTGCGGCGGCCTTGTTGTCCAAGAGCGAGCGCAGCTCCCAAGTCCCCGTCGCCCCCGCCAATGGGCTGAGCCTAGTAGGCGTGGATTATCCGGCAGGGGAAGATGAGCTTGTGGCCCGTTCGGAGTTGACCCGCGGCCGGCGCAGCGCCTCCGAGCTGGGTTAGTCACTTCTCGAGTGGCGCCGCCATTCAAGCTGCGCTAACCTGTGGCTCACTTGGTCTTCTTCGCAAGGGGTGTGAAGAGGCCGCAATAGCCGCAGTACATGGGGGTAAAACGTGGCGCGTCCATTGCCAACTACAAAGGCACAAGTATCGGGTCACCGGTTCCTTCTGCGCCGCATCGAGCACGGGCTCGTTTTAGGCGATATCCGCATGCTCCACGATCCGCTTGCGTCTCGACAACGCGCGCTCGTCTGCGCGTTAGTAGTTGTGGCACTGCTCGCCTTAGGATCGGGGCTTTTGGCGTGGCTGCAGCCTAATCCCCGCCCAGGGGATGCCCCCGTGGTCGAGTCAAAGCGCGGGCAGCTCTTCGTCCTCGTGGGAGAAACCTATCACCCTGTGGCTAATCTGTCCTCGGCGCGCATCATCAGCGGAGAGCCAGTCTCCGCGCGCAGTATAGGGGAGGAGTACCTCACTCAGGCGCGCCTGGGGTCTCCGGTTGGAATCGAAGACGCGCCCGGATTCCTCGCTGCTTACTCCCCGCACAAGCAGCGGGATTGGGCGGCGTGTTTCGCAGGAGCCGGCGAGGAGGCAACGCCTTCGCTGACCACCATTGATTCCACGCCCGTGCGTGAGGGAGAAGTCATCGTTGTGGCGGATGCTGGGCCCGAGTCGTTGTCACTTACTCAGGGGGCGCTGGCGGAGTTCGAGGGAAAGCAATGGCTGCTCAGTGCTCAAGGCAGAGTAGCCATTCCTGAGCAGTCCAGTGTCCAGGGCCGAGTTCTGCGCCGTGCATTAGGCATCGCGGAGAGCACTTTTGTGTGGCACCTTCCACCGGAGCTGCTCAATGCCTTTGCCGAGTTAGAACCGTGGAGTTTTCCGGCCCACCCGCCCGAGATCTGGGATACCGGTGCCGGGTTGTGGATGAGCAACGAGGAAGGCGTAAGCAGACTAACGGAAGCTCAAGCTGAAATGCTGTTGGGGACGGGTGCACGGCGGCGCGACGTTGCTGAAAGCGACGTCGCCAAGCAGCACGACACCGAGCTGGCCTTCAATCTTCCAGAATCACCGCTGGAAATGGTCACGGGCGAACAGGGCTGGCTATGTGCCTCCCCCGGCGCGGGAGCGGCGCTCCTGCTCCCCAGGGAGGGCACCATCGAGCTCTCAGGTGAAGGAATCGCTGATAGATTTGGTGGGCTCAGCGCGGGCGGAGTCGGCGTAGACAGCGGCCACGGGTACCACGTCGTGGCGCCGACAGGACTGCGCCATGAGGTCGAGTCTCCCGAGACCCTGGCGATGTTGGGAACGCAGGTAGCCGCACAGGTTCCTTGGGAGATTCTGCGGCTTCTACCTGCCGGATCGCAGCTTAGCCGTGAGACGGCCCTGCGAGTGTCTTACTAGGTCTTTAAACATAGGGCTTGGCGTATAGGGGCGGTCGTGGCGCGTCAGGAACGTGCCGCGCGGCGCCACCCCAGCCACGCCAAGCTCATTGTCAGAAGTCCTAGCGCGGTCAGAACCATAAGGCCCATGCGTGCCGGAACCGGCGTTGGCGTGGCTGCGGCGTGTGTGAGCACTTTCTCCCGAGCCGGCACCGTGTACTCCGCAGGTACTTGGGTCAGGGCCGCGAGGGGATCGATGAAACCATGGGATGGCCTCGCAGCCTGATAGATGCGCGCACGCAGTTGCGCCGGGGATTCCTCCGGGTAGCGCTGAGCTAGCAAAGCTACTGTTGCCGCGACTACTGGGGCGGCGAAGGAGGTTCCGTGGAACTCCATGTCCTGGCCATTATCCCTTTTTGCGGTGGCCCAGCCTCCGGCGGGATTGAGCACGAGCGGTAGATGCCCATCCGCGCTCAGTGCCACTTCGCCGGAGCGGATCGAGTACTCGGCGAGCGTATGCGCATCCTGCGTGGCTCCGACCGCAAGCACGGTATGTCCGTGCGCCGGGTAGACAGTATCACCATGCGCGCAGCCTCCGGAGGAGGCATTTCCGGAAGCGGCGACTACGACGGCACCTGCTTCCTCGGCTGCGAGGAGCGCGGAGTCCAAGCCGGTGGTGTCGAGTCTCTCCGCGTGATCCGCAGGAAGACAAGACACCACAGAGATGTTGATGACTCGCGCCTGCGCCGCAACCGCATCCATGATCGCGGCTGCAAGTGTGTCTAGGTTTCCAGACATTGCAGCAAGCGCACCTCCTGCGGAATCACCGCCTTCTGCTGGAGGCGCCGGCGCGAAGTGGCGATAGTGAGTACTGGTCTGCCTTATTGAATAGAGCTCCGCATGGGGTGCGATGCCGATGTCGTGGCCCGCAATGATTCCGGAAACGACGGTGCCGTGCATATCGCAGTCAAGCCACGGTTCGGGCTCTTCAGGGGCTATAAAGTCTGCTCCGGGATGTACGGTTGCCAATTGCTCGTGGGGGCTGACACCGGTGTCAATAACCGCGACCTTGATGCCGGCTCCGGTAGCCAAAGAATGCAGCCTAGCTCGGTAATGGCTTTGCTCCTGTGTGAGCCGCGGGCCGGCGGCGGAAGGGACTCCCGTGGCGCAGGGCGAGCTTGGCTCGAGGGAGAATGCGCTCGGAGAGAATACGGATACGCTCATCGCGCTTGTAGCAATTGCGCACAAGGTCGCACTACAGCGGCGGTTCATCCGCATCAGCCCAGACCCCGAATCAGGGAGAAGACTCCCGCCAGATGTAAAGCTAAGGGAAGACTGGCCGCGATGGCTAAAGACTCCGCCCGTTCTAACCACACGACGGCCGTTGGCTCTAGAGCTGCGAAGCGGGAAGCAAAGACGGCGGCAGTAACCATGACGGTTATCGTCACAACCGCGACGGCGCTCATCACCCATAGTCCTGCGTCCGGGGTAGGAAAATCGAGTCTAAACCACGCCGCCGCAGCGCACAGGCAGGAACTCATTGCTGCGGTAGCCGCGATGATCATCTGCGGCCAAATAGCGCGCGGGTGTCCTTGACGGGAGGCATGCAAAGTCACGGACACCGCCACCGTGATGCACAGAGCTTGCGCGAATCCCGCGCCGAGACTATCACTGCCCAGCAGGGCACCTGCAGCAGTTCCCGGTTCACCGGCTCCCGTCACGGCCAGAAGTAGCAGCGCAGGAACAATTCCACAGGTCAGTCCCGTGAGTATTCCCGAGTAGATTTCCTGAGCACGCCGCGCCTTTTCTTCCACATGGAGGTCGATGGCATCGGAGACAGCGAGGTCCTGGCCTGCCGTAGGAATGCGAGGTGGCTGCAAGCCAGCCAAGCGTGCAGTGAGGCTAGGAGTTACGACGAGGAATACCAACATGAAGCAAATACCCAGTGCACACGCTGCGATTACGGGAGCACCCGCAAAGGCGCTTGAGGGCCCGGGAAGAAACAGACCTGCGGCCGCTACAACGTACAGCCCGCACCATGTACTTAACAGGGAGGTAGCATAAACAGTCCCTAGCCCCGCGAGGCGGCACAGTCCCAGAGCACACCCGGCAGCCAGCACGGCGGATAGGAGTGTCAGCGCCAAATCCAAGGGCGCTACAGAGCCACCTCCGCCGGCGAAGAGCCCGCCCGATAATGCGAGCATCCCGATACTGACATACGCCAGCAGATTCATTCTGGTCCACAGCGCCAGCAGAAAACTCACTGCGCCGACTCCTGCTGCGGCAATCACAGGGTGGAAGGCCGCAGCTAGACCAGCCGTTGCGAGCAAGCCCCCTAGAATCCACAGGGCAGCGAAGGCACCGGAGTTTTCGGCACCCGCGCGGGCCTCTAAGGCTTCCGCGGCGTCCCTGATAACTGGAGGGGGAGTGGCACATGCGGGTCCTAAAACCACGATTGCCCCATCCGGCAGTTCGACGGCCCCAATGGGCGCAGTCATGTCGATGTTCCTACCTCCCGCACTGGTGGCCTGCCACGACCTTAAGTGTGACGGTGCTGCTACCAAGGCCAGAAGTTCCCCCAAAACCTCCCCCAGACTCGACGATCGAGGGAGAGAAACATCAGCCTCTTTCTCGAAATCCTTGTGGGAAAAACGCACAGTTAGGCGCACTTTTTCCGCGATCGATGTATCCATGAAAACTATCCCCCGATTGTGTTCTTGAGCTGTTTTCCCCTTGCCCAATGACCCACATTGTGGCTTACTTGTGGCGACGTGTCCACCGCAGCGCTGGGTTTTGATGTCTTTGGCAGGGGGCCAAGCACTTTCCGCGCAGCGAGTTCGAATCGGGGGTTTGAAACCGCTAGGTGGGCTCGGGGGAAGCAAGGAGTTGCTCATGCTTGAGCTCGAAGATCCACACGTGGTTGATCCTCTATCGCGCACAACGAGGGACCCCGCGCCGCCTCTACCGAGTAGCCCGGTGGAGGCTGAGCCAGTTCCGGAGGCTCAACGCCCACAGCCGGTGGCGCTTATACGCTTGTTGATGCCACTTATCATGGTCGTGGCAATGGTCGGCATGGTTGCATTACTAGTGCTTAGCTCTGGTGAAGACAGACAGATTAGCCCTATGGCCTTGATGTTTCCAGTGATGATGCTTGCCAGCATGTTTATGATGTTTAATCCTCAAAGCAGTGGCGAGGACCCGAATGAAACGCGCCGGACTTATCTTCGCCACTTGAAAGCACTGCGGGAGAAAGCCCTGGACAATGCCGCAGCACAGCGTGCGCACGAGGAACACCGGCACCCTGCTACTAGTACGCTGCCGGCTCTCATTGGCACCCGCCGCATGTGGGAACGTGCCCCTGATGACGCGGACTCTCTCGAGGTACGCGTCGGCAGCGGTGAGACCGCTTTGGTCACCCCGATAAAGATCCCGGATTCGGGCGCGGCAGAAGACCTCGACCCAGTATGCGCAGTCAGCGTCAGGCAGACGGTGCGTGCCGTGAGCACGGTTACGCAGGTACCTGTGGTGCTTCAGCTGAGAGCGTTCCGTTTCATTTCGCTCACCGGCGCCCGCTCGCGCGACTTAGCCCGCGCCATGGTTTTGCAGCTGGTTACCTTTCACGGCCCAGAAACCCTCGGGATAGAGGCCATCGGGCCGGGATGGGAATGGCTCAAGTGGCTACCGCACACACGTGAGCCGGGCAGAGCACGCTTTCGGCTCATCCTAGTTGAGGACGCTGCCAGTGCGCACAGCTCAGGAATCCTCGATGATCCTGATCTAACAACCATCATCGGAGTGGATCCGCCAGTCGCCTCTGAGTTCTCTTTCCGCGCCGAAGACGAGGGGATCTGCCTCATTGCCGATGAGTCCCTATCTGTATCCACTGCGGCAGGAGTCGAAGATCTCGGATGCGCGGAGGAGGCCTCGATGGGCCTGGCTCTGCTGGTGGCACGGGCAATGGCGCGGTTCCGGCGGCCCCTTTCGGCGACCCGTGAGCGCGGACGCCACGGAAATGACTTGCTGGGGCTACTTGGCTATGAGGCTAGTGAGGACATCCATCGAGGAGACATGTGGAGGGGCGTGCAAGGGCAATCTCGTCTCCGGGTGCCAATCGGCCTCGATGACGTTGGGCAGCCGGTCTACCTCGATCTTAAAGAATCAGCGCAGGGTGGGATGGGTCCCCATGGGCTGTGCGTCGGCGCGACGGGCAGTGGAAAAAGCGAACTGTTGCGCAGTCTTGTCGCGGCTCTAGCGGCTTCCCACAGCCCCGAAGAGCTGAACTTTGTACTCGTCGATTTCAAGGGCGGTGCCACCTTCTTGGGATGCGATGTCCTCCCGCACACTGCGGCCGTTATTACCAACCTAGAGAGCGAGGCGACGCTGGTAGAGCGCATGCAAGACGCCATTTCGGGGGAGATGAATAGGCGGCAGGAGTTTCTTCGTGCAGCAGGGAACTTTGCCAACGTCGGCGACTACAACGCCGCGCGAGGGGGAGCTGAGCCTATGCCAGCTCTCGTGATTGTTATCGACGAGTTCTCCGAGCTTTTGGGCCAGCACCCAGACTTCGCCGATCTCTTTGGAGCTGTGGGGCGCCTGGGGCGTTCGCTGCATATTCATCTCCTTCTCGCCTCCCAGAGGCTGGAAGAAGGAAGGCTACGCGGCTTGGAGTCACACCTCTCCTACCGCATTGGGCTGAGGACTTTCTCCGCCGCAGAGTCCCGGCAAGTACTGGGAGTTCCGGATGCCTATCATCTCCCTGCTCAACCAGGCATTGGGTATCTCAAATCTGACGCGGAAGAACTGACGCGGGTGCAAGCCTGTTATGTCTCAGGCCCCGTCACACGCCGAGCGCTCCCACAAGCTCCTTTAGCGCAACCCAAGGGGCTCAGGGTGGAGTTCTTCCATGCCTGGACGCAGTCGAATGCTGGCGAGTCACCACGAGTTGAGATCGACCACTCGACTACGGTCCTCGCGGCAGTCGTGTCGGCTGCACGAAATGAAGCAGCCACTAAGAACTTGAATGCACACCGAATTTGGTTACCGCCCTTGCCGCATGTGGTTGAATTGTCCACTGCCGTTTCTCCGCTGCTTGCAACCGGATCGGTTCCAGCACTCAACGCAGTGGTCGGCATCATTGATCGTCCCTACTATCAGCGCCAAGATCCTCTACTGATTGATCTTTCCGGCGAAGGTGGTCACCTTGCCGTGTGTGGCGGGCCGCAATCGGGCAAGTCGACATTCCTCAATACCGTCGTCTCCGCGCTTTGTGCGCGGCATAGTCCTGAAGAGGTTCGCCTCTACGTTATCGACTGCGCGAACCGGCTCTCCACTCTTTCGCGCTTGCCGCAGGTCGCGGCGGTGGCCGGAAAAGGCGAGGCGGAGAAGACGCGGCGCATTGTAGACGAGGTTTCTGGTCTTATTCGGCGCCCTGAGGAACGGGAAACTTTCCTGGTGATAGACGGATGGCATCACTTCGGCACCGCCGGCGCGGACTTTGAGGATCTCGGCGAGGTGATTACCTCCATGGCTGCCGACGGTCCCTCCGCACGGGTTCACCTGGTCATCAGCACCGCACGTTGGACTGCGATGCGCCCCGCCATTCGAGATCTCATAGCCAACCGGGTGGAACTGCGACTTGCTGAAGCCATGGATTCTTTGATTGACCGCAAAGCTCAGCAGAAAATCCCCAAGATTCCAGGCCGTGGCATCACCAGTGCGGGTGAGCATATGCTCATAGCAAAAACCAGTAATCAGGACATTGCGCATGTTGCGCACCTGCACGCTAATGTCCCCGCAGTTCCTGCATTAAAGATGCTTCCTACACATTTGAGTGAGGCACCCGCGAGCGCGCTGGGCAGCATTGCATGGGGAATAGGCGGGCCCGATCTGGAAGCGATGGTCTGGGATCCCCAGTCCTGCGCGCACCTAGTCTGTGTTGGCTCTAGTGGCTCCGGCAAATCCACCTTCCTAGCCACGATTATGCAGGGACTAAGCGGCCTTGATCGTGCGGTGGCTCGCCTTGTTGTCATTGACGAGCGGCGCGCACATCTCGGTGATCTCGACCCAGAGATGGTCGCGGCATACGCTGCGACCTCGGAGTCTGCTCGTGAGGCAATAGCGGAGACAGTCCATACGCTAAAGACGCGCTTGCCCGGCCCAGATGTCACGCCCCAGCAGCTTATTGACCGCAGTTGGTGGGAGGGCCCGGATATCTATGTGGTGATCGATGACTTGGACTTAGTCAGTGAAGCCACGCTGAGCCCGCTCATCGAAGTACTAGCGCACGCGCGCGATGTCGGGCTGCACCTGGTGATTGCACGCAAGTCCGGAGGAATCGGACGTGCACTTTTCGGGGGCTTTCTCACCGCAGTACGTGATTTACAGCCAGCAGTCCTGCTGTTTAGCGCAGACCGCGACGAGGGCAGCATCTTCGGCATGAAGCCTTCGACCCAGATCCCCGGGCGCGGGACCTGGTCCGTTCGCGGCGAAGTTCTCGGGCTTGTCCACGTCGCAGCTCCTCTTATGAAAGGAACAGCCTAATGAAAGGAACTACCTCATGAACGATGACTCCACTCAGCACTCCTCGTCTACGCCAACTCTCACAGCCGAGCATCCCAAGTCCGAGCACCTGAGCGTGACGGTGCTTGATTCCGCGACGATCTTTGAAGGCGGAGAAGTTGTCTACCGCTACGATCTGCCGGGCAGCGGGGTGGTTGAGGGGTGGGCGTTGAGTGAGACGATGGAGCAGATTGCGAAGTCTTGTGGGGCCGCATGGCCTGATGCCACGGTTGCTATTGGAGCTGATTCCTCCGGAACCTCTGTTTCTCATGAAGCGGTGGAGATCCTTTCCCGACAGTGCGCCGCAGCCGGGGCTCGAGTAAGCATCGAATCCGCGTTTCCGCAGCAGGACTCGACAGCCGAGCTACAGCCCCAGGAAGATCCCCGGCTGGTCGAGGCGGAAGGTCAGTCGAGGCAAGCTGAGAGTATTGAGCGAACGGGCCGTTCTAGCGCTAAGGGCATAGAGGCGCTGACGCGGCTATTGCGCCAGGTCGATGTATTCCACGTGGCCATAGCCGCAGTAGTGCTCGGCGTTGTCGGGGTGTCGTGGTGGGTGATGGGGCTCAGATCCTCTGGGGAGGGCGCTGCAAAGGCCCCTGATGAGGGGGCGTTGATGGCAGGAGAGTCGGCAGTAGCAAGCCAAGTAGCGGAAGCTTTACCCTCTGATTCCTCGCTCGTGCCCGATGCTCCCATCGTGGAGGAGGCAGCTGCCGCGCCAGACCTTGAGTCTTTGCGCATCGAGGCGGAGGGGCTTTCGGTTGCTTTGCCAAGTGGTTTTCATATCAGCGTGGACCAGGGCCTTATCACTGCGGTAGGTGAGGATCCAGATCTGCGGGTCCTACTCGCGGCGGATCCTCTCTTTCAGGTGCCTCCCGAGGTGCTCTTTCAAGAGCTACGGGCGGAAATCGAGCGCGAGGATACCCTTGGAGATCCGCACGAAGATGGCGGCAGGCTGTCTTATAAAGAGTCTCCCGGCGATGATTCTCACGTTGCTTGGACCACGTGGACGGATCTTGGTCATCAGCTCTCGGTGGGATGCCACACCAAGGCAGAGCCCACGGTCGTGCAAAGGGCGACGTGCCGGATGGCCGCGGATTCCCTTCGCAAACTGGAGTAGCAACTCATAATAGAATGTCAGTACCTGCAGAAGAAACGGCGAAAAACAGTTTGCGTGGACACGGGAACCGCTGAAGGGGGTGCGCAGTCCAATAGCAGTGAAAAAGCCGCGGGGCTTTTTCGGGGAATTACAACACAAGCCCAGGGAGGGTCCAGAAAGTTATGTCTCAGCTATTTAAAACCGAAGCCGATGTGATGGTGGCAACCGCCGGTCGCGTCGATTCCACCAATGATGAGGTACAGGGTGAACTCACTCGCCTGCAAGGCGTCGTTGACTCCGTCCGTGCGAGCTGGGCGGGCCAAGCGCAGGTCTCTTTTGATGGTTTGATGCAGCGCTACAACACCTCGGCGCAGCAACTGCGCGAGGCTTTGACCGCTATCTCTGAAAACATCCGGAGCAATGCCCATAACTTCGACACCATCGAGGCAGATAATGCCCAGGCATTCAGCCGAGTAGGTGGGCAGGGCCTCGCCCTGTAGTCGTGCCGCACACAGCACCCCTACTACGTTCACAGTAAAGAACACCGCAAACGCACAGCATCGAAGCATCACAGCACCGCCTGTACTGCCATAAGGGCCGTATCAGCACTTAAGAAAACAGGAGCACACAATGTCAGCAATCAAGTATGAGTTCGGAGCAATCTCTTCCGCTGCTGGAGACATCAACTCTACGTCGGGGCGCATCAATGGGCTGCTCGGGGATCTCAAGTCCTCGCTGCAGCCCATGGTGTCTACGTGGGAAGGTGACTCTGCGGCTGCCTACGCACAGGCGCAGGCCAAGTGGGATAAGGCTGCGGCGGAGCTCAATACCGTCCTTGCCACTATCTCGAGCACAGTCAGCCAAGGAAATGATGCCATGAGTGACGTCAACCGCCGCGCGGCTGCCAGCTGGGGATAAGGACAACTGGGGAATCTGCAACTAAGAAATAGGGAAGCGGGCACCCCGTATCACCGGTCAGCGGTGGTGCGGGGTGCTTTGTCGTTTTGGGATCTGCTGGATCTTTTACTAAAGTGAGAGCTCTATGTGTTTGCTCGATCCCGCACTCTTTTTGAATGCGGTCGAAGCGCTTGCTGCAGGTCTCCACCGGCCGCTGTAGTAAGACGGATGAGCATATAGCGTTGGCTGGCAGTCCCCAGACAGACTTTCAAGGAGTCATTTTGTCTACTTTCCACCCCAAGAGCGGTGACATCACCCGTAAGTGGTACGTCATCGACGCAACTGACGTGGTTCTGGGCAAGCTTGCTTCCACCGTGGCAGACATGCTGCGCGGCAAGCACAAGCCCCAGTACGCACCGAACGTTGACGGCGGCGACCACATCGTCATCATCAACGCCGAGAAGATTCACGTCTCCTCCAACAAGCGCGAACGCGAGATGCGCTACCGCCACTCCGGTTACCCGGGCGGCCTGAAGAGCATGACCCTGGGTCAGTCTTTGGATGCTAATCCGGCCCGCGTTATTGAAGAGGCAGTCACCGGCATGATGCCGCACAACAAGCTGTCCGCATCCTCCATCAAGAAGCTGCATGTCTTCATTGGTGAAGAGCACCCTTACGCCGGTCAGAAGCCGGAAACCTTCGAGCTGAAGCAGGTGGCACAGTAATGGCTGAGCAAAACATTGATAACAACGTAGCTGACGCTGCCGATATCGCCGCCGCAGCTGTTGCTGCCGAGGAGTTCACCAACACCATTGGTGATTCCGTCATCGAGGTCATCGAGGACGAAGAGGTTGTTACCCCGGCTATCCACGAGGGCCCCATCCAGACGGTTGGTCGTCGTAAGCGCGCCATCGCGCGTGTGCGCCTCGTTGCTGGCTCCGGTGAGATCACCGTTAACGGTCGCAGCCTGGAGACCTACTTCCCCAACAAGCTGCACCAGCAGGATATCCTGCTGCCGCTGACCTTGCTTGAGCGCGAGAACCAGTTCGACATGAAGGTCACCGTCACCGGCGGCGGCCCCACCGGACAGGCCGGCGCACTGCGCCTGGCTATCGCCCGTGCACTTAACGTCTACAACCCGGCTGATCGCCCGGCCCTGAAGAAGGCCGGCCTGCTCACCCGTGACGCCCGTGCCGTCGAGCGTAAGAAGGCTGGTCTGCACAAGGCACGTCGTGCCCCGCAGTACTCCAAGCGTTAATCTTCCTTCGCTTATACGCGCAACCCCGCCTCTGCGTAGCTTTCCTTTCCGGAGAGTTTCGCAGAGGCGGGGTTTTGTGTTCACTGCGCGCAGTGGCCAAAAACTTCAAGATATTGGCCACTATTTACCGTGAACACTCCGTCTGAGTTTCTACTACGCGTTGTCGTGGTGGAAGGCGCTAGTTCTTGAACAGGGCTTCCACGTCATCGAGGACTTTCATGGCGGAGTAGTAGTCAATGCGGAATGCATAAGGTTGGAGATCGTGGACCGAGTCAGTGCTGATGGCGGGGTTGTCCTTGAGCTGTTCTTGTGTCTTGAGGAACTCTGTGGGCGAGTCCTTGCCATCGGCGTTGAGCGCGAAGATGGTCTTGCCGGTTAGCGCGGGGCCGAAGTTTTCCGCAGCGACGGAGACCACGTCGGAGCGTCCATCGAATTGCGGGTTTCCGCCGCCGTATTGTGCATCGGGGACTGCGATTTCCCAGCCCAAGTCGTGGAAGAGGCTTCCCTGGGCGGATTCCTTGGTCCAGACGTTGAGGGTGTTTCCACCTTGGCCCAAAGACACAATGTTCACCGGTTGCGCGGGAGCGGTGATGGACTTGGTGACCGCAGAAATTCGATCGTGGTAGGATGCGATGGCTTCATCGGCTTGCTTTTCATGCCCAATTGCGGTGCCAAGTTCTTCGAGCACCTCGCTCCACTGCTTATTGGAGTAGTCGACGACTATCACGGGAACCACGTCTGCTAGCTGGTCGTAGACGCTGGTAGCAGAATCCTGGCCAGAAGAAGACATGACCACTAGATCGGGGTTTTGGGCGAGGATGGCCTCGACGTCAGGTTGGCCTTCATATGAGACCTCAAGGCCTGCATCTTCGGCTTCCGGGGCCCATTGCTTGAAAAATCCTTTGTCATCAGCGATGGCGTTGCCCTTGGACTGAACTCCAGTGGAAGTGACAGGGGCATCAAGTGCGAGCAGGTTTCCCGTTAGGGTCACTGAGGTGGAGGCGATGTTGGTGGGCGCCTTTTCCAAGGTCACCTCGCTTTCCTCACCCGCACCATTGAGCGTGGTGACGGTGCGCGGCCACTGGCCTTCCTGGGAAGTGGCCTGTGCATCCGAAGCCTCGCTCGAGGCAGTGGAGTCAGTCCCGGCGGAATTCGTGGACTCACTCGAGCCGCATGCGGTGGCGCTCCAGGCCGCAGTCACTACCGCAGCAGTCAGCGCGAAGGTGCGGAACTTAAGGGGAATAGTCATCAAGACTCCTTAAAACATAGTGTGGGTAAGGCGTAGATAACCTAGCTTAGGTAACACTAATGATTACTACAAGGCTGGAACTACCATTGGTCCCCCAGTCACGGGGTCTGTGACCACGAGAGCTTCGAGGTCGAAGATCTCGCGCAACAGGTCGGCGGTGATGATCTCGGCGGGCGTGCCCTGCGCGTAGATTTCCCCCGTCGGAGACATGGCCACAAGGAAGTCAGAATGACGGATTGCCAGGTTAAGGTCGTGGAGAACCATGACGATGGTCTTGCCTTGGTCTGTGCGCAGTTGCGCCACCAAGCGGAGCACGTCGATGCTGTGGCTCAGGTCGAGATACGTGGTCGGCTCGTCGAGGAATACGGTGGGGGTATCTTGGGCAAGCGTCATGGCTATCCAGACGCGCTGTTTCTGCCCACCGGATAGGGAACCCAGGGGGCGTTGTGCCAGCTTGGCGACGTCGCACAGCACAAGCGCGCGCTCCACCTGCTCCGCATCCTGTGCGGACCAGCGCCTCATCCAGGATTGGTGGGGGTGGCGCCCCCGGGAGACGAGCTCTTCTACCGTGACTGCCTCCGGCGCAGTGGGTTGCTGGGGAAGCATCGCTAGCTGCCTGGCGCGAGTCGTGCGTTTGAGGGAGGAGAAGTCCTGGCCATCGAGCTCGACGCTACCGGAGTGTGGCAGAAGAGTAGCCAAAGCTTGGAGCAACGTGGACTTTCCGCAGCCATTCGGCCCGATCAACGTTGTGACGGCTCCAGCCGGGATGTCGAGGTCGAGGCCTTTTAGGGCCTCGTGGCCCTGGTAAGACACGCCCAAGTTCTGGGCGCGCATGCGGGGTTGGCTTAGGGGAGAGTTCATTGGTTGTTCCTTCCGTTGTTCCTTCGGTTAAGGGAGACAATGAGATAGATAAGTACAGGGGCGCCAAGGATGGTGGTAACTATGCCGACGGGAAGCTCCCAGGGGAGTACAACGCGGGCGAGGAGGTCCGCGCTGCAGACGATCAAGGCCCCGGTGAGGGCAGAGGTGACCAGCGGTGGCGTGGAGCTGCCGGCTAAGCGCATGGCAATTTGTGGGGACACGAAAGCGACGAAACCTATCGGCCCAGCCGCAGCGACGGATACCGCAGCTAGCGCCACGGCGACTAAGAGCTGGAGGGCCTGCGCAATCCGCACATTATGCCCCAGCATCGTCGCGGTGAGATCACCTAGAGAGAGGGCGGAGAGCTGGAAAGAAAGATAGGAAGCGAGCATGAGCGCTACGAGCACGGCGATCAAAGGGGCCCAGGCCTCGCTTAAGTCACGCCCATTGAGCGAGCCGGTGAGCCACAGTCGCGCGTTGGCCACAAGATCTAGGTTCCCGTGCGCCATAATCCAGGTTGAAAGGGAAGTGCATAGCGTCGCCATGGCCACCCCGATGAGGACGAAGCGCAGCAGGGAATGGCGGGAGCGTCCAGCGATGAGCCAGATGATGGTGGCCGTGATGAGGCCACCGCAAAAGGCGGCGAGCGGCAAGCCCACGGTGGCCAGGGTGAGGGAGGCTGCCTTGCCGAGTGTCCCGCTCGTGCCTGCGAACGTAAGGAGCGCAACCGCCGCCAGAGCCGAGCCTTGAGTGATGCCGAGTATGTCCGGGCTGGCCAGGGGGTTTCTGGCGATAGATTGTGTCAATGCTCCGGAGAAAGCAAGTGCCGCGCCGACGAGTAAGCCTACGACGGCCCTTCCTAGCCGCACGTCGATGACGATGCGGTTTTCAATGGGTGTTCCACCACCGCCAATGATCCGCCAGACATCGGCAACGCCGAGCGGATAGTCGCCGTGCGCAATGCTCAAGGTGAATACGCAGCCCGCTGCGACGATTAAGGCGAGGCAGACGCCCAGCACCCGCGGGCGCAGGGGCGCGGCAACGGGACCTAGTTTCACAACAGTGTGTTTCACGGGGTAAGTACCTTTCCGCGTTTGACAAGGAAAATGAACACGGGTGCGCCGACGAGGCCTAAGACGATTCCCATGGGCAATTCGCCCGGGGCAGCCACGCGCCCGAAGATGTCTGCGCCCAAAGCCAGCAGGGCGCCGATAAGGAGGGAAGCCGGGAGAATGACCCGATAGTCAGGTCCCCACAGCGCACGTGCCGCATGGGGTGCCGCCAATCCGATGAAAGCCACTGGGCCTGCAGCGGACACGGCCGCGCCACCGAGGAGGGCAATGGCTGCAAAGCCGAACACACGCCGTAGCACAACGTTAAGGCCTAGGGCTCGCGCGCTTGATTCACCCATGCTGAGAAGATTGAGCGCTTGGCCCTGGGTCAGCGCCAAGGCTGTGCCCAGGATGAACGAGGGGGTAACTGCGGCGGCAACCGCTAGGCTGCGGCCAGACACCGAACCCGTTGCCCATGTACGCAGGGTATCCAGAGCCGCAGAATCGGTGATCACCAAGGCGTTGACAAAGGCCATCAACAAGGCGGTGACGGCCGTGCCAGCTAGCACCAAGGTCAGCGGGCTCGCAGCAGTGGCCCCGCTGGAGGAAAGGGCAAAGACCACTAGGGTTGCGGCGCCGGCTCCCAGGAGCGCTGGAAGAACTGCGGCATCTCTGGCACCAGAGAAGCCGAAGTAGACGCCGCTGACCACGGCGAGGGTGGCCCCAGCATTGATTCCGAGCAGGCCCGGATCTGCGAGGGCATTGCGGGTATGCCCCTGGATGAGCGCGCCCGCGGTGCCGAGGGCGGCGCCGGCCAGCAGGGCTAGGAGAGTACGGGGGATACGCAGGTTGGCAATGATGGCCGTGAACTCATCGACGCCCTCTAAGGAGTTGGGTTCGCGTCCAAAGGCATAGAAAAGGGCGGGGATAATTCGGGGGAAGACCTCGCTCAAGGGGATCTCGCGAGAGCCAACGCAGAGGCCGAGTATGAGTAAGCCGATTACGCTGAGGAACCCAAATAGCCACCACCGCACCCCATGTGAGGCCCGGACAAATTTAGACATGAGTAACAGGTTAGGGCAGGTTTGCCTAAAAAGGGAAGTGGCGCAGCGGTATTACTACAAAGCACGTGGCGCGTGCATAATTGGATCTATGACTCGACTTTTTGGAACCGATGGCGTTCGTGGCTTGGCGAACAAGAAACTCACCCCAATCTTGGCTCTCAAGCTCGGGCAGGCGGCGGCCCAGGTTTTGACCGCACACCGCGAGTCCTACGATCGGCGTCCGCTGGCCATTATTGGCCGAGACCCCCGCGTATCCGGGGAGATGCTCGACTCCGCCATCGCAGCAGGATTATCCTCCCGCGGTGTTGATGTCGTACGGGTAGGGGTCCTTCCTACCCCGGCCATCGCTTTCCTTACGGATGATTATGGCGCCGACCTTGGCGTGATGATCTCAGCTTCACATAATCCCATGCCCGATAATGGCATCAAGTTCTTCTCCGCTGGCGGCAAGA
The DNA here is from genome assembly GCF_008693105.1 of Corynebacterium flavescens. Taxonomy (GTDB): domain Bacteria; phylum Actinomycetota; class Actinomycetes; order Mycobacteriales; family Mycobacteriaceae; genus Corynebacterium; species Corynebacterium flavescens. The sequence goes on from NZ_VXKK01000018.1 coordinate 40,008, forward strand.
AGCTGCCCGATTCCGTGGAAGATGAGATTGAGGCGGCCATGGCCCAGCTCAAGGAAGAAGGTCCAACGGGAACCAAGCTGGGCCGAGTAATCTCCGAGGCCCCGGATGCGCGCGGCCGCTACCTCAACCACCTCGCCGAAGTCGTTCCCGTTGACATCAGCGGCATCAAGGTTGTCGTGGATACCGCCAATGGTGCGGCATCTAAAGTTGCGCCCGAGGCTTATGCCGCCGCTGGCGCCGAGGTTATCGCCATCCACAACAAGCCCAATGCATTCAACATCAACGAGGACTGCGGCTCCACACACATCGACAAAGCACAGGCGGCCGTTGTCGAGTACGGCGCGGATTTGGCGCTCGCCCACGACGGCGACGCTGACCGCTGCCTCGCCGTCGATGCCGAGGGCAATGTGGTCGATGGTGACCAGATCATGGCCCTGTTGGCGGTGGGGATGAAGGAAGATAGCGATCTTCGCTACAACACCCTTGTTGCCACCGTCATGTCCAACCTCGGCTTGAAGCTGGCCATGGAAAAGCACGGCATCAGCGTCCGAGAAACTGCGGTGGGGGATCGCTACGTCCTCGAGGAACTCAACCGCGGTGACTATTCCTTAGGCGGCGAGCAGTCCGGGCACGTCGTGCTTCCCGACGACTGTACGACCGGTGACGGCACCCTCACCGGGCTATCCATCATGGCGCGCATGGCAAAATCCGGAAAGTCCCTGCACGAGTTGGCCTCGGTGATGACGGTGCTCCCGCAGGTTCTCATCAATGTTCCTGTCTCCGACAAGTCCATCATCATGGATGCCCCCGAGGTCCAAGAGGCCCTTGCCCAAGCCGAGGCGGAGCTAGGAAACACCGGCCGCGTACTCTTGCGGCCCTCCGGTACCGAGGAACTCTTCCGCGTGATGGTTGAGGCTTCCGAAAAGGAGCAGGCACGCAAGGTGGCCGGACGTCTCGCTGGCGTAGTCGCCGCAATTTAGTCTGCCTCATCCTTCTCATCCATTAAGGTTCGCGCGGCCTTAAGGAACCGATTCCCTTTGCGGGCAGTCCAATACAGGAGAGCAACACAATCATCCTGAATGGAAACCACAAAGGGAGCAGGCTAGCCGTGCCAGATATTTCTTTTGACCCCGTTGAAGCGCAGCGCCAGCTGCGCAGCTTGGTCGCGCACAACCAAGAGCAAGCCGCCGCACATCGAGCTAGCTTTCCGGCCTTTCCTGCCGACTCGGCTGGTCGCGGGTTTTCTGGCCACGCCGCCCGCCTCCAAGAGGCACTCGAGCGCGTGCACCACAGTTGCGCGTGGCGCTGGAATAACCTTGCTGCCACAGCCGGCGCGGCCGAGCAGCAGTTTAGAGCCCTATCAAACCTCGACAGCCGGAATGGAATGAGCTTGGACCGCGTTCATTCGGAGCGTGAAGGCGGTGCGCGAGGCTTATGAGCGTTATCACTAGTTCCCTAGTGGGGGACTACGCAAGAGCGGTATCGCAGTTTCAGGTCGCCAGCGCCGGCTCCTACGCTGGGCCATCAATGCCTATGGACGTGCTGCACTCTCTCATTTCCTCCACCGAAGGAATCAATCCTCAGGATTTGGTCTCTAGTACTGGGGCGGCCGTCGGCAAGCAGGGGCGCGGCAGCAGAAGCGGCCTTGGGGGATTGGGGGGCTTCCTTTTAGATACAGCGCTGAGCTTCGCCGGTGGAGTACTCCAAGAGCACATTCGGGGCGTCCAAGAAGACCACGAGGAGCAGACGCGCGATACGCGCCAGCTGCAGGAGTCTGCCCAAGAGTGTTCAACGGCTATCGGTGATGTCGTTGACGTCTCCGATTCCGCCCTGACGGAACTGTTCTCCGCCGCGATTCCGCTGCTCAACCTGCTCTCCATGGTCCTGTCTAAGCATCCGCTAGGCAAGATCATTGTTCCCATGATTTCAGCGATTGGGGGTGACCTCATTGAGAAAACCAACCAGACTATCGCCAGTACCTGCCGTGACCGGGACGCAGCCATCGAGGCCTGCTACGAGGAATTCGAGTCTCGCTGCGAGAACCTGAGCCAAAAGCCCCTGCCACAGACCCCGCCTGAGCCGGATTGCGCGGCCGAGTCGGAGCCTGCGCCACAGCCCAAGCCAAGTTCGCCTGAATGCCCGGCACCGCCCTCCCAGGAGACCTGTCCGCCATCTATCCAGCCCGCGCAGGCACCTGACGCGTCTTCCGCCCCAGCATCGCAACCAGCGCCAGCGGATCCGGGACAGTGCCCTCCGCAGACCACGCCCGCAGCGGCGCAGCTAAGCCCTGCCTCCCCTCCGGCTCCGCCCGCGCCGGGCATCGATAAGCAGGCACCGCCGTGTGAGGCCCAGCCAGCTGAAACACCGCCGTGTGAGCCCCAGGCTTGCCCGCCCCTGCCGGTCGTACCTAGTTCCTGCGAGCCCGCTGTTTCTCAAACGCACGTAGAAGTAGAAAAGTCCTGTTGCGGATGCTTGGGCGCCGCGGGTGCGGGAATCGCGCTGGTAGGACTGGGCATTCTTGTGGCTGCGGCAGCTGAGTGCCTCGCGGCGGAGATTCCTGTTCCTGAGCCACAGCCTTGCCCAGATCCTGAGCCCCAGCCCGATCCTGAGCCTTGTCCCGAGCCAGAACCTCAGCCACAACCACAACCACAACCAGAACCCGAGCCCGAGCCCGAGCCCAAGGCAGTGCCGCCAGCAGCCGAGGGCGTTATTGCTCCGCCACCTGAATTAGCGGAAGTACCCGAGCCGGATCCGCCGCCCAAAAAGCTAATGAATATGCCAGCGGCAGTTGAGGTTCCTGAGTCATCGCCAGGATCAGAGGGCGCCGTGGCCTCACCTGGGTTGCCTGCCACTGAGCAGGCCTTAGCTCCTGAGAGCGCCGATGATGCAGGGCGCGCGCGGAAGGCAGGGCAGTGGTAATGAGCCAAGACTTCGAAGCCTTTGCCAGGGGGTTTAGGGAAAGAACTTCTGCCCGGCTCTTGGAATTTGAGAAAGCGTTGGCGCAGGCGCAGGAGCAGCTAGAAAAGTCTGCTTCTGAGGCGGCGCGGCAGGCCCCTAAGCCGGCTCAGACACCGCATAGTCCCGCGGTGCGGAGAGGAAGGCCGGGGCAAGTGAAATCGGTGCTGCGGCGCGATTAGCGGGAGGGAAGAAGTCCGGCCTTGCGGGAAAGCGCGTCCCCGCTGTAGCTGGAAAAGCCTTTTCCAGCAGCCAATGGCGAAGCGAAGCCGTCGTACTTGGATTCGCCCGCCAGCTGATCCAAGAGGAAACCGGTGAGGAGGCCGCGTGCTAGATCTCGGGCGCCTGCCTGGAAGAAGCCGGCGCCGACGGTCAGCTTGAAAAGGGTATCTTCGCTGAAGCCTTGCTGGTTGCCTTTGTAGACCTCGCGGTAGGCCACGGATCCGCCCCAACTTGCGGCCAGCTTGGCGGGATTGCCGGCACCAAAGATATCGTCACTCTTTGAGCCTATGACGAGGCCGGGTGCCTTGACGGAGCGTGCAGCCTGCGTAGACGAGGGGGAGGTGGTGGCTGGGTAAATGGCAGCCACGGCTTTGACCTTGTCGTTGTTCGCGGCGGCAAGCACCGCAGCGCCGCCGCCCATGCCGTGTCCGATCATCCCCAACTTGTGTGGGGAAACCGTGATCTTGCCACTTCCTAGCTTCACTCCGGCGGCGATCTGGAGGGCAGATTCCATGTCTGCGGCAAGGTTGCGGTGGTTGGGCACCACTCCGGTCTCCGTGTTCGGTGCAACAACCACGATGCCCCAGCTAGCAAGGTGGCGAAGAGTAGCGTGATAGCTCTTTATCTTCTTTGTCCAATCGTGTCCGAAGGCCACTGCGGGCAAAGCCTTACCTTCGGCAGGCGTATAAACCTTGCCTGCTAGGCCGGCATAGTCCAAGTCACCAATGAGAACGCGGTGTGGTCCTCTTTTGGACAATATCGATAGGTGCTTCTTCAAGTTCGCAGTCACGCTTACCAGAATAGAGCAAGATTCGGGCGGGGTTGTGCAAAAGGTCAAAACTGGCGCTTTGGAAAGGCAGCGACTAGGTGGAGCGCCAGCGGCAAGCCTGTGTGAGGCCTGACAGGTAAAGAGAGCAGGCTTTTTAGACTTTTCGCAGTCTGCATCTATCCAAATTTCAATTAAGTAATAGACTTGAGAAAGAACACTCAAGAACGGGTTCTAGAACCCGTTCCAGCCCCGATTGTAAAGGACTTTGCTGTGGCTGAAACTAAAGAAAAGAAAGGCGGCGTACGCGTCGCCGTCCAGAAATTTGGTACGTTCCTTTCCTCGATGATTATGCCGAATATCGGCGCCTTCATCGCGTGGGGAATACTGACTGCACTATTTATCCCGGCAGGATTCTTCCCTAATGAGAGGATAGGCACCTTGGTCTCACCAATGGTGACTTACCTCCTGCCTATTCTTATTGCTTATACGGGCGGCAAGCTCGTACACGGCGTTCGTGGCGGCGTCGTCGGCGCCATCGTAACCATGGGCGTCATCATGGGTACATCTTCGCCGGTGTTCATCGGCGAGGATGGCCACTCATCCCCGATGTTCTTGGGCGCCATGATTTGTGGTCCACTCTCCGCCTGGCTGTTTAAGAAGCTGGAGTCTTTGTGGCAGGGCAAGATTCGCCCTGGTTTCGAGATGTTGGTGGACAACTTCTCCCTCGGTATCTTCGGATTCGCGGGAGCTATTGCCTCGATGTACTGGCTGACCCCGGTGATGAACTTCATCATGGAGTGGGCAGGCCGTGCGGTCGAGTTCCTTATTAATCACAACCTGCTGTGGCTGACTTCGGTCCTCATCGAACCGGCCAAGGTATTCTTCCTTAATAATGCCATCAACCATGGCGTTTTGACGCCGTTGGCCACGGATCAAGCCGCCCAGACGGGTAAGTCAGTCCTCTACCTGCTGGAGGCTAATCCTGGACCCGGCCTTGGTATCTTGCTGGCGTTCATGCTCTTTGGAACCGGCACCGCACGGGCTACGGCTCCGGGCGCGGCGCTCATCCACTTCTTTGGTGGTATCCACGAGATTTACTTCCCCTATGTCCTTATGCGCCCGCAGCTGCTTCTCGCCGCCATTGGTGGCGGCATGACCGGCGTTGCTATCAACACCGTCATGGACGTCGGTCTGCGCTCGCCGGCTGCGCCTGGCTCGATCATCGCCATCTACGGCACCGTCGCCTCTGATTCATATCTCGGCGTTACCATCGCGGTATTCGCTTCAACCGCTGTGTCCTTCGCCATCGCTGCCCCGATCCTCAAGTTCACAAAGGGAACGGATGACCTCAACAAGGCCACCGCTGATATGGAGGCCATGAAGGGCAAGAAGTCTTCCGTTGCAGGAGCGCTGACCAAGCGTGACGCGGGGGATATTCCAGAGATCCATAAGGTTGTCTTCGCCTGCGATGCTGGCATGGGTTCCTCGGCCATGGGTGCTTCCGTCCTACGCAACAAGATCAAGGAGGCTGGTTTCGGTGACGCGGTTACCGTGACCAACTCTGCCATCAATAACCTGAAGGATGACTATGACTTGGTCGTTGTCCACCAAGATCTAGCCAGCCGCGCTGAGGCTCCGACCCCTTCCGCCGTGCACGTTACGGTGGATAACTTCATGGCATCTCCGCGTTATGACGAAGTTGTTGACCTTATCCGTTCTCAGCAGACCGGCGAGTCTGCTGAGTCGGGTGAGGCTAGTGACGCTCAGCACTCTGCGAATGCTGCCGATTCGGTGGACTCTGTCGCTGGTGCTGAAGCTCAGCCCGCGCAGTCCAGCGTCGGTGTCAAAGAAGCCCCTGATGCGGAATCTAAGATTCTCACCGCAGACAACATTGTGCTCGACGGCAGTGCTAAAGACCGGGATGATGCCATTGACCAGGCAGGCGCCATGCTTGTGGCTGCCGGCGCGGTCGAGCCGGCCTACGTTGCTGCCATGCATGAACGTGAGAAGTCAGTGTCTACCTACATGGGCAATGGGCTAGCTATTCCGCACGGCACCAATGAGGCCAAGGACACCATCAAGAGCTCTTCCATCACGTTCATCCGTCTAGATGAGCCCGTAGACTGGGGTGGGAAGCCCGCCAAGTTCATTGTCGGCATCGCCGGCGCCGATGGTACCCACCTGAAGACCTTGTCCAAGATTGCCAAGATCTTCGGCAAGAAAGAGACCGTCGAACAGCTTGAAAAGGCCACCACCAAGGAAGAGATTCTCAATATCTTCGGAAAGGTCACTAGTTAATGAAGGCACTACATTTTGGAGCCGGAAACATTGGACGCGGTTTCGTGGGGATTCTCCTGCGCGAGGCTGGATATGAGCTGGTCTTTGCGGATGTTTCCGCCCCGCTTATTGACGCCCTCAACGAATACGATTCCTACACCGTGCACGAAGTAGGCCACGACGCTCGGGACGTCACCGTAACAGGGTTCTCCGGTGTCAACTCGGCCACCGATCTCGAGGGGCTCTACCGCGAGATCGGCGAGGCAGACATCATCACCACCGCCGTGGGGCCGAACGTGCTGCGGATCATCGCCCCGACCATCGCCCAAGGCCTTGAGCGCCGTGCCGCCGCTGGTAAGGGCAAGGTAGCCATCATGGCCTGTGAGAACGCCATCAACGCTACCGACGGCTTGGCGGCAGGTATCCGCGAGGCTTATCCACAAGCTGATGAGATCGCGTTCTTCGCCAACACTGCGGTCGACCGGATTGTTCCTAACCAGGAGCACCGCGAGGGTGCAGAGGCTCTCGATGTCACGGTTGAGACCTATCACGAGTGGGCCGTTGAGGTTGCGCCTTTTGGTGAGAATGTGCCGGAGATTCCCGGCATCACCTGGGTTGAGGATCTGGCGCCTTATATCACGCGCAAACTCTTTACCGTCAATACCGGACATGCTGCCACCGCTTACTTTGGCAACGTGGCCGGAATAACCAAGATCGCCGACGCCCTGGCTGACCGTGACGTGCAGGCTAAGGTTGCTGCAGTCCTTGCGGAGACCAAGCAGCTCATCGTGGAGAAGTTCAACTTCGATCCGAAGGTCCAGCAGGCTTACGTGGATAAGATCCTGACTCGATTCCAGAACCCCGATCTGCCCGATACCACCGTGCGCGTGGGACGTGCTCCGCTGCGCAAAATCTCGCGCCACGAGCGCTTCATCGGCCCGGCCGCAGAGTTGGCCGAAAAGGGTTATGAGGCCACCGCCCTTGTCGGCGCAGTCTCTGCAGCCTTGGCCTTTGATGTTCCTGAGGATGTTGAATCAGTAGAGCTCCAAAAGAAGCTCGCCGCAGCTCGGGGCGACCGTTCGGCAACGGATGCTCTCGCTACTGAGCTGACCGGCATTGCCAGCGATCACCCTCTCTTCCCAGCGCTATCTCAGGCTTTTGCTCAAGCCTAGGAAAAGATAGAAGCTTTCTAGAAGAGAACAAAGGTTAGGGCCGCATTGCCTTTACTAAGAAGGAAATGCGGCCCTAACCTTTTTCGTTTTTGCTTTTTCGGAAGCGGCTGGGCTCTAGCTCTCTAGCGCCGGCTTGATGTGTTCCCAGCCGAGTGCGAGGTGGGGCTGGAAGGTCTTCCAGTTGTGTCCGCCGTGGTCATCGTAGACAACCTCGGTAGCGGTGGCACCCGCGTCATTGAGCTCCTGCTCAAGGCGCTTGGTGCAGTAGTAGGATCCTTGCTCCAGAATGATACCAACGAAGATGTCCTTCGGGTTCCAGTATTGGTAGTATTCCGCGTCCTCGGCATTGATACTTCCGTTGGCGGAAGAAAGATAGATGGACTTGTTGGTCAAGTTGCTGACATCTGCGGCGACATCGTGCGCCTTCCAAGCGGGCGAGCCCTTTTCACCGACCATGTTCTTCACGCTTCCGCCACGGCTTTGGACGATGGCATTCTGGGTCTGCTCGCCGATGGGATCGGAGTTGGAATAGCAGCCAGAAACTCCGATGGCAGCATCAAACATTTCGGGATTGCGGTTGATGAGGTTCAACGCTCCGCCAGCGCCCATGGAGATTCCGCCGACGCCGCGCTTGCCGTTGAAGGGGATCTCTTCCTCAAGAAGGGGGGCCAGCTCCTTGGTCATGAAGGTCTCCCACATGCTGAGCCCAAGGTTTTCGTCGTAGCTCTCCCAGTCATAGAACATGGATGCGCGTGCTTCCGTGGGCATGACTAGGGTGACGTTTTCGTGAGCGAGCGTTTCTTGGATTCGACCTGGGTTGATCATTCCTGTGTGCTCGGGCGCGTCGATGCCATCGAGAAGATAGAGCATGGGCGCCGGTTGCCCCGTAGGGGACTTGCGGATTTGAACGACGACGTCGCGCTTCATGCTGGGAGAGGCAACAACCCACCTCTCGATGCCAGCGCCGTCCGGTGCGCCGCGATCGATGACCTCGGGCTTTTCGATGCCCTCCTTAGTTGGGCGGGGATAGTAGGGATCTATGCCGGACATCGACCCTGGAAGAAGGTCCGAGGAGCCAATTGCATTGAGGCTGCTCAGCGTGAAGTGCAGGTTGTAGCCGCTGGAGAGGGGGGACTGGGAAGAGAACTGGATGAGATCACGCAATTCAGGATCGGTGAGCAGGCTAGAAGTCGACTCTTGAGCGTGTGCTACGCCAGGAGTGACCAAGGCGAGTGCGGCTACAACGCCGAGAACGCGCTTTCGGAGACGGTGTCGGGGCTGCTGGGTCATAGGTCTGACTCTTTCTGGGGAGAGAATGGTCCTTCACACGCGTAGGGCGCGCAGGACATGGCATTCAGAATCGGGGAACGGGGAGCGCAGTCGCGGTGCTGCTTACACAGCAACTAGGCCATTGCTGTGCAGAGTATAGCAATTTCCTTGAATTTCCCTAGCCTCCGTAACATGTCAGCGGGGGTAATTAGCGTAGAAGGGGGCACTTAAATGTGTATTTTCCTGGTGAAATAATTCACCGTTTACGTTTCTTGTTGGTTACCAAAAGGCGTAATCGGAAGCGCTGCTCATCATGGGGCAAATTGCTCAGTGCTGGGTGAGTCTCGGCACAATTGGGCTTCGAAACAATGAGGTAGGATCGAGACCTATGTGCGGAATTGTTGGATATGTAGGTCACCCCGGATGTGACCGTAAATATTATGCCCTCGACGTGGTTCTAGAAGGCTTGCGCCGTCTGGAATATCGCGGATACGACTCAGCCGGCGTGGCCGTCTACTCGGACGGAAAGATCAGCTGGCGTAAGAAAGCCGGCAAGGTTGCCGCGCTGGATGCGGAGATTGAGGCTCGTCCTCTGCCGGATTCTGTCCTGGGAATTGGGCACACTCGGTGGGCAACCCACGGTGGCCCCACGGATGTTAATGCGCACCCTCACGTGGTCGATGACGGCAAGCTGGCCGTTGTCCACAACGGCATTATCGAGAACTTTGCAGAGCTCAAGAGCGAGCTGCAGGCCAAGGGGTATAACTTCATTTCGGAGACCGATACCGAGGTTGCGGCCACCCTGTTGGGGGATGTGTTCCACAATGAGGCGGGCCAAGACCTGACCAAGGCGATGCAGCTGACCTGCCAGCGCCTCGAAGGTGCTTTCACCATCCTGGCCATCCATGCGCAGCAGCCGGATCGCATCGTTGCGGCCCGTCGCGATTCGCCACTGGTCATCGGCCTGGGTGAGGGCGAGAACTTCCTCGGTTCTGACGTCTCCGGCTTCATTGATTACACAAAGTCCGCCGTCGAGCTGGAAAATGACCAGGTCGTCACCATCACTGCGGATGATGTCTACATCACCGACTACCAGGGTAACCCCTCGCAAGGTAAGCCTTTCGAAATCCTGTGGGATGCCGCAGCCGCAGAAAAGGGTGGCTTCAGCTCCTTCATGGAAAAGGAGATCCACGATCAGCCCGCTGCCGTACGCGATACCCTCATGGGTCGCTTTGACGAGCAGGGCAAGCTCACTCTCGATGAAGTGCGCATCGATGAGTCTGTATTGAAGTCCATCGATAAGATCATCGTCATTGCCTGTGGTACCGCGGCCTATGCCGGCCACGTCGCGCGCTACGCCATCGAGCACTGGTGCCGAATCCCTACCGAGGTGGAATTGGCTCACGAGTTCCGTTACCGGGACCCCATTGTCAATGAGAAGACCCTAGTCGTTGCGCTTTCGCAGTCCGGCGAGACCATGGATACATTGATGGCGGTACGCCACGCGCGCCAGCAAGGCGCGAAGGTTATCGCCATCTGTAATACGCAGGGTTCTTCAATTCCTCGCGAATCCGATGCTGCGCTCTACACCCACGCTGGTCCCGAAATCGCCGTGGCTTCCACCAAGGCCTTCCTCGCGCAAATCGCTGCGACCTATCTGCTGGGCCTGTACCTGGCTCAGCTGCGTGGCAATATGTTCGCCGATGAAGTCGAGAATGTCCTCGATGAGCTACGGCAGATGCCAGATAAGATTCAGAAGGTCATCAGCGAGGAACCCCAGGTAGGGGAGCTTGCTCGCTCGATGCAGGACGCTGAGTCTGTTCTGTTCTTGGGCCGTCACGTTGGTTTCCCCGTCGCGCTTGAGGGCGCGCTCAAGCTTAAAGAGGTTGCATATCTGCACGCCGAAGGCTTTGCCGCCGGCGAGCTCAAGCATGGCCCCATTGCCCTTATCGAGGAGGGACAGCCGGTATTCGTCATCGTTCCTTCGCCGCGTGGCCGGGATTCCCTACACGCCAAGGTGGTCTCCAATATTCAGGAGATTCGCGCCCGCGGTGCTATCACCATCGTGATCGCCGAGGAAGGGGACGAGGCAGTGGAGGCTTATGCCAACCACGTCATCCGCATCCCGCAGGCACCGACTCTGATGCAGCCGCTGCTGGCCACCGTGCCTTTGCAGATGTTTGCCTGCAACGTTGCTGAGGCCAAGGGCTACGACGTCGATCAGCCGCGTAACTTGGCCAAGTCCGTCACCGTGGAGTAATCCACCGATGCCATAGACGGCGTCGCTAATAGCGCCTCTCCTTATCCCTAGCACGGGGTGGGGAGGGGCGCCTTCGGTGTTTTCGGCGTGAGGGACACTGCGGGTGCCACGCGAGTGGCACAATAGTTTCCATGCTGCAAACGAGAATCGACCTTGATGCCATCGCTCATAATGTTCGCGTGCTCAAGGAGAAGCTAGGCCCTGTCAAGCTGATGTGCATCCTCAAGGCGGATGCCTATGGTCATGGTATGGAGCGGGTGGCACCGGTCATGGAAAAGGCGGGAGCCGATGCCTTTGGTGTTGCTACGTTGGCGGAGGCGGTGGCTTTGCGCAAGCATGGCTCCGATCTTCCAATCACTGCTTGGCTGTGGGATGCGCGCGAGGATCTGACGGAGGCGCTGGCTTCGCGGATTTGTATCGGAGTGCCCTCCCTCGAGCATGCTAAAGCGCTCATTAATACCGAAGTTCCAGCCCGCGTCTACATCAAGGTGGAGACGGGCATGCACCGCTCCGGGGTGGACGAGAAAGACTGGGGCCAAGTCTTTGAGCTGCTGCGGGATGCCGCGCAGATCGAAGTACTCGGTTTGATGTCTCACTTCGCTTGCGCCGATGAACCGGATACCCCTTACAATGACGTCCAAGAGATTAACTTCCGGCGGGCCCTCGTGCAGGCCAGGGAAGCCGGGTTGGAGTGTCCGCTCAACCATTTGGCGAATTCGCCGGCCACTCTGACGCGTCCATCGGCGCACTTTGAGCAGGTGCGCGTGGGCCTCGCCTGCTATGGCCTCGAACCGGTCCCAGGCGTGGACCACGGCCTTCGCCCGGCAATGACGTGGGCGGCGAATCTGGTCAACGTCAAGCCCATTGAAGCGGGGCAGGGGACTTGCTATGGCCTGACGTGGAAGGCCAAGCAGTCTGGCTTTTTGGCCACGGTTCCTTGCGGCTATGCAGATGGCCTCCCGCGTGCCTTTCAAGGCAAGCTGCAGGTCGGCATTGGGGGCAAGCTCTATCCGCAAGTAGGCAGGGTATGCATGGACCAGATCGTCGTCGATCTGGGTGATAATCCCTTTGAGGTTGCGCAAGGTGATGAGGCGATCATTTTCGGCACAGGCGGCATGAGCGCAACTGAGCTGGCGGATGCTGCGGACACCATCAACTATGAGGTCTTGTGCCTTCCGACGGGACGCACGGTGCGTGCATACGAAGGAGGTCTAGATCTTGCGTAGCGATTTTCCCCGCAGCGGGAGACGCGAGCTGGCTACCGCCGCAGATACCCAGGAGTTTGGATGGAGGCTAGGAAAATCCCTAGAGGCCGGGGACTTGGTCATCTTGGACGGTCCGCTCGGTGCCGGTAAGACCACCTTCACCCAGGGGATAGCGCGCGGAATGCAGGTAAAAGGCAGGGTGACTTCGCCGACTTTCGTCATTGCCCGCGAGCATCATTCGCAGGTAGGCGGCCCGGCCTTAATCCATGTTGATGCCTACCGCCTTGTCGACGACTTCGGGGCCGGATCGGGTGATCCTTTGGGGGACCTTGATGCTTTAGATCTCGATACGGCTCTGGAGGATGCAGTGGTCGTAGCGGAGTGGGGCGGCGGGCTGGTTGAACAGATCAGTGAGAGCTACCTCTTCATCAACATTGACCGCGAGGCCATTGCGCAGGACTCTGGCGCCGACGCCCGAGTATTCACGTGGAGCTGGGAAAACGGCGGAGAATAGGCTATCAAGTACGCCCGTTTTGTTCGCCCTATATATAAGTGATCCATATCTAATAACCGCAGGTTGCAGTAGGGAAACTATTCGGCCAAACTGGAAGAGTGTTAAGTTTCCTGGCATCCAGTCCACTCCTTTCTCTCTTTCTTATAATGGCGGTGGGGTTGGCTATCGGAAAAATAAAGGTTTTCGGAATCTCTCTCGGTGCGGCGGCAGCGATGTTTGTCGCGCTCGGTCTTTCTACGGCAAATCCTGATATCCAGATACCGCCCTTCGTCTACCAATTCGGCCTCGCAATCTTTGTTTATGCGATCGGTCTGAGCTTCGGTCCCTCCTTCGTCCGCGAGTTCAAAAACCGCGGTTGGAAGCTGACGTTGTTTATGGTCGGAATGCTCGTCGCCCTCGTCGGCGTGGGCTATCTGCTTATCAAGTTCTTCGACCTCAACGTCCCCGTCGCTGTCGGCATGTTCGCCGGATCCCTGTCCTCCACGCCAGGTATGGCAGCAGTGGTAGATATGGTGGGCAACTCTGAGCCTGTCGTTGGTTACTCTCTGGCTTATCCGGGCGCAGTTATCGGAGCAATCGCGGTCGCGGCAATAGGCGCTAGTGCATTCCGCATCAACCACGTCGAGGATGCGCGCGGCGAGGGAATGATTCCCACTCCATTGGTATGGAAAGCTGTGCGCCTAGCTAAAGACTTCGATGACACTGCGGGCCACATCTACCGGGTAACCGGGCAGAAGGTTGTGGCTACCCGCTTGGTCCGCGATGATCACCATCACCGCCTAGCTGTTCCCGAGATGAGCCTTGAAAAAGGCGAGGTATTCCTGCTCAACGGAACCGAGGAGGCTGTCAATGCGGCCATCAAGGTGCTTGGAACCGAAGAAAACATCGAGCTCACTGAGGACGCAGGCCTGCTCTATACGCGTGTTACAGTCTCTAGCCCGCAGATTGCGGGAAAGCGTATCCGCGACATCAAGGCCCTCGATCACGGATTCATCATTGCCCGCGTCCGCCAAGGCGATGCGGATGTTGTTCCGCACCCAGATCTCGTGCTCAACTACTCTGACCGCGTGCGCGTGGTGTGCTCCCCGGAGCGCCTCCAAGACGTAAAGAACTACCTCGGCAACTCCGAGTCTGCACTGGGTAATGCCGACTTGCTCTCGATGTCTGTCGGCCTGACGTTGGGTATGCTGCTTGGCCTTATTCCGATTCCGATTCCCGGCGGCACCACGCTGCAGCTTGGCTTCGGCGGCGGGCCCATCGTTGTCGGCCTGCTTCTGGGCTACCTCAACCGAACCGGCCCGCTGAACTGGCAGATGCCTTTCCATACTCGCCAGACCATGTCGACTCTCGGCCTGACCTTGTTCCTTGCCGGCGTTGGTACCTCAGCTGGCGCAGCCTTCCGCAATGCCCTGACGGATCCGACCTCCCTGAAAATCATGGGCGTGGGCCTCATCATCACCCTGGTTTCGGCCTTGGGCATCGGCATCATCGGTATGCTCCTCTTCCGCCTCAAGTGGGACGAGGCCATGGGCTGTGCCGCAGGCATGACCACCAACCCGGCGGTGTTTGCATACATCAATACTCAGACAGGGACGGAGCTGGCCAACCGCGGTTGGGCCACTGTCTATCCCACGACGATTATCGGAAAGATCGTCGCCTCGCAGATTCTCCTAGTGCTCTTGATGTAGAAGCACATCTCCTTTGGAGAGCTTAAGAATCTAGCCCTCCTTGTGGTGCATGCCGACTGGCATGTGCTGCAGGGAGGTTTTTCCATCTGTCCGAGGTGGCGGGTAGCATCAGGAAAAGAAGTGGGTTTGACCACCAAGGCGTACCCCCCGCCTTTATGCATAGCGTCTGTTTTAAGTCCCGTATTTTTCTGTTTCAATCCGTTTCCAAGGAGCACAGCAACTCAATGTCTAAGCTTGCGCGCAATATAGTCACGCTCGTCATCGCGGCCTTCATCGTGGTCATGATGGTGCTGGTCGCTACCACGATGATGCGGGAGGCGGCACCAACCAAATCCACGCTGGCTCACACCTTGGAAAACGCCCCGGATGATCTCACCATGATGGCAGTGGCCCCAGCGGATTTCTACGGTGAGCAGTGGCGCGGCGTTGTCTTTGTCTGTCCTGGATTCTCCGAGGCTGATATGGAACAAGGCGGGGTAGACCTCGAGCCTTTCACCTTTGTCGATGGCAAGATCCCGGAGGGGGATAACTACATCGTTGCGGTGGATACCGCTGGAAACTCCTTTGTTGAATATGCCAAGCGCTCGGATATCGATGTGTGCTCTACCCAGCAGATCCAGGGCGCTGTAGATGCTTTCCAGCTTTTGCCCTTCGCCCGCACCGGCGAGGGTGGCTGGGTCTTGGCGGCCTAAATGAACGTCCTTGCCATTGACACTGCCACCACCGATCTTGTCACCGGCTTGGTAGATCCCGCCTCCGGGTTGATTGCGGAGCGGATTCTTAAAGATACCCGTGCCCATAATGAAATGCTCATTCCCACCATCACGGAGCTGCTTGAAGCTGCGGGAATGGCTTTCGCTGATATCGACGCCGTCGTCGTCGGCTGCGGTCCGGGGCCTTTTACCGGCCTGCGGGTAGGCATGGCCACCGCCTCGGCAGTAGGGGATGCTTTAGGCGTTCCGGTGCACGGGGTGTGCACCCACGACGCCATCGGTTACGCCACCACCGGCAAGGTTCTGGTTGCTACCGATGCTAGGCGCAAGGAGGTCTACTGGGCCGCCTACGAGGAAGGAAAGCGCATCGATGGACCCGAGGTGTGTAAGCCGGCCATCTTGGACACCGTTGCGGGCACAGATGTAGATGCCGTCATCATTCCAGCAAATCTCGCCGCACAGTTGCCGGAGAGCCTACGGGCTCTGCCCACGCACAGTGCGGGCCCACTCCCAGCGAATCTGGTGGTGGTTGCGGATCTACAAGCGCAACCCGCTCCGCTCGTGCCGCTGTACCTGCGGCGCCCAGATGCTAAGGAGCCGGCACCGAAACCGCGTTCTTCCGCTCTTTCTGAGGTCACCAAGTGAACCTGCGGGAGCTCGTGACCGCGGATGCCGCGCGCTGCGCGGAGCTGGAGAAGCTGCTCTTTCCCGGTGAGACGCCGTGGTCTAAGTATGTTTTCCAGGTAGAGATCTCCCAGCCCTTCAACTTCTACTTCGGGGTGGAGGAAGAAGGGCTTCTCCTCGGCTACGCCGGACTCGCCTTGTTGGGGCCAGCCACGGATCCGGAGTACGAGATCCACACCATTGGGGTGGCCCCGCAGGCGCAACGCCGCGGCGTCGGCGCGATGATGATGGACAACATCGTTCACATCGCCGACTCACAGGATGCGCCGGTATTCCTCGAGGTGCGCGTGGGCAATACCGCAGCGCTGGCGCTCTATGAGCGTTATGGCTTTATCAAGCAGGGAATCCGCCGAAATTATTATCAGCCTTCCGGTGCGGATGCGCACACCATGGTTCGAATGAGAAAGAGTCAGAGATGAAAGTCCTAGGAATCGAGTCCTCCTGCGACGAGACCGGGGTAGGCATTATTGAGCTATCCGCAGACGGTCACATGGAGATCTTGGCGGATGCCGTTGCCTCGTCGATGGAGCAGCACGCCCGCTTCGGCGGGGTAGTGCCGGAGATTGCCTCGCGCGCGCACCTCGAGGCCATGCCGCAGGTGATGCGGGCGGCCTTGGAGGAAGCCGGCATCGACAAGCCCGATGCCGTCGCTGCTACCGTTGGCCCGGGACTCGCCGGGGCACTGCTGGTGGGCGCGTCTGCCGCCAAGGCTTATGCGGCGGCGTGGGGGGTGCCTTTCTACGGGGTTAATCACCTGGGCGGGCACGTTGCCGTGGCAAACCTGGAAGGTGAGAGTCTGCCCCATGCTGTGGCGCTTCTCGTCTCGGGGGGACACACGCAGCTGCTGGAGGTAGAGGCCGTGGGCAAGCCCATGCGGGAAATCGGCACGACCCTCGATGATGCCGCCGGCGAGGCCTATGACAAAGTCTCGCGTTTGCTTGGTTTGGGGTATCCGGGAGGCCCCGCCATCGACAAGCTGGCGGCGCGGGGCGAGGCCTCCATCGCATTCCCGCGCGGACTGTCTCGTGCGGAGGATCTGCGCGGCGAGCATCGCCATGATTTTTCCTTCTCTGGGCTCAAGACCTCGGTTGCTCGTTACGTGGAAAAAGCGGAGAAGGAGGGCAGGATTATCAGCATCGAGGATGTCTGCGCCTCCTTTCAAGAGGCCGTCGCGGACGTGCTCACCGCGAAGGCAGTGCGCGCTTGTCAGGAGTGCGGGGCCAAGGTGCTGCTTTTGGGCGGTGGCGTGGCGGCGAATTCTCGGCTGCGGGAACTGGCGGCGGAGCGTTGCGCTGCGGCTGGTATCGAGTTGCGGGTGCCGCGTTTCAAGCTCTGCACCGATAATGGCGTGATGATCGCGGCGCTTGCCTCGCAGTTGATTCATGAAGGGGCGCAGCCTTCTGGTCTGGGTGTGGGCACAGATACGCAGATGGACGTAGAAACCCCGTTGTTAACCTAAGGTTCGCTGTCCTGCGGATGCAGGGTCCCAAAGAGGGCGGTAGTGTGCGAGACATTACTGTCCTCTTTGCCTTTTTTAAAGGAGCTCTCTGCCGTCATGACCATTGGTTTTCTTGTTAATCCGGATCTCAGCCACCGCAAAATCGACTTCGAACTCGAACACGCTAATCAGTTTCTTGGCGGCGCCACCGAGGGGCGAGTCTCGGTGGCCTTTCAAGATGATGGAACTACTTATGCCGCGCTGTATAACCCCCAAGCCAAGCATGATGGCGCTGAGCCTAACCCGGTAGCCTCGCTCGCGCGCAACGCTGCCGATACGGGGAACTCGCGTTTCCTCCAGGATCCTATTCGCGCAATCTGCGGTCCAGTTATTTTTGTTGATTCCGCTGGGAAGGATGACTCCATTGACGCAGTCATGGATGCGGTGGACCACGGCATCCGCGCTGTAAAGAACTACCGTGAAGACATGCCGGAAGAATACCATCTCTGGCGTGCCGCAGTGATTAACTCGGAGAACTCTCTCTAGGCTGAACACGTTGTTGTGCTGGCCTTTCCTCCTGTTCGCGAGGGGCGAACAGTTAATGAGCCTTGCGTAGTTGAGGGCTGGCAGTCGCGAGGGTAGAGTGCTAATAGGTTGTTTGACCCACAGTTGTTCACCCGCGACGACGGCTGTGCTGGACATCCGCAACCGGCACATACAACTCACTGATTCATTAACGGAGGAATCATCATGGCAAGCATTAAGCCGCTCGAGGACAAGGTTCTCGTTCAGATCGTAGAGGCAGAGACCACCACCGCATCCGGTCTCGTCATTCCGGATTCTGCGAAGGAAAAGCCACAAGAGGCAACCGTCATCGCTGTAGGCCCCGGCCGCAGCAATGACAAGGGTGAAGTCATCCCCGTCGGCGTGAACGAGGGCGATACTGTTATCTTCTCCAAGTACGGCGGAACCGAGCTGAAGTATGACGGTCAGGAGTACCTCCTGCTTTCTGCTCGTGATCTGCTCGCTGTCATCGAGAAGTAAGGCGTTTCAACTATGGCAAAGCTAATTGCATTCGACCAGGAAGCCCGTGAGGGCATCCAGCGTGGTGTCGATACGCTGGCGGATGCCGTCAAGGTGACCCTCGGACCACGCGGCCGCAACGTCGTATTGTCCAAGTCTTTTGGGGGACCCACCGTCACGAATGACGGCGTTACCATCGCGCGTGACATCGACGTAGAAGATCCTTTTGAGAACCTCGGCGCACAGCTGGTGAAGTCCGTGGCCGTCAAGACCAATGACATTGCCGGTGACGGCACCACCACCGCTACGCTGCTCGCACAGGCACTGGTCTATGAGGGCCTGCGTAACGTTGCGGCCGGTGCCAACCCCATTGAGCTCAACCGCGGTATCGCCGCGGCCGCAGAGAAGGCAGTAGAAGAGCTCAAGGCTCGCGCTACTCCTGTCAAGACCTCTAGCGAGGTCGCTCAGGTCGCCACCGTCTCCTCCCGTGACCCTGAGGTCGGCGAGATGGTCGCCGGCGCCATGGACAAGGTTGGCAAGGACGGCGTCCTCACTGTTGAGGAATCGCAGTCCATCGAATCGACCGTGGACGTGACCGAGGGTATCTCCTTTGACAAGGGCTACCTCTCTCCGTACTTCGCCACGGAAGAAGAGACCAGCACCGCCGTCTTGGACGATGCCGCAATCCTCTTGGTTCGTAACAAGATTTCCTCCCTGCCGGACTTCCTTCCCCTGTTGGAGAAGATTGCGGAATCCAGCAAGCCCACCCTGATTGTCGCGGAAGACGTCGAGGGAGAGCCGCTGCAGGCGCTGGTAGTCAACTCCATCCGGAAGGTTCTGAAGGTCGCTGCGGTCAAGGCTCCCTACTTTGGTGAGCGTCGCAAGGGCTTCCTCGACGACCTTGCAGTTGTCACCGGTGCCACCGTCATTGACCCTGAGGTCGGAGTCAACCTCAACGAGGTAGGCCTCGAGGTACTCGGTTCCGCTCGCCGCATCACCGTCAGCAAGGATGACACCGTCATTGTCGACGGAGCAGGCAGCGCCGAGGCCGTTGAGGCTCGCCGCGAGCAGCTCCGCCGTGAGGTTGAGCGCACCGAGTCCACGTGGGACAAGGAAAAGCTCGAGGAGCGTCTGGCTAAGCTCTCCGGCGGTGTCGCGGTTATCCGCGTCGGTGCCGCCACCGAGACCGAGGTTAACGAGCGTAAACTGCGCGTCGAGGACGCCATCAACGCCGCTCGTGCTGCGGTCGAAGAAGGCATCATCGCCGGCGGCGGATCTGTCCTGGTTCAGATTTCCAAGGTGCTCAAGGACTACGCCGAGGAGTTCGAGGGCGAGGCTAAGGTGGGCGTGCTTTCCGTGGCTCGCGCGCTGACCCGCCCCGCTTACTGGATTGCCCAGAACGCAGGACTTGACGGTTCTGTCGTGGTCTCCCACGTCGCAGAGGCTGCCAACGGTGAAGGCTTCAACGCCGCCACCCTCGAGTACGGCAACCTGGTCTCCGCAGGCATCATCGATCCGGTCAAGGTCACCCACTCCGCAGTGGTTAACGCCACCTCCGTGGCGCGGATGATCCTTACCACCGAGGCTTCCGTAGTGGAAAAGCCGGCTGAGGAGCAGGCTCCGGCCGCTCCTCATGGTCACTCCCACTAAGGGGAATCTAGAGAAGTAATCCAAAGAGCCTCCGGCTCTGGTAAGGGTGTCACGCAGCAGCGTGGCGCCCCTTTTCTCATGCCTACTGGAAGCCTGCACTGTATTTTCTGGCAGACTGGCAGCGTGATTGAGCAGGAGTACATCAAAGTCGTTGGTGCCAGGGAGAATAACCTGCGCGGATTAAACGTCAACATTCTCAAGCGGAAGCTGACGGTGTTTACCGGGGTGTCTGGTTCCGGGAAGTCCTCCCTGGTTTTTGACACGGTCGCCGCCGAATCCCAGCGGCTTATCAATGAAACCTAACCCGGCTTCGTGCAGGTATTCATGCCCTCCCAAGCCCGCGCTGATGTCGAGGAACTCGAGGGGCTTACCGCAGCCATCATCGTGGGCCAGGAACCGCTGGCTCCGAATGCGCGCTCTACCTTTGGAACGGCCACGGACATCACGGGTTCTTTGAGAGTGCTCTTTTCCCGCGCCGCGCAGCCGCGCGCCGGAGGTCCCGCTGCTTATTCCTTCAACATTCCTTCGGCCTCAGGCAAGGGCGCGCTGGAGGTGAACGGCGTAAAGGAGGTGCGTAGCTTCGAGCGCATCGGAGGCATGTGTCCGGCCTGCGAGGGCTTGGGGCGCGCTAGTGAGATAGATCTTTCCGCCGTGGTGGATGAAGATCTCAGCCTGGAGGAGGGCGCTATCCTCATTCCTGGCATGAAGGGGGGGACGTGGACTTGGAAGTCCTACGCGGCTTCTGGTTTCTACCCGGTGAACGTGCCGGTGAGGAGCTTCGACGAGAAGCAAAAAGAGCTGCTCTATTATGGCGCCGATAAGAAGGTGAAGGTGGGGGACATCAATGTCACCTACCAGGGCTTGGTGCCGCGGATGAAGGCTTCGATGCTGGCCAAGGATCCGGAGAGCCTGCAAAAGCACTTGCGCGAGTTTGTCCAGCGCGCGGTGGTATTCGTGGACTGTCCCGAGTGTGAAGGCACGCGGCTCGCGCGCCATGCCAGACAGTCTTACCTGGCGGGCAAGTCCATCGCTGAGGTCAGCGAGATGGAGTTGGGCGCTCTCGCGCAGTGGTTGGCCGGCATCGATGCACCGGGGGTTGCCCCACTGGTTGAGGCGCTTTCCCGTGCCGTGTCCAACGCCATCGAGATTGGTTTGGGCTACCTCAGCCTCTCCCGCCCCACCAGCACGCTTTCTGGCGGTGAGGCCCAGCGCACCCGCATGGTGCGACACGTGGGTTCCGCGCTTTCCGACGTCACCTATGTATTCGACGAGCCCACCTCCGGGCTGCATCCCCACGACATCGACAGAATGAACCACCTCTTGTTGCGGCTGCGGGACAAGGGCAACACCGTCCTCGTTGTCGAGCACAAGCCGGAGACCATCGCCATTGCAGATCACGTCATCGACATGGGCCCGGGAGCGGGGGCGAGGGGCGGAGAGATTGTCTTTACTGGCGACGTCGCCAAGCTGCGCAGCGCACCCACCTTGACGGGGAAACACTTCGCCGACCGCGTCCGGCTCAAGGAAGAAACGCGGCCCGTGGCAGGGGCCATTGAGATTCGTAGCGCTGCGCGCAATAATCTGCGCGAGGTCGACGTAGACCTGCCGCTCGGGGTGCTGAGCGTCATCACGGGCGTGGCTGGTTCTGGTAAGTCCTCGCTGCTAGCCTGTATTCCTTCGCAGGCGCGGGAAAGGATGCAATTTCTAACCCAGGAGCCTATCCGGGGCTCGCGGCGCTCGAACCCTGCTACATATTCAGGTGCGCTGGAGCCCATCCGTAAAGCTTTTGCCAAGGCCAATGGGGTGAAGCCGGCGCTCTTTTCTGCCAACTCGGCCGGCGCCTGCCCGCACTGCAATGGCGCTGGCGTGGTGCATGTGGAGCTTGGCGTGATGAGCGGGGTGGACGTGCCCTGCGAGGTCTGTGAGGGACGGCGCTTCTCCGAGGACGTGCTCGGCTACAGGTTTGGCGGAAAGAACATCGCCGAGGTCCTCGAGCTTCCGGCGCAGCAAGCGGCGGAGTTCTTCCGCGCGAATTCGGTCCCGCAGGCAGCGAAGATCTGTGCCACTTTAGTGGACGTGGGCTTGGGTTATATCGCGCTCGGACAGCCTTTAAGCACCTTATCGGGAGGAGAGAGGCAGCGCCTTAAGCTGGCGGTACACCTATCCGATAAGAAATCCACGCAGGATGTCCTCGTCCTTGATGAGCCTACGACCGGGCTGCATCTGGCGGATGTGGAGACGCTCCTAGCGCTGCTTGACCGTCTTGCTGATTCTGGGACCACGGTTATCTGTGTGGATCACCATCTCGGCGTGGTGGCGCACTCTGACTTTGTGATCGACTTGGGGCCGGGGGCGGGCACTGCCGGCGGCAGATTGGTTGCCGCATGCACTCCCCGTGCGCTTCTTGAGGTTCCTGAATCAATAACCGGGCGCTACCTCGCCGATTACCTTAAGCGTTGACCACTGAGTGGCGACGGGAGCGCAGGGCGACAACCCGCTCGGCCTCCGACATGCCGCCCCACACCCCATAGGGCTCGGCGGACTTGAGGGCGTGCTCGCGGCACAGCTCTAAAACCGGGCAAGAATGGCAGATTGCCTTAGCGCGGTTTTCGCGCTGCGCACGGGCGCGGCCGCGCTCGCCGTCTGGGTGGTAGAACACATCGGACTGTTCTCCGCGGCAGGCGCCTTGCAGCTGCCAATCCCAAAAGTCTGCGTTGGGTCCGGGAAGCAGGTTTGGCTGGGACACGTTCGAGGTCTCCTTAGGGGAACTTTTCGATCTAGAATTTGCTCGCTAGTGTTTGTTCGCGGCACGTGCTCCGTGCTGGGATCTGCCGCGAACACGACGTCTCGTAGTGTTTCTTGCCTCGGTGAACGCCCGGTTACCAGCTTCTTGCCACCAGGTTTTTCGTGCGTATCGATCGTGTTTTTGCCACGATTGAACAGCGTAAACGTCGTAGGTTAACGCTTAATGAACTTTCGGAGCTGATGGGCGAGGCCCCAAAAAGGGGGCGTACGCGGGGTTTCTGTGAGCGCAAGCAAAGAAGGCTGGTGGCAGATTTTCTCTCGTCATGTGACAAGATAGATTTGTACTATCAAAGACCTTAAGGACAGCCATGAGCAGCGAGAGCGAAAGGGAGCTGGCGGAACTCGTTCCCCCGGCTGTTGCTGGCGATCGCCGCGCGCTGCATAAACTCGTGAGCCTTATCTATCCGCCGGTTTTGCGCTATTGCCGGGCGCGCATTGGGGGAGGGCGTCATCCCACCGCGGAAGATGTGACCCAAGAGATCTGTCTGGCTGTCTCCACCTCTATTGGATCATATGAGGATAAAGGGCGGCCGTTTATGGCCTATGTCTACGGGATCGCCTTCAACAAGGTCACCGATGCACACCGGGCAATGGGCCGCGATCATTCCAATCCCACCGATGAGGTGCCGGAGGTAGCGGGGCAGGGCAATCCCCCCGAGGAATTTGCCTTGGTTTTAGACGGTAGTAACAGAGCAAGAGCCCTGCTCGATACACTAAGTGACAAGGCGCGGGACATCATTATTTTGAGGGTGTTCGTCGGCCTTTCGGCTGAGGAAACCGCGGACATCGTCGGCTCCACGGCCGGGGCCGTCCGCGTAGCCCAGCATCGCGCTCTGGCTCAGTTACGCAAGGCGTTGTCTCGGTCGCAGGAGTTTGACTAGGCCCAGTGAAACTGCTCGACAGAACTACCCCTCGGCGGCGTGAGCTGCCAGGCAGTGCGCAGAGTTAAGGCTTCGTCTTGAGGCTTCGTGTATAGGTTTTGTGTTGATGATAAGTACCAAGAAAAGGAAGGGAGAACACCATGGTCAAGAGAGATGATGACGCGTTCTTAAACGCGCTTTCTCTAGGCAAGGACCCTTCCCAAGGTGAAGACGAACTGGCCGGGCTCCTGCTGGAGTTGCGTGATGAAGTGCACCAACCCATGCCGCAGGTTCCGCTTGGTGCTCTCGCAGGCGCCACAGGCCGTGGCGCGGAAAGTGGCGTTGATAACGGCGCTGCCGGTGCTGAGGCTTCCGGCGGCACCGTCATGTCCCTAGAATCGGCGCGGAGTCGTCGGCGGCGTCCTTTGATGCATGGTCTTATCGGCGCTGCAGCGGCCACCTTGCTCATTGCGGGTAGCGGCACGGCCATCTTTAATGCCGGACCTGATTCGCCGCTCGCGGGAATTCAGGCCGCGGTATTCGGCTCGCAGGATGCGGACTCGGTGGAGTTGGCCAGCAAGTTGGAGGAGATTGATTCTCGCGTTGCCTCCGGAGACATGGATGGCACTCGCCAGCTGCTCGAGGAGGCCCGCAAGCTGGTTCGTAGCAGGGAAGGGGCTGCGCAGGCTGAGTCTAAAGACTCCCCAGTTGTGCGCAGCACCACCACGGTGACAAGAAGCCCAGAGCCGGGTGCTGCACCTGCGCCGGTATCGGTGCCACCGGCGGCTTCGCCAAGCGCAGAAACCGTGACGGTCACTGCCGTTGAAACCGAGACGGTCTACGTCACCACCACGCCGGGTTCTTCCACGCGGCCGGTAACACCGACGAGTACAGCGCCTGAGCCCACGGACCCTGCCGAGCCTAGTGATTCGGCAGATCCCGCACATGGCGGCGGGACGGACGGGCACACCCCCACCCCTTAGCTAGAGACAAAGAAAGACCCCCTCCACCCACCATGGTTCGCAATCCATGGTTGGTGGAGGCGGTCTTTTTTAAGGCGCTGGCGCTAAAGACTAGCGGGCGTCAAGCCCGTCCAAGAAGCCGAGGGCATAGTCCCAGGGGACGTAGCGGTTTGGATCAGGGGCCGCGCCGGGCTCGTGGACCGGAGAGAGCTCGCCCTCCAAAGTGGCGCGCATGTTGGCGGCCATGATGTCCCATTCATAAAAATGGTTCTCCTCGCAGTCCTCACAGAGGAAGAAGATGCCGTCGATGCCGCGGGGTCCAAGGACGCGTGCAAACTCCTGCACCAGTGCCAGATCGTGGATGATGGCGAGGCGGTCCTCCTCACTAAGAGGAAGGGCCTGCTCTTCTTCCTCGAGGAAGGAGGCGGGGTCATTGGGATCGTCCGCGAAAGGGTCGCGGGGCATGTTTGCGAAGAAGT
The DNA here is from genome assembly GCF_008693105.1 of Corynebacterium flavescens. Taxonomy (GTDB): domain Bacteria; phylum Actinomycetota; class Actinomycetes; order Mycobacteriales; family Mycobacteriaceae; genus Corynebacterium; species Corynebacterium flavescens. The sequence goes on from NZ_VXKK01000018.1 coordinate 64,953, forward strand.
TCACGCCTGCGAGCCTATTGAACCGAGGACTTTAAGGCAATTTTTCGCGTAGCAGGTTGGTGGGGTTGAGGCAGACATGCAATAGTCGCAGAGATTGACAAGGCTCGTGACTACCTCTAGACCCCCTTTAAGCACTACAGTTTGTGGTATCCGTGAAACGTCTTGGTCCTTGAAGGAGTTGCCTAATCTTATGAGCGAAAACCGTGTGCACACCGGTGGAGATGATCCCAATAAAGTTATCCTGCACGGACTGACATTTGATGACGTGTTGCTGCTGCCTGCCGAATCACATGTAGTTCCCTCAGAGGTCGATACCTCGGCCCAGTTCACGCGCAATATTCGCCTCGGCGTCCCAGTCGCCTCCGCGGCCATGGATACCGTCACCGAGGCCCGCATGGCCATCGGCATGGCACGCCAAGGTGGCATCGGTGTTTTGCACCGGAACCTCTCCACCGAGGAGCAGGCAGGCCAGGTTGAGATAGTCAAGCGTTCCGAGTCCGGCATGGTCACAGACCCAGTTACTGCCTCCCCGGACATGAGCATCCAGGACGTCGATGACCTGTGCAGCCGCTTCCGTATCTCCGGATTGCCCGTCGTGGACGACAAGGGCACGCTGCTGGGTATTTGCACCAACCGCGATATGCGCTTCGAGCAGGACTTCAGCCGCAAGGTCTCAGAGGTCATGACGGCAATGCCCCTGGTAGTTGCCAAGGAGGGCGTCACTAAGGAAGAGGCGCTGGGCCTGCTTTCGACCAACAAGGTAGAAAAGCTGCCCATCGTCGATGGAGAGAATAAGCTTATCGGCCTCATCACGGTCAAGGACTTTGTTAAGTCTGAGCAATTCCCGGATGCCTCCAAGGATGCCTCCGGGCGCCTGCTGGTTGCAGCGGGTATTGGTACCGGGGAGGAGTCCTATGCCCGCGCAGGTGCGCTGGTTGATGCCGGGGTTGACGTCCTCGTTGTAGACTCCGCCCACGCGCACAACAACCGCGTGCTCGAGATGGTCTCCCGCGTGAAGCGTGACTTCGGTTCGCGTATCGACGTCATCGGTGGCAACCTGGCCACGCGAGAGGCCGCCCGCGACATGATTGCTGCCGGGGCAGATGCCATCAAGGTGGGCATCGGGCCGGGCTCTATCTGCACCACTCGCGTCGTCGCCGGCGTCGGCGCCCCGCAAATTACCGCCATCATGGAGGCTGCGGCCGTGGCCGCACCGGCCGGCATTCCTGTTATCGGCGACGGCGGAATGCAGTACTCGGGCGATATCGCCAAGGCCCTTGCCGCTGGAGCGGACACGGTCATGCTCGGCTCCATGCTGGCTGGCACCACTGAGTCCCCGGGAGACGTCGTGGTGGTCAACGGCAAACAGTACAAGCGCTACCGCGGCATGGGTTCGATGGGCGCCATGCAAGGCCGCGGCCTGAGCGGCGAGAAGCGTTCCTATTCTAAGGACCGCTACTTCCAGGCAGATGTGCGCAGCGAAGACAAGCTGGTGCCGGAGGGCGTCGAGGGACGCGTTCCCTTCCGCGGCGGCATCGATGCGATCATTCACCAGGTCGTCGGTGGCCTGCGTGCCTCCATGGGATACACCGGTTCTGCCACGTTGGCTGAGCTCAAGACCAAGCGTTTTGTGCAGATTACCGCGGCGGGCCTGAAGGAATCTCACCCCCACCACCTGCAGCAAATCGCCGAAGCCCCCAATTACCGTTAAGAAAGAGATTATCGTGCGCGATTACGTAGAGATCGGCATCGGCCGCGAGGCCCGCCGCACCTATGACCTGGATCAAGTATCCCTGGTCCCTACCCGTCGTACCCGTTCTTCCAAGGACGTGGACACCACCTGGCATATTGACGCTTATACCTTCGATACTCCCTTGGTCTCGCATCCCACTGATGCCTTGGCCACGCCTGAGTTCATCATCGAGATGGGCAAGCAGGGCGGTCTGGGTGTTATTAACGCCGAGGGCCTGTGGGGGCGTCACCGTGATCTGGAAGGCGCGATTGCTCAGGTCACGTCCAACCCGCAGGATCTTTCCAACCTGCAGCAACTTCACGCGGCCGAGCTCAATGAGGAACTGTTGAGCGAACGCATCTCCCAAGTGCGTGACTCCGGCGTCACCGTCGCGGTGCGGGTTTCGCCCCAGCGTGCACGCGAGCTGGCCCCCGTTGTGATCAAGGCGGGTGCGGAGATCCTCTTTATCCAAGGCACGCTCATTTCTGCAGAGCACGTGCAGCAGGGCGGGCAGCCGCTGAACCTCAAGGAGTTCATCGGCACCTTGGATATTCCGGTCATCGCCGGCGGTGTGGCGGATTACACCACGGCTTTGCACCTTATGCGTGCAGGCGCCGCAGGCGTCATCGTGGGCTCTGGCGTCAACACCAATGCAGAGACAGTGGGCATCGACGTGCCCATGGCAACCACTATCGCCGATGTGGCGGCCGCTCGACGCGACTACCTGGATGAGACGGGCGGGCGCTACGTGCACCTTTTGGCGGACGGGGATATTCATACCTCGGCAGACATCGCCAAGGCCATTGCCTGTGGCGCGGATGGCGTGGTCTTGGGACCCGTGCTCGCGCAGGCGGCGGAAGCCGGTGGAAAGGGCTACTACTGGCCTTCTACCGCTGGACACCCGCGCTTTCCGCGCGGAATCATTGAACCGGTGGGCAGCGCTCTCGCCGAGGTATATACCCCGGCGTCTGCCGCTGCAGCACGGGTGGAGTTGAGCCTGGAAGTTGTCCTCCATGGCCCTTCCAACGATCCACTGGGGCAGTTGAACTTGGTGGGCGGGCTCAAGCGCGCCATGGCCAAGTGCGGATACACCGACCTCAAGTCCTTCCAAAAGGTGGGGCTGGCTATCCGCTAGATGTATTAGGACTCGATGTGCGCGGGTGCCGGCTTGGCTGGATCCACGCGCATTGGGTCCTTTTTTGATCCCTGCGCACGGGTATGGGCGCGGCGGGGGATGCGCAGGCGCCTGACCCTGTGCATGCGCAAAGGCACAGAGGGCAAGACAACGGCTTGGCCTATGGAGGCTATGACTACCAGCGCGATGGCCAAGAGCTTGAAGGTCGTGATGCCTTGGGAGAGCAGCAGCCAGCCAAACATGGCAGCGAAGACGGGCTCGAGGGCGATGAGGATAGAGAAGGTATTCGCGGCCAGCCGGCGCAGCGCCACCAGCTCCAAGGAATAGGGGATGAGGGAGGCGAGGATGCCCGTACCGATCGCCATGAGGAGCAGGTAAGGATCGTTGATGATGACCAACGTACCCGAGCCTCCTGCTGGCAGCAGTCCCAAGCCGCCGATTGCCAGGGCCACCGCGAGGCCACCCTGACCGGGGATGAGCCTTCCGGTTTTCTTGCTGGACAAGATGTAGAAAGCCCAGGATGCACCCGCGATGAGCACTAAGATGACGCCGATTTCATCGAGCGGGTTGTTGGTCAGGGAATCGAATCCGAGTAGGGCCATGCCGGTTACGGCCAAGGCCACGCAGGTGAAGTCTCGCGCCGAGCGAGAAAGGACGGCGGCCAGCAGCAGAGGTCCCAAGAACTCAATCGTGACGGCAACGCCGAGGGGGATGCGTGCGATGGCGGCGTAGAAGAATCCATTCATCAGGCCGAGGGAGATTCCCAGCCAGAGAACGGAGACCCACTGCTCGCGCGACCACGTCCATACCTTCGGGCGGGTGAGGACGAGCAAGAAGCTGGCGGCGATGAGCAGGCGTAGGGAAGCCGTGGCCCAGGGGCCGGCATGGGGGAAGAGCTGGGTCGCAAGCGCCGCGCCTAATTGGAGAGAGATACAAGAACTAATGACGCAAAGAATTGCGACCGGGGATTTCATGAAATCTATTCTTTATGATTCCAAAGCGTTAGTCGAGCTAGGATTTATCGAGTATATATGTTAGAAAAAATGACAATTTGAAACGCGAAAGCTTAAAGGGGCACTTCTATGCTGGATTTCCACCGCTTAAAGATGCTTTTTGAGCTAAAACGCCTCGGAACGCTCACGGCGGTGGCACAGTCGATGCGCTACACCCATTCGGCGATTTCCCAGCAGCTGGCCATCTGCGAGAAGGAAGTAGGGGTCAAGCTCTACGAACGCGTGGGGCGTAGGGTGCGCTTGACCGAGCAGGGCGAGCTGCTGGCTGATTACGCGGGCAGGATTCTGGCGCTGGCGGATGAGGCGGAGTCGGAGATCCTAGCTTCGACCGATAGCGTGCGCGGGCGCCTGCGCATCACCAGCTTCCAAACCGCCTTGTCCTCGTTTCTTCCCACGGCGCTGACGGAGATTGGCCAGCGCTATCCGGAGCTGCGGGTGGAAATCATGCAGCGCGATGTCGAAAGCGCCATCGAGGCCTTGCGCACCGACACGGTCGATCTGATTCTGGGGGAAGAATACGAGGCGGACATGCCGTTGACGGATGAGGCCACCCACCGTGAGCTGCTTATCGAAGACCCGATCTACCTCATCACCCCCACCACGGGACCGTGGTCACACCTGGAGTTCGATGATCTGGAGGGCGTGCCTTTTGCCATCGACCCAGCAGAGCTAGCAATGGGCAAGTTCACCCAGCAGCTAGGCCTGCGTCATGGCTTCCGCGTCAACGTCGAGTTCGAGACCCCTGATCCCTTCCTGCATGCGCACCTGGTGCGCACAGGCCACGCCGTTTCTTTGGCACCGCGGCTATTCCTGCCGCTGCTTGAGGGACTGCGCATCGTCGAAATCCCCGGCAAGCCCACCCGCACTCTGTTTACCGCTGTGCGCGCCGGAAGGGAGCGGCACCCAGGCATTAGGGCGGTGCGCCTGGCGCTGTATCGGGCGGCCGCGGCGGCGACGGAGGCATTCGACTAAGGCTCAGGTTAAAAGCCCTGGGGAGATGGGCAAGGCGCACGCTTCCTAACTATTGCTATGCGTGAGTTAGACTAGTGCGCGTGACTAACCCAACCACCACTCCGAATCCTGTCCTGGTTGTGGATTTTGGTGCACAGTACGCGCAGCTTATTGCCCGCCGCGTGCGAGAGGCCAATATCTACTCCGAGGTCGTGCCCAATTCCGCCTCCGCGGAAGATATTAAGGCCAAGCACCCAGCGGCCTTGATTCTCTCGGGAGGCCCCTCGTCCGTATACGCAGACGGGGCACCCGCCCTCAAGCCCGAGCTGCTGGAGCTTGGCGTACCGGTCTTTGGTATTTGCTACGGCTTCCAGGCCATGAATCATGCCCTAGGGGGTACGGTCTCCTCCACGGGCGAGCGCGAATACGGCCGCACCGACCTATCGGTTGCCGGTGGCGTGCTCCACGAGGGACTAGAGCCCAAGCACAAAGTATGGATGTCCCACGGTGACGCGGTATCGGCGGCGCCGGAAGGCTTCGTGGTTACCGCTTCCTCGGCGGGTGCGCCGGTGGCGGCGATGGAATGCGTCGACAAGCGCATGGCCGGCGTGCAATACCACCCGGAGGTGCTGCACTCCCCACACGGTCAAGAGGTTTTGATCCGCTTTTTGACTGAGATCGCCGGCCTTGAGCAGAACTGGACGGCGGAGAATATCGCCGAGCAGCTCATCGCCGATGTGCGCGAGCAGGTCGGCCCGGAAGGCCGGGCCATCTGCGCCCTGTCGGGCGGAGTGGACTCCGCCGTCGCCGCAGCCTTGGTGCAGCGCGCCATCGGGGACCGTCTGACGTGTGTCTTTGTCGATCATGGCCTGCTGCGTGCCGGGGAGCGCGAGCAGGTGGAGACGGACTTCGTGGCTTCTACGGGCGCGAAGCTCATTACCGCCGATGAGCGCGCAGCCTTCCTGGCTAAGCTGGCCGGTGTCACCGATCCGGAAGCCAAGCGCAAGGCCATTGGCGCGGAGTTTATTCGTTCCTTCGAGCGCGCCGTGGCCGGAGTACTGGCGGGCCAGAAGGTGGACTTCCTTGTCCAAGGCACGCTTTACCCGGACGTTGTGGAATCCGGCGGTGGAGATGGAACTGCCAATATCAAGTCCCACCACAACGTGGGCGGCCTGCCCGATGACGTGGAGTTCCAGCTCGTCGAGCCTCTGCGCCTGCTCTTTAAGGACGAGGTCCGTGCCGTTGGCCGCCAGCTCGGCCTGCCCGAGGAGATCGTCGCGCGCCAGCCCTTCCCCGGCCCCGGCCTGGGAATCCGCATCATCGGTGAGGTCACCGAGGAGCGCTTAGAAACGCTGCGCGAGGCAGATTTGATCGCCCGCACCGAACTGACCGCTGCCGGCCTCGATGCCGAAATCTGGCAGTGCCCCGTGGTGCTTTTGGCGGATGTGCGCTCGGTGGGCGTGCAGGGAGACGGACGCACCTATGGCAACCCCATTGTGCTGCGCCCCGTATCCTCCGAGGACGCTATGACGGCGGACTGGACGCGCGTTCCCTATGACGTCTTGGAGAAGATTTCTACGCGCATCACCAACGAGGTCAATGATGTTAACCGAGTAGTGCTGGACGTGACCTCCAAGCCGCCGGGAACCATCGAGTGGGAGTAGCGCCTCAAAGCCCCGTATAACTGTGGAAGGGTTAATCCGCAGTCACACGGGGCTTTGCTGATCCCCAGATAGCCGTGGTCGGTCCTTGGTCAATACTCGGTGGGCGGCTCTTCTGGGTTTTAGAGTGCGTGATAAGCGAGTCCCTTGTCGGTATTTCCCGGGATCATGACCACTGCACAGTCACAGTCCTGCCCATTGTTGGTTTCCCCACCGGGGTGTGTTTTGGGGTGCGGGAAGTCGCCGTTAGGCGGTGTTGTCCTAACGGCTGATGTGTGGTGGCTGCCAGACTATTGTCCCGCCTTGGCGGGTAAGGCGCCCGCGCCGCGGTGGCGCATTCGGATCATCCTCATTAACCCCATTGTGGTAGTTGCACAAGGTCACCAGGTTGGCAATGTTGGTCTCCCCGCCGTGCTTCCACGGCGTGAGATGATGAAACTGTCCCCGCTCTGCCGGGGTGGTACAGCCCGGCCACGCACACGTGGGGTGCTCTGCTGCGAGCATTGTGCGCTGCTTGACCGACGCGAAGCGGTCAAAGCGGTACAAGTCCACCGGCCCCTGCGCACGACTTATCACCGTAATAAGACCCTCGTTGGCACAGGCACGCTCGACAAGCTGCGCGCCGGTGATAACAGTCCCACTGGTGGTGCGCACCAGCACATCATCGCGCTCGCGGCGTACAAGCTTCCCGTAGTCCTCCAACTGGAGGACTGCCATGGTCGTCACACGAGTACGCCCAGCCGGGGCCCCGTCTGCCTTGCCGAGCATGCGGGCGATAAAACTCTTACCCGGATGCTGCTGGTCGATGGTTCGGAAGGCATCTGCCATATCTAACCCATTGCCGGTCACGGTCAGGGTGGCTAGCCCGTTGGGGTGCTGGCGCAGCAGTGCGCGCTCGGTGTACTTGCGGGGAACACGCATTTCACGCAGCCGGCGCCGCGCTACCGCAGTAACCTGCTCGCTTGGCGTGGCGCATAGCTCTACGCGTAGGTTCCATGCGCCTAGTTGCACTTTGGCGCGGCGGGTAAAAGACTCAATCAAGCGCAGGGTGCTTAAACAATGCCCATTGCGCCGAGCAGCATCAAGGGCTAAGCGCTGCTTGCCCGTATAAGGCGTGGGGCCGAAGTAGATGGTGTGCAGGCTTATAAGCTCGGCGGCGTCCTGCGCGCTGGCCCCCATCTTCTCAAGGTCTAGCGCGGATAGCCCCGAGCACTCGGCTACGAGGTCAACACCCCGGCTAAGTTGTGCGAAATACTCCTGCAAGCCCATGCCCGCCACGCTAAGACACCGCCCACCGCCGCGACAATCCCCAACCCGCACCCAGTAAGGAAACTGTGGATAACCCACCCGCACCGCCCCGGTTATCCACAGCCGGGCCGCCTAGCCAGAACTTGGCAGTGCAATAGCAAAGCCATCCGGCCTATCCTGAAGGATTGGGCCCAAGCGGAGGACGACCGACCAACAAAACCACTGCACTCTACAACCAGAAGAGCCGGTTTAGCGGGCGAGGTTGGCGATGTCGCCGACGAGCGCATCGATATCCTCGTCATTGGTGGACCACGAGGTGCAAAAGCGCACCGCGCGCAGATCCCCGTGCGGCTCGAAGAACTGGCACACGTAGTTCTGGGAGAGCTCATCTTCCTGTTCTTGGGTCAACAGTGCGAATTGCTGGTTGGTGGGGGAGTCAAAGAGCATGTCTATTCCGGCCGCGGCGAAGGCGTGCGCAATGCGCTGCGCCTGCTCGTTGGCATGGGCGGTAATCTCCTCATAGAGATTGTCGTGGAAGAGCGCGCTAAACTGCGCGCCAAGCAACCAGCCCTTTGCCAGAAGCGCGGAGTTTTGTTTCATGGCATTGCGGAAGTAGGCGTCCCCGCCATGCGGAAAGACGATGGCCTCTCCGAATAAAGCGCCGCACTTTGTGCCGCCGATGGTGAAGATGTCACACAGGCGCGCGAGATCGGGCAGCGTGGCGTCCCCGGCGGCGAGTCCATAGCCCAAGCGGGCGCCGTCAACGAGGAGCGTGAGCGAGAAGCGGTCACAGACTTCGCGCAACTCGCGCAGCTCCGCCAAGGAATAGACGGTGCCGTACTCGCTGGGCTGGGAGATATAGACCATGGCTGGCTCTACTGCGTGCTCCATGGTGCCGGAGGAGCGATACTCTTCCACGCACTGGGTAACTTGCGCGGCGGTGATCTTGCCCAAGTGCCCGGGCAAGGCCAGGATCTTGTGCCCGGAATGCTCGACGGAGCCGGTCTCATGGGTGTTGATATGCCCGGAATCCGCACTGATGACTCCCTGCCAGGGCCGAAGAGTGGCGGCAATTGCCGTGGTATTAACCTGGGTTCCACCCATCAGGAAATGAACTCCTGCTTCCGGGGCGGCGCAGGCGTTTCTAATCTCCGCCCTGGCCTTCTCACACAGTGGGTCCTCTCCGTATCCCGGGTAGGAATCTTGTGCTTTTACGAGGGCGGAGAGGACGGCGGGGTGGCCGGTGCGGTGATAGTCATTACCAAAGTGGATCATGGGCTGTAAGTTTATCCGTTGACCTTGACACTTCCAACGCCGTGATCAATGTGGATATTCAGCTTTGCTTCCGGGTCGCTGCGTGGGGTGCAGTTGCTTTGCCCCACTCCCGAATCACAGGTGAGGTTGAAGGGGATAGATTCGGGCAGGGTCACGTTGAGCTCGCCTATTCCCATGTCCACCGTGACATCACGCGGGGCGGAGAGCCCAGGTAGTTGCGAGAAGTCGATGGTGGCGGAACCAATGCCGAGATCGTAGTGCTCCGGCAGATCTTCCTCGCTGCGCGGGGTCTGCTCAAGCTCCCCGATGCCTACACTCACGGTGGAGGAGTAGGAGCTCTCCCCGGAGTCATAGCTGAGGTAGGCCAGCAGCCCGAGGGCGGCGGCGATGGCGAGGATCCATCCCGCAGCGATGGCTAAGCCGCGGCCACGCTTGCGTGGCTGGGGGCGTGGGGAAGGATCTGGCAGGTCCCAGGCCTCGGGCACGACCCCGAGCGGATCCCAGGAAGGCGGTGCCTTACGGCCCGGGGGAAAGGGGTAGCCTTCCACCGGGGTAAATGCGCTGAGGTCGACTGCCTCGTGACGCGTGGGCTGCTCGGTAGCGGAGAGTCCAGCTGGAGGAACGGGCTCACGGCGATGGAGCATATACCAGGCCAGCCCGAAGAGTGAGAGAACCAGCAGCGAGGAGAGGTTGGCGCCGCCGATGAGCGGGCCGATTCCCATTGCAATGCCGAAGGCGATGATGAGGCCCCAGCCCAGGCCGGCCTCGGAGGCCTCGCCGTCGTGGCGGCCAAAGGCTTCCTCGAGTGGAGAGGTCTTCTTCCCGTAGCGCGGCATGATGGCCCATGCTGCGACATAGGCAGCGATGCCGCCGCCGAAGGCGATGGTAGAGACCACGAAGGCGACGCGGACGATGGTGGGATCGAGTTGATAGCGCACCGCGATTCCCTCGCAGACGCCGGCGATATGGGCCTTGCCGCCTTGAGCGGAGGGCAAACGCGGCGGCCTAGAGTTCCACATGGCGTGCAGGGTTCCGGAGAAGTCTGATTCTCGCGGGCTAGCCGGTCCGGAATACGGGCTCTCCTCGCGGGGTCCTTGGCGTGTCATGCCTCAAGTATGGCGGGGGAAGGGTGCGAAATACATCGGGGAGCACCCTGATCTTTTGGGCTCAGGGTTGTCCCCGATGTGGACTAGGGGCTGGCCGTGCCACTATAGAGTCTATGAAATCGCCCTACCTTTCCGGCTCCTCCGCGGCGGCGTATCCCACGATGGTGCGCCCGCGCTCAGAGCGCGTCGTGGCCGGCGTGGCGGCGGGGTTGGCGCATAATCTTGGGGTCGACGTCGTCTATGTGCGCATTGCGTTGACGGCTCTGACGTTGCTGGGCGGGGTCGGGGCCTTGGCCTATGCCGGGCTGTGGATGTCTACCTCGGTGGAGGAGGATGGACCGCGTAAAAAGCCCGCTGCCGTTGCCCTTTGGTTGGTGCTCGCCGCCGTGCTCGGCACCTTTGCCGCCGTGGCTTTGGCCTCGGGCTTTAGCGCGGGTGCCTTGGTGCCTTTGGCCTTGGCTGCCGTGGGCGCCTTCATGGCGTGGCAGGCCTATGATCGGGGCCTGGATTCGAAGCTAGGCCTAGTTAGCATCGTGGGTGGGGCGGGGCTTGTCATCGTGTGCATCGTGTTCATGGCGCTCACGTGGGAGTCGGGCTCGGGCGGGGTTATCGTTGCCGCCTTCCTTACCCTCCTCGGCTTTGGGGCGCTGGTGGTGCCTTTGGTGCTGAAGCTGTGGCGTTCGCTGGCCCAGGAGCAGGCGGCGAAGGCGGCGGCGGATGAGCGCACCCAGATCGCCGCGCGATTGCACGATTCCGTCCTGCAGACTCTGGCGCTCATTCAAAAGCGGGCGGAGGATCCCCAGGAGGTCTCACGCCTGGCGCGCTCCCAGGAACGCGAGCTGCGCGCCTGGCTTTTCGACGCCGACTCCGCCTCCCCCGAGACCATATTCGGTGCCTTGGAAGCGGCCTGCGGGGAGGTCGAGGACCTGTTTAATCTGCGGCTATCCGCGGTGACGGTGGGGGAGGATACCGCCTTGAGCGAGGAGAGCAAGCTTATAGTGATGGCTGCCCGTGAAGCCATGGTCAACGCCGCCAAGCACGCCCAAGTTGATTCCGTCGATGTCTATGCGGAGATTCTTGCCGGTGAGCTCTCTATCTTCGTGCGTGATCGCGGCACCGGCTTCGATGTTTCTGATATTCCGGAAGATCGGCACGGGATTCGGGAGAGTATCCAGGCCAGAGCGGACGCCGCTGGGGGCAGCTGCCGCATCAAATCCGCGCCGGGTGAGGGCACCGAGGTTGTGCTCACGGTAGCTTTGTAGCCATGGTGAAAGTCTTTTTGGTCGACGATCATTCGGTGTTTCGTGCCGGCGTGCACGCGGAGATCGCTGCGGCAGGTGAGGGCATCGAGATCATCGGTGAGGCAGGAACGGTCCCAGAGGCCATCGAGGGTATTAATTGCCAGCACCCAGACGTGGTCCTGCTTGATGTCCACATGCCGGAAGGCGGCGGACTGGCCGTGGTGCAAGGCGCGCCTGGCCCGAAGTACCTGGCGCTGTCGGTCTCTGATGCGGCAGAGGATGTCATCTCCCTGATTCGGGCAGGCGCGCGCGGCTATGTCACGAAGAATATCTCCGGCCCAGAGCTGGTGCACGCCATCGAACAGGTCGATAGCGGGGATGCGTACTTTTCCCCACGGCTGGCAGGCTTCGTGCTCGATGCCTTCTCCTCCGGTGCTCCCGCACCCGCCGAGGAGGATCCGGTGGTGGATGCGCTGACGCGGCGCGAACTGGAGGTGCTGCGCCTTTTGGCGCGCGGCTATACCTACCGTGAGATTGGCCGAGAGCTATTCATCTCGGTGAAGACGGTGGAGACTCATGCCTCGAATATCTTGCGCAAGACCCAGCAATCGAATCGCTACCAGCTCACGCGCTGGGCGGCACGCCGCGACCTAGATTAGGCACCTTCACTACCGGCTTCCCGCAGTATTCGAACACACATTTGCACGTGTCCCTAGCGGGGTACATACTAGGGGGATGAATCAAACACACGTTCGCCCACTGGCGGCCGTGGCCGGTGGGGATAGGGCTGGCCAGGTGGCCGCGCTGCGGGCCCGCCTGCAGGCCATGGAGGCTGCGTCGGAGTCTCCGGCCGCCCCCGTGGCACCCGAGGATGTGGAGGTGGAGGGGGTGGATACCCCGCCGCAGCTGGCCAAACTTCTACCCTTTGGGGGTTTGCGGCGTCGGCAGGCCGTGCGCTGCACGGATTGTCCGGCCTTGGTCGTGGAGCTGATCTCCTATGTTAGTGCCCGGGGTGGATATGTGGCGGTGGTGGGTTGGCCGGAACTGTCATTCGCACAGGTGGTCGAGGATGGCGATATGGACAAAGTGATTGCCATCCCCGATCCAGGACCGCAGCCATGGGCAGTGACGGGGGTCCTCGTGGAGGGGCTAGATCTAGTTATCCATTACGCCCCAGCGGTCTCCCTTAGCCCGGCCAGCGCGCGTCCGGTGCTGGCCAAGCTGCGCGGTGCTAAGGCCGCACTGGTCACCGTGGGTGGAGGCTTGCCGGGAACGCATACCCATATCTCGGCGGAGGTGACCACGTATCGCGGATTGGGTAGGGGTACGGGCCGCATCAATGGCCTTGATATCTCCGTGCGCGTAAGTGCAAAGGGGGCCCGGCCTGCGCAAGGGGTAATAAGCTGCGGCAAGCGCAGGCGCTTGGAGGCGGTATGAGGATAGCGGCGCTGTGGTTTCCGGACTGGCCCATCCAGGCTGCGCGCATGGACGCGGATTTTAAAGGCCCAGCCATCGTGGAGAAAAGCAACGCGGTCTTAGCCTGTGATGCTGCGGCACGCAGGGTGGGTATTAGGCGGGGGATGCGGGTGCGCCAGGCCCAGGCCATCTGCCCCGAGGTTTCCATCGTGGGGTCTCAGCCGGACCGCGAGGGGGCGCTTTTTGCCGAGCTCACCGCCGGCCTAGACGCGGTGGCCTCCTCTGTCGAGGTGATAAGGCCGGGCCTAGTCATCGTGGATGCGGCTGCGGCGGGACGCTTTCACGGCGGCGAGGATGCCGCAGTGGAAATGTTGGTGGATGCCGTGTCGCGGCGTGGTCTTGATGCCACCGTTGGGGTGGCAGGGGAGATTGCCACCGCACTGATCGCCGCGCGAGACGGACAGCTGGGCGCTGTCATCCCGGAGGGAGGTTCGCGGGAGTTTTTAGAGCCGCAGCCCATAGGGGTCCTCGCGGCGGAGGTGGCGCTGGACTGTGCAGGAGAACTGGTTGAACAGCTCCGACGTCTGGGCCTCAAGACTTTGGGGGACCTGGCACGCCTGCCGCTGCGCCAAGTCAGTTCGCGCTTTGGGGAGGCGGGGAGGCGTTGCCATGCCATAGCGAGCGCGGCACCAGACAGGAGGGTGGCCCCCGAGCCCGCGCGCGCGGAGCTGGCGGTGAAGACGGTGCTGGAGGAACCCATCGAGCGAGTTGATGCCGCAGCTTTCGCCGCGCGGGAGCTAGCAGCGCGCCTGCACGCGCGGTTGCGGGAGGGCGGATGGGCCTGCCTGCGCCTGCGGGTAGTGGCAGAGCTGGCCAACGAGCAGGTTCTAGAACGGGTCTGGCGCACGCGATCTGCCCTGAGTGAAGAGGCCACGGCGGATCGCGTGCGCTGGCAGCTCGATGGGTGGCTGACCTCCGCGCGAGCTCAGGGCAAGGACGGCGCCGGCATCGTGTCCCTCATCCTCGAGCCCATCGAAGTGGCTCACCCGGACGGGGAGGGCCTGTGGGGAAGCGGTTCCTCGGAAGAAGATGCCAAGCGTGTGATCTCGCGGGTGCAGGCGCAGCTCGGCATCGATCGGGTGCTCCAGCCGTGGGACAGCGGAGGTCGCGGGGTGGCTGAGCGCGTCGAGTTTATTCCCTATGGCGAAAAGCGCGATCCGGCCCCCGAGGGCAGTTGGCCGGGGCGCATTCCCGCACCCTTGCCTGCGCGGCTAGCCGGGGCACATCCTGCCGCGCGCATCCGTCTTATAGATGCCAGTGCCGCGGATATCTATGTCACCGCGGAGACCTTGTTGAGCAGCACCCCTCACGCGCTGGGCTGGGGGCAACACCGCTACGCGGTCATCGGCTGGGCAGGGCCATGGCCGGTGGATATTGGTTGGTGGAAAGGCCAAGAGCAGCGGCTTGCCCGTCTGCAGGTGCTCGGGCAGGGACAAGGAGAACAGCGCCAGCGGGCCTGGCTCCTGCTCTGGCGGGGAGGAAAGTGGCGCGTCGAGGCGAGCTACGCCTAGCCGGCCTGCAAGACGTCGATGACGAGGCGGGTGGGATTTTGTAGAGTCTGCACGGAATACGCGTGGCGTTCCTTCATCCCGATAATAAACTGGCAGCGGCCTTCGAAGGTCCCGGTGTTGACAACTTCGGTGACGAAACCGCCAGCGCCATGGGTGGTGCCGATATTAGGATCGTCGATGTTGAGCTCGAAGGGATAGACCACTCCGTCGATATTGACGTTGAGGGCGGTATTGCCTGTGTAGGCCACGGGCTTGCCTGAGCCCTGCTGGGTGGGGGTGTCACTGTAATCAATGAACCAACCCGGCTCGCCATCTCCGGTGAACTCGAAGACGATGCGCTCAAAACCCTGGTGTTTTCCCACCCGCACGTCCGTGACAACGAGCTGGCTGGGAGCCTGGGGCCGCAGTGTTTTCATCTCGCTATTGGCGTTGCCTAAGGGCGAGATGCCCGCGCTGGGGGTCTCAGCAGGGGCGGTGGCCTCGACGCTGCCCACCGTCGCGGCGACGGTGGACGGCGCTGCCGAGGTGCTGCTTGCATCAGGGCTGCGGCCGCAGGCGCCTAGTGTCACGGAGCAGATCACGAGGACTCCGCAACACACTTTATGAGACATCAACATGCTTTCAGGCTAAAGGGCTTTGCGGACAACCGCAAAGGCGCACCACCGGCGTGGAGTTTCCTCGGCGTGGGGAGCGCTAAAGTATCTGGTATGACTGCGCGCACTTGTTCTGACATTTTGGTCGAGCCACTGCCGGGTACGGCCAAGCAGGAGAAGGTTTATGTCCTTTTTGAATGGCCGGGCGGATGGTCGCGTGATGTACTCGATGGGGATACCTTTGGGCCCGAGCTCACACGCCTGCTCAAGGAAAAGCTGGCCGGGCACGCCGGGCTGCAACTCATCCGGCGCCCCGGCCGCAAGGGGCACCAAGTAGGCAACATGCACCGCTGCTACCTCGTGTGGGCCCAATCGGCGTGCATGGAGATGCTCCTGCTTACTGGTCCGGAGAAGATCGTGGAGCTCGATCTCACAGGACCAGGCCGCAACGGCGGAGGCAGCATCGACTCCCCGCTGGTGCTCGTGTGCACGCACGGCCGCCGCGACGTGTGCTGCGCGGTCAAAGGGAGGCCACTAGCCGCGGGGCTGGTGGAGGACTTCCCCGAGCTGATCTGGGAGTCCTCGCACACCAAGGGCCACCGTTTCGCACCCTCTGTGCTCTTGATGCCGTGGGGATATTCCTTTGGCCGGCTCAATCTCGAGGCGGGACGTGCGATGGTGCGCGCCGCCGCCACAGGTGAGTACTTCTATCCCTCCAACCGCGGGCGAGGCATCTATGATGCGCGAGGGCAGGTAGCGGAGCTGGCCATCGCTCGCCGCCTTATCGAGGCCGGTGAGAAGGTGCACTATGGGGATCTGAGCGCCCTCGACAAGCATGTGGTGCATGTTGACGGGCGCGAGTGGGACGTTGATATGGAGCAGAAAGAGGTCTCCGGCATCGTCTCCTCCTGTGGGGACGAGCCGAAGACCTCGCGGGTGTGGGTCGCGGTTTAGCGGCGCATGATCTTGGCCGAGAGCCAGTTGCCAAAGAACTGGGCGGCCTGGACCAAGACAATGATGATGAGCGTGGCCACCACGGTGACCTGCCACTCGAAGGCGCGGTAGCCGTAGACAATGGCGAAGTCACCCAAGCCGCCGCCGCCGACGTAGCCGGCCATCGCCGACATATCCACGACACCGATAAACAGGAAGGTGTAGCCCAGCACCAGCGGGCCCAAGGCCTCGGGGATGATCACCGAGGTGATGATCTTCCACGGGCTCGCCCCCATGGCGCGCGCCGCCTCGATAACGCCCGGATCGATGGAGACTAGGTTCTGCTCGACGATACGCGCCACCGCGAAGGTCGCAGCGATGACCATGACAAAGGTGGCAGGGCCGCGGCCGATGGACCCACCCATCACCGCGACGGTCAGCGGCTGCACAAAGGCGAGCAAGATGATAAACGGGATCGGGCGAACGAAGTTCACAGCCACGTTGATCAAGAGGTAAATGAGCTTGTTTTGCAGAATCCCGCCAGGGCGGGTGGTGTAGAGCAAGATGCCGAGGAAGAGCCCGAGCAGGCCTGCGACCACCATGGTGACGCTGACCATGATGAGGGTGTCCTTGACAGCCTCGAGGAGGGTATCGCCGAGGCGGTCCCAGTTTGCTTCCGCCAGGTAGGTGACGTTCATCGTTGAATCTCCTCGATGTCGGTGGTGCGCTGGAGGGTTGCGTAGAACTCTTCGATGGCCGCCTGTGAGCCGCTAAGGCGCACGGTGACCTTGCCAAAGGAGTGCTGCTGCAAGGTGGTAATGCCACCGTGCACGATTGAGATGGATACCCCGGCTGCCTCGAGGCGCGAAGTGGCGGCGAAGAAGCCGGAGTTCTCGGTGAGATTGACGGTAAATAGGCGCCCCTCGTGCGCAAGGAGATCATCTGCCTCAATGACGTCGGGGGTATTGCGCAGCGAGGTGGCGACGAACTTCTCCGCCACTGCGGTCTGGGGATGGGAAAAGACCTCGTAGACACTGCCGTGCTCGACCACGCGGCCATCCTCCATCACGGCCACGTGATCGGCGATGGAACGGACCACCTCCATCTCGTGGGTGATCACCACGATGGTGATGCCGAGTTCCTTGTTGACGCGCCGTAGCAGGTTGAGCACCTCGTAGGTCGTCGTCGGATCGAGAGCGGAGGTGGCCTCATCCGCCAAGAGCAAAGAAGGGTTGACCGCCAGCGCACGAGCGATGCCGACGCGCTGCTTCTGTCCTCCGGAGAGCTGCTCCGGATAGTTAGAGCCCTTATCTCCTAGGCCGACGAACTCTAAGAGCTCCGCCACACGCTTCTTGCGCAAGGCCTTGGGCACCCCGGCCAGCTGCAGGGGGTATTCGATGTTGCCCGCCGCGGTGCGAGAGTGAAAGAGGTTGAACTGCTGGAAGATCATGCCAATGTTGCGGCGGGTGCCGCGCAGCTTGGACTCGGGCAGGCCCACGATATTCTGCCCGTCGAGCAGCAGCTGCCCGGAGGTAGGGGTATCGAGCCCGTTGATCATGCGGACCAGGGTGGATTTGCCGGCGCCAGAGTAACCGATGATGCCGGTGATATCGCCGGATTCGACGGTTAAAGTGACATCGTCAAGCGCTTTGGTTTCGGTCTTTTTGTTCTTGAAGACCTTGGTAATGTTGCGGAACTCAATCCGCGTACCTTTGTTGTGCGTCACGTGAGGTCTTTCCTTGCTAAGTGATGAGGCGGTGTAAGTGATGACTAGCCGCCCTAATAATCTAACCCCGCCGGGGAAAATGCGCCGGCGGGGTAGAGAGGTTTACTTGGATGCTTCTTCCTCGAGGCGGTCCAGGATTTGCTGGAGTTCCGCCTGGGGCTTGTCGACGAAGATGGTGGTTCCACCAGTGGTCTTCTGCACGGCTGCCTTTACCTCATCGGAAAGATAGAGCTCGGCTAGGCGCTTGACCTTGGGGTTGTCCTTGTCCTTTTCCTGCACCGCCCACACATTGATGTAGGGCTCGAACATGACCTCCGGGTTGGCGCCGGGGGAATCAGGATCGTCGTACAAAATGGCCTGGGAGGGATCGATATTGGCGCGCTCAAAGAAGGAGTTCGTGATGACCGCGGGCTTGCCTTCGCCATAGGCGGAGGGGGTCTGAGCGGCGTCGACAGGCGCGACCGAGACCTTGGAGGCTCCCTCGTCGATATCGGCCGGGGTGGGGGTCAAAAGGTCATCCTCTTTGAGCTTGAGCAGTCCTTGCGAGGCCAAGAGGTTAAGGGAGCGTGCCTGGTTGGTCGGGTCATTGGGAATGGCGACCTGTTGGCCTTCGATGCCCTCGAGGGAATCGTGGTCTTTCCAAAACAGCGGCATGGGGTAGATCTGGGTGGAAGCCACAGGCACTAGGTTGGTGCCGTTGCCCACGTTGTATTCCGATAAGAACTTCAGGTGCTGGAACTTATTGGTATCCGTATCGCCCTCAGCGAGGGACTGATTCGGCGTGGCATAGTCCGTGAAGTTGCGCATCTCTATCTCGATGCCCTCCTTCTTTGCGAGATCTTCCAAGACCTGCCACTCGGGCAGCTCGGCATCGGTGGTACCGATGACGATGGGGCGATCCTCGCCCGCGGTCTCGTTAGTGGAAGAAGCAGAAGAGCAGGCGCTGAGGCTGCCGGCGGCCACAACCGCGGCTACAACTGCGGCCACGGGGGAGATGATTCGGCGGAGGTACATCGTTTCCTTAAAGGTCGGTGGGGGTGGAGGCTAGCTTTGCTCTTGGACGCGCTCGAGGATGGTCTGCAGTTCCTCAGGGGTGCGCTCGACGGGCACGGAGGTTCCCTTGGAATCCTCGGCCACGGCGTCCTGCACGGGCTGGGTGTGCCAGACCTCGGCGAGCTTCTTAAGATCCTCACGGTCGGCGTCTGCGGCGCGGACGACGAAGGCGTTGATGTAGGGCTCTGCTTCCTTGGAGTTCGGATCATCTTGGAAGATGGAGGTCTTGGGATCGATGCCGGCGCGATCCAGGAAGGAGTTGTTGATGACGGCGGGCTTGCCCTCGCCATAAGCAGCGGGGGTCTGGGCCGCGTCGACCGGGGTGACCTTGACCTTGGAGGCAGCCTCGTCAATATCGGGCAGGCCTGGGGTGATGAGACCTTCTTCCTTGAGGGTGACCAGTCCGGCCTGCACGAGGACGTTGATGGCGCGGCCCTGGTTGGTGGCGTCGTTGGGGATGGCTATTTCTTGGCCTTCGATGCCGTCGAGGGAGTCGTGGTCCTTCCAGAAGAGGGCGAGCGGGACGATCTCGGTGGCGACGATGGGCACGAGGTCGGTGCCGTTGCCCTTGTTGTACTCGGCCAAGAACTTCAGGTGCTGGAAGTTATTGGTATCGATCTCCCCTTGGTCAAGCGCCTGGTTGGGGGTGTTGTAATCGGAGAAGTTTTGGATCTTGATATCGAAACCCTCCTTCTTAGCCTCGTCTTCGAAGGCCGCCCAGGCCTTCTTGGAGGCGTCGGTGGTGCCGATAGTGATGGGGCCATTGCTGGCGCTGTCCCCGGAAGAATCAGAGGAGCAGGCGGCGAGGCCGGTGGCGGCGATGACGCTGACAGAGGCGGCGGCAAGGATGCGACGAAGATACATGGTGGTGATAATCCAATCTTTAACTTGCGGGTGTTACTTGAGGCCTTAATTACGAGAAACTGCGGAAGAAGATTCCTTCTCGGCGAATGAAAAGAAACCTACCAAACATTGAACCGCTTTGTCTATATGGGCGCGGCGTGTCTTGATGGTTGTATAGAACTCAAGTTCGATATTAGGATACGTGCCATGAGGTTTAACGGAGGAAGGGCCCTGTCGTGGTCGCGTATCGAGCGCATCCTTTCCGGGCGTGAGGAGCCGACGCCGGTTCCGGTGAATCACCTGCTGCGGGGGGATGTGCCCTCGCCCCAGTGGCGGGTTAAGGTGCCTTTTGCCGAGCTGCATGCCGTGTCCTCCTATAGTTTCTTGCACGGAGCCTCCGAGCCGGAGGCTATGGTGGCGCGGGCTGTGGAGCTGGGACTATCCGGGCTGGCTGTCGTGGACAGGGATGGTTTTTATGGGCTGATGAAGTTCGTGGAAGCTGCAGCAAGGGCTGGCCTTCCGGTGGTCTACGGGGCCGAGCTATCACTAGATCCGGCTCCTTTGACGGTGCTGGCGCGCAGCCCGGAGGGCTATCGCCGTCTCTCGCGGCTCATCTCGCAGGCGCGTATGGACGCCGGCCAGAAAGGCGAGGTGCGCTATCCGCCCCTGGGGGAGATCGCCGCGCGTCTGCAGGATCATTGTATCTTCCTTGTGGGCTGGGAATGGTTGGATAAAATCGATCATCTTATCGAAAGAATAAAAATAGACAGCATAGTACTTGAGTACGTGTACACCATGCTTCCGGAGGACGCGGATCATCACGCCGCGCTCGATCGCATCAACAATATGCGGGCCATTGCCACCGCCCGCCCCGCCGCGGCGACGCGGGAGGACGCCCGCCTCGCCGCCGCCAAACAAGCCCTTGCCCGCCGCCGCTGCCTCGAGGAGGAACAGCCCGATGCGCATCCGATGGGCGCGGGATGGTTGCGCTCAGGAGAACAGATGCACCGTATCTTTGCGCACCGCCCCGCACTGGTGGAGGAGACCGTCGCGGTTCTTGGCCAGTGCTCTTTTGATTGGGATGCGCTCGCGCCCAACCTGCCCAACTTCCGCGTCCCGGAAGGGCACACGGAGATGAGCTGGCTAGAGCGCTTGGTCTGGGAGCGCGCGCAGGAGCGCTATGCCTCACGCCCGGGCGAGATTAAGGAGAAAGCGTGGGCGCAGATTAGCCACGAGCTAAAGGTGATAGAGCAGCTGGACTTTCCCGGATACTTCCTCATCGTGTGTGACCTGGTGGATTTTTGCAAAAGCACCAATATTTTATGCCAGGGCAGGGGCTCTGCGGCCAACTCGGTGGTCTGCTTTTGCCTCGGCATCACCAACGCCGAGCCCATCTCCGCGCAGTTGCTCTTCGAGCGTTTTCTCTCCCCGGAGCGCGAGGGCCCGCCTGATATCGACATCGACATCGAATCGGGGCGGCGCGAGGAGGTTATCCAGTACGTCTATCGCCAGTACGGAAGGGACCGAGCAGCGCAGGTGGCCAACGTCATCAGCTATCGCCGCAAGGGGGCCACGCGGGACGCAGCCAGGGCCTTGGGATACCCGCAAGGCGCCGCAGATTCCTGGGCGAAGGGAATCTCACAGCCGCCGGAGCACGTGGAGCAGCTGGCGCAGAAGTTTCTGGGACAGCCGCGGCACCTGGGTATCCATTCCGGGGGCATGGTCCTGTGCGATCGCCCCATCGCCGACGTGGTTCCGGTCGAGTGGGCGCGCATGGAGGCGCGCTCGGTGCTGCAATGGGACAAGGACGATTGTGCCGCCGCAGGCCTGGTCAAATTCGATCTGCTGGGCCTGGGGATGCTCGAGGCGCTGCATCACATGGTCGATATCGTGCGGGAGAGCACCGGCCGCACTGTGCGCCTCTGGGAGCTTGATCTCAGCGAAAAGCCGGTCTATGACATGCTCTGTCGCGCCGATGCGGTGGGAGTATTCCAGGTGGAATCGCGCGCGCAGCTCTCCACGCTGCCGCGCCTGCGGCCGCAGTGCTTCTTCGATCTCGTCGTGGAGGTGGCGCTCATCCGCCCCGGGCCCATCCAGGGCGGCTCTGTGCATCCTTACCTGCGGCGGCGCAACGGGCAGGAGGAAATAACCTATGACCATCCGGTCCTGGAAAAGTCTTTGGCGCGCACCCTGGGCATCCCCCTGTTCCAGGAGCAACTGATGCAGGTGGCGGTCGACGCCGCAGGCTTTTCCGGGGCTCAGGCAGATGACCTGCGCCGCGCCATGGGCTCCAAGCGCTCTCCGGCGCGCATGGCGGCGCTGCGCCAGCGCTTCTATACGGGCTTGGAGGCAACCAACGGCATCACCGGCGAGGTGGCGGACAAACTATGGAATAAGGTCGTCGCCTTCGCCGCCTATGGCTTTCCGGAGTCGCACTCGCAGTCTTTTGCCTCGCTGGTCTATTTCTCCGCCTGGTTCAAGTACCACTACCCGGCGCAGTTTTGCGTAGGGCTGCTGCGCGCCCAGCCCATGGGTTTCTATTCGCCGCAGTCCCTCATCCAGGACGCCCGGCGCCACGGAGCCGAGGTTCTTCCCGTCAGCGTTAATGCCTCCGGTGTGCAGTCGGGGATGGAGGATGCGGCCATTCGCCTTGGCCTCATTCTGGTCAAAGGGCTGGGGGAGAAGGCTGCGGCGCGCATTGCGGCGCATGCACCCTTTAAGGACGTCGCGGATCTCTCGCGCCGGGCGGATCTCGGCGTTGATCACGTCGAGGCACTGGCGGCGGCGGGGGCGCTGGAGTGTCTGGGAATGAGTCGTCGCCAAGCGCTGTGGCAGGCAGGGGTGGCCGCCACCGAGCGCGAGGGGATGCTGCCGGGGTTATCCGCCATCGCCCCGCCCGCCCTGCCCGGGATGTCGGCCTTCGAGCTCATGGCCGCGGATGTGGCGGCGGTGGGCGTTACCCACGACCGCCAGCCCATGGAGTTGCTGCGTGTCGCGCTTGGCGAAGCCGGCATCCTCACCGCCGCCCAACTGCGCCAAGCCCCGGATGGTTCGCGCGTGCGCCTAGCCGGAATCATTACCCACCGCCAGCGCCCGCAGACCGCCTCCGGCCTGACCTTTTTGGGCATGGAGGATGAGACGGGCCTTATCAACGTCATGGTCTCGGTGGGTCTGTGGAACAGGCAGAAGATCCTCGCGCGCACCTCGCGGGCTCTTATCGTGCGCGGCATCGTCCAGAATGCCACGGGGGCCACGAGCGTGGTCGCCGATAAGCTTGAGCCGCTGGAGATGGGCTCGTGGTTCTCCCGCGGCTCCCGTGACTTCCGCTAAGGATTCCTCTCACAGCCGGTTGCTAGGATTTCCTTATGAGTTCACTTCCCCCCGCAGGTATGCATCCGGTCTCTCCGAAGCTGGTGACCGCGCGCTACATCGTCCACTTGGGCTGGACTACTCTTCTCGTCATCGTCGCAGCGGTGGTGGGCTACCTGTGGACCCCGTGGGCCTATTGGGGGTTGGCGGTCTGTGCCGTGTGGGCGTGCTACCTGCTCTGGCTGATCCCGGCCCAGGTGGGCACGATGGCCTGGCTGGAGGACGAGGACGAGCTGCTCATCACGCGCGGGAAGCTGTGGCATACCTTCACGGTGGTTCCCTACGGGCGCATCCAATTCGTCGACGTCTCCGCCGGCCCCATCGAGCGCTGGCTGGGGATCAGGCAGCTGCAGCTGCACACGGCTTCCGCAGGCACGGATGCCACCATCAAGGGCCTGCCTGCCGCGACTGCCGACGCCCTGCGCGAACGCTTGGCGGACAAGGCACGCGAGAGGATGAGCGGCCTGTGAGCAAGCATCTTCAGGCGAGCGATGTCGCGCCCGTGGACGATGCGGGTTTCCGGCGCGTGCATCGTCTCACCCCGCTGCTGAGGTTCTGGTCCCTCATCCTGGCGCTCATCGCCATATTAATAGTCAACGTCAACGCAGAGATGCTGAGCAACCTCGTCGCTTTCGCCCGGGGCGAGCATCGCGCCGAGGCGCTTAGGGGTACCGCAATAGCGGCGGTGGCTTTTGTCCTTGTGTGCCTGGCCATCTGGTTTCTTTCCGCTCTGTGGTGGCGTCGTCTGGGATTTCGCCTGGATGAGGAGGAGATTGCGCTGCGCCGCGGGCTCATCTCCACGCAGCTGCGTTCCGCGCGCTATGACCGCACGCAGGCGGTTGATGTCGTCGAATCGGTTATCGCGCGCATCTTCGGTCTGGCCGCGGTGCGCGTGGAGACGGCCGGCGGCGCAAACTCGGTCATCGAGATCGCCTACCTGAAGAAGGCGGAGGCCGAAAAGCTGCGCGCGGAAATCCTGGGCCAGGTCCGGCGCGAGGGTAGGGAGGTTGCGCCGGAGCGAGCTGTAGTTGTTGAACCCACCGTCGCGCCAGAAGGGCTAAGCGTCATCCCCGAGATCCCTATCCGGCGCTCGCTGGTGGCCGCAGCACTCCACCCGGGCACGGTGCTGGCGGTGGTGTCGGTGGCGGCGACGGTTCTTGCGCCCATACCCAACTCCGCGGCCCTGCCCGTCGTGGTGGGATTTCTGCCCAAGGTGTGGGAGCTTATCGATTCCTCCTGGCGCTACTGCGCTTTCCTCGACCGCGACGCCCACGGCAACCAGGTGCTCAACATCTCCTATGGGCTGGCAGACAGGCGGCGCCAGTCCATTCGCTTTGAGCGGATTCACGGGGTGCGGGTGGCCCAGCCGTGGATGTGGCGGCTTTTCGGCTGGTACCAGGTGCAGGTCTCCATCGCGGGCTATGGGGCCACCGCAGGAAAGGGCTCGGGATCAACGCGAATCCTGCCCGTGGGATCGCGCGAGCACGCCCTCGCCCTCTTCGAGTTGGTCGGGCCACTAGATGCCGCAGAAATCACGGAGTATGCGTTGCCGGAGGGCGCCACGCGGCCCACCTTTAACTCCCCGCGGCGAGCGTGGTGGGCCTCCCCGGTGGATCGCGCGCAGCAGGCAGTGACCCTGCTGGGGGATGTCACCGTGACCCACGCCGGGCGCCTCACGCGCCGGGTGATGGCGATAGAGAACTCGCACATCCAGGAGCTGACCTATCAGGCCGGCCCCGTTGATCAGCTATGCAACCTGGCCTCCGTGCGCCTCGAGCTGGTGGGAGGGCCGGTGCGGATGCGGGGCAGCAACCTTGCCCCAGATGATGCCGCAGAGCTGATCGGCCGGCTGCGCGCCCGCCAACTGCCGGCGCCGGACAAGCCCATGGACTAATCCGCGGCGATATCGTCTCCCCAGCTGGCAATGCGCCGCAGGGACTGGCGGTTCTTTAACTCGGAGCGACCCAGCTTGCGCGAGAGATGCTCGAGGATCTCAATGGCCTCGCCGATGTGCGGGCCCTTGTTGAGCATGACGCACTCCGAGCGCAGGGCGTAGCCTGCATCGGTGATTTCCGCGCGCGAGGGGATGCCCTTCTTGGCCAAGTTCTCGAGGATTTGGGTGCCCATGATGACCGGAATATGCGCGGCCTCGGCCATGCGCATAATAAGACGCGGAACCTCCGCCATGCGCTCGAATCCCAGCTCCACGGCCAGATCTCCGCGGGCAATCATGATGCCGAAGTGGCGGTGCCGCATCCCGGCCAAAAGGACAGCGGCCAAGTGCTCATAGGCTGGCTCGGTCTCAATCTTGAGCACGATGCCGAGGTCGCGGATACGCTCGGCGTTGTCTGGATCGGCCCGGGCGATGTCCTCTAAGGCTTGGAGCGCAAAGTCCACGTCGGCGGGCGTGCGGATGAAAGAAATCGCCGCTATGTCGGCATGATGGGCCACGAAGTCGAAGGCGGCGAGGTCCTCGACGGAAAGGCTCGGCAGCGGGATATGCGTATCGGGCAGGTTTATGCCCTTGTGGGCCGCCAGCTTCGTGCCCTCGAGCCCGGCGCGGGTGACCTCGAGCAGGGCTTGGGTATCGTCTCCCTTGGCGCGCAGAGAACGGACGACGGCGGCGATCGAACCGTCGTCGAAAAGCACGCGGTGGCCCACCCGCAGCACCGCCACGGCCTCCGGGGCGGTGCAGCCCAAGATGGCAGGACCAGCGGAAGGCAGGACGGCGGGCTCCTGGGTGGTGCTTAATATCAGCTCATCGCCGGGGTGGAGCAGGAGCGAGCGCTCTATCGGGGCGATGCCGGTGACACGCGTGCGGAAGCCCTCGTGATTGAGCAGGGTGCGCTCCCCGATGTAGGCGTTGCGCTGGCCTAGGGCAATCACCAGGCCATCCTCAACAACCTCGGAGACGATGAAGCGCCGCCGGGAATTGCGCACATCCACCAAGGTTATCGCGGAGCCAGGGCGCAGCTGCGCGTGCCAGTGCGGATCGACCTCGATGCTCACGCCGGGGCGGCCGGGGCCTAAGGGAGGCGGCGCGACCGGGTGGCCGGCAGGGGAGAGGTAGAGCTTGGCCGGGGTGATGATCTCGCCCCACTTCTGTCTGGTCACCCGCGCGCGGGCGACGGCCGGCCCGGGCGGGAAATCGCCGGTGCGCACCTTTGGTCCGGCCAGGTCCATCGACACCAGGATTTCACGCCCCACTTGCGCTGCAGCCGCGTGGACGTTCTCTATCATTTGGGCCCATACCTCGGGCCCGTCATGCGCGCAGTTGATGCGGGCTATCTCCATGCCGGCTTGGGCGAAACCGAGCACCAGCGCCGGATCCTGGGCGGCTTCCGCGGGCAGGGTCACCATGATGCGCGAGTGCGTGTCTTCGGCCGTTGGCCCCAGAAGCTCGGTGGAATGCGCATCGAGGATGTCATCCGCCGTGGCGAAGGCCGAGGCAATCGGTTCAAGGGGATAGGTTAGCGCTGTGCCTTCGAAGGCGTCGAGCACGTTGCGCGCCGCATGCAGCCGGGCGAGCACGGCGGGTTCCACGTTCGACAGCCGGGTAATTCCCAGCGCGGAGAGCCCCGTTTGCAGCTTGGCGACGTCTCGTTGGCGCAGTAGCGCATAATGCAACAGGTTGCGCGCGCCAGTGCGATGGGTGGGGTGTACCGCCTCGATGAGTGGGGCGTGGGCGGAATCGGAGGCTAAGAGCTCAGAGATGAGCTCATTTATCCAGGGGGTAAGTTGGCGGGAGAGTTCGGGCACGGCGGCTTCAGGCTCCTTCTTGAGGATTACGCAGTTTGGATTCAAGTGTGCCCGAGTGTGCGCCTGTCCGCAGCGCGAAGCCTAGACCCCGCCCGCGAAGCCGAGCTGGCGCCAGGCCTCAAAGACTGCGGTGGAGGCGCAGTTGGAGAGGTTCATCGAGCGCCGCGCCGGGACCATGGGGATGCGTACCTCGTCGGTGACGCGCGGGTGCTTGCGGTGCTCGGCGGGCAGGCCGGTGGGCTCGGTGCCGAAGAGCAGCACGTCGCCCTCGCGGTAGTCTACGTCGGTGAACCAGCGCGCGGCCTGTGTAGTAAAGGCGAAGACGCGGCTGCCGGGCAGGGCCTGCATGCAGGAGTCGAAGTCGGGGTGAATCTGCACATCAGCAAGGTCGTGGTAATCCAGCCCAGCACGCTTGAGGTGCTTGTCGGAGAAGTCGAAGCCCAGAGGTTCGATGAGGTGGAGCGTTGCTCCCGTGACCGCGGCGGTGCGGATGGCGTTGCCGGTATTGGTGGGGATCACGGGATTATCGAAGACGATGTGCAGCTGGCTCATAGTGCTCAGTCTAGGATGGTGGGCATGACCGCTACCAAACTAGATGGCAAACTGTACCGAGACGAGATATTTGAGGACCTGGCCACCCGGGTCGCCGCGCTGAAAGAAAAGGGCATTGTTCCCGGCCTAGCCACCGTTTTGGTCGGTGATGACCCCGGTTCCCACTCTTATGTCAAGATGAAGCACCGCGATTGTGAGCAGCTAGGAATCAACTCCATTCGCCGCGACTTGCCCGCTGCTGTCACGCAGGAAGAGCTTGAAAGAGTCATCGCGGAGCTCAACGAGGATCCCGCGTGCACCGGCTACATCGTGCAGCTGCCGCTTCCCGCTCATCTTGATGAAAACCGCGTCCTTGCCCTCATCGACCCGGACAAGGACGCCGATGGTCTCCACCCGGTTAACCTGGGCAAGCTGGTGCTCAATGAGCAGGCCCCGCTGCCGTGTACTCCCAATGGTGCCATTCACCTGCTGCGTCGCTTCGGGGTGGAGCTTGACGGGGCGAAGGTGGTCGTCATCGGGCGCGGAGTCACTGTCGGCCGCCCCATCGGCCTGCTGCTGACTAGGCGCAGCGAGAATTCCACCGTCACCCTCTGCCACACCGGCACGAAGGACTTGGCAGCAGAGACTCTCGCTGCCGATATCATCGTCGCGGCGGCAGGCAAGGCACATATGCTCACCGCCGATATGGTCAAGCCCGGTGCCGCAGTCCTCGACGTCGGAGTATCGCGCGTCGACGGCAAGCTGGCTGGGGATGTCGCGCCCGACGTATGGGAGAAAGCAGGGTTCATCTCCCCTAACCCCGGCGGGGTAGGGCCGCTGACTCGCGCCTTCTTGGTGAGCAATATCGTCGAGCGCGCGGAGGCGCAGGCCTAATGAGCCAGGCGCTCTCGCTGGATAACCCGCACGATCGAGGCCTCGCCCCCTCCCGGCTGCCAAGCGCCGTGCAGTGGGCGATGATCGGGCTGTTCATCGCGGGGGTCGCCGTCTCCGGCGTTTTTGCTTTTTCTGAGCACTGGCGCCGAGCCACCGTGGTGTTGGGGGCATCGCTCCTGTGGCTTTCCCTCGTGCGCTTGAGCTGCGATTCA
This sequence comes from Corynebacterium flavescens, assembly GCF_008693105.1. Taxonomy (GTDB): domain Bacteria; phylum Actinomycetota; class Actinomycetes; order Mycobacteriales; family Mycobacteriaceae; genus Corynebacterium; species Corynebacterium flavescens. The sequence goes on from NZ_VXKK01000018.1 coordinate 93,215, forward strand.
CAGCGCGTGGGTGTCCTGGCGGTACGCTCGCGGCGTTTTGATGCCTTCTTCACCGCAGTCATCGGGGCGGCGATGACCTTCCTGGCCGCCTCGGTCGACGCACTCGGCAGCTAGCTACTTACCTGGGCTCTGCGCGAGGTGAAGGAAGTTTCGCAGGATGCGGTCCATCTGGCGCGCCTCTGCGAGGAAGGCGTCGTGGCCCACGGGGGAGACCACCTTCGCCATCGCCAGCAGGTTGCCGAGGTTGCGCGAGAGGTGTTCTTGCTGGTGATAAGGGTAGAGGATGTCTGTGTCTACCCCCACAACCATGGTGGGTACGTGCGAGGACCCTAGTGCCTTATTAAGCCCGCCTCGTCCACGCCCGATGTCGTGGCGGTTGAGCGCCTCGGTAAGGACCACATAAGAGCCGGCGTCGAACCTTTGGGCCAACTTTGCGCCCTGATAGTCCAGGTAGGAGTTGACGGCGAAACGCTGCTGGGGGCTGCGGAAAGCCCCGAGCGGGTTTTCTCCCTCTTGGGCTTGGGAGCCAAAGCGCTCATCAATTTCTTGTTCCCCGCGGTAGGTCAGGTGGGCTATGCGCCTGGCTGCCGCTAACCCCTCCAGCGGGGCTGCATCCGTGGCGTAATAGTCCCCTCCCTGCCAGAAGGGGTCTCTTTCGATGGCTGAAATCTGCGCCGACTGGATGCCTATCTGCCAGCCCGAGGCACGGGCGGAAACGGCGATGGCGCAGGCCGCGTCGAGGAAGTCTGGGTGCATGAGGCTCCACTCCAAGGTGCGAGCCCCGCCCATTGAACCGCCGATGATGGCATGCACATGCTCGATGCCTAAAGCCCGCAGGGCTGCGCGCTCCGCCTCGACGAGGTCGCGGATGGACAGCGCGGGAAAGCGCGAGCCCCATACGCCGCTGCTCGGGTGCGGGGAGGAAGGTCCCGTGGAGCCGCGGCACCCGCCCAAGGCATTGGTGGCGATGATGCACCAGCGGTCGGTGTCCAGCGCCCGGCCTGGGCCGATGAGCTCCGCCCACCAGTCCGGGACATTCGAATCACCCGTCAACGCATGCTCGACCACGATGACATTGTTGCTGCCCCTGCCTTCTCCGGCAAAGGCACCGAAGCGCTGATAAGCAATCTCTGCGCCAGGGATGGCCGCGCCCGCCTCGGTATGGAAAGTACCGATGGACACCTTTTCAAGCGTTCCCTCGGGAGCGAGTGCGGGCGAGTGTTGATTCACAGTGGGTGTTTCTTTCGTGGACGACGTCGGTGCCTAGACGGCAGCGAAACCTGCCTCAAGATCAGCAATGATATCGCGGATGTCCTCGATGCCGACCGAGAGGCGGATAGTAGATTGCTTGATTCCAGCCACGCGCAAACCTTCCACATCCGATTGGGAGTGGGTGGTGGTGGCCGGGTGCACTGCGAGCGAGCGCGTATCGCCGACGTTGGCGAGGTTGGAGTGCAGGCGCAGGGCGTCAATAAACGCCCAAGCCTCGTCCTTGCCGCCGACGATATCGAAGGAGAGTACCGAGCCTGTGTAGGCGTAGCCCAGCTCCTCCTTGAGCGCCTTGTACGGCGAAGAGTCCAGGCCGGCGTAGTGCACCGCCGCCACCTTGGGGTGGCCATCGAGGTACTCGGCGACCTGCTGGGCGTTGGCATTGTGCTTTTCGACGCGCAGCTGCAGCGTCTCAATCCCCTGCAGCGTCAGCCAGGCATTAAACGGGGACATTGCCGCACCGGTATCGCGCAGTATACCCACACGGGCTTTCGTGGCAAAGGGAGGGATGTCCAGCTCGGCGAAGGTCAGCCCGTGATAAGAAGCCTCCGGGGTGACGAAGTAGGGAAAGACCGGGCTGCCATTTCGCTCGACGGTCCAGTCAAAGGATCCGCCGTCCACGATGGCGCCGCCGATGACGGAGCCGCTTCCTGAGTAGAACTTCGTGGTAGACAAGACGACGATGTCGGCGCCGAGCTCGAGCGGGCGGGCCAGAGCGGCGGTGGCGATCGTGTTATCGACGATGAGAGGCACCTGATTATCGTGTGCGACCTGCGCTATGGCAGGGATGTTGAGGATATCGGCGGCTGGGTTGCCAAACGTCTCGCCGTAGAAGGCCTTGGTGTTGTCTTGCACCGCTGCGGCCCAGGAGCCGGGATCATCCGGATCGTCGACGAGTGTGACATCGATGCCCAGGCGCTGCAGGGTCACCGTGAAGAGGTTAGCGGTGCCACCGTAGAGACGAGGGGAGGTGACGATGTGGTCCCCGGCGGAAGCCAGGGTGAGGATCGCTGCGGTCTCAGCGGCTTGGCCGGAGGCGAAGGCCACGGCTGCGGCCCCGCCCTCTAGGGCGGCAAGGCGGGTTTCTAGCGCCTCAGTCGTGGGGTTGGTAATGCGGGTATAAATCGGACCGGCATTTGCGAGACCGAAGCGATCGGCTGCGTGTTGCGCGGAGTCGAAGACGTAGGAGGTGGTCTGGTAGATGGGCACGTTGCGGGCGTTGATCGTCCCGTCGAGGTTCTGCCCGGCGTGAACCGCGCGGGTGGCGAAGGACCACTTCGCGGAAGAAGAATTATCGTATTTCGTAGTCATGAGACCCCAGACTAGACCAAGCTGTATGCCGTGTCTATTCTCGCAGGGAAAACCACAGGGAAGGTGAATAATGTAAATAGACAAAGCGTTATGGCTGGGTGCTGTTGCTGGCGTGAGCGAGCACTTTCAGCGCGCCGGCTAGCTGTGCATCGTCGAGGTGCCCGAAGCCTATAACCACGCCGTTGGGAGCGGTGTGGCCTCCCCAATAGTCCGCCAAGGCGGTCAAGCCAACCCGGCTACGGGCTGCACGTGCAACGACTTCGGCGGCTGGTCGCTGACACAACAAGACCGCGTGTAGTCCTCCATGGATGGGGAGAAGTTCCACGCCCTCGACGTCGGAGAAGGCGTCGATGACGAGGTTGCGGCGGCTTCGATAGGCGCGGCGCATCTTTCCCGTATGGCGGCGCAGCGCACCGCTGGCCATGAAGGAGGCCAGTGCGGTCTGCGTGATGAGGCTGACCGGCTGCCCAAAGAGCTCGCGCTGCGCGGAAAGGCCGGCCACGAGGCGGGGAGGGCAGACGAGGAAACCGCAGGCAATCCCGGGGGAGAGAACCGAAGAAAAGGTTCCGAGCAGGACCGTGCGTTCCGGGGCCAGCGACGCCAACGCGGGTAAGGGTTGGCCGAGGTAGCGCAGCTCTGAATCGAAATCATCCTCGATGATCCAACTGCTCTGACTGCGGGCCCACTCCACTACCTCGGTGCGCCGCGCCGCCGACAGCGACTCGCCGTAGGGATACTGGTGGCTGGGGGTGAGGACGAGGGCGTCGACTGGCGTGGGGGGAACCGTGACGCCCTCCGAGTCGGTGGGAACCTCCACGAGCGTATGGCCCAAGGCCGGCGGGATGCGGCGCAGGCTGGGATAGCCGGGCGACTCGACGCCAATGCGCAACGGGCCTGGTCCCGCTATGTGCCGCAGGAAGAGCGTGAGCCCTTCGCGCGCGCCGGCGGTGACGATAATCCGCTCTGTCTCCACGGCGAGCCCGCGCATGTGGCGCAGGTGGGCCGCTATCTCGCGGCGCAACGCCTCCAGCCCCACGGAGGGGGCAGTGCCTAGCGCATGGGCGGCGGCCTCGCGCCACGCCGCGCGCCACTGCGGTGTGACAATCCCGCGCGAATCGGGAAGTCCCGGTGTTAGCTCAATGAGTGGCGGGCGGGGTGCAGGGGAGGGTGCGGGCGCAGGCGATGGCTGTGCGATGGGCTTGAGGAGGGGATTGATGCGTGTTCGCGAACCCGTCGTGGCCACGAGGTATCCTTCCGCGGTGAGCTGGTCGAAGGCCGTGACCACACTGCCGCGCGAGATGCCCAGCGAGGCTGCGAGCGCGCGCGAGGACTCGATGGTCTCTCCAGGCAGGAGGGCTCCTGCGGCTACCAGCTCGCGAACTGCGGCCGCGATTTGCACAGGCAGCGGGCGCGGATCCTGCGGATCGAGTGTGAGGTTCATGCCCGCCATCCTAAGTGGTCTAATCCAATTGCTGAGAATTGGACCTTGTATTGGACCGCTGTGCGCGCTTGTATAGACGACATGACACGTAAAACTAGTAATTCGGGACAGCCCTCCGGGGACGCCACCTTCGCCACCACTCGCGTCAAGCGCGGCCTGGCCGACATGCTCAAGGGCGGCGTCATCATGGACGTCGTCACCGCAGAGCAGGCCAAGATCGCGGAAGACGCTGGTGCGGCCGCGGTTATGGCTTTGGAACGGGTCCCGGCCGATATTCGTGCCCAGGGTGGCGTGGCGCGCATGTCCGATCCGGATCTCATCGAGGGCATCGTCGACGCCGTGTCCATCCCGGTCATGGCCAAGGCCCGCATCGGTCACTTCGTCGAGGCCCAGATCCTCGCGGAACTAGGCGTGGATTTCATCGACGAATCGGAGGTTCTCTCCCCGGCGGACTACACCAACCACATCAACAAGTGGGACTTCGAGGTGCCTTTCGTCTGCGGCGCGACCAACCTGGGCGAGGCCCTGCGGCGTATCACCGAGGGCGCGGCGATGATCCGCTCCAAGGGCGAGGCCGGCACGGGAGACGTCTCCGAGGCCGTCAAGCACCTGCGCACCATTCGGGGCGAGATTGCCCGCCTGCGCAATCTCGATCGCGACGAGCTCTTCGTCGCAGCGAAGGAGCTGCAAGCGCCCTATGACCTCGTGCACGAGGTGGCGGAGACCGGCGCGCTTCCGGTCGTGCTCTTCGTCGCGGGTGGTGTCGCCACGCCAGCCGACGCCGCCCTCGTCCGCCAGATGGGCGCCCAGGGCGTCTTCGTTGGCTCCGGGATTTTCAAGTCCGGCAACCCTGCGGCACGTGCGGCCGCCATCGTCCAGGCCGCCACGCTCTACGATCAGCCCGCACAGCTGGCCCGAGTCTCGCGTCACCTGGGCGAGGCTATGGTAGGCATCAACGTTGCCGACGTGCCCGCCCCGCACCGCCTGGCAGAGCGCGGCTGGTGATTGGCGTACTGGCGCTGCAGGGAGGCGTCGAGGAGCACTGCGACATCCTGTCCTTACTTGGCGCGCAGGTGCGCCGCGTGCGCCTGCCGCAGGATCTGGAGGGCCTCGATGCGATGGTGTTGCCGGGCGGGGAATCGAGCGTCGTCGATAAGCTGGCCCGTGCTTTCGGCCTAGCCCAGCCCCTAGCCGCTGCGATCACTGCGGGGCTGCCCACCTTGGCCACGTGCGCCGGGCTCATCTACTGTGCGAAGCGTCTTGACAATCCGGCCCCAGGCCAGCGCACCCTCGGGGTGCTCGACGTGACAGTGCGGCGTAATGCCTTTGGCAACCAGCGCTTTTCGAGCGAGCGTCTTGTCCGCGTCGACGGCGTTGAGGTTGAGGCGAGCTTCATCCGCGCGCCTATCGTCACTCAGGCCGGCGCCGGAGTCGAGGTCATCGCGCGCAGCGCAGATGCGCAGGGGCGCCCCGTTATCGTTGGCGTGCGCCAGGGCAATATCACCGCGTTGAGCTTCCATCCGGAAGAAAACGCCGAGGCCGGCCTGCATCGCGCGTGGATGGACTCGTTTCGGGGGTAGTGGTGCGCGTCCGGGGTACGGGCGATAGTGACCTGCGCTACTTTTAAGGGCGGACGCAAACACGCGAGCGAAAGGACACACCCCACGTGACGACACCGCCTAATGACCAAGTCCGCGCAGACATTCGCTTTCTCGGCCGAGTACTTGGCCAGGTCATCGCGCAACAGGAGGGCCAGGAGGTCTTCGAGCTGGTGGAATCGACCCGCGTGCTCGCCTTCGAGGTGGCGCGCGGCAACGCCCGCGCCGAGGACCTCGTCGCCATCTTCCGCGACCTAGACATCTCCAAGGTCAATCTAGTTGCCCGCGCCTTCAGCTACTTCGCCCTGCTGAGCAACCTGGCCGAGGACCTCGAGGATGAAGCGGTCCCCGCAGCCGTCTCCCTGCGCACGACCTTTGCCAAGCTGCGCGAATCCTCGATCACCCCGGCGCAGGCGGCGGAGGTCATCCGTGACGCTCAGGTTACCCCGGTGCTGACGGCCCATCCCACGGAGACGCGGCGTCGGACGGTATTTGATACCCAGACCCGGATCAAACAGCTGCTGCGCCACAGTCACACGGCCGCAGATAATACGGACATCGAACGCGAGCTCTACCTGCGCATGACGCTGTTGTGGCAGACGGCGCTCATTCGCGTTACTCGGCCCACGCTCGAGGACGAGGTCGACGTCGGATTGCGCTATTACAAGCTCTCGCTCCTCGAAGAGATCCCGGCGATCAACCGCGATATTCGGCGGGGAATGCACGAAGTCTTTGGGCTTTCGCTTCCCGAAGCCCCCGTGGTCCGCCCCGGCTCCTGGATCGGCGGAGACCACGACGGCAACCCCTTCGTCACGGCGGAAACCCTAACTTATGCCACGCGCCGCGCGGCGCTGACCGTGCTGCGCTATTACCAGCGTGAGCTGGCGGCCCTCGAGCGTGAACTGAGCTTGTCGGATCGCTATTCTTCCTGCTCGGGCGAGCTTCTAACTCTTGCGGAGGCAAGTGAAAATGACGCGAAGTCCCGCGTGGATGAGCCCTATCGCCGTGCGGTTTTCGGAATCCGGCACCGTGTCGAGGCCAAGCTCGCAGTCTTGGAGGATAAAGCGCCCGAATCCGAGCCCTACGGCGAACCTGCTCAGCTGCGCTATGACCTCGACATCATCGACCGCTCCTTGCGCCAGCACAACGACGCTGTGATCGCCGACGACCGACTCGCGCGCCTGCGCTCTGCGCTGTCTACCTTCGGCTTCCACCTCTACACCCTTGACCTGCGGCAGAACTCTGAGTCTTTTGAGAAGGTGCTGAGCGAGCTCTTCCGCCGCGCCGGACGCTGCGAGGACTATGCCGCGCTGGCGGAGGAGGACAAGATTGACATCCTCGTCGCGGAGCTGGCCACGCCGCGGCCACTGCTCTTTCCCGGGGTGGAGGGCCTGAGCGCGGATACGGAGAAGGAGCTAGGCATCTTCCGAGCCGCCGCGCGTGCCGTCGCTGATTTCGGTCTGCAGTCCATCTCCCATTGCATAATTTCTATGACTGGCGCGGTTAGTGATGTCCTCGAGCCGATGATCCTGCTCAAGGAAGTCGGGCTGGACCACCTCGGCATGGTTCCTTTGTTTGAGACCATCGATGATCTTAAGGCAGGCGCTGACATTTTGGAGCAGCTGTGGCAAGTCCCGGCCTACCGTGCGCATTTGCGTTCTTGTGGCGACGTGCAGGAGGTGATGCTGGGGTACTCCGATTCCAACAAAGATGGCGGCTATCTGCAGGCCAACTGGGCGCTTTACGACGCCGAACTTGCCCTCGTCGACGTATGCCAGCGCCACGGCGTCGAACTGCGCCTCGCCCACGGGCGCGGCGGCGCAGTAGGAAGGGGCGGCGGACCGACCTATGACGCCATCCTGGCTCAGCCCCAAGGCGCGGTTAATGGCTCGGTGCGCATCACTGAGCAAGGCGAGGTGATTTCCGCGAAGTACGGCTCCCCGGAGACTGCGCGCCGCCACCTCGAAGCCTTTGTCTCCGGGGTGCTTGAAGCCTCGTTGCTCGACACCGAACCCATCGCTGACCCTGAGCGTGCCTATGCCACGATGCGAGAACTATCCACTCTTTCGGGACAGAAGTATCGCGAGCTGCTTGAGGATCCCGGCTTCATCGAGTACTTCACGGAATCGACGCCGCTGCATGAAATCGGAGACCTCAACTTGGGCTCGCGCCCAGCCGCCCGCAAGCAGACGAGCGCAATATCTGACCTACGCGCCATTCCGTGGGTGCTGTCGTGGTCTCAATCCCGGACAAACCTGCCGGGCTGGTTCGGCGTCGGAAGTGCGGTGCGCGAATGGGTGGACGGCGGAAGCGAGCCGGAGCGCTGGGAGGAGCTGCGCGAGCTTTATCTTTCCTGGCCCTTCTTCCGCAGCGTCTTTTCCAACATGGCGCAGGTCATGGCGAAGGCGGAGATGTCTTTGGCTCGCCTTTACGCGGACTTGGTCGAGGATCAGGAGGTAGCCAGGCGCATTTATGGCATCATCGCGGAGGAGTTTGAGCGCACGCGTGAGGTTTATCAGGAGGTCACGGGCAATGCGGACCTCGTGTCTGAAAACCAGCGCCAAGCTCGCTCTTTGCGCAGGCGCTATCCCTACTTGCTTCCCCTTAACGCGGTGCAGCTGGAGCTTTTGCGCCGCTATCGCGCAGGGGATGACTCCTTCCTCGTTTCCAAAACCATCCAGGTTACGATGAATGGCCTTGCTACCGCACTGCGGAGTTCTGGCTAGGCGGCCCGGCTGTGGATAACCGGGGCGGTGCGGGTGGGTTATCCACAGTTCTCCGCCTTGGTGCGGGTTGGGGATTGTCGCGGCGGTGGGCGGTGGCTTAGCGTGGCGGTCATGGGCTTGCAGGAGTACTTCGCACAACTTAGCCGAGGTGTTGACCTCGTAGCCGAGTGCTCGGGGCTATCTGTGCCAGACCTTGAAAAGATAGGGGCCAGCACACAGGATGCCGCCGAGCTTATAGGCCTGCACACCATCTACTTCGGCCCCACACCCTACACAGGCAAGCAACGCTCGGCCGTCTGTGCTGCTCGGCGCAACGGGCACACTCTGAGCACCCTGCACCAGATCGAGTCTTTTACCCGCCGCGTCAAAGAACAACGAGCCGCATGGAACCTACGCGTAGAGCTATGCGCCACGCCAAGCGAGCAGGTTACTGCGGTAGCTAGGCGCCGGCTGCGCGAGATGCGTGTCCCCCGCACGTATTGCGAGCGCGCACTGCTGCGCCAGCACCCCAACGGGCTAGCTACCTTGACAGTAACGGGTAATGGGTTGGATATGGCAGATGCTTTCCGGACCATCGACCAGCAGCATCCGGGTAAGAGTTTTATCGCCCGCATGCTCGGCAAGGCAGGCGCGGCCCCGGCTGCGCGTACTCGGGTGACGACCATGGCAGTCCTCCAGTTGGAGGACTACGGGAAGCTTGTACGCCGCGAGCGCGATGACGTGATGGTGCGCACCACCAGTGGGACTGTTATCACCGGTGCGCAGCTTGTGGAACGCGCCTGCGCCGAGGAGGGGCTTGTCACGATCATTAGCCGCACGCACGGGCCGGTGGACTTGTACCGCTTTGAGCGATTCGCATCGGTCAAGCAGCGCACAATGCTGGCAGCAGAGCACCCTACGTGTGCGTGGCCGGGCTGTAACATCCCGGCGGAAAGAGGGCAGTTTCACCATCTCACGCCGTGGAGTCACGGCGGGGAGACTAACGTTGCCAACCTAGTGACCTTATGCAACTACCACAACGGGGTTAATGACGATGATCCGAATGCGCCACCGCGGCGCGGGCGCCTTACCCGCGAAGGCGGAAAGATAATCTGGCAGCCCCCGCCGGGCGATAAAGTGTCCGGCTAGAGAGTCCACATGCCGAGCGAGAACTCGGCGATAACGACAGAAAAGAGGAACGAGGCCACGATGGCCGTCACGCCGACCGGGATGATCTTCCACCCGATTTGGCGCAAGAGGGGAGCGTCTTTGCCGATAGACAGCCCTGCCATGACGAGGACTACCGTACACAGGGAGAGGTAGTCAACGCTGCCGACCCAGTCGTGCATGACGCCGGTCAGGGGCGACCATGGCGAGGAGATGGCTGTGCCCAGAGTCGTGACCCAGATGATGGTGGAAATAGGTTTAAACGCCTTGTGCAGGAGCATGCTCAGCGCCACTAGCGCGTCCATCGTGAGGTATCCCCAGAGGTACTTGATGTCCCATCCGCCGGTTTCGATGGTGGCCGTAAAAAGCCCCAGCGCGTTGATGATGGCGAAAGAGGCCCACAGCGGAACCGAAACCGGACGCATATTGGCGCTGATCTTCTCGCGCAGGGCCCGGTTGGCTTCGCCTTCTTCCGCACTGACGACGGCGTCTGCCTGCTTGCCGCGCGTAAGGAAGTGGTAGAACTTGTCGGCGAGCGGGAGGGCGATGAACACGCCCACGTACACGCCGCCGACGGTGGTGATGAGGTTGGATACCGCGGCTAGACCGGACACGGTGGCTGCAGCGTCTGGGTAGATGTCGACGATGGAGGCGATTCCCGCCGCCATCATTGACCCAGAGCCCACGCCCACGCCCATCGCCAAGGCGCCTGGGTCGAAGATGTCGAGGCTGGCCACCAAAGAGGTCAGGAAGGAAATGATGACTGCGCCGAAGAGTGTGCCAAAGACGTACATGGCCAAAACGCCGCGATACTGATCGGAATCTGGGCCATACTTCTCGTTGACCATCGCGAACGCAGGCTCGCGGTCGAGGGAGAAAGTGGCGCCAATGGTCGCCGGCCCCATCTTCAAAGCCACGGCCAGCGGCAACGCCAGCACGATGGTCCCGAGAAAGTGGCCTACCTCTTGGAGCAAAAGCGCTGGGCCTGCTTGCAAAATGGTGCGCAGCTCCGGCCCGATGTTGAAACTGAGCCTGGCGACGAGGAAGAGGACGAAAAGGCCCAGCAGGGCATTGGCGGTGCGCTGGACAAATACGGGGACGGGCTTGACCTTCTGCATCGAGATTAGTGCGCCCAAGATGAGGCCCCAGACCATGGGGAAGATGCTGATCGTCGCGGGACCAACCGGAATAGTGACCTTGCCGATGATCGAGGCCACAACCGCAATAAGCACCGACAGGACAACCAAAGGCAGAATCTGGCGCTTTCCGGCCCTATCGATCGGCGCGGCGGCTGTCCCTGTGTGTGGGCGGTGAGTGATGGACATTAGAGGTTCCGTTCTTGGAGAAGATCGGCGTCGGCAAGAATCTGCTGGCGGCGATGGGGGTTGGAGGCGACATCCTCGGCTATCCACGCCATGGCGAGGGCGGAATCGAACATGAGGTCATAAGCGGCGTCGGTGTCGGCGGCTTGGGTAAAGGCGGCAGAGTGGAGGCTCTCGTGCGCTCCGCTCACTCCGACAAAAGGATGCAGGGAGGGGAAGCGCTGCGAGACGTTGCCCATATCAGTCGACGCGGCATTAACACCGAGCGATCCGTTGAGCGGGCGGCCCAGCACAGACATGGCCTCGTTCCAGGCGGTGCCCAGCGTCGTGTTCTGCAGCAGTGGCTCATACAAAGGCTCTATCTCGACGGTGTCCATCGTGCACTGCGCCGCATGGGCCCCGGCCTCAAGACAAGCGACGATGCGTTCGCGCAAAGTGGTCCACCCTTCGAGGGTTACAGCCCGGCATTCCCAGTCCACTACGGCGCGCTCGGGGATGATGTTTGTTTCGACCCCTGCCTCGCGGGTGATAAGGGCAAAGCGATGCCCATCCTCGACCTGCTGGCGCAGCATCCCCGCCGCAACCTGAGCGATGATCGCCGCATCTGAGGCATTGAGCCCGCGATGCGGGAAGCCGGCCGCGTGCGCGGCGCGCCCGTGGAAAGTGGTCCGAAAGCGCCCGACGGCTTGGGAGGTGGAGCCTAAGACATCATAGGTCCCGACGTCGGGGCCGGGGTGCGTCATCATCGCTAGATGGGTGCCGACAAAGGCTCCGTTGTCGAGCATGATCTGTTTGCCTGCACCATGCTCCTCGGCCGGGGTGCCGATGAGCTGCAGCGTGATATCGAGTTCATCTACCAGCCCTCGCAAGGCCAGGCCGGCACCGAGGGAGGCGCCCGCGATGATGTTGTGCCCGCAGGCGTGACCGATGCCCTCCAAGGAGTCATACTCCAGGCACAGTGTGACGACGAGGGAACCGCTACCTGCGGTGGCGCGGAAGGCGGTATCAAGTCCGGCGAAGGGAGCTTCGACGCGGAATCCGGCTTCGGCAAGCACTGCAGCTAGCTTCTTGGCGCTGTTAAATTCCTGGAAGGAAGTTTCCGGCTCCGCATGGATGCTGCGAGCGGTAGCGAGCACCGTCTCGGCCTGTTGGGAGAGGGATTCGGCGATGCGGCGCTTGCGTTGGTCGGGGTGCGCGAGCGCCGCGGAAAAATCATGCATCGAGGTTCCTTGTTTCTTACTAGCTGGAGAGTCGTCAAAAACAAGCTAAGTATAGGAGCCACGACCGCCGAATCCGAACCCATTTCTGTAAATTAACTGAAAAGGGGGTTATACCGCTGCCAGCACCGGCCCGTGTGCCTCGATTCGGAAGTCGGGATGATGAAGTGCGGTGTCCTCACCCAGCGCCAACGCGGTAGCGAGCTTGCCCACCGCAGGAGAGAGCTTGAACCCGTGGCCAGAGAAGCCAGCCGTAACAACGACGTTGCCCACGCGGTCGATGATGGGTGTCTTATCCGCGGTGTAGGTATCGAAGTGCACCGAGTAGCGGTTAGGCTCCGCATCGACGCCGGGGAATAGCCCGGCGACTTGGCGTCCAAAGGCAGAGACTGCGTCTCTTTCAAGGCGCAAGTCTGCGTCCTCGACGCGTTCGGTGTCGGGTCCGCCCCACAGGTCGAGTCCGGAAATCTTGACGGAATACCCGTCGACGCAGGGTGCGCCGAAGACGTGGAAATCATCCTTGTCCCAGATGAAGCAGGGGAGCCGGTCAGGCTGGAAGAGCTGGAGGTCCTTGGGCAGGAACCAGGTGAGAGCCAGCTTGCGTACCTCCAGCAGCGGCGTGAGCTGCGGCAGCACCAACTCGGTCCATGCGCCGGCGGAAACGATGACGGAGTCAGCATTGATGGTGCGCTGGGAGGTGGTCACCGTGACGCCGCTGCCCGTGTCTTCGAAGGCGAGGACTTCCTCGTGTTCGTAGATGGTTGCACCGTTAGCACGAGCTTGTTCCAAGGCGGAAAGGACCGCCAGCTCGGGGCGCAGCGCCCCGCCCAGCTTGTCGACGACGCCTTCTTCCGTATCCTTGAAATCCATGGCAGGGAAGCGCTCGCGAAGATCCGCGGCGCTGAGGTGCTCGTGAGGCAGCCCCCAATCCTTGATGGACTGCAGCATCATCTGGAAAGGCGCATTGGACTCCTCGCCAATGGAGATGACTCCGAAGTTGAGGAAGAGCTGACGGCCAGAGGCGGCGGCGAGCTCTTGCCACAAGCTGCGCGCTTCTTTGAGAATGGGAACGTACTTGGTTCCTTCTTGGTAAGCCGCTCGGAACAGGCGCGATTCACCGGTGAAGGCGCCGTATCCGTGAACGAGGCCGAATTGTTCGATGCCGATAGCTTCGACGTCGGCGTGCTGGGAGAGCTGCCATAATGACATGGAGCCCATGGTGCCCAGCCCGATGACGACGACTTTTTTGCTGCTCATGAGTGAGATTTCTTCTTTCTTAATGATGATAGTGGTGTTATTTGATGGCCGGTTCGTCCCAGAGAAGAAGGTTCTGGCCGAGGCCCTTGGCGTGGGCGTTGTCGTAGACCTCGGTTGCCCAGGCGACGTCCTCGACGGGCATGCCGCCTACCGAGGAGAGGATGCTCTCATCCTCGTTGCGGCGCGCCGGGGTGCGCCCGGCGGAGATGTCACCAATCTGGTCGAAGTTGGAGGCGTCTAGCTGGCCTTTCTCCACGAGTCCGTTCCAGTGGCAGCCGGGAATACCGAGGATCTAATAGGCCTCGTCGCCGTATTCCTCGGCCCAGGCATCGTAGAGTCCGTGGTAGTCAAGCACGAGACGGGTGTTGTCTTCGCCTAAGAAGTCGTCGTCGAAGCGCGCGGCAGCGGGCAGGAGCAGGAGCGCGCCGGGCTTGATGTCTTCTTTCTTGAAGTAAGGAAAGGCGGAGGAGCCGGCGGCGTCGGTTGTCGTGGCTGCGATGACGATGTCGCTGTCCCGGGTGGCCTCGGCGTCGGTTTCCAGGCGATAGACCTCGGCGACGGAGGGGATAGGTCTGGGTTACCCATTCGATAAATGAGTCGGTGCTGCCCTGACTGCGCCCCTTGACCTTGATGGCCTTGATCCCCGGCCTCAGAGCAATGACTCCCACTCCGGGCACGGCGCCGGTGCGATAGGCTGAAAGCAGGTTGCCGGACATGATTGCCAGCGGAACGCCGGTGTCGGTGTCATTCAGCGTGGATGTGTGGATGGAGGGGGGAGCCCCTTCTTGCGGTTTTCGGCGTTGGAGCCGTACCACTTGACTCCGGTATTGCGGAAGCGGCCGCCCAAGTAGGCGGGCATGGCCATGAAGCGGCGGTCGGGGCCGTCGGTAGGCATGGAGTCGAAGCGTGGCTGCGCGGGGAAGCTCATCATTGCGCCGTGCGAGTTCGCGTTCTGACCGGCCATGCGGTAGTCCTCGTCGGCGAGGAGCACGAGGGTTTCATCCATGACGTCGATGCAGCGGGCGATATCGGTTACCCCGGCCTCGATCATGTCCGGCTCGGAAAGGTAGAGAAACTCTATGCGAGTCGAGGCCTGCTCGGGGGTCTGAGACATTGGAAAATACTCCTTGTAGAAAATGGGTTAGGCGTTTGCGGTGCGGGTGTCGTAGGCGCTTTCGTGATGCTCTGCCAGGTCGATGCTCGCGACTTCGTCTTCGTCGCTGATGCGCAGCTCCATGAACTGGCTCATCATCTCGAGGATGAGCCACGAGACTCCGAAAGCGAATACCAGGGTGACGATGATGGCAGCCGGCTCGCGCCACAGCAGCGACAGTTCGCCGCCGCGGAAGACTCCCGCGAACCCGGCTGGGGCGGCGGGGTTGCCAAGGAACATTTCGTATATTGCTCCGGCGATGCCGGCCATGCCGTGAACCGCGAAGACGTCGAGTGAATCATCGAGGCCGTGACGACGCTTGAGGGAGATTCCCCACGCGGCGACGATAGCGCCGAAGATGCCCATGGCCATCGCCCCTAGGGGAGAGACCGCGTCTGCGGAAGGCGTAATGGCGACGAGTCCGCCGAGCACGCCGGTACAAAATCCCAGCAGCGTGGGCTTCTTGCTGGTAATCCACTCGTAGACCATGAAGGCGAAGGCGCCCATAGAGGCGGCGATGACGCTGGTCATGACGACATAGGTAGCGAGGAGGTTTGCGCCACCTGCGTGCCGCCATTGAATCCGAACCAGCCGGCGATGATGATGCCCAGGCCGATGAGGACAAGCGGCAGGCTGTGCGGGCGAGTCATCGAGGTCGAGCTGCGTGGACCGAGTATGACAGCAAGTGCCAGTCCCATTGCGCCGGCATTCATGTGCACGGCGGTGCCGCCGGTGAAGTCGTGGAATCCGAGGACATCGCGCATCCAGCCGCCGACGTTGCCGGTCTCGAGGTCAGAGATGGCAAATACCCAGTGCGCCAGCGGCGCGTAGACGAACGTGAGCCAGAAGAATCCGAAAATCAGAAAGGCACTGATTTTCATGCGGCCGGCAGCGCCCGAGGAGGTCAGGGCTAGAGAGATTGCGGCGAAGAAGATGTAGAAGGCTGCCCACAAGGTGGAGCGGGCGCCGTCATCTTCCATGAGGTTGGCAAATCCGAGGTACTCCAGGGGGTTGCCAATGATACCTAGTCCGCCAAGTGAATCGCCGACGACGAGCCCATGACCATCATGAACATATTAAGAACTTGCTTTTGTCCGAGCATTCCGCCGTAGAGGAGGGCCAGGCCCGGGAACATCAGAGAGACAAGTGTGAATGCGCTGAGCACCCACGCGACGTCTGCTGCTTCCATTCGCATCTCCCGTCTTTTGAAGGTGTGGTGGACGCCAAAGAGAAATAAGTACCTACTGTCAAATAGATAAACCGGCTGGGTTATTTCTTTCAAGCAATAGTTATGGTGGTGTCACACCCCCGCGGGGTCTAGAAAGTAGTGTTAAGCAGCGGATTTAGGGGAAACCGGCGGCTATAAGAGTGGTAGAAAACAACGAAACCGCGCCTGCCCGCCAAAAAGGCGGACAAGCGCGGTAAGCGCGAAGAGAGGCTACTTCAGGCCGTCGATGATGGCGTTGAACTTCGCCACCGGACGCATGACCTGGGTGGTCTTGGCGTCATCGACCCAGTAGTAACCGCCGAGATCGGCGGGGGAACCCTGTACGTCGAGAAGGCCTTGGGCGATCTCCTCGGCAGCGGAGCTCAGCTCCTGCGCGAGGCTCTGGAAGGTCGCTGAAAGGGCGGCATCCTCGGTCTGCTGAGCGAGCTCCTCGGCCCAGTAGGTGGCCAGGAAGAAGTGCGAGCCGCGGTTGTCGATCTCGCCGACCTTGCGCGAAGGAGACTTGCCCTCGTTGAGCAGCTTCTCGGTGGCCTTATCGAGGGCCGCAGCCAGCACGCCGGCCTTCTGGTTGCCGTGAGCGTGCAGCTCGTGGCGGAAGGACTCCGCAAGCGCGAGGAACTCACCGAGCGAGTCCCAGCGCAAGTGGTTCTCCTCTTCCACCTGCTGCACGTGCTTCGGGGCGGAGCCGCCGGCTCCGGTCTCGAAGAGGCCGCCCCCGGCCATGAGCGGAACCACGGAAAGCATCTTTGCCGAGGTGCCCAGCTCGAGGATGGGGAAAAGGTCGGTGTTGTAGTCACGCAGCACGTTGCCGGTCACGGAGATGGTGTCCTCGCCGCGGCGGATACGCTCGACGGAGGTCTTGGTGGCCTCGATAGGCGAGGCGATGGTGATGTCAAGACCCGCGGTGTCGTGGTCACCCAGGTACTTTTTCACGAGGGTGATGAGCTGCGCATCGTGTCCGCGGGTGGGGTCGAGCCAGAAGATGGCGGGCATGCCGGAAATGCGCGAGCGCGTCACGGCCAGCTTGACCCAGTCCTGGATGGGGGCATCCTTGGTCTGGCAGGCGCGCCAGATATCGCCAGCCTCGACCTCGTGGGAGATAAGTGCCTCGCCGGCCTTGTTGACAACGGTGACGGTGCCGGCGGCCGGAATCTTGAAGGTCTTGTTGTGGGAGCCGTACTCCTCGGCCTTCTGCGCCATGAGACCGACGTTGGGCACGGTGCCCATCGTGGTGGGGTCAAACTGGCCGTGTGCCTTGCAATCCTCGATGACAGCCTGGTACACGCCTGCGTAGGAGGAATCCGGAATGACGGCAAGGGTGTCCTGCTCTTCGTCGTTCTTGTTCCACATGTGCCCGGAGGTGCGGATCATGGCGGGCATGGAGGCGTCGATGATGACGTCGGAGGGGACGTGGAGGTTCGTGATGCCCTTGGCGGAGTTGACCATGGCCAGGTCAGGGCCTGCGGCCAGAGCCGCTTCGAAAGCTGCCTTGATTTCAGCGCCATTGTCCAGCGCGTCGAGGCCGGCGTAGATGGCGCCGAGGCCGTTCTCGCCGTTAAGGCCGGCGGCCAGCAACTCATCGCCGTACTTGGCAAAGACATCAGCGAAGTAGGCGCGCACGACATGGCCGAACATGATCGGGTCGGAGACCTTCATCATGGTGGCCTTCAGGTGTGCGGAGAAGAGCACGCCCTCCTCCTTGGCGCGCTTGACCTGCTGCGCCAGGAACTCGTCGAGGGCTCGCGCGGACATGAAGGTGCCGTCGATGACCTCGCCCTTGAGCACGTCGAGGCCGTCGAGGAGGATGGTCTCGGTGCCGTCAGCGGCGGTGAGCTTGATGGTCAGCGTGTCGGCCTCGGGCATCACCACGGACTTTTCGTTGTGGCGGAAGTCGCCGTGATCCATGGTGGCGACGTTGGTCTTGGAATCGGCGGACCAAGCACCCATGCGGTGCGGGTGCTTCTTCACGAAGTTCTTCACTGCCTGGGGTGCGCGGCGATCGGAGTTGCCCTCGCGCAGGACGGGGTTGACCGCGGAGCCCTTGATGGCGTCATAGCGCGCGGCGATTTCTTCTTCCTCGGGCGTGGCGGGGCTGTCCGGGTACTCCGGCAGATCGTAGCCATCAGCTTGCAGCTCGGCGATGGCCTTCTTGAGCTGGACCAGAGAGGCCGAGATGTTAGGAAGCTTGATGATGTTTGCTTCCGGGGTCTTGGCCAAGGCACCGAGTTGGGAAAGGGCGTCATCGATCTTCTGGTCCTCGCGCAGGCGCTCCGGGAACTGGGAGATGATGCGGGCCGCCAGCGAGATATCGCTGGTTTCGACGTCGATGTCGGCGGTTGAGGCGAAGGCTTCGACGATGGGCTTAAAAGAGTACGTCGCGAGCAGCGGCGCCTCATCGGTACGGGTCCAGATAATCTTCGACATAATTCTCCTAGCGGTTCTCAAGAAATGTTCAGTTGATAAGGATACCTACTTAGTGATCGGCGCGTGGGATATTTAGCCCTCGGCCGCCCCGCGCTTCCAATAGCCCATGAAAGAGACCTGGGAGCGGGGGATTCCTGCGCCACGTACCAGCATCCGGCGCATATGCTTGACGACGCCGCTTTCCCCCGCAATCCACCAGTACGCGCCGCCGCTCGTGCGGGGATCAATCTCCTCGCCTGAGGAGGAGAAGGCTGGGGTTTCCCAGAGGATGTCAGGATCGGGCGCGTCCTCCGTTTCTGGCGCTGGGGAGGGCAGGCCGCGGTGGCGGGAGAGGACTTCGATAAGCAAGGCCCCGAGCTGCGCATCCTCGCGCGGCAGCCACTCGATACTCACTCCGGGCGGCGCGTTGACCTCCTGGCGATCAGCCGCGGTGGGAACCTCGATGTGAATTGTGCCGGTGAGGGTTTTAGGCCACTCATCGACGATGCGGGCGAGCGCGGGCAGGGCAGTCTCGTCGCCAAAGAGGTGAACCTCGTTTGCGTCGGCGGGTTGGAACTCGATGCCGGGGCCGGATTCATCGTCGGCGCTGGGCGCGACCACGTAGATGTCATCGCCGGGGGTGGCACTCGAGGCCCAGGTGCAGGCGGGGCCGGCTTGACCGGGGGCGGTGTGGAGGACAAAGTCGACGGTGAGGATGCCGGTGTCGCGGTCGAGCTCGCGCACCGAATAGGTCCGCATTGCCCCGCGGGTGGCGGGATCGAGGCTTTGCCAGACCTCGAACCAATTCTCCTGCGTGTCGGTGGGGAACTCCACGAGCCCGGAAGGACCGGGGAAAATCAGCTTGATGCGCAGATCGTGAATGTGGCCTCGCGGGCCCATGTACTTAAGGCCGCTCAAGCGCACGCGCTGGAAGTTGGGGGACAGGCGCTGCGTGGAGACGACGGTGGCGCGGAAGGGATGATAAGGCATAAGTGTTCCTTAGAGAACGTGGTGGTGGCCGATGGGCATGACTGCGGGCAAGCCGGAGACGGGATCGTCGATGATGAGGGAATCCACGCCGAATACGTGGCGCACCGACTCGGAGGTGATGACCTCGCGCGGGCTGCCTTGGGCGTAGATTTTGCCGTCCGCTACGGCGATGAGCTCGTCGGAATAGCGCGCGGCCAGGTTGAGATCGTGGAGGACCATGGCGATGGTCGTCCCATGTTGTGCGTTGAGGTCGGTGAGCAGATCGAGGACTTCGAGTTGGTGCTTGATGTCGAGGTAGGTGGTGGGCTCGTCGAGAAGCAAAATATCTGTGCGTTGCGCGAGCGCCATGGCGATCCATACCCGCTGGCGCTGGCCGCCGGAGAGCTCGTCGATGGAGCGCTCGGCCAGCTCGAAGGTGCCAGTTGTGCGCATCGATTCCTCCACTATTTCGTAGTCCTCGGTGCTCCACCTCCCCAGCATGCCTTGGTGCGGGGTGCGCCCCCGCCCGACGAGGTCGGCCACGACGATGCCGTCGGGAGCTATCGGTGATTGCGGCAGAAGGCCCAGAGACTTGGCTAGCTCCTTGGTGCGGATCTCCGCGATAGCTTTGCCGTCCAAGAGGATCTCTCCGCCGCGCGGCTTGAGCAGGCGCGAGAGGGAGCGCAAAAGCGTGGACTTGCCGCAGCCGTTGGGTCCCACGATGGAGGTGACCTTGCCGGGGGCGATGTCGACGCTCAAGTCGGTGATGATGTCGGAATCGGCGTATCCCAGGGAAATGCCGCGGGCGGCTAGTTGTCTTTGCATGGTTGCTCCTTAACGGTTGGTGCGGGTGAGCAAATAGATAAGGAAGGGTGCGCCGAGCACGCCGGTTATCACGCCGACGGGGTAGCGGGTGCCGAAGAAGTACTGGCCAGCGAGGTCACCCGCCAACACGAGGATGGCGCCCACGGCCGCAGCCGGGGCGAGCAGCGCGGGCCCGGGCCCGAAGAGCCGGGCGGCAATCGGCCCTGACATGAAAGCGACGAAGGCGATGGGCCCCGTCGCCGCCGTGGCCACGGCGATGAGGAGGACGGCTCCCACGATGGTGGCAATGCGAACGAGGTTCACGCGCAGTCCAAAGCCGGTTGCCAGGTCGTCGCCCAGGCGCAGCACAGAAAGCTGGTTGCCGGCGAGAATCATCAGCGGGGCTATGACGGCCACGGTGGCAAGCAGCGGGAGGGTACGCTCCCACGACATCGTGTTGAGGGAACCCGTAATCCAGCGCGTGGCTGTGGGCAGGTCCCAGGACGCAGCCTTGGAGAGCACGAAGTTGGTCCATGCCTGCAAGATGGCCGCTATGCCGATGCCGATGAGGATAAGGCGCGTGCCGGTGAACCCGGACTTGAGCGACAGCAGGTAGATGAGAGCCGCGATGATCAGCGAGGCGGCCAAGGAGAACAGGGAAACGGTGGTCTGGGAGACGTTGAAGAAGATGATGGCCGTGATGCCGGTGGCCGAGGCACCAGAGGAGATGCCGATGATGTCCGGCGAGGCCAGCTGATTGCGCAGCATCGTCTGAAAGGTCACGCCCGCCATGCCGAAGGCCACCCCCGCCGCGACGGCGGCGGTCGCCCGCGGCAGACGCAGATCTCCGACCGTAAAGGAGGCGCCAGGCACGGTCTCGCCGGCGATGACGCGCAGGACCTTGCCTGGCCCGTAGAAGGTCTCGCCGAACATGAGGCTGGCCAGCCACAGCGCCACCACAAGCAGGATGAGTGCGCACAGACGCCAGGCATAGGAGCGGGCGCGGGCGCGCTGGGCTTGCTTGATAGTTGTCATCACAGTTCACGCACCTTGGTCCGGCGCACGATCCAGATGAATAAAGGTGCGCCAATAAGCGGGGTGAGAATGCCGACCGCCACCTCGGAGGGGCGGGCGACCACGCGGCCGAGAGTATCCGCGCTGACCAACAGCAGGGCCCCGGCGAGAGCGGTGGCAGGCAACAGCCAGCGATGATCAGTGCCCAGCAACAGGCGCATGACGTGGGGAACGATGAGGCCGACGAAGGCGATGGGCCCAGCTAGGGCCGTGGCCGTTCCGCACAAGATGACTGCGCCCACTGCGGAGAGCACACGGGTGCGCAGGACGTTGATGCCGAGTCCGGTGGCGACGTCGTCGCCAAGCGCGAGGGCATTGAGCCCAGTCGAGCACGCCAGGACGATGAGGGTTCCCAGCACCAGCAAGGGCGCGGCCATGCCGATGAGATCCCACTGCGCGCCGCCGACCGAGCCTATCTGCCAGAAGCGAAACTCATCCATGACATCGGCGCGCGGCAAAAGGACGGCGCTGACCAGGCTAGAGCACGCGGCTGCGGTGGCAGCCCCGGCCAGGGCTAACTTGAGCGGCGTGGCGCCGCCACGACCGAGCGAGCCGACGAAGTAGACAAATACGGCGGCTGCGAAGGAACCGACGATAGCTGCGATCATGGTCGGAACCGGACGCGAGAGCCCGAAGAAGGCGATGCCCACGACCACGGCCAGCGAGGCGCCAGAGAGCACCCCGAAGATTCCGGGATCCGCCAAAGGGTTGCGCGTCATTGCCTGGAACGTGGTGCCAGCCAGAGCTAGAGCGGCGCCCACGAATAAGGCCAGGATCGTGCGCGGTACCCGCAGGTAGGCGGCGGCCTCGCCGGCGCTGGCGGTGGAGCCCCCCAGTGCGGAGACGGCATCGGATACAGATATTGTGCGGACGCCACACATGACCGAAGCCACCATCGCACAGGCGATGGCGGCCACAAGCCCGCACACAATGGCAGTCTTTTTAATATTCACAACGAGGCTTTAAGCCTTCAGGCCCTCATTGAGCGCTGCGAAGTAACGGTCGATGCCCCACGGGATAGACAGCGGGGACTGGTTGGCCGAGGCACCGAGGGGGCCATCATCGAGGAAAGCAACGTTGCCCTTTTCGACGGCGGGGATCTTCGACTTCAGCGGATCTTTCTGCAGCTCCTCGATCATCTTTTGATCGTCGGCTGCGTTGCCGGAGGAATAGGCCACGATGAG
Organism: Corynebacterium flavescens; assembly: GCF_008693105.1. Taxonomy (GTDB): domain Bacteria; phylum Actinomycetota; class Actinomycetes; order Mycobacteriales; family Mycobacteriaceae; genus Corynebacterium; species Corynebacterium flavescens. The sequence continues at coordinate 115,317 of NZ_VXKK01000018.1, forward strand.
ATCGACGTCCTGGAAGTCCTCGGGCTTTTCGGCAGAGACTTCGACCCAGAACTGATCGGAGGTACGCGAGCTTTCCTCGACGATCTTCGGAACTCCCATACCGTGGTCAGCGAGGAAGCCCATGCGGGGATCGCCGGTGGTGTAGAAGCCGATCTTGGAGTTATCCGTGCCGCCGCCGAAGGCGGTGAACAGGACCTTCTTGCCCTCCAGGTTGGGGTACTTCTGCAGTGCCTGCTCGGTTTGATCGTTGAGATCTGCGATGAGCTGCTCGCCCTCCGCCTGCTTGCCGATGGCCTGCGAGTTGAGCTTGATCATATCCTCCAAGGAGGTCTCCCAGGGCAGTTCGGGGTAGGCCACGACGGGTGCGATCTTGGACAGGGTGTCGTAGTCCTCCTTCGTGATGCCTGAGTAGGAGGCCAGGATGACATCCGGCTTGGTGTCTGCGACCTGCTCGTAGGGGATGCCGTCAGTCTCGTCGAAGAGGACGGGAGTCTGTGCACCCAGCTCCTTGAGCTTGTCCTCGGTCCAGGGCAGGACTCCGTTGTCGTCATCATCTCCCCAGGTGGTCTTGGACATGCCTACGGGAACAACGCCCAGGGCGAGGGGAACCTCGTGGTTGGCCCAGCCCACGGAGGCTACGCGCTCGGGAGCCTTCTCGATGGTGGTCTCGCCGAAGGCGTTGGGAATGGTGACGGGGAACTGCTCGGTGCTCTCAGCGTTCCCGTTGTCCCCGGTACCATTGGAGGCGGCAGAGGACGTGGTTTGGCCTTCGCCGCTGTCATCCGCGGAGCACGCGGCGAGACTGAGGCCGAGGGAGCCGGCCAGTAGGGCGGCGGTCACCGCGCGGGAGAGATGCATTATGGTCCTCCTGTAAAGGGATTTAGGTTAGCCTATCGCAAACTCAAATCATGTTACCAAACCTGACGCTGTGCGCAAGAACCTCTTTTGCGAGGAAGATCACCGATCCCCCGGGCCGGTCAGGATTTTCACTAACTGCCAGCGTGGCCGTGCTTAACAAGGCGCTGGACTGTAAGGTGGCTGCTCGTGAAAATCATCGATGAGCAGACCCCGCAATCTGCACAGGAGGCCCACGCCAGCAAGAGGATCCACGTGCGCAGGAAACAGCTGCCTCGCCAGACCGAAATCACGCCGGGGCGGCGCACCATCGTCATGCTGGCCATGGCGCTGGGCGCCTTCGCCATCGGCACGACCGAGTTCGTCTCGATGGGCCTTCTCCCGCTCATTGCCGCCGACTTCGGAATCTCCGAGGACCACGCCTCGACCCTTATCGCCATCTACGCGCTCGGCGTGGTGGTGGGAGCACCGCTTATCGCGGCTTTCACGGGAAAGCTTCCCCGCCGCCGCCTCATCTTGTTGCTCATTGCCTTTCTCGTCGTGGGCAACCTGCTCTCGGTCTTGGCGCCCAATTACGCGGTCCTCATGGCGGCGCGGTTCATCGCTGGTCTCCCACATGGTGCTTACTTCTCCGTTGCTAACCTCTCGGCGGCCTCGATGTCGCCCCCGGGCCAGCGCGGACGCGCCATGGCCTTCGTCGGCATGGGGCTTGCGGTGGCCACGGTCATCGGCGTTCCGGCCGCTCAGGCGCTCGGCTCGGCCTTGGGCTGGCATGCGGCCTACGTGCTGGTGGTTCTCTTAGGCGCCACGACCGCCACGCTGCTGTTCTTCCTCATGCCGCACATGACGGAAATGCCTTCCACGGATATCTCCACCGAGTTCAAGGCCTTTAAGAACTCGCAGGTGTGGCTGACCGTCATCATGGGCGTCGTCGGCTTCGGCGGCATGTTCTCCGTCTATACCTACATTTCTTGGACCATGACGGAGGTTGCCGGCCTGAGCTCGAGTCTCATCTGGGCGGTGCTGATGGTCTACGGCATCGGCATGACTGTGGGCAATACCTTCGGTGGCTGGCTCGCTGACCGCAACCTCGAGTTTGGAATTATCTTCGCGTTGGGAATGCTTGTAGTAGCGCTGCTGTGTTTTTACTTCTTCTCTTCCAGCGCCATCCTGGGTTCTATCTTCTTCGGCATCGTTGCCTTCTTCGGCTCCACGTTGGTGCCCTCCCTGCAGCTGCGGCTCGTGCAAGTAGCCGGGGACGCGCAGACACTAGCCTCCGCACTCAATCAATCCGCCCTCAACATCGCGAACGCCTCCGGCGCCGCGATTGGTGGCATCGTGGTCGGCGCAGGCTTGGGATACTCCGCCCCAGCGGTGGCGGGTGCCGGCCTCGCCGCCGCCGCCTGCCTGGTCTGGGGCGTTACGCAGTGGGATAAGAAGCGCCTGGCCCGCCGGGCATAGGCCGCGTGTCTGGCGCGGTGGTTATGCTTGAGCGCATGACTTTTTGCATCGCCACCGTCAACGTCAACGGCATTCGTGCCGCCTGCAAGCAGCGCAACGAAGATAACCCGGGCATGAACGCCTGGCTGGAGAACACTGCCGCGGACGTCGTTTTGCTCCAGGAGGTCCGCGCTAACCCAAAGGAGACCGAAAAAGCGCTGGCGCCCTCCCTGGACCGGGGCTGGAACCTCGTCCAAGCAGAAGCTGCGGCCAAGGGGCGCGCGGGAGTGGCTATCCTCTCGCGCACCCCCTTGGAGGATGTGGAGACTGGTTTCGGGGACTTCACTGATTCCGGGCGCTGGCTGGCGGCCACCACCGCGGGGATTCGGGTGGCCTCGCTCTACCTGCCTTCGGGGGACGTCGGGAGTCCCAAGCTGGATGAGAAGTACACTTTCCTTGATCAGTTCGCCGGGGTCTTGGACAGGGCCGCGGAGGCCTACCCGGAGATGGTCATCGGCGGGGACTGGAATATCTGCCACCGCGCCCAGGACCTGAAGAACAATAAGCCCAATGAGAAGAAGGCCGGGCACCTGCCGGAGGAGCGGGCCTTCATGGATCATGTCTTCGGGTCTTTTCCTGATGCCGCCCCGCAGGAGAAGAAGGGCCTCGGCAATTACCTCGGGGTGGTGAACTATTCGGCGCGCACCACGTGGGAGGCGGCGCGTAATCCGCAGTGGTTCGATGTGGCTCGACGTTTGCAGCCTGAGGCAAAGGGGCCCTATACGTGGTGGACCTACCGCGGACAGGCTTTTAACAATGACGCGGGTTGGCGCATTGACTACCAGGCAGCCACCCGTGCCATGCTTGACCGGGCACAGCGCGCCTGGGTAGACAGGGCGCCCACGGTGGAGCAACGTTGGTCAGACCATTCTCCGCTCGTAGTCGAATACAGCTAAGACCTATAGTGGTAGAGTAAATCCGTCTTTAATTCTAATCTGCACTGGAGAAGCTCATGACCCGCGCGCTCATTTACTTGGTCCTCGGCGCTGTTTTGCTCGCCCTGGGTATTTGGTGGTGGACCGTTATTGGCCCATCATTCGCCTTCTTGGCACCGATCATTTTGCAGGGTATCGGCGGAGCCTTCATCGTGAGCGCTTTCGCCGTATTCTTGGACGTTCGTAATCCAACGTCCCGCAAGCTCTAAACCAGAGCGCGGCGCCTGAATAGAGGGGGGAGTGGGGAAGTCTTTCCTGCTCCCTTTATCCGTATGTCTACACCACCCCTCCCCGGGCAGCGGGGAACATCTCAATGAGGACAATCATGACCGAGCACACTTCTTCTTTCTCTCGCGTACTTTCCGGCATCCAGCCCACCGCGGACTCCTATCACCTGGGTAACTTCCTCGGGGCCTTGAAGCAGTGGATAGACCTGCAAGATAGCTATGATGCTTTCTACTTCATCCCGGATCTGCATGCCATCACCGTGGCGCAGGATCCGGAGGAGTTGCGTCGGCGCACCATTGCGGGCGTGGCGCAGCTCATCGCCTTGGGTATTGACCCGGATAAGTCCACGCTCTTCGTGCAGTCGCACGTGCCCGCTCACACGGAGTTGACGTGGGTCCTGCAGTGCTTGACCGGTTTCGGTGAGGCCTCGCGGATGACGCAGTTCAAGGATAAGTCGGCCAAGCAGGGCTCGGATCGCACCACGGTGGGGCTGTTTACCTACCCCATGCTCATGGCGGCGGATATTCTGCTGTACTCGCCGCACTACGTGCCCGTGGGCGAGGATCAGCGCCAGCACCTCGAGCTCACTCGCAACCTGGCCGAGCGCTTCAACTCGCGCTTCGGGGAGACCTTCCGTGTGCCTGAGCCCTTCATTCCGGAGGGCTCGGCCAAGATCTACGATTTGCAGGATCCCACCTCCAAGATGTCGAAGTCGGGGGATAATCCCAAGGGCATTATCAACCTGCTGGACGCGCCCAAGACCTCGGCCAAGCGCATCAAGTCCGCCGTCACCGATGACCTAGGTGTGGTGGCCTTCGACAGGGAGAAGCAGCCGGGTGTGGCCAACTTGTTGGTCATTCAGTCCAAGTTGAGCGGGAAGAGCATCGATTCCCTGGTGGAGAAGTATCAGGGCAAGGGATACGGCCACCTCAAGGTCGACACCGCCGAGGCGCTCGAGGCTTTCACCACCCCGCTCAAGGCGCGATTCGATGAGCTGATGGCGGATCCCGCCGAGATTGAGAACATTTTGGCCAAGGGCGCCGCGCGCGCCCGCGAGGTGGCGGATCCCCTGGTCGATGAGGTCTATTCCAAGGTTGGCTTCCTCCCGCGTCGCCGTTAGTTTCAGTTTCCGGCGCTTGGCGATGTCGCCTCCCCATACCGCGCCACCCAACCGCGGCTAAGATGTGAGATAAGTTACAGAAAGGTGATGGCATGGCCACGACAACGCAGTCCGACGCATCCCGCAGCGACGAGTATGGGATTGAGCGCGCGCACGCCGATAAGCCGGGGCCGGTAGAAAAGGTGCGCGAGCGCTCGCCCTTCGTTGATCATCTCCTCCGCATGAATGACCGTTATAGCGGGGCAGGCGGCAACCAGTACGCGGCGGGAATTACCTATTACTCCGTGCTCGCTGTCTTTCCGCTGCTGATGATTGCGGTGGCCACGGCCGCCACGGTGCTTGCTGCACGCCCGGATCTCTTCGATCAGCTCCAGGGGCGTATCGCGGAGTCCGTGTCGGGCGAGCTGGGAGGGACGCTCAACCAGGTCCTGGAGACGGCCGTCGCCCAGCGTGGCGCCATGTTCGGCGTCGGCGGCCTGACCACCTTGTGGTCGGGGCTGGGCTGGATGGGCAACCTGCGCATTGGAATCTCCGCGATGTGGGGCATTGACCCAAATGACGGCGGCGGTTTTGTGCGCACCAAGATCTCCGATTTCCTAGGCCTAGTAGGGCTGCTTGTCGCCCTCGCCATTGCCTTCGGTGTGACGGTGGCTGGGACTTCCGGCCTGAGCACCCGGATTTTTGACCTCCTCGGCATTGAATCCTTCCCCGGCAGCGGCTGGGTGGTCTTTCTTATTGGGCTGGTGGCCGGGCTCATCGCCAACTTCCTCGTTGTCTGGTGGATGCTTGTATTCTTACCGCGCACGCGGGTTCCGCTGCGCTCTGGTCTCATCGGTGCGGTGATAGGTGCGGTGGCGCTCGAGATCCTCAAGCAGGCCTCGACGCTTATCATGTCCTCGGCTGCGGGCAACCCCGCCGGCGCAGTATTCGGCCCGGTCATCGTGCTGATGGTGGTGATGTACCTGCTGTGGCGCGTTGTCCTTTATGTCTCGGCGTGGACGGCAACCACAGAAGAATCCCTGGAGCTCGTGAAGCCACCCGTGCCAGAGCCAGCGGTCATCCGCGTGCGCAACGAGATTAAGAAGGGCCCGCCTGTGGGGCTAAGCGTAGGCGCGGGGGCGGCGCTTGGCGCGCTCGCAGCTGGCCTGCTCAGCCTGCGGGGGCGCAAGTAGGCGGGGTGCTTTCGGCGCTTTGTCGGGCGATGGCTCTAGAATGTCTGGCATGAGCCTCGATTCCCCTGCCGCAGACCTTTATACTCACTTTTCTCTCGACAGTCGTGATACCTGCCGCGAGCTGAGCATCCTTCTGGAAGCCAAGCAAGCGCAGCTCGGTTCTCTGGGGTTTTTAGGGGAGAGCGACGAGCTGGCCCAGGTTCGTACCGCCCAGCAGATTCTCTCCTCCCCGGAAAAGCGCGCCACCTATGATCAAGGAATCGATCAGGGCATGCAGCCCACGTGGTCCACGCTGAGCTTCTTGGCGCAGCACGGCGAATGGCCGGCTGCCAACCCGCAGCCGCAGAACACCACGTACGGTTCTTATGCGCCGACCTACGCGCAGGCAGGAGCTGCTCCTTCCTCTCCTTATGGAGATCCCCTGCAGCAAAACCACTTCACTAATCAGCCGGTTCCTCAGGCAGGCAGCGCCGAGGCGGCCGCACAGCGTCCCACTGGCGGAACGCGGTTTCTCATGGCCGTGGTGGATTTCTTCCTGGCCACCGCGGCGGCCTCACTGCTGACCGCGCCGCTCGCGGTGGTTTTCAATTCCGATGTCCTTGTGGTCGTCACTGGCCTAGTGATGGCGCTCTATGCCTTGGGCTTTGAGGTCCTAGCAGGCGGAAGCCCGGCCAAGCTGGCCATGGGCTACCGAGTCCGGGACATTGAGACCAAGCAGAAGCTGAGCGTCGCGCAGTCCGCGAAGCGTCAGTGGTGGCGCCTCATCAACGTGGTTCCTGGTATTGGCCAGGTCGTTGGCCTCATCGCGGGCATGGTGTATCTCGGCACGATCACCCCGGCCAAGGGCATGCGCGGCACGCACGACGAGATCGCTAACGCCGAAGTAGTGAAAAAGCCCCTCCAATAATCACGAGCAGGGCCACGAGTGCTGCCACCGCCCACCCGGCCCAGCCTTCGATGCCGCGCACGGAGGAATCCGCTCCCGCAGCCACGGCGGTAGGCGCGGGTGTAGGAGTAGACGTTGGCGTAGCGGTGACGGTTGCGGGCGCTGAGGCGCGCTGCAGCGTGCCTACGCCTTGCCCGGGCTTGACCTTATAAGCCTCGTGGAGGAGGGTCTGCGCCTGTTCCCAGGGGCGGTAGCCGTGCTCGACAGTGGTGTCGAGAAGCACTGCCTGCAGCCTGCGGCCGTCGCGGTTGAGGGCGCCGACGAAGGTATGGTGGGCGTCGTCAGTAAAGCCGGTCTTGCCGCCGATTCCTTCCGGATCGTTGAGGTAGAGGTGGTTGTCATTCCACAACTCATAGCCAGGCATATCGCCCCAGCCGGGGAAATCAACGTGCTCGGTGCCCACGATGCGCGCGAAGGTCGGGTTCAAAAAAGCCGCCTGGTAGATGAGGGAAATGTCCTCGGCGGACGTCGACATTCCTGCGGCGTCAAGCCCTGAGTAGCTCGAGGCATGCGTGGAGCGCGTGCCCAGCTGGTGGGCCAAGGCGTTGACCTTATCCAAGGCCACCTCGTCGCCGCCGAGGGCTTGGGCCAAGGCATGGGCGGCATCGTTGCCGGAGGCCAGGAGGAGGCCGTCGAGCAGCTGCTCTACGGTGTAATTCCCACCAGGGCCGATGCCAACCGCGGAACCGTCCGCATCGGCGGATTCCTGGGTGACCTCCACCTTGCGGTTAAGGTCAAGCTCGTCGATGACGACGAGGGCCAAGAGCGCCTTGATGATGGAGGCCGGCCGGTAACGGCCGTTGGGATCTTTCATGGCGATGACCTCGCCGGTGTCGATGTCGGAGACCATCCATGCAGAGGCAACGACCTCCGGGCTGACCTCGAATCCGGCGGGAACGGTCACCCCGCAAGACTCCGCACTGTCCACCGCAGGCAGGGGAGTGGGGGCGGTGGCATTGGGGGCGAGACGCTCGGAGGTGGTCACCGGATCCTCCGGCACGAGGGCGTGCGGGCAGTTATCCGTATTCGGCGCCTCGGTACGGGTTGAGGTCTCGCTCGCGGGTGCGGGAAGCTCTTGGCCGGCGGCCACAGGCGCACTCAACGCGATCGCGAGAAGGGTCGTGAGGACAGTTTTCTTCATAGCATGACACATCTTAGGCCCATGCCTACTATGGTCCATATGCATGACGCGCCTCTTATCAGCCCCGAGAATAAGGACTACTCTCCGGAAATTCTCGCGGGCCTGCCTAAAGTTGATATTGACGTAACTTTTGAACCGGCGCAGATGCCGACCACGCCGGAGGAATTGACCGCCGCCCTGCGCACCACGGTTGAGAATCTAGTAAAGGATAACGTGGTCTACGCCGAGATTCGCCTCGATCCGCAGTCCTATGGCTTCGGCGTCGAGGCGGCGCTCGAGGCCGCCGAATCCGCACTGGGTGTAGAGGGGATAGATGCCCGGCTGTTGCTGACCAGCGCGCCGCAGTCCGCCATCGCCCGCAAAGGATCGACGGTGGCCGGCTACGTCATCAGTGGTGAGCTCGATGAGCAGGTGGTGGCAGACCTGCGTGCTAACTTCGTTCCCTTCGTCGCCGATGTAGAAGGCGAGGACTTCCAAGCGGTCGCCGCCGCGGTCCAGGCAGGCGCCACCCGCCTGGCGCATGCCACGCAGCTTATCGACGACTTCGGTGCCGACCTCGACGGCATCCGCCCAGGAACGGTGTCCTGCTGGATTAGGGATCGCCACATCGCGCTGAGCTTCGATCCACTCCGCGAGGTCGCCGAGCTGCCCGATCATCCGCTTCCCCTGTTGCAGCAGCTGGGCTTTACCTGCGCTCTGAGCGCTGGTGCCGGCGATATCAATGAGAGCTTTGTGGCCCTGACGCAGGCCTTTGGCTACGGGCTGGAGGAGTACTTTGATCTGACGATCAAGGCCATCGAGAACTCCTTTAGCTCCCAGGAGGAGCGTCAAGTGCTCATCGAGGAAGTCATCTTGCCCGCCTATGAGGAGCTTGCCCAGGGCGAGGAGGAGTGATGCGCAGGGGGGTCTTCGCCGCGGCTGGAATAGCTGCAGGTGTCGCAACAGGGTGGTGGGGATATAAACGCCACCGGCTGACGCGCGCCGTCGCACCGGAGTTGCGCTCCCCGTTTCTCTACCTTGACTCCGCGTTCATCCCCGGATGCGTGGTGGCCCCACTAAGCGTGCTCATTCGCTCCGTGAATCTGGCACGGGCGATGCGGCAGCCAGTCGAAGTAAAGGAGATTGCCGGCGAGTGTGAAGGCCATGACTTCCACGTGCGCATACTTCGCCCGCCTGCAGCTCAAGTACCGGCCCCGGCGGTGCTGTGGATGCACGGCGGCGGTCACTTGATTGGTAGTCCCGCCTTCTACGATCCCCAGAACTCCGAGCTGGCAGCGACGCTGGGCGCGGTGGTCATCTCCCCGTACTATCCCAAGTCCACGCAAGCGCTCTTTCCCGCAGGCCTTAATGCCTGTTATGCCGCCCTGCGGTGGGCGCAGGAACCTGCGGAGGAAATGGGCTTCTACAAGCAGCGCATCGCCATTGCCGGGGACAGTGCAGGCGGGGGACTCGCCGCCGCCGTGACACAGCGGGCCTTCGACGAGGGGCATCCGGTGTGTTTCCAGGCGCTCATTTACCCCATGCTCGATAATCGCACCCCTGACAAGGAGGGCGCGGTGGGGAAGTTCATGTGGACCGCGCCCTTCAATCGCGCGGCCTGGTCTTCCTATCTGGGCAAGAACCACCGGAGTGAGGGCCTGAAGCGCTATGCCGCGCCGGGGCGGCGGGAAGACCTTCAGGGACTTCCGCCCACGTGGCTGGTGGTGGGGGAGCTCGACCTCTTCCACGATGAAGTCGTGGACTATGCGCGGCGCCTGCGAGGTGCGGGAGTGGACACCACCGTCGAGGTTATCCCGGGTGCCTATCACATCTTTGATCAAATACGCCCCGCCGCTGGGGCCTCGCGGAAGATGTTTAGACACTTTGCGGAGGCCCTGCGCACGGGGCTTGAAGGCTAGCGCCTTAGAACTTGGAGAAACGCTTGACCAGCATCTCCTCGAGGCCCTTCCACGCCTCGGCGTGTTGCGTATAGGGCTTGGAGGGCACGTAGCCTGCGTGTTCGGTGGAACCGAGCATATAACCCAGGTAATCCTGGAAGCGCGGGTTGGCCAGCATGTAGGAGTTGATCGAGTCATCCCCGGCCCAGTCCGCGGCGTCCGCGCAGACCTCGTAGCAGCGGCCCATCTGTGTGGCATCGACGGACTCTGGGCCCTTGTCAATGTCACGCACGATTCCGGTGAAGGTGTATTGGTTCTCCGGGTGCACGCTGACCTCAAGTTCCCCGGCGTTGGCTGCGGCGACGATGTCCTCCCAGGTGGAGACGCGGGCCAGACCGTGATCGTCATTCTCCATGATCCAGCGCACGAGAGTCTTGGGCGTATCGAAGGTGTAGATCTCGCCCCACTTGCCTAGGAAGATGGGCTTGCCATCGAGGTAGGTGCGCAGAGTGTAGACCGACTTCAGATCGACCGTGACCTTGATCGGGTCAATACCGGCGGCAGCCCAGACGGTCTTGTCATAAGGATCGGTGGCCTTGTCCTTTTCTTCCTTCTCCTGTGCGCGTTTGTCACGGCGCTCCTGGGCTGCGGCAGCTGCAGCGGTGATTCGCTCCTGAGCATCCTCGAGTTCAGCGGCGGAGAAATCCGTGGACTCAACAGCCTTGACCTGGGCGTCAAGGTCCTCCATGACCTGCTTCCAGTTGCTCAATACCACGCGGCCCAGCCCGGTCCACTCGCTCATACCTTGGTCTCCGGAATAGTGATCCGCGCCGCGGGAGGCGTTGCGCAGGATGGAGTGCGAGGCAAAGAAAATGACAGCGTGCTCGGCCGCAGTGACGGTAGCCAGCGCCTCTACGATTTCCAAGCCGCGCCCGACGGCGGCGACATTGTCATAGCTGGGCCGTCCCGCCAGGTAGTCCGGCAGGCCAATCAGATCATAGAGGTGCTGCGCCGTGGGAGTGACGCGGTTGGCGCCGGAAGCCGCAAAGGTGTCCCAATCGGGGTGATCGAGCAAGTCATGGCGTTGGCCCGACTCCAGGAAACACAGCAGTGCGGCCTCCGACTCGAAGCCCAAGACTGCATCTTCATCTCCCAAAAAGGCCTGCCACTCGGAGCCGTTTTGGCGCCACTTGGGCGCCCAGAGGGTATAGAAGTCCCCCTCGCTCATAGATAGCCGGACCGGAACAATTGTGCGCTCGCTCATGAAGAGCCAGTTTACCCAACCCGCGGCGGCTGCGCTTAACCGGTAGGGCGCCAAAAGCCCTTGAAACCCATGCCCATATTCGTGGTGCGCAAAGGACTAGTCTGCACTGGGCTGCCGGCCTCTACCATTTCGCCGTTGCCTGCATACATGGCCACGTGCCCGTCCCAGACCACGAGGTCGCCCGCCTGCAGCTCCTCGGCGCTGATCTGGCGGCCCACCGCCTGTGCGTCCGCGGTGCGCGGCAGCTCTACGCCCGCCTGCCGCCAGGCCCATTGGGTCAGCCCGGAGCAATCGAAGCCGCCATTGCCCGTTCCTCCCCAGACATAGGGGGTGCCGATCTGGCTCTTGGCAGCTGCGACTGCTGCGGCACCTTGGCCAGAGGACTCTTGCGCTCCCTGAGCTGCTGGAGGATCGGGTGTTGGAACTAGGCCAAGCGGCGTGGGCTCTTTGACCGCATGTGCGGGGGCATGAGAAGCCTCCGGGGAGTCGGGCTCAGAGACGGTGGAATAGATCTCGCGGCTGGCAATGCTAAGCAAAGGTCTAGCCACGCTCACGAGTTCCTGCATGAGCTGCTGGATTCGCGCCAAGGCTAAAGCCACGTGCTGGGCCATGAGCGCCTCGATGCCCGCCCGCGCGACGAGGTTGAGAGCCGGGTTAGGCGCGAGAAGACCGAAACTCAAGGGGAGCGCCTTGGCGATGAGGCCGCCTGCGATGGCCAGCAGATCCGCGCCGGCGCGCGAGCACAGGGCAGCGGCCTCGTTCACGGCTTTATCTATGGCTTCTTCATCGCTGGCGATAAGGCGGGCGACCTCGAGAATCCGCGAGGGATCCCCGTGAGCGATGTCTGCCAGGGGCTCAACGGCAGCCATATCTGGCAACGCGGGAAGCTCGACGCGTGGCAGAGGGGCTGGAATGAGTCCTTGGATGCGCTTGAGTGCTACATCAATCATCAGCCCCTGCCTCCCAGCGCGGCAGAGTGAGCACTCTCTGTGGTCTCTGCCTCGTGGGCCATGCGCAGGCCAAAGCGTGCGAGATGGTCGAGGTCGCCGCGCAGCCTGTCGGTGCGCGTGCCCACGTTAAGCAGCGCCGCGTGGAGGCACTGAGAAAAGTGTGCCAGAGAAGAATCACCCGGCAAGGGCGGAGGAGGAGGATTCGATCCCTGGGAGGCCTGGAACAGTTCATGGGAGAGGCGGCGAGCGTATTCCGTGTCTATCGCAAAGGTTGTCATGGGCTATTGGACTTCCCGCTACCCGTGAAGGTTCCCAAAAGTTTAGAGTGGTGTTTATGGAAATCCACGTAGTAGATCACCCCCTTGCCGCTTCCCGCCTGACGCTGATGAGAGATGCCCGCAGTGATAACGCCGCCTTCCGCGAGGCCCTCCGCGATCTTGGAGCGATGCTCGTTTATGAGGCCTCGCGCGACTTGGCGGTTGAGAACTTCGACTGCCAGACCCCCGTGGCGGTGGCCAAGGGAACGCGCCTGCAGGATCCACCGATCGTGGTCCCGATCATTCGCGCAGGACTGGGAATGATTGATCCGGCTTTGTCGATGATTCCGGACGCACAGGTTGGCTTCATCGGTATGGCGCGCGACGAGAAGACGCACCAGCCGGTGCCCTACCTCGAGGCGCTGCCGCACGATCTCAGCGGGCGCACCGTATTTGTCGTTGACCCCATGCTGGCCACGGGCGGCTCTCTGCTGCATTCGTTGCGCCTGCTCGCGGATCGTGGCGCCACAGACATCACGGCTATCTGCATGGTCTCGGCCAAGCCCGGCGTCGATGCTCTGGCTAATTCCGGCCTGCCCGTACGCTTGGTTACCGCTGTCATCGACCCAGCTCTCAATGAGGATGCCTACATCGTGCCCGGCTTGGGGGACGCGGGAGATCGCCTCTACGGCCCGCGCAATATCGACCTTTAGGCTAAGCTGTCTTCCCAAGTACTCGGGGGAGGCAAAAAGTGTCTATTCATAGGCTCATGTGGTCGAGCTACGGCCACGGTTTTTCACAGCTGCTGCGCAGTGCACGTCACGCGCGGCGGCTGTCTCAGCAGGCGTTGGCGGAGATTTCAGGGGTCTCGCGCTCGCAAATCTGCAACCTGGAAAGAAATGAGAACGGGCCGCATTCCATGGCGGATCCGCAGCTGTCTACCATTTACAAGTTGGCGCTAGCCCTGGAAGTCCCGCCTGGCTTGTTGTTGCCCGGCGCTGATGCGCTCGTGGAACGTCATCATTGCAGCCGTTCGTCTGGGCAATTGGAGGACAAAATAGCGGACTTGGCGCCTTTTCCGCGGGACTATATCGAGCGGCGTCGCCTAGCGCGGCTGGGCATAGCTTAGGGTGTACATCTTTGTATATTCCTCCGGTGAACTGGGGCGCTAACTGAACCGCATAGTCTAGTTGTAGAATCTTGGAGGGTAAGTGGGTTCGACGCTCAGTTGCTAGCGCTAGGTTTTAAGAAGAGGTAGGCATGGTCTCGGCATTCATCGACGAATGGTTCACGGCTCATCGCGCCGAGGTCATCGCATGGCGTCGGCATATCCACCGCCATCCGGAGGTATCGAACCACGAGGTCGCCACCACCGCATACATTGAGGCGCGGCTGCGTGAGCGCGGACTCGAGCCGCAACGTTTCCCAGAGACGGGACTGATGGTGGACATTGGCCCCGAGATCGAGCTGGGGCGTCTGGCCTTCCGCGCGGATATCGATGCGCTGCCCGTCACGGAGGTTACTGGGCTGGAGTTTAGCTCGGAGAACCCCGGCGTGATGCACGCCTGTGGGCACGATGTCCACACCACCATTGCCCTCGGCCTAGCTTGCGCGCTGGGGGATTATGAGCGCGAGCACGGCCTGCCCATCGGCATCCGTATCATCTTCCAGCCTGCCGAGGAGCTGTGGGTTGGCGGCGCCACGGACGTTATTGAGTGGGGTGCGCTCGAGGGGGTTAACTCCATCTTCGCCATTCACGCGGAGCCGAAGTTGCGGGTGGGCCGCATCGGCGTGCGCGCCGGCGCCATCACCTCGGCCACGGACGTCGTGGAGATTAAGGTCAAGGGCCCGGGAGGGCATACGTCGCGCCCGCACCTCACGGGTGACGTGGTCTATGCCCTGGGCAAACTCATCACGGAGCTGCCGGTTCTGCTCTCTCGCCGGGTGGATCCGCGCACCGGAACGGTGCTGGTCTTTGGACAAGTTGATTCCGGATACGCGCCGAATGCTATCCCCAAGCTTGGCTCGCTCAGCGGCACCCTACGCACCGCGGACATCGCGGTGTGGCGCCAGATTCAGGGTCTATTTAGCGAGTTGGTGGGGCAGGTGCTGGCTCCCGTCGGCGTGGACTACGAGCTTGATTATCACCGCGGGGTTCCCCCCGTGCTGAATGACGACGTTGCTACCGCCATGCTTGCCTCCGCCGCTCAGGCGATCGACCCACAGGCAGTGGTGCAGGCGCCGCAGTCCTCGGGAGGCGAGGATTTCTCCTGGTATCTCGAGCATGTGCCCGGTTCCATGGCGCGGCTGGGCTGCTGGTCGGGGGAGGGCGAGCAGCACGATCTACACATGGGGGACCTCATCGTGGATGAGCGCGCTATTGGGGTGGGAATCAAACTCTTTGGTGCGGTTGTTGACCAGTTTCTGGGAAAGAACACCCTTGGCTAGGGACTTAGGTAAGGCGGCGCAATCCTCGATAGGTGGTTTTGCGTCCTAAGCGTTAAACTCTGTTAGGACTTTTAATGTGGTACATAAAAAGGAGCTACTCCGTGTCTAACCAGACCAAACGCATCGTCATCATCGGCGGCGGCCCCGCGGGCTATGAGGCGGCCCATGCGGGCGCAAAATACGGCGCTGATATAACGATCATTGAGGATCAAGACATGGGAGGCTCCGGGGTCATCCTCGATTGTGTTCCTTCGAAGTCATTCATCGCCGGCGCGAATATCAAGACAGACCTTCGCCGTGCGGAGGCCATGGGCCTCAACGAGCACATTGGTAAAGCCGAGCTCTCCTTCACAGCCCTTAATGAGCGCGTGCAAGCTCTGGCGCAGCGGCAGTCCTCCGACATCCGTGATCGCATGGGCGAGCTGGGCGCTCGCGTCATCGACGGCCGCGGCTATTTCCCGCAGGACCAGCAATCCCAGCACTTTGGTGGGCACAAGGTCGTCGCAGTTCACAACTCGGACGGGCACGAGGAGGTCCTCGATGCTGACCTAGTCCTCATCGCCACTGGCGCCACCCCGCGCATCTTGCCCGGTGCGCAGCCGGATGGTGAGCGCATTCTGACCTGGCAGCAGGTTTATGCCTTGCCGGAGATTCCCGAGCACCTCATCGTGGTCGGTTCCGGCGTGACCGGCGCGGAGTTCGTCTCCGCCTTTGCTGAGATGGGCGTGAAGGTCACCATGGTTGCTTCTCGGGACCGTATTCTTCCCCACGACGATGCTGATGCCGCAGATGTGCTCGAGACCGTCCTCGCCGAGCGCGGCGTGGAGCTAGAGAAGAATTGCCGCGTCGAGTCAGTCACTCGAACCGCAGACGGCGGAGTGCTGGTCAAGACTCAGGATGGGCGTGAAATTACCGGCTCCCACGCGATTATGTCCATCGGCTCTGTGCCCAATACCAAGAACCTTGGCTTGGACAACGTCGGGGTAGAGACGGTGAAGTCCGGCCATATTCACGTCGACCGCGTATCACGCACCAACATCGCCGGCATTTATGCTGCAGGTGATTGCTCCGATCTCTTCCCGCTGGCTTCTGTGGCAGCTATGCAGGGGCGCATCGCCATGTACCACTCCTTGGGGGAGGGCGTGTCCCCGCTGCGTCTGAAGACTGTTGCCACCGCTGTGTTTACTCGCCCCGAGATCGCCGCCGTAGGCTATTCGCAGGCGGAGATCGAAAACGGCGATATTGCAGCTCGGACCATCACCATGCCGCTGGCGACGAACCCGCGCGCCAAGATGCGCTCGCTGAAGCACGGCTTTGTCAAACTATTTTGCCGTCAGACCTCGGGCCGAATTATCGGCGGAGTTATCGTGGCGCCGACCGCCTCTGAGCTCATCTTGCCCATCGCCGTGGCGGTGACCAACCAGCTCACTGTTAATCAGCTGGCGGATTCTTTCGCGGTCTACCCCTCGCTTTCGGGCACGATTACGGAGGCCGCTCGCCGCCTCGTTGCCCACGATGACCTTGAGTAAGCAAGAACTATAGGTACGAATAACAAGCGCGAATAGGGGGGGAGGAGTAGACAATTCAGGGCTGCCCTCCCCGTGCCGCCGGCTAGGGGGAGCCGGTGGATAGGGGAAAAGGGGAGGACAGCCGTGAGTGATAGAGAGTGCTCCGCAACATAATCTACGGAGCCCTTTTAATTAAGCATTGTGCCCAGACATGCGCGGCATAGCTTTAGAACGGTTGTGCGCAGCCCCGGCACGGTAGGTAACTACTGAATGCCGATGCTGAAGTTAAGATCGGGCGCCTGGTTGCTGCCGGCCTGCGGAAACGCACGCTGTGCGCAGTTTTCCCGCGGGCAGGAAATGCAGCCGGGGCCGATGGGAGTGGCGGCGGAGGGTGAGAGGTTGAGCGCATCCGAGTAGACCAGCCGGTGTGCCTGGGAAATGTCGCAGCCCAGCCCCACCGCGAATTCCTTGCGGGGGGTGCCAAAACGCTTGGCCTCGCCCTGTACGTGGCGGGCTATCCACAGGTAGGTGCGCCCATCCGGCATGGTGGCCACCTGCCGGGTGATGCGGTTGGGGGTCTCGAAAGCGCGGTGAACCACCCAGAGGGGACACGAGCCACCCGAGCGCGAGAAGTGAAAGCCGGTGGCGGATTGGCGCTTGGAGATATTGCCAGCGCGGTCGGTGCGGATGAAGAAGAAAGGCACCCCGCGCGTGCCGGGGCGCTGCAGGGTGGTCAGGCGCTGGGCGGTGGTTTCAAAGCCTGTTCCAAAGATGCTGGCGACGCGGTCGATGTCGTAACGCGTGTCTTCCGCGGCGGCGAGAAACTGGCGGTAGGGCATGGTCACAGCGGCAGCGAAGTACTGGGCTAGCCCATAGGTGGCCAGCTTCTTGGCGGCATCCGTGGGCAGCTCCGAGACAAGGTTCTCTAGGACGTGCGGATAGGCCAGCAGGCAGTATTGGAGGGCCATTTCGAAGCAGAGCTGAGCGTCACTGAGCCCAGCGCGCAGGCTCAGCTCGCGTCTATCGGGGTGGAACTCGCGCCGCGCTCCAGAGGTGCGGTGACCAAAGCGCACGCGCACCCCGAATTGCTGGTCGAGCTCGTTGGATAGCCGGGTCAGGCGCAGGATCTTATCGCCGGTGTGCTGGGCCAGATCCTCGCCGAGGACGTCCAAGTCGTGGATGTAGTTGCCAGCCTCGTAGAAGAAGTCACGGACCAGCTCTGAGGGGCTGACCGCCGGCGTGGCAGGGGCGTGTCCTGCCACCTCGACGAGCCGGGGGATGAGCTCGGGGAACCGCGATGCCAGGTCGGAGAGGGTGTCCTCGGCAGCCGCGGGGAAGAGAGTGCGCAGTTCTGCTATGGCGTGGAGATCGCGGTCGGGGGAGAAGTAGGCGGGGTCGAGGTCGAAGCGCCGCGAGAGTTGCATGAGCACCGTCGCGGTAAGGGGGCGTTGATCATTTTCTAGCTGATTGAGGTAACTCGTGGACAGATCAAGTTGCTTGGCCATGGCGACTTGGGTGAGATTCCGGGCTTTGCGCAGCGCGTGGATTCTTGCCCCCGCATAGAGTTTGCTCACGTTTGTCTCCTTTGAAAAACCGGCCATTAGCAGCCATTTTTACAGATTACGCAAGATCCGCGTTTTCATGCCGCTAGTTTACGCAAACCTTACCTATGGTTCCCAGCACACGCAACTGACTAATGTGACCGACAACGCATTAGCGCTTAGCAATGCTGAATATTCGTTTCATACCGGGCCCCGCACGACGAGGCATCAAGATGAAGGAGCACCACCGGCCGTGATCAACCACGAAGTACGTACCCACAAGTCCGCCGAGGATTTCCCCATTGAAGAGCACCTGGCTTATAAGATTGCTCAGGTAGCCGCCGATTCGGTAGCCGTTCCGCAGGATACGGCGGAGATGATCATCAACCGCATCATCGACAACGCTGCCGTCGCCGTGGCCTCGGTTGCGCGTCGTCCCGTGACCTCCGCCCGCGTTATGGCGCAGGCTCACCCTGTTTCTGAAGGCGGCGCCAACGTCGTCGGCATCGACGGCACCTACTCCGCGGAGTGGGCAGCCTTGGCCAACGGCACCGCAGTGCGCGAGCTCGACTTCCACGACACCTTCCTGGCCGCCGAGTACTCTCACCCGGGGGATAACATCCCGCCGATCCTCGCCGTCGCCCAGCACAAGGGCCTGAGTGGGCAAGACCTCATCCGTGGTGTGGCCACCGGATATGAAATCCAGGTCAACCTGGTCAAGGGTATCTGCCTGCACGAGTGGAAGATCGACCACGTCGCGCACCTCGGACCCTCCGTGGCTGCCGGACTGGGAACCATGCTCGACCTCGACGTTGACACCATCTACCAGGCCATTGGACAGGCGCTGCACACCACCACCGCCACCCGTCAGTCCCGTAAGGGCCTCATCTCCTCCTGGAAGGCCTATGCGCCCTCCTTCGCGGGCAAGATGGCCATCGAGGCCGCTGACCGTGCGATGCGCGGCGAGGGTGCCCCTGCCCCCATCTGGGAAGGCGAGGACGGGTTCATCGCTTGGATGCTGCACTCCCCGGACCGCACCTACACCGTCCCGCTGCCCGGCCCCGGCGAGGAAAAGCGCGCCATCCTGGAGACTTATACCAAGGAGCACTCCGCGGAGTACCAGTCCCAGGCGCCCATCGACCTGGCTCGCCGGATGAAGAAGACGCTGGCGGATGCCGGACGCCCGACCTCCGAAATCGAGTCCATCGTCCTGCATACCTCGCACCACACCCACTACGTCATCGGCACCGGTGCCAACGATCCCCAGAAGATGGATCCGGACGCTTCGCGCGAGACCCTGGACCACTCCATCATGTACATCTTCGCCGTCGCTCTAGAGGATGGGGGCTGGCACCACGTCAAGTCCTACTCCCCTGAGCGTGCACACCACCCCGAGACGATTGAGCTCTGGCACAAGATCTCCACGGTGGAGGACCCTGAGTGGACCCGGCGTTATCACTCGCAGGATCCGGCGGAAAAGGCCTTCGGCGCCCGCGCCGTCATCACCTTCCGCGATGGCACCGTCATCGAGGATGAGATGGCCGTGGCCGATGCGCACCCGCTCGGCGCCCGTCCCTTTGGACGCGAGCAGTACATCGAGAAGTTCCGCACCCTGGCGGAGGGCATCGTCGCCCCCGAGGAGCAGGATCGCTTCCTCGCCGCCGCCCAGAACCTGGAAAACCTCCAGGACCTGCGTGAGCTCAACGTTCGCGTCACTGAAGAAAACCTTGCTTCCGCACCGCATACCCCGAAGGGAGTGTTCTAAATGGCCGGCCTGTTTGGATCTCTTAAGACCAACGCCCAAAAGCGCGCGGACTTCCGTGCCGCGCTCGAAGGTCCTGGCATCACCACCCTGCCTGGTGCTTTCAACCCCTTGTCTGCCCGTCTTATCCAGGACATCGGCGGCTTCGGCGGCGTCTACATCTCCGGTGCCGTCTTGGCCAATGATCTGGGCCTGCCGGACATCGGTATGACCACCCTGACCGAGGTGGCCACCCGCGCTGGTCAGATTGCCCGTGTCACCGATTTGCCCGTGCTTGTCGACGCCGACACTGGCTTCGGCGAACCCATGTCCGCCGCGCGCACCATCGCCGCACTCGAGGACGCAGGACTGTCCGGCTGCCACCTTGAGGACCAGGTAAACCCCAAGCGCTGTGGCCACCTCGATGGCAAGGAAGTCGTGCCGGTAGACCTCATGGTCCGCCGCATCACCGCCGCCGCGAACGAGCGCCGCGATGAGAACTTCATCATCTGTGCACGCACGGATGCAGCCGGCGTCAACGGCATCGACGATGCCATCGAACGCGCGAAGGCCTATGCCGATGCCGGGGCCGACCTCATCTTCACCGAGGCTCTCTACCGCCCGGAGGACTTCGAGGCCTTCCGCGCCGCTGTTGACACCCCTCTGCTGGCGAATATGACGGAGTTTGGCAAGACCGAGCTGCTCTCCGCCCGCCAGCTCGAAGACCTGGGCTATAACGCAGTCATCTGGCCGGTTTCCACTTTCCGTGTTGCCATGGGCGCCACCGAGGACTTCCTGCGCGACCTGCAAGAAACCGGCATCCAAAGCGACTGGCTTGACCGCATGCAGCACCGCTCACGCCTCTACGAGCTCGTTCGCTACAACGAGTACAACGCTTTTGACCAAGAAGTATTTACCTACTCGAAGGACTCCTACAAGCCCACCTTCGACTAAGTCGCCTCCCTTTCCCTGCATTCTTCCCACCTCCCCCCTAACCCTGAAAGCCAAACTTGAAGGAGCTTCACCATGTCCACCACCCCAGAGCAACCAGAAATCCGTAAGGGCCTCTACGGCGTCGTCGTCGACGAAACCGCAGTGTCCAAGGTCGTTCCTGAGACCAACTCGCTGACCTACCGCGGATACCCTGTCCAAGAACTCGCCCGCTACTGCTCCTTCGAGGAGGTGGCCTACCTGTTGTGGAATGGCGACCTGCCCGAGTCCGCCGAGCTCACCCGCTTCTCCGCCCGCGAGAAGACGCTGCGCCACCTCGACCGCCACCTCATCGACCTCATCATGTCTATGCCGCTGTCGTGCCACCCCATGGATGTGTTGCGCACCGCCATCTCCTTCATTGGCGCCCAGGACCCCGAGGAGTACACCAAGGACTCCGAGCACATTCGTCGCACCGCTCTCGAGCTGATGGCGAAGATTCCGACCATCATCGCCCTGGATATTCGCCGTCGCCGCGGCGAGGCCTACATCGAGCCTTCCCGCAAGAAGGGCTTTGCCGAGAACTTCCTGTGGATGGTATTTGGTGAGGAGGAAGGCTCCCCGGCCACCAACCGTGCCGACATCGAGGCCTTTGACAAGTCCCTCATCCTTTATGCTGAGCACTCCTTCAATGCTTCGACCTTCGCGGCGCGCGTTATCACCTCTACGATGTCGGATACCTACTCCGCCGTTGTTGGCGCCATCGGCGCGCTGAAGGGCCCGCTGCACGGCGGCGCCAACGAGGCTGTCATGCACAACTTCATCGAGGTGGGAGACCCCGCCAAGGCGGAGGAGTGGACCAAGAACAAGCTGGCGAACAAGGACCTCGTCATGGGCTTCGGTCACCGCGTGTACAAGAAGGGTGACTCCCGCGTTCCCACCATGGAAGCTGCTTTCCGTGAGCTGGCAGCCAAGCATGGCCAGGAAAAGTGGGTGGAGATGTATGACATCATGTCTCAGACGATGTATGACAACACCTCCATCAAGATTCGCCCCAACCTGGACTTCCCGGCTGGCCCGGCCTATTACATCCTGGGCTTCCCCATCGAGTTCTTCACTCCGATCTTTGTGATGTCCCGCATCACCGGTTGGACCGCTCACATCGTCGAGCAGAATGAGAGCAACTCCCTCATTCGCCCGCTCTCGGCTTACATTGGCGAGCCGCAGCGCTCGGTTCCGCCTAAGTCTTTCTAAGGCGGCAACCCGGGATTGGGGGTGCGAGGGAGGAGACTTCTTCGCACCTCTTTTCTTTGCAGTATTTGCAATATGACAAGAGTTCTTCACCTGCGTCCAGGGTGCCTTGGGACGCGATTGCTCTCAATTTAGGCCCTAATGTGGCAGAATCCGCATCCCAAACCTGTGGATATTTAGGTTCGCGCCCACTAATGTGAGATGCGGATCACCCGTGAGGGCTCATTGCTAGTGGTGCCATAACTCCCCCAACATCAGAGGCAATTACCCGTTATTGAAAGGAACATAAAGAAGTGGCTCAAACCGCGCTTCCATCGTTCAACAAGATTCTCGTAGCCAACCGTGGCGAGATCGCCGTTCGTGCTTTCCGTGCCGCGTTCGAGACCGGTGCTAAAACAGTGGCCGTCTACCCCCGCGAGGATCGAAATTCTTTTCACCGCGCTTTTGCTGATGAGGCAGTCCGCATTGGTACCGAGGGGCAGCCAGTCAAGGCATATCTCGACATCGATGAGATTATCCGTGCCGCCAAGAAGTCCGGAGCTGACGCCATCTACCCAGGCTATGGCTTCCTCTCCGAGCGTGCTGACCTAGCCCGCGCCTGCGAAGAGGCAGGCATCAAGTTCATCGGCCCCAGCCCCTCAACGCTCGATCTCACCGGTGATAAGGCTGCTGCGGTGTCCGCAGCGCAGAAGGCCGGCCTGCCTACGTTGCAGGATTCTGAGCCTTCTGAGGACGTCGACAAGCTTGTCGAGTACGCCAAGGACTTCACCTTCCCCGTATTCGTCAAGGCCGTGGCCGGCGGCGGCGGACGAGGTATGCGCTTCGTCGAAAGCCCCGAGCAGCTCAAGGAGAAGGCAGCTGAGGCCTCCCGCGAGGCCGAGGCAGCCTTCGGTGATGGTGCGGTCTACCTTGAGACTGCGGTGATCAAGCCCCAGCACATCGAGGTGCAGATCCTCGCGGACTCGCAGGGCAACGTCATTCACCTTTTCGAGCGCGATTGCTCCGTGCAGCGTCGCCACCAAAAGGTCGTCGAGATTGCTCCGGCGCCGAGCCTGGACCCGCAGCTGCGGGATCGCATCTGCGAGGATGCGGTGAAGTTCTGTAAGTACATCAACTACGAGGGTGCCGGCACCGTGGAGTTCTTGGTGGATGAGCGTGGCAACCACGTATTCATCGAGATGAACCCGCGCGTGCAGGTTGAGCACACCGTGACCGAGGAAATCACCGGCGTCGACATCGTTAAATCCCAGATGCAGATCGCCGCCGGCGCTTCCCTGGCGGATCTTGGCCTGAGCCAGGACAAGATCCACATCAATGGTTTCGCGCTGCAGTGCCGCATCACCACCGAGGACCCGAACAACGGCTTCCGCCCCGATACGGGAACGCTGACCTCTTATCGCTCGCCGGGCGGCGCGGGTGTGCGCCTCGACGGAGCAACGTCCGTGGGAGCGGAAATCTCCCCGAACTTCGACTCCTTGCTCGTCAAGATGACCTGCCGTGGCGCCACCTTCGCACAGGCCGTCGCGCGTGCCCAGCGCGCGCTCAACGAGTTCACGGTCTCTGGCGTGGCCACCAACATCGGCTTCCTGCGTGCGCTTCTGCGTGAGCCGGACTTCACCGCCAAGCGCGTTGACACCGGCTTCATCACGGACCACCCTGAGCTGCTCAAGGCGCCCCCGGCGGTCGATGAGTCTGGACGCATCCTCGATTACATCGCCGATGTCACGGTGAACAAGCCCAACGGCAAGCGCCCAACTTCCCTGCGTCCCTTTGACAAGCTCCCCAAGCTGGATCACGGACAGCCTTTGCCGCGCGGCTCGCGCGATGACCTGCTTGAGCTCGGCCCGCAGAAGTGGGCGGAGAAGATTCGCAAGCAGGATGCCCTCGCCGTCACCGATACCACCTTCCGTGACGCGCACCAGTCCCTGCTTGCGACCCGCGTGCGAGGCACCGCCCTGGTCTCCGCGGCCGAGGCCGTGGCGCGGCTGACCCCGAACCTTTTCTCCGTCGAGGCCTGGGGCGGCGCCACCTATGACGTAGCCATGCGCTTTCTCCACGAGGATCCCTGGGTTCGCCTCGACCTGCTGCGCGAGGCCATGCCCAACCAGAACATTCAGATGCTGCTGCGCGGGCGCAATACCGTGGGTTATACCCCCTACCCGGATTCCGTCTGCCGCGGCTTCGTTGAAGAGGCCGTCAAGTCCGGCGTCGATGTCTTCCGTATCTTCGATGCACTCAATGAAGTATCTCAGATGCGCCCGGCCATCGAGGCCGTGCTGGAGACCAATACCACCGTTGCCGAGGTCGCCATGGCCTACTCCGGGGACATGGTTTCGCCGAATGAGAAGCTCTACACCTTGGACTACTACCTCCACTTGGCAGAGCAGATCGTCGAGTCCGGCGCCCATGTGTTGGCCATCAAGGACATGGCGGGACTACTGCGCCCAGAGGCTGCCTCCAAGCTCGTCATGGCGCTGCGTAAGGAATTCGACCTTCCGGTCCACGTGCACACGCACGACACCGCAGGCGGGCAGATGGCTACCTACTACGCCGCTGCATTGTCTGGGGCCGACGCCGTCGACGGTGCCTCCGCTCCTTTGGCGGGCACCACCTCGCAGCCTTCGCTGTCTGCCCTCGTTGCGGCGTTCTCGAACTCCACGCGCGATACCGGGCTAGACCTGCAGGCAGTCTCCGATCTGGAGCCTTACTGGGAGGCCGTCCGTCAGCTCTACGCTCCCTTCGAGAACGGCATTCCCGGCCCCACCGGCCGCGTGTACAAGCACGAGATTCCCGGCGGCCAGCTCTCCAATCTTCGTGCCCAAGCGGTTGCGCTCGGCTTGTCTGATCGCTTCGAGGTCATTGAGAACAACTACGCCGCCGTCAACGAGATGCTGGGCCGTCCCACCAAGGTGACCCCATCTTCCAAGGTGGTCGGGGACTTGGCGCTACACCTGGTTGGTACAGGCGTTGATCCTGCGGACTTCGAGGCTAATCCCACGAAGTACGACATCCCGGATTCCGTCATCGCCTTCCTACACGGCGAGCTGGGCACCCCTCCCGGTGGCTGGCCGCCGCTGCGGGATAAGATCTTGGACGGCCGCGCCCAGACCGGTGCGAAGCTCACCGAGATCCCAGAGGAGGAGGCAAAGCACCTCGACTCTGACAACTCCACCGAGCGCCGTGAGGCACTCAACCGCCTGCTGTTCCCGAAGCAGTGGGAGGAGTTCAAGGAGTTCCGCCGCAAGTTCGGCAACACCGAGGCGCTCACGGACGCCGACTTCTTCTACGGCCTGACTGAGGGTGAAGAAAAGGTTATTCACTTCTTCCCCAAGGATTCCACCGACCGCAGCGATCTCAACGCCATGGTTGTTCGCCTCGATGCCGTGGGCGAGCCGGATGCCAAGGGCATGCGCAACGTGGTGCTCAACGTCAACGGTCAGGTACGCCCGCTCAAGGTCCGCGACAACAACGTCGAATCCACCGTCGCCACCGTGGAAAAGGCCGATCCCTCCAACGAGGGTCATGTTGCGGCACCGTTTGCCGGAGTTGTCAATGCCACCGTTGCCGCGGGCGACAAGGTTAAGGCCGGAGACCAAGTCGCCGTCATTGAGGCCATGAAGATGGAGGCTTCCATCTCTGCGCCGAAGGACGGAGTTGTTGACCGCGTGGCCATCGGCCAGGCTACGAAGGTAGAGGGCGGAGACCTCATCGCCGTCATCAAGTAGCAGCCACAGCACAAAGGCGGTGCTTTAACCTCCCAGCAATGGAGGGTTAAAGCACCGCCTTTCGTGTTATCTGAAAGTGCAGCTTGTTCTAGAAAGCGCTGCTGAAGCTTATCTGGCTTAAGCCACCGGCCAGAAGCGCTTGAACATGATACCTGGATCCTCCCCGGGGACATCGACGGCTTCAAAGCCCTCGGCCTCATAAAGGGAGCGTGCGCCCTGGTTATTCTCATCGACCCACAGGGCAATGCCTGGCGCCTGCTGAGCGCGGGCGAGATCGCAGGCGTTGCGCAGAAGGGTGCGGCCGATTCCTAGTCGGCGGTAGCGGTGCTCGACCGCGATGCACAGCTCGGGTATTTCTTCTGGGTCAAACTCCGTTGCCCACAGATCTTCATCATGTGGGTCCGCGCTGTGGCTGCCTAGGTAGGCGGCGCCCTTGTCGACGCCGGTGTAGTAGCGCAGCCACGAGCCACCCATGGGTACGTTGTGGGAGGAGACTGCGAGAACCCCGCCATCTACCAAAGGAGACCACTGTTCCACGTAAAGGCCGACGTCGCCGGTGTGGAAGTCCCCGATATTGGCTTCCTCGTCTCCAAGAACATCGGCGAGGAAAAGCAGGCGCGAGAGATATGTACGGTCCTCCTCGCGGGCGAGGCGGACTGAGTATTCGGTGTCGTTGGCAGTCATAGACACCACGCTACCCGAGGGCCAGTTCCCACCAGCCCTCGGAGTGCTTTGTCGAGCTGGGGTCTACTTGATCTCCAGCATGGCGATGCCCTTGTTGATCTGACCACCAGTCTCGACCACGAGGCCGGTGACGATTCCGGCCTTGTGAGCCTTGACAGGGTTCTCCATCTTCATGGCCTCGAGAACAACCACGATGTCGCCCTCGGCGACCTCTTGGCCCTCTTCCACGTTGACCTTGATGACGGTGCCCTGCATGGGCGCGGCCACGGTATCACCGGAGACGGCAGCCTTGGAGCCAGAGCCACGGCGCTTCTTGGAATTCTTGCGCGGTGCTGCGCCTCCACCGAGGGTCATGCTTGCAGGCAGTGCGACCTCAATGCGGCGACCATCGACCTCGACGACATACTTCTGCGAGGGGACCTGCTCCTCGTCCTCAGCCTCGGCATCATCGGTGTAGGGAGGAAGCTCGTTCTTCCATTCCTCCTCGATCCACTTGGTGTAGATCTGGAAATCTTCGCCGAAAGCAGGATCTTCGACGATAGCGCGGTGGAAGGGGATGACCGTGGGCAGGCCCTCGACCTTGTACTCAGAAAGAGCGCGGGCAGCGCGGTGCAGAGCGGACTCGCGGTCCGGGCCCCACACGATGAGCTTTGCCAGCATGGAATCGAACTGGCCGCCGATGACAGAGCCCTGACGCACGCCGGAATCCACGCGAACGCCGGGGCCTGCAGGCTCCGAGTAGGTGACCACGGTGCCGGGGGAGGGCATGAAGCCAGCAGCAGGGTCCTCGCCGTTGATGCGGAACTCGAAGGCGTGTCCACGCGGGGTGGGATCTTCGTGGAAGGACAGCTCTTGGCCCTCGGCGATCTTGAACTGCTCGAGAACGAGGTCGAGGCCGGTGGTCTCCTCGGAGACAGGGTGCTCAACCTGGAGGCGGGTATTGACCTCGAGGAAGGAGATGAGCCCGTCGGAGCCAACGAGGTACTCGACGGTGCCGGCGCCGTAGTAGCCGGCCTCGCGGCAGATGCGCTTGGCGGAATCATGGATGGCCTCGCGCTGCTCATCACTCAGGAAGGGAGCAGGGGCCTCCTCCACCAGCTTCTGGAAGCGGCGCTGCAGGGAGCAGTCACGCGTGCCGACGACGACCACGTTGCCGTGGTGATCCGCCAAGACCTGGGCCTCGACGTGGCGCGCCTTATCCAGGTAGCGCTCAACGAAGCACTCTCCACGGCCGAAAGCCGCGGTGGCCTCACGGGTGGCGGACTCGAAGAGCTCGGGGATCTCGGAGGCCTCGTAGGCGACCTTCATTCCGCGTCCGCCGCCGCCGAAAGCGGCCTTGATGGCGATGGGTAGACCATTGGCGGCCGCGAAGGCCTCGACCTCGGCCGCGTCTGCGACGGGGTCCTTGGTGCCAGGGGCCATCGGGGCGTTGGCGCGCTCGGCGATGTGGCGGGCGGTGACCTTGTCTCCGAGGTCGCGGATGGATTCGGGGGAGGGGCCGATCCAGATGAGCCCAGCGTCGATGACGGCTTGGGCAAAGTCGGCGTTTTCAGACAAGAATCCGTAGCCGGGGTGAATGGCATTGG
Organism: Corynebacterium flavescens; assembly: GCF_008693105.1. GTDB lineage: Bacteria > Actinomycetota > Actinomycetes > Mycobacteriales > Mycobacteriaceae > Corynebacterium > Corynebacterium flavescens. The sequence continues at coordinate 142,976 of NZ_VXKK01000018.1, forward strand.
CGCCGGACTTAGCTGCGGCGTCGAGGATCTTGTCGAAGACCAGGTAGGACTCGGCGGAGGTGTTTCCGCCAAGAGCAAAGGCCTCATCGGCCAAGGATACGAATGATGCGTCTTTATCCGGCTCCGCATAGACGGCGACGGAGGCAATGCCAGCGTCGCGCGCGGCGCGGATCACGCGAACTGCGATCTCACCACGGTTAGCGATAAGTACCTTGGTGATCTTCTTGGTTTCAACTGCCACGGCAGGAACCCTCCTGATTAATCTTGAATTGGACTGCCCACTATTCTTGCACACAAAAACATGAGAAAACCGTCAGGTTCCAGTTTTGTGTCAGAAATAATCCCGCACCAGCGATGATGCGGGAATCACCGGCGTGTTACCGCCGGGGTCTTAACTGTTTTTCGTCGCGACAGGCCGTGGTGTTACGCCACGGTGACCTACTTCTCTATCGGCATGCGGACCATGTTGCCCCACTCTGCCCAAGAGCCGTCATAAGTGCGGACGTCATCGAAGCCGAGCAGGTGCTTGAGCACGAACCAAGAGTGCGCGGCCTGCGCTCCCACGTGAGAGTAGAGGATGGTCTCCTTGGCCGGTTCGAGGGAACCGTAGTTCACGCGCAGTTCATCGGCGCTGCGGAAGCAGGCATTGGGGTAGACCGCGCGATCCCACTCGAGGTTGCTGGCGCCAGGGATGTGGCCGTGGCGCATGGTGGTGCCGTAGGAGGAATTGCCCAGCGGAGAATCCACGGTGGCCTCGCCTGCGTATTCCTCAGGGGTGCGGGTATCAACTATGTGTGCAGAGGTTTCGCGTACCTCCGCCACGAAGGCCCTAAACTCCGCATCATTGCGCTCTACGACGGGATAATCGGAAGCAGTGAACTCCGGGACCATGTAGGAGGTATCGCGCTCCTCAATCATCCACGCGTCACGCCCGCCGTCGAGCAAACGGACATCTGGGTGCCCGAAGAGCTCAAAGACCCACAGTGCGTAGGCTGCCCACCAGTTCGACTTATCGCCGTAGAGCACCACCGTATCTTCCCGATTGATCCCCTTGGCCTGCATGAGAGTGGCAAAGGCCTCCCCGTCCACGGTGTCGCGGGTAAGCGGATCGAGCAATTCTTTTTGGAAAATGATGCGGCTGGCCGTGGGGATGTGGCCAATGTCGTAGAGGAGCGAATCCTCATCGACCTCGATCACTCGCAGACCTTTAATGCCCAAGCGTGCAGACAGCCATGGCGCAGACACGAGCCGCTGCGGGTTTGCATATTCTTGAAAAGGGGGATTCGGATCAAATTCAGCCACTTTCCGTCTGCCTTTCTGTGTGTTTTCGGGGTTCGTGCTCTAAGAAAAAAGTCTTTTGGGGAAAAGAGTTTCTGCACCAACTCTAGCCTGTATCGATCTCGATTGGTCACGCGGGGCCCGCAAATGTGGTGTAGCTTGCATCAAGAAAAAGCCGAGCTAGATCACATCCTTGCGGGGTTAAAGTTTGGTTAATAGCTCGGCGGGAAGGGGTTCTTAGGATAATTTTAGAAAAGTACTCGGTGGTCTCTGTCCCATCGAAGGACACTCCCCGGCTGATATGACCGGGGAACATCTCCTCGGACCCTCTTAATGAAAGGGAGTTAACAAGTGCACAAGGCAATCGTCGTCTTCGAAGTCGAGGGCGGATCCGATAAAGGCCCAGACGGCCACCGCAAAGACACTCTTCCCATCGTCAACGCCATCAAGGATGCTGGTTGGGAATCCACAGTAATCTACTTCCACCCGGACCGCGCGGAGGAGATCTTCCGCGAAGTTTCTGAGAACTATGACGGCTATATCTCTCGCGTTAATCCCGGGAATATTCCGGGCGGTGAGAAGGGCTACTTCGAGCTTCTGACCAACCTGGCGGAGGCCGGCCTGGTGGGAATGTCCACTCCCGCAGACATGATGGCCTATGGTGCCAAGGATGCCTTGGTGAAGCTCAATGACACCTCCCTCGTGCCGGAGGACACCCGCGCTTATTACGATGTTGAGGACTTCCACAAGACCTTCCCCGTTACCTTGTCCTACGGGGAGCGCGTGCTCAAGCAGAACCGGGGCTCCACAGGTGAGGGAATCTGGCGCGTACGTTTGGCCGATAAGGCGCTGGCTGAGTCGCTAACGCCGGGTACTGCTCTGCCTCTTGATACCGAGCTCAAGTGCACCGAGGCCGTGGACAATAAGACCCATGATTTCACCCTCGGGGAGTTCATGGACTTCTGCGACAAGTACATCATTGGCCACAATGGCATGCTCGTGGACATGCGCTTCATGCCGCGCATCGTAGAGGGTGAGATTCGCATTCTGCTCGTAGGCAACGAGCCCGTCTTCATAGTTCATAAGAAGCCGGCCGCCGGTGGGGATTCCTTCTCCGCCACCTTGTTCTCCGGCGCCACCTACACCTACGATCACCCAGATGACTGGCCTGAGCTGCTCGAGCTCTTCGCCGACGCCCGCCCTGTCATCGCGGAAAAGCTCGGGGATACCGATACCGTTCCGCTCATCTGGACCGCGGACTTCATGTTGGCGGATGGCCCAGACGGGGAAGACACCTACGTGCTCGGAGAGATCAACTGCTCCTGCGTAGGCTTCACCTCCGAATTGGACATGGGCATTCAAGAAAAGGTCGCTGCTGAGGCAATCGCACGCGTAGAGGCACAGGCTGTCTAAAATGGCTTGTGTCTGCCGTTCCCACTAATTGCTTCGGAGGCGGCAACTAGGGCGGGGGGGACCCTCTTTGAGGGCTTCCCGCCCTTTTCTCTGTTTTAGATCTCTCTGAGATTTCCCTAACTTTCCCTCTATCTTCGCCTCCTAAGGCGAAAGAAAGCACTCTCTCTTCAATGACTACCCCGGATAACGCAAGCAACAGCGACGCCAGCAACGGCGACAACTCCAGCGACAACTTTTCAGCGCCGTGGTCAGAAGGAAACCGGCACGAAGCTGGCGCCAACGAGGGCTTCGGTCAGGCCGCGCCACAGCAGCAGGTGCCTCAGTCGCAGCAGGCCTCCCCGTGGCAAACTCAACCGGCAGCTCAAGCCGGTCCGAGCCAGCCTTGGCAGCAGCCGCAGCAGCCCCAACCTCAGCAGCAGGGCCAAGCATGGCAGCCCGCGCAAAGCCAGACGGCACAGTTTGGGCGCGGGGACAGCGAGCCGCAGCGCGAGGGCTTCTTCAAGGCTCTCTTTGACATGCGCTTCACCACGTTCATCACCGTGCACTTCGCCTCGATGATCTACACCGTGTGCGTCCTCATCGGTGTGGCCTGCTGGTGTGGTGGATTCCTGCTTGCCCTCGTCCTCGGTGCTGCAGGCATGGGTGATGGTGTGTTTACCATAGTTTTGGCGCTGCTTGGACACCTCATCTTCGGAACGGCGTTCTTCTTTATCTACGTCATTCAGATACGCCTCGTTCTGGAGTTCTTCGTGTCCAATGTCCGCAGCGTTCAGTACACCAAGGCAATAGCGGAGCGGCGGGCTCTTTAGGGGTTTGCAAACCGCTGCGGTGTGGTGAGCTTTAATGGCTCTTTTGGTTTTAGAGTGCATTGATTTTGTTGGTCGGTTGTCCTCCGTTTGAGCCCGATCATTCAGGATAAGCCGAATGCCCTTGCTATTGCACTGCCAAGTTCTGGCGAGGCGGCCCGTCTGTGGATAACCGCCCCGGGCCTGGTGGGTTATCCACAGTTTCCTTACTGGGTGCGGGTTGGGGATTGTCGCACCGCTTGGCGGTGCCTTAGCGTGACGCTCATGGGCTTGCAGGAGTATTTCGCACAACTTAGCCGAGGTGTTGACCTCGTAGCTGAGTGCTCGGGGCTATCTGTGCCAGACCTTGAAAAGATGGGGGCTAGCGCGCAGGATGCCGCCGAGCTTATAAGCCTGCACACCATCTACTTTGGTACTACTCCCTATACAGCAAAGCAGCGCTTAGCCGTTAACTCTGCTCGGCGCAACAGGCACACTCTGAGCACCCTGCGCCAGATCGAATCCTTTGCCCGCCGCGTTCAAGGGCGCCTGGCGGCGTGGAACCTGCGCGTAGAGCTATGCGCCACCTCCAGCGAGCATGTTACCGCGGTAGCCAGGCGCCGGTTGCGTGAAATGCGTGTTCCCCGCACGTATTGCGAGCGCGCACTGCTGCGCCAGCACCCCAACGGGCTAGCTACCTTGACAGTGACCGGCAATGGGCTGGATATGGCGGATGCTTTCCGGACTATTGACCACAAGCGGCCAGGGACAAGTTTTATCGCCCGCATGCTCGGCAAGGCAGGCGCGGCCCCGGCTGCGCGTACTCGGGTGACGACTATGGCAGTCCTCCAGTTGGAGGACTACGGGAAGCTTGTACGCCGCGAGGGTGGTGATGTGATGATACGCACCACCAGTGGGGCTGTTATCACCGGCGCGCAGCTTGTAGAGCGTGCCTGTGCTAACGAGGGTCTTATTACGGTGATAAGTCGGGCGCAGGGGCCGGTAGACTTGTACCGCTTTGACCGCTTCGCCTCGGTCAAGCAGCGCACGATGCTCGCAGCAGAACACCCCACGTGTGCGTGGCCGGGCTGTAGCATCCCGGCAGAGCGGGGGCAGTTTCACCATCTCACGTCGTGGAGTCATGGTGGGGAGACTAACGTTGCCAACCTGGTGACCTTGTGTAGCTATCACAATGGTGTTAATGAGGATGATCCGAATGCGCCACCACGGCGCGGGCGCCTTACCCGCGACGGCGGGACAGTAGTCTGGCAGCCACCCCACGCGCACTAGCCGTTAGGACAACACCGCCTAACGGCGACTTCCCGCACCCCGAAAACAAACCCAGTCGACCAAACCGGCGTTTGCGTTGCAAAGTCCAGCGGGTGGCTTGCTTCTTCTGGCTCTGCGCACTCTCATTGCGTCTGGAAGTACTTGGCTGAACACAGTCCCCTTGTTGGTTGTGGCTAGATTCATACCTAAACCCTTAACGACAAGGGACTTGCTTCTTTTCTGTCACTCCCACCATGCACTCTAAAACCGAAAGAGCCGGTTTAATCCCTAGTCGAGGAGGCGGGCGACGGAGTCTGGGTCGGCGTCGGAAAGCATCTGGCGCAGGCGGTCGTACTCGTCCTGCTCTCCTATGGCCTGGGCGGCGTGCGCGAGCGCGGCGATGGCGCGCAGGACGCCCTGGTTGGGCTCGTGGTCGAAGGGGACTGGGCCCCAGCCCTTCCAACCGTTGCCGCGCAGGCGGTCGAGGCTGCGGTGATAGCCGGTGCGTGCGTAGGCATAAGCGGTGATATAGGCAGCCGGTGCGGCACCTTGTGCGCGAACGCCTGCCAGCTCTTCTTCCGCCAACAGCGCCCACAGCAGCGGGGAATCGGGGTGGGAGACAATTCCTGCGGCGAGATCCGCAGTGGAATCGGCCCCAGGATCCTGGAGAAGTTTTATAGGCTCGGGCGCCAACATGTCATTGATTTTCATGATGCCCCAGTTTAGCGCCTGCATCGCACCTAGAGTCGACGCAGGCGCTTGTGCAAGGGCTCTTATTGTTGTGCCTGAGCCCAGAAGTCGCTGACATTCCATCCAGATGAGTAGATGGCGCGGCGCACTACCGGCAGGGAAAGCCCGATGACGGAGGAGGGATCGCCCTCGATGCGGTCGATGAACCAGCCACCGAGTGCCTCAAGCGTAAAGGCGCCGGCGCACTGCAGTGGCTCCCCGCTCGCAGCGTAGGCGGCGATATCATCCTCGCTTGCCTGCGCAAAGTAAATGACGGTGCGGGAAGTCTCGACGTGGCGGCGGCCGTCGGCGATGAGGCAGTGCCCCGTCAGTAGCTCGGCACGGCGGCCAGCCTGGGCCTGCCAGCGCGCTACGGTAGCTTCGGCAGTGAGAGGTTTGCCCTGTAGCTCGCCGTCGAGGAGGAGCATGGAATCCCCGCCAATGACGAGGTCATCGGGGTAGGAGCTGGCGACCTTTTCGGCCTTGGCGCACGCCAGCGCGGCGACGATATCTTCTGGGGCAGCAGGACCAAGCGCTGCCTCGATGGCGCGTTCGTCGACGTTGGCGGGGGCTAAAACGGGTTCAACCCCGCCCGCCCGCAGGATGGCTGCGCGCGAAGGGGATTGGGAGGCTAGAACAATGCGCATCAGTAGTAGCGGACGTTGCGGAACGCGGCGGGGTTGAAGATGTCCTGGGCGCCCAGCGGGTTGTAGCGCTCCTCGAGACGGCCCCACATGTTGCGCTCGCCGGTGCCAGATTGAGCCTGCTGGGCGCGCGCCTGCGCGGAGAGCTGGGCCAAGACGGCGGTGAGCGCGGCAACCTCGGAGTCGGAAGGGTTTCCCTTGAGGATGCTAAAGGCCGGGGTGGTCATGGTTTCTCCTTTTAGAGGGTGATATTGCCGTGCTTCTTGGGCAGCTGGGCAACGACCTTGCGCTCAAGCAGGCGCAGCCCCTCGATGAGGTAGCCGCGCGTTGCAGAAGGCTCGATGACGTTGTCCACTAGGCCGTTTTCTGCTGCGGCATAAGGATGTAGGAACTGAGCGGCCAGCTCAGCCTCATTATCAGGGTTAGCGCCCTCGCCGTAGATGGCCAAAGCGGCCTGCGAAGCCTGGGTAACGGCGATTTCGGCGGTGGGCCAGGCATAAACCAGGTCCGCGCCGAGGTCCTTGGAACCCATGAAAACATAGGCAGGACCGATGGCTTTGCGTGTGATGACGGTGAGGGTACCCACGGTGGTCTCCGCGAAGGCGAAGGCCAGCTTGGAGGCGCGACGCACTAGGCCGGCCTTTTCTTCCTCCGAGGTGGGAACGAAGCCAGGGGAGTCGACGAATTCGATGACTGGGGTGTTAAAGGCGTCGCAGGTGCGGATGAAGCGAGCGGCTTTCTCCGCGGCGGCGGCATCGAGCGCACCGGCGAGTGCGAGAGGCTGATTGGCCACGATGCCTACGGCGCGTCCCTCAATGTGGGCAAAGCCGGTGAGGATGTTTTCCGCGGTGCTCGCCGAAAGCTCAAAGAAAGAGCCCTCATCGACAACGGTGGCGATGACATCACGCATGTCGTAGGCCTCCGCGGCGCCATCGGGGATGATGACATCAAGGGCGCGGTCGCGCTCAGTGATGTTATCGGCGATGGCCCCAGCGGCGACCTCAGCCGCGCTCCGCGGAGCCTCCGCCCGGTTGTTGGCAGGCAGGAAAGACAGTACGTCACGCGCGAGGGACAAAGCCTCCTCCTCGTCGGTGGCGACGAGCTGTGCGGTTCCTGCTGCGGCGTGAACCGCGGCACCGCCGAAGCTTTCGACGTCTGCGTCGGCCACGTGCCCTGCGGCCTGGTGGAGCGTTGCGCCTTCGGTGAAAATGAGGACATCACTCAGCGTGGGGGCAAAAGCTGCGATTCCAGCGGTATCACCGAGGACGACGCCAATCTGCGGGATAAGCCCCGAGGCGGCGGTCACACGCGCCATGATGCGGGCATAGCCGGCCAGGGTGGCAATGCCCTCCTGCACGCGGGGGCCCGTGGAATCGTAGAGACCAATGATGGGCACACCGGTTTTGAGGGCCAGATCGTAGAGCTTGGTCAGCTTCTCGGCATAAACCTCGCCCTGAGTCCCGCCAAAGACGGTGGCATCCTGGCTAAAGACGCATACCTTGCGCTTGTCGACGACGCCGTAACCGGTGACGATGCCATCGGTATAGGGGCGGTCATGCTCGCGGCCAAAGGCGGTGGAGCGGTGCCTGGCAAGCGCGTCCATCTCCACGAAAGTGCCCTCATCAACCAGCTTCTCGACGCGTTCGCGTGCGCTGAGGTGGCCTGCGGCATGTAAGGCCTCGACGATATCCGCGCCCATGGGGGTGCGGGCCTCGGACAGACGGTTGCCGAGGTCCTCGATCTTGCCGGCAGTGGTCTTAAGATCAGTCATGGGGTCCAATTCTACAACCCCACCCCTTAAAGCGGGATGTTGCCGTGCTTGCGGGCCGGACGGGGAACGTTCTTGTCGGCATACAGGCGCAGGTTGCGGGTGATGGCGCTGCGGGTCTCGGAGGGAAGGATGACCGCATCGATAAGGCCGCGCTCGGCCGCCTTATAAGGGTTGAGCATGTGGTCTTCGTACTCGCGCTCGAAGGACTTGGCCAGCTCCTGGACATCGAGGCCCTTCTCGTGGGCCTGCTTGAGCTCCTTGCGGTAGATGAAGCCGACGGCTCCGGCCGCGCCCATGACCGCGATCTGTGCGGTGGGCCATGCCAGGTTGACGTCGGCGCCCAGGCCCTTGGAGCCCATGACGCAATATGCTCCGCCGTAGGCCTTGCGCATGGTCACGGTGATCTTCGGGACGGTGGCCTCGCCGTAGGCGTAGAGCAGCTTGGCGCCGCGGCGCAAAATGCCCGAGTGCTCCTGGCTGGCGCCGGGCAGGAAGCCCGGGACGTCAACCAACAAGACGATGGGGATGTTGAAGGCGTCGCAGGTGCGAATGAAGCGCGCGGCCTTCTCAGAGGAGTCGATGTCGAGGCAGCCGGCGTAGACCTGCGGCTGGTTGGCCACGAAGCCGACGCTTTGGCCTTCGATGCGGCCGAAGGCGACAACGACGTTCTCGGCGCGCTCGGATTGAATCTCGAGGAACTCGCCATCATCCGTCAGGGCCTCGATGACTTCCTTGACGTTGTAGGGCTGGGTGGGGGAGTCAGGGATGATCTCATCCAGGCTCAGATCGCTCGCGGCCTCGTCTCCCAGCTCCTCGAAGGCTTCAAAGGGGGCGCGCTGACGGTTGTTGGAGGGAAGGTAACCCACCAAGTCGTGGACCCAGTCGAGGGCCTCTTCATCGGAGGCGGCGGTGTAGTGAGAGTTACCTGCGGCGAGCATGTGGGCGGCGGCGCCGCCGAGTTCTTCTTGGGTGATCTCTTCGCCGGTGACGGTCTTGATGACATCTGGGCCGGTGACGAACATCTTGGACTTCTTGTCCACCATGACGACGAAGTCCGTCAGGGCCGGCGAGTAGGCGTTGCCGCCTGCACACGCGCCCATGATGACGGAGATCTGCGGCACGACGCCGGAGGCCTTGATGTTCTGGTAGAAGGTCTGGGCAATCCAGTCCAGCGATACGGCGCCATCCTGGATACGTGCGCCGGCGCCCTCGTAGAGTCCGATGAGCGGGCGGCCGGTGGTCACGGCGAGCTCCATGATCTTCACCATCTTCTCGCCGTAGACCTCGCCCAAGGCGCCGCCGAAGACGGTTCCATCCTGGGAGAAGATGCAGACCTCGCGGCCATCGATGGTGCCCCAGCCGGTGACGATGCCGTCGGTGGGGATCTTCTTCTTCGACATGCCGAAGTCCGTGGTGCGGTGGGTGGCTAGCATGTCGGTTTCGACGAAGGAGCCCTCGTCGAGGAGGTAATCTAGGCGATCGCGCGCAGTGAGGCGGTCCTGGGCGTGAACCTTGTCAATGGCCTTGTCGCCCATGGGCTTTTCAGCCGCGGCGCGGCGCCTCTTGAGCTCAGCGATCTTTTCCGCTGTGGTGTTTGCGTTGTTCAAGCTGTCGAGCTCCGCCAAATGTGAGGAAATGGTCATGTTTGGAGAGTTTAGGCAATTTTGCGCCGGTTTTACACCTTGCCACGCCGGTGATTTCACTCACAAAAGTAGTTTATGCTGGTAGCTGGCCCGCCAGCCGCGGGAAATCTGGCTGCTCAGGACGAAGGTAAATGGTGGGAAGGCCGAGCCGGCAAAGAAAGCGGACAAAGAAAAAGCGCCCGAATCGCATCGTCCTAGTGCTTCAGGGCGGGGGACAAAATGTCCCCAGCCTGAGGCTGACTTGGTAGATGCGGTGCGGGCGCGCTTTCTTGCTAGTCGAGCCAGCCAAAGTCGAGCAGGAAAAGCTCGACCGCCGGCAGCTCGGTGGAGGAGGGGCTGCGTCCCTCGGTAGCCTTGAAGGCTTCGATGACGTCGTTGCGTGTCGCTGGGATGAGGTCATCCTCAACGAGTTTCTCGGTCACTCGAGCCTCCACGGGAGTGGATGCAAGGGTATCTAACCCGGTTCCGGTGGCGCTTTTAAATACGGCGGAGACTGAATTGAGAAGTCCTTTGAGTGAATTCATGTTCTCTCACCTCTTTTCGGTTAGTGGGGAAGGACGTTGCCGCTCGGCGGGTTTTGCCGAGGGGCATTGACTTCTTCTGACTCTTAAAGTACGCCCGTCCTATTAGGGTGTCAATACTGATTTAACTATTTGTTTACCTTTTGTTCACCTTGGGCGGGGTTAGGAGAAGAGACTTAACCCGAAGTAGTGATTGAGGGAGTCTTTGGCTATCCACAAGATGGCCACGACAATGACCAGGGCAAGGATGCCGTAGACCGACCAGCCAAGGACCTTCATCTGCGGGGAGGCCGCGGTATCACCGACGATAACTCCCTCGCTATTGCGAACGGGGTCACCCGTCATGCAGCGCATACCGAGCGCAAACAAAATGGGGATACCGGCCCCGAAGGCCAGTGCTAGGCCGGCCACGCGGATAATTGCTTCAAAGATTTCTGCTGGGGACATAATTGTGTGCCTACTTTTCTGCCGCGGGGGCAGGTTCTGTGACTCCGACGGCAACGGGCTGAAGGGTGGTGGAAGCTGCGGCCTGCTCGACGGTGATAGAGGAATCGACGGTCTCTGCGTTGGAATCCCAGTCATCGTTGACGTTGGAGGCGTCGACCGGGTTCATGTGCGAGCGGATGACGATGACGGTGGCCATGGCGATAAGGAGGATGAAGTCCACGATGGCGCCCACCACTGTCGAGCTGAAGGAGGACACCCCGTTGGCGATCCACCAGCTGAGGAATCCGACGATGGCGGCACAAGGCAAGGTGATGAGCCAGGCCGCGGCCATGCGCATGGCGACGCCCCAGCGCACCTGCGCACCCTTGCGTCCAATGCCGGTGCCCAGGATGGAACCGGTGGATACGTGCGTGGTGGACAGCGCCATACCGCCGGCGGCGGAGGTCAAGATGATCGCGGCCGAGGATGCCTCGGCGGCCATGCCCTGGGGGGATTCGATCTCCACGAGGCCCTTGCCTAGGGTGCGAATAACGCGCCATCCTCCGGAGAGAGTGCCGGCCGCAATGGCGATGGCGCAGCCGAAGATCACCCAGGTGGGCAGGCGGGCGTCGGGGTTGGCCTCACCCGCAGCAACAAGTGCCAGGAAGATGACGCCCATCGTCTTCTGGGCGTCGCCGGCACCGTGTGCCAAAGACACCAGGCAGGCGGTGACAATCTGACCGTGGCGGAAGTGCTCGTTCTTGACGCGGTGCGGGATCGTGTTGGTGATCCAATAGACCATGAAGGTGCCGCAGGCCGAGACAAAGGCGGCAATAAAGGGCGAAACCAAGGCAGGAATGATGATCTTTCCCGCAATCGAGGACCAGGCCACGCCTGCCGTTCCCATGGCTGCAAAAGCAGCGCCGATGAGGCCGCCGAAAAGGGCGTGGGAAGAAGAGGAAGGCATGCCCAGCAGCCAGGTGAAGAGGTTCCAGAAGATGCCGCCGATAAGGCCGGTGAAGACAACCATGAGCAGCGCTTCGCCGTCGACAGGCACGGAACCACCGGCGGTGCTGATGTCGTAGGAATCGAGGTTAACTATTCCCTTGGCCACTGTTGCAGCAACGTGGACCGAAAGGAATGCGCCGACCAGGTTAAGAGCAGCGGAGATGGCTACGGCGGTAAAGGGCTTGAGCGCACCGGTGGCGATGGAGGTTGCCATGGCGTTCGCGGTGTCATGGAAGCCGTTGGTGAAGTCGAATGCGAGAGCAGTGACGATGACAATGGCCAGGATGATGAGTGTCGCTGTCACAATAGCGACCCCTTTCGGAGGAGAAGTAAAAGAGCCTTGAACAGACAAAACTGGAAATAGGGGAGACGAGGCGTCCCCGCCGCAGTCATGCCTCTAGGGCCGGAGCGGTATGGAAGATGCCACCCAAGCAGGGAAGAAGCTGACGAGGATTAGGCTAGACCTGCGTTGATGCTCTGTATAATCAACGCTTTCGCGGCGAGGCTATGCCGCGTGGGCCGCACGCAGGGAATATGGACCATTATGTTTGACAGTATGGCCGTTAGCGGCGTCCCAGCCTTCTTAGACGGGGAGGCAATTATGGCACACGATGGCTGAAGTTCAACCAAAGTTCACTTATATGGGCGTCGAAAAGCGTGCGTGAGACGCCACGCTCCGCTAATCTTCCGCCGCCTCGACGGGGATCCAGGCATAGCCATAAGGACCCAGCTCGACCATGCCGAGGTCCACCGTTTCATCGCAGAAGTTATGCAGGCACAACAAACCGCCACGCTCGAAGGCGAGTACTCCGATGTGCCCGCTTTCCACCGCTTCGAAGGGTGCGGTGCCCAACTCCGGATGCGCCTTGCGTTCTTGGACCATCGTGCGCACAACGTTAAGCAGCGATTCCGGGTCATCTACCTGCTCCGCCACTGAAATGCCCTTGCCTCCGACGATGGGGCGGCGCGGATGGGAGGAGGTGGTGAAGCCGGCACCCGGGCCCGGCTCCCATTGCATGGGGGTGCGTACGGCATCGCGGTCAGGAAGGGAGGTGTCATCGAGCATGCCTATCTCATCGCCGTAGTACAGGAAGGGCGAGCCTGGCATGGTGAGAAGAAGCGAGTACATTAACTCGATCTTGCGCCGATCCTGTCCCATGAGTGGCGCCAAGCGCCTGGCGATGCCGACGTGGGCGCGCATGCTGTCATCGGGCAGGTAGGCGGAATAGAGGAGCGAACGGTTTCCCTCATCGACCATCTCGAGGGTGAGCTCGTCGTGGTTGCGCACGAAGGTGCCCCATTGGCAGTTCTCCGGAAGGGTCGGCATAGCCGCCATGATGTTGTAGATAGGGGAGGCGTCCCCCAGCGCGAAGGCCTGAAAGAGACGCGGCATCAGCGGGAAGTTAAAGACCATGTGAAAGCGGTCGCCCTTACCAAAGAACTCCATGGTTTCGGAGGGGGGTTGGTTCGCCTCCGCCAGCATGATGGCGTCGGGATAGTTCTCATCAAGGAAACGACGGATCTTCTCAATGAACTCGATAGTCTCTGGGAGGGATTCGCCTCCGACCCCATCACGCTCGTAGAGATAAGGAATGGCGTCGAGGCGGAAGCCGTCTAGCCCCTTGTCCATCCAGAAGGACAGGATATTGAATACTTCCTCGTGCACCAATGGATTGTCATAGTTCAAGTCCGGTTGGTGCGAATAAAAGCGGTGGAAGTAGTACTGGCCACGGGTCTCATCCCACTGCCAATTCGAGTCCTCCGCGTCGGTGAAGATGATGCGGATTTCCGGATAGCGCTGTGCATCATCGCCCCACACGTAGTAGTCGCCATAAGGACCGTTGGGATCCAGGCGCGATTGCTGGAACCACTCATGTTCTATGGAGGTGTGGTTGAGTGCCAGATCAGTCATGATGCGCATATCGCGCTTCTTGAGCTCTGCAACGAGCTCCTCGAAGTCCGCCATCGTGCCATAGTCCGGGTGGATGGAGTAATAATCGGCGATGTCGTAGCCGTCGTCGCGCATGGGTGAGGCGTAGAAGGGCGATAGCCACAGACAATCCACGCCCAGCCACTTGAGGTAGTCCAGCTTGTCGATGACCCCGCGCAGGGTACCGACACCACTACCCGTGGTGTCCTTGAAAGAACCTACGAGGGCTTGGTAAAAGATTGCATTGCGAAACCAGAAGCTACCGGACATGGAAACAAAAGTACCGGAGAACCCGTGCTGCGGAGGGGGAATCCTGCGGTGTTTTGTTGATAGCTACTTCTCAGCCTCGTGCAGTGCCTTCGACTTGGCCCTGACCAACCCATAGACCATAAGGCACAGCGCTCCGGCGAGCAGTCCTGGCCACAGGGCCGGCGCCGGTGCAAAGAGGTTGAGGATGGCTTGGATGAGGGCAAGAACGGCGAAGAAGCCGGCGAAACCAATGGCGGTGTCCCACAACAAGGACTGACGCATTACTGCTCCACGGTCACCGTGAAGGTGATGGTCTGGGGGCCTTCGAGTGTTACCTCGCCTTGGCCGGGGGCGGTGGCGCTAAAGCCGGGATTAAAGCGGGCGCTGCCGTCATCGTAGCCTTGGCGGAAGGCGAGGAAGTCCGGTGTGCTCTCGGGGCTGTAGGCGTCGAGATCCGCCGCCGGCACCACGATGTTGAGCACCTGGCTTTCGACGAGGTTTTGCTGGGAGCCGGCCAGCTCGGAGACCGGAACCGTGACTGGGGCGATGACGGGGGAAATAGCCGGCTGGGAGGTAGGAGGCTGTGAGTCGGCAGGCTGGGAGATAGCAGTACTCGTTTCCGGGGGATTGGGAGAGGGATTCTCATTGGCGGGCGAGCAACCGGTCACCAACGCGGTGCCTACGACAATGGGAACGATCATGGAAAGGGAGCGGGAAATAGACATTAGGCCTTGACACCTCCTGCGGTTAGGCCAGCGACGATGCGGTGCTGGAAAATAAGCACCATGATGATGAGCGGAATGGTGACGAGTGCCCCGGCTGCCATCGTGGCCGCGTAGGGATACTCAAAAGCCGAGGGGCCTGAGAAGCGCGCGATTGCCACGGTGACCGGCTCGGTGCCGGTGGTTGAAAGCTGCCGCGCGAGCATGAACTCATTCCAGGTCGTGATGAAAGCGATGATGGCGGTGGTAAACAGCGCCGGTGCAGCCAAAGGCAGGAGAATGAGGCGGAATGCCTGGCTGCGTGAGGCGCCGTCGACACGCGCGGCCTCCTCTAATTCCCACGGCAGCTGGCGGAAGAAGCTGAGCAAGGTATAGACCGTAAGCGGCAGCGCGAAGGAGATGTTGGGAATAATCATGGCGCGGTAGGTGCCGATCCACTCAAGGTTGCCAAAGAGCTGGAAGAGCGGAGTCACCAGCGCGATCGCAGGGAACATCGAAGCAGCCAAGATGATGCCGGTGATGATGCCCTTGCCGGGGAATTCATAGCGCGCGAGCGCGTAGGCGGTAAACACTCCAACGAGAACGGCGATGAGGGTGGTGGCAAGTGAGATGAACACGGAGTTGCCCATCGCCGCTAGGAAGTTATTGCCCTTGTCTGTGGCCAGCGCGTCGCGGAAGTTCTGCAGCGTGAGGTGGGTGGGCCAGGGGGTGGTATCGAAGGTATGGGCCTTATTGCGGAAGGCGGTGACCACCATCCAATAGAAGGGCGCTAGGCCCCAGAACATGATGAAAAGGATGCCGGCGTAGTGTCCGAACTTTTTCACTGTGCTGCCCCTTTCTGAATGCGGCGACGTTCCTTGCCGGAGACATCAGCGCCCAGGAGGCGCACCAAGATGAAGGCGACGAAGAAGATGAGAAGGAAAATCAGGGTGGATAGTGCGGAGGCCGAATTGAAGTTTCCTTGGCGCATATCCTCAACCACCAGCTGGGAGATAGTGGCGGTAGGGGAGTTGGAGGAAGAGGAAATCATGATGACCGGCAGGTCATACATGCGCAGGGCGTCGAGCGTGCGGAACAAAATGGCCACCATTAGTGCGGGGCGCACTAGGGGGAGCGTGATGGTGAAAAAGAGCTGCAAGCGCGTGGCACCGTCAACGCGGGCGGCATCATAGACATCCCGCGGAATCATCTGCAGACCGGCCAGAATGAGCAGCGCCATAAAAGGCGAGGTCTTCCAGACATCAGCAACAATGACCGCTAGGCGGGCAAATGCGGGATCCGTGGTCCACGCGATGTCCGTGCCGAGCAGGGAGTTGACGATACCGTCGGGGGCGAACATGAACTGCCAGAGCTTGGCGGTAACGGCGGTGGGGATTGCCCACGGGATAAGCACAGCGGCTCGCACCAAGCCGCGGCCCCTATAGCTGCCGTTCATGATGAGTGCCATGAACATGCCCAAGATGATTTCTAGGCTCACCGTGACCACCGTGAAAAAGAGGGTGATCTGAACTGCGGGCCAGAAGTCCGTGGCGATAACCCCGGGCGGGCATTGGGAGACCACACCCGTGGCGGACATGCAGCGATTGTTGATCCAGTAGAGGTAGTTCTCCAGCCCTGCGAAGCCGCCGTCCACGAATACCCCGGTGCTGGGATCGAGGTGCCGGTTGGCTTGGAAGGACAGCGCGATTGCTCGCACGATGGGGTAGCCAATGACGATGGCCAGCACGACGAGCGCTGGCGCAACGAGGGCGCCAATCTGCAGGTGCTGTTTGCGCTTGCTGGCATTGGGTGATTTTAGTGCCACGCTGCTGCGCCTTTCTTTACGGAGACTTCTGGGTGAGAAGGAAGAAGCGGAATAAAGCCTAGAAGCGGGCAAGTCCGAAGACCTGCCCGCTTGTTTCTTGCCCGCCTCACCGCGGTGGCGGTGAGGCTTAGAAGGTACGACCTAGAAAGTGAGATCTAGAAGGTGCGACCTCTAAGAGGGGCAGGGTGCTTTAACCTTAGCCCTGTGAGGCGGCCTCGATGGCAGCCTTCATGTCTGAAGCCGCGTCATCGACGGACTTGCCAGCGGTCAGTGCTGCGTAAGCGTTATCCTGCACGGCCTTGGAGATGGCGCTGTAGAACGGGGAAACCGGACGTGGTGCAGCATTCTCCAGGGATTCCTTCAGCGCAGGCAGGTACGGGAACTGCTCCACGAGTGCGGGATCGTCATAGATGGAGGAGAGAACCGGCGGGAAGGAGGCCTCAGCGAAGGACTTCTGGTTGTCCTCGTTGATGATGAACTTCATGAAGTCCAGCGCGGTGGCCTTGTGCTTGGAATTGATGTTGATGCCGTTGTTGTAGCCACCCAAGGTGGACACTCCGACATCATCCTTGCCCACGAGCGGGGAGACCTCGAACTTCACGCCGGCGTCCTCGGCGTTGGTGTACATATACGGCCAGTTGATGGCGAATGCCGACTTGCCCTCGGTAAAGGCCAGGTTGGTCTCTTCCTCGGTGGCTGCGGTGGAAGCCTTGGTGATGACGCCATCGGCGTAGGCATCAACCATGGCCTGCATGCCGGCCTTGGCTTCAGGGGAATCAACCGTGACGGCGCCCTGGTCATCGAGGACCGAGCCACCCCAGCCTTCGATGAAGCCAATGGTGTTGACCGTCAGGCCCTCGTACTGCTTGAGCTGAGTGGTCAGGCAGCCTTGGTCACCGGAGAGTCCCTCACAAGCGGACTTGATGTCATCGAACTTGGTCGGCTGCTCCTTGGCGAGGTCGGTGTTGCGGAAAAGCAGCTGACCATTGGTGTTTTGCGGCAGCGCATAGAGCGTGTCGTTATAGGTGGCAGATTCCACGGTGGCAGGTAGCAGTTCTGCGGTGTCTACCTTGAGGTCATCGGTGAGCGGGGCGAGCCACTGGTTGGCAGCGAAGTCTGCGGTCCAGACCACGTCGAGTGCCATGACGTCATAATCCGAGTTGCCTGCCTGGAGGGACTGCACGAGGGTCTCACGCTGTGCGTCGGCCTCACCGGCCAGTTCCTTGAGCGTTACTTCCTCATCGGGGTGTTCTGCGTTCCACTTCTCGATGATGGGCTGAAGCTTATCGGTATCGTTCTTGCCCATTGCGAAGCTGATGGGGCCGCGTGCGTCGGTGCCCTCGGTGGCGGCGCCATTAGACGAGCCGGAGTCCTCGGAGGAGGAGCAGCCAGCAAGGACGAGAGCAAGTGCTGCGGTGCTAACGATTGCGCCGCGTTTCACGGCACGGAGTCGGGAGATCTTCATGGGGATTCACCTTTCGGAAAACTTTTGGCTTATACAAAAGTATGATGCGGACGGCGATATAAGAGTGGTTTTGGGAATAATAGCGCGTAGGGGTGACTTCAATCACCCCCGTCTAGGCGGAGAGGCGCACTCCAGTTTCGGTATCGAAGCGGTGGGCTTGTTCCGGATCGAAGTCCAGCCCTACCTCCTCGCCGCGCGCAGGGATGACCCCTGCTTCCGCACGAGCAACGAAGCGCTGGGAGCCAACGGTGACGTACACATAGGATTCCGCCCCTAGTTCTTCGACGATGTCGACGACGCCAGTGAGTTCACCGTGCTCAGCGCTTAGGCGAATGTTTTCAGGCCGAACGCCTAGCCTGTGGCCGGCGAAGTCAAAGATATTCATCGAGGGGGAGCCGATGAAGCCTGCAACAAATTCGTTGGCGGGGCGATCGTAGAGTTCCCGTGGCGGGGCGACCTGCTGCAGAATGCCGTCCTTGAGTACGGCGACGCGATCTCCCATGGTCATTGCCTCGACCTGGTCGTGGGTGACATAGACGGTGGTGGTGCCGAGTCTTTGCTGCAAGCTGGCTAGTTCCGAACGCGTTTGTACGCGCAGCTTGGCATCGAGGTTGGACAGCGGCTCATCCATGAGGAAGACCTTGGGCTGGCGCACAATGGCGCGACCCATGGCCACGCGCTGGCGCTGACCACCGGAGAGATCCTTTGGCTTGCGGTCAAGGAGCTCGCTCAGTCCGAGCGTCTCGGCGGCCTCTGCCACCTTGGCCTTGATCTCTGCCTTGGGCAAGCGTGCTAGGCGTAGGGCAAAACCCATATTCTCTGCCACCGTGAGGTGCGGATATAGCGCGTAGTTCTGGAAGACCATGGCGATGTCTCGCTCACCAGGCTCCAGGTTGGTCACGTCTTCATCATCGATGAGGATCCGGCCGCTGGAGACGGGCTCCAGCCCTGCCAGGGAGCGCAACGTGGTGGACTTTCCGCACCCGGAGGGTCCAACGAGGACGAGGAACTCTCCGTCGGAGATGGTGAGGTCGAGCTCTGCCACCGTGGGAGATGCCGCCCCGGGGTAGGTGATACTGACCTTCTCAAAAGTGACCTTTGACATGGACGTTACATTAGCACTGCACAGTGCTCGGGCTCACCATCTTTGGGGCGAGGTGCTGCGCACTTCCTACGGTTGAGGCCCTCCGCACAGGTATCATCTCTTCTATGACTGCCTTAAACCTAGACAAGATTCGTGCCGCGTTGAGCGATGACTATGCCGAGATCGACTACGTGGAGCAAACTACCTCCACTAATACTGACCTCATGCAGGCGGATGACGTGGTTGACCGCACCGTGTTGCTCACTGATGAGCAGGTAGCGGGCAAGGGAAGACTGGGGCGGACGTGGGTCTCGCCAGCTGGTACCCAGCTCATCTTCTCCACCCTTTTGCTCCCACATACCCTCGAGCATTTGGGGACCCTGCCCCTAGCAGTCGGTCTCGCCGTTACAGACTCAATCGAGCGCACAGTACTCAAGTGGCCCAATGACGTGCAGATTGATGGAAAGAAGCTTTGCGGCATCCTCGCCGAGGCCGGCCCCGTCGGTGCCGCCTTTAAGTCCCTGCCCAAGACCGAGCTGACCAAGACCGAAGTCAATAAGGCTGAGATTAATAAGGCTGAGGTCAGCAAGGCTGAGATTAATAAGGCTGAGATTGCGCCGAAGACGGCCGCAGCGGATGCCCCTTCGGCGCGCGTTGTCTTGGGCGTTGGCCTCAACGTCACACTGACACGGGAGCAGCTGCCCATTGAGAGGGCCACCTCGCTTGCCATCGAGGGTATGGACACTGACCGCACTGAGCTGGCAATCAAGGTGCTCAAGAATCTGCGTCGGCGCATTGATCAGTGGGACAAGCAGGACCCCCAGCTCTTGGAGGACTACCGCGCGGTGTGCTCTTCCATTGGCCAGGAAGTCCGCCTCGAGGCGCCGGCTGGAAATGTTATCGGCCTTGTGGAAGGCGTCGCCGATGATGGCCGCATCAACGTTGGCGGGCAGTACTACTCGGCCGGTGACGTCACCCACCTGCGCCCGACGTCTTCTTAAAGCCCAAAGCCTCAAGCAAGCGGTGCGGTCGTGCGGTCCCCGCTTCGTGCATGTGGAGTGTCCAAGACTAGCGGGTAGGATTCCCACCTATGGGAATGATGAAGATGGGACAAGGCGAGGTCATCCGCGCGGATATGACCACGCCATTTCGCGCGCTGATCTTCCCATTCTTGGAGCTCATTTTGGTCACCGGCCTAGCTTGGATAGCGATTGGCTGGTGTGACACCCAAGGCGTCGATTTGGCGCTGCGTAATGCGCTCGTCGGGGTGTGGGCGATCTTGGCGGCTTGGCGTTTCGGAGTGCCGCTGTTTAAGGCGCGGCGGCGCCGATTCATTGTTACCAACCAGCGAGTTATCGCCCGTCAAGGCAAGAAGATTGATTCGATTCCGCTGCGCGATATAAGCGGAGCCCGCCGCCGGCGTGGCGGCATTTCACTGGCCATCCATGGATTCGAGCGGCCACTCTACTTTTCTGATGTGCCCAAGGCTAAGAAAGTAGAGGCCCTGCTCAACGAGAAGCCCTGGTACTAGCCTGCTCTGGCCGGGTACTAAGCCGAGGGCTTTCAGTCGCGGCCTTTGATCTCCGTGGTGTGGAGCTGGTGGTCGAGGTCTTCTGGGGCAAGATTCGCGCTCTCAAACTCCCGGGTGAGGGGTAGGCGCAGCTCCAAGTCGGTGCCTGGGCACATTTCGATGGTGGCCTTGTCTACGGTGTAATCGAGCAGGTGACCGCCGTATTTGTGATCGGCGTCGATAAAATGCACGTGGCAGCCCGGGACCGAGATTCCTTTCTCGAAGACTGGCGTGCGGAATCCGCCAATGACGCCCTCGACGTTACTGAAGTGCAGCTCTGCATCGCTTCCTACGGCCTGCGCCATGGGAGGATAGGGCTTGGGTTGTTTGACCACCGTACGGGTAGTAACCGAGCTGAATGTTCCCACCATGCGCACGGCGTACATGTAGTTGGCGGAGGGCAGGACTTCATCGATGAGATCGGAGAGATCGCTGCGGTGCATCCCGGGAGGGGCATCGACCGTGATACGAGGCACGAAGTTTGTCACCACCGCGTAGGGCGAGCGCTGGGAGAGATCGGCTACCTGCGCGGAGCCATCCCCGCGCAGCTGGTAGCAGACTCCGTCAACGATGATCATCTCTCCGTCGAGAGCATCGAAGGTGCCAATGCCGAAGTTGCCCTTGCCGAGTAGTTCTCCCACGGACATTTCGCCGTCGTAGATTCCGTCGAGCAGTGCGGTCATCAAAGAGTTTTGGAAGATGGTATGCCGAGCGATCATAGTCCTAAGGCTAGTATTGGGCGAGTGAGTGAACAAGCAAAGCTAAACGTTACCGTCTTCGGCGATGGCCAACTTGCTCGAATGATGCAGCCCGCCGCCGCAGAGCTCGACATCCACCTGCGGATCTTGGCATCGCGTTCGGACTCTTCTGCAGCCCAGGTTATCCCCGATGCCATCATCGGTGACTACCACGATTACGCCACCCTGCGCGGGGCCGCCAAAGGCTCCGATGCCGTGACCTTTGAACACGAGCATGTGCCCAATGAGTATTTGCGGGCGCTCATCGCCGCAGGATTTAATGTGCAGCCCCAACCTGCGGCGTTGATCAACGCCCAAGACAAGCTCATCATGCGTCAGCGCCTGCAAGAGCTGGGTGCGCCTATTCCTGCTTTCCAGGCCATCAATTCGGCTGAGGAGGCCGCGCATTTCTGGGCGCAGACGGGTGGGCACGTGTGCTTGAAAGCCCGCCGTGATGGCTATGACGGCAAGGGCGTATGGTTCCCAGGATCCGAGGCTGAGCTGGTGGCGCTGACCACCCAACTGCTAAAGAAAGACACTCCTTTGATGGCGGAGAAGAAGGTGGCGCTCACCCGCGAGCTCTCCATCCTCGTGGCACGGCGCCCTTCCGGGGAGACCAAGGAATGGCCGATCACGCAATCGGTCCAGCGCAACGGCATCTGTGCCGAGGCCATGGCCCCTGCACCGGACCTCTCCCCGCAGCTGGAAAAGCGTGCCCGCGACCTGGGGGTGGAAATTGCGCAGTCTCTAGGCGTTACCGGCGTGCTTGCCGTGGAGCTCTTCGCCTTCACCGGAGAAAACGGTGTGGAAGACATCGCGGTCAATGAGCTAGCAATGCGCCCGCATAACACCGGGCACTGGACGCAGGATGGTTCTGTGACCTCCCAATTCGAGCAGCACCTTCGTGCGGTACTGGATTTGCCGCTGGGAGCAACGGAAGAAACCGCAGCGATTACTGTCATGGCCAATGTGCTGGGAGCCCCGGAGGATCCGCAGATGCCCATGCGCGAGCGAGTACGTGAGGTCATGGAGCGTTATCCGGCTGTCAAGATTCACCTCTATGGCAAAGCGCACCGCCCCGGTCGCAAGATTGGTCACGTTAATCTATGCGGCACCGACGTGCAGGCCACGCGGGAGCAGGCGCAGGCGGCGGCGCACTTCCTAGTGCATGCGCAGTGGCCGGACACTGTCTAACTGGACACTGACTAAGAGGATCTATCTACGTAGATTTAATTGTTGATCTGTTGAATTAAGGAGTACTGCAATGCAACCACTCGTCGGCCTCATCATGGGCTCAGATTCTGATTGGCCCACCGTAGAACCAGCAGCAGAGGTGCTCGCTGAGTTCGGGGTGCCTTTCGAGGTGGGCGTCTTAAGTGCACACCGCACCCCAGAGAAGATGCTGGCCTATGCCAAGCAGGCACATACTCGTGGCTTGCAGGCAATCATTGCGTGTGCTGGCGGAGCTGCGCACCTGCCTGGCATGGTGGCTGCGGCCACCCCCTTGCCGGTAATTGGCATTCCGCGTGCGCTCAAGGATCTTGATGGTCTGGATTCGCTCCTGTCCATCGTGCAGATGCCAGGCGGCGTTCCCGTGGCCACTGTATCCATCGGAGGTGCCAAGAATGCCGGTCTGCTGGCAGTGCGCATCTTGGGGGCGGGCAACCCGCAGCTGGTGGAGAAGATGTCCGCCTATCAGCAGCGCATGGCCGCTGAGGTGGAGGAGAAGGACGCCAACCTGCGTCGCCGCCTCATGGAGGGCTAGAGGCCTAGAAGGCCACGCCGCTGCGCAGGATTACGTTGGCATAGGGCGTGGTGGAGCCGGTGCGGACGACGAAGGCGACCTCACTTAGCGCGGCTTTGAGCTGTGCGTGAGTAACTTCCTTGATCGGAACCGTGGGCAATGCCGCGCGGATGGACGCGGGGGTCTCGGTGGCGATGGTTGCACCCTCGACCACCACTGACTCCAGAAGTGCTGCAAGGGTGTCCTCGAAGCTGGGGATGCCGAATACCAAGGCTAGGTCGATGATGGTGGTCCCATGGGGGATGGGCAGCCCGCAATCGGCGATGGCGAAGGAATCGGTGTGGCCGAGCCGGGCCACGGCGCTGGCCAGAGCGGGATTGAACAATCCGGACTTGAGCACGGTTTTAGACCTCGGGTAGGGCGGATGTAGTAGTGGGATAGGAGGGCTGAGCGCCTGCGCCGGTGGCGGCAAAGGCCCCCACCCGTGCTGCAAAGCGCGCGGCGTCCTCCAGGTTTTCTCCCTCCAGCAGTCGCACGCACAACGCTCCTGCAAAGGCGTCGCCAGCGCCGGTGGTATCGACGGCCTCGATACGAGGGGTGGGGATTTCCGTCACGGCATCCGCAGTAGCCACGAGCGCGCCGGCGGAGCCCAAGGTGAGAACCACAGAGCGAAAACCTGCCCCGAGCAGTCCTTTCGCAAGCTCCCGCGGGCTGGCAGCAGCATCGACCTTCTGGCCCAGCTGAGCCAGGATAAGGCCGGCCTCATGCTCGTTGGCCAGGAGGGGATCCGCGCGCAGTAAAGCGGCGGGATTCACCTCGACCACAGGAGCCAGGTTGATGATGGCTCGCCCGGTGGTCGCGGCGACGGCGGCAGCGAAGCCGGAGGAGGGAATCTCGCCCTGTAGCAAGACGATGTCGGCGTCGGCGATGGTGGAGGCGCGGGCGGTGACGAAGGCGTCGTCGACAAGCGCATTCGCGCCGGGCGAGATGACGATGGTGTTCTCGCCGTCGGCGGCGACGGTGATGACGGCCAAGCCGGTGTTGGTGTCAGCCGTGGCCACGGCGGAGACATCGATGCCGGAAGTCTCCATGTAGGCCATGGCGGGCACGGCGTAGGCATCGCGGCCTACCGCGCCGACAAAGGCGACATGTGCACCTAGTTGGGCGGCGGCCACCGCCTGATTTGCGCCCTTGCCGCCGGCGAGAATCTCTCCGCCAATGCCGACGAGTGTTTCACCAGGCAGCGGATGGCGCTCGGCGCGGATGATCAGATCGGCGTTAATGGAGCCGACTACGGTGAGCTTGCTCATTGGAAGTCCTCTACGTTTTCTGCGGTCACGGTGACCACCTCTACTGGAACGTTGCGTTCGGCCTCCTCATCGGCCTTGGCTGCGGCGCAATGGCCGATGAGGAGGGTGAGCCAGCCGGGCAGGCCGGCCTCGGCGAACATATAGGCCGAGACCATTGCGCCTAAGGCTGCGACCGAGCCGACCGAAAGGTCGATGCCGGCGGTGACGATGACGAAGGTCATGCCGAAGGCCAGAATGGCTACCGTAGCGGCCTGAATGCCGATGTTGAGCAGGTTGGCAACGGTGAGAAAGTAGGGCGTGGCTATAAAGAGCGCGATGCACAGTGCGATGAGGCCGACGAGGGCGCCGTTATTCATCGCCCAATTGAGGACCTGGTTCTTCGTGCGGGTCTGAGTCATGGTTTCTGATTCCTTCAGCTTGCTGCAGCCGGATCGACATCGGCTTCGGTAATGACGTTGGAGACGTTGGAGACGGCTAGGGCCATCACCTCGTCTTGGGAGGATTCGGGGGAGAGCTCGCCTGCCAGGACACCGCCAGACATGACAAGGACGCGGTCAGACATCCCCAGGACTTCTGGCAGGTCGGAGGAGACCATGAGCACGGCCCCGCCCCGGGAGGTGACATCGTTGATGATGTTGTAGATCTCTACCTTGGCGCCGACATCGACGCCGCGGGTCGGTTCGTCGAGAAGCAACACGGAGGAACCGGCAAGTACCCAGCGGCCAAAGACGGCCTTCTGCTGGTTGCCGCCCGAGAGGTTGCGGATGGGTTGCTCAAGGCCGGCCATGCGGATGCGGAGTTTCTCGGCGACGGTGCCTGCGCGCTGCTTTTGGCCGCGCAGGTCAGCCAGCCCCAGCTTTGAGGTGGCGGACAAGGTGGCAAATCCGAGGTTGTCGGAGACGCTGGCATCAAGGACCAAGGCCTGGGACTTGCGGTCTTCGGGGATGTGGCCGACGCCGGCGGCAATAGAGGCCGCTATATCGCCGCGCTTCACAGCGTTTCCGGCGATGCGCACGCTGCCCGAGTCATAGGGATCAGCGCCCGCGATGGCGCGAATGATCTCCGTCCTGCCTGCGCCTACCAGGCCGGCTAGACCCACGACCTCGCCGGAGCGGACAGAAAAGCTCACGCCGGAAAACTTGCCCTCGGCGCTGAGATCTTCAACCTCGAGGAGTACTTCGCCCGGCTGCTGCGGGCGCTGGCGCGGGTATTGATCCTCGATGTCGCGGCCCACCATGAGGCGCACGAGCTCCGCCTCGGGAGTGAAGGAGGGGACCTCGGCGACGAATTCTCCGTCACGCAGAACGCTGATGGTGTCCGCGATCCGCGCGAGCTCTTCCAGGTGATGGCTGATGAACACCATCGCCACGCCCTTGGCCTTGAGCTCGTCGAGGATGAGGAAGAGTGCGTCAATCTCCTTGCCGGTCAGGGCCGCGGTGGGTTCGTCGAGGATGAGAATGCGTGCGTTCATCGACAGGGCCTTGGCAATCTCGATGAGCTGTTGCTTGGCGATGCCGAGTTCCCCCACGGGCGTATCCAGGTCGACGTCGAGCCCGATGAGGTGCAGCGCCGCCTGGGCCTGGGCACGCAGATGGGCGCGGTTGACCAAGCCCCACTTGTGGGGAGTGCGTCCCAAGAGGATGTTTTCTGCCACCGACATGGTGGGCACGAGGTTGAGCTCTTGGTGGATGGTGGCAATGCCTAGGGCTTCTGCGGCGTTGGTGTCCGCAATGTCGACCTCGTTTCCGTCGACAACGATGCGGCCCGAATCTGGGCGGTGTACTCCGGCAATCATCTTGATAAGCGTGGATTTTCCGGCGCCGTTTTCTCCCAAGAGTGCCTGGACCTGGCCGCGGCGTACGTGCAGGGTCACGCCCTTGATGACGTCGACGGAACCAAAGGACTTCGATACCTCGACTAGCTCGAGGACCGGCGGATGGGAAGAACTGGCGGCGGGCTGGTGCCGCGCAGGGTAGGTCATGCTCGTTCTCCTGTTACTGATTTACTTCTCATGTACTACTGCTGTGCTGCCAATGCTGGGCCGGATTGGGGGCCATAGGCGGTGGATGGGCGGGGGATAAAGCGCGTGGGGTGTACGACACCGCGCGGCGTGGTCTTGGTCTCGATGGCGTGGATTAAAGAGTCCACGGCCGCGACTCCCAGGCGGTCTACCTCTTGGTCGATGACGGAGACCGGGGAGGGTTGATAGCGCAGGAAGACAAAGTCATCGAAGCCGACGAGCGCGAGTTGCTTTCCGATGTCGACCTGGGCGTTGTGGCAGGCTTCAAGCGCGCCGAAGGTCATCATGGAGTCGCCGGCAACGATGGCCGTGACCTGGGAATCAAGAAGATCGAGGGTGGCTTTGTAGCCCTCTTTGCGGCGAAAGCCTCCGTCGTGGACGATGACGTCGAGGCCTGAGGATTCGCGGAGGAATACCTCTAGGCGTTCGCGGCCTGTGGAGGTGGAGTCCGGCCCCGAGAGGTAGCCAATGCGGCTGTGCCCGCGCCTCTTGAGTAAGGCCAGTGCTGCTGCGATGCCTGGGGTGGGATCGGAGACGACCGCGGGCAGATCCCCCAAGTGGCGGTCAACTAGGAGCAGGGGGCGCAGCGCGGCCGTTGCGGCAAGCGCTTCCTCGGCGCCGTGCATGGGGACGGCCACGATGCCGTCGACCTGGCGGGAGGACAAGGCATCGAGCGCCGAGGCGAGTTTGGTGCCATCCTCGGCGCTGGAGGTGATGATGGTGGCGAAGCCGCGTGCCTCCGCCGCCTCCTCGATGGCGGCTGCCATGGCTGCAAAGTAGGGGTTGACCAGGCTGGGAATGACTAGGCCGATGGCGTTACTCCGCGAGCTGCGCAGTGCGCGGGCCTGCGCATTGGGGTGATAATTAAGACTGGCGGCCGCCTTTTTAACTCGGCGCCGAGTAGCCTCGGAGATGGCGGGATTATCCGCCAACGAGCGCGAGGCCGTCGAAACGGACACGCCTGCGGCGGCGGCCACGTCCTTGAGTGTTGCTCCTGACATGATGAACCTCTCACGTTGTGCAAACGTTTGCATAACTTCTATGGGATTTAAACTACTGAGCCTTGAGGCGCGGTGTCAACCCCTGGGCATTCGCCATCAATTTCGCTGGCCTATGCTCGTTGCTATGTCCCAACCTCTGCTCGTCCTTGGCGCCCGCGTTGTCGACGGCGAGCCGGGGCCCATGTTGGCGACGCGCCTAGATAAAGCGATAGAACTAGCCTCCCACCTGCCCGAACCCATCATCGTTTCAGGCAAAGGTGAGGCAGAAGCCATGCAACGCTACCTCGTTGACCACGGCATCGATCCGCGGCGCATTGTTGTTGAACTGGATGCTACGAGCACCAACGAGAACTTAGAGAGGGCTGTGCGGCTTTCCCCCGGCGCTGAACTTTTTCACGTCATTACGAGTGACTTTCACATTGTGCGCACTAGGCTGTGGGCCTGGCATTTGGGGATCCCGGTTAGGATGCACTCCGCGCGTACTCCGTGGTCATTGAAGGCGAGCAACTATCTGCGCGAGGTTGTCGCCACCCCGCACTCAGCACTGCGGGTGTTGTGGCGCAAGTGGAGGGTATGACCCCAGATTGGGCTAAAAACGGTATTTATGGATTGGCCCTAATGCTAAATTATTGCGGATTTACGCAAACGATTGACGTGCTGGTCAGCGCGGCCATAGGGTAGAGGAGGTAGGGACTTCCTCTAGCTAGAAAGGTCTAGCTCCCATGGCCAACACCTCCCCAGTCCTCGAGATTGCCGCCGGGCGCTATCGCGCCGACATAGCCACCTTCGGCGGGGGTATCAAAGCATTGACCTTTGACTCTAAGCCTCTAGTCGAGACCTATCCGGATGGCGCTTATCCGCCTTTGAGTGCAGGCGTGGTGCTCGCACCATGGCCCAACCGGGTAGAGGACGGGACATACTCGTGGCAGGGAACTAACTATCAGTTGCCCATCACGGAACCGGCTCTCAATAATGCGATTCACGGCTTCTGCAATGAAGTCGAGTGGGAGGTCAGTGAGTGCGCCCCAGCGGCTGTCGTGCTGCGCCACTCAATCGCGCCACAGTCCGGCTGGCCCTGGCAGGTGGAGGTCGAGGCGGTTTATCGCCTTGCTGACACCGGCCTGGAGGTAGTCCTGAGCGCGAGCACTCCGGAAACTCGCCCGGTGCCCTTCGCCTGCGGGCTGCACACCTATCTCTCGGCGTGCGGCGCCCCGGCCGATGAGTCCCGTCTTCATCTCCCGGTGACCAGCCATCATCTTCTCAATGAAAGGAACCTGCCTACAGGAGCCTTCGACAAGCGCAGCATCGTGGACCAAGCCATCGCTGAGGTGGAATGGGACGATTGCTTCCACGGGCCCGAAGGACTCGTGGCGGAATACACCTGCGCCGGACAAGGCGTGCGCCTGGAAATGGGACCGGGGCTGCAATGGGTACAGCTCTACACTCCCCGCGACTACCCAGGGCGCGGGCGCGCCCTGGCCGTGGAGCCCATGAGCGCGCCGCCTAATGCTCTCCATGATGGCGTTGATATTGCCACCATCGATTCCGAGACTCCTGTTGCGTATCGCATCCATCTCAGTGCTCTGGAAACAGGGCGCACCATCTCTTAGAAAGGCAGCCTGACCATGGATACTGCTGAATCTGTATTAAGACTCGACGCCACTTGGGTGGACTACCTCCTCGTGGCCGTCTACTTCCTGTTCGTCCTGGGAATCGGGTGGGCGGCCAAGGCCCGCGTGTCCTCGTCCATTGACTTCTTCCTCTCCGGGCGTGGTTTGCCCGCCTGGGTCACCGGCCTCGCCTTCGTCTCCGCCAACCTCGGTGCCGTGGAGATCATCGGCATGTCCGCCAATGGCGTGGAATACGGTTTCCAGACCATGCACTACTTCTGGATCGGCGCCGTGCCCGCCATGGTTTTCCTGGGTATCGTCATGATGCCCTTCTACTATGGCTCAAAGGTACGTTCCGTCCCGGAGTTCATGCGGCGCCGCTTCGGTAACGCCGCGCACCTGGTCAACGCGATTTCCTTCGCGGTGGCGCAGCTCCTTATCGCCGGCGTTAACCTTTACCTGCTGGCCACCATCGTGGAGGCCCTCCTGGGCTGGCCCATGTGGGTGGCGCTGCTGCTCGCCGGCATCATTGTCTTGTCCTACATCACGCTGGGCGGTCTCTCCGCGGCCATCTACAACGAGGTTCTTCAGTTCTTCGTCATCGTGGCCGCGCTGGCGCCGCTGACCATCATCGGCCTCAACCGCGTTGGCGGCTGGGAGGGTCTCAAGAACTCCGTGGCGAATGAATCCCACTTCCATACCTGGCCCGGAACGGATATTTCCGGCTTCGAAAACCCGGTGTGGTCCGTCATCGGCATCGTCTTGGGTCTGGGCTTCGTCCTCTCCTTTGGCTACTGGACCACCAACTTCGTTGAGGTGCAACGCGCAATGGCCTCCGAGTCCATCTCCGCGGCGCGCAGGACCCCCATCATCGGTGCTTTCCCGAAGATGTTCATCCCCTTCCTCGTGGTCATCCCCGGCATGGTGGCCTCGGTCACGGTGGGGGATCTGATGGAAAAGCGCGCCGAACCCAATGACGCGATCCTGCTGCTCATGCGCGATCTGCTGCCTAATGGCTTACTTGGCGTTGCCATCGCAGGCCTATTGGCCTCCTTCATGGCCGGCATGGCCGCCAATATTTCCGCCTTCAACACCGTCATCTCCTATGACATCTGGCAGGCCTACGTGGTCAAGGATCGCCCGGACGAGTATTACCTGAAGTTCGGGCGCCTAGCCACGGTCGGCGCGACGATTATCGCCATGTTCACTGCCCTTCTGGCGCAGAACTTCGGCAACATCATGGACTACCTGCAGACCCTGTTCGGCTTCTTCAACGCGCCGCTGTTTGCAACCTTCATCCTGGGTATGTTCTGGAAGCGCATGACCCCGCACGCCGGCTGGTCTGGCCTGGTGGCAGGTACTACCTCCGCCATTGCGTTCTGGTACGTGGCCACGTTTACGGAGGCCTCAGCCTCCATCTTCAACCTGCCGGGACAAGGCACCGCCTTCGTCGCCGCGGGTGTGGCCTTTAGCGTCGACATCATCGTCTCCGTGATTGTCACCATGTTCACCACGCCAAAGCCCGACTCGGAGCTCGTCGGCTTCGTCTCCTCCGTGACCCCGAAGGATCACTTCGAGGACTACACCGAAAAGTCCCTGCCCTGGTACAAGCAAACTGTACCTCTGGGCGTCATCTGTTTAGCCATGGCCGTTGGCCTCAACGTCATATTTGCTTAAGCAAGGAGCTCAACAATGTCTGAAAAAACTCCAGCAGCACAAGGAACCTCGCAGCAGCATGCCGGCGCATTCGATCTGCGCAACGTCATCGGCGCCCTCCTCGGGCTCTACGGGATCGTCTTGATTGCCTGCTTCTTCTTCCTTGATCCCGGCATCAACCCAGATACCGGCTCGCTCAAAGAACCCGCTGACAACCTCTATTCTGGGCTGGCAATGCTGGCGGTCGCCGCCATCATGATGCTGTGGGCAAGGCTGCGGCCCATCGTTGTGGATACCAGCGCCGCTCAAGACGCGGCTGGTGATCCGGCTGCCGCCTCCGGGGCTGCGGCAAACTCGAATGCAGGGAGAGACTAATGCTAAAAATTACTCCATCCACCCTGGCAGATGGACGCGAGATCATCTACTTCGATGACACCGAGTACAGCGACCGCATCCTGGTGGATTCTCGCGACCTCCCTCAGGTTCATCCGGCCTCAGAGATGCGCCGCGATCCTCTCACGGGGGAGTGGGTGGCCTTCGCCGCTCACCGCATGAACCGCACCTTTATGCCTCCGGCCAACGAGAACCCGCTCGCACCCACGCAGCCAGGCCAGCTGCCCACCGAGATCCCCAGCCCCAGCTACGATGTCGTGGTTTTTGAAAACCGCTTTCCCTCTTTCTCCATGGCGATGGAGGATTATGACAACGATCTCGACGGCATGGGCCTTGTGCCCCAACGCCCGGCCAAGGCGCGCTGCGAGGTGGTGTGCTTTACCTCCGATCCGCAATTGAGCTTTAGAGACTTGCCGGTTAGCCGCATCCGCACCGTCATCGATGTATGGGCACACCGCACCGCGGCACTCTCACAGCTGCCGGGCGTGGCCCAGGTATTCCCCTTTGAGAATCGTGGCAAGGAGATCGGGGTAACTCTGCAGCACCCGCACGGGCAGATCTACTCCTACCCCTTCTTAAGCCCACGCATGAGCAACATCGTGGCTTCCGCACAGGCGTACGATGGCGATCTTTTCCAGGACATCCTGGACAAGGAACGCGCTGTAGGAAACCGCATCATCGAGGTCACCGAGCATTTCACCGCCTACGTTCCGGCCGCGGCCAAGTGGCCGGTGGAGGCCATGGTCGTGCCCAATGCCTATGCCGCCGACTTCACCGAGCTCTCCGAGTCCCAGCGCGATGACCTTGCCGGGTTGCTCAAGCGCCTTTATGGTGCAGTTGATCGTTTCTTCGAAGACGTGGAGAAGACCCCCTATATTGCCGGGTGGAATCTGGCACCGGTCGATCCGGCGCTGCGCGGGAGCGTGCGCATGCACCTGCAGCTCTTCTCCCTCATGCGCTCTCCCAACCGCATGAAGTTCCTGGCTGGTTCCGAATCCTCCCAAGGGGTGTGGATCAATGACACCACCCCGGAGAAGATCGCCGCCCGTTTCCGGGAGGTGTGGGATGCCTAACTGGATCAATACCCGCGATGACGCCCAGCTCGTCACTGATGCCCAGGCCTTGTTCACCAAGAGTTTTGGGTCGGCGCCCGCCGGAGTGTGGGCCGCACCCGGTCGCGTCAACCTTATTGGTGAGCACGTGG
This sequence comes from Corynebacterium flavescens, assembly GCF_008693105.1. Classification (GTDB taxonomy): domain Bacteria; phylum Actinomycetota; class Actinomycetes; order Mycobacteriales; family Mycobacteriaceae; genus Corynebacterium; species Corynebacterium flavescens. The sequence continues at coordinate 174,962 of NZ_VXKK01000018.1, forward strand.
ATTATGCGGGGGGCCTTTCCATTCCCTTTGCTCTCGAGCAAAACACCGCCGTGGCCGTCGCCCCGCGCACGGATGGCGTGCTCCGAATGGTCTCCGAGCTGGAGGATAACTCCGCCGTGACGGAGATCCCCTTGGATAAGGTCGGCCCGGGTTCTCCCGCCGATTGGTCCGGCTACGTTGCCGGTTCCGTCTGGGCGGGGCTGCAAGTCGGGGTGATTCCCACCTGCACGGGCTTGGATATCGCGATTGTCTCAGACGTCCCCATCGGCTCGGGGCTGTCTAGCTCCGCGGCGTTGGAGTGCTCCGTGGCTCTTGCCGCCTTCGAACTGGCCACGGGCCGTTCCCCTGCTGACGAGGAGCGCCGGCGTCTGGTCCAGGCGTGCATGCGCGCAGAGAACGAGGTCGTTGGTGCCTCGACGGGCGGCCTCGACCAGAACGCCAGCTTCTTTGGCAAACGCGGGTACGCCTTGGTGCTGGACTTTCGCTCCGGCGAACTCACGCGCGTTCCCTTCGATCTGGCCTCGCGGGGGATGGTGCTTCTCATCGCCGATACCAATGCCCCGCACACGCTTAGCGACGGCCAGTACGCCTCCCGCCGCGGCGTCATCGACGCGGTGCAGCACGCGCTGACCCCAGGAGGGACGGGCACCATTCGGGACATCCCCGATGCCGCTGCGGCCGCTGCCCAGTGGGCACGCGACAACGGCGAAGACGCGGAGCTTACCAGCCGACGGGTGCGCCACGTGGTCGAGGAAACCGCGCGCACCCAGGAGGTGGCGCATCTGCTCGAAGAGGGAGACATCGACGGCGTGCGTGAGCGGATGCGTGACAGCCACATTTCGTTGCGTGATCTCTACCAGGTCACCACTCCTGAGCTCGACTCCGCCTTCCATGCCGCTGGCGAGTTGGGTGCGCGCATGACTGGTGGCGGCTTTGGCGGCGCGGTCATTGCCTTGATAGACCGCGACGTTGTGGATGACACCGCCGCAGCTATTGCCTCCGCGGCCGCTAAACACGGCTTCCCAGAGCCCACCTTCCTTATCGCCCGGCCAGGAGAAGGGGCGCGCCGCCTGCGCTAGGCGCTGACTAAGAACTAGACAAAGAGCAGGAGCAGAACCGCTACGGTCCACACCAAGGGCCAGTAGCGTTTCTGCGCAACCTTGGACTCGCCGCGGTTGTTCCAGGACATGAACAGGTACCAGGCACTGGGGAGAAGGAAGAATAGCCCGGCTCCATGTTCAGCATCATCGAGCGCACCAATGCCAACCAACAGGAAGAACACCGCAGCGATGCCCTTGAACCACGAGAAGCGGTAGATCTTTCCACCCCGGGCGACGTCTTCCTCATTGATTAAGGGCTCGGCGTAGTCAGAAACCTCCGGAATAGAGTGCGTTGTCGGGTCTAGAGCTGGGTAGGGAGCAGGCGCCGGAACAGGATTTGGAACGCTCTCTGGAACAGGGCTTGGGGAAGGCACCGCAAAGGGATTATCAAGGGGCTTCTTCCCGGCGGAATCCTCCGGCTCCAGAAAAGGGTTGGGCGGGGTGGGGTTGCTCATGCCTTTAAGCCTAAAGCCTATTGAGGGCTTTGTTAATTCCCGCGATGAGCGTGGGCCGCGCCTGCTTGAGCGGATGGGCTATGGCGCGCAATCCCATGTAGGCAATTTGATCGGCGGCGCGGTTGAGCGGATCCCCGGCATGCCCGAGCACGCGGCGAATCTCTACCGAGCACGTGCCTTGTACATCAAACCAGGCCTGTTGGAAACGCGAGCGTGAGCCGGAGCTTAGACCACGCCAGCGCCGCCTCGAGTGAGTTGCCTTGGAATTGTGTTTGTGGGCTATTTCCTCGACTGCCTCTAGCGCGGCCACCGAATCGGATTCGATGATGGCTGAGGTGGCGCCCACCTTGAGCAGGTACTTCAAAGCCATGGTCAAGGATTCCAGCTCGAGTTCATCCGTGCCTGCGGAAGTCTCCTGGGTGCGCAGGCGGTAATCGCCGTTGGCGGCCACGAAACACATCGAACCTTTAAAGACGGTATCTGAGGAGGCGTCGGTGGCCAGGCGCACGGTCGCGCCCTGGGGCCAGGAAGATGCCTGGGAGAAATTAGGCCACCAATGCGCGCGGGGTGTCTCTACCTTGTTGACCTCTTTCTTCTTCGGTGCCTCACCCTTCTTCTTGGCCTCGCGGGCGGTGCGGGCTGCCTCGTTGCGCCGGGCGGTGCTGGCGCTATTCGAAGCCCTGTTTTCCTCCGCGAAGCTTCCCGTCACGCTAAGCCCGCGCTTTTCCAACGCCGCGCGTAAAGCCGGCTGGCGCCGGCCGGTAACGATCCACTTCTTGCCCTTGAGGCCGGCGGTGGCGCGGTCGTACTCTCTAAGGGCGACGGCGACAATATCCCCGGACTTGATCGTTCCTTTGCGCACGAAGCGCGTCGATTTAGTGGAGACGGAGATGACCCAGCCCTCCACCTTGCCGCTGGGGGCGCAGTCCCAGCGCTCGTCCCACAAGGCAACGGCCACGTGGACTGGGGAATCGATCATGGCCTGGGTGATCTTGCGCGTGCCGTAGGTGCGCGATTGCGTGCCCGTTAAGGCAGAAAGGTCGAGTGGTTCCATCGCTTTCAAGTAAACCATTCTCGGTGCTCGTGGGTTAAACCTTTCGTAGGTGGGTCCCCGTTGGGCCGCAGCCTGGGGTGGGGCGGTGGGGACTATGTCTCGATGCCGAGCTGTCTGAGAGCGAAGCGCCCGTACATGTCTCCCAGTTCCTCTGGGGAGTAGGCGCCGTCCGGGCTGTACCACTGGGCAACGCCGATACCCATATCGATGAGTGCCCAGCAGGCAATCTTCAGGTCCTCGGCGCTGAAGTCCCCCGAGTCAACCACACGAATCCACCTGGCAACGTAGTCCTTGCGCAGCTGTACTACTACAGCGCGGGAGGGATCTTCGAGGTTGTGGAGCTCGGCATTGACTACTCGCACGCGTTTGGCATGCGTGGCGTGGAATATGACGTGGGTGCGCATGATGGAAAAAAGCTTCTCCTCCGGTGTGGATGGGTGGGCTAATGCCGCCGCGTTGGCGCGCAGCAGCTCTTCCATGGTGCTTATGGTTACTGCGGCCAGAAGCTCCTGCTTGGAGCGGAAGTGGTTGTAAAGGCTGGAGGCGCGCATTCCTACGGCGGCGGCGATGTCTCCCATGCCGGTGCCATGGTAGCCGCGGCTATCGAAGAGGTCTAAGGCGGCGGCGGCAATTTGCTGGCGGCGTTGTTCATTGGCCATGGCTGGGTATTCTCCCTCTTGACAGGTGATGAGGTCTGCATCACAATCATAGGCTAATGATGATTCGTATTAGGAGGAGAAAAGTGTCCCATAATCACCTTGTAGCCACGACCGATCTGCTTGGCGTATTCGATGATATATCAGGAGAAGATGCCGAGGTCTGGCAGGATGCTAGGACTTTTGGCAGCGAGTGTCTGCCGCTTATTAATGACTACTGGGAGCGGGGCGAATACCCGCTCGCCCTCGTGCGTAGGCTGGGAGAACTTGATCTGCTCAGCGATGGCTTGGCAGTGCCCGGGCACCGCCACATGTCCATCTTGGCCGCCGGATTGACTCTCATGGAGGTCTCGCGCGCCGATGCGTCTATGGGAACCGTCATTGCGGTGCAGGCCGGCCTGGCCATGCGTTCCATCGATCTTCTCGGATCGCAGGAGCAGCGCGAGCGTTGGCTGCCGGGTATGGCGGAGGGAAAGCTGCTCGGAGCATTCGGCCTCACCGAGCCCGACCACGGCTCGGATTCCATTGCCCTCGAGACTACCGCCGTGCGCGCAGATGGTGGCTGGGTCCTCAACGGCAACAAGCGGTGGATAGGAAATGGCTCGGTGGGTGATGTCACCGTCATTTGGGCACGCACCGAGCAAGGGGACGTTTCCGGATTCCTCGTTCCCCAAGGAAGCCCCGGCTACCACGCCACCACTCAGACGGGGAAGCTTTCGCTGCGCGCCATCAAGCAGGCAGAGATTCACCTGGAAGACTGCTTTGTGCCGGATTCAGCCCAACTGCCGCAGGCACGCAGCTTCAAAGACACCGCCCGCGTGCTCACCTCCACCCGCACCGGCGTGGCGTGGATGGCCTTGGGCTGCGCCATTGCCTGCTACGAGAGCGCTCGTATTCACGTGCTGGAGCGCCAGCAATTCGGGCGCCCGTTGGCGCAATCCCAGATCATTCAGCAGCGCCTTGCCAATATGGTTATTGATCTCGGCCAGATGGCGCTGACCTGTAGGGAAGTGGCTCGGCGCGAGAGTCTAGGTACCTTGCGTCCCGAGCAGGCTTCCGTGGCTAAGGTGCACAATACGCGTGCCGCGCGGCGCATTGCCGCCGATGCGCGCGACATGCTTGGGGGAGTGGGAATCCTCTTGGAAAACAATGTGGCGCGGCACTTTGCCGATCTGGAGGCGCTGCATACCTACGAGGGAACGGATACCATTCAGTCCCTCATCATTGGCAAGAAGATCACGGGTTTCTCCTCCTATAAGTAGGAGAAACCCGTCGGGGAAGGAAGGTGCGGGGTCGCTGCTCGAGCGCTAGTTGTGCAGCGGCTTGCGGGTGCGCGCCATGTGCAGGGCCCGCTCCACATTGGCTGGCATGAGCAGGAGTGGGACATCGAAGGCCACCTCCCGCTCGGCGAATTGCCTGAAGGTCAGCTCGCCTGTGCCGGTGTACATACGCGCAAGCTGGGCGGCGATGGCGTGGTCATTGGCGGTTGTATTCTCCAGGGGCCACTCGCGGTCGAGTGCCGGGCCAGAATAAAGCGGCAGGAACTCATCGGCAGGAGGGGTGTAGTCGGCGGCCAAGGCTGCGGCCTCCTCGAGGGCACGGGCAAGAATCCGGTCGAAGGAGAGCAGCACCACGTCCGTCGGGCGCAGGAGCCCATCGCGGCGCGCGGCAAAGGCATTGGGGGCGGGACGCGTGGCGGTGATGAAGTTGAAGGCGCGTTGATGGGCATTGGATACCCCCGCTGCCCGCAGACGGCTGAGCAACGCCACTGTGCCCGTCCAACCGGGATAAAGACCCACGTTGAGCTCGGGGAAGGCCAGGCGCGCATCGGCGTGGAGGACTAGGCGGTCACAGGCCAGGGCCATTTCGAAGCCGCCGCCGAGGGCGACCCCGCGCACCGCCCCGATCACGGGGATGGGGCAGTACTTGAGCCCTAGTAGCGCCTGGGATCCGGCGTTGAGGACCGCGGATATCTCGGTGGCAGACGCGGATTCGGCGGCCGCGGCAAGGGAGGGAAGATCCGCCCCGGCACTAAAGACAGGCTTGTCGTTGCCAATGACAAGGGCTGCAATGGCGTGGGGTTCTATCGCGTCGAGGGTGGAGTGGATAAGCGCGATGGCCTCATTGGAAAGCGAGTTAAGCGGGGTATGGAAATCAAGGATGGCCACGTTGTTGTCCAGCAGGTGCAGCGCCCCGGCCGGGCTAGTCAGCAGGGTGTGCGCTTTCTCGCGCACGGTGGCAAGGGTGACCACGCCGGCGGATACTTCTGGTGTTAGCGGCTCGCCGCTAGAGCTAAGAACCTTGCCCTCGGGGTAGAAGCCGCCCGCGGCTGCAGCATCCACAAGTAGCTGGGGAGGAGTGTCATAGGCTGTAATGAGCCAGTCCAGGCCGATCTCATCTGCGAGCTCGAAGATGCCTTTCTTCCAGCCGAAGCCGAGGCGAAACCCCTCATCAATAAGGCCCACGTGCTCGGCTATTTCGGGGGCGACTTCGCAACAATAGGAAAGGGTGTTGAGGAAGAGCGCGCGTGCAAAGCGGCCGCCGGGGGAATCTGTCGACATGACCTCGCGGGGATCCTTGAGCCCGATGACTGGGTCCTCGGGGCTTTTGCGAGCCACGTAATTAAAGTCGGCACCGATGACTTCATCGCGCCCGCGATAAAAGCCCTCGGAGACTTTTCCTCCTGAGCCTGCGCTGCGCCCGGTATGGCCGCGCTTGACTAGCTCCGCGATGAATTCGTCGGTGCCCAGCGGGACGCTAAACATACGGTCGCCTGGGTCCAGGGCATTCTCAAGCGAATTCCAGATCGGGGCGACGAGCTGCAGGCCGATGTAGTCGAGCAGACCAAAGATGCCGGTGCGGGGGATGCCGAAGGCGCGGCCGAAAGCGGCGTCGGCAAGCGCATAATCAATGTCAAACTCGCGGGCGCGAAAAACTCCGCAGGCCAGCCAATAGCAACCCACGCGGTTGGCAATAAACCCCGGGGTATCGCGGCAGGGGAGAGCAGTCTTGCCAAGGTCTACCTCGATGATTCGGCGCAGCGTGTCGGCCGTAGTTGAAGTCTCGTCCGTACTGCTATTGACCACCAGCTCCACCAGCGGCATGACCTTAGGGGGATTGAAGAAGTGGGTGATGGCAAAACGCTCGCGCCGGGTGGGGGCTACCCCTTCTACCAGCGCGGAAAGCGGCAGTGTCGAGGTATTGGAGCTCACAATCGCGGTGGGCGAAAGGTGTGCTTCGATGGCGGTGTAGAGGGAGTGCTTCGCGCTGAGATCCTCAAAAATAGCCTCGATGATCCAATCGCAATCCTCCAACAGCGCATAATCTGAACCGGTGCTTATCCGTGCGGCATCCTCCTCGAGGTAGAAACCTCCTCGCTTGAGTTGCGTTTCTACCCCGCGCGCAGCGGCGTCGGCGTCCTGATCGAGCAGGACTACCTCCATCCCTGCCGAGGCGCAGAGCGCGGCGATGCCTGTGCCCATGGAACCCGCGCCGATGACGGCGACTTTCGGCTGCGGAGCCGAACCATTCTGCAAGTTTGTGTTCATGATCTATGCCTCCTCGTTTTCGATGATGACGGCGATGCCTTGGCCGCCGCCGATGCACATGGTGATGAGCCCGTAGCGCAGGCCGTGGCGGCGCAGCGCGTAGAGCATGCGCACCGCCAAGATGGCGCCGGTGGCCCCGATGGGGTGGCCGTGCGCGATGGCGCCGCCGTAGATATTGGTCTTGTCCGGATCGAAGTTCAGGCCGCGCGAGACCGCAATGGCCTGGGCTGCGAAGGCCTCGTTGGATTCGATGAGGCCGATATCATCGAGGCTCAATCCGGCCTTATTTAGCGCCTTGGGCACCGCGGCTAGGGGTCCGAGGCCCATGCGGGAGGGATCAACTCCGCCAATTCCCCAGCTGACGAGCCTGCCCAGGGATTCCAAGCCACGTTCGTAGACCTCCGTGTCGGTGGCGAGCACCACCGCGGCGGCGCCGTCATTGAGTCCGGAGGAGTTGCCGGCGGTGACGGTGCCCTCAGTGGTGAAGGCTGGGCGCAGGCTGGCGAGCTTGGCAAGGTCTGTCTCCCGCACCGCCTCGTCGTGGTGCAGTTCTGCCACGCTGAGAATTTCTTCTGTCTCGGCTCCTGACTCTTGGGCCTTTTTGGCCCGCTGCTGGGACTGCGCGGCGAACTCGTCTTGCTCGCGCCGGCTAATGGCGCTGTCGGCAGCGACGTTCTCTGCAGTTACCCCCATGTGCCCAGTGCCGAAGGGGCACGTCAACGCGCCGGTGAGCCAGTCATAGGCCACCCCGTCACCCAGGCGTTTTCCTTGGCGCATGCTGGCGATGGAAAAGGGTGCGTTAGACATTGACTCCACGCCGCCTGCTAGCGCGAGTGTGCCGTCGCCGAAGTTTAAGGATTGCGCGGCGGAGACGATTGCTTGCAGGCCGGAACCGCACAGGCGGTTGACTCCCAACGCAGTGGAGCTATCGGGCAGGCCAGCGCCGAGCGCGATAGTGCGGGAAATGTAGAGATCTTGGGGCGTTGTGGGCAGGACGTTGGCAATGACGGCAGTTTCAATCTCGGCGGGCTCCAGATGTGAGCGAGAGATGGCCTCGGCTGCGGCGGCGATTCCCATCTCCTGCAGGCTCATGCGAGAAAGCGAACCGCCGAATTTTCCAATGGGCAGCCGCGCCGCTCCTACGAAGTGAATGTCTTGCATCGTCCCTGGCCCTCCAATATACGAATCATCATTAGTTAAAAATGAATCCTACGTCACATTCATGGGGGGTGCAATGGCGCTCCTTCTTGGTAGATGTCAGCGGTGGTGGGTTGCGGGTTGGTCCTGTGGCGCTACCTCTGTGCAGTGCGGGCGGGGTCATATTTTAGGCCATCTTCTATCCCCGCGATACATGTTGACCTGCGGTATTAAAATCTATCGGTCGATAGGCCTTCCGTTATTGTTGAACAACCCCATATGATGATCCGCATTAGAAAAGTGCGACCCACATCACCTGAGAGGTTCCCATGAGCGCTGAAACATCTAAAACGTCTAATGAAAGTCCAGTGGAGGTGAAAGCTCCACGCGGAGTTGGGGTCATGGCCGGTGCCATGTTCCTCATGGCCACATCTTCCATTGGGCCGGGCTTCTTGACTCAAACCTCGGTGTTTACCGTGCAGATGGGTGCGGCCTTCGCCTTTGCAATCTTGTTGAGCATCATCGTGGACATTTCGATTCAGCTCAACGTTTGGCGCGTGCTGTGTGTCTCGGGCATGCGCGCTAACGAGCTGGGAAACACCGTCCTGCCCGGCCTGGGTTGGTTCCTTGCCATCCTGGTATTCATCGGCGGCGTCGTCTTCAATATAGGCAACATCGCCGGCTCGGGCTTGGGCCTCAACGCCATGCTGGGCATCGATGCCCGCATAGGCTCGGTCATCGCCGCAGCAATAGCCATCTTCATATTCCTATCTAAGCGCGCTGGCGTGGCCCTCGACCGCATTGTGGCGGCACTGGGCGCCATCATGATCTTGCTCATGCTCTATGTGGCCATCGTCTCCCAACCGCCGGTGGGAGAAGCATTGAAGAATACGATCATGCCTGAGCACATTGACTTCTTCGTTATCACCACCTTGATCGGCGGCACGGTCGGTGGCTACATCACCTTCGCTGGCGCACACCGCCTCATCGACTCCGGAATGACCGGACCCGAGCACCTCAAAGACATCACCACGACCTCGGTGACGGGAGTCATCATCACCGGCATTATGCGTGTCTTGCTCTTCTTGGCTGTGCTCGGAGTAGCCTCCACCGGCGTGGCATTGTCTAAGGACAACACCGCGGCAGATGCTTTCTTCCAGGCCGCGGGCGAGTTTGGTCTCCGTGCCTTCGGCGTGGTCCTCTTCGCCGCCGGTCTTTCCTCCGTCATCGGCGCTTCCTATACCTCCATTTCCTTCGTCACTACGCAGAAGGTCGCGCCGCGCACCCGCAGCTTCCTCACCGTCGGTTTCATCGTGGCCTGCACCATCCTCTTCATCCTGTTGAACTCCGCACCGCAAAAGCTCCTCATCTTCGCGGGTGCCTTCAACGGCATCATCTTGCCCATCGCTTTCGCCATGATCATGTGGGTTGCTTTCCGACGCCGCGATCTCCTTGGAGGCGTCAAACAACCAGCTTTCCTCTTGGTTATCGGCCTCATCGCTTTGGTGCTCGAAATCTACATCGGTGTCAACTCCATCGCCGGCATCATGAAGCTGTGGGCCTAATGTCTAACAATCCCCGCACCCTCACCCCGGCCCAGGTCCGCGAGCTGGCCCGCCACGAGGCGCTGCCAACGACCGCCGGCTATGCCGATGGATACGTCCAGGCAAACCTATTGGCCGTGCCGCAGGAGTATGCCTTTGATTTCCTGCTCTACGCCCAGCGCAATCCCAAGCCCTGTCCCATCATCGGCGTGCTCGAGGCCGGTCAGCTCAATTCGGAGCTTCTGCCCGGGGGCGACATCCGCACAGATATTCCCGGTTATCGCGTCTTCCGTGACGGGGAGCTGGTTTCTGAGCCAGCAGTGGTGAACGCGGAATGGGAAGAGGACATGGTGGCATTCCTCATCGGATGCTCTTTTACCTTCGAATCCGCACTGCAGGACAATGGCATCTCATTGGCGCATATTGATCAGGGCCGCAACGTGCCGATGTATCGCACCTCCATCGCTACCACCCCGGCGGGAGTATTCTCCGGGCCTATGGTGGTTTCCATGCGTCCAGTTCCCGCGAATCAGGTGGCGGACGCGGTGCGTATTACCTCGCGCTATCCCTCGGTCCACGGCGCTCCGGTGCACGTGGGGGACCCCGCGCAGCTAGGCATCGCTGATTTATCCCGCCCAGACTTCGGTGACGCCGTGGACATCCCGGTGGGCCACATCCCAGTCTTTTGGGCCTGCGGGGTCACGCCCCAAGCGGCGGTGATGAACTCGCGCCCGCGCCTGGCCATTACCCATCAGCCGGGCAAGATGCTCGTTACTGATGCCCGCGACTTGGCCTATCAGATCCCCTAGACCGCAGCAGCGGGGGGACGGCTGACCTAGACCTAGACGCAGCCCGAGCCTAGAGCACCGCGAGGATTCTGCGGCACGTCGCCAGCAGAGCCTCGCGGGCCACGGCGGCGGCCGCGTCGCGCTCACCAGCGGCGATATACTCGGCCAGGCGGATATTTCCGGGCACGTGCTCCACGTGTAGGGAAGGGTAGCGCGGCAGCGCGAGCAAGAAGGTCAGGCGCATGCGGGCGAGGAGGTTATCCATCTGCTCATCCAGCGTGGGCGAACCCAGCCCTGCGACAAGCCGGCGGTGGAAGTTCTGATTAATGCTGGAGATAACCTGGTGCTCCTCGGCCTCGACGTGGGCCTGCGCCGAGGAGGCCAAGTCCACTAGCTCACTAGGATTGGGGAACTCGCCCCAGAGCACTGCGGCCGGCTCTATGGCGGCGCGCGCGGTAAAGAGGTCCTTGACGAAGGCGGCATCCGGGGTGGCTATGAAGACTCCGCGGTTGGGGATCCGCGTGACAAGGCGCTCTGCGGTGAGCTCGCTAAAGGCCTCCCGCAGCGTATTGCGAGAGCAATGAAAGCGCTCGGCGGCCTTAACCTCACTGAGCTGTTGGCCCGGCGAGAAGTAGCCACCGGAGATGGCGGAGCGAATCGAGGCGGCCACAGACTGAGAAAGCATGCGCACGAGTCTATCCAAGCCACCGGTGCAGTTCGAACTCTTCCGTAGTATGGGCCCATGAATAGCCCCCATTCGGATCCTTCCCCCGGCCACAATGATTCCTCTGCGCAGGCATCCGTGCAACCAGTCGTGGTCGCAGCGCGTCACCCGCAGCGCAGAGTGCTGGTGACGGGAGCTACCGGCTACGTGGGAGGCAGGCTCATTCCTGAGCTGCTCTCTGCGGGGTTTAAAGTGCGGGCCACCAGCCGGCGCATCGACTCTTTGCGCAGGTTCCCCTGGTTCGATGAGGTCGAGCATGCGGAGGCGGATCTCAGCTCCTACGAGGACATCGCCGCCGCCGTCGAGGACGTCGACGTGCTCTTTTATCTGGTGCACTCGATGGGCAAGGTCAAGGACTTCGAAAAGGAAGAAAAGCGCATCGCCGAGAACGTGGCGCGCGCGGCGAGCGAGGCCGGTATGGGCCGCATAGTCTATCTTTCCGGCCTGATACCCCAGGGCAGCGAGCCCGAGGATCTCTCCGCGCACATGCGCTCGCGGGAGAATGTCGCCCGCACGCTTTTGGCAAGTCGCGTCGACACAATAGTGCTGCGCGCGGCCACTCTAATCGGATCCGGTTCTGCTTCTTTTGAGATCATCCGGCACCTCTCCGAGCGCCTGCCGCTGATGCTCACCCCGCAGTGGATTCAGAATGATATTGAGCCCATCGCCATCCGGGATGCTGTGTACTACCTCGTGCGCTGCGCGGGTCTGCCGGAGGAGGAGAAGGTCAATCGCGGCTATGACATTGGAGGGGGCAGCGTCTACAAGTTCAAAGATCTCCTGAGCCTCTACGGCCGCGCGCGGGGGCACCGCAACCGCATCTATTCTCTGCCGATTCCGCTGCCCATGGACACGCTTTCCGGCGGCTGGATCTCCTTGGTCACCCCGGTGCCCTTCGGCATAGCCAAGCCCCTGGCGCAGTCAATGGCCAAGGACGCGGTGACGAACGAGCACGATATTGCCCAGCTCATCCCTGATCCGCCGCGCGGCTTCTTGGACTATCCCACAGCGGTGCGCTTTGCTTTGACCCAGGAGGCCGCAGACCGGGTGGTCACCTCCTGGGATTCTTCCTGGACTGCGGCTGCGGGCGATAACCCGGCGGAGCTCGCGCCTAATGACCCGGATTGGGCAGGCGTGACCGTCTATAAAGACGAGCGCGAGCGTCGGGTCGATGCACCGGTGGAAAGGGTGTGGGAGGTCATCGAGGGCATCGGCGGCAGGCACGGCTGGTATTCCACGCCGGTGCTGTGGAAGGTGCGAGGCATTCTCGATAGGATCTTGGGCGGCCCAGGCCTAGGCGGGCGGCGCAATCCCAATTCACTAACAGTGGGAGACCGCGTGGATTGGTGGCGCGTGGAGTATTTAGAGCGTCCGCACAAGCTGGTGCTGCGCGCGGAGATGAAGGTCGACGGCCAAGCCTGGCTGCAGCTGGAAGTCGAGGAGGGCGAGGAAGATCCCGGTGCTTCCATCTACAAGCAGACCGCCTATTATGCGCCGCGCAGCTGGCTGGGGCACATCTATTGGTGGGGCGTTGCACCCTTCCATACCTTTGTATTCCCATTGATGGCCGCAGGCGTGGCCTCCTCGGCAGAGGCCACGCGGTCTACACAAGCCAAGTAAAAGGCCAAGTAGCAGGCCTAATAAAAGGCCTAGTTGATGGTGGCGATGACCTGGCCGGAGCTCAGGCGGTCGCCCACAGCGGCGCGCAGGGAGATCTTTCCGGCGCGCGCCGCCTTGATGGAGGATTCCATCTTCATCGCTTCCACCGTGGCGAGGTCGTCACCAACGGCAACCTCGTCGCCCTCGGCCACGTTCCAGGCCACGAGGTTGGCCTCAAAGGAGGCGGTGACGGCGTTCTCGCCGGCGGCCTCGGCTGCATCGCTGTCCGTACCTGCACCCGCGCTTGAGCTGGAGCCACCGGCAGGGGCGCCGGCGCTGAGTAGCTCGGTCGGGAAGCCGACGTTGATGAGCCTGCCGTCGATCTCCACGGCGACGTTGCGGCGCTGGGAGTAGATGGCCTCGACCTTATCCACCTGCTGCGCGGCCGAAGGCCGGTAGTTGTGATCGACCCAGTCGGTGAAGATGCCCAAGTCCTCGCTCACGAGAGCGGGTTCCTCGAGCAAATCGCGGTGGAAGGGCAATACGGTGCGCACGCCGGCGATGTCGAATTCGCGCAGAGCGCGGCGAGCACGGACGATGGCAACCTCGCGGGTGGGGCCACACACGATGAGCTTGGCAATGAGGGAATCGTAGTAGGGCGGGACGATGGAGCCGGAGCGCACGGCGGAATCGACGCGGATGCCCGGACCCGTGGGCGGCTCAAAGGAGACAATCGTGCCGGGGCAAGGCGCAAAGCCGTTGAGGATGTCCTCGGCGTTGATGCGGAACTCGAAGGCGTGGCCGGTGGACTCAGGGTCGGCGTCGAAAGAAAGCGGCTCGCCGGCGGCGATGCGGATCTGCTCGGCCACGATGTCGACGCCGGTAACGGCCTCGGTGACGGGGTGCTCGACCTGGACGCGGGTGTTGACCTCGAGGAAGGAAATGGTGCCGTCCTCGGAGACGATGTACTCCACGGTCCCGGCACCGGTATAGCCCACTGCGGCGCAGATGGAGCGAGCACCCTCGATGATGCCCTCGCGCTGACTATCGGTGAGTGCCGGCGCGGGAGCCTCCTCGATGAGTTTTTGGAAGCGGCGTTGCGTGGAGCAGTCGCGGGTGCCAAGGACACGGACGTTGCCGTGGTTATCGGCCAAGACCTGGGCCTCGACGTGGCGCGGGTGGGTAAGGAACTTCTCCACGTAACACTCGGCGCGTCCAAAGGCCTCGCTGGCCTCGCGCCCGGCGGAGTTGAAGGCACCCTCGATGGCATCGAGATCATCGACGACCTTCAGACCGCGTCCGCCGCCGCCGAAGGCTGCCTTGATGGCGATGGGCAGGCCGTGCTCCTCGGCGAAGGCGCGGGCCTCCTGCCAATCCGCGATGGGCTCGGAGGTGCCGGGGGCAAGCGGGGCACCGACTTTTTCGGCCACGCGGCGCGCGGCGATCTTATCGCCGAGCAACTCGATAGCCTCGGGGCTGGGGCCTACCCAGGTCAGGCCGGCGTCGGAAACGGCGCGGGCAAAGTCGGCGTTCTCGGAGAGGAAGCCATATCCTGGGTGGACTGCGTCCACGCCCGCACGCACGGCGATGTCGAGAAGCGCCGGCACATTCATATAGGTATCGGCGGCGGTATTGCCTGGCAGGGCATAGGCCTCGTCGGCGACCTGCGTGTGCAAGGCGCCGGCATCGGCCTCGGAGTAGATGGCCACGGACTTGATACCCAGGTCACGTGCCGCGCGGGCAATACGGACGGCGATTTCGCCTCGGTTGGCAATCAGGATGGCTTTAATTTTCATGGTCTTCTTCCTTAGTTAATTCCTCTGCCAGCCCCTCAACCAGCGCAAAGCGCAGGCGAGCTCCCGGCGGAAGCTGGGCGGCTATGTCGATGTCTTCATCTATTACGGTGGCGATGACGGGATAGCCCCCGGTCACGGCGTGGTCGCGCAGGAAGATAACGGGCTTGCCGTTGGGCGGTATCTGCACGGAACCGGCCACCATTCCCTCCGAGGCCAGCTCCCCGCCACGCGCGCGACGCACGGTGGTGCTGCCTGCGCCCGGCGCATCCGTATCCAGGCGCAATCCCACGCGGTTGGAATCCGCGGTCACTGTCCACTCGGTATCGAGGAAGTCAGCTACCGGGTCGGCGAACCAGTCATCGCGCGGACCTAAGACGCAGCGCAGGGTGGCGGTGGTGCGCCCGTCCTTCTCACTCACGCGCAGCGGGTTGCTCAGCTGGGCGTCGGTCGTGCCGGCCGAGCGGGGAAGAACTCCGATGATGTCTCCAGCGCGCACGGGCTCAGGGCCCAGCCCGGAGAGGACATCACTGGAGGAGGAACCCAGCTCGGCGTCGGCGACAATGCCGCCCCGCACGGCGACGTAGCTGCGCAGCCCAAAGAAAGCCGGGTCGATGGTGAGTGTCTGACCCGCCGTGATGAGCACTGGGCGGGCCAGGTGAACGGGCATGTACCCAAGGCGGACGCGGGCGGAGGCACCGGTGACGCAGACAACGGTATCCGTCAGCGCGCGCAGGCTCATTCCGCCGATGTTTTCCAGCACCGTGGCACCGCGCGGGTTTCCCACGGCGATGTTGGCGGTGGTGGCCGCCGCGCGGTCTGCGGCACCCGATTCCGTCACGCCGAGGTTGCCGGCGCCGGGGCGTCCGCGATCCTCGAAGAGCGTGAGCAGACCTGCGTCGAGGACCTCCAGGCGCGGCAGGCGCGCGGGGGAGTGCTTGGGCGTCTGGCCGCCGTCGACAAGCGCGGGCAGTTCCCGCACCGCGCGGTAACGCACGTGGTCACCGGGCTGGACAAAGGAGGGTGGCTGGGCGTGCGAGTCCCACATCGGGGTGGTGGTGGTCCCCAACAGCTGCCAGCCACCGGGGGATTGGCGCGGATAGACCGCGGAGAAGTCCCCGGCGATGCCCACTGCACCGGCAGGAACAGCGGTACGCGGGCTAGCCCGCCTGGGCACGTGGCGCGCCAGGGCCGGGTCCGAGGGCGTGCAATAGCTAAACCCGGGCGCAAAGCCTCCGAAGGCCGCAGTCCACTCGGTCGAGGTATGCCACTCAATGAGGCCCTCGCGGCTCAGCCCCATGAGCTCGGCTGCCTCGTCGAGGTCCGCGCCGTCATAAAGTACGTCGATCTCGACAGTGCGGGCATCGCCCGTGCTGGCCTCCCGGGGATGGAAATCCTTGAGATCGCGCGCAGCTTGCGTCGCCGCGCGAGGGGTGGAGAAGGTTAGCAACAAGGTGGTTGCGGCGGCCACGCAATCGATCTGGTTGCGCAGCGGCTCGGACATGAGCGCCGCGTGCCAGTTCATAACCTGGTCGAGCCCGTCTAAGTCAAGGAGCAACGCGCGCGTTCCCACGGCAAGGATGTGCATTAGATGAAGCTCCGAATCTCGATTCCCTCGTCCTTCAGGCGCTTGACGACGCCGCGCAGCAGCTGCACCGACCCCGGCGAGTCACCGTGGGTGCATACCGACTGCGCATCGACGCTAATGACGCTGCCGTCGATGGCGGTGATTGCACCGGTCTGTGCGACCTGGAGCACGCGCTTGACCACGTCCTCTTCGTTGGTGAGCACAGCGCCCGGCAGCCTCCGGGAGACCAGCGTGCCATCGGGGTTATAGCCGCGATCAGCAAAGGCCTCGCGGATGACGGTCAGGCCGGCCTTGTCAGCCGAGTCAATAGCCACCCCGCCTGGCAGGAGCATGACGGGCAGGTCCCCGAAGGCCTTGATACCGGCGATGACGGCGTCTGCCTGTTCAGTGTCGCGGACGATGGTGTTATACATCGCGCCGTGCGGCTTGACGTAGCTGATGCGGGTTCCGGCCGCGCGGGCCAGGGCATCGATGGCACCAATTTGGTAAGTCACCTCGTCGGTGAGATCCGCCGGCGCATAATCGATGAAGCGGCGTCCGAAGGCCGCCGGGTCGTTGTAGCCCACGTGCGCGCCCACCGTCACCCCGGCCGCTACTGCCTCGCGCAGCGTATCAGCGATCGAGTGCGGGTCCCCCGCGTGGAAGCCGGTGGCCACGTTCGCCGAGGAGACCAAGTGCAGCATCGCCGCATCATCAGCCACCGGGTTGCCCGCCGTAGTTTCGCCAAGGTCGGCGTTGAGGTCAATATGCAAAGAACTCATCAAGTACCCTCCCGTAGATTGTTGAACAATTCTATAGCTTGACAGTGTAGCGCCTGTCACGCGGGTTTGTGAAGAGGGCTACATCAAAAGATCTATGGAAGCTGCTGGGGGCACAAAGTGAGGTTAAAAGTCGGAATAATTGCCTCAATCGAGAATGCGAATGAAATTGGAAATAGCATCTTCTAGGGAGGACAGCTCGAGAGATTCATTAGGCGCGTGCATTTGGGTGGGAGACCCTGGACCCCAGATTACGAAGGGTGTGCAAGGAAAAACACTGGTTAATCGGGCCGCGTCTGTGAAAAAGGTCGTGGCTTCTGCGCTGGAAAAGCGTTCCAACTTCACGGGGACTGTGCGGGTTTGAACCGGCTCGAGATCTAAGATCGAGGACATCTCAAGCTCTGGAAACGCCTTCTTCAGCCAATTTACAAGCTCATCAGAATCAGCAATGGTCCGGAAATCGAAAGTTGCGGACGCTGAATCGGGGACAATATTTGTGGCGCTTCCGCCTGTTAATGTTCCTAGATTTACAGTCTCTAGTCCTAGGTAGTCATCTTGGTGCTGTTGCAAACTTCAGGCGGAGAGCCGTGACGACCCAGTCTTCATCCTCTGATGCTCGCTGCGGGTCGGCGTTCTCAGGCAGCCTCGAACACCCGGCTGACGATCACCGCATCCGGGTTCGGTTGCCCGTGAGGTCAAACATCGCGCCCTGGCCTTTCCGTAATGAGTGCATCGCCTCCATCCCTTTCAACGTCCGGTACGCCGAGGTCCGGTTTTTGAACGCCCCCTTCGGCCCCAGGATCCTTTTCAGCCGCCCATGATCTCCTTCAATGACGTTATTGAGGTATTTCACCTGCCGGTGTTCCACTGTTGGCGGGCAGATTCCCTCTGACTTCAACTCGGCGATTGCCCTGGCCAGGGAGGGTGCTTTATCGGTGTTGATCACCCGCGGGGACCCGGTTATCGTGTTCGACCTCAGGGGCTTGGCCAGGAAACGCTTCGCTGCGGCGACGTTACGCTTTGGGGACAGGTAAAAGTCCAGGGTCTGGCCACCGGCGGTGATCGCCAGATCAGAAGTAGCACCACCTGCCGCCGACCCGGATATAGGTCTCATCCACCCGCCAGGAACTGGCCTACCAGTCAGGTACCTGCCGGTACCACCGTGTTTGCTTGTCCAGCTCAGGGGCGTATTTCTGGACCCAGCGGTGAGAATCGTGGTGTGATCAACCGGCACGCCCCGCTGAAGTCATCATTTCCTCCAAGTCTCGGTAGCTCACCCCGTAGCGGCAGTACCACCGCACCGCCCACAGAATGACCTCGCGAGGGAAATGACGACCCGAGAAGATACCCATGGCTCTGATTATTTCACGTCGATCTTCCTACTGCCCCAACTTTGCAACAGCACCCGTTCGAGAGAATCAGTCTTCTATCGAAGTCTCTTCAACCATTTCTACCGAGGTATCAGCCTCTCTTCTCCGACGTTTCTCCATAATCTCCTCGGCTTTTAGTAGAAGAGCCTTGTCCCTACGATCCTGGAGATGCTCGCTGGCCTGCTTTACCCGGCCCACCGCCTCGGAACCAACAGAACCGAGAAGAGAAGCGGCATCATCCACGACTCCCTTGGCCGAATGGCGCCATGGTGTGTAATCAAGAAGTCCGATATCGGATGTCTCCAGATCGACATATCGGGCGAACTCTCCGATAGCCTGATTGATGTCGTTCACCCGTCGAATAACCCGCTTAGCATCAAACGGGCTCGAGAACCGGCTAAAATTCGACATCCCGGCAGCAGCAGTGGTTAACGAGGCAATCGCACGCAGGCTGTTTGCAATAAGCTGTCCCCGCTCTGTCCGGGCGATTCGAATCCCCTGACGATGGGCTTCAAGTTGATCAGGGATGTGGTCTGCGACATGCGCGAACTCCAGTAAATACGCTCTCTCATCAAGTTCCAGCGTTCGTGCCAAAACTCCCAACCAGAACGACACATCTTCCTGCGCCTGCGACAGAGCCCCCGCAATCTTACCGACATTTTTCGTGTGTTGCTCAAAGTCCTCCGCAATGGACTTCAGCTTGAAAAGAGCCTCAGCTTGCATGGATTTCAATTCCAAAGAAATAGTCTGCACTTTGGACCAGTTCACCGTAGAAACCGTGCCTGTCTCTCCATAGACGGCTTCAGCCTCATAAATGGTCAGAGTGACTCCCCCCAGTCGTCCCAGAGTCTCCACTTTTTTCTGCTTGAGTAACTGATCCAGCTTCTCGTTGATTTTCTCCAGATATTCCTGGATGTCCTCCAGCGCCGCTTCCACAGCAGCCTGGCTTGCCATTGCAGCAAGTGCCGCCGGTGCAGCGGGAGTCAACAAACCAGCAGCCTCAAAGTGGAGATGCTTGACGATCTGCCCACCATTGCCAAGTTCAGTAAAATCTTTGCGGCGTACCACCCCAGCGGCGACGTCTTTGATGCCCCTGTCCTGGAGAAACCTCGCCGACTCAGAATCAAGTTTCAACCATCTTCCGCTCTGCCCCTGCAGCTCCGCTACTCCCCCAAGAGCATTTCCCAAACGAGACATTGTCTTCGACGAGAGCGGATTACCTGTCAGCTGAAACTCATCGTCGAACGCGGACAGAAGATCGGGGGATCCCATCAGGAGAATCCCGTCTTCACCTTCATAAATCGACATGCTCGCAGTGCTGTCCCTCATGCAGATCATGTTACACGCGCACGCTGATCCTTCAGCTGCCGAGGGGCAGAGGGAGCGTTAGTTTGAATCGGTCTGATGCTGTCGGAGACTAAGGGTAGAAGTAATCCACCCCCCGGTTTACTGAGGGGAGGAAACGGGCAAATAAGTCTTCATATGCTCATCAGAGTCGACGACCACAAACCACACCTCGCTCTTTCCGGCAGGAGAGGTAAATACTCCAGCGGTTACGCGTTGTCCCAGTCTCGCCTGATCTCATGCCCGTCAACGGGGCCAGATCCGACAGGCGATATCTGCTAACGCCTCTCCACGGGCAGTAATCGTCTCCTCATCCCAATGTTCAGTAGTGGCGATGGGAAGGTTCAGTTGCAGGGCTGACTGGGCGGCCAGCTCAGGACGCTTCTGATCCCATCCGAGATTGGAAAGGCCCTGGTTGAACGCAGAGGTGACGAGGGTGAGGTTGCCGATCTGGTCCACTGCTGCGGAGCGTTCGGAGGTAGCCAGTTCACGCTGGGCAGGATCCTCACCGACGCTGGCCGGTAGGGGCCAGTGTGGTTCCCAGCGCTGCGGCATGAGGTGCTCGATCTGCAGCTGGGCGTAGTCGAAGACCGCCGGTTCGGTTTTGGGGTTGTTGACCCGCATCTGCGCATCAATGGCACCGAGTATGAGGCGGATGCGTTCCTGGGTGAACCGGCCGTAGAACCGATCCTGGGTGAAGGCAGATGTGATCTCATCATCCGAAGGCCAGGCCAGCGAGTTTGGGCTCACAGCCAGTGCCGCGACGACGGCATCAGCGATATTGGCTTCCGGGGTACGTGCGGCTGCCTGAGCACTCTTGAGCACTCCGAGGAAAGCTGCGTTATAACCGCGGGTGTTGGCCCCCAGGATCATCCGGCGCAGCACCCAGGACTCCACAGCGCCGGCAGCCCTCTCGTGATCTGCCAAAGAGAGCCTGCCTGCGGGCAGGGTCCGTAACCACGCCAGCAAAGGCACCGCTGTCTGCAGCTTGAGGATCACCAGATTCCGGTAGGACTGGGCCAAACGTGGCGAACCTGAGTCAAGGGCACCGTAAATGGCTTTATAGGCCTGCCGGTACTCGGACAACTCGATCAGGATGTCCTTGGTCTTATGGTCACCACCGGCCAGGTACTGGCGGACCTCCCCGTAGAGACGCCCGACATTAGCCTCTGTCCCGGACACCGCGGTCAGCCACACAGACAACAGCACATCACGTCGGGCGCGGGCGGCGTGACCGACACCAATCTGCTTCTTCCACCACGGTTCATCAAATTCGGCCCAGTAGGCGTCGTAGAGCTCTTCGAGCTCCTGCTCATCAGCTAATTCTCCTCGCAGGAACAGCAGGTTTTTGACCAGGTCTGAGGCGGCCAACGGGG
The DNA here is from genome assembly GCF_008693105.1 of Corynebacterium flavescens. GTDB lineage: Bacteria > Actinomycetota > Actinomycetes > Mycobacteriales > Mycobacteriaceae > Corynebacterium > Corynebacterium flavescens. Next base: position 195,796 of record NZ_VXKK01000018.1, read on the forward strand.
TTTGGCGGCCATTGAGGACCTCAAAAATGACCTGAGCATCATCGTTGTCGTCTAGGTCGATGACCACCAGTTTAAACAGATCCAGCAGGGCGTCAACGAAATCATCAATCCGGTCCCGCCCCTGGTCATCCACCAGGGAGTTGCGCACAGAGTCCGCGAAAAACCGGCGGGCCTGCAGATACAGATGGTCCTCGGTGCCGTAAGCGGGTACTTCATCGGACATGGCCACCGGCCAGACATCGCGATCCTTACGCCGCGGCCACAGCTTGTATCGCTCATGAGGATGGTCGATGACATCCTCGGGATTCTCCAGCAGACGTTTGACCTGCCGGGCCCTCCCCGACCCGGTCTCCTGCAGCACGTCGAGCACGCCGCGTACCAGTAGCTGCAGGGTTGTCAGCCGCTGCTGGCCATCAATGACCGCCGACAGGGTGAGCCCACCGGTAGGAGAGGGAAGCTGATCGCACACCACGGCACCCAGAAAGTGCGGAGCAACACTTCTTTCCGCCCTGGCCTGGGAGGAACCGGTTGCTTCTGCTTCCACCCGGGCGGCGCCCAAGCGGCCGGCCACCGAATCAAGGTCTTCAAAGAGCAGCTCCCACTGCCCTTCCCGGGTCCACTCGTAATCACGCTGGAACGTAGGAATTACGTACCGACCCTCCACCGTCATGATCTTCTTCAGTGCTTTCGTGTCAGCCTCCACGGCTTCCCCCAATCAATGTCGGTTTCTGCTGGCTATGGTATTTATCCCCAATCTACCGAACCCTCGCCAGGCACTCCGATTTGCACGCCAATCAAAATCAACACATGGCGATCACCACGCTGCGCTTGGACTAACACTCCGAGGGGTGCTGTTGCAAAGTTGGGGCAGTAGGAAGATCGACGTGAAATAATCACAGCCATGGGTATCTTCTCCGGTCGTCATTTCCCCCGTGACATCATTCTGTGGGCAGTGCGCAGGTCACTGCCGCTACGGGGTGAGCTACCGCGATCTGGAGGAAATGATGACTTCAGCGGGGCGTGCCGGTCGATCACACCACGATTCTCACCGCTGGGTCCAGAAATACGCCCCTGAGCTGGACAAGCAAACACGGTGGTACCGGCAGGTGAAATACCTCAACAACATCCTGGAAGGCGACCGTGGTCGGCTGAAGCGGATCCTCGGGTCGAAAGGCGCGTTTTAAGAACCGGACATCTGCATATCGGACGTTGAAAGGGATGGAGGCGATGCACTCATTGCGGAAAGGGCAAGGCACGATGTTTGACCTCACGGGCAACCGAACCCGGACGCGGTGATCGTCAACCGGGTCTTCGAGACGGCCTAACAACGCCCACACGCAGCGGCCATCAGGGAATGAGAAACTGAGTCTTCGCTGCTCTCCGCCCAACTTTGCAACAGCACCTCACGAAGTCTTAGACGTACTCATCAATGAAGGAAATCTTCCACCCGAAAAAGTCTCGCTGGCACACAGCGATCCTTCGGGAAATGATCCCCAGTATCAGCGGAGTTTGCTCGACCGCGGCGTCTTTCTCGAGTTCGATATGATCGGTCTGGACATCACCTTTCCTGGTGAAGGTGCATCTCCCTCAGTCTCCGAAACTCTGAAAGCAGTGGCGGGGCTAATACGTGATGGTTATTCTGAGCAGTTGCTTTTCAGCCACGATCTCTTTCTCAAACAGATGTGGATAAAGAATGGCGGAAACGGATTCGCCTTTGTACCTACAATCTTTAGAGATAGCCTAGAGTACCTAGGTATCAGTGCAGAGGAAGTCAACAAGATTCTGACGGACAACCCCGCGCGCTGGCTGTGCGATAGCTAGAGCGGCTTGCCCTAAGACAGGGCCAAAAACAGCTTCTCCATCCGCTCGGCGTCGAGCCCATCTGGGCCCTCCTCGCGGTAGCACTGCTTGAGTCCGGTGGCGATAATGGAGTAACCCGCACGGTCGATAGCCTTGGCGGCTGCGGCTAGCTGGGTCACTGCTGCCTCGCAATCCTCACCAGCCTCGAGCATGCGGATGACGGCGTCGATCTGGCCGCGGGCGCGCTTGAGGCGTGCGACGGAGGGCTTGACCGCGGTGGGTTCTAATTTCATAGCGTGGCCTTTCCATGCTTCCAGGTGAGGTAACCGCCATCCAGGTTAGCAACGCTGGTGCCCACGCCCAGGTTCTTCAGCAGGCAGGCGGCGGTATGCCCGCGCAATCCCACTTGGCAGTGAACAATGATGTCGCCTTCGGCGGGGAGTTCGCCGTGGCGTGCGCGCAGCTCGTCGAGGGGGATATTTAGCGCGCCGGGAATTGAGCCGGAGGCAAACTCGGTGGTGGAGCGGACATCGACAAGCGTGGCACCGGTAGTAATACGGGCGTCGAGCTCGTGCCATTGCACGGTCTCCTCGCCGTGGACGAGGTTGTCGTTGATGAAGCCGGCGATATTGATGGGGTCCTTCGCGGAGCCGAACTGCGGGGCATAGGCCAGCTCCAGATCCGCCAGGTCGGTGGCGCTAAGGCCCGCGCGCATGGCCGTGGCGATGATGTCGATGCGTTTATCGGCGCCCTCTTCGCCCACGATCTGGGCGCCGAGGATGGCATCCGTGTCGGCGTCGATGACGAGCTTCATGTGCAGCTGGCTGGCGCCGGGGTAGTAGCCCGCGTGGTGTGCCGGATGGAGGTGAATGATGCGCACGGTCTTCCCGGCGGCGCGGGCGCGCTTCTCATTCCAGCCGGTCGTGGCTGCGGCCAGGCCGAAAAGTCCTACGATGGCGGTTCCTAAAACAGGCAGGGAGCTCACCTGGCGCCCGGCGATGACATCGGCCACGAGGCGCCCGTGCCGGTTGGCGGTCTGCGCCAGGGGAACCAGGGTGTCCTCATCGCTGACGTGGTCTTTCTTGGCGGCGGCATCACCCAGCGCAAAAATGTGGGGGTCACTGGTGCGTTGCGCAGAATCAACCACAATGCCACCGCGCCCGGTGGTTTCCAGCCCAGCATCTTCCGCGAGCGAGCTTGCAGGGCGCACGCCGATGGCGGCGATGGTGACATCGGCCGGCAGCACCGTTGCATCCGCGGTCACCACCGAGTTTGCAGTGACCTGGGTGGCCTGGGAGTTGGTGAGGATGCGCACCCCGTTATCGCGCATGCGCTTGGCGACGACCCCTGCCATCTCCGCATCCAGCGGCGCAAGGATCTGCGGCCCAGCCTCAACAACGGTGACCTCCAGTCCGCGTCGGCGCAGGTTCTCCGCCATCTCAAGGCCAATGAATCCGCCGCCGATGATGACGGCACTTGTCGCGCCCGGAACTGCGGCGGAAATGCGGTCAACGTCCTCGACGGTGCGCAGGCTTAGCGCGTGCTCAATGCCTTTAATCGGCGGCAGGAAAGGCGTCGCTCCGGGGGAGAGCACCAGCGTGTCATAGGGGATTACCTCGCCCGAATCGGTGGTGACGGTGCGCGCATGGCGGTCGATGGCTGTGGCCCGAGTGTTGACGCGCACATCGAGGTCGAAGCGTTCCTTGAGGCTATCCGGGGTGTGGAGCAACAGTGCCTCGCGCTCCGGGATGACTCCGCCGACGTGATAGGGCAGCCCGCAATTGGCAAAGGACACGTGCCCGGAGGCCTCAAGCACAATGATGCGGCGATGTTCGTCGTTTCGGCGCAGGCGCGTGGCCGTGGACATGCCGCCAGCGACACCGCCCACGATGACGGTGGTGGGGCGTGATGACAGGGCAGGGGATGATGTGGTCATTATTTCTCCAGGTGCGTGTGATGGGAAAAGGGGAAAGGCAGATGCGGGAAAGGGGAGATACTGCTATCCGAAGATGCGGCCGAAAAGCCCCTTGAAGCCGCCGGATTGCGCGGCGTCATCCCGTGTGCAGGTGCACCACTGCTCGGCGGGGACGGTGGCTTTGACGGAATCGATGTGGTTGCCGCATCCGGCCCAGGTTGTCTTCCCGCAGCTCTTGCAGTTGACGGCTCGGCACATAGTGTTCTCCTTAGATTCAATACCCCGGGGGGTATGTGGTTGGTGGCTTCAATATACCCCTAGGGGTATGCGAGGTGCAACCTTCTATACTGATGTACACCGTTCAAGTGGACTGCTCGAAAAAGCTCTAGAATCGGCGGAAGCTTTTCAAGCCGAGCGGGAAAAACTCCCGTATAAATGCAATCTAGGAGGAAAAATGTCAGAAAACACCAAGGTCGCGCTCATGGTCGGAGGTGGCCAAGGAATTGGTCGTGCAGGGGGCGAAAGGCTTTTGCGTGATGGCCTTAAAGTGGCCATCGGGGACTGGAATTTCGAGCTGGCTCAGACCGTTGCCGAAGAACTAGGAGGCAAAGAAGCCGGCGTCATTCCAGTTGCTGTCAATGCGGCAGATCGCGATAGTGTCTATGCGGCGGTAGAAACCACTGCTAAGGAACTGGGCGGATTTGACGTCATCATTAACAATGCGGGAATTGCCCCACAGGTCGCCTTGGAGCAGGTCACAGAAGAGGATGTCGACAAGATCTTCGATGTTAACTTCAAGGGAGTGCTGTGGGGAACGCAGGCAGCAGCCGCCAAGCTCAAGGAGCTGGGTCACGGGGGAAAGATCATCAATGCGGCCTCCCAGGCCGGAGTGAAAGGCAACAAAGGCATTCCGCTCTACAGTGCAACATAGTTCGCGGTGCGCGGGCTGACTCAAACTACCGCGCGGGATCTGGCAGAGTTCGGTATTACGGTCAACGCCTATGCACCGGGCATCGTGCGCACCCCGCTGATGAAGAAGTTGGCGGAGGATTTGGCAGAAACCGCAGGCAAGCCTGTGGAGTGGGGATGGGAGCAGTTCACCAAGGACATCACCCTAAACCGACTCTCGGAAGCGGAAGACGTGGCCAAGATCATCGGACTCCTCGCAGGCGAAGACTCTGACTACATCACAGGGCAGACCATCGTCGCAGACGGTGGCATGGTCTTCCACTAAAGGACTACTTCACCAGGCAACGCTTTAAGCTTGCCCGGACCAAGTACTCAGCGAGAGGTGATCGCTCAAGAATACGGCCCCCTTGTCAGAGAGTCGGCCTAGACCCCAGTACTTGCGGCAGAGCTGGAAGAGCTCAGCTGCGGTTGGGGCGTCGGGGAAGAGATTCATTGTTGTGATCACTTCCTCTGCAGGCAGTTCTTGAAGGTTACGTCCACCAAGTTCGCGGGGGAGCACCGGCAACTGGCCTGGAAGATAGAAGGTTCGGTCATCCATGCTACGGCGGCGCAGGGGGTTGCTGACTAGAATTGTGTTTTTCTGGATACCGAGTCTTAGAGCCTGCTTGAGTGTCTTTTTTACTTCGCTACTCATACGGCCGTTATATCCCGAAAGGTATCGCCGATAGAGCCTTTCTCCCCGGATAGGGCCTTCTGCCTGAAGGACATCGATGAGCCCCGCTTCAACTTGACTCCGCGCTGCCTGAGAAACACCTACGGTCCAGCCGTCGAAGGGCGTGAACTTCTCCGGAGCCGGGATGTCTCCCTCAGCCGCCTCGAGGACGACGCTTAGCTCCGAACGAGCAGAGGAGGGCTGCAGCGGGAAGCGCTGCTGCGTTTCCTCACCATTGGATTGACGGACAAGCAACGGGTTGGGGAGCCCGGCTTTCCGGAGAGCGGGCGCTGGTTGTGCAGGCTGCTCGGGCTGTGCTGAGAAGGGATTGCTCAGGGAGCCGCCGAGGGGATCGGTGGGGTAATCCTCGGTATCGTCATCATTATCATCATCGTCGTCAGCGTCATTGATGTGCTCGGTGGACGCGCTGTACTCGGGGCTGTCGGTGCCGGCCTCGGCTTCGATTAGCGCGGCGAAGGGGTTGTTGGAGAACTCGTCGTCGGCGTAGAAGTCGTCCTCATAGGAGAACTCACTAGATACCTTGCCAGTCCATTCTTCGCTCGGCTCGGCTTGCCCGGCCTGTTCGGCATGTCCGGCATGCGCGGATTGCTGCGCAGTTGGTGCGGACGGTGTGACCGGTGCGGAGGTGGAGAAGGGGCTGGGCTCTGTGGTTGCTCGGGTTGTGGTTGGTGTTTGGGCTGTGGTGGCTGTTTGAACAGTGGTGGCTGGCTGGGGGACGATGTTCTGCGCGCTGATTGCGCTGAGCAGGCGCTCCAGGCTGGCTGTGGGGTCGGCGCGGTAGTCCTCTTCCCAGATGCGGTAGAAGTGCCAGCCGCAGCGCTCCAGTTCACGCTGGGCCTGCATCTGCGCGTTGAAGGCCTCGCGGGTGGACCAGGAATCGCCGTCGCACTCGATGGCAAGGCGGGCCTTGTCTCCTTCGACCACGAGGTCGATGACGTGGCCCATCGCGTTGTAATGGGGCAGGATACGGAAGTGGCGTTGGCTAAGCTCACGGTAGATGTCTTGCTCAAAGGTGGTATCGAAGGGTTCAGTCAGCGAGCCTTCGCTTGGCAGCGCGATGGTCTCCGTGGCTTTCTGGGCGGCGGCATCGGCGGCGGCCAGGGTGTTACGAGCGTAGTCGAGGAGGCGGAAGCGCATGTCCTCGTGGTTGCCTAACTCCGCGGCTTGCACTGAGTGGAAGACCCACACCTGTTCCTTGGCGCGGCTGACGGCGACGTTATAGCGTTGCACGTCGCGCTCACGGGTCTGGGCATTAAAACGCACGTCGCCGCGGTACGAGGCCACCATGGACAAGAAGATGACGTCGCGCTCAGCGCCCTGGAAGTCGGGGGCGATCCCGGCCATGATCTGGCGTTCCTCGATGACGGCGGTGTCGATCTCAGAGAGGAGGAGCTGCTCAATGCGCGCGGCCTGCGCGGAGCCAAGCAGGGAGATGATTCCGAAGGTCATGCCCTCGTATCGTGGATCCTCAAGGCATTGCTTGAGGTGGTCCAAGATGGCGTGGGCCTCGGCGTCGTTAATGCGCTTGGTGGCCGTGCCTGTCATTTCACCCTGCGGGGTATGCACCAGGCGGAAGGGGCTGAGGCGGTCGGCGGTGACCTGCCTAACCGGCACGAGGGGGACGCCGTTGTTTTCGTAGGCAATGGCGTTGGAAAAACCGATGATTTCAGGAACGCAGCGCCGGTGCTCAGTCAGGGTGAGCTGGCCGCCGTAGCGCATATTGGCGTCGTCGAAAAGCGAGCGGCCGGTGCTTGTCCAGGAGTTCTTGAAAGGCAACTCCGGGATAAGCTGGTTGGCTAGGGATAAAAGCTCGTCCTGGCGCACGCCGACATCGGAGGGCGAGACCTGCTTGTCATCACCGATGACCACGATCTTCGGGGCGAGGTACTGCAGGAATACCGCGGACATGCTGGACTGGGAGGCCTCGTCCACGATGACCACGTCGAACATGTTCTCCTGGATTGCCAGCTGTTCAGTGACGCGGAAGAGGGGCATGATCCACACCGGGATGGAGGCGCGGCAGTTATCGAGGGTCTTGCGGATCTCGGCGCGCTGCATGGCCGCGTACTTGCCGGTGCCCTTGCCCAGCTTGCGTACCTGCTGCACGTAGCTCTTGAGCACGGCGCGTGATTGGGGGGAAAGCCTATCGCCGGAGACCGCGTGATTCCAGGCGCGGTGCTGGGCCAGCTCCGCCGATTGCTTGCGCAGGCGGTCCTCGATGAAGGAGAGCTGCTGCTGAATGCGGTCGATGTCGGTGCTGATTAGACCTTGGCGCTGCTCCTCAAGCTGGGCCCAGGCCTGGGCCTTGGCAAGCTGGGGCAGGCGGCCGGAGTACTCGAGCTGGGTGGTCAGGCGCTGCGCACGGGGCATGGCAGGGAAGGTTCGCAGCAACTCGCGGCCGGTGGCGCCAAAGGCGGCGGCCTCGGCGCGCAACTCCACGAGCTCCTTTTCGCGGGCGTGGAGCTCCTCGAGAGCCTGGATGACCTCTGAGTAGGCATCGAGATCGAAGTCGCGCACGGCCGCATAGGCCGGCTCGATGACGGCGGCGGCGCTCTCACCCACGGTGGACAGGGTGGTGCTGATCATCTCGAGCGCGGCTGTGTGCTCCTCCTTAATGCGGGCGAGTTCGCCGCGCTTGTCCTTCAGCTTTATTGCAGCCAGCAGTGCGGGGACGGCGTCGGCGTCAAGCCAGTTGAGCGGGGGAAGCCGGTGCTCGCTAAGGAAGGCATTGGTCTTCTCCGCCGCCTGCAGCTTGTCAATGAGGGCACTGAGGGAGGCCGCGGCGCGGCGGTACTCCTCGATCTTGGCGCTATCGCTTAAGGAGTGCTCCACCCGAATACCGGGAATGATGTCCGCCATGGACTCTACCGCGCGAGCCAATTCGCCGTGGGCGATGAAGGATTCTAGGTCCGCGCGTTCCACGGGGGCAACGCCGTCGACGCGCACGGAGTCCAGCAGGATACGGTTGCGCTTATAGGCGCCGGGGGAGAGCATGCCCAGCTTGGCTGCACCATCGGGGCGCAGGGCCACGGTCTTTCCGCCGCCATCGAGGTGTGCCAGCAGGTCCTTGGCTTGGCGCAGGAGCAGGCCCGCCTCGCCTTCAAAGGAGATGGACCGGCGGGACTTTGCCACAAGATCGCTGGCCTTGACGACGGCGCGGTCCAGCTGGGCCGCACGGTCCTCCCAGATCTCGCGAATGCCACCGAGGATCTCTAGGGCGGCGTCAGCGTGCCAACCTCCCTGGGAGTCCACGAGGGTAGAAATATCGTGCCGGGTCCGCTCGAGCCTCTCCTCAATCTGGGCGGTGGGGAGGGAGCCGGTATTGTTCAGAGCCTTGCGCAGCGTGGAGGGGCACTGGGAACGCAGCGCTTCGACCTGCGCGGCAGTGGTTTCTTGGAGTTGCTTGAGCTCTGTGAGTTCGTGGAGGCTCAGCGGCAGTTCTTCTTGGGCAAGCTTTTCGATGACCGCCGCGTCCACGTCGGAATCGAGCTGGGTCAGGGCACGCAGGAAAGCGAGGAAGCGCGGGGAGTTTACCTGTTCGGCGTCGCAGGCACGCAGCAGGGAATCCTTAAGGATCCACTCATACTCGCCGCGGTGGGAATCCACATACTGGATTAGTTCGCCGTGCGTGCCCGAGAAACCTTCGATGTCGCAGGAGGTGCCGGCCGCCTCATAGGCGCGGGCCAGATCAGCATAAAGCCCCTTGCGCTCAGCGAGCAGGGAGGCGGCCTTCTTCTCGCGCTTCTTGACCGCGGCCTTGTTGTGCTTGGGGTGAAAAGCATCCGCTTGTTTGGAGATCACCTGGATGGAGCGCGAGAGCTGGCTTTGCTCGGCGGCGCTGTGCCCGATGACGGAAACGGCCAAGTCCTGGATGGGCTCCGGCAGCTTCCCGCGGACCTCAAGGAGTGCGCGGTCGGTCTCTGCGGTAACGAGGACGCGCTTGCCCTGGGCCAAAAGGTGGGTGATCAAAGCCGCGGCGGTGTGGGTCTTGCCCGTGCCGGGAGGGCCCTGCACCAAGGTCTGGGCGTTGGAGTCCACCCTGTCGATGATCTGCTTCTGCGCCTCATTGAGCGGCAAGGGGCCAAAGAACTCGCCCTCGGATTCAATGAGCGCACCCGGGGTATCGGAGGGCCGGGAAGAGGGCACCGCGTCCGGGTCAACAAGCGGCATAAGCCCCTGGGGTACGCGGTTGCTCTCGACGATGGTCTCCGCGATGCCTTCGAAGACTGCCGCCAGATCAGAAGGCTTGCGCGTGCGCTGAATAATGGCGGGCGAGAGTGTGATGATAGGCGCCAGACCAGGTACGGGCAGGCGCGTGTCCTCGCTGATGCGGCCATCGGGGTGCAGCTGAAAGGCCACCTGCGCGCAGATCTCACGTACGAAGTCGGGCTCAAAGGAGGGGACATCCTGGTTTTGCAGGCTCTGGCGCACCTTGGTCACCACGCTCGCCGAGCCCAGCGCACTAGAGTCGAGCATGTCGAACTCAGCGCTTAGCGCCACCACCGATTCCGCCAGGCAGACGCTAATCTCACCGGTCTTGAGATCGAGGTGAATCTCAATCGGTGCGGAGAGCACGTGCCTTTGCACCGGCTCATGGTCGGTAGGCTGCCAGGATAAAACGCCCGCGGCCAGTACCAGCTCCAGGGCATCGCCCTTGGTGCTCATCGCGTTGCGAATGCTAAAAAGCTTCTTATACAAGGCATGGACGGGCCTGTCGCGCCGGGCTTTGTCGGCCCAGGAGTTCCACGCCTTAAGCCACTCATCGCGCAGGCGCAGGAGCCCCGGCTCGCTATCGGCGCCTAGGAGGGGGAAGGTGGGCGCTTGGGAAGGATTATTGGTCTCGCCCTCTACGAACTCGCGCAATAGGGAAGGAATCTCGCGCGGGAGCACGTCGCGGGGCTTGCCCACGATGAGGAAAGGCTCGCCGGGCGCGGCGGCGATGTCTATGAGGAGGTCCGGGTGCGTGGCCAGAGCGCCGAGCCAGATGACTTCCCCATCCTTGCTGTACTGCTTGACGTCGCGGGTCTTCTTAGACTTGACCTGTTGGACCTGGGCCAGGAACTTCATCAGGTTGACGGCGTCGTGGGAGGTAGGGCTCAGCGCGGACAAAACTGCTCCTTATGAAAAGCAAAGAGGGTGAGGAGAGACATAGGGCTACAAAGATAAGGTATAAACCTGTTCCACTATAGAGCCCGCGTTGCGCGGCTTAGTCATCTACTCGAGTCTTTACTCGGAGGCAACACTCGAAGCCTGGATCTTCGCCAGCTTTCGGCCCCATCCGGAGTTCTTGCAGACATGCTAGAATCCCGTGTCGAGGCTTTCTAAGAATCAGGGGTGAAGATTTGAAAGATTACTGGAATCACAATACCGTCTACCACCCAGAACTGCTCGCCTCCGTTCCCCACCACGACAGTCGCATTCTCGATGTTGGCTGTGGAGACGGCCTCCTTCTTCAGAAGATCGCGTCAAGAACCAAACACATCACCGGCATAGACCCCGACGCAGTGGCTCTTTCGCGGGCAAGAGCGCGCCTCTCAATTCCATCGAAGGCGCGCTTCATATGCGGCGATTTCCTCACTTCATCCGAACTCGATACACAGCGATTCGACCTTATTGTCTGTGTGGCTGCACTGCACCACATGCCCCTCATCCCCGCTCTTGAGCGCATGCGTCTTCTCCTACGCCCAGGAGGGCAGCTGCGAATCGTTGGACTGGCAAGAAACAAGAGCATGTTTGATTGGGTCATCTCCGGGCTGCTTCTGGTGCCGATTCGGTTGATGAGTAAGGCTCATAGAGAGTCCGGCTATCCAAATATGACGACCGCCCAGCCCCTCGAATCGTTCACCGAGATTCGAGGGGCTGCCGCCAGGATCCTCCCCGGCAGCCGAGTTAGACGGCGGTTCTACTATCGCTACACGCTGGCTTGGACGAAGCCTCACGATTCATGAAAGTCGAATAGTTCCCCGGTATATATTGCGCCTCTCGGATATTCGGGAGCTGATGGTGATCAGATTCCATCAGCTGGATTCAAGGCCGCTAGTTGAGTCCGAAACGGGAGCGGGTAATTGCTACCAGCTCGTCTGCGCTTATCTTTCCTGCAACGTAAGACTCAGCATTGCTGTGGTGCTCTGCGCTGACCAGAAGCCCCTCAAGATACAAACTATGCTCAGCTTGTGAGACCCATTCCGCTCTTTGTTGCTGTGAGCTCATATTGGGTCACCTTTCCGGGAAACGGGAGATCATCTAAAGTTATGACCTCAACCGTACTTATGGTTGAGGTCATAACTTTAGTGTAGAAATTCGCTAGAAACAAGCCCCACAGGCCTAGAACTGCAGCAATACCTTGCCCACGCGGCCGGGTGTGAAGTGGGCGTCGATGGCGGCGGGGAGCTCCTCCGGGCCGAAGACTCCGGCTACGGGTAGGGTGAGCTCGCCGGCGCTGATGCGCTGCATGAGCTCAGCAAAGAGTCCCTGCTTCTTGGCCGGATCCATGTCACGGCTGACCTGCGAGCCCCAGAATCCTTTGACCTTCAGGTCGCGGAAGATGATGGGACCGGAGGGCAGTTCCATGGTGGGTCCGGCCATGGCGCCGAAGACGACGAGGGTGCCGCCCTGCGCCAACAGGGAGAGAACCTGGCCGGAGGACTGACCCCCGACGGAATCCACGCCCGCGCGAATCGGGGCGCCGCCGGTAATCTCTGCTGCTTGCTCCCGCCACTTCGGGTCGGCGGTGGAGACCACGGTGTCAATGCCCTGGGCCTTGAGTTCTTCGATGCCTTCGTCGCGGCGCACCAAGCCCAACACGTTGACCCCGCGGGCACGCGCCAGCTGGGCCGCCGCCTCATCGGGCAGTTGCTCGGGGACGGGGATGAACCCGGCGACATCGACAAGCGCGTAATCGCCCCAGACACCGAAGGAGGTGCCGCTCACGCCGCGCTGGCCTACCTCGATACCGGTGACGCCCTCACCCAGCTTGTCGACGACGCCTAGTACCTCCGTACCAGCCGGCGCCGGCAGCTCCGGCTTGAAACCATAAGTGCCACGAATGGTCCAGATGTCGTGGTTGTGGATGGGCGAAAGCCGCACCCGCAGGCGGATCTGGCCGGGGCCTGGCTCCGGAAGGGGACGCTCCTCTACGTGCAGGACGTCTTGGGGTTCGCCGAATGAATCGTGGATGAGGGCGCGCATGAGTGCTCCTTGGGTAGTTGTTGGGGTGGGTAGGACCGTGTGTTTCTGGGTCTTGCTGCGTACTTCTGTGTGTTTCCGAAGTGCCTAGTCGTCGGAGACGGTGACGGTGACCTCGATGTTGCCGCGGGTGGCATTGGAGTAGGGGCAGACCTGGTGCGCGGCATCCGCCAGCGCTTGGGCCTCGTCGTGGCTCAGGTGTGGGATAGTGACCTCGAGCTCGACTGCCAAGCCGTAACCACCCTGGCCGTTGGAGCCGATGCTCACGCGTGCACCCACGGAGGTGTCGGCGAGCTTGATTTTCTGGCTGCGCGCAACGGACTGGAGCGCGGAGTGGAAACAGGCGGCGTAGCCGGCGGCGAAGAGCTGCTCGGGGTTGGCGCCAGCGCCGCTGCCGCCCATCTCCTTGGGGATAGCGAGGTCGAGGCTGATGGTGCCGTCCGAGGTGGCGGTGTGGCCGTTGCGGCCTTCTCCGGTGGCGAGTGCTTCTGCGGTGTACAGCGGTGTCATATCTCTAGCTCCTTCAAGCTTTGTCTGGCTTTTCTGCGCCAGATTGATTGAGTGAAGCGCACATCTCCTGCAGGGTGGAGAGCAGCTGGCGTGCCTGCTCATCATCCGTGGTGAGCATGAGTTCACGTACCTGAGTGGGGATGTGTGCAAGTTCGGATTCCAACGCCGTGCCGGCGTCAGTGAGTGTGACAGTGACGATGCGGGCGTCGCTATCGCGGCGCTCCCGGGCGAGGTATCCGGCCTTCTCCAGCCTGCGCAGCAGGGGGGAAAGGGTCCCGGAATCAAGCTGCATGGCCTCGCCCAAACACTGCATGTTCTGCTGGCCGTCATTCCACAGCACCACCATCACGAGGTACTGCGGGTAGGTGAGCTCCCACGGTTCAAGCAGCGTGCGATAAGCCCGCATGGTTGCTCGTGCGGCCGAGTAAAGGGAAAAGCACACCATCTTGTCTGTCACGCTCATAAGAACAATATTGCACACAATTTAGTTGTGCGCAATATTGTATTAGGGCGGAATGTTCACTCCTACCGCTGAGCAGACCTTTGGCTGAGTTAGAGTTTTCCCAGTGCTGCCCTAATGGATGACGTTGTCCTCGACCCAGCGCCGCAGGTGCTGTAGGGGAGCGGCTGTGGAGTGTCCCAGCACGAGCTCCTCACCCACGTTGCCACGCTTGTCGAAGCCGGCTCCCTCCACCCCACCAATACCCTCACACTAAACCCCATATCGGCCGCGAACCTCGACAAGGCCTATGCGCAGGTCGCCGCCGGGCACATGCTTGGCAAGCTGGTCCTGGCGTGCTGGGCTGACTGGCTTCGCGAGCAAGCCCAACCTTTCCTGCTATGGCAAGATAGGCGCATGACTCTCTCATCTCGCATCTCCTCGCCTTTCAGTCGGCTCACTCGAATTGCAGCCGCCACCGCTGTGCTTACGTCACTGGTCGCCCCGCAGGCGGCAGCGCTTAGCCCGGAAGAAGAACAGTTCCGTACCGATCCGGTCGGGGCAGTGGCCTGGCAAACCATCATGAGCTCCTATAATGCCCTGCGCTCTAACGAGGGAGCCTTCACGGCGGCCTCCTACTTCTCTATGACTCGACCCGGTGAAAGCATAGGAATGCCCGGCCTGCAACGCTGTGCGGAAGGTCTTGGTTCTTCCTCGCCACTGGGCGCAGTCCGTTTTGTTACCGGCGCGCTGTGTGCGAGTTTCGATCCTGCGTCCCGTGCGGAGGCAGCCCGCTTGGGCTAAAAGTGCTGGCCCGAATGAGAAAACGAGTGGAGCCCCGGCCTTGAAAGTCGGGGCTCCACTCGTCTCTCTGAAAGGTGTCACGCTATCGGCTTGAAGCCGCCCTGCGGACTAGGGGTTCTCTCTCTATCTTTCTCATGCGCTCTCTCAAACGCACAAGTGCAAGTATGGGGCATGTAGCTGAAATCACCCTAGTGCACAACTGGGAGAAGCCTGGGGGTTTGAAAACGAATGGGTCACCGTGTGGAGATTGTTCCTGCCTCGATGTCCGTGGCCAGGAAGGGAAATGCGAGCTCATGTTTGTTCTTTCTTCCCCTCGAAGGTTATGGATAGCAACCGAAAGTGCACATATCAACCTTGCATCATGTTCCATGCGGAGGCCCGTGTGTAGAGATGGGGACGCGTGGAGGTGGGGAAGCCCTGGAACCTCAAGGGGGTAGGAAAGGGGTAAGCCCTAAGGGGCAATTCTGCCTGTGTGTGGCGTGTAACATGCTACGGTGAGCCTCGTCACTTTACTGGAGCAATTTAAGGAGGCGCATAGTGGGCATCGCAGCTCTCTTAGTCTTTATTGCAGTGACGGTGGTTTTCAACACGTTTGTTAAGCGTGACATCTCGGAATCCCTCGTCATTGCGCTGATCGCCACCGCCTTACTGGGCGGAACTCAGGCGCCAGCCCTTCTGGGCAACGCTATGTTCGAGGCCGCGCAGTCAGAAGTCACGTTTGCCGGCATGGCGTTTGTGTTCATGGGCATCATCGTCCAGGCAACTGGCCTCATTGACAGGCTGATTGAGATCTTGAACTCCCTCTTTGGGCGGCTGCGTGGTGGCGCGGCTTATGTCTCGACGCTGGGCTCGGCGATGATCGGCCTCATCGCCGGCTCTACCGCGGGAAACTCCGCCACCGTGGGCTCGGTGACCATCCCGTGGATGAAGAAATCCGGTTGGAGCTCCACCCGGGCGGCCACGCTTGTTGCTGGAAACTCCGGGCTTGGCGTGGCGCTTCCTCCTAACTCCACGATGTTTATCATCTTGGCGCTGCCGGCCGCAGCAGGTGCCTCGGCCTCGAGCGTCTACGTCGCCCTGGCCTGCGGCGGCGCCTACGCAGTGCTCTACCGCCTTGCCGTGGTCTTTTGGTGGACGCGCAAGGACAAGATAGAGGCTTCGTCTAGCGATGAAATCAAGACTTTCCGCGAGTCCATGCGCGAAGGCTGGCGCTCGCCTTCCATCTTCATGGGCATTGTCATTCCCGTCATCCTGACGATCGGCCCCGTTGCGGGCTACCTGACCAAAGAGCTCGGCACAGATGCGGTCAAGTCCATCTCCATCATCGTCTGGGTTCCGGTTCTCATTACGCTTATCGCGTTGCTGGAAGGCGCAAAGCATATCCGGCGCAACAACGCTCAGTTTAGGGCGCAGCTCAAGCGCGACTCCTCGCAGTTTGCCACCGTCGGTATCTCACTTTTCGCGGCGCTGTCGGCTGCAAAAATTATGGAGGAGCTTGGCGTGGGTGACCAGCTCTCCGGGATACTTGATGCCCTGGATCTGCCCCGCTGGATCATGCTCATCGCCGTCGCCATCTTGACCGTGCTTGTTGCCACCCCGCTCTCATCCACGGCAACCGCGGCAGCGATCGGTGCTCCGGCTGTCGCCGCTTTGACTGCGGTCGGCCTCGATCCCGCCGCAGCCATCGTCGTTATCTTGTTGTGCACCTCTACCGAAGGCGCCTCGCCGCCGGTCGGAGCTCCCATTTACCTCTCCGCAGCAATGGCCGAGGCGGATCCTCCCAAGATGTTCGTGCCGCTCATAGTCTACTTCGTTCTGCCCTTGATGCTGCTCGCTTGGCTTATCGGAATGGGATGGCTGCCCATCTATGTCCCTGCCTAGAAGGCAGAAATCAAGAGCTAAAAGAGAAATAAGTGCAGTTTGCAGTTTAAGGAGAAAGAAAAATGCAAGCCATCTTCCGGGTATTTGAAGTCCTATTCTTTAGCTTCATGGCCCTGTTCATGCTGGGTGGAGTGGCCATTATCGCTACCCAGTTCTTCGGCGTTGTCTCGCTGAACGGGAGCATAGTACTAGGGGTGGAGAACTGGCTGGCGCCGGTGACCTTCGCGTGCGCCACGGCGTGCGCTGTCTGTGCCTTCGTGCTCAACTATCGCCCCAAGCCGCAGTCTCAAGAGCATCACTACAGCACCGAGGACTAAGCCCCGGGTGTTAAGGGCGTGAGGTATAGCGTGCCCAAATGGCATCCGCTTGTGTGCCCGCCGCGCGCTCGTTGAGTCCAGGATTCCGCTTGAGCACGTTCTGGCGTAGTAAGAGAAGCCCAGTGGCGCGGATGTGCGCGGCCATCTCGGCTCGGGCCAGTTCAGGATCTTGTCGGGCGATGGCCTCAATCACCGGCAGATGCTCCGAATGCACCTGTTCGAGGGAGCGGAAGCGCCGCACCGTGGAATCGGAAAGCAGGCGGGTGTGGGTGCGCAAGGTGGCCAGGATGTCGCGCCCGCGCCGGCTGTGTCCGGCGGCCAGGATGGAGTCGTGCAGCAGCTGGTCCCAGGCAAAGAAAGTGGCTTCGTCGCCGGATTCGACCGCACGCTGCATCTGTGCGGCTATGTTTTTCATCTCGGCCAGTTCATCTTCGCTGCGGTCGCGGGCGGCGCGGGCGGCGGCGGGGGGCTCGATGCTTAGGCGCAGTTCGAAGATATCTGCCACGTCTTCTGGCTGGGGCTCTACTACGCGGAAGCCTCGGTTACGCACGAACTCGATGAGCCCGGCCTCCTCTAGGCGCAGCAGCCCGTCGCGCACGGGGGAGCGGGAAATGCCGAGCTGCTCGGAGAGTTGGTAGACGCTGTACCACGTGCCGCTGGACATCTCGCCGCCCTGGATGGCATCGCGCACGTGATTCATCACCTGCGAGGCCATGGTCTGCGGGGCGGAGACGGCGCGGCCGGCGGGAGATTCCGCGCCGGAGCTATGAGCAGTGAGATCCATTTAGTGAACATTACCCAGAAGCAACACCAGAATGTAACATGTTACCCAGTGGGGTCGGGTCTGCACCCAACGCTTCCCCACGCGAGAGCAGGAAAGTGGAGCATCCGCCATGACTAATACCATCAAGTTTCAGCGCTTGGAGCCCAGCGTCTACGCCAAGATTGCGCGCACAGGCTTGCGCACCGACATGGCCACACGCGCGGCTTATACCAGCGATGCCTCCATCTTCCGCCGAGTTCCCGCCGGCGTTCTCGAGCCTCGCACGCTCGAGGACGTGCGTGACGGCGTCGCCATCGCCCAGGCCCGCGGATGGAATGTCGTCGGACGCGGTGGCGGTTCCTCCGTGGCGGGCAACGCCATCGGGGAGGGGCTCATCATTGACACTTCCCGCTACTTCAACCGCATCCTCGACATCGACCCCGAGCGAGCCACCGCCACGGTAGAGCCGGGCGTGGTTTGTGATGCCTTGCGCGATGCCGCGGCCCCGCACGGGCTTACCTATGGGCCGGATCCCTCGACCCACTCGCGCTGCACCATCGGGGGCATGGTGGCCAATAACGCCTGCGGCTCCCACTCCGTGGCCTTTGGCACGGCCGCCGAAAACTTGGTCGACGTTACGCTCCTGCTTGGCGACGGCCGCGAGGTCACCTTCACCAAAGGAGGCGCCTCCGATCCAGACATCGACGCCGCCCTGCGCAGCCTAGTGGAGGACAATGCCGAGCTCATCGAGTCCGAGCTCGGGCGCTTCCCACGTCAGGTCTCGGGCTACGGGCTGCATTACCTCCTTGATCGCCATGGCTTCGACGTGGCCAAGGCCCTGGCCGGCTCCGAGGGAACGACGGGGATTATCACTAAGCTCACCGTCAAGCTCGTGCCGGTGCCCAAGGTCAAGGCACTGGCGGTGCTGGCTTTTGACACCGTCTTCGATGCCGCCGCTGCCGCGGCCCAGCTGCGCCTGCCTGGGGTCGCCACCATCGAGGGAATGGGCGGGGACCTTTTGGCCGCGTTGCGTTCCAAGGTGGGCCAGGAGAAGGCCGGGGCCAATCTGCCCGGCAACCGCAAGGGGCTGCCCGCCGGCGGCTGGCTTTATTGCGAGACTGGCGGGGAAGACCTCGACGAGGCCTTGGCACTGGCCCATGATGTGGCAGGTGCGGTCGAGACCATCGATACCGTGGTCGTCCACGAGCCGGGCGAGATGCGCGAGCTCTGGCGCATCCGCGAGGCTTCCGCCGGGATTGTCACCCGCCTGCCCGATGGCGGGGAGGCCTGGCCCAACTGGGAGGACTCCGCGGTTCCGCCTGAGAACCTCGCCGATTACCTGCGCGATCTCTACGCCCTGATGGATAAGTACCATCTGCGCGGGATTCCCTTCGGCCACTTCGGCGAGGGCTGCGTACACGTGCGCATCTCCTTCAACTTCGGCACGAAAGAGGGAATCACGCAGTTCAAGGCCTTCATGGAGGATGCCGCCGCGCTCGTCTCCTCCTACGGCGGCTCGCTCTCCGGTGAGCATGGCGATGGCCGCGCGCGCTCCGCCCTGCTCGGGCACATGTACTCCCCGCAGATGCTGGCACTTTTTGAAAATTTCAAGCTCATCTTCGACCCGGAGCGCCTGTTCAACCCGGGCGTCCTGGTCTGGCCGGATGCCACCGACCAGGGCTTGCGCATGGCTCCGGGGCAACGCACCTTTGAGATCACCCCGGTGCATGCATTCAGTCATGACAAGGGCTCGATGGTCAACGCCATCAACCGCTGCGTCGGCGTTTCTGCCTGCCGCTCGGAGACGGGCTCGATGTGCCCCTCCTTCCAGATCACCGGCGACGAGATTCACTCCACGCGCGGGCGCGCTCGCCTGTTTAGCGAGATGTTCCGTGGCGAGTCCATCCGTGATGGTTTTCGCTCCACCGAGGTCGCCGAGGCCCTCGACCTGTGCCTATCCTGCAAGGCCTGCGCCTCCGAATGCCCGGTCAACGTGGACATGGCTACCTATAAATCTGAGTTCTTGCACAAGCACTACAAGGGTCGTCTGCGCCCTGGTGCCCACTACGTTATGGGCTGGCTGCCGCTTTTGGGTTTCATTGCCCACAAGATTCCGTTGGTGCCAACCTTGGCCGATAAGGCGATGTCTACTCCTGGACTGAGCACGCTCATTGCGCGGATAGGCGGCCTCGATACCAATAGGCCACTTATCCACTTCGCGCATACCTCGCTGCGCACGTGGCATAAGCGCCACGTGAAGAAAGCCGGCACTAAGCGCAACACCGCGCACCAATCCGAGCGCGACACCGTTGTGCTCTGGCCGGATTCCTTCAATTCCTCGCTGGGCACCTCCCCGGCCACTGCGGCCATCGAGGTCCTTGAGGCGCTGGGTTATCGCGTGGAAATCCCGCAGGAGTTCGTGTGCTGCGGCCTGACCTGGCATTCCACGGGACAGCTGGACATGACGCGCCGCGTCCTCGAGCACACCGCCAAGGTGATGCGGCCTTATCTCGATCGTGGCCTGCCAATCATCGGCGTCGAGCCCTCCTGCACTGTCATGCTGAATTCCGAGGCCACCGAGTTGAGCCCCAATCCCGATCTCGCGCGCCTGGCTCAGGCCACAGTTCCTTTCTCGGAGTTCATCGTCCCCCGCATCAAGGAACAGGTCGACGCAGGAAAGATCGTGCCTGGTGATGTCTCAGCCTTGACCCAGGTTCACTGCCACGAGAAGTCCTTGGGGGATCCTTCCCAGTCCGCCCAGCTTCTCGATGCCCTCGGCGTCGACGAGGAACACATCGCCACCGGCTGTTGTGGCCTGGCCGGCAACTGGGGATTCGAAAAGGGCCACGCGGAAGTCTCCATGGCCCTCGGCGAGCGCGAGCTCTTCCCGCGTGTGCGCGAGGCCACCGAGGAAGGCAAGCTCGTCATCGCCGATGGCTTTTCCTGCCGCACCCAGATCGAGCAGGGTACAGGCACCGCGGCCAAGCACATCGCCGAAATCGTCCGCGACGTGCTCAAAGGTCAGCCGCAGGCCGGCCAGAAAGCGCGGGACTAGAAAGGCTATTTAGAGCCTGCGTCTGTGATTCTCTCGCCGGTAATCATGGTCAACAACAAGACTCCCGTGCCCTCTGCGGTGGCGGGATAGTCCACGCGGTGAACGAGATGATCACGCAGTTGGACTGCAGAGCCTGGACTTAAAGTCACGGTTTTTCCTGCGCAGGAGAACTCAAACTCCCCACGTAGGGAGGACACGGTGATGGGATGCGCTGCGCGGTGATCGGGCAGGTCCTGGCCCGGTGCGAAGCTGAAGACGATGAGGTTGGCGCCGTCGGCACGCAGGACCCGCTTGACCGCGGGCCGCTTCTTATCGGGCTCAACTTCAGGAGCTTGGGCGAGAAGGTCGAGGAAGTGAAAGCCTTCGTGGTAATCCTCGACGGCTGGCCCGAAGGTTTCTGGGGTGTTGGTATTTAAGGTCATTAACTCTGTTTCCTAAGAATGAGGCCCACCGCACCGAGGTTGTCCTTGTGACGGTTGAAGGTGGCGCGCATGGTCAGCACACGGGCGCGTAGGTCTGGCTGCCGGAGCACGTTGAAAAAAATCCTTGCGGTGCCCTTTATACCCTCGTCGCGGATGTTGCGGCCCGGGGAAAGCAAAGCCATGTCGGCGCGGTAGCAGTCGATGACCTCGAATCCGCAGCTGCGCGCGATGTCGGCCCATTCAGGCACGGTGAGGGGGCGGGCATTGACCTTGATGGAGGTAGCCAGCTCCCGCTGAATGGCGGTGGCGTGCTCCGCGGAGATCGTATCTGGGTTCAGGCACAGCTCATGGATGGCGTAGAGACCACCAGGGCGCAGGAGACGCGCGGCCTCCGCCATGATTTCCTTCTTGTGCTTATCCGTGGTCATGGTCAACATGGCCTCGCCGACGATGACGTGAGCGGTAGCATCCGGAAGACCGCTTGCAGTAGCCGCGGCATTAATAACCTCGTGGGAACCCGAAGGGCCTGCGGCAACTGCAGCTATATTAGCGCGGACATTGGCGCAGGCATCCGCATCCTCGTCGACGCCGATATAGCGGCTGGGGCGCCGCGAGAGGATCTCTTTGGCGGTGACGCCCAGACCCGGCGCGAACTCTATAACAGTGGAGCCCTGAAGAGGAACGTTGTCGAGGAGGAATTCGGTGGTTTCGCGGCCGCCGGGGCGAAGGACTTTCTTTCCTAGACGGGCGAGGATCCAGTGTCCTCCGGCGCGCGCGGCGGATTGCTCCGCTGCGGGGATACGGGGTTGTGCTGTCATGAGCGCGAGTCTACGCGT
This sequence comes from Corynebacterium flavescens, assembly GCF_008693105.1. Taxonomy (GTDB): domain Bacteria; phylum Actinomycetota; class Actinomycetes; order Mycobacteriales; family Mycobacteriaceae; genus Corynebacterium; species Corynebacterium flavescens. Next base: position 217,365 of record NZ_VXKK01000018.1, read on the forward strand.
CTATCCAGCGAAAACAGCACCCTAAATTAGGTAAACCTACTGCGAATTAGGTCACACTAAAAAGTGTGCTGCTACTAGTGCCTACCGGGTTACCGGCTGCACCGAAATGAGTTCTGCGTCTTCGCTCTCGCAGCCGGTTACGGAGTCCAGCGGGAGGAAAACCGAGTCGGTCTGATTCGGCGGATAGACGCGCAGGCCATCGGCGGGAACCGGCGAGCACGCCTGCACGTCGTAGTTTTCTGCCCGCGTGATGCGCACGGGCGAATGCGCAGACTCGCCCGGCTGCAGTGTCACAGGCTCGCTGGAGATCTCCTCGCGCCGCGCAGGAGCGCCCAGCTGCGTGCCATCATTGTTCCCAACGAGGCTCACGCCGGGGAATCCATCGAGGGTGCAAGGATTGTCTGAGGTGTTGCGGAAGTCCACATCGAGGAGAATGCTCCCGGCGGCTCCTTGTGTATCGCCTGCGGTCACGGACAGCCCCGCAGTCTGGCAGGCGGCGGAGGGATCTGGATGTGCTTCCCCTTGACTAGTGGTTTCTTTGTCGGTGTCTTTTCCTGGAACGCTTCCCTGGGAGGGAGACTCCGTGACGACTGAAGTCACCGTTTCTTGAGATTGACTCGACTCGTTCCCTGACGCGCAGCCGGAAAGGAGGACTGCGCAGGCAACGGCTAGAGCTGGGGCGAGGGCGCGGGCTGGGGTGGATGAGAGGTAGGTCAACATGGTTCCACGGTAGGCAATCTCAGAGGGCGGCGTTGCAATTTGACCGTCATGCTTCCTGCACGGGGGTGGGCTGAGAAGAAAACGACTGTGGCCCCCGAGTCTCCTCAGGGGCCACAGTCTGTCTCTCTCTACAAGGTGTCACGCTATCGGCTTGAAGCCGCCCTGCGGACTAGGGGTTCTCTCTCTATCTCTCTCATGCGCTCTCTCAAACGCACAAGTGCAAGTATGGGGCATCTGCCTGAAATGGCAATAGTATCTGCCTTAGACCTTGCTGCATATTGCTGTTAATAGGCTGATAGTTGTTAGATGCGGTTTCCGCTGGCGGTGTCGAAGATGTGGATATGTGCGACATCGGGAAGCACGTGCACAGTTGAACCAACCTCAAACTGGCTGCGCGAGCCCACCAAGATGCCGGTGTTTCCGCCGAGGCGGGTGGTCGAGGCAACCACGCTGCCGTCCGCATTGAGCAGGTCGCCGTAGAGATAAGACTCGTGGCCGAGCTCCTCGCAGTGGCGCACCAGGAAGGGGATGGCGCCCTCGCCCTCAGAGCTCAAGCGCCAGTCCTCGGGACGGATCCCGACGGTGATGTTCCCCCGCGGAGCCTGCGCGATCTGCCAGCCGGCCAAGTGCGGAGAGGAAAGCTCGTAGAGATTCATGGAGGGGGAACCAATGAAGCCGGCGACGAAGGTATTCGCGGGGCGATCGTAGATTTCGCGGGTGGAGGCGACCTGCTGGAGAACCCCTGCGTTGAGGACGGCGACGCGATCTCCCATAGTCATCGCCTCAGTTTGGTCGTGGGTGACATAAACCGTGGTGGTGCCGAGCCGGCGCTGCAGATCAGAAATCTGCGCGCGGGTGGATACGCGCAGCTTCGCGTCCAAGTTGGACAGGGGCTCATCCATGCAGAAGACAGCGGGCTCGCGCACGATGGCGCGGCCCATGGCGACGCGCTGGCGCTGGCCACCGGAGAGATTCGCCGGCTTGCGGCCGAGCAGGCCCTCCATCTGCAGGATCTTCGCGGCCTCTTGCACGCGCGTGCGGATGACGTCCTTGGACACCTTGCGGTTTTCCAGGGCGAAGCTCATGTTCTGCGCCACCGTCATGTTGGGGTAGAGCGCGTAGTTCTGGAAAACCATGGCGACATCCCGATCGGAGGGGCTAACTCCCATGACGTCGCGGCCGTCAATGCTGATGGAGCCGACGTCAGTGGGCTCGAGCCCGGCCAGCATGCGTAAGCTCGTGGACTTTCCACAGCCGGAAGGGCCAACGAGGACGAGAAACTCGCCGTCAGCGATATCGAGATCCAGCGAATCGACGGCGGGCTTTTCGGCATCCTTGCTATAGATGCGCGATACGCCGGCGAAAGTTACGGTTGCCATGGTTTTCCTCTCAGTGCAGTGCAGAAAATAGTGCCAGTTAGCTCTTGGCTATTGGCTTGACCTGGTTGTCGTAGATGGCCTGGAGCGTCTTTTGCAGATCGGTCAGGGTCTTAGTCACGTCATCGCGGTTGGTGACAATCTTCTCAAAGGCACCGCCGATTTCTTGGTCGGCACCGGGCAGGAAGACGCGGGCGTAATCCTGCGGGCGGGTCTCCGGCAGCTGCTGGATGGCGGTGGCGAAGTTCGGGTTCTCTTCCATGAACTTCTTCTGCTCTTCGAGCTCTACGGCGGTCGAACGCACAGGCATGTAGCCCACGTTCTGGGACCAGTAGGCGGTGTTTTCATCGTTGGTGAGGAAGTCAATGAGCTTGACGGCAGCCAGCTGGCGCTTCTTGTCGATGCTGGCAGGAATGGCCAGACCCGCCCCGCCGGTGGGGCAGGCGCCATCGCCGGTGGGGTTGGGCAGGAAGGCGGTTCCCAGCTCAAACTTGGCGTTCTCGTTGACGCCGCTGAGATCGCCGGTGGAGAGGACGGTGGCGGCAGCGCGGCCGGTGGAGAACTCCATGGCCATGTCATTGCCCACGTAGGAGTAGCCCTCCTTCTCATCGGTGACCTTCTTGAGCCATTCGACGGCCTCGATGGTCTTGGAATCGGTGAACTTGAGGTCCCACTCATCGGAGTAGGCGCCACCCTTGGACCACAATGGGCCCTGGAAGATCCAGCCCAGGTAGTCAACGGCGTCTCCCCAGCCGAAGGCCTTCATGTCAGGGTTGGCCTCGCCAAGCTTGGAGGACCACTGATCCATCTCGTCCCAGGATTCAGGGCCGCGATCCGGCAAGCCGGCCTTCTTCCACGCTTCTTTGTTGTAGTAGAACAGGGGCGTTGAACGAGCGAAAGGCAGGGCAAAGTGCCCGCCGTCGTAGGCGTAGTCCTCATAGAGCGGCTGCACGTAGGTGGAGAGATCGACGTCTGCTTCTTTGGCCAGATCATCGATGTTGGCGATCTGGCCGTTGATGGCGAAGTTGTACCACCAGACATCGGAAAGAACTACGATATCGGGCAAGTCCGTGCCGGTGAGCGCGGCGTTGAACTTCTGGGCCGCCTCCTCGTAGTTCTTTCCGGCATCAACCAGCTTGACTTTGATGTCGGGGTTTTCCTTCTCGAAGCGAGAGATGAGTTCAGTTTCGATGTCCTTGGAGGAACCCGGGTGGTTGGACCACCAGGTCAGCTCGGTGACGTCTCCGCCGGAGGCAGAGCCGTTGGAGTTTTGGGTGCTGGTACTGGAGGTGCCGGCGCAGGCGGTCAGCGTGACCGAGGCCGAGGCGAGGGAGGCGATAGCCAGGAAAGAACGACGATCCATGAGGTACTCCTTGTAATTGATGAGAAACGGCGAGCGTGGTTGAGGCTGAGTGCGCAAAGCACCTAGCCCTTGACGGCACCGGTGGTCAGGCCCTTGATCATGTATTTCTGCAGGGCTAGAAAGATGATGAGAATTGGGATGATGGTCAGCACCGTTGCCGCCATGACGGGACCCCAGTTGGTGACACCGTCATTGTTTTGGAGCATGGTGAGGCCCACCTGCAAAGGCGCGACATCGGGCGTATCGGACATGAGGAAGGGCCACAGGTACTGATTCCACTCGTTGACGATGGTGATGACGGCAAAAGCCGAGAGGGTGGGCCACGACACGGGTAGAAGCACCTTGGTCAACAGGCGGATTGGCCCAGCGCCGTCCATGCGCGCCGCCTCCACCAGCTCGAAGGGCAAAGAGAGAAAGTGGTTGCGCATGAGGAAGGTGCCAAAGGCTACACCGGCCAGGGGGACGATGATGCCGACGAAGGTATTGCGCCAGTTGAGAGAGTTAACCAGAGCGTAGTTGGAGATAACCGTGATCTCTGAGGGAACCATCAACGCGGAGATGACCACGAGGAAGACGATATTGCGGCCGGGGAAGCGCAGAATAGCGAGAGCATAGGCAGACACCACTCCGAGGATAATCTTGACTACGGCCAGGACTGCGGTGATGATGACGGAGTTGCGCAGGTAGGTCCAGAAAGGAACTCGCGTCGTAGCATCGAGGTAGTTAGCGGTCTTCCACGTGGGCGGAAGCCAAGAAACGGGGTCGGTATAAATATCGCCCTTGGCTTTGAAGGATGTCATCAGAATCCAAAAGAGGGGGAGACCGATGAAGAGGAGCACAAGGACGATGCCGAGATACCCGAAGAGTTTTTTCGCAGATACATTCATTATTTTTCCCGCTTATCCATGACGCGCACCTGAATCAAAGTGATGACGAGCAAGATGAGGAACATGATGGTGGCGGCCGTGGCACCGTATCCGGCCCGGAAGTTGACGAAGGTCTCCTGATAGATCTGGAAGACCAGCGTGGTTGTGCCGTTGCCCTGGGGGCCGCCCCTGGTCATGACGTTGATGATGTCGAAGACCTGGACCGAGTTGAGGGTGACGGTGATGGAGAGGAAAAAGGTGGTTGGCCGCAGCTGCGGCAAGGTCACCCGGCGGAAGCGGGTCCACGTCGAGGCGCCGTCGATGGCTGCTGCCTCATCCAAGTCCTTCGATAGCCCTTGGAGCGCGGCGAGGTAGATGACGAAGGTATAGCCCAAGTTCTTCCACACGAAGGTGAAAGTCACCATGAACAATGCCCAGCCGGGAACCGCATAGAAGTTGGGACTATCCAGGCCCACCCAGCGGAGCATGTCCTGGATGAGACCAAAGTTGGGATCGAAGATGAACTGAAAAGCAATGCCGATTGCCGCGCCGGAGATGGCGAAGGGGGCAAAGACAACGGAGCGGGTGAAGTTGCGCCCTTTGAGCTTCTGGTTCAACAGCAAAGCCAGGGCCAGTCCGAGCACCAAAGAGCCGATGACGGCGAAGAAGGTAAAGATGACGGTGTTGGAGACAATTGTCTTGGTGTCATCACGGGTAAACCACTCAATGTAGTTCTGCAAGCCCACGAAAGTGGACTGCGGGCTGGAGATATTCCAGTTGAAGAATGAGAGACGAATATTATCGATCAGAGGCCGATAGGTAAAAATAGCCAGGAGGATCAGATTGGGGGCGAGGAGCAGTCCCGCGAGCCACCATTCTTGATGCTTCCTGGACTGGGCTTTCTTCCGCAGCGTCGCGGTGTCAGCCGCAGATTCTGCGGCACCCTGTGCCGAGTTCTTGATAACCACTCGGACAAACTTAAGGTCTAGAGGTTAACGGTCGGCGCTCAAGTTAGTAACCCTAAATGAAACGCAGGTGAACTAAAAGTGTTGGGCCTGTCGCAGCAGCTCCTCACGCTCGTGAGCAGGGACTAGGCTTCCTCCGGTCAGCCACACCAGGTGGGTTCCCTGGGCACCAATAAGGTCTTCGCGCCACGGAATGCTCAGCCCAGCCGTCGCTGAGACTTCGACATCGACTTCCTCGCGGGCATGCAGCCAATCGACGCCGGCTAACATCACCGTGTCCTCCACGGTGTGGAATCCCGAGACATGGGGGGCGACGTAGTCCACGATGAGTTGGGAGGGACGTTGGACAGCGAGGCCGTCGGCAAGCGTGTGCCCGGAAAGACCATAATCCTGGCAGCTCACGGTGTGGCCCTTGCCGCTGAGCACGCCGAGGAACATGCACGGGCTGGTGGTGGGCTCGACGAAGTGGCAGTGGACATTGTCGCCGAAGACGTGCTTGAGGCCGAAAGTGACCCCACCGGGGCCGCCGCCCACACCGCAGGGCAGGTAGACATGCAAAGGATTCTCGTGGCTTACCTCGACCCCGCTCTCATGCAGCTGCTTTTCAAGCCTCAGCGCGGCCACTGCATAGCCGGCGAGGAGCCCGAAAGAGTATTCATCATCGACGAAGTAGGCACCGGGAATCTCCTTGGCCGCGGTCCGCGCCTGCGCTATGGCCTCACTAAAGAGCCCGCTGTGCTCGATGACCTGCGCGCCCTTGGCCCGTAGCAGCTCCTTCTTCCACACCTTGGCATCCACGGACACGTGAACCTGAGTGGGAAAGCCCAGGGCCGGGCCCACCGTCCCGATGGACAGCCCAAGATTGCCCGTCGAGCCGACAAGAATAGGCCTGCGCGCTGCGGCGAGACGGAAGGGCGCGCTATCGAGGAGGTCTGCGAATTGCTCTGGATCCTGCGGGGCGGATTTGTGTGGATCGAGCTCATCTGCCAGGCGCTCTGCCACCATGAGCACCTCGTGGATGCCACCGCGAGCCTTGATGGAACCGCTGACCGCGAGGCTGTCATCGCGTTTGAGCCACAACTGCCCCTGGAGCTTGTGTCCGAAGCGGGAATCGAGAAAGCCTTGCACCTGCGCCGCACGTTGCACCGGCGACTCGATAATACCGGCGGCGGTATCAGGGAAGTGGCGCGCGAGCCACGGGGCAAACCGCTGCAGCCGCGCCTCAGCTGCGGTGATAAGGCCGGAATCGAGACTCATCTCGGACGCGGGCTTCGGCGTGCGCAGCCATGTCGTCGGCACGGCATCTCGCAGGCGGGCTAGTTGCTTAGTAGTGGCCTCAGACATGGGCTCGGCAGTGGGCTCAGACATGGGGAAAGTGTAGTACCTCCGGGTGTGAAAGAGGCGTATATTCCGCGCCAGAAGAGATTTGCCCAGCTAATCTTGAATGATGCCTCTCTCTTTCTCTCTCCCCTTATCTCTCCGCGCGATTACCACCGGAAGTATTGTCGCCCTCGCCCTCGGCCTTGCCGGTTGTGCAGCGGACCAAGATTCCCCGCAACCCGCTGAATCTCCCACGCCCCTCACCCAAGAAGCACAAGCGCCGCGATCTACGGTCACCGTCACCGAGACCGCTGCGCCCAGCACGCAAAGCACGCGCGGAAGCAATCCGCAGCCCGTGGATTCGCAGGTTCCTTTATATATAAGGGAAAAGCTAATGAGTGCCACGATTGGGGATGTAGTTTTTTATCCGGGCCATTCTTTCACACTGGTTAATGGACAGTTGAGAATGCCAGATAATGGCGCAGTGGGTCTGGCAACTGCTAGCGGCGGTTTTGCATCTTCGCCGAGCGAGATCGCGGCCTGGCAAGGGGAGATTGATAACGAGCCGGGCATCGATATCATCGCTGCAATTGCATCCGGTGGAGGTGGATCAGGTACTGAATTAGCTTGGTACATCTTCGACGAAGATGCCAATGTCAAAGTGAAAATGCCGGCAGTCGAGGACATGAAAATCTATCGGGGTGGTTACAACGTGGAAGGAGTAGACGGGCCGAATATGTCTATGACCTGGTATGGCTATCAAGACACTGATGCGATGTGCTGCCCAAGCCTGAACGGGAGTGGAACCTATAAATGGAATGGCACGAGCCTCGTCGCGGTGGATGGGCCGTATTTCTCGCCCCGGAGCTAAGGCGTTTCTTGAGGTCTAGCGCGAGGTCCTTGCAGGTAGTCTTAGCTAGTCTTTCTAGCGTCCGGCACGCGGGCTGATGCACAGAAGCAGCACTTCGGCGCGCGTGATGGGATCGCTCAAGTCGATGGCGCACAGCTGCTGGATCTTCTCAATGCGTGAGCGCACGGTGTGGCGGTGGACGCCGAGCTCGGCGGAGGTGTGGGCGAGGTGGGCGTCGGCAAGCAAGAAGGCGCGCAGCGTGGGGAGTAACTCCGTGGCGTGGGCGGCGTCGTATGCATCGAGCTCACCCAGAAGCGTTGCGTAGCGCGCATCGAGGGCGGAGCGGACCGCGGAGTTGTTGAGCCAGACAGGTCCAAGATCGTCGAGTTGCGCGGCGGTGCCCAGAGGCTCAGTCTGGGCCTGGATGCGAAGTGCCGAGAGCAGGTCGCTCGAGAGTTCGCTCCAGTGCACTGCGGCTGTGTGGGCACCGCGCAGGGAGGAAGAGGCACGCCCAAAAAGCTGGGGCATCGTGGCTATACGGGTATCGGGCGAGAATGCCAGCAGGACCTGGCTGGCAGCACTAGGGGTGCCAGGAACTTCGGGGGAGGGCGCGGGGGAAGCGGTGGGGGAGCGCTCTGGGTCGAGGGGGAGGCTGAAGTAGCTGGTTCCGGTCGCGGCAGCGTGCCCGGCCAAGGAGTGCAGCGCCTTGTCCAAAGCGGAGGGGGACTCAGCACTGATGAGGCAATAGACCACGTCTTCTTCGCGCGCGATGGTCCCGAAAGCCTGCGCGAGCTGGGCGCGCAGGCTCGGTGCGAGGGCAGGGGAGCTTAGCTGCGCGGCTAAGGCCAGGCCGCCAAGAGTGTGCTGCCGGCTGGAATCGGACTCCCGCAGGAGGAGGCCGGCAAGACCCACGAGGTGGCGTACCAGCGCGCGGGCATAGGAATCGAATTTCAGCGGGGCGGAGGCGGCTAAGCCGAAGCGCTGGTGTTCCTGGATGCGGAAGGCGTTGGTGATGGTGGCCACAGTGGTGCCGTCCTTGAGGGTGCGGCTCTGGGCGCCCGAGGTGGAGGCTTCAGGATCGGTGGCAACGGAGATGGCATCGGGCAACGCGTCGAGTGAGTGGCGCGGGTGGCTAGATATCGTTGTGCCATCGGAGGCGGAGAGGGCGATCGCGGCATCGAGTTCTTGGGAGGCCTGGGCCACGAGGTGATCGATGCCGAAGGCCGCCGCCTTGTTGAGGGCCTCTTGCCGGCGGTGCAGGGCAAACTGCTGGTTGTTCTCACTGCGCACAAGCTCAGAGGAGACGGTGTTGATGATGGAGTTGAAGGCTATGGCCCGGGGAACTTCGAAAAGCGCCAGACCCTCCTGCTGAGCGGCGGCGATGAGCTGCTGCGGAATGGTGCGAAAGCCCAGCCCTGTGCCGAAGCCAATGCCTTGGATCCCGGCGGCCTTGAGCCGGGCGGCATAGGCGGGGAAGCCTGCGGCGGCGCCGTTGAAGGCGAGTCCCACGGTGAGGATGATGGCACCGGGGGCGGTGAACTCAGTGGGATCTTCAAGCTCGGTGGCTTGGATAGTGGTGAAGGTGGTGGGGCCTTCCACTATGGGCCGCAAATCCAGACGGCGCTGATTGTAGAGCCATTTCAAGCCGATTGATCCCATATACTAAGACTCCTTTTCTCCGCGCTGACGTGCAAGTTTATACGCAAGGGCCAGTTTTGGGAAATAATTTCGCCAGAGCGGACATAGTTTATAGGGGGTGTCAGGTCTCACAATATGGTCATTCTATAAAAATGGATCTCTCTATAGAAATCCACGTACTCCTTAAGGAAGGGAAAATCATGCAGGAACTTGAATACCGCCTCGAGCAGGTCCGAAAGCTCAACCAGCAGGTGCCGGGCCCAGTCAGCGCCGTCCTCGACGAGCGCCGCAAGGCAGCCCTGCCCGCCGGAATGACTCCTTCGCTGCCCGGCTACGTTGTCGATGCAGACGGCGGAATCCTCGCAGATGCTGATGGCAACCAGTACATCGACCTGGCCTCCGGCATCGCCGTTACCTCGGCTGGCGCCTCCAACCCGGCAGTGGTCAAGGCCGTCCAGGAAGCCGTCGCTCACTTCACACACACCTCCTTCTCGGTCTCTCCCTACGCCGGCTACGTCGAGGTTGCTGAAAAGCTCAACGAGGTCACCCCAGGCGACCACGAAAAGCGCACCGTCTTGCTGAACTCCGGTGCTGAGGCTGTGGAGAACGCAGTCAAGATTGCTCGCAACTACACCGGCAAGTCCGGCGTCGCCGTCATGGACCGTGCCTTCCACGGCCGCACCAACCTGACCATGGCGATGACCGCCAAGCAGGCCCCCTACAAGTCCGGCTTCGGCCCCTTCGCCCCGGACATCTACCGCGCTCCCATGTCCTACCCCTTGCGCGACGGACTGACCGGCGCCGAGGCTGCCAAGCAGACCATCACGATGCTTGAGCAGGAAATCGGTGCCCACAACCTGGCCTGCGTCATCGTCGAGCCTATTCAGGGTGAGGGCGGTTTCGTCGTCCCCGCCGAGGGCTTCCTGCCCGCAGTGGTCAAGTGGTGCAACGACAACGATGTCGTATTCATCGCCGATGAGATTCAGGCCGGCATGATGCGTACCGGTAGCTGGTACGCCTCCGACCACGAGGGTATCGTCCCTGACCTGGTCACCACCGCCAAGGGCATTGCCTCCGGCATGCCGCTGTCCGCCGTTACCGGCCGCGCAGAGATCATGGACGCCCCGCAGGCCGGTGGCCTAGGCGGCACCTACGGCGGAAACCCCGTGGCGTGTGCCGCTGCGCTCGCCACCTTCAAGGAATTCGAGGACAAGGACTTCGCAGCCCGCGCCCAGAACCTGGAGAAGATCGCCCGCGAAGAGCTCTCCGAGCTGGTCGAGGACAAGCGCGTGGCCGAGTTCCGCGGACGCGGTGCCATGTTGGCACTCGAGTTCATCACCGCCGAGGGAGAGCCGGACTCCGAGCTGGTTCACCAGATCTCCGCTGCCGCCAAGGCTGAGGGCGTGCTGCTGCTGACCTGTGGCCTTGACCACAACGTCATCCGCTTCCTGCCTTCCCTGGCTATCCCGGAGCACCTGTGGCGCGAGGCGCTGCAGGTACTTGTCAAGCTTTTCAACGAGTATAAGTAAGGAACCTGCCACATGAGCGAATTTGACTATACGCAGGTGAAGGGCCTGCTGAGCTCCCTGCCGACCGGCATCTGGCTCGAAGGCGAGAACGTCGGGGCCACCGGCGGACGCACCTTTGAGGTGCTCGACCCCGCCACCGAACAGGTCCTCGCCCACGTGGCGGATGCCACCTCCACGGAGTGGATGAAGGCCCTCGACGCGGCGGTCGCAGCGCAGGAAGAGTGGGCCGAGTTTGCCCCGCGCCAGCGCTCCGAAGTACTCACCGACATCTTCACCACCGTGGCCGCGCGGGCCGATGATTTCGCTCGCGTCATGACGCTGGAGATGGGCAAGCCCTATGCGGAAGCCCGTGGCGAGGTGGCCTACGGCAACGAATACTTCCGGTGGTTTGCTGAGGAAGCAGTGCGAATTCCGGGACGCCTGGCCACCGCGCCGGGCGGCAACGGGCACATCCTGGTATCGCGCGCTCCCGTGGGCCCAGTGCTCGCCATTACCCCCTGGAACTTCCCGCTGGCCATGGCAACGCGCAAGATCGCCCCGGCCTTGGCGGCTGGGTGCCCAATCATTATCAAGCCCGCGCACGAGACACCGCTGACCATGCTCCTTTTGGGCCAGGTCTTCGCGGAAGTATTCGCCCGTCACGGCGTCCCGCAGGGCCTCGTCTCCATTGTTCCTACCACCGCGGCCTCGGCATTGTCCTCCGAGCTCATGGCGGATTCCCGCCTGCGCAAGGTGAGCTTTACCGGGTCCACCCCGGTGGGACGCCAGTTGGTGCGCCAAGCCGCCGATAACCTCTTGCACACCTCGATGGAGCTGGGCGGAAACGCTCCCTTTGTCATCGCGGCTGACGCGGATCTTGATCTCGTCCTCACCTGCGCCATGCAGGCGAAGATGCGCAACGGTGGACAAGCTTGTATCGCCGCCAACCGCTTCTTGGTCGACGAGTCCATCGCCCAAGAGTTCAGCGAGCGCCTGACCGCAGCCATGTCTGCCTCCGTGGTGGGACATGGCCTAAATGAATCCTCCACCATGGGGCCCGTCATCACGGCCAAGCAACGCGATCGCATCGCCGCGCTTGTCGAAGACGCGCTCGCCGCAGGCGCGCGTGCCACCACTGGCGGCAAGCGCCCGGAGGGGCAAGGTTACTTCTATCCCGCCACCGTGCTTGTCGATGTCCCTTCTGACGCGCGCATCCTGCACGAGGAGATCTTTGGCCCAGTGGCCACCGTGAGCACCTTCAGCGATCTTGAGGAAGGCATCGCCGCGGCCAATGACACCGAGTTCGGGTTGGCTGCCTATGGCTTCTCCCGCTCGCTGGAGTCAGCCCAGCTGATGGCAGAAAAGCTCAACGCCGGCATGGTCGGCATCAATCGTGGCGCCATTTCCGATCCCGCCGCCCCCTTCGGCGGCATCAAGCAGTCCGGCTTCGGGCGCGAGGGCGGAACCGAAGGCATTGAAGAATACCTAGATACCCGATATATCTCGCTCACCTGAGGAGAAAGCAATGTCCCAAACACAACCGTCGGCACGGGTCGACGATAACGGTAATCCCGGCAACGAGGTCAAAAAGCTAGCGTCGCGCCACGTCACGATGATCACCTTGGGTGGCATCATCGGCGCCAGCCTCTTCGTTGGCTCCGGAAACATCATCCGCAATATCGGCCCCGCTGCCATCTTGTCCTACCTCTTGGGCGGCCTGCTGGTTTTCTTCGCCATGCGCATGCTGGGGGAGATGGCCGCAGCGCGGCCTTCCATCGGCTCCTTCATGGAATACGCCCGCGTCGGTCTAGGTGACTGGGCCGCTTACTTGGTGGGCTGGCTCTACTGGTACTTCTGGGTGGGCGTTCTCGCCTATGAGGCGGTGTTAGGCGGGGAAACCTTGACGCATTGGTTCTCCTTCCTCCCCTCTTGGGCGTGGTCGATGATCCTGCTTCTCATCTTCATCTCCACGAATGCTATCTCCGTGCGTACTTTTGGAGAGATTGAGTTCTGGCTGGCCAGTATCAAGGTCATCGCCATCGTGGTATTCCTCGTTGCCGGTACCCTCTTCGCATTCGGACTGTGGCCCAATGCCGAGATATCCGTGTCGAATCTGTGGGACCACGGTGGATTCGCACCCAATGGCGTCACCGTGGCACTGACCGGTGTTGCCATCGTCATCTTCTCTTATTTCGGCACTGAGATCGCCGTCATGGCGGCCGCGGAATCCGAGGATCCGGCCAAGGGTATCAACCAAGCTACGAACACCATCATCTGGCGCATCCTGCTCTTCTTCGTCGGTGCCGTCACCGTCATCGTCGCGGTTGTGCCCTGGAATGAGCTGCCCGATCCCACGAGCGTAGCCACTGCGCCTTTCACCTATGTGTTCTCGCTGTTGGGCCTGCCCGGCGCTGCTATGATCATGCAGTTGGTGATCTTTACCGCGGTTATCTCTGTGCTCAACTCGGGCTTGTACTCGGCCTCGCGCATGCTCGCTGCCTTGGGTGATCGCGGATATGCCCCAAAGGCGGTTACCGTTCGCAATAAACGCAACGTTCCCATCGTCGCGCTTTTCGCTTCCACCATCGGCGGCATCGCGGCGACCATCGTGAACTTCGCTGCCCCAGAGTCCGGCGTTTTCGAGTTCATCATGAACTCGGCCGGCCTTGTTGCCCTCTTCGTCTACGTTTTTATCGCGCTGACTCAGATGCGCCTGCGCATGAAGATGACTCCGGAGGAGGTTGCCGGCCTCAAGTTGAAGATGTGGCTTTTCCCCTGGATTAACATCGTGCTGATACTGTCTATCGCCGCCATCTTCATCGTGATGCTCACCACTGATAGTGGCCGTACCCAGGTATGGACGAGCCTTATCGCCACCGGCGCTCTCGTAGTTCTGTGGCCTGTGGCCAAGCGCAGCATCGCCCGCAAGAAGGCGAATGGTGAGTACCCGACCGATGACGGGACCGAGTCAAAGCCTGAATCCAAGAACGCGGCCAAGACTGAAGCAAAGACTGTGTATGAGTCTGGGACTCAGACTGAAGACGCAGCAGAGCCCAAAGCAGGTCCTGCGCAGCAGTAGTTGCTCTAACTAAGCCATAGGCTTCGCGAAATCACTCCCCAGGAAAGAGACCACCCAAAAGTCTCCGCTGGGCTAAGGAGCAAAAAGTGTGTCTGCGGGCGTGTCGGGGTTAGGTGCCGGGCCAGCCTTTGCGGATTCCTAGGTTGTGGTTGTATTCGTTTGGGATAGCGTTGTCGTAGAGGGCTGGTCTTCCGG
>NZ_VXKK01000019.1 GCF_008693105.1 Corynebacterium flavescens
GCCTAAAACGCGGTATTGGCCGGCTTTCGGGCGTTTATATTCCGTCAGGGAATATAAAACCGGCATTTATACATACTTACCAGTGCAAAGAGCAAAATCCAGACACACTTCCTGCTCCTTAGCCCTCTCCGCTTCCCCTGGGGAGTTTTTTCGCGCTTTAGGCTCTAGAGCTTTAGGCTTTAGCCCCTAGAGCCCTGGGTATTTACTCTTCTATCTGCTGCTTTTCTCAGGCCTTCTCTTGTGCCGAGCCTGCAATGTCCTGACTCGCCCCGGCGTAGTACGCACTCAGCCGGCGGTAGGGGCGGGACTTGAGGGCGAGGAGCACGACGACAAGCATGATGAACCCGGAGATGAAGAACATCAGGGCCATGCCGCGTGTGGTGCCCTCGCCCAGAATGACGCCAAAGATGGTCTGTGCACCTGGCCCTGCCATCCAGGGGATGAGATAGGCCTGCGCGAGGATGGCCACAGCAAAAGTGGCCAGCGGGCTGGCGGCCATCTCCACCGCCATGGCTAGGCCGAATACGCGGCCTTGCTGGCGGAAGGGAACCACCCTCTGCAGAATGGTTTGTTCCGCTGCCTCCGCGGCTGGAACGGTGAGCATGAATAAGAAGATGCCGCCCGCGTAGAGCCACCACCACTCGCGAAGTCCGAAGAGCATTCCGAGCATCGCAACTGCGACGTTGACTAACAAGAGAGTACGCACAGGGTTTGTGCCTAGGCCTGTGCGCGCCACGATCATGCCGCCGAATACGAAACCGGTTCCGGTGACACCTAAAACTATTCCCCACACCTGCGGACTAAAAAGCTCCAGTCCATAAGGATCCATCAGTGCCGCGTAGACCCCGCCGATGAGGTTATTAAAACAAGAGAAGAGGATGAGGGCGAGCAGACCAGGCACCGCGCTGATGATAAGCAGGGATCCCTTGAGGTCAATCCCTTTAGAGAGCACAGTGGGGTCTGCAGTGCTGGGGCCGGAAGATCCAGCGGCGGTGGTGGATTCAGTGGTGGTTTCTGCTGTGCTGAGGATCTTTGCCTCTGGAATGGCGATGGGTAAAAGGTGCACCAGGGCTACGACTGTGAGGCCAAGTGATACCCACAAGGTGGCTGCCATACCGATGAAACCTATGGCCAGGCCTGCAATGACACTGGTGACCATGAAGGCCACCCCTTGCACCGCGCCGACGAGTCCATTGGCCTTGTCGCGGTCTTCCTCCGGAACGAGGAGAGTAACCGTGGTTGACAGGGCAATATTGCGCATGTGCTCAACCACGGATCCGGCGGTAACAGCCAGAATGAAGGCCCACAAAGCAGGATCAGAAATGCTCATGGACTCGTGGTCGAGCCAGACAACCCACACCGCAGCTGCGAGCAGGTAGCACACGAGAGTAGCGGTGGCGGCAAAGACCATGACGTTCTTCTTGTAGTGGTGATCGACCACGGACCCGAAGAAAACCGAGCCGAGTGCAACGGAGGCCATATACGAGCCGGTGACGATGCCCGTCAGTGCCACGTCACCGGTCTGGAGATAAATCCAGAAAGTCAAGGCGAAGAATAAGAAGCCTGTGGTGACGTTGGCGATGAGGGTGTTGACGAGGATGTGATGAAACTGCCGCACGAAAGCCGCCTTTCCCGGTTACCCCGCAGGGTGTCGGAGATAGAAGGGAGGACTAACGTACCCCGAACACCACGGCGAGCACCATGGCTAAGCGCTAATGCGAGCTATTTCTCGACGTAGTAGAGCTGCTTATTAACAAACTCATCCATGCCAAGGGGGCCGAGTTCGCGGCCAAACCCTGAGCGCTTCACTCCACCAAAGGGCAGCTCGGAGCTCTCTGCTGACGGGGTGTTGACGCACGCCATACCCACTTCGAGGCGACGTGACAGGGCTGCGGCGCGCTCCGGATCCTGGGAGTAGACCGTTCCACCGAGACCAAATTGCGTGTTATTGGCCAGCTCTAGTGCCTCGGCATCGGAAGCCACGCGGTACACCGTCGCCACGGGGCCGAAAAGCTCCTCGTAGTAAACGTCGGAGCCCACCGGGACATCGCTAAGCACAGCGGGGGAGAAGTACGCGCCTTCGGCGGCAAGCTCGCCACCTGCGTGCACAGTGGCGCCGGCAGCGACCGCGCGACGCAGCTGAGCGTCGAGGTTCTCCGCCGCATCCCGCGAGGAAAGCGGACAGTAGGTGTCATCCGCCGCCGACTCCGGACTATGCGGATCCACGGGCCGGGCCTTGTTTGCTAGGTCGACGAGCTCGGTGAGAAACTCATCGTAGATATCGTCCATGACGATCATGCGCTTATTGGAATTGCAGGCCTGGCCGGTGTTGTACATCCGGGTATTCCATGCCAGGCGTGCGGCGGCTTTGACATCAGCGGCGTCGAGAAGCACGAAGGGGTCGGAGCCGCCCAGCTCCAAGACTGCCTTCTTGAGGTTCTTGCCCGCCTGTGCCCCAATGATGGATCCAGCGCGTTCCGAGCCCGTGAGCGAGACGCCCTGTACGCGGGGATCGGCGATGATGGTGCCGATTTGCTCGTGGGTGGCAAAGACATTGCTATAGACCCCGTGTGGGATGCCGGCATCATCCATGATCTGCTGCACCGCAACAGCCGAGCGGGGACAAATCTCCGCGTCCTTGAGCACGATGGTGTTGCCCAACACCAGATTCGGCGCCGCGAAACGGGCAATCTGATAGTAGGGGAAGTTCCAAGGCATGACGCCCAGTAGTGGGCCGATGGGCAGGCGGCGGATGAAAGCCCTGGCATCACCGCCGGTGGGGATCTCCTGCTCGGCGCTAAAAGCCGCGCCGTTGTCCGCGAAGTAGTGCATGATAGCGGAGGCGAACTCGGCCTCCTCTATTCCTTCATGCAGGGGCTTGCCCATTTCCGTGGCGGCAATTTCTGCCAGCTCCTCCTTGCGATCTTCAAAGAGCTCGCCAACGCGGGTTACCGCAGCCGCCCGAGTAGCAAGCGGGAGGGCCGACCACTCCCGGTATGCGGTAGCAGAGTCAGCGAGCGTTTGCTCAATCGAAGCATCAGAAGCCGAGGGGAAGGTCTCGATGACCTGGTTGTCTACAGGGTTTTGGACGCGGTATTGGGGGGACATGGTGGGAAAGTCTCCTTTGAAGTTGGTTGAAAGTAAGTGGTGCGGACTGAACCTTGCTATGCGCCTAGGTTAGTGGGGCTTGCGTGTTTTCTGTGGAGCTGATGCGTGCCAGGGTTTCTCCAGCGAAAAATGCGGGGTGGCGCATGCGCGTGAAAATCATGAGGATTATTCCTAGGATGAGGACTCCCATGCCAAGGACAAAGACGGTGCCGATGCCTAGTATGGAGGAGCCTGAACCGTAGTCGGGGTCAAGGGAGTCGAAGGCGGTTATGAAGAACATCACCAGCAGGAATCCCCCACCGAACAGCGGAAAGATAAGTTTGAAGACAACGTTATGGACGGAGGAAAATAGTTCTCGGCGGAAGTACCAAACACAAGCTACGGCTGTTATTCCGTAGTAGAAGCAGATCATAAGACCTAAGGCGGCGATAGTATCCCACAGTGCGTTCTCTGAGAGGATTCGCGTAACCGTGTAAAAAACTCCGGCCGCGATTGCGGAGATGATGGTTGCCACGGATGGGGTACGGAAACGCGGACTGATTTTGGAGAACATCGGCGGCAGAGCATTGTAATAGCCCATGGCAAGCAGTGTTCGTGCAGGGCCCACCATGGTCGATTGCAGCGAGGCGAAAGAGCTTGACAACACCGCGACATATATAAGGAGGGCCGCAGGGCCTAGAACGGGATAAGACAAGACCGCAAAGATCGATTCTTGGTTGGCGGGATTGCCTGCCCCGAGACCGGTTTCTCCGGTACCTGCCCATGTGATGACTGCCAAGGCAGTGAGCACGTAGAGCACGATGATGATAAGCACGGTAATGGTGGCTGCACGCCCAGGCGTCTTCTCGGGATTCTTGGTTTCCTCGTTCATGGTCAAGGTGACATCCCAACCCCAGAACATAAAGATGGACAAAGAGATTCCGGCGGCGATGAGGGAAGAATCACCAATTTCCAAGGGATTAAACCAGGCCAGATCGATCGGTGTGAAGTCGAAGCCACCATTGTTGTAAGCATTGACTATAGCCACGACGTCGAAGACAACGATGGCCAGCACTTGAACCGAGACGAGGATGTACTGCAGGCGCTTCGTTGAGTCGAGGCCGCGGTAGGAGACATAGGCGGCGATAGTGATAAAGACGATGGTAGTGGGGATGTTTATCCACAGGTTACGAGTCCACTCGGCAATTCCGGGGGAGTTGAAAAGCTGTGCGAGCAAGAGGTAGAAGAAGTCGACTGCAACTGCGGCGAGGTTGGATAGAACTAGGATGGTCGCAGTGATTAAGCCTCAGCCTCCCATCCATCCCACCCATGGGCCGAAGGCTTTGGTTGCCCAAGTAAAGGAAGTACCGGAATCTGGAACCGCGTTGTTGAGTTCCCGGTAGGCAAAGGCCACCAGAAGCATGGGTAAAAACCCGAGCAAGAGTACAGCAGGCACGAACTCGCCCACTGCCGAGATTGTCGGGCCGAGACCAGAAGTCAGAGTATAGGTTGGCGCGATGCAGCTGATACCAATGACCACTGCTCCGATGAGGCCGACTTTGCCAGTTGCCAACCCTTTGGCAGAAATAACTTCCTGATCGCCACCGGGTGTGGGCTGAGCAGAGGCCGTGGATGCTGAGGGAGGTGCACTAGTCATGATTTACCTCCGAGGAATCTGGATCGGTAGGAGAAAGAGGCGGGGAATCGCCGCCTGCCTGCATATAACCTGCGGGTACAAGCACCATGGGCACGGGGATAGAGCGCAGCATGCGCGAGGCCGTACCGCCTAGGAAGAGGCGTCCAGGCACGGCCAAGCGGGATGAGCCGACGACCGCTACTTCGCCTTCTTCCCACGTGAGTTTGTCCATGGAGGTCTCAACATCTCGCCCGCTGGCGACTTCGGTGGTGGCATGCCCGGCTTCGAGCATGCCCTGTGCGACGTCGCCGAGGACCCTCGTGGCGTAGGCGCGAACCGCACCAGGCACGTCGGTTCCTAAAGCTTGCATATCGGATTCTCCGGGTAAGACGAGCGAAACCAGACGCAAAGGAATCTGGCGGCGGCGGGCTCGGTCGAGGCCGATGGCTATGACATCGGATGTTCCAGGACGCGGGCCGAACATGGCGGTTACCCGCGTGAGTGGTCCTGGGTATGAGTACCCACGCGGTGCAAGCGCTATGGGAACGCTGGCGGAGTGGAGTAGGGCGTTGACGGCTGCCCCCATCTTGAAGCGATTGAAGATCCCACCCTTACGAGCGCCAACAACAATGACATCGCAGCCTAGTTCTTGAGCAGCAGAGTTGAGTGCCTCGGCTTCAGACTGACCAGGAACAATGCGGGCGACGGCTTCGACATCGTCTGGCACTTCGTCGAGCGCTTCTTGCAGCCACCCCGCAAGTTGTTCTTCGATGATTGAGCTGTATCCACGATCGTGGGGGTAGATTCCAGAAAATGTATTGTGTGCTGGAGCAACCATGGTGATGTGAAGGGTGACGTCTCGCTGCCGGGCGAGAGAAATTCCAAGGCGGAGTGCATCTTTCCCATAGTCGGTAGCGACGTAGCCGACTAAGATGTGGCCACTGGCGGGGCGTCGGCCAAACTGCGAAGCTGAGATAGCCATGGTCTAGATCCTCTCGGCAATGTGCTCAGCTACAAGTTCTCCTTGGCGAATAGCGCCGTCTACATGTTGGTAGCCTTCGGCCGCGATATCAGAGCAGGCGTAGTAGATGCAGCCTGTCGGCTGGTTTTGTAGGTGGCCCCATCGCGAAAGCCCTCCGAGGTCATAGCTGGTGGCATAGGCGCCTCGGGTCCACTCCTCGGCCGCCATATCTGAGAGGTAGAATGCGATGGGTTCTTTGGTCTTGGGTCCGAGGTAATCCGCCATGGCAGTGAGAATCGCGTCCTTGCGCTCATCCGGCGGCAAGTGCCACATTTCTTCGGCATGCACATCGGAGACGAAGCCGACTAGGGTGCCGTAGCTGTCCTCCGTATCAGATTCGGAGGCCGCGAAATTCGCTCCAAAGTTGGTGTTGTCGTAGACCTCTTGCACGAGGCGTCCACCGCCGAAGCCGGTTCCGGAAAGACCGTCCTCACGCCAGAATGGGGTCTCATAGACTGCGTGCACCTTGATAACAAGCCCCATCGAAATGTGTTGGTGCACGATCTGCTGATCGCGGGGAAGAGGAGGGGAGAAAGAGATACGGCTATAGAGGTTTGGGGGAACGGCCAGCACGGCGAATCTTGCGTTGACAGTGACCTGATCGGAGTAGGCCTTAACAGAGCCTGCGGACCCGTTATTGGGGAGTCCATTTCTGACATCGGCGGGTATGCAGTTGAGCTCGTCGGCGGTCGCCGGATCCGGCTCGGCCCACTGCAGTTCGCGCACAGGACTTGAGCAGAATACATCCTCTCCGAGCTCGGCAGCCATAGCCAGAGATACAGATTGCATGCCACCGACGACGCGCCGGTCGAGAATGAAGTCTTCGTCCACAAGGTTGGAAAAAGACCCTGCTGAGGCCGCCATGAGAAGTGCCTGCAGTGTAGAAAATGCGTAAGAAGGCTTGGTGAGCATCCCGGAAGCGACGTAGATGGAAACATTGTCTATTGCCTCCGAGTCCGACGACAATCCCTCGAGCCAAGACCTAAAAGAAATGGAATCGAGCTCCGCAGCCCGAGGATGTGCCCAGGGGCGTGCTGGGTCCATTTCGGCGGCTAGATCATCGAGGATTTCGATGAGCCGATCCATCTCCGAGATGGTTTCCGGAGCGGCGGGGAATGACGTTCCTTCGTATTCGTGGCGGGTGCCATCCGGGGAAACATAAATGGATTTACCGGAGCGATAGCGTTGGAAAGTCTCAAGCCCAAGTTCTGCGACGAGCTCGCTCAAGCGGTTCTGATCGGGGGAAATCCACTGCCCGCCGAGCTCGATGAAATGTTCCACCCCGGTTGCATCCGCGACCTTTCCGTTCCAGGTCCGTCCTCCGACGCGGTCTCGAGCTTCGAGGACGGCGACGGAGTACCCGCGTCGTTTGAGCGTGCGCGCAGCCATCAATCCAGCCGGTCCCGCACCAATGACGACGACATCGCGGTCAAGAATAGGGGTGTTTTTAGTGGTGAAATGCGACATGAGTGGAGAAGCTCCTGTTCTTCTCCCGCAGACAAGAGTGCCTATGGGAGACTTCAATAAGGACTGATAAAAATACTTAAATGAATGACGTTCATTTTGTATTTTGGGTCACTTTACAGGAATCATGTCGATAACGATAGGGGTCAAGCCTATGAATTCTCCGCGCGCCAAGGGAAGACCATCTCAGGCGCTGCTCAGCCGCAAAAAGATCGCAGACTCGGCTCTAATCCTCATTGAGGAAAACGGCTATGAAAAGCTCACGATGGCGCGAATTGCCCGGCACATGGGTGTAGCTCCTAGCGCCTTGTATAACCACGTGAGCAATAAGCACGAGCTTCTCATCTTGGTGGAAGATGCAGTCATGGCGCAGGTGGAAACCGTGCCACTCGATGCCGCGTTAGATGGATCAGTCGATCCCCTCGAGGCAATTGAGCGCTGGGCTGAGTCTTATCGTGCAGTGTTTGCAAGGCACGCGCCCTTGGTGGAAGTCATCGCTAGCGTGCCGGTATCCGGAGCGCCGCGAGCAGTTCAGATGTACGAGAAAGTAGCTCGAGTGTTTGAGCTGGCAGGGGTGGCGCAAGAGCTCATCCTTCCCCGCGTCATCATGTTGGAGTCTTTCATCTACGGTTCCGCTCTGGACGTTAACGCCCCAGCTAACCTCTTCGAGCTGCCTGAGGATTATGAGGTTCAGGCGCCCACGTTGCGAAAATCGCACGAGTCGTGGGCGCGGTCCATAGCAATGGAAACTTCTAGTGCAGAAAACCCCTTCGCTGAAGAACCCTTCCGGCTCGGATTACGGGCGCTGTTGAAAGGCATTGCTGACTAAAGCCGCAGCGTAACCTTCTCATTCGCGGCGATGTCCTCCAAGCGCTCGGCAGGGCACATCCCGGCGACGATGACGGCGGAGCCACCGGCGGCGAGGGGCTCGAGGAGTAGGTGCTGAAAGCTCTCCTCATCGTGCCAGCCGCCGGAGAGCACACGCTGCGGGCCGAGGTCGCTGGGGTAGAGCTGGGGCAGGGCGGTGGTGGGGCCGAAGAATTGATCGCCGTAGAAGCGCACAGTGGGGCCGAAGTCAATGGCGCCGGGGGGCAGTTCGCCGCCGGATTCGACGATGCCGCGCCCGAAGGGATCGTCGCTGACTAGAACCACATCCGCGCCGGGATAGGCGGCGGTGACGGCGCTGAAGTCTGCGGGGGAGCAGAAGATGGCATCGGGTGCGGTGTCGCTGCTATCGGCGTTGAGAAACTCTGCGTTGACACCTGCTGCGAGGGCGCCGAGTGCGATGACTGCCGGCTGCCACGAGACGGGCAAGCTGATGCCGATGGTGGAGTCCTCGTCCAAGTCGAGTTCTTCCTGGAGCATGTTGGCTATCTTAGAGACCCAGTTGTCGAGGGTCTGGGCCGAAAAGTCCATGCGGACCCCGGTGGATTCGTTATAGAACGTTAGGCGGGGCGCGGCCGCATCCGAGCGCAGAAGGTGTTTGAGCAGTTCCATGGTTGCCCATGGTAGGCGCAAGCCCCGCGGCGCGAGCGTGGGGGAACTAGTTCACGCAGCGCGGGCCGTCCCCGCCGGCATCGATCTTCGGGGCGACTTCCGCGGTGCCGAAGTCATCACCGGGGGTTCCGGCCGGGGCGTTGGAAGGATCCTCGCTGGGCTCTGCGGCCTGGGCGGCATCGTCCTTGGGGCCGGCGTAGTCATCGGTGGCCACTACGATGTAGGTGCCGGGCTCGAGGCCCTGGTTGGCACTGACGGGCAGCCCTCCCATTTGCTCAGCGAGGGCGCGGGCAGCAGGATCGTTGGCGTCCGCGGCGACAATCTGAGACTCGCTGTACACGCCTGATTGGGCGTTCGAGGTGCGCTCGACCGTATAGCCCACGCGGGTGAGCCACTCGCCGATTCCGGAGGCCAAGCCGTCGATGCTGCCGGCGTTGAGGACGTGGATGTTCATGTTCTCTGCGACTGGCTTCTCCGAAGGGTTGCTTCCTTCTGCCGCCTCTTGGGAGGCTTCTTGGGACTCGGTCTCATCGGCGGTCTGGGCCAGGCCCTCCATGAACTTGTGCACTTCGTTGGGGTCGATGGTGACGATAGATTCGCCGTTATCGCCCACGCCGTCGATGGAGGTAACCGGGATGGTGGTGAAGGTGACGTTGCCGCCGGCGAGGCCTGCGAGCTGGCCCACAAAGCCCATGATGTCCCAGCCTTCATCGATGACGACGGAACGCTCCACTGCCTCGGCGATCTTGGATAGCTTGCTGGGGGAGGTCAGGGTGTCGTTGGAGAGCACCTTCGAGACCAGAGAGGCCATGTAGGACTGCTGGCGCACGATGCGGTCGAGGTCGCCACGGGGAAGCTCGTAGCGCTGGCGCACAAAGGCCAGGCCTTGGGCCCCGTGGAGAGTCTGCTCACCCTTGGGGAACTTCGCGCCCGACATCTCATCATCGACGTCGTTGTTGAGGCAGACGTCAACGCCATCCACGGCGTCGGTAAGCAGCACGAAGCCGAGGAGGCCAATCTCCGCGTAGTGATCGATGGAGACGCCGGTAATCTGCCGCACGATGCTGATGAGTCCGGTGCGTCCGGCTTCGACGCCCTGCTTTTCGATGTCCTTTTCACTGTGCGGTGGCTTTTGTCCCGCGGCCTCCGCCTGCGCGTTCTCCGCCTCCAACTCGGCGACTTTGTCTGCCTTGTGGCCGGCGAATACGGCGTTGATCTTGGTGTTTCCGTATGCCCCGTCGTGGACATAGGTATCGCGCGGGATGGATACGGCTGTGGCACGGGAGCCGTCGTTAGGCACGCGGATCATCATGATCGTGTCCGTGTTTTCCTCGCCCTCATCCACGCCAGCATGGAGATTGCGCAGTTCCTCATCCGAGAGGGAGTTGCCCTGGGCGTCGGTGCGGGAGTCCTTCCCCACCAGGAGGATGTCAACCGCACCATCGGCCGACTTTTCGCCGATTCCTCCCTCGTTGCCGAGGGCTACATTAGATACGGAGGCCATATCGCCGCCGAGTTTGCCCACGACGAAGTAGCCGACGCCTGAGAAAACCACGGCGATGACGGCCATAACCGCCATGATGGCCTGCAGCGGCCGCGAGCCCTTTTGGCGGACAGGAGCAGACTCCACCGGCGCGGCTTGGATATCGCGGACCCGGCGATTGTTCTCAGATGTCACGTTTGAAGCTTTCTACTATCTAGCTATTACCTAGGAAACTTTGCTTTAGTGTAGGGCAGAAAGAGCGCAAACCGTGATCCGCTGTGGACTTCGGAGAAACTCGTGGCCGTTCTCCTAGTGTCTTTTCAGGATTGAGTGCGCCCAAGTGGGTACGCTAGGCCCATTGTGAACAAGAAGAATGACAGCGCGCGCACCGATTCTGTTGCGCCGCGCCCGCTGGGCATAGTGACCGTGACTTATTCGCCCGGGCCCTATTTGGAGTCCCTCATCGAGTCCGTGGCGCAGGCTACCTCGCGGCCCACCCGCATCATTGCTGCCGACAATGGTTCCACGGACGGCGCCCCGCAGGCCGCTGCCGCCGCGCACAGCAACGTTGAGTTCCTCGACACGGGCGGCAACATCGGTTACGGCGGCGCCATGAATGCCGGTGAGCGTTTCCTCAGTGAGCACGGTCAGGCTGATCCTGAGTTCCTGCTCCTGGTCAACCCGGATGTCACCTTCGGCCCCGGGAGCATCGATGCCCTCATCGACTGCGCCAAGCGTTGGCCCCGTGCTGGGTCCGTCGGCCCGCGGATTGTGGAGCCAGATGGGAAGAACTATCCCTCGGCGCGTGCGTTGCCCAACCTGAAGAACGGTATCGGCCATGCACTCTTGGGTTCTGTGTGGCCGGGTAATCCCTTCTCGCGCGCCTACCGCGATGATGCGGATATGAGCATGCAGCGTCCAGCTGGCTGGCTTTCCGGCTCCTGCCTGCTCGTGCGCCGCGAGGCTTTTTCCCAAGTCGGCGGGTTCGATGAACGTTATTTCATGTACCTCGAGGACGTGGATCTGGGGGACCGCCTGGCCCGGGCGGGCTGGCACAACGTTTTCTGCCCTGAGGCTGCCATTACCCATGCGCAGGGCCATTCCACGAAGGTGCATGCTGGCCCGATGCTGCGCGCGCACCATGCCTCGGCCTATCAGTATCTAGCGGACAGGCATCCCCAGTGGTGGCAGGCCCCTCTGCGGGCAGCACTATGGTTGGGCCTGCGATTGCGTGCTTTGCTCACCTCTTATCGTGCGCGCCTTTCGCGCTAAGCCGAAGTTCCTGCTTTAAACTGTCAAGGACGCGCGTGGAGCACACGCCGTGGACACTGCCGCGGGGATCGAAACCGCGGAAACACGTACTAGAAAGTATCCAAGGAAAATGACTGAAGAAGTGGCCAATTACGGTGCCTCTACTGATGCGGTGATCCTGGTCGGCGGGCGGGGCACTCGTTTGCGCCCGCTGACGATCGGCACGCCGAAGCCGATGCTGCCTACCGCCAATTACCCGTTCCTCCAGCACCTGTTGGCCCGCATCCAGACGGCCGGGATCACGCACGTTGTGATGTCGACCTCCTTCAAGGCGGAGGTTTTTGAAGAGTACTTCGGCGATGGCTCCGAGCTGGGCCTCGATATTGAGTACGTCGTTGAGGAAACCGCGCTGGGCACTGGCGGCGGCATTCGCAACGTCTACGACAAACTGCGCCATGATACCGTCATGGTCTTCAACGGTGACGTTCTCTCCGGGATGGATCTCTCCGGGATTCTTGATACCCATCACCGCAAGGATGCGGACGTGACCATGCACCTGCTCAACGTCGCGGATCCGCGCGCCTTTGGTTGCGTTCCTACCGACGAGGAGGGGCGAGTCCTCGAATTCTTGGAGAAGACGGAGGATCCTCCCACCAACCAGATCAACGCCGGTTGCTACGTGTTCAAGCGCGAGGTCATCCAGACCATCCCCGCCGATCGCGTGGTTTCCGTGGAGAGGGAGACTTTCCCGGCCCTGCTCAGTGATGGCCACCTCGTGGTCGGTCACGTGGACAATTCCTATTGGCGCGATATGGGGCGCCCGGATGATTTCGTGCGCGGCTCCTCTGATCTCGTACGCGGCATTGCTTATTCCCCGTTGCTCGACGGTCGTACGGGCGAGGCCATCGTCGACGAGTCTGCGGGGGTCGCGGGCGGCGCTTTACTGCTTTCGGGCACTGCCATTGGCCGCGGTTCTGTCATCGGAGCCGGCTGCCGCATCGATGGCACCGTCGTCTTCGATGGGGTCACCATCGAGCCCGGTGCCGTGGTCAACAACTCCATCATTGCTTCGGGCGTGCACATCGGTGCCAACGCCCACATCGATAACTGCGTCATCGGGGAGGGCGCGCAGGTCGGCGCTCGCTGTGAGCTGCAGGGCGGCATGCGCGTATTCCCTGGGGTCGTGCTTCCCGACGCCGGGGTTAGGTTTAGCTCCGACGCCTAGAGCTAGCTCCCGTTAACTCTAGGGTTCGGGGTACTGGCTTCAATCAGCCGGCCACGATGCGTACTGACTAAGAATCAGTGTCGCGTCGGGGCCGGCTTTTGTTTTTAGTTTTGGCCTTGTGTGTGCGACACGCCGATCTAACCTGAGAATTGTTGACAGGAGGATAGGCCATTACTACATGTAGTACCCCTGGCATCCACCCCCGACCGTGGGCCTTTGTTACTAATGTTACGCATGGTGATCGTGTGCAGCGTTTTTGGCGATCAGGGGTGGGTAAAGACATTTCTAGGTTGACGGTATTTAGTGATCCAGTGTGAAATGACATCAGTGTAATCAGATGGCGCGGCCACGCTGGCTCACCTTAGGGTGGGGTCGGAATAGCCGGGTACATTTGAGTAAGTTAGATGGGCCAACCTCGGAGAAAGGAAAAGGCGTGGACAAAGTGGCTAAAAACAACGCCGTTCTCCGTGGCGGTGCTGCTGCAGAGATGTCGCTGGATGAACTCTTCGGTGCCGTTGAGCAGGAGTGGCAAGACCAAGCACTATGCGCACAGACCGACCCGGAGGCTTTCTTCCCTGAGAAGGGTGGTTCCACGAGGGAGGCAAAGCGTATTTGCCAGGCCTGTGCGGTGCGTGATGAATGCCTCGAGTATGCGCTCGAGCATGATGAACGCTTTGGAATCTGGGGCGGCCTCTCAGATCGTGAGCGTCGCCGCCTCAAGCGGGAGATTGGCTAGAGCCTCTTCTTGCTAGTGACCAAGACAAGTCCTCGCTCCGGCAGCCAGCCGGGGATGGTGGGACTTGTCTTTTTTGGTGTCCAGGCTTGGGTCCTTCAACGCCTGTGTTCTTCAAAGCCTGGGGTCATAAATGTGCGGGTTTTACCAGCTAAAGTGTGGATCCACGTCTTCTGGGTCGAGGTTGAGGTAGTCAGCCACGAGCGCGGTGAGGACGGTTCCCAAAAGCTCCGCTTGTTCGCGGGCGTTTTTAGCCCTTTGCTCGATGGGCATCCGGAAGATTACGAGCCGGGCGCGAGTGGGTTTACCGCGGGTGTCCACTCCAGCGGGAACAATCCGGCCCAGCGGCACGGGGCCGTCGGCGATGATCTCGTCTGGGAGCACTGTCATATCGGCCGATAGCCGCATTCTTGGCACGGTGTCTACTGCCAGGTCGAGGCTGGAGAGCTGCTCGGCAAAAGCATTTTGGATAGGGGCATAGGCCTCGAGAACCGCCATGTCGAAGCGCTCGCGCTTGCTGCGAAACCGCGGAGTCTGCTGGGGGAGAAGGGGGCCGCGCATTCCTCGCCCATGCCGATCGCGGGCGGGGCGAATGTGGCGTTCAGGCGTGGTCATGCGGGTTATTCTATGTCGGGTTAACAAAGCTATCAGTGGGGGCGCGCCGGAGTAAGGCTACCTAAATCTCAACTTAGGGTTTAGACTCTATTGGCGTGACTACTCATCGCCATTGCTCTCGCCCTGGCTGCGGCCGCCCGGCCGTGGCGACATTGACCTACGCTTATTCCCAACAGACCGCGGTAGTGGGTCCGCTGGCGGATGAGACAGACCCTCATAGCTGGGATCTCTGTGAGAAGCACAGTGCCCGTATTACAGCCCCGCAAGGCTGGGAGATGGTGCGGGTGGACCGAATCGAGCTCGATGAGGAAGACGATATCATGGCCCTAGCTGAGGCCGTGCGTGAGGGCGGGCGCGTGACCACGGGATTGGTCGATGATGTGGCAGCAGGATCCGGGCGCGACCCCATAGATTATGCGGCCAACTTCGACGGCGCAGACCCCGCGCGTTCCAATCACCCGGTATTCCGCACCCGCCGAGTCAGTGACTTTAAGCAGCGTCGCCGCGCACATCTTTCCGTGGTTCCGGACACGGATTCGCATTTGACTGAGAGCTAGAGCCTGCCCGCGGGGTAAGGTTAGTGCTTATGCGAAATCGTGAGCACCTAGATGCAGTAATCAAAGCCTATGACGTCCGCGGCGTGGTGGGCAAGGACATCGACGAAGACTTCGTGCGTGATACCGCCGCGGCTTATGCGGCTATCTTGCGCAGCGAAGGGGAAAGCACCCTCGCCATCGGCCACGACATGCGGCCTTCCTCCCCGGCGCTTGCGCAGGCTTTCGCGGAAGGCGCCACCTCCCAAGGTATTGACGTCATCTTGCTCGGTCTGACTTCGACTGATGAGCTCTACTATGCCTCCGGTGATTTGGGCTGTGCAGGTGCCATGTTCACCGCCTCTCACAACCCCGCGCGCTATAACGGCATCAAGCTCTGCCGCGCCGGTGCCCGCCCTGTCGGCCAGGAGACCGGGCTGTCGGAGATCAAAGACATGCTCGTCAACGGCGTTCCGGAGTACTCCGGCAAGCCCGGCACCATCAGCGAGAAGAACGTGCTCGACGGCTATGCCGCTTTCTTGAACTCCTTGGTCGATCTTTCTGACATCCGCCCCCTCGTTGTCGCTGCGGATGCCGCCAACGGTATGGGTGGGCTCACCGCTCCGGCCGTATTCGCTGGCCTTCCTGTCGATCTTCGCCCCCTCTACTTTGAGCTGGACGGTACCTTCCCCAACCACGAGGCCAACCCTCTTGATCCGAAGAACCTCGTTGATCTGCAGAAGTTCGTCGTAGAGCAGGGCGCAGACATCGGCCTCGGCTTCGACGGTGACGCCGATCGCTGCTTCGTCGTGGATGAAAAGGGGCATCCAGTATCTCCCTCCGCCATCTGTGCCTTGGTTGCGGAGCGCTACCTTGACAAGTTCCCTGGTGCCACCATCATTCACAACCTCATCACCTCCAAGTCGGTGCCTGAACTCATCGAGGAAAAGGGTGGCACCCCCGTGCGTACCCGCGTCGGCCACTCCTTCATCAAGGCAGAGATGGCCAAGCACAAGGCTGCCTTCGGTGGAGAGCACTCCGCGCACTACTACTTCCAGGAATTCTGGAACGCGGATTCTGGCATGCTGGCCGCCCTGCACGTTCTCGCCGCTCTGGGCAAGTACGAAGGCACGCTCAGTGAGATGATGGCGCAGTACATGCGCTACGAAGACTCCGGGGAGATCAACTCCACCGTGAAGGATCAAAAGGCTACCGTGCAGGCCGTTCTCGACGGCATGGCGGACAAGATCGAGTCCGTGGATCACCTCGACGGAGTTACCGTTGAGCTCAAGGGGACGGACGCTTGGTTCAACGTGCGCGCTTCCAACACCGAGCCGCTGCTGCGCCTTAACGTCGAGGCCAAGACCAAGGAAGAGGTCCAACAGATCGTCGATGAGGTCCTCAGCATCATCCGCGCCTAATCCATCGTCCGCGCGTATTCGGGGGCGGTGAGAGGCGAGCTCAGGAAAGGGAGTGCGCTACCATGTGCTCCCACTCGACGTACTTCTTACGCTCGCGGCCCTCGGCGGCACCGAGTGCGCGCTCAGCAGCGTCGAGCTTCTTCCATCCCTCCCAGCTCAGTACCTCTACGCCCGCATTTGAGAGCCTATCGGCTACGTCAGCGTCATTCGAGTGGTGGAGGTTTCCGGCTGCGTGATCTTTCAGCAGCATGGAGATGGTTTCTGTAGCATCGGACTTGGTATTGCCGATGAGTCCTATAGGGCCACGTTTAATCCAGCCGGTGGCATAGAGCCCGGGAACGATAGTGCCGTCGAGTTCGGTGACGTGCCCGCCGTCGTTATTAATAACGTGCTTGCCCTCGTTGAATGGTACCCCGTCCACGGCGTCGGAGCGATAACCCACCGCGAGGTAGACCGCCTGCACCGGCCACGTGCTGAATTGTCCCGTTCCTCGGACCTGACCATCGCCGCTCAAGGCGGTTCGCTCGGTTTTTAGTCCCGCAACCTTGCCGTTTTCCTCCAAGATCTCCACGGGCTGCTCGAAGAAATGAATCTGAAGCGTGTGCGGTGCGGGTTTCGATTCGCGGAGGGCATAGTTTTCCAGGATCTGGCACACCAGGTCCTGGGACTTAGATTCCGCACGTGCGGCGAAAGAGGCCTCGTCGTAATCGATGTCTTCCGCAGAGACCTCGACGTTGATAGTCGGAGAGTGATCTAGTTCCTTAAGCTCCAGCGGCGTGAATTTGGCCTGCGCGGGACCGCGCCTGCCGAACACGCGCACCGTGCAGGCTTGGTTGCGGGAGAGGGATTCATAAACATTATCGGGGATCTCGGTGACCTTGAGTTCGTCGCCGGTTTTAGACAGGATTCGAGCCACGTCGAGGCCCACATTTCCTACGCCAATGACGGCCACCTCTTGGGCGTGCAGATCCCAGCTGCGCTGGAAGCGCGGGTTTCCATCGTAGAAGCCGACAAACTCGCCGGCTCCGAAAACCCCCTCGAGCTGCGCGCCGGGGATATCGAGGGAGCGATCGCCTACGGCGCCGGTGGCGAAGATGACGGCGTCATAGTGTGCGCCGAGTTGATCAACGGTGATATCGCGCCCCACTGAAACGTTGGTAAGCAAACGAATGCTGGGAGACTCCAGCACCCGGTGCAGGGACTTGATTATGCCCTTGATGCGCGGGTGATCGGGTGCTACTCCGTAGCGGATGAGGCCGAATGGGGCGGGCATCTGCTCGATGAGATCGATATGTACGTTGCCCTCAGTCTTTTTAACCAGGATATCGGAGGCGTAGATTCCGGCTGGTCCCGCGCCAATAACTGCAACTTTGAGGGGCTTGGTGGTCATGGTGGCCTTTCGGGGGTATCGGGTGACGGCAAGTTCCGCCCTAGATAAACATGTCTATTTCTACTCGGAAATGGTTTGTTTCATTGAATCTTCTGCGAGGAATTCACGCAAGGCGGGTAATTACATTCTGTCGATCTGCGCTAAAAAGTGCTGGTAGATAAGGTTCGACCTCTGAAATTAAAGTATACCGCTTTGTCTGTTGGGTGTAGACCAGTAGGTTTTGAGTACTAAGAGAAAGGTAGTGATCTGCACGCTATGACTACAGCAACGAAACCGCAACGCTCCCCGCGCCCTCGGAAACCGGAGGGGCAGTGGAAGATCGACGGCACCGCGCCGCTGAATGATGATGAAGCTATCAAGCAAGAAGACGGGGGGCTTTCCGCCCGGCAACGCGTGATCGACATCTACTCCAAGCAGGGGTTCAGCTCTATTCCCGCCGCCGATCTGGCGCCGCGCTTCAAATGGCTGGGCCTTTATACGCAACGTAAGCAAAATCTGGGCGGCGAACACACCTCCCAGATGACTAATGCCGAGCTGCAGGACGAGTACTTCATGATGCGTATCCGCTTCGATGGCGGGCGGCTCAATCCGACTCAGCTGCGCACAGTGGGAGAGATTTCCCGCGATTATGCTCGCTCAACAGCGGACTTTAGCGATCGTCAGAACCTGCAATTGCACTGGGTTGAAATCGAGAATGTCCCCACCATCTGGGAGAAGCTGGAAGCGGTGGGCCTCGACACGCTGCTCGGTTGCGGCGACGTGCCCCGCGTCGTGCTCGGCTCCCCAGTGGCGGGGGTGGCCGCGGATGAGATTATTGATGGCACCCCGGCCATTGAAGAGATCGTTGGTGACTATCTGATGCGCGAGGAGTTCCACAACCTTCCGCGTAAGTTCAAGAGCGCGGTGTCGGGCAATCGCCGCCAAGACGTTACGCACGAGATTCAAGATGTTGCTTTCGTCGGCGTCGATCACCCCGAGCATGGACCTGGTTTCGATTGCTTCGTTGGCGGAGGTCTTTCGACTAACCCCATGCTTTCGCAGTCACTGGGTGCTTGGGTCCCGCTGGAACGTGTCGCGGAGGTCTGGGCCGGCGTGGCCGGCATTTTCCGAGATTACGGTTACCGCCGTAACCGCAATCGCGCTCGCCTGAAGTTCCTGGTGGCGCAGTGGGGTATCGAGAAGTTCCGTGAGGTCCTCGAGAAGGACTATCTAGACGCGCCGCTTCTCGACGGAGAACCGCTCGAGGTCGAACCCGGTTCCAGGGATCACCTCGGCGTCCATAAGCAAAAGGACGGGAAGCTCTATCTCGGAGTTAAGCCCACCGTGGGGCATGCCACCGGTGAGCAGCTCATCGCTATCGCAGATGTGGCGGAAGAGTTTGGCATTGAGAGAATTCGCACCACCCCGATGAAAGAGTTGCTGTTCCTTGACGTGGAGGAGGAAAAGATACCGGCGTTGTCTCGCGCGCTCGATGACACTGGCCTTTACTCGCAGCCCTCAGAGTTTCGCCGGGGAGTCATATCGTGCACCGGCCTGGAGTTTTGCAAGCTAGCGCACGTGACCACCAAGGCGCGCGCTATCGAACTCGTTGACATCCTAGAGGACAGGTTGGGAGATCTTGACGTCCCGCTGTCGATTGCTCTCAACGGTTGCCCCAATGCTTGCGCTCGCTCTCAGGTCGCCGATATCGGCCTCAAGGGCCAGATGGTGGCCGATTCCGAAGGCAACAAGGTCGAGGGCTTTCAGGTGCACCTCGGCGGAGCCTTGGGTCTCTCGCCGGATTGGGGACGCAAACTGCGCGGTCACAAGGTGATCGCGGAAGAACTTCCCGAGTACGTTATTCGCCTCGTGGAAAAGTACAAGGAGCAGCGGGAGGAAGGCGAACAGTTCCGGCACTGGGTTCTGCGTGCACCGGAAGAAGAGCTGCAATGAGTTTTCGCCGAAAGCCGAATCCAAACCGGAATCACCCCAGTTATTGCCCATATTGTGCGGGAACATCGCTCTTTCCGGACGAGGAAGGGGAGTTTGCCTGGAAGTGCACGGAGTGCCTGCGGGTGTTTTCCGTACTTTTCCACGGGCAAGATGACGCCCCCACCGCGCCCGTCTCCAGCGTCTCATCGGCCGAAGCGCTGCAACTTTCGCTGCGGCGACGTGGGCATCGCACTGCGGTGAGCACATCGAACAGGGAGGATGATGAAGATTGACCGCATTAATTACGCTTAGTCACGGTTCGCGGCACCCCGGCGCGGCAGCGGGAGTCGACAGACTCACGCGTGCGGCCGCGCGCGATGTGGGAATTAATTATTTCCTCAGCGCTCACCTGGAGTTTACTGAGCCCAACCTCGCGGGCGCAGCAAACAGCTTGGCGAGCCTTGGTGTTGAGGAAGCCGTGGTGGTCCCGCTGTTATTCACCTCGGGATATCATCAGAGGGTCGATGTTCCCAACGCCGTGAGCGTGGCGGAGGATTCCTCAGGACTCCGGTTGAAGTTAGCCCCGGGCCTAGGAACGGGTGAGGAAATGGCGCGGGTGTTGGCTCGGCGAATGCTCAAGGCGCACCCGGATGAGCATTGCATACTATATGCGGTGGGCTCATCAGACCCTTGCGCGAACATCGCCGTCGAAAAGCTCGCGACTCGGGTTGCAGATCTAACGGGGCACAGCACCTCAGTGGCGTTTGCTACTCGCGGTGGGCGTGAGGCCATAGCCGCCCAGGCCACTGGGTACCGCCACGTCCGTGTGCTGCCACTGTTTGTCACCGCAGGTCTTTTGCTGGACCTGCTTTCAGATTCCCCGGGGCACATCGATCCTCCACTCGGGGAAGACCTTGCCGAAATCGTCGCGGCCCGCTTCCAAGTTGGCGCGCGCACCCACGCGCGCCAACTACTCAAGAATGGAATCTAAACCATGAAAACACTCATCCTCATCGCCCTCGCCGGTGCCGCCGCCCAGCTGGTTGACGGCGGAATTGGCATGGGCTTTGGAGTAACCTCTACGACCATCTTGTTGCTGGCCGGACTCGGCCCGGCCCAGGCCTCGGCGGTTGTACATACTGCGGAACTAGGCACGACCTTCGTCTCGGGCCTAAGCCACTGGCGTTTTGGCAACGTGCACTGGCCCACCGTTTTCAAGCTAGGGGTTCCAGGCTCCATCGCTGCCTTCCTTGGCGCGACGGTGCTTTCCAATATCTCCACTGATGCGGCGGTCCCCATTACCTCCTTGATCTTGGTCGCCATTGGCATCAACTTGGTGTGGCGTTTTTCCCAGATACGGCCGCACCGGGTGGTGAGCAATCGTTCACACTCGACCGCCTTTCTCGGAGGGTTGGGCTTGGTCGGCGGCTTTGTCGACGCTACTGGCGGCGGCGGATGGGGGCCGGTGTCGACCTCAACCCTCATGGCAATCGGGCGTGAGCAGCCGCGCCGCATTGTGGGAACTGTCAATACAGCGGAGTTCTTAGTCACGCTTGGCGCCACCCTCGGGTTTATGGTCGGGCTCTGGCACGATATTGTCTCCAACTTTTCCTCAGTGCTTGCGTTGCTTATAGGAGGCACCATCGCCGCGCCTTTCGCCGCTTGGTTGGTTTCTCGCATTAGCCCCATCCTGCTAGGAGGTCTAGTGGGCACCGCTATTATCTTCCTCAACATCGACAAGGTTTTCGGAGGAGCGGGAACGTACTTCGGTCTTGAGGTGCCGACGACGGTGACCGCAGTCATAAAGTATGCCTTACTAGCAGTCGGCATCTTTGCCACCATTTACGGCGCGCGACACGAACGCAAGGCGCAGGCCGCAGCATTAGCCAAGGAAAATGAACCGGAGAATAGTGTCCCGGTTGCGGACGGCATTGATGCTGGCGAGGGCGGTCATGCTGAAGTAGTGCCCGCCAGCGCGGCCTATCAGGCTGAGCAAGGTACGAGGAAATAACTTGGCCGGGTTCCAGCCGGGCCTGCCCAAGGCTAATCGCTAAAGGTTGACCACCGCGCCGATGACGTAGACGGCGGGAGGCGCAATATGGTGCTTTGCCATAACCTCGCCGAGGTCACGCAGCTCGCACCGGAATTCCCGGGCCTCGGAAAGTGAGCCCTCCTGCATGATGGCTACCGGCGTGGTGGGGGCTAGGCCCCCTTCCTGCAAAGCCTGCGCGATGGCACGGGCATTCTTTACGCCCATGATGACAGAAAGCGTTGCCCCCGAGGTAGCCAGTGCTTGCCAGTTGACTAGGGACTTGGGGTGTCTAGGCGGAAGATGCCCCGAAACGACGGTGAAGGCATGCACCACTCCGCGCTGGGTGACGGGCACTCCTGCTAGCGCAGGAACGGAGACTGCACTCGTCACCCCAGGGATGACCTCAACGGGTATGCCGGCTTTTAGGAGGGCTTGATACTCCTCGAAACCGCGTCCAAAAACATAGGGATCCCCTCCCTTCAGCCGTGCAACGCTTCGCCCAGCCACAGCGTGCTCGATGAGGAGATGGTTGATCTTCTCCTGCGAGGTTTGCCGCCTATATGGAAGCTTCGAGACGTCGATAAGCTGCTTGGAGGAGATATCGCACAACTTGTCGAGCTGGGCCGTTGGGCCGAGGTGGTCGGCCAAGATGACTTCCGCCTCTTGCAAAGCGTGCATGCCACGGACGGTGATGAGATCCCAGGCTCCGGGCCCACCGCCGATGAGAGAAACTGGATGAGGCTGTCTAGACGTCATAGATCTTCATGCTAGTTCACTGTCATCGACGACCGGACTATCCGGGGTGGTTTGGATGTGTCACAGCCGGCGATTCTTCTCAGTGCATAACCGGCCTGTAGCTAGCCGGGGCGGTCCGTTTGGCACCAGACTATGCTCGAAGATATGGACAACGGATACTACGATGGCTCCGCATATGACGCTGAAACCGTGCGTTTTTTCGATGTTGCGCACGAGGGGAGCCAGATTCGGCTCTTAGCCAACTCCCTCGAGGCATTGCGGCCCATTAGCGGAATGCGTCCGCGGTCGGTGGTTATCTTGGCGACCGAGCAGGTAGCGCGGGCCGCTGCGGACTTCGTCGTCGGGCTCGCAGAGCCCTTGCGAGTTCCCATCGTCGTTGCCGAGGCCCTTCCGCAGTTTGTCGGTGCTCTCGACATTGTGGTCGTGGTGGGGGACAAAGGTGAATGCGATTGGGCTTCTCAGGCTCTCATCAGTGCCGATAAGCGTGGGGCAAGCACCATTTTCATCGGCCCGAGCAGTGGCCCTCTAGTCGATGACGTGCCGGCCAGCACTGTTGTCGCTCCCACGCTGCCTACTGCAGCAGGCCCCTCGCCGGCTCGGTGCATCGCGGCTCTGTACGCCATCGTCGAAGTGCTCGAGGGTGACTGCGAGTTTATCGCTCGCAGGCTCGAGGAAGTGGCCAGCGCCGTCGACCGGGAGCTGGTGCTCCTGTCCCCAGAGAGTGATTCCACCACCAATCCGGGGCGGCAGCTGCGCGAGTTCGTCGAAGGCTGCCTTGTCATCCACAGTTGCGGAGTAGACTCACATGCCTATTCCTCGCAACGCCAGCGAGTTGATATGGGCTGCCTCGTTGCACGCATGGCGGCGAGCGTGTGGGCAACGCGCGGGCTGGGCGGAACCTTCGTTGCAGCGGAGGAACTTCCGCAGGTCCTCGAGCGCAGAAATACCGGCGGGGACAATGTTAATGAAGATCTCTTCTTTGATCCCTTCCTAGACAGTGCTCAAGGGCAGGGGGCTTTGGTACCCTTGAAAGTTGTCTTGTGGGTACAGGACGAGGCGAACCTGTCCCACTCTTTAGCCGTCAATAGTGCGGACCCGGAGCCCGGTCTCGGGGATCTGGCTCGTGCCTTGCAGCTAATCACGCGGAGTTATGCCGCGACCGCCTACGACATTAACTAAAGGACAAAGCAATGCAGCTTCTGGACAGTGCGACTCGAAACTACTCTTGGGGTTCAAAAGCCCTCATCCCACACCTGCAAGGCAAGGATTCTTCCGATAAGCCGGTAGCTGAGCTGTGGTACGGCGCCCATCCGGCTGATCCTTCTTCCGTGGACGGCCAGCGCCTTGACGCCGTGATCGCTGCGGATCCCCAGGACAGTCTAGGACGCCGCGTCGAAAAGCGCTACGGCGAGCGCCTGCCTTTCCTGTTGAAGATTCTGGCCGCGGCCGAACCACTGTCGCTGCAGGCGCACCCTTCTAAGGCTCAAGCGGAGGAGGGCTTCGAGCGTGAGAACCGCCTCGGCATTTCCCTGCAGGCCAGCAACCGTAATTACAAGGACGATAACCACAAGCCAGAGCTCATCGTCGCGCTCACGCCTTTCTACGCCATGGCTGGGTTCCGCCCGCTCGTGCGCACTCGCGAACTTTTTGACGGCCTGTCCTGCTCCGCCCTCGACCACTACCTAGGCATGCTCGATGACAGGCCCGAGGCTGAGTCCGATAATCTGCGCGCGCTCTTTACCACGTGGATTACTATTCCCTCCTCCAACCGCAAGGAGCTCATCGCCGCTGTAATAGCGTCCGGCGAGGATCTCGTCGCGCGTCTGCCTCGGGAGGATTGGCGCTCGGTGGTCATGTCTACCGTTATTCGCCTCAATGAGCAGTACCCCGGGGATATTGGAGTCCTTGGTGCACTGCTGCTTAACCATGTGCAGCTACAGCCTGGTGAGGCCGCCTATCTCAATGCAGGCGAGCTGCATGCCTATGTCTCCGGACTAGGCGTGGAAATCATGGCCAATTCCGATAACGTGCTGCGCGGCGGCCTGACCCCCAAGTTCGTGGATGTTCCGGAGCTGGTGAAGGTCCTGACCTACAAGGCTGCCAAGGATCCGCGCGTCGAACAGGTAGACAAGTCCGCCCAAGCCAATGTGGACGGTGCCGCCGTGTGGTCCTACCCAGTTCCCATTGAAGAGTTCATCATCGATCGCGTAGAGCTGAAGGGGACGGACTCGGTGGACCTAGACTTCGATGGTCCTGCGATCGTTTTGTGCACTGGGGGTGAGGCGCAAGCCCGCGACATAAACGGCAAGACCCTGCAGATCGCCCCGAGCAAGGCCATCTGGCTGCCAGCCTCCGAGGCTACGGTGTCGATTTCCGCGGTAAATGGTGGCAAGGCGGAGGTATTCGTCGCCCGCGTTTAGTGGGGGCAAGGGGAGGACGGAAGCTCTTTCTCAGCTCTTATTGGGAGTTGGGGAAGAGATTCCAAGGCTGGAAGAACGCGCCCTTGGAGCCGAAGGGATCACCGAAGTTATTTGGCTCTCGGCTGGGCTGAGGCGCGGGTTCTTCAGCGCCGGCCTGTGATTGGGCAGACTCACCGAGCTCTTGGGGCTCATCAGGAGTGTTGGTTTCAGAGGAGTTCGGTTGGCCTGCTGCGCCGGGAATTGTGGGCAGGTCAGGAAGCCCCGGCAGTCCCGGTATTTCGGGTTGGGAGGGGGTGCCCGGTTGCTGAGGCGAGGTAGCTTCCCCGCCTTGGTTGTTAGAGCCATTGTTAGGGGGAGTGGAGGTCTGCTCGCTCGTTGAGTTTTCTTGCTGCGGGGTTTCCGGCTCAGAAGTCTCGGATGGGCTGGTGGTTCCAGTCGGCTCTAGGTCCGTAGGTTCAGCCAAGACGGTTGGTTCCGGGGACTGCCAGTTTTGGGTCGAGAGATTATCTGGGCGATAGAAAGCAGTAGGGCCGGTGCTGCGCTGTGGAGGATTTACCACGGCGTTCGGGGCGAGGAAAGGATCGTCGGGGAGGGCGTTGATTCGCTCTTCCTCACGATCTTGCTCGCGCGAGGAAGTCTGCTGGCGAGGCTTAGAGGAGGTGGGAGCCTGACCGGAAGTGGTGCTTTCCGTGGTGGCGACGTTAGTAACCAAGGCCTCATTCGAGGAGGTGGGGGATTCCGGGCTGCCGAGCCGCCACACACCGATGCCGACGAAGACGGCAACGATCAATCCAGCGCCGATGAAGGCGTAGACGCGACGTGCCTCAGAATTCACTGTTTTCCTTTCCTTCGGTAACAACTTGATAACGACACTACCATCTTCGCTC
Organism: Corynebacterium flavescens; assembly: GCF_008693105.1. GTDB lineage: Bacteria > Actinomycetota > Actinomycetes > Mycobacteriales > Mycobacteriaceae > Corynebacterium > Corynebacterium flavescens. Next base: position 25,363 of record NZ_VXKK01000019.1, read on the forward strand.
AGTGATGCGAATGGGCAAGGACGTTCGGCGGGTTTCATAGTGGTTTATGAGGGGTTTATACACAAATGTTGACACTAAGTAAGATAAAACCCAGTCGTGAGCTGGAGAGGTAAGGAGCTTGATATGAGCAGCTGGGATGAGGCCATCTTGACCCAGGAGGACAACGTTGATTTCCTCGAAGAACTGTCGAATCTTGATGATGAAGATATCGTCGAGGCCATCGTTGATGCCTGCGCGCTGGGTATCGGCACTGAGAACGTTTCCGCAGAGGAGCAGGCAAATGCCCTGGCCGCTGCGACCATCGCTGCCATTTGGGCCGGTGCGCCTTTTAGTGCAGGCGAGGTAGTGTCCGCCTATCCATTTATTAGGCAGTTGGCTGGCTCCGGCACGGAGAGCCTTAATGAGGCAGCCCTCGAGCTCTTGGAGGGCGTCGAGGAGGATTACGATCTCGAGGCATTCATTGAGGCTGTGTCCTAAAGTCTTGAGGGGCATCCGTATCGAGTTGGGAGAGAGTTCGCACCCATGTTGTTAAGTATTGAAGGAATTGACGGCGCGGGAAAGAACACCCTCGTCCATCGCCTGCAAGAAGAGCTGGAGGTGGAGGTCTCCGTCCTCGCATTTCCTCGCTATGAGGAGTCTATTCACGCCCAGCTGGCGCGGGAGGCCCTCTACGGACACATGGGGGACATGGTTGATTCGGCCTATGCCATGGCAACACTTTTTGCGCTGGATCGTTACGGTGCCAAAGAAAAGTTGCTGCAGGCCGCTGAAAGCTCGGGTCTGCTCATCCTGGACCGCTACGTGGCCTCGAATGCCGCCTATTCTATGGCCCGTCTGGGTGATGATGGCGTGGCGGATTGGGTCTATGACCTCGAATATGGGCGTTTGGGTCTGCCGAAGCCAGACCTGCAAATCTTCCTCGATACAGACGTTGAGCTCGCGGCTTCCCGTGCTCGTGGACGCGAGGCCGCTGATGACACGCGCGAGCGTGATCAGTATGAAAAGGACAGCAACCTGCAATCCCGCACGGCTGCCGCCTATCGGCGCTTAGCGCAGGCGGACTGGGCGGGGCAGTGGATCGCTACTGCTGAAGTGGATATGATTGTCAGAGCCTTAAAAGACCGCCTAGGAGTGTAGATAGTGGCCCCAAAGATTCTTGTTGTTGATGATGACCCAGCGATCTCAGAAATGCTGACCATCGTGTTGGAATCTGAGGGCTTCGTGCCCTTTGCCGTCACGGATGGCAATGACGCGGTCCCCGCGTTTGAGGCCCACGAGCCGGATCTCATTTTGCTCGACCTGATGTTGCCTGGCATGAACGGCGTGGATATCTGCCGCGCGATTCGCAGTCAGTCCTCCGTCCCCATCGTCATGCTCACCGCCAAGACGGATACGGTGGACGTGGTCTTGGGCTTAGAGTCAGGTGCTGATGATTACATCACCAAGCCTTTCAAGCCGAAGGAGCTTATCGCCCGCATTCGTGCTCGCCTGCGGCGAACGGCGTCTACCTCGAACGAGCTCATTGAGGTCGGTGACCTAGTCATCGATGTGCCAGAGCACACTGTCACTCGGCGCAACGGCGAGGAAATCTCTCTCACCCCCCTTGAGTTCGATCTCCTTTTGGAGATGGCGCGCAAACCGGGGCAGGTTCATACCCGTGAAGCCCTGTTGGAGTCCGTGTGGGGCTATCGCCATGCCTCCGATACGCGCCTAGTTAATGTGCACGTGCAGCGTCTGCGCGCCAAGATCGAACGCGATCCGGAAGACCCGCAGATTGTGCTCACGGTCCGCGGAGTTGGCTATAAAACCGGGAAGACTGACGCGGGCGAGTAGGCGGTTGTAGATCATTCTTCAAAGAATTCGGCGCCTGAAAGATGCCGCATTAGATGCCTGGCGCACTTCCTTGCAGGCCAGGGTCATCGGCATGATCCTTATCGCCTCTACTGTTGTCATGGTGATCTTGGCCTATGCCTTGATCTCCGTTCTGACCCAACGCCTCGTGGGGCAGAAAGAAGACGTAGCCAGGCAGGAGCTCGATCGCGCTCGAGTCGCCGTCGAACAGCAAATCAATGCCACCGGTACTGCCAATTCCGTGCAGGTGCGTATCAACTCCGCGCGTGCGGCACTGGGGCAAATGTCGGCCCAGCCCGTCGATACGCAGGCGGTCTACGAGCCGGTCATTGTCGTCGACAACGAGGACGGCAGCGTGACCACTTCGCCGGAGGGCTACCACGTGCCGGAGAATCTTCGGGCGTTGGTGGATCAGGGCCAGCTCGCGCAGCAGTATACGTCCGTAGATCAGGCGGATGGTCAAAGCTACAACGCCTTGGTGGTGGGGACGCCTACTGAATCGGACATTCCAGGAACCCAAGTCTACCTCGTTCTTTCGATGGAATCGGAAGAGTCCACGATGGCATTGATGCGTGGGCTGTTATCAGCAGCAGGCGTGGTTGTCGTGGTGCTCTTGGTTGGCATTGCGTGGCTGGCCACGCAGCAGGCCATTGCCCCCATTCGTTCCGCGTCTCGCATTGCTCAACGTCTGGCCGCAGGTCACCTGCGCGAGCGCATGGTGGTAGACACGGACGATGAGATGGGCCGTTTGGCTTCTTCTTTCAATGACATGGCGGACACCCTTTCCAAGCAGATTACCCAGCTCGAGGAGTATGGAGATCTGCAGCGCCAATTCACTTCCGACGTCTCTCACGAGTTGCGCACTCCCTTGACCACCGTGCGTATGGCCGCCGACATGATTGCGGCGGACGCCGATTCCTTGGAGCCGCATACTCGCCGCGCTGCTGAGCTCATGACCCGTGAGCTCGATCGATTCGAGGAGCTGCTCGCAGATCTTCTGGAGATCTCTCGCCACGATGCGGGTGTGGCCGATCTTTCCAGTACCTCGCTAGACGTGCGCTCCTGCGTGCACGCCGCTTCGAGCCAAGTGGTCCACCTTGCGGATGAGCTCGACGTCGAAGTGCGCATCAACATGCCCGAGGAGCCGGTAACCATCGAGGGCGATTCGCGCCGTATCGAGCGCGTATTGCGTAACCTGCTGGCCAACGCCATCGATCACTCGGAGGGAAATCCGGTCACCGTGGACATGGTGGCCACCGACGAAGCGGTCGGCATTGCCGTTACCGATCACGGTGTCGGGCTCAAGAAGGGCCAGGAGGAGCTGGTATTCAACCGCTTCTGGCGGGCAGATGCCTCCCGCAAGCGCCATTCCGGAGGAACGGGTTTGGGGTTGGCAATTGCCCGCGAGGATGTGGCCTTGCATGGCGGCACCCTAGACGCCATTGGCTACCTCGGCGTCGGCTCGCGCTTCCGCCTCATCTTGCCGCGCGTTCCCAACACGCGGATCGAAAAGGAGCCAATTGCTCTCGAGGTTCCGCATGCTGTGGAGGAATCGGAAGAATCCGGCGCAGCGCAAGCAAACCAGGCTGAAAGCCACCGCCCTCATTCTGTGGGGGAGGAGACCTCCGCCCCTGGGGCGACACCGTCTTCCGCGTCTTATGAACAGGGCGCATCCGCCATCCACGGGGATGGCATTGTGTGGCCTTCGGAGCGTGAAAAGCGTTTAGTCAGTGGCGTTGAGCCTTCGCCGCGTTCGAAGTTTGTGAAGCCAGAGACCCCGGGTGCTCAGTCCTATAGCAGCCAGGTGGCTGTGGATAAGAAGTCACCAGAGGCTGGTTCCCACGGCGATGAGGCGGGACGGGAGGCGCAGCAATGAGAACAGTGAAACCGGCAATGAGAAGTTTTCGCAAGGCTGCGGCACTAGGCAGCGCCCTGGCTCTTTTTGGTTGTGTTGCCTGTTCTACCTTGCCGCATAATACTGACCCGCAGGTTATCGGCAGCTTCGAGGCGCATAGCGGCGACGAAAGCCCTTTCCTAGGACCGAAGGCTGGCCAAGAGCCGGATTTATTGTTGCGTGACTTCTTTACTGCCACCGCGATCCCTTCGGGTGATTATGAGGCGGCACGTAGCTTTATGGATCCGGCTATTTCGGAGTCCTGGGATCCCACGGAATCGATCCTGGTGGTCGATTCCATCGATCTCAACACCGTGCACGTCGACGCGGGCCAGATTGAATACAGCGTGCGTGGAAACATCATTGGCTCACTCAACAGTGGTGGCGCCTATTCGCCGGAGAATGCCGGTTACGAGGCTCGCATGACGCTGCAGCAGATTTCAGGCGAGTGGCGCATCACAGATCTTCCCTCCGGAGCCGTCATCGAGCGCAACGAGCTGCGCAACCGCTATCAGCCGCAGTCCCTGTATTTCTACGAGCAGTCGCGCAAGGCTTTAATTTCGGACAGGCGCTGGCTCTATAGCGGTCAAGATCCCATGGACACTGAGCTGGTGACCTTGCTTATCGAGGGGCCTAATGCAGATCTCAAGCCGGCGACCTCTTCGCTGCTGCCAGAGACGGCCACTTTCTTGGGCGTCGAAGACGGCGAGTATCGCTTCAGCGGGATGACGGCGATGAGCCAGGAAGACAAGACCAAATTCGCGGCACAGTTAGTATGGACCTTGAACAACGCCGGCATGGGCCAAGAGTTTAGAGCCACGGCAGATGGCAGCCCCTTGGTCGAGGGCCTCGACATCATGTCCACCGATGAATTCGCGGAGTTCAATCCGCAGGAATCTCCGACATCGGTATCCTCCCTCTTCGTCCTGTATGAGGGCTCGCTGTGGTCAGTGAAGGCAACTGCGGTACAGCCGGTTTCCGGCTCCGCCGGGACGGTCGGGGACATTCAATCCGCGGACGTCAGCGCCGGGGGCATTGTCGCTGCCGTGCGCAAGAAGTCCCCGGACGAATTCGAATTCGCCATGGGGGAGACCACCGGCGAGTTGGGCACGGCTTTGTCGGCCAAGACTCTCGCGCGCCCCACCTTTGAGCTCAACGGTCAAGCTGCATGGACGGTGGAAGACGGCGAGCGAATAGTGCGCGTGGTGCGTTCCTCCGCCACTGGGCAGATCACAGATGCCGCGGTGGATTCTAGCGAGGTGGACGGCATCAACGGGGAAATCTCAGTCATTCGCCTTTCCAACACCGGCGCTCGCATTGCGATGATCATTGGCGGATACGTTTATACGGGGGTGGTGACGCGCGCGACCAACGGCAAGCATCGCATCGTTAACGTGCACGAGGTAGCCCCCGAACTCAATGGCTCAGCTTTGTCACTGGACTGGCAATCTGACGGATCGCTGCTGGTGGGAACCTCCTCGAGAAACTCGCCTGTGTGGCGCATCGAACAGGATGGTTCTGCTTCGTCGACTATGCCTTCAGGAAACATCTCAGCCCCAGTTGTTGCGGTCGCGGCCTCCCCGTCGACGCTCTACGTCACGGATTCCCACGCCATGTTGGAGATGCCCGCGGTTGGCAGTGACAGTAGTTATTGGCGCGAGGTTCCCGGTCTGCAAGGAAAGCGTTCTTCACCTATCATCGCCAACTAGACCCAGGGGGGAGAAGGGAGGTAAGGCAAGCGATGTGGGGATGGAATACCAGCCCTGCGCACAAGCGTATGCAGGGTTTGTCGGCACGGACATGGGCATTCGGGGAGCTTCTTGTTCCTCGGCAGTGCGCTGGTTGCTTTGGCCCGGGAGAGGTTCTGTGCGTGCAGTGTCGCAGGCACTTGAGGCAGGTGCCTTATCCGGTTGACCGGCCGCGCCCCTTGGGAGCGCCGGTGTGGGCGTTGGGGGCCTATTCCGAGGTGCGTCGCAATCTCATCGTGGCGATGAAGGAGCACGATAACCGGGCAGTGCGGGCGCATGCGGGGGCAGTGTTGGCGGCTGCGATATCTTTCCTGCAGGCGCGTGGGGATATTCCAGCAGGCCTGGGGCTTGACCTCGTTCCTGCTCCGACGCGGGTGCGTTCGGCACGCAAAAGAGGCGGGGATCCAGTGGCGGCGCTGTGCCACCACGCGGCTGTGCGCTTGCCGGGCGTAGAGGTGGCGGAATGCTTGGTCTTGGCAGGCTCCGCTGCAGATCAGTCCACACTGACGGGGGAGGGGCGGTGGGCAAACATGCATGGCGCAGTCAGGTTTAGCCCGAGTGGCAGCCACGGGGGCGGGGCGCACCACCCCCACGATATGCGTGGGCACAATGTCCTGCTTGTCGACGACGTTATTACCACCGGCGCCACCGTAGCGGCGGCGATTGCCGCTCTGCGGACGTCGGGAGCGCTCGTGTGTGGAGTGCTCGTGCTCGCGGACGCTTAAGGTATCCCCCCTTGTGTGCTTAGGTTATGACCACTGCTAAGATGAAAGGTGTCACAGGAAAGTAGTCGTTGTGATTGGGAGTTAATACGCCACCCCCTTTGATGGGGGGTGAGAATCCGCACTTGACCCTCAAGTCGCCGAAGCTACAGAATGTGCACTCATTCGAGTCCCCACTACTACAGGGAGGCAATTCAATGTCCCAGCCCAACAATGCTCAGGTCACCATCACAGGACGCAACGTCGACGTTCCTGATCACTTCCAAGAGCGAGTCTCTGAAAAGCTGGCCAAGATTGAACGCCTCGATCCGACTCTGACTTTCTTCCATGTGGAGTTGCAGCACGAGCCGAACCCGCGCCGTGATGCCGAGTCTGATCGTATCCAGATCACTGCCACCGGTAAGGGCCACATTGCCCGTGCCGAGGCCAAGGAAGATTCTTTCTACGCCGCCCTTGAAACCGCTTTGGGCAAGATGGAACGCTCCCTGCGCAAGGTTAAGGTCCGCCGCGAATTCGTTAAGTCGGGCCACCGTGCACGCAAGGGAACCGGCGAGCTTTCCGCACAGATCGTGGCGGAAGCCGAGCAGGATCGCGCAGCTGCCGAGCGCTACGTGGATCCCTATGCTGAGACCGTCGAGGATGTGCGCCCCGGCCAGATTGTCCGCTCCAAGGAGCACCCAGCTACGCCCATGAGCGTGGATGAGGCCCTGAGTGAGATGGAGCTGGTGGGCCATGATTTCTTCCTCTTCGTCAACGAGGAGACCGGCAAGCCCTCCGTTGTCTACCGTCGCCACGCCTTCGACTACGGCATCATCTCCCTTTCTGAGAGCGCTGAAGCCTAATTGGCCTAGTCTTCCGCCCTTCCCGCATTGCCGGGGAGGGCGGTTACTGCGTTTTGACGTGGTCTACAGCCAGGGCTGCAGACTGCAGTGAGTTGCTTGTCTCTCGGGCAGGGAAAAACACTGGCCGGAATAAGATAAAGCTGAGGAAGTGAGTACAATGTTCGAGAGTTACCCAATATTGATGCGACAAGAAGGACTATCTAGAAGTGTTTGGACTTTCCAAGCTGCTCCGCGCCGGCGAAGGACGCACCGTCAAGCGCCTGGCGAAGATGGCTGATGATGTTATCGCTCTCGAAGACGAGTACGCGGCTCTGACCGATGATGAACTCAAGGCTAAGACTGAGGAGTTCAAGGAGCGTCTCGCCGGCAAGGAGAGCATGAATGACATCCTTCTTGAAGCTTTCGCAACCGTGCGGGAGGCCGCGTGGCGTGTCCTCGGACAAAAGCACTACAAGGTGCAGATTATGGGTGGTGCGGCGTTGCACTTTGGCAACGTTGCCGAGATGCGCACCGGTGAGGGCAAGACCCTTACCTCGCTGCTTCCCGCTTATCTCAACGCCCTAGAGGGCAATGGCGTCCACATCGTCACGGTCAATGACTACCTGGCCCGGCGTGACGCCGAGATGATGGGACGTGTCCACCGCTGGTTGGGTCTTTCCGTCGGCGTCATTCTCTCCGAGATGCGCCCGGCGCAGCGCAAAGAGGCCTATGACTGCGACATCACTTATGGAACCAATAACGAGCTGGGCTTTGACTACCTGCGCGATAACATGGTCCGTTCCTTGGCGGACATCGTCCAGCGCGGCCATAACTACTGCATCGTGGACGAGGTAGACTCCATCCTTATTGATGAGGCACGTACCCCTCTTATTATCTCCGGACCTGTGGATGGATCTTCCCAGTTCTATGGAGTATTCGCGCAGCTAGCCCCGCGCATGCGTGAGGGCATCCACTACGAAGTGGATCATAAAAAGCGCACCATCGGTGTCTTGGAGGACGGCGTTGAATACGTCGAAGACCAACTTGGCATTGATAACCTCTATGCCCCTGAGCACTCGCAGTTGGTGTCCTATCTTAACAACGCACTTAAGGCCAAAGAGCTCTTCGTGCGCGATAAGGACTACATCGTGCGCAACGGTGAAGTTATGATCGTTGACTCCTTTACCGGACGTATCCTCGCCGGCCGTCGCTACAACGAGGGCATGCACCAAGCCATTGAGGCCAAGGAGCAGGTCGAGATCAAGAACGAGAACCAGACCCTGGCTACCGTCACCTTGCAGAACTACTTCCGCCTCTATGACAAGATTTCCGGCATGACCGGTACCGCCGAGACGGAGGCTGCCGAGCTGCACTCCATCTACGGCCTTGACGTGGTTTCTATCCCCACCAACAAGCCCAATCAGCGTGAGGATCACTCGGATCGCATCTACAAGACTCAAGAGGCCAAGTTCGCCGCTGTGGTCGATGATATTGCCGAGCATGTGGAGAACAACCAGCCAGTGCTTGTAGGCACCACCTCAGTGGAACGCTCCGAGTACCTCTCCCAGCTGCTGAATAAGCGGGGAATCAAGCACTCGGTGCTCAACGCTAAGCACCACGAAGAAGAAGGTCAGATCATCGCGCGCGCCGGCCGCCCTGGCACCGTCACTGTGGCTACCAACATGGCAGGCCGCGGTACGGATATCGTGCTGGGTGGAAATACCGAAGTCATCTTGGATGAGAAGCTGCGCGAGCGGGGGCTTGATCCTTTCGAGGACGAAGAGAAGTACCAGGAAGCCTGGGATGCGGAGATCGCACAGGAAAAGGAGCGCTCACAGCGCTTGGGAGATCAGGTCCGAGAGGCCGGCGGTCTCTACGTGCTCGGTACTGAACGCCATGAGTCTCGCCGTATTGATAACCAGCTGCGTGGACGTACGGGACGTCAGGGAGATCCGGGCGAGACCCGCTTCTACCTCTCCATGCGTGATGAGCTGATGGTTCGCTTCGTTGGGCAATCGATGGAACAGATGATGAACCGCCTCAACGTTCCGGATGATGTTCCTATCGAGGCCAAGATGGTGTCCAACTCCATCAAGGGTGCTCAGGCTCAGGTTGAGAACCAGAACTTTGAAATGCGCAAGAACGTGTTGAAGTATGACGAGGTGCTCAACGAGCAGCGCAAGGTGGTCTACCGCGAGCGCTACTCCATCTTGGATGCCGGAGACATCAAAGACAATATTCGTTCGATGATCACCGACACGGTCTCGGCATATGTCGATGCGGCTACGGAGACCGGATACGTCGAGGATTGGAACCTCGAGGAGCTGTGGAACGCGCTCAAGGCACTCTATGGTCCTACGATGACCCCGCAGTCCGTGGTTGATGGTTCTGAATATGGCTCGCCCGGCGAGCTCAGCGCCGAGCAGCTGCGTGAGGCGCTCGTGGCGGATGCGCAGTCCGAGTACGACAAACTGGAGGAAGCTGTCGAGGCTATCGGCGGCGAGAACCAGATGCGCGCCACTGAGCGTATGGTTATCCTGCCCATCATCGACCAGAAGTGGCGCGAACACCTCTACGAGATGGACTACCTCAAAGAGGGCATCGGCCTGCGTGCCATGGCGCAGCGTGACCCCTTGGTGGAGTACCAGAAAGAGGGCGGCGACATGTTCAATGCCATGAATGACGCCATCAAGGAAGAAACCGTCCGCCAGCTCTTCATGCTCCGTAAGCAGTTTAAGGCGCAGGAAGACGCGCAGAAGGCAGTGCAGAGCGGATCCGCTGCCAACGGCGAAGGCACGGTCGAGGCCTAGCCTGGCGGCTTTCCTCTAGGGCTTAGGTTTTGGAGGAAAGTAGTCTAGGATAGGGAGCAAGTTAAACATCGTCCCTCTCTCATAGGTGTAGTTTGCGCGTGCGTATCCCTTCTTTCCGCCTAGGCTTCTCGGTCTTGGCCATGGCCACACTTCTTAGTGGCCCAGTGCCGGCCTTGGCCTATGAGCCGCATAATGAAGGCGAAGACTCCTGCCGCGTTTCCTATGATCGGTCGCAGACCCACGCTTGGGGTTCGGCGGCGGAGGAAGTCTATAACATCGCTCAAGAGCGCAAAGGTGCGCTGTCTGAGTTTGGAGTCTTAAGCCCACAGCAGCTGCAGCACGCCTTTGACTTCTATTTCGGGGAAGAGCGTGTAGCAAACGCTATTCGCAGTGCCCAGGGTCCAGCGAATAAGACCCAAGCCCTGACGGAGTATCCGTGGGCTCTTAGCGCGGAGAGCGTCAAGGCGCCGCAAAGAACCGCCGGTCCTAGCGAAAAGCAGGTCTTGGATTACCTTGGGGCGCTCAGCTCCGAGTTTTTGAAACTGCGCGTCAGCGCACAGCCGGGTCTGCATCCGTCTAATGCTGCCCAGGCGCCAACGCCGGCGGCGGGTGCTAACCCCGCAGCAGAGCAGTTCCCGCAGGGTTTCCCAGACTATGCAGCCGCCCTAGACCGGGCTCAGGACCTTGGCGGCAGCGCCGACAAGCCCTGCACTCAGGAACCAGGCCAAGAGAGCCAGACCACAGCCCAAGGCGGCGAGAATGCGCCTGCGGTGCCGGAGTCTTTCTTTGGCCCGCTCGCCGCGGTCTTTGGAGGCACAGCGGCGGCCACGGCGGCCATTGCCTCCGTGTGGGGTTCGCTCGACTGGACTTCCATCCTTACCGCACTGGGCTCACTCATTTAAAGAAGCCGGAAGGTGAGGAGCTTTCCGTTTGTTGCGGATCCGGTAAAGGCGTGGCGCCGATGTGCAATGCGGGCGCTGCCAAAGTACTCGCCGTGGGAACGCGCGTGCAGGCTGAGTAATTCTCCGCTGGCAGCGCCTGAGTCGATGCCGTGCGCTTTCTTCCACAGACGCAGGTGAAGCCCTATGGCCTCGTCGAAGTGATCTCGGCGCAGGTGCTGAAGAGGCCGCAGGCCGGCTGCGACTTCCACTGCTATGGTGACGAGCTCGCGGATAGAATCACGCGCGATAATATCCGCGGCAGCGGGCACGCGTTCATAGCGCACTTCATCGGGGGCGCGGTACAGCTTGAGGTGGGCAAAGCCGGGTATGGGCTGGTACATGGTGAGTACTGATTGTGCCACGGGACATCGCCAAGCGCAGCGTCTGGGAATTAGCTGTGAGGGGTGGGCGCAAATTACGGGGGACTTAGCTATACTCACCAACGTAAATTCGTACCACAACCCTAAAGGAATAGTAGATGCGCGGTCTCATCGTCGATTATGTCGGCGTGCTCGATGGCACTGAAGAAGACACGAAGCGTTGGCGGAACCTCTTCGCCGCAGCAAAGGCCAACGGCGTGGCCACTGCGATCTTGTCCAATGATGCCGGCGGCCCCCAGGCGGAGCATATCCGCGAATGGGAGTATCGCGGCATCGTCGACGCGGTCATCCTATCCGGGGAGATCGGGTCGGAAAAGCCTGAAATCGGCGCCTTCCGCGCTGCCGCTGATGCGCTCGAGCTTCCTTTGAATGACTGCGTGATGGTGGATGATTCAATCCTCAACGTCCGCGCCGCCGTCGAGTTTGGCATGATCGGCATGCTTTACACCGTCTTTGACCGCACCAGCGTGGAAATCCAGGCCGTATTCGATATCGAGGGCGAGTTCTAGTGGCCAAGGAACGCGTCTACGTGCCCGCTACCTTTGCCATGCTGCGTGAACTCGCGGAGACGGGCAGCGTGGCTGCGCGCTCCGGGTGGGGGTTCATGTTAACCCCGGCCCTGCGCGAGTTTTATACGGACGGCGATGAGGAAGAGATTGCCTATTCCGCATTCTTGGAGGCTTCGATGGCCTCGTTGCGGCTGTTGGCCATCGGGGATGAGGCTGACTTTCCCCACCGCCGCGTCGTCATCTCAGTAGACATAGACCAGGGCGCCATCAAGCCGCAGCCAGAAATGGGCGAGCCCGTGGTCAAGCTCGACCCAGCTGTGTTCAGCACCGAGGATGTCGCAGCGATCCACGTCGACATCGAGGAATCAGAGGCGGCAACGAGCAAGGCCATTGAGGTCATCGACACCGCAGATCTCGGCGATGAGGACGCGGAACTAGCCGTTGGAGATGCCCTCGACAACTTCATGGCTTTCTACGATCCCTCTGAGCTGCCCTTCTTGGTGGAGCTTCTCTAGCTTTCCCAATCCACGTTGCTGCGCAGCGCAACCAACAGCTTGCGCACGGCGTCACGCCTGCGCGCGGAGGCGGAATCGGGGGCGATGAGGCGGGGATCATCGAGCCCGCACTCTGGATCGGCAGGGGGGCCCAGGTGCGTGCAGCCACGTGGGCATTCCCGGGTGGCCTCGGCCAGATCTCCGAAGACGCCGATCACAGTATCGGCGTCGACATGCGCCAAACCGAAAGAACGAATGCCCGGGGTATCTATGAGCCAGCCGGCATCCTCCGGCAAACGCAGCGCCACGGACTGTGTTGAGGTGTGCCGGCCTTTGCCCACCGCAGAGACCTCGCCGGTCTCGCGATGTGCATCGGGAATAAGCCGATTGACCAAAGTGGACTTGCCTACCCCGGAGTGCCCGATGAAAGCGGTGATTTGGCCATCGATGATGGCATGGACGGCATCGAGAGTGTCATCCACACCCGCGTTGACTACGGGAACATCAAGATCCGCGAATTCTGCCGCAAAAGGGCTGGGATCGGTCAAGTCTGTCTTGGTCAGGCAAAGGATCGGGCGCACATTGCCCACGAAGGCGGCGATGAGAGCGCGTTCGACAAACCCGGAGCGTGGCGGAGGATCTGCAACGGCAGTAACGATGAGCATTTGATCCGCATTTGCCACCACGATGCGTTCATAAGGATCAGTGTCATCGGCGGTGCGGCGCAGGACGGAGGTCCGATCCTCAAGGCGTACGATCCTTGCCAATGTGCCCTCGCGCCCCGAGGTATCGCCGACGACGCCGACGCGATCTCCCACCTCAACGGCGGTGCGACCCATCTCGCGGGCGCGCATGGCTACGACGACGGGTCCGTCATCGAGGGCTACGCCCCACCGTCCGCGATCCTTGGTGATGACCATCCCGAACTTGGCGTTCTTATGGCTGGGACGGTCTTTGGTGCGCGGGCGAGAGCCCTTGCCTGGGCGGACACGGACGTCGGACTCATCGAAACTGCGGGAACTTCTAGCCATGAAGCATGTTCTCCCACATGGACTCGAACTCTGGGAGCGTTTTTGCGGTGCAAGCAATATCATCGACTTCGACGCCTGGCACACGCAGCCCAATGATCGCGCCTGCGGTGGCCATGCGGTGATCCGCCCACGCCTTCCACGGCCCGCCGTGCAAGGTAGCCGGTTCGATATAGAGGCCGTCGCCAAGCTCGGTGACTTTGCCTCCCAAGCCATTGAGGTTAGAGGCCAAGGCCGCCAGGCGGTCCGTCTCGTGGCCGCGTAGGTGCGCGATGCCCGTGAGGCGCGAAGGGCTGTCCGCCAGTGCGCACAGAGCAGCGATGGTGGGGGTGAGCTCGCCGACGTCCCCCAAGTCACGCTCAATGCCGCTTAAGCGCGCGCCAACGGGCGCTAAGACCGAAAGCTTGGAACCTTCTAGAGTGACTTTAGCGCCCATATCTTCGAGGATTGGGCGAATGGCGTCACCCGGCTGCGTGGTGCGGGCTGGCCAATCAGCGATGGTGACTTCGCCTCCTGCTACTGCGGCTGCGGCGAGGAAGGGCGTGGCGTTGGAGAGATCGGGCTCAATCTGCCACTGTCTGCCGGCTATAGCGCCTGGCTCTACCCTCCAAGAGTTTTCGCCTTCGTGGACCGTGACTCCGGCTTCACGCAGCATCTCCACGGTCATCTCAATGTGAGGCAGGGAAGGAAGCGCCGCGCCGCGGTGAGTCACGGTTATGCCCTGGCGGTAGCGCGCGCCGCTGAGTAGGAGTCCCGATACGAATTGGGAAGATGCAGAAGCGTCCACGGTAACCTCACCGCCCTCAGGGGTACCCTGCGAGACGATAGTCAGCGGCAGGGTATCTCCCTCTACCTCGACGCCGAGGTCGCGCAATGCTTGCACGGTGGTGTGCATAGGCCGGCTACGCGCTTGCTCATCGCCGTCCATGTGCACCGGGCCTTGCGCCAAAGCCGCCACGGGAGGAAGGAATCGCATGACCGTGCCTGCCAGGCCGCAGTCGACGTCGGCCCCGTGCAATGGGCCCGGAGTAACGGTGACGGTGGAACCGGAGTGGGAAAACCCTATGCCCATAGCTGAGAGGGCTTCTTCCATGAGGCGAGTATCGCGCGACTCGAGCGGATTGTGCAGGATAGAGGGGGAATCGGCGAGTGCGGCGAGCACATAGGCGCGGTTGGTGATGGACTTTGAACCGGGAATGCTGGTTTCCCAATGCAGCGGTTCGGATGCTTGCGGTGCGGTCCAAGAAATAGGCATGTAGTCCATAATAGGGGGCATGTGCGGAAGATTTGTTTTGTTCACCGAGTCCTTGCTTGCTGAGGTTGGCAACCTGCCTGGCGTGGGCGAGGTGCATGCCCCACAAGGCATACCCGGCCCGCGCTTTAACATTGCTCCCACCCAGGTTGTGCCCGCTGTGCGCTTGCGCGAGGAACTGGCACAGGTCGATCCCGCGCGCTGGGGCTTGCTGCCGGGATGGAAGAAGGATGAGTCGGGCCCACCGCTTTTTAATGCCCGCGCAGAAACCGTGCGTTCCAAGCCTTCTTTTCGTGCCGCCTTCAAGGCACAGCGTTGCCTCATTCCCATGAACGGCTATTACGAATGGCATGATGACGGCGCGGGCAAGGCCCCTTACTACGTAACCAGAGGTGAAGGGCTGCTGTGGGCGGCTGGGCTGTGGGAAGAGGGTCTTGAGCGGCTTTCTGCAACCATCGTGACAACGGCTGCCACCCCGGAGATGGAGTGGTTGCACGATAGGTTGCCCCGCTTCCTCGGGGAAGAGGAAGTGCGCACGTGGGCCACGGGTTCTCCGGAGGAGGCCGCTTCGCTGCTAGCGCCGACCGGGCTGGAGGACTTTTCGGCGCGGAAGGCTGATAAGGCCGTGGGCAATGTCTCCAACGACTATCCCGCCCTTATCGGGACCTTCGGGGTTTAGAGTGCAGTGATTTTGTTGGTCAGCACCGAGCCCGATCATTCAGGATAGGCCGGATGGCCTTGCTACCGCACTACCGAGTTCTGGCTAGGCGGCCCGTCTGTGGATAACCGCCCGGTCTTGGTGGGTTATCCACAGTTCTCCGCCTTGGTGCGGGTTGGGGATTGTCGCACCGCTTGGCGGTGCCTTAGCGTGGCGTACATGGGCTTGCAGGAGTACTTCGCACAACTTGGCCGGGGTGTTGACCTCGTGGCCGAGTGCTCGGGGCTATCTGCGCCGGACCTTGAGAAGATGGGGGCCAGTGCGCAGGATGCCGCCGAGCTTATAAGCCTGCACACCATCTACTTCGGTACTACTCCCTATACCGGCAAGCAGCGCTCGGCTATTGACGCGGCCAGGCGCAACGGGCACCCCCTGAGCACCCTGCGCTTGATCGAATCTTTTACCCGCCGCGTTAGAGGACAACTAGCCGCATGGAACCTGCGACTAGAGCTATGCGCCACGCCCAGCGAGCAGGTTGATGCGGTAGCCAGGCGCCGGCTGCGCGAAATGCGTGTTCCCCGCACGTATTGCGAGCGCGCGCTGCTGCGCCAGCACCCCAACGGGCTAGCTACCTTGACCGTGACCGGTAATGGGTTGGATATGGCGGATGCTTTCCGGACCATTGACCAGAATCGACCAGGGGAAAGTTTTATCGCCCGCATGCTCGGCAAGGCAGACGAGGCCACCACACGTACTCGTGTGACGACCATGGCAGTCCTCCAGTTGGAGGACTACGGGAAGCTTGTACGTCGCGAGCGCGATGATGTGATGATACGCACCACCAGTGGGGCTGTTATCACCGGCGCGCAGCTTGTAGAGCGTGCTTGTGCCAACGAGGGTCTTATTACGGTGATAAGCCGTACGCTGGGGCCGGTGGACTTGTACCGCTTTGAGCGCTTCGCGTCGGTCAAGCAGCGCACGATGCTGGCAGCAGAGCACCCCACGTGTGCGTGGCCGGGCTGTAGCATCCCGGCAGAGCGAGGGCAGTTTCACCATCTCACGCCGTGGAGTCATGGTGGGGAGACTAACGTTGCCAACCTGGTGACCTTGTGTAGCTACCACAACGGGGTTAATGAGGATGATCCGAATGCGCCACCACGGCGCGGGCGCCTTACCCGCCAAGGCGGGACAATAGTCTGGCAGCCACCACACACCAGCCGTTAGGACAACACCGCCTAACGGCGACTTCCCGCACCCCAAAACAAACCCCAGCGGGCAAGCGGGCAGGACTGTGACTGTGCGGTGGAGATGATCCCGGAAAATACCGGCAAGGGACTCGCATTTTGCCTGCCACTCCCACCGTGGACTCTAAAAAACCAAGAAGAGCTGCTTATCGGCTGGCGCCAGGCAGATACCAGGGGAGGAACGGAGGCCGGGGAGGAAAGAGTTTAATCCGCCACGATGTCGGCGAAGGTGGCGTCGATAAGCTTTGCCAGGTCTTCGGCATTCATAGAGATGTCCAGACCACGCCTGCCACCGGAAAAGTAGATGGTATCGAAGAGGATGGCGGTCTCATCAATGACAGTGGGCAGGGGGTGCTTTTGGCCTAGGGGAGAGATTCCCCCGGGGATATAGCCTGAGGATTTGGAGGCGTCGGCGGGATCGGCCATGGTGGCCTTGTGGGCGTTATGAGCTGCTGCAGCCTTCTTCAGGCTCAGCCGATGAGAGACAGGCAGGACGCATACCGCGAGCTGGCGACGTGGACCTTTCCCGGCGCTGAGATCCACCATGAGGGTCTTAAAGATGCGATCTGGGTCGACGTCGAGAGCAGAGGCCGCGTGCTCGCCAAAGTGATCTGTGCCGCCCTCAAAAGTGGACACCTCGTGGGCTACGCCTGCCTCCTCGAGAACCTTGAGCGCGGGAGTTGCTGCGTGCGGGGTTTTCTTAGCCATGGTGGGGATTGTAGTAGCGCACGATAGTATGGAAAACGTGGCTACTGAAACTTTAAGCGCAAAAGAGCTGCAGCGCCGCTTCGAGGAGCAGGCTCTGCCGCTTTTGGATCAGCTCTACGGGGGAGCTATGCGGATGACGCGAAACCCTCAGGATGCCGAGGATCTAGTCCAAGAAACGTATCTCAAGGCTTATAACTCCTTCGGCTCCTTCAAACAGGGGACTAACCTCAAGGCGTGGTTGTACCGCATCATGACCAATTCCTATATCAACTCCTACCGCAAGGCGAAGCGGCGCCCCACGGAATCTTCCGCGGATGAGTTGAGTGATTTCCAGCTCTATACCACCTCAGGACATGACTCGACGGGGCTGGAGTCCGCCGAGGTAGAGGCGTTGAAAAGGATGCCGGATTCCGCAATTTCCCAGGCCATGAATGATCTCCCGGAGGACTATCGCATGGTGGTTTACTATGCGGATGTGGTTGGTCTGGCCTATAAGGAGATCGCCGAAGTGATGGGCACCCCACTGGGGACCGTAATGAGCAGGCTGCATCGTGGAAGAAAACTACTGCGCTCCGCGTTGAAGAATGTAGCGAAAGAACACGGCATCGGAAACGGCCACCCAGATACGGAAGAGAAATAATGAAACGCACGAAGGAAAACAACTGTGGTGCGTGCACTTCTCCCGAGGTGCAGGCTTTGTTTTGTGAGTTATTAGATAGCACCACGAGCTATGCCCGTGCGCTGGAAATCCGCGAGCACATCGCGCAGTGTGACACCTGCCAAGAGCGTCTAGAGAGCGAGGAGGTGGTACGCGCGCTAGTGCGCAAGTGCTGCCTAGAGGCAAAAGCCCCGCAGAATCTCCGGCAGCGCATCAGCGTGGAAATCACGCAGATTACTGTGCGCTAAAGACGGCAAAAGGGGGCTAAGGAGCAGGAAGTGTGTCTGGATTTTGCTCTTTGCACTGGTAAGTATGTATAAATGCCGGTTTTATATTCCCTGACGGAATATAAACGCCCGAAAGCCGGCCAATACCGCGTTTTAGGCC
>NZ_VXKK01000020.1 GCF_008693105.1 Corynebacterium flavescens
CCGGAAGACCAGCCCTCTACGACAACGCTATCCCAAACGAATACAACCACAACCTAGGAATCCGCAAAGGCTGGCCCGGCACCTAACCCCGACACGCCCGCAGACACACTTTTTGCTCCTTAGCCCGCAAAAGGCTCGTTCTCTGTATTTTCCTGCCTTGGGGCGGCGGGAAAGTACCTGAGAACGAGCCTTTTTTGCTGTGTTTATGCGTTAGGACGCTTGCCGCGGTTAGCGGACTTCTTACGGCGATCCTTGCGCTTACGACCACGCTTGCTCATCGCGTACTCCTTCGTTGAGGGTAAATGAACTTAGTCAACTCTAGCGGCAAGGAATGCCAGACAAGAAATTGGGGGTACTTCCTAGACGGTGACGCGTGCGCGGCCACGTCCGCGGTTGCCGCGACGCTTGAGTGCGCGACGCTCTTCCTCAGACATGCCGCCCCATACGCCGGAATCTTGGCCGGACTCGAGGGCCCACTTGAGACAGGCGGAGGCAACCGGGCAACGGTTGCAAACGAGCTTAGCTTTAGCGATCTGGGTGAGTGCAGGGCCGGAATTGCCGACGGGGAAGAAGAGCTCTGGGTCCTCATCGCGGCAAATAGCTTCGTGGCGCCAATCCATGATTGAAATCTCCTAACAAATTTTAGACAGCAGGGAACATCAGTGCCCCTTACTTCTGGCGAAGAAAGTTGCAACAAATGTCGTGGGGTGTGAGGCAAACTGGTCTGCTTGCAGTGGGGCCCAGGCTCGAAGCTGAGCCGCGTCGCCGCCGCCATGGTTTACTCTGCATTAACCCGAAAGGGCTTTCAGGTTAAGAACCGGTTAAACAGTTCGTTGTTTTTGCTACTTGAAAATAATGACATGTTTAAGTAATTCCCGCTAGGGGTAGACGTCAAAATGTGTCAAAGCTCACGGAGCCGATGGCTACTTAGGGCTGCCTAATAAGCGCTGCAGACCTGAACGCGAGCTGGGAGAAACGTTCTGAGCTGCGCAATGTTGCGCGGATGAGTGAGTTTAATGAGCGCAATCCCGTCAAATCTGTCGATCGACACGGTGCCCCCACCGCAGGTGTACCGCGGATCGCCCTCATGGGCACCAGTAGACTGTCCCGCGTGAATAGTCCCGCGAATGATCCCGTGAACAGTCCCGAGAAGAATGCTGAGCGTGCGCCGCAGCCCATCGTCATCGCCACGGCAATCTCCGTTGTCCAATCCTTGGCCGTCATCGCCTTTGGAATCTTCCTTATTGTTCGAGAGCTGATGGGGAAAGAAAACCCGTCGATGATCTCTGAATCATCAGCAGGAGGATTCGTCGGAGTCGGAACCGCGCTGTTTATCTTCGTCGTATTCGGCTTTGTCATTGCCGGTTCTTGGGCTCTGCTCAAAGGCAAGCGCTGGGGCCGCGGCGCAATCGTCCTAGTGGAGTTCATTCTTGCCGCTAGCTCCTTCCAGATGCTCAGCGGCGGTGCGGTGGTTCTAGGCGCAGTAGTTCTGGTCAGCGCCGTGGCAGTGCTCGGGCTGCTGCTTTTCGTCCCTGCCTCGGCGCAGTGGTCGGCGCGCAACTTTTAGAGCTGGGGGAGAGACCCAACTTAAACCGGGGAGGTGCTCTAACGCGCAGAGAGGGCTACCGCCACGTCTCCGCGCTGCTCGATGATGCTCTCTCCGGCCAAAGAGAGATAGACAGCGCCGCGGTAGTCCCCGCGGTCCACGGGGATGGTATAGCGGGTACTGCCGTTGGATGCATCCACCACGGCGATGCCTTCTGGAACCGGGACGAGGAGCTCTGGACCCGCTGCCACTGGAGTGCCGATGGCCTCGCCGAGGACGCGGTCTACGTGCAGATCGGAGGGGGTAAACAGATACAGACGTTCCCCATCGAACCAAGACATGTTGTGCGGGAGATCTGCGGTAGCCGGGGCGAAGGGGATAGAGGCGCCATCGTCAAGCGGGGCGGGCTGCGCTGCAGAGCGCGAGATTTCGTTGCCAGAGCGATCGTAGGCCACAATCTCTGGGCTCGGGCCGGGGATGAACACCGCCGCCGCCTTTTGGCCCACCGCCACAAGCTTTGCGCCGGAGTTATCTACTTCTATATTCGCCTCTACCTCGGGCTTGCGGGAGTCCTCGGGCGTGGTCTCTTGCAGGCGTAGCCAGGTAGAGTCTGGATCCGCAGGGCATGTTTCAGTCACGGCGAGTAATTCAGTACGCGTGAGCGCAGAAGTGATCGTGCAATCTGCATGTTCTTGCATATCGGATTCCTGTGGCGCCTCGACATCGCCATACTCCACGGAGCGAACAAGATCAGAGCGCCACAGCTCGGCGCGTTCGCTAGAAACCGTGCCGACTCGGTCATTCGAGGATAAGGACACCACGTCCGGAGAGTTGATGGCGCTGCGAGTGTCTGCATACTCGCCCGTGGCCGCAGAAATTGCTACCACGTCGCCACAACCCGCGCTCGTGCGATAGGTGGCTACGACCTTGTCCCAGGCGGTGGAAAGGGAACACAGGGTAACGTCGGTGCGCTCATAGGACCACGCGGTACGCCCATCCGCCGTGGTGGCGGTGATGGTAGAGCCTTCATGAGTAATGAGCAGGCCAGCCGCAGTCACAGCGCGGAAGTTTCCCGGGGTGAGTTGGTTGCTCAGGCGGAAGTCCTCACCGAGGCCGGCTGGCGCTTGGGAGAGCTCGCTTTCGGCAGGGGTACCAGGCGCGGCCTGCTGCGTGAGGTGGCTGTGGCGGATACTAGCGGTAGAAAAGGCTCCAACGACTGCCACGGCGCACACAATCACGATAATGAAGGCGGCCTTCCAGTCCCGGGGTGAGTCGCGGAGAATGGGGGCCGGGCTCATCGGCGCCGACTGTGGGAGCGGCGCTCCCGGGTGCTATTGCGGTGAGGAGAATTCTTCTGTGACAGGAAGCTGGCACCAATGACCTTGGTGGCCGGGCCGACGGTCTCTTCCACGTCTTCTGGAATATCCAGAGCCTCGGCGAGCTCGGGCGAAGTGCTAAACCACTTCGGGGGCTCCGGTTGCTCGAGTCCTAATTCATCATTGATGATCTGCCACTTCGGTAGCTCGTCATATCCAACCAATGTGATGGCGGTGCCGGTGTGGCCCGCGCGGCCGGTGCGCCCGATGCGGTGGACAAAGGTCATGGGGTCATCCGGAACTTGGTAGTTGATGACGTGGGTGACATCGTCCACATCGATGCCGCGGGCGGCGACATCGGTGGCAACGAGAATCTCCACCGTCCCATTGCGGAAGCTGTCGAGAGACTTTTCGCGCGCGGCCTGTCCCAGATCGCCATGAACCGCCGCCACCTTGAAGCCGCGCTGGGCGAGCTCTTCAGCCACGGTGGCTGCGGAGCGCTTCGTGCGGGTGAAAATGATGGTGCGTCCGCGTCCGCGCGCCTGGAGGGCGTGGGCGAGGACGGATAGCTTGTCCATACGGTGGGCAAGGAAAGTGACCTTGCGCGTGGAGGCATGAGTCTGCGATTCCTCGCCGGCCTCTGCGCGAATGCGAAGGGGCTTATTCATGAACGTGCGCGACAGTGTGAGAATGGGTCCAGGCATGGTGGCGGAGAAGAGCATGGTCTGGTGCTTGTTCCCGTGCAGTGCCTTGAGGATCTTCTGGATGTCTGGCAAGAAGCCGAGATCGAGCATCTCATCTGCCTCATCGAGGACGAGAATTGCCACGTGATCGAGGACGAGGTGGCCTTGTTGCGAGAGGTCGAGGAGGCGACCGGGCGTGCCGATGATGATATCTACGCCCGTCTCGAGCTGCTTGATTTGCCCCTCATAGGGATGGCCGCCGCACAATGTGGCTAGGCGTAGCGGGAGCTGGGAGGCGGCAACCTTGAGGTCTTCACCGACCTGGACGGCCAGCTCACGGGTCGGCGCAATAATGAGGGCCCGCGGGGTGCCGTCGAGCTCCTCGATGGCGGCATCATCAAAGACGCGGTCTAAGACGGGAACGCCAAAGCCGTAGGTCTTGCCCATGCCCGTGCGTGCTTGCCCAATGAGATCATGGCCGGCGAGCGCAATCGGCAGAGTGAGCTCTTGGATGGCAAAGGTATGAGTAATGCCCCGCGCGGCAAGTGCATCGCAGATTTCGGCGGCGACACCGAGGGCCGCAAAGGTCGGGGACTGGGAATTTGAGGCGGACACACCTCGATAGTAGCGGGGATCGTTATAGTAGAGCCATTAGGAAGCAATCACACAAGGAGATTTAACACCCCCATGGATATTAAGTTCGGATTCGCCGATACCGCCCGCGAACTAGTCATCAGCGTCGATGGCCAGCAGGATGAGCTTTCGCAGCAGATTAATTCCGCGCTGGCAGATAACTCGGCACTGGAGCTCGTGGACGAAAAAGGACGTAAGTACATCATCCGCACCGACCGCGTGGTTTATGTAGAGATCGGCGCCACTAAGCCGCACGCCGTGGGCTTTATGGGGGCATAAAAGCAATTCCACCTCTGGCCACCTCATTGGGTAACCTAATGCCCCATGGAGACTTCGGGCAGCAACCATAGGCGCCAGCACCGCAAACCAGCTCCACCGAACGCGGTGGAGCGTTTCGCACAGGAATATGGTTGGTGGCGTGTCGTGGCGATCCCGATCATGGTCATCATCACTGTGTGGGTGATCGTTGACATTGCCCGCGGTGGCTCGGCCACGGAATCTCGCTCGACTGCAACGTCGGTCGCCTCATCGGTTGCGCCGTCGGGTGCGGAGCACGTAGGTCCTGATCCCGCGGCTGTCGACGCCGCTCGCTTATCCATCGATGAACTACCGCCAGGCGGCCCCTTTACTGAGGCGGGAGACGGTACTTTCCGCGAGGTCGGCAGCCCAGGGGCCCACTTCGGGCAGGGCGGAAAGAAGCTGGTGCGTTATGCGCTGGAGGTGGAAAACGGCATTGATACCTCGACACTCGGTGGCGATGCTGCATTCGCCTCACTGGTTGACGCCACCTTGGGAGACCCTCGAGGCTGGACCGCCACGGGGGACTATGAGTTCATTCATGTCGCTGCCGCGGACAACCCAGATACCACCATCCGGCTGACCTCCGTTGCCACCACAGCCGAGCTCTGCGGCGCGCAGCTGCAGACCGAGACCTCTTGCCACACCACCATCACCGGAGACTCCACGGTTAACCTCAACGAGTCACGGTGGGTGCGCGGCTCAGCCACCTTTGAGGGCGATGTGGGAAACTACCGCCAGTACCTCATCAACCACGAGTTCGGGCACGCCATCGGCTATGCCTCACACCAGGCCTGCGGCGGACAGGGCAAATTGGCCCCCATCATGATGCAACAGACCCTGAGTCTTAATAACGCGGAGCTCTACGAGAAAGACTCCAAAGAGATCTACCCTAATGAGGACACCACCTGCGAACCTAACCCGTGGCCTTATCCCACCGCCGCCAGCCAGGATCCGCACAACCCCGAATAGGAGCTAAGTAGCCGCCATGCCCATTCCTCCAGAACATGTTCTCAGTGCTTTTCCCTCCGGTAGTTCCGCACGGACGTCGGCAGGCACCCAGCTCGGTTCGGCTTGGGATAACGGCATCCGCGTCGGTGATACGGTTTATGCCCAAGCCAGCGAATGGGCATCGTGGTCAGCCAAGGTGCGCGAGAAACTGGAGGTCGCCGGGGCCCGTATAGCCAGGCCAGTGCTTTCCAGCGACGGTCGTTATACCGCCGCAGGGTGGAAGGCCACGTCTTTCATCGAAGGCAGCCTGCAGGGACGCATCGATGAGACGGCTCAACTAGCGCTGCGTTTGGAAGATGCACTATCCACCACACCGCTGCCCGGATTTGGCAAGCGAGATGACGTATTCGCCCGCGCCGAGCGTGCGGCCTGGGATGAGCAGGGGGAGGCCCTGCGCGTGTTGGATCATCCGCACGTGGTCATTGGGCACGCCGACCTGTTGGGAACCACCGTGTACTCCGGCAGCAACCCTCCGGCCGTCCTCGACATCGTTCCCACGGATTCGCCTCGCCCAGCCGGTTGGAGCGCGGCTATCGTGATCGTCGACGGACTCATTGCTGGCGCCGTTGATGAGGGGATCTGTCGGCGTTTTAGCCACGTGCCAGACATGGACCAGCTCCTGCTGCGGGCGGCGTCCTATCGCCGCCACGTCAACGATATTCACCCCCACTCTCAAGCGATCACTCGTTCGCACATAGAGGCGGTAGAGGAGATGCTCGTGTCCGCAGCGACGGGGACACTATCGCGGTGAATTATAACCCCCATGCCGCCACCCGCGCCGGCGTGATCCTTCCGCCCTCGCCACAGGTGCGTCTCGTGGCTCGGCCCGCCACGCACCACGCACGGCAGTGGGACTTCGATCTCCCCGCGCAAGGTACGTGGCGGGTGCGTGGCGGAGCTGGCACCGGCGTATCGAGCCTGCTCATCGACACCGTCATCGCGCAGATCGAGGCGGGGGCGGATCCTTCCGGCATCCTCGTCGTAGCCGCATCCAAAGAATCGGGATCACTGCTGCGCCGCGAGTTGAGTGAGCGCCTGCACGATTACAGCGCGCAAGCCTCCATGGTGCGCTCCGTGCACTCTCTGGCCTTCGCGCTGCTGCGCCAAGCCAGCCCGGAGACTATCCGGCTTATCACCGGCGCGGAGCAAGATGCGGTCATTCGCGAGCTTCTGCAAGGCCACGTCGTGGATGGGCGCGGTTTATGGCCCTCCGAGATTCGCCCCGCCCTAGGCTACGTCGGCTTTGCCAGGCAGTTGCGAGATTTTCTCCTGCGGGCCATCGAACGCGGGCTGGCACCAGCTGATCTGGAGGGGCTGGGGTATGAGTATGCGCAGCCCATGTGGACCGCGGCGGGCGATTTCCTGCGGGAGTATGAGCGCACGCAGGCTCTGGCTGGTGCCAACTCCTATTCTGCGGCCGAGCTGCTCAACCAGGTGCTCCTGCGCCCGCAGCTGACCCGGAGCCATCCCTGGCACACCATCATCGTCGATGATGCGCAGCTGCTGGATCCTACCGCAGGTAGGCTCATCGAAGCTCTCGTTCCGGACGCGCGCCTCGTCGTTGTCGCGGGCGATCCGGATCAGGCGGTCTTTGCTTTTCGCGGCGCTAGTTCGCAGTTCCTGCAGGATTTCCGCGCCGAACACGAGCTGAATCTCACCCGCGCCTGGCGCACCCCGAGCCCGGCATGCGTGAGCATCGTGGATTCACGCGGCACCTTGCGCGATGTCGTGGCTGACACGGTGCGGCGCCGGCACCTGGAGGATGGCATCGCCTGGCACGAGATTGCTGTCATCGTGCGTTCCACCGGCGAACTTGCCGCAGTCAGGCGCAGCCTGTTGGCCAGTGGAGTGCCTGTTCACATCAGCCCCACCGACGTCGTGCTCTCCCAACAACGCCTGGTCAAGGCCATCCTCCTGGCCCTGCGCAGCCTGGAGGAGGAACTGAGCAATACCGAGCTGGAGGAGCTCATCACCGGTCCAGTCGGCGGCGCGGATCCCGTGACCCTGCGCCGACTCATTCGCGGTTTGCGGCGCTGGCGGCCCCAGGAGCGCGGAATCACCACCCTGCGCGAGGTTTTGCGCGGGCCTTTGCCGGACTTCAAAAACCTGCTTACCGAGCGTGAGCTGGCGATCCTCGGCCGCGTCCGGGGGGTTCTCGGCGCCGGGTTGGAGGCCATTGAGGCCGGCGCCAGCGTCGAGGAGATCCTGTGGGCGGTGTGGCAG
This sequence comes from Corynebacterium flavescens, assembly GCF_008693105.1. Taxonomy (GTDB): domain Bacteria; phylum Actinomycetota; class Actinomycetes; order Mycobacteriales; family Mycobacteriaceae; genus Corynebacterium; species Corynebacterium flavescens. The sequence continues at coordinate 7,710 of NZ_VXKK01000020.1, forward strand.
GCCACGGGGCTGGATACGCGCCTGCAGGCCTCAGCCCTGCGGGGTGGGGCTACCGGCTCCCAGGCGGACCGTGACTTGGACGCCATCATGGCGCTTTTCGACGGCGCCGGAGACTTCGCCGAGCGCCGCCCGGGCGCCGAAATAGCATCCTTTGTCAGGCATATCAACGAGCAAGAACTTCCCACCGGCGTGCGCGATCGGCGCAGCGCCATACCGGAAGCGGTGGAAATACTCACCGCGCACGGCGCGGTCGGGCGCGAATGGGACACCGTGGTGGTCGCTGCCCCCCAAGAAGGCGCCTGGCCCTCGCTGGGGGAGACCGGATCGATCTTCGGCCAAGAGGATCTGATCGATCTGCTCGATTCCGGCATCATCCCCGGAACCCCTGTCAGCCACGGCGCTGTCCGCTTGGCCGAGGAGCGTCGCCTCTTTCACGTAGCCACCACGCGCCACCGCCGGCGGCTGCTTATCGCCGCGGTCGATTCCCCGGAGGGCGATGAGGTGGAAGAGCCCTCGCGCTTTATTGCGGAGTTTGCAGAAGCCGGCGTGGACGTTCCTGGCCAACAGGCGCGCCGGGCAGCCGCGCGTAAGCTGCGCCGCACGAGGCTATCGCGGGAGTTGGGACTGGACGTTGCTGAACCGGCCCCCATCGCCGCGCGCGAGGGCCTTGAGGTTGATCCTTTGTCGGTATCGGTGCTTTCCGTTCCCGCCTTTGTAGCGCAGTTGCGGCGCGTGGTGTGCAATCCACAGGCAGGGGAGAGTGAGAAGGCCCAGGCCGCGCGACAGTTGGCGCGCATGGCGCAGGCAGGAATACCGGGTGCGCACCCCCAGCAATGGGCCAATGCGCGCGCGGTGGCCTCGAACGTGGCGCTCAAGGACAAGGATTCGCTTTCGCCTTCGCGTGTAGAGGCGTTGGTGAACTGCCCTCTCAACGCCATGCTCGCTGGTGTCGCCGAGTCTGCGGATAATCCCATCCATCTAGTGCGCGGAACTTTGGCGCATGCCTTTTTTGAGGCCTTGGGGCGCGGCGTCGACAAGCGCGAGGCCTTCGAGCTCACGTTGGATGCTTACCTGTCTGTCGTGGAGTGCCCGCCATGGCAAAGGGCGTCCGAGGAAGAGGCCTTTGCCACCCTGCTGGACCGCATCGCAGTCTGGGCCAACGAGACTGCCGGTGTCCTAGAAACCCGTGGGGTCGAGGTACCCGTGTCTGTGCGCATCGGGGAGGAAGCGTCGATCCATGGCTACATTGACCGCCTGGTACAAGCCGGGGAAGACTTTGTGGTGGTGGATCTGAAAACGGGAAAGACTCCGCCGAGCCAGGCACAGGCACAGGACAACCTGCAGCTCAAGACCTACCAACTCGCGCTGGCCCATGGAAAATGGGAGGAAGGCGCCATTGTCACAGGGCCCGGCCTGCCACGTGGCGGCGGCATACTGGTCTATCCAGGAGCACACACCGTCAAAGTTCCCACTCGCGAGCAGGCGGCGGTGCCCCCCGAAGAGTTGGAGGAGTTTGCACAACAGCTACCACCGTTGCTCGCCCAGATGCGGGGGCCGCTCCTTCGCGCACGCGAGAATCCCACCTGCGAGCGCTGCCGCCTGCGTACTATCTGCCCGGTCCAAAAGGAAGGAAGGCTTGCCACCGATGCCCACGACTAAGTCGGAAGACCTCCGGCAAGAATCGCGCTTCGACGCGGTGACCCTGGCAGGGGCCTTGGGCAAGAAGTTTCCGCCCACCGCCGAGCAAGCCCACGTCATCGAAAGCCCGCTGGGACCCAAGCTCGTCGTCGCCGGCGCGGGTGCGGGCAAGACGGAAACCATGGCCGCGCGAGTGGTCTACCTGGTTGCTAACGGGCTCGTGCGCCCAGAACAGGTCTTGGGATTGACCTTTACCCGCAAGGCGGCCCAGCAGCTGGAAAAACGCATTCGCACCCAATTGATGGCGCTGCGCGGATCGGGCCTCATCGTTCCGGGTTCAGACGTGGCGGAGGCATTGAGCAATATCGCCCCGGCTGTGTCCACCTATGATTCCTACGCTGGGGACTTGGTGCGTGAGTACGGGCTCTTGCTACCGGTGGAACCGAGTGCCCGGATCATCACCGAGGCCGAGCGCTTTGCCATCGCCCACGAGGTAGTGCGCAACTATGGCGGCAGGCTGTCTGCGGGCCAGTCTTTGTCCACGGTGACCCAAACGCTGCTGCGTTTGAGCGAGTCCATGGATAGCGAATTGGTCGATCCCGCAGCTCTGCGCGCGCACGCGGAGGTGTTCCAGTTAACCGCCGAGGATCTGGAGAAAACGAGCAAGAAAGGGCCGGAGTTTAGCAAGCAAGTCCAGAAGTATCTCGATACCCAAAAGCTGCGGCTGGAATATCTCCCGCTCGTTGAGGCTTTGCATGAAGAGCAGGCCGCGCGTGCTGTCATAACTTTTGGTGAGCAGATGTCCATCGCGGCCCGCCTGGCACGGACGCACCCACAGGTGGGGCAGCAGCAGAGCCAGCGCTACCGAGTCATCATGCTTGATGAGTACCAAGACACCTCCTATGCCCAGCGAATCCTGCTGCGCAGCCTTTTTGGCGGCGAGAGGCAGGGGCTGGCCGTTACCGCGGTGGGAGATCCCATGCAAGCCATCTATGGCTGGCGCGGGGCCACAGCGGAGAACCTGGCCGCCTTCGTCGAGGACTTTCCGCAGGCTGGGGGAGCGCCAGCGGGCAAGGATCAGCTCACCACCTCCTGGCGCAATCCGGTCCGGGTGCTGGCGCTGGCTAACGACGTCGCCACCTCAGTATTCGCCGGCGCGCCGCGGCCCGTGGACGAGCTCGAGGCCCGCGCCGGTGCCGCGCCGGGCGAGGTGAGCCTGGGTTATTTCGCCACGGGTGCGCAAGAACGCGAGTTTATTGCCCAGCACCTCCATAAGCTCTGGGAAAAGAGACCTGAGGAATCCGGTTTTAGCGCGGCAGTGTTGGTGCGTACGAACCGTCAGTCCGCATTGATTTCGCAGGCCCTCGATGAGGTTGGCGTGCCCAATGAGATTGTCGGGGTGGGCGGCCTCCTCTGGCAGCCGGAGGTCCAAGATCTCGTGGCCCTAGCAACGATGCTGGTGCGCCCCCAAGACAGCGAGGCGGCGTTGCGAGTGCTCAGCGGGCCTTTGTGTGGCCTGGGCGTGGCTGATATCCAGGCGCTGCATTCCCGCCAGCGCAATCTCATGGGCGCGGGGGATGCCCGCGTGCGCTGGGAGGAAGGCAGCGATGCTTTGGCCCATTTATCGGCGCAGCTAGAGCAGGCGGTGGCGGAGGGCCCGGACCAAGTCCTGGGGCTTGCCGACGCCCTCGCTGACTTAGGCGAGCGCGAGCGCTACACCCCGCAGGGGCTGGCGCGCATGGAAGAAGTAGGAGCTAAGCTGCGGCACCTGCGTACCTATGCCTTGTCTAAGCCACTCAGCGATCTTTTCGCCGACATCGAGGATCTCTTTTGCCTGCGCACCGAGGTCCTTACCCGCGGCGGCGCAGGCGCTACCACCCAGCTTGATAAGTTTGCAGAGGTGGTAGCCAGTTTCCACGGTGATTCTCTCTATGCTTTCCTCGATTTTGTCGAGCTTGCCCGCGAGCGTGAAAATGGCCTGGACTCCGGCGAGGTTCCCACCCGCGGGGACCGCGTGCAGATCATGACCGTGCACAAGGCCAAAGGCTTGGAGTGGGAGCATGTCTGCGTCGTCCACGCGGACTCCAGCAGCTATGGCGCTAAGGCAGAGACCTTCCTCACCAACGTCCATAAGGTCCCCGGGGATGAGGATGTCATTGAGGTCGACCCGGATGCCACGAAGCGCTCCGCCTTTGGCAAGGCCTGCGAGGAGTATAAGGCGCAGGTGCGCGAGCACGAGGCAGAGGAGGCCGCGCGCCTGTTCTATGTGGCGCTCACGCGCTCCGAAGCCACTCTCACCATCACGGGTTCCGGAACTAACCTCAAGACAGGGGCCAGCAAGCAGGGGCCCTACGCGTATTTGGCGCTCCTGCGGGCAAAGCACCCAGATCTCGTTGTCCACTGGGATGTGCCGGAAGACCCCGAAGCCCTCGAGGCAGCGCCGCCACAGGAGGCAGACTTCCCGGCGCTGCACCCTGCACCGGAGGCGCTTGCCGGGGCCGAAGCAGTCTTGGCCGCCATGGAAGAACTTCCGGATTTAAGCGCGGGGGAAACCTACGAGCTCTGGGAGCAAGAAGCCGGTGCCTTGATCGAGGAGTATTCCTTGCTGCAAGCCCCGGTTGTCGAGGTAGAGATGCCTAGCGAGCTCACGGCCTCTGACATGGTGGCGTTGAGCACGGATCCCGTCCAATTCGCGCGCCGACAACGCCGACCCATTCCCTTCAAGCCCAATTCCTATGCCAAGCGCGGCACGGCTTTCCATGCCTGGTTGGAGGATTACTTCGCCATGCCCGCCTTGCTCGGCGAGGATGAGCTTCCCGGCGCAGAGGAGACGGAGCCTGTCGACGTCGAGAAGCTGCGCCAGGACTTCCTCGAATCGGAATGGGCCGACCGTGTGCCGGCGTTCGTGGAGGCGCCCTTCGAAATCACTATCGGTTCCAGCGTGGTGCGCGGAAGGATGGATGCGGTATTCTCACAGCCTGATGGCTCGTGGTTCATCGTGGATTGGAAGACGGGGCGCCCTCCTGCGGGCTCGGCCTTGCGCTCGGCGGAGGTGCAATTAGCGGTCTACGCCGAGGCGTGGCGGCGCATCCGTCGTGCAGACAATGTTCGTGCCGCGTTCTACTATGTGCGGGAGGGATACCTCTTCGAACCCCGTGATTTGCCGCGGGGCGATAAGCTTGCTGAGCTTTTGGAATCGGCGGTGACTCCGCCACAGGTTTAAGGTATAGGACAGTTCTCAGAAGAGAGTTTAAGTCCACTACAAGGTTTGATAGAGCGGAGAGATCACTGTTTGCCAGGAAACGCGCCAGTCGTATGAGCGCAAGGCTCAAGGAGCGCTTAAATCCGCAAGCGGAGCGCAGCACCGAGCCCGACTATGCCCTCATCGACATCATCAGGGTCCCACGGGATGAAAGCTCCAGTCCGTGGCGTCAGTTGGGCTATCGTGCGCTGTGGGCCTTCGGCCTCGTTGTCTTTGTTACCTTCGTGGTCTACTTCGACGGCGAGGGATATAGCGAAGATATTTCCTTGCTCGATGCCGCATACTATGCCGCGGTTTCGCTGACCACGGTGGGCTACGGGGACATAGTGCCCGTCACCCCACAGGCTCGTTTCATCAACCTCATTATCATCACCCCGGCCCGCCTCGTCTTCTTGGTTTTGTTGGTCGGTGCCACCTTGTCAGTCCTGACCGATAAAGCGCGTAGGACCTTCGAGATCCAGAATTGGAGAAAGCAATTGCGTAACCATACCGTTGTCATCGGCTACGGCACCAAGGGCGCAGGGGCGGTCTCCGCGCTGCTGGCGGATGGTGTTGCAGCTTCGCAGATCGTGGTCATCGATTCCAACCGCGCTTCTCTCGCACATGCCGAGCACCACGGCCTCGTCACCATCTATGGCTCGGGCACCAAGCAGGACATCTTGAAAATCGCCGGCGTCGAGCATGCGCAGTCTATCGTGGTCACCCCGTCCACGGACGATACCGCCGTGCTGTGCACGCTCTCCGTGCGCGAGCTTAATCCCAAGGCCAAGATCGTCGCCTCCGTCCGTGAGTCCGAGAATCGCCACTTGCTGCGCCAATCGGGAGCGGATTCCGTGGTCACCTCCGCAGAGACTGCTGGGCGCATGCTGGGGCTGGCTACCGTTACGCCCACGGTGGTGGAAATGATGGAGGATCTGCTTTCCCCGAATGAGGGATTCTCCGTGGCCGAGCGCCCCGTCCGCGAGTTTGAGGTGGGCTCTAACCCGCGTCACCTCGCGGATATAGTCTTGGCTGTGTTGCGCAACAATGACCTCCACCGCGTCGATACCGCGGACGCCTCGGCGCTGAAGCCGGGGGACCGCTTGCTCTATATCAAGCACGATATGGAACGCCCCGTGGAGGTCACAGAAAAGGACGAGGAGGACTAGGTGTACTTGCCAGTAACCGCTACTGGGCACGTGCCCGTTGACGGTACAGGTCTGCCGCTTTTTCTTCCCGCGCCCACGGGCCAGATTCAGGTCGCACTCCAGGGTTTCGTTGCTTTCTTGATCGAGGATTCCGCTGCGGCCCGGCTAGGCCAGCTACACGATGCACCTTATTTCGCAGCGAATCCGCAGATCCTGCGGGCCATTGCGCTCATCCGCAACCGTCGCGAGCAGCGCTTCGATCCACGCACTGGCAAGCCTCTCGAGTTCCCAGAACCGGGTATCGTAGGCCACGATGCTGATGACGCGAACCGGCAGGTCTTTCCACGGCTGGATCCAGCGGTCATTGGACTCATTACTCTGGCCGGCAGCGAGCGCATTCTTCTCGCCCGCAACCGTCAGCGCTCCGGTTTTTACTCCCTCATCGCTGGTTATGTTGAGTCCGGAGAAAGCCTAGAAGAGGCCTTTAGGCGCGAAGCTCTGGAGGAAACGGGGCGCCGAGTCGATGACGTCACCTATTGGGGCTCGCAGCCGTGGCCCCCAAGTGGCTCCATCATGCTCGGGTTTTCTGCGGTGACGGAGGATGTCCACGCCACCTGCGATTCTGACGGGGAGTTGGAAGAGATTCGGTGGGTATCTCGCAGGGAGCTTCCCTCCCTGCCCATTGCCCGCCCGGGATCAATCGCACACAAAATGATCATGGAGTGGTATCACGGTGATTAAACCGGACTTGTCCCTATTAGATGAGGATCAACGGCGCGCGGCCGTCGCGCCTCGTGGCCCCGTCTGCATTCTGGCTGGCGCGGGTACGGGAAAGACCCGCACAATTACCTACCGCATCGCCAACTTGGTAGACCAAGGCTTCGTCAACCCGCAGCGCGTCCTCGCAGTGACTTTCACCGCGCGCGCCGCTGGAGAGATGCGGGATCGCCTTGCCGCCATGGGGGTCGGGGGAGTCCAAGCCCAGACTTTTCACGCCGCTGCGCGGCGTCAGCTGCGCTACTTCTGGCCACAGGTAGCCGGTGACCTGCCTTGGCAGCTCATAGACAATAAGTTCTCCTTGGTTGGCCGTGCGGTTCGTTCGCTGGGGGCAGATAACTCCAAGGATTCGATCAAGGACTTCCTTTCAGAAATCGAGTGGGCCAAGTCCTCGCTCATCAGCGCGGATTCCTACCCGGAGGTCATCGCCACCACGGCGCGGGAGGCGCCCACGGATCCGGCCAAGGTCGCTGAGGTCTATCGGCGCTACGAGCAACTCAAGTCCACGCCGGAACGCATGCTGTTGGACTTCGATGATCTCTTGATGCACATCGCCGGAGCGATTGAGAACGTCCCTGGCGTCGCCGAGGTATTCCGGGAGCAATACCGCACCTTCGTCGTGGATGAGTACCAGGACGTGACGCCCCTCCAGCAGCGCGTGCTCAACGCCTGGCTGGGGGATAGGGATGATCTGACCGTGGTGGGGGATGCCAATCAGACCATCTACTCCTTCAACGGGGCCTCGCCGGAGTACCTCTTGGACTTTTCGCGGACCTACCCAGAAGCCACCGTCGTCAAGCTTCAGCGGGACTACCGCTCCACCCCGCAGGTCACGGGACTGGCCAATACTGTCATTGGCAAGGCTACCGGGCGTGCTGCGGGCACCCGGCTGGAACTGCAGGGCATGCGTGAGCCCGGTCCGGAGCCTACTTTCCGTGCCTATGAATCGGAAGAAAATGAGGCCAAGGAGGTCGCGGGTCAGATCCTCACGTTGCTGGCGCAGGGCGTGCGCGCCTCCGAGATCGCTATCTTGTACCGCATTAACGCGCAATCCGAGCCTTTCGAGCAGGCCTTGGCGGATGCCGGCATAATATACCAGGTGCGCGGAGGCGAGGGTTTCTTCCGGCGCCCCGAGATCCTCGAGGCCATCCGCGTACTCATCGCGGCCTCGCGCCGTGAAGATTTGCCTGATGATCCGGTAGCCATTGCCCGCGCGGCCTTCGTCGAGCTCGGTCTAAGCGCCACCGAGCCCCAAGGTGCGCAGGCCCGGGAGCGCTGGCAATCGCTCAATGCATTAGTTGATCTCATCGCCCAGATTGTGAGTGATAGCCCTGATTTTGATCTACCTGCGGTCTTGGGGGAGCTGAAGCGCAGGGCTGATGCCAAGCAGAACCCCACCATGGAGGGCGTCACCTTAGCTACTCTGCACGCGGCCAAAGGCCTGGAGTGGGATGCAGTATTCCTCGTTGGTTTGACGGAGAAGCTGCTGCCCATCAACCACGCCATCAAGGCCGGAGATGAGCAGATCGAAGAGGAACGCCGGCTGTTTTACGTGGGAATTACCCGGGCGAGAGTGCACCTGGCGTTGTCGTGGGCCCTGGCCAAGAGCACAGGCTCGCGGGCTTCACGTGAGCGCACCCGCTTTCTCGACGGGATTGTCCCTGAGGTGGCGCAATCACATACGGCAGGGCGCAAGTACCGCCCGCAGCGATGCCGGGTATGCCGCGGCGAGCTGCAAACGCCGGCCGAGAAAGTTCTGGGTCGGCACGAGGACTGTGAGTATCAGGGGGACGAGGAGGTATTCAGCGCCTTGCGTGCCTGGCGTTCGCGTGCGGCGCGGGACGCCAAGGTGCCGGCCTACGTAATCTTTTCGGATGCCACTTTGCGCGCACTCTCTGAGGATCTACCAGGCAGTGATGCGGAGATGCTCGATGTGGCTGGCGTCGGCCCCGCCAAGCTTGAGCGCTACGGCGCCGAGGTCCTCGAGGTTATTCGCGCAACAAGGGGCTAATGGCCTGCAAGGCCCCGCTAAAGCACACGGGGCAGCGGCGGTGCTCGTTGAGGAAGCGCTGCTGGTTGCGCCCGTAGACATCGACCTCGAGTACTTCTCCGTTAAGCATGGTGGCGCCGCTTGCGCCTGGCGGAAGGGGCCGGCCCGCTAGTTTGCGGATCTGGATGAGGGCCTGGGCGGCGACGGCCTGTATCGCTGCCGGGTCCGCAATTCCAGGGGTCTGCGCCAGCTGTTGGGAGACGTGGTGCCAGCGCGGATCTGCATCTACGCGGTGTAGGTGTGCACACAGCGGGCACGGGCCCTGCTCACCGCGGCGCAGCGGGCCGATGAATCCACGGGAGTCGAGCAAGGAGACCGGTAACCAGGTGAGTCCGTGGCCATCAAGCGCGTTGGCTGTGTCCACGGGATCCGCCAGGAAGTCCACGGCGACAACCGGAATATCCGAATCGAGGCTTGACGCATAGGAGCCCAGAGATTCCTCTCCCAACGGCGTGCGCAGCTCAAAGCCATCGGACTGCGCCATGGCGCGCAGTCGCCCTGCTAGGACGGAATCCCCGAGGATGGTGAGGTAGCTCGCCATCGCCGGGGGCCTGAGAATGCCATATCCCACCAGGTCCGCGACGAGGCTGGAAGAAGCCATGACCCCCAGGCCACAGTCCCGCAGGTCCTCGATGATGCGTGCGCGTGGGGCGGGCTCAGCCAGCGCGTTCAGGACGGCGGCAACCTCTGTGGCTCCTTTTACCTCGATGAGACCCATACGAGTTGCGTCTGCGCCAAATTGCACCACGCCCGGCTCGCGCACCACAGCTTGGCAGCCATATGTCAGCTGCAGTAGTTCTCCGCCTTGGTATTCGTCATACATTCGCGTTGAGTCTTTCTCCCCTTGGTGTTCTCGAGTTGGACTCCTCGAGACTGCGTGACACCCCCTGCCCCGCAGATAGGCACCATTGCACCACAGGTAGAATCTGCTGTCATGTCGAGTGCCCAGATTCCCGTGGACGTTATCCGTTCTGCCCGCCGCCGGCGCACGGTGCAAGCGCGCGTGACCGACGGAGTGCTGCAGGTGCGCATTCCGGCATGGATGTCGCGCGAAGAAGAGGCCCAGGCTGTCGCCGACATGCGCGCGCGGCTAGAACGCAAGCATAAAAGCCGGCACTCCTCTGATGAAGACTTGGCTCGCCGGGCACGGGAGCTCAATGAGCGCTACCTCGCTGGCCGCGCCACTTTTAGCTCCATCAGGTGGGTGAGTAATCAGAATTCGCGCTGGGGTAGTTGCACCACGGGAACAGGTGAGATTCGCATCAGCGACCGCCTGCGTGACGTGCCCGATTATGTGGTGGAAGCCGTGATCATTCATGAGCTCACGCATACCTTCATCCCCGGTCACGGAACCGAGTTCTGGGATTGGGCGGATAAAGCCCCGCAAGCCGAAAGGGCAAAAGGATACCTCGAGGCCTATCAGCGTTTTAGCGCCGAGGCCCCGAGGTAGTTAAAGCGGGACTTTCTTAGCCCTCGTTCTTTTCGCCGTTGTCCTTATCGCCCTTGTCGCTGTCGTCACCGGTGTTCTTATTTTCGGTGTCACCATCACTGGCGTTGCCTTCAGCGCCGCTGTCTTGCTCACGCAGCATCTGCTCAAGCTTGGCAAACTCCTGCTCGAAGCCCTCATCCGTGGAATCATCCAGGAGGGAATCGATGAATGCGGCGGGGTTATCGATGTTGTCTGCGGTGGGCAGGAAGTCCGCGTGATCCCACGTCTTATCACGCTGCTCAGGACCGACGGCCACGGTGGCGCGGTGCCACAACTCTGCTGCCTCGGACACCTTTGGTGCACTGAGTTCGATGCCCACGACCTTCGAAAGGGCTTGGTCGGCGGAGCCTCCGCTAACGCGGCGCCGTGCCCAAGCCTCGGTCAAGGCGGCGGTGGAGGGGATGCGCTCGCCCAAAGCCTCGGAGACAACGTGCTCGACCCAGCCCTCGACCAAGGCCAGCAAAGTCTCTAGGCGTGCGGCGGCGGCCGCGTTACGAGAACTGATCTTGGGGGAAAGATCCATGCCCTGCAGCTTGCCAATGGCATCTTGGATGGCTTGGGGGTCTCCCGATTCTAGGTTGAGATCGCGCGCTGCTTCCTCGATGTGAGAAGTATCGATAACTAGGCCCATGGCGTATTCCTCGACGGAGGAAACGATGCGCTCCACTAACCAAGGAACGTGCTTGAACAGGCGCTGGCGAGCTGCCTCACGTGCAGCCACATAGACTAAGACCTCCTGGGCTGGAATGTCCAGGCCGGCGCTGGCTTTTTGGATATTCTGCGGCAACAACGCGGTCACTCCAGCAGGCGCGATGGGCAGCCCGAAGTCCGAGCCAGTCAAAGCCTGGGAGGCCAGATCCCCTAAAGCGTGCCCAAGTTGCATGCCGAAGTTCATGCCAGACATCTGGTTCATCATCTGCGAAAGAGGACCCATCATGTTCCGGGCTTCTTCAGGCATGGACTCCAGCTGAGCATCATTCATGTGCTTGGCCACGGGGGAGACCATGCGCTGCCACATGGGCAACGTAGCCTCGAGCCACTCCACGGAGTTCCATGCGCTCACTGTGCCAGAAGCGGTGGGTAACGTCGTGGCGTCATCGAGCCACAATTCCGCAAGGCGCACTGATTCCTCTACGGCGCGTGCGTCTTCCGGACTGACGGGCTTGCTAGCAGAGATCTCCTGCATGGCGATCCGCTTTGCCAGATCGTAATTAACCGGCCCAGCACCGCCCTCAGAGTTCATGGAGGAGCCCATGCCGGATAGCATCTGACCGAATTGGTTCAGCATGTCGCCGAGCCCGCCACCGCCGGCGCCGAAGTTAAAGCCCCCGAAGGGGTTGTGGTCGCGGCGGCCGTCGTTGTCATCGTCGTCATCACTATTGGGGAAGGAAAAACCGAATCCTTTGCTCATGCGTCCCAATGTACCGATACTCGCGCTCACTATTCTATGAAGCGCGCAACGCTGACAGCGAACACAGATAACTCCGAATAAAACGTTGTAGGCTAAGGCCTCGTGAAATCAGCAGCAAACCGTCGACGCCGCACCCTCGTCTTGGGTGCTATCCCCGTCGTGCTTACCGGAGCATTGGTGAGTATCGATCGTATTCCGGGAACAGACATCTCCCTGACTGTTCCCTACGCGGCCGAGGGGCCAGGGCCCACAGTGAATACGCTGGGGGATGTCGATGGAGTGCAGGTAGTCGCGGTTAAAGCCCCGCACGTCTATGACACAGACGGCAACCTAAATATGACCACCGTGTCCGTGCGTACCAATATGACTCTTGCACAGGCCTTTGGCCGCTGGTTGTTTACGGATGACACCATCGTGCCCATCGAGACCGTCATTCCGCAGAATATGACTGATGAGGAAGTAGAACAGTCCAACAAGCAGGCTTTTACTGAGTCTGAATCTGCCGCCACCGTAGCGGCTATGAATTATCTCGACCTTCCTCTAAAGATTAAGGTCGTCGACGTGCTTGATGGTTCCCCCGCGTCAGGCAAGATTCAAAAAGACGACGAAGTAACAGCCATCGATGGCGAGGAAGTGACCGAGCCCGGGCAGGTTCAAGATCGCATCCGCGCCAAACAGCCGGGCGACAGCGTAGAGGTGAGCGTTTTGCGGGGTGGGAAAGAGCTCACAAGTGCGGTGACCCTCGGTTCCTCGCCTGCTGATAAGAAGGTATCGTTCCTCGGCCTGAGCATGCTGTCTGAGCCTGCGGAGGACATCACCGTGGACTACAATCTCCAGGACATTGGCGGCCCCTCGGCGGGAATGATGTTCACCCTCGCGGTCATCGACAAGCTTTCCCCCGGGGATCTCAACGGCGGCAAGTTCGTGGCCGGAACTGGCACGATCGACGAAAGTGGCACCGTGGGGCCCATTGGAGGCATCGAACACAAGGTGCGGGCGGCCGAGGAAGCAGGGGCGCAGATCTTCTTAGCCCCGGCAGACAACTGCGCGGAGGCTACCAAGGGCGCAAACGGAGACATGGTGATAGCCAAGGTGAAAAGCCTGCAGGATGCGACCACCGCCATGGACAACTTCTCCCAAGGAAAACCTGTAGAGACCTGCCAGGCGGGGTAGAGGAAGTCCCCGGCGAAGGGACGAAGCCTAAGCGAGGCCTAGCTCTTTAATCCTGTCCTCGGGATCTTCCTGGTCGGTCGAAATCATCTGCTGCATCACCAGTCCTTCCTTATTATCTACGACGGTGATGACCGCGGTAGTGCCCAGAGTGGACCAACCCACGACGCGGTCGCCGTCATCTTCCACGACGCGAGAGCTGCGCAGCTCGGTGAGCACCTGCGTGGTCTGCGAGGCCTTGGATTGCGACTTAAAGAACTGGAATTGGCCAATTTCCGGGCCAGAGCAGTTATAGGAATCTTTGACCCCGGCTGGATCGCAGCGATCGAACTCGGCGAATACCGTATCCGGGGCAAGCGAGCCGAAGATCTTCTGTGCATCCGCCACCGACTTGACCTGCCGGGATTCCGAGCGCGTGGAGTCTGCAGGTTCGCTGCTTTGCGAAGCCGCCTCCTCGGAACGGTTTCCAGATTCAGAGGCGGAAGCCTCAGTGGATGAAGCGCTAGCGGAAGAGTCCTGTGCAGAGGTAGAGCTGGCCGTAGTCTCCGGGGTAGAGGAGTCGGATGCGGCGGGATCCTCGTCTCGGGTGGAGCAACCCGCCAGAAACAGCCCCAAGGAGAGGCCGAGCGCGGCGGCGCCGGTCAAGCGGTGGACAGCGCGGTTGCGCACGATAGGACTCCTTGCATACGTACTTAAGTGTTGGTGCCTTTAGCGAGGTCGCCGGAAAGGCAACCCGGTCTATTAGTCTAGTCGAGTTCTTCCGGTTCTTGTTCCAAACCGTATCGAAGGGCGGCGATGATCCCCGGCGCCACGTCCGGCCCGCCCCGCAACTGGATCTCGTCCTGCGCGAAGGGGCCTGCCTGCGCCAGATCTTCCTCGGTCGGGCGCAGCTGAAGCAGCGTCAACTCCACGCCTTCCTCACGGAGGACACCGGAGAACAGGCGGGCGGGACTCGGTTTCGCTGCGGGGTTCGACGTATCGCGAAAGACAATTTCCTGGGCGAGGATGACCCCCGCGACCTCGGGAGGCCAGGCCAAACGCGATACGTAGTCCGCAAGTTGCTCGGAACCAGGCTCGATGTTGTCGGGAAGAGAATCTTGGACCACGAGAGTCAGCGGTGAATCATCCGCTTCGTCCCATTGGCCTAGTTGCTCTGCCAGCAGCTCGGTCGGCACGAGGGCGAATAGGGAAGGCCGCGCGTCCCAGCCCTCGCCGTGGACAAATTCGACGGCTTCACGCATGGCCTTGTTGAGAGCGGGCTGGGAGATTCCGGGGGAACTCATAAACATCCTTATTCGTTATCTGTGTATTGCTTCCCTAAGCTGGAAGTCTATACCGGTAATATTCATACGATTTTGATTGGAGCTGGCGTTGGTCTCTGGACTATCCCAACCCGCGGCCCCTATGAAGCGACCCCCTCGTGCGCTCACGTGGGTCGTGGCTATCATAGCCATCCTATTGTTCGTCGGGCCTTTGGCCGTCGGCGTTTACACGGACTGGAGGTGGTTCGGGGCAATCGAGTATCGCAACGTCTTTACCAAGACAATTCTCGCGCGCATCGTCCTCTTCGCGGTCTTTGCGCTCGTCAGCGGCGCCGTCGTGTGGCTGGCCGGCTACCTAACCTGGCGTGGGCGCCCTGATGAGTTCGATATCGGGGATCTCAATTCTCCGGTGCATCAGTATCGCCGTTCCATTGAGAAGGGCATGCACCTTTTCTTCCGGGTGGTTCCCTTCATCGTTGGCATCGTCGCCGGCATCTTGGGCCAGTCCGCATGGCGCGACGTTTTGCTCTTCCTCAACCGTCACCCCTTCGGCGTTGAAGATCCGCAGTTCGGCAACGATCTGGGCTTCTATGCCTTTAGCTTGTCCATGTGGCAGCTGCTCGTCAGCACGCTGTCGGTGCTCACTGCAGTTGCTTTCCTTATCGCATTGTTTGGACACTACATCCTCGGCGGCATCCGCATTGGTAACCGTTCCGCAGGCATCACCGGTGCCATCTCCCGTCCTGCTCGCGTCCAGCTCGCGGTGACCGCAGGTATCTGGATGCTCCTGCAGGTAGCAAAATACTGGTTCGAGCGCTATGAGCTGCTTTACGCAGATCACGCACTTTTCACCGGTGCTTCTTATACGGACATCAACGCCTACCTGCCGGCGAAGATTATCTTGATGATCATCGCCGTATTCGTCGCAATCGCGTTGTTTATGGCCCTCGTAGTCAAGGACCTTCGCATCCCCGGACTTGCGGTTGTGTTGATGCTCCTTTCCTCGCTCATCATCGGTCAGGCATGGCCGCTGCTCATGGAGCAGTTCTCGGTGCAGCCTAACCGTCAGGCCAAGGAAGCGGAGTCCATCGGGCGCAACATTGAGTCCACGCGCTACGCCTATGGCCTCACCGATGAGGACGTGACCTACGAGCGCAACTGGGGCGCTAGCGAGGTCGCTGACTCTGAGGTAGCCTCCGAGTCCGCCACGATCTCCAACCTGCGCCTTCTTGATCCGGATGTTTTGCCTCCGACCTTTACTCAGATGCAGCAGCTGAAGAACTTCTACGGCTTCCCCAGCCCGCTGGCCATGGACCGCTATGAGGTCGATGGCGAGATGCGGGACTTCGTGGTCGCCGCGCGCGAGCTAGATCCCAATGAGCTGCGTGAGAACCAGTCGAACTGGATCAACCGCCACACTGTATATACCCACGGCAACGGCTTTGTCGCCGCACAAGCAAATACCGTCGATGAAGTAGCGCGTGACGCCGGATCTGCCCGCGGTGGTTTCCCCGTCTTTACAGTCTCCGATCTTCAGACCAAGGCCGGCAAGGCCCAAGGTGAGGGAGAGACCAAGGATGCTGAGGAATCCCTGGGCATCCACGTCGACCAGCCGCGCACTTACTTCGGTCCTGTCATCGCCTCGGCGCAGGACGGACTGGACTATGCCATCGTCGGACAGACGGGTGATGAACCGGTTGAGTATGACACCGATTCCTCCACTTACACCTATGACGGAACGGGCGGAGTCTCCATCGGGAACGTCTTTGACCGCGCCGCCTATGCGCTTAAGTACCAGGAGATGAACTTCCTGCTCTCGGATCGAGTGGGCGAGGATTCCAAGATCCTCTATGACCGTGACCCGCGTGAGCGCGTCGAGAAGGTTGCCCCCTGGCTGACCACGGACTCTTCCACCTATCCTGCCGTCATTGATGGCCGCATCAAGTGGATAGTTGATGGATACACCACCCTTGACGCCCTGCCTTATTCTCAGCGCACCTCGCTGACGGAAACTACGCAGGATGCTCAGAACCCGGACGGCACGAGCCAGCGCCTCATCAATGACAACGTTGGTTACATCAGGAACTCGGTCAAGGCTACGGTTGATGCCTACGACGGCACGGTAGACCTCTACGAGTTCGACACTGAAGACCCAGTCCTCAAGGCTTGGGAGGGCGTGTTCCCCAACGTGGTGAAGCCCAACTCTGATATCTCGGCTGAGCTGCGTGATCACTTCCGATACCCGGAGGATATGTTTAAGGTTCAGCGCACGCTTCTGGCCCGCTACCACGTTGATGACCCAGGGGTATTCTTCAACAACGACGCATTCTGGTCCGTTCCTGAAGATCCTACTGCCGGCGAAAATGAAGGCCTCAACCAGCCGCCGTACTACGTGATGGCCGCCGATCCCAAGACCGGCAAACCTAGCTTCCAGCTGATCACCTCTTATCGTGGACTTAACCGTCAGTTCCTCTCGGCACACATGGCTGTTTCCTCCGACCCGGAGACTTATGGCAAGTTCACCGTGCGTGTCCTTCCCACTAATACTCAGACCCAGGGTCCGAAGCAGGCGCAGGATGCCATGATGTCCTCGGACCAGGTCGCGCGTGACCGCACTCTGTGGGAGGGCTCCAACGACCTGCACAACGGCAATCTGCTGGCATTGCCGGTTGGTGGGGGAGAGATTCTCTACGTCGAGCCCATCTACTCGCAGCGCAAGGGCCAAGAGTCTGCGTTCCCGAAGCTGCTGCGCGTACTCGTCTCCTATAAGGGACGGGTTGGCTACGCACCGACCATCGCCGAGGCGCTGGAGCAGGTTGGCATCGATGCCAAGGCTGCCCAAAGCATCGAGGAGGTTAGCGGTGACGGCGGGGATGCCTCTGCTGCCAAGGAAGGGGATGAAAAGCCCGCGGATTCTGCTCAGCCGGCGACTGCTCCTTCTTCCTCCAGCGAGGGCGAGGCAATTTCCAAGATCAATGATGCTTTGAAGAAGGTCGAGTCCGCCCGCAATGGTTCCTTCGAGGAATACGGCAAGGCACTCGATGAGCTCGACAAGGCAGTTGACGCGTACCAGTCACTTTCCAAGTAGTGACTGATTGCTCAAAGAGTGAAAGCGGCACCTGACCGGCTGATTTGGGAGGGTGCCGCTTCCTTATGTATAGTTACAGAAGTCGCCAGCACAGAGGGCTTAACTTTAAAAGGTTAGTTACTCGGTGTAGCGCAGATGGATGGAAGTCATCTCATCGCGGGGTGGAGCAGCTCGGTAGCTCGCTGGGCTCATAACCCAGAGGTCGTAGGTTCGAATCCTGCCCCCGCTACCAACTTCCGATTATCCTCTCGTCACCTTCGGGTGGGGAGAGGATTTTCTCGTATTCGGGTACAGTATTGGCTCGCACTGCTGCTAGGTGAGTCCGGTAATGATAGCGTTCAGGCATGAATATGCTCCTGTTGTCCCTTAACGTGGGCGCAGTCCCAGCCTTTCTGGAGCAGTGCGTGGGTGGGCTCGCCCGGCCACTGCGCCTCGGATACATCACCGATGCAGCGGAGGGGATGCCTTTCGCGGCTGCGGAGCGCACCGGCGTTGCGGAATTGGGCTACGAGTTGGTAGATATTTCTGCCCGGAGGGAAACTGCCGCTTCCTTCGCCGAGGTGCTTGGCAGCCTCGATGCCGTGTATGTAGCAGGAGGGGAAACCTTTCTCTTGCTTGAGGCATTGCGTTCCAACGGCACGGGGGACGTCCTTGCGGAGCGCGTGCGAGCGGGATTGCCTTATATAGGGTGCAGTGCAGGATCGATCATTACGGGGCCGTCAGTGACCCCGGCGGAGTTGATGGACAGCCGTGACGTCGCGCCTGGGCTCAGCAGTGATAGGGGGCTCGGCCTCATTGACAAGGTCATCGTTCCTCACGCAGACGGAAAGCTTCCCCCGTATCCGGCCGAGTTGATTGCGCGCATCGTTGAGACTTACGGGGACAAATATCCGCTGTTGCTGCTGCGTGACGGTCAAGCGCTGCACGTCAGCGGCGCTGCGGCGGAAGTCATCCCTTCACTGTGACAGAAAGTGAGAGTTGATTCACCCAGTGTTTTCCTAGGGATCATTTCCTGATCATGGACCTCCGATACTTTGTTGAGGTTCGTGAAAAGTTACTCTCCCTGGAAAGTGGTCAATAGTGAAGAAGTTCAGTCTCCTCGCAGCCCCGGTGGTGGCGTCGGCAGTGTTGTGCAGCAGCGTCGTGGCGGCAGGTGCCACCGAGGTCACGAGCTCCCCAGTCGTGGTCAATGAAGCGGAGTCCAATGGAGACCCCATCGGTGATTTCGTTGAACTGGCCAATAAGGACACCAACAACTCGGTGGACAGTGGGCTACGGGCTACCCAGAAGGCGGCGGCGCACCGGACGCGGAAGGCATAGTCGCCGCGCGCAATGGCGATATCTACCTGGCCACCGAGCGCAACAACGAAGATAAGAAGGCTTCCCGGCCCTCGATTCTTCGCTTTGCCAACCCCACTGGCAAGGAGGGCACGCAGAACGCACAGCAGGAGCGGAACCTCGCGATGTTCACGGGAGATATTCAGCCTAATGGCGGCTTGGAGGCGCTCGCGCAGCTGGAGGATGACGTCTTCGCCGCCGGTGTCGAGGAGACCGGTGACGTCCTCGTTGTCGATCTCAGCCAGGGGGAGCCGAGGCTTATGCAGCGATATTCTTCGCCTTTCAAGGGAGTAATGGCACTTGATTACAGCGCGGCTTCCAAGCAGCTCAGTGTCCTCTGTGACGAGATATGCGGGGGCGCCTCCCAGGTGTTGAACTGGGACGGAAATAAGCTCAGTGAGTCAGATGGAAAGATCTACGAGCGTCCGGAGAAGATGGGCAACTTCGCAAACGAGGGTTTTGCCAGCCACACAGACCAAGTTGAGTGCGAAGCCGGCGGTACTGTTACCGTCACCAGCTTCCTCTGGGCGGATGATGCCGCGACTGATGGTGTATCCTTGCGTTCCGCGCAGGTGCGTCATGGTGATTGTGCGCCTAAGCAGCCGACCCCGCCTACGGAGTCATCTCTTGGTTCTTCTTCCACCGACTTTTCTGCCGGTAGCGTCGTGGGAGCCCTCGTCGCAGCCTTGGCGGGCGTTGGCCTGGTCGGCGCGCTCGGTGCGATCCTCCCGCAGCTTCTGAAGGCATTCCCAGCCCTTAAGGCTTTCCTCCGCCTTTAGTGTGGCACCACTATGACTGAGTCCTAAAAGGCAAGTTTCAACGCCCTCGCGCCCCATATGCGAGGGCGTTTATGCGCCTTCGGAGGCTGTGAGCAACCACATAGAAGGGCTGCAGGATGCCCGTTTATGTGGGAAAATGCAACAAGAATTGTGCGGTGGGGGACTGTGAGGACTAATGGGATTTTCGTACGTTTTCTTAGCAACGACCTGCGGAGTACCGTAGAAGTCGTGCAGAAAACTCCGAGGAAATGGATACTCTCATGACCGCCCCCACTAAGGCACCAAAAGCCACACCGGTGCCCGAAACAACAGCAAAGCTGTATTTCAATTGGAAGAAGCTCCTCATCCCCCTCGTGGTCGGAGGAGCCATCGCGCTCATTCCGATTCCTGGTGACCTGGAGCCCCGCGCCTGGTACATGTTGGCACTCTTTGTAGCCACTATTGTGGCGATCATCGCCAAGGTTATGCCCATGGGTGCGGTGTGTTTGGTGGCGCTGACCCTCTCCGGTCTGCTGGGGCTGACCCCCATCAAGGCCGAGCAGGGCGATGTCGGAATGCTCTCGGGATTCGCCAATTCCACCATCTGGCTCATCGGCATCGCGATGTTCCTCTCTCGGGCCGTCATCAAGACTGGGCTTGGCCGGCGCATCGCGCTCTTCTTCGTTTCGGTATTCGGCAAGAAGATGATCGGCGTGGCCTATGGTTTCGCGCTTGCCGACGTCGTTATTGGCCCCGGCGTTCCCTCTGCCTCCGCGCGTGGTGGCGGAATCATGTACCCGATCATGCAATCGGTCGCCTCGGCCTATGGCTCTGAGGCCGGCCCCACAGCGCGCAAGGCAGGTGCCTTCCTGGCCATTGCCATCTCGCAGATTGACGCCATTGTCTGTGCAATGTTCTTGACCGCCATGGCTGGCAACCCCATCATGCAGTCCATGGCCGCCGACTACGGCGTGCATATCACCTGGACCTCATGGTTTGTGGGCGCTGTTGTCCCCGGCATCGTGGCGCTCATCGCCATTCCTTTCTTCCTCTACAAGGTCTATCCGCCAGAGATCAAGGATTCTCCTGAGATCGCCCAGTTTGCCAAGAAAGAACTCAAGGAAATGGGCCCCATGTCGCGGGCTGAGGCCATCTTGGCCGCGGACTTCGTGCTGCTGCTCTTCCTGTGGGTCGTAGGGGATATGGTCTTCGGCATCAACGCCACCGTCTCCGCTTTCATTGGCCTGGTTATCCTCATGCTGGCCTCCATCATGACCTGGGATGACATCATCAAAGAAAAGGGCGCGTGGAACACCATCTTCTGGTTCGCCGTGCTGGTCATGATGGCTGGAGCTCTGAACACTTATGGTGTGGTCGATTGGATCGCAAGCTCCATCGCTGGCTCTATCGGCGGGCTGTCCTGGCAGCTCGGACTGTTCATCTTGATTCTGGTATTCTTCTACACCCGCTATCTCTTTGCCTCTGCCACTGCGCACATTGCCGCGATGTACTCGGC
The DNA here is from genome assembly GCF_008693105.1 of Corynebacterium flavescens. Lineage (GTDB taxonomy): Bacteria > Actinomycetota > Actinomycetes > Mycobacteriales > Mycobacteriaceae > Corynebacterium > Corynebacterium flavescens. The sequence continues at coordinate 28,596 of NZ_VXKK01000020.1, forward strand.
CTTCCTTGCCACGGCAATAGCCCTGGGCGCTCCTCCCACCTTGGCGGCCATGGCACTGGCCTACACGGCCTTGCTCAACATGGGCCTGACCCAGTACTCGGGTGGCCCCGGCCCGGCTCTGTTCGGCTCCGGCTATAACTCGACCGGCCAGTGGTGGGGGTACAGCTTCTTGTGCTCGATTCCTTCCCTCGTCATCTGGTTCGTCGTCGGCGGCCTATGGTTCAAGGTGCTCGGCTGGTGGTAATGCTTTCGCTGCTTTAGCAGCCCACGTAGCTGGCCTAAGACCCCTCCGGTTCTTCCGGTGGGGTCTTTTCTGCTGCAGCAGCAATGGCTTGGGCCAGGACCAGATCTTGCCAGCCCATACCGGAGGTCTTGAATACCACGGGGCTCTCGCGGTTGAGGCTATGCCGGCCGGTGACGATGTCCTTGAATTCGATGAGCGAGCCGGCCTCGAGGCTGCCTTCTTCGATGGCCAGGATGACGTCTCCGCATTCGCGCAAAGCGTTAGCCGTGTCCTCGACGATGACCTGTGCGCTGCCCATGACATCGGAGCCGAGCTCGCGTTTATGGGGCTCATGGGAGCCCATTGCCACGATGATCGAGTCCTGGCGTGCTTCCGGGAGGCTAAAGAGTGGCTCAGCGGAGGTGGTACAGCACATCACGAGCTCTGCCTGCGCGAGTGCGGTCCGAGCCTTATCACTTCCCGCCTTCTGCCAATTGTCTAGGTCGGCGGCGGGAGATCGGCTGATAAAGGTGATGTCGATGTCGCGGCGGCCATTGATAAAGCTGCTCAAGGCCTCGGCGTGCCCCCGGGCTTGAGGCCCAGTGCCGAAGATGACGGTGGGCAGCGCAGTATCTTCTTCCTCGAGCAGCTGGCTGATCCCGGCCAGGGACAGTGCGGGGGTGCGCAACGTGGTCAGGGCGGCGCCGTCGATAATAGCGCGTGGGGAAAGCGTCGCTCCGTCGAAAAGCAGGTACTGCCCTTGGATGCGCGGAATGCCTTCGCCGAGGCTTTGTTCAGCGATTGTAAGCACCTTGATGCCGGCGCCGGTGTCCGTGGAGGAGGGCATGGTCAGCAGCTGGCCATGCGGAATGGGCACTGCTTGGCGGGGAGGGTTGGTGGAGGGCTCATAGCCCGTGGCGAGCGTGCGGCGGATGATCTCCACAGCAGTAGCGGGGGAGAGCCTGGCAAATACCTGTGCGGCGGAAATGAAGGGGATGTTGCGGCTCATAGGAAGAGTTTCTCCTTAGAATCTAGGAACTTTGGTTTATGGGCACCGGAATCCGTAGCCAATGGAGTGCCCCACCCTACCCAAGAAGGGCTGAACACTTTGTTGCCCGGACTGCGGGGCAGGCGGTCGTGTCTGGCGCCTTAATGGCTTATGAACCGAGTATGTCCCCGGTTATGTCTTGGGTAAAACTTGTGGAAAATCTAGTTGACCTGCCCGTTCCCGGTCAGCATTGTGTGAGTGGGCGGGGTACTCTCCCCGAACGTGACCACGTCTTGGCAGAGATCTCAGACCGCCCCAACTCGTAGCGTTTCCCGGCGCTCCTTCCTCGGCGCAGGCGCGGCGACAGGTGCCGCTGGGATCTTCGGCGCTAGGGCGCGAACTGCCCTAGCTGCGGAGGCGAGCCCGGTATTCGCGCATTCGTTGGCCTCGGGAGATCCCTACCCGGACAGCGTGGTGTTGTGGACTCGGGTGACACCCACCCCGGAGGCTCACCCGGGTTCCGGATTAGGGCCGTCCACTCGCGTGCGCTGGGAATTAAGCTCTGATCCGGGCTTTGGAATCCTCGTGGCCTTCGGGGAAACACTCAGTGATGCGGGCAGCGACCACACCATCAAGGTGGTGGCCAGAGGGCTCGCTCCCGCCACCACATATTTCTTTCGCTTTAGCGTGCTGGATGGTCCCGCCAGCGGCGCAGTGTCGCGGACGGGACGCACCCGCACGGCCCCTGCGGTGGATGCACAGCTTCTGCGGCTGCGCTTCGGGGTATGTTCTTGCTCGAATTATGAGGCTGGGTACTTCCGCGCCTACCGCGATATGGCGGACCGAGACGATCTCGAGTTCACGCTGCACCTGGGAGATTTCACCTATGAGTACGCCAGCGGGGAGTACGGTGCGGCTCATAAGACCACGGTGCGCCGTGTAGAGCCCGCGCAGCGCACCACCACTTTGACCGATTACCGCATCCGGCAGGGCCACTATCACACGGATCCGGACCTGGCAGACTTGCTGGCAGCCAAGCCGCTTATCGCCATCTGGGATGATCACGAGTTCGCGGATAACTCTTGGCGTGAAGGCGCCACGGGCAACTCCATCGACATTCATGATGACTTTCCTGCCATGAAAGCCCAGGCCACCCAGGCCTACTTCGAGTGGATGCCGGTGCGCGCCGGGGAGGGGTTTGGCACGTCCGATGACCGTCACCTCTACCGCCACCTGCGCTACGGTGACCTAGCGGAGCTCATCATCCCGGATCTGCGCAGCTTCCGGGATTATCAGGTGCTGATGACTCCCTCCAATTCGGGGCTGGCCGCAGACCCTGATTACCTCCGGGCGGTTGGCGCCCCAGATCGCAGCATGCTGGGAGGCACACAATTTCAGTGGTTCGCGGATGCGTTGGCCACCTCTGGCACGCGTTGGCAGCTCATTGGTAACGAGGTGATGTTTGCCCCGCTGACCCTTCCTCCAACTTTAGATCCCCACATCCATGAGTGGCTGGTTCACCAGATAGGCTTGCCTGCAGAGGGAATTGCGTTGAACGCGGATCAGTGGGATGGCTACATGGCCGAGCGTTCAAGGATTGTTGAGCTCATCGCGGCTGATAAAAAGCCGGGAGTGGTCTTTCTCACTGGTGACATTCATTCGTCTTGGGCCGCTGATATTCCCGCCAATGCGGGACAGTTTCGCCTTGGGCAGGATAACCGCGTGGTGGCCACGGAGTTCATTACGCCCTCGGTCACCGCCGGCAGCGCCTTTGATTCCTTGGCATCTAATCCGGCGCTGGATGTCCCAGTACGCGAACTTTTGAGAGTAGGCCAAGACCTCATTCGCAGCGTCGATACTTGGTACCGCTATATCGATCTCACTTCGCACGGTTACATGGCTGTGGAGGCCACCGCCGAGCGCGTCCAAGTGGATTGGCTGCATGGAGACGTGCTGGAGCCCAGCGCCGGTGTGTCCCACAGTGCTAGTTACCAGGCGCTTTATGGCGCGCCGGGAGCACGCTCGGTGGGAGAAGAGTTAGACCGCTCCGCTGCGATCTACTAGACTGGGGAGCCGTTGACGCTGAGCTCGCCGTTGGGGGCGACGGTGACCTCGGCGGCGAACGCTGCTGCGAGGTTGACGCGTTGCCACGAACCCGCGGCGCCGTTGTCTTGTTTATCCAGAGGAGAGCCGGAGGGGAGCGCGGTGGCAGCGATGACGCGCGCTCGTTGTTCCCAGGACAGCTCCGGGAAACGGTTGTGGAGCAAGACCGGAGCCCCCTGCGGAATATTCATGGGGCGATCCGTGGCATAGACGGGGGCTAGTCCATACGTTGCTTGGTTGGCATATATGGTCGCTGCCTGGGCATTGCTGGCATAGGCGCGGCCGGCTGCCTGCTCGGCGGCGATGGTCTCTGTGAGGGGCTTGCCGGTCCGCCACGTCAGTTCGGTACGAATCTCTTGGCCTACCTGGTTGAGAGCGTCTCGCATTTTTGGATCATTGAAATGATCCGCTGCTGCAGCGGTGCCGGTCATGCGCCCGCCGATGACGTCGAGTGGGTAATGCACTCCCATGACCACCCAGCTCTCCCCAGCCTCGGAACCGCGGGCGAGAAGCTGAGGGCCCAGCTCGGGCAGAGCTGCGGCGAGCAGCGTGGTGATAAGAACCGCCTGATTGGTGTGCCCGGAAGGAAAGGAGGCGGAGCCATTCAGGGCATAGTAGTCCTCGCGGCCATCGTTGTGCTTGTTGATGAGTTCTGGGGCCACCTCGAAGGGGCGGGGATAGTTAAAGATCTCTTTCTCCACCAGCGTGGAAGCTGCAATGCCCTGGGCGCGGGAGACATAGCCGGAATCGAGGAAGGCCCGTGTCTTAGGCAGCCGGTTTTCCGCGATGGCGGCGCGTAGTTGCTCGCCGAGGGTGGGACCGAAGGCGTCGGAAAGCGTGCCAAGTAGCCCACCGCTGTCGGCGCGAGCATCCGCCTGGGCGCGCGTGATCCGCTCGGGAGAGGCGGAGTTATTGATGCTCAGCGTGATATTCAGATTCTCGGCGAGGGTATCTGGGTGGTTGGCGCGCAGGTCAGCGAAGCCGTCGACCACAGAGTAATACGTGCCGCCGGGATAAGAGCTGATGTCAGAGATGTACCCAAAGTAGGCATCCGGACCGAAGGGTTGCGGTTGGGGCGCTCCTGATTCCGCTGGATAGGTGGTGGCAGGCAGAGAGCTAGGAGCGTATTGCTCCTGCAGTTCTTGCAGCTGCTGAGGGGGAGCTAGAGGCAGTGTGGCCGCAGAAGCCGGCGCGACTACTGCTTGCATGGCTACGGCGCCAGTGATGAGAAGCGCTGAGAGGCGAGGGAGAACTATGTTGCGTCGATGATTCACACAGGCACACAGTATTGACCTTGTTTTTCCTCTCGGGAACGCCTAGATGTCGAAGCGGTGAATTGTGGCTAACGCAGGCGCGCTGATTCGATGCGCCGCGGGGCTATGTAGGCAGTAGAGCCCGCGCAGATGACGGCGACGAGGGTGAGGATGGTCTCCCAGTCGCCGTCGAGAAGCCCGCCGAAAAGAACCCAGACGATGATTGCTGCGGCGGTGAGCGCAAGGATGGCCACGCCAAAGAGGTTCTCGTTGCCCGTGCCGACAACGGGGATATACAGCAGGCCTGCGCACACGCCAACTAGGCCTGCGACTATTGCGACCAAGATGGCCATGGCGGGGCCCTGTTCGGCCCAACCGGAGATGGTGGAGACGATGAGATCGGTGACGATGACGACCGCGAAGGTGATAACGGCACAAAGAACGCCCAGGATCGTCAAGTTGATAGCTAGTTTCTTGGTATCAAACTTTCCCTGTGGCTGTGGAGAATAGTAGCGCGATTCATCATCATAGGGCTGTTGATATGTCATGGCTCTAATTCTCGCATGCGCGGGCAAGCCGAGGAAAGACGTGGGCCCTTACTTCGGCTTGCGCACGATGGTGACATCTTCCTCTGGGTCGTCGGCGACGGCATCGGTGTACCACTCTGTCAGGGCGGGATCGTTGGTCTCGAAGTCGGCGCCGGCGCCTTGATCAGAGGGAACCTTGGTGACTCCAAAGACGAAGTCATCGCCGTGATCGTCGATTCCCTGCGCAACCCCCTTGCGGATCGCAGCGAGGGCGAAGCGGCGCCGGATCATAACGGGGTCATTGCGTAGATCGATGGCCCAGGAGACCATAACGCCCACGAGGATGATGGCGAAGGGAAGTGCGCAGGTAACCATGATGGACTGGAGCCCGGACAGGGCATTTTGTCCGCCGGCGAGCAGGAGCGACAGCGCCACTAGGCCGAGCGCGGCGCCCCAGATGATGGTGACTGGTTTGGAAGGCACCGCGCGTGCAGACTGGGACATCGAACCCATGACATTGGTGGCAGAATCTGCGGCAGTGGTGAAGAAGATGAGGATGGCGACCAAGACGATCACGTTGGTGATGGAGCTGAAAGGAAGGTTCCCCATGAGATCGAACATGACGTTCTCCCCGGAGTCCTTGACCTCCATGTCGCCACCGTTGAGGCGTTGCCAGATGGTGGAACCGCCAAAAATGATGAACCAGAGCATGGATATTCCTGCTGGAACGATGACGACGACGGTGACAAACTCGCGGATGGTGCGTCCGCGCGAGATCTTGGCAATGAACATGCCAACGAACGGGGACCACGAAATCCACCAAGCCCAGAGCAGCGTAGTCCATCCGAGGAGGAAGGCGCTTTGGGTGTCACCTTCGCTGGCATAGACCGAGAGCATGGCTGGTACCTGGTTGAAGAAGGTGATGACGGTTGAGGGGATGAGATCGAGCAAGAATACGGTGGGGCCGGTTAGAAGCGCGAAGATAGTAAGACCCAGCACGAGGAACATGTTGGCGTTTGATAGCAACCGGATGCCTTTCTTGACGCCGGAGACTGCTGAGATGACGAAGATAACCGTGAGTATAGTGATGGCAATGACGAGGAAGATGTCGCCGCCCAGCTCCTTACCGGTGACTATGGAGGTACCGGTTTGGATCTGCAAGGCACCAATGCCTAGTGAGGTGGCGGTGCCAAAGAGGGTCACCAGCACCGCGAGGATATCGATGATCTTGCCCAGGATGCGATTGTTGCCATCGGGGAAAATCGGCTCGAAGAGGGAAGAAATCAGCGGTAGCCGTCCGCGCCGGAAGGAGGCGTAGGCAATTGCGCCGCCCACCAGGGCGTAGACGCCCCAGGCTAGAGATGCTTGGTGCAAGATGCCTTGGGAGATGGCAAAGGTGACTAGTTCGGGAGATTCCGCGGGTAGATCCGTGCCCGGTGGTGGGGTAATGAAGTGGATGAGTGGTTCCATCGGGCCGTAGAAGATGAGCCCGATTCCAAGACCCGCGGCAAAAAGCATGGAGATCCACGACAGCGTTGAATAATCGGGCTCGCTATCGTCGGAGCCGAGTCGGATTTGGCCGGTTGGTGCTAGGCCGATGACGATCATGAAGATCAAGATGATGATCATCAAGGCGGTGAAGAACCAGCCGAAGTTGGTGACGACCCAGCTTTGCATGGTCATGCCTACTTCGTTGAGGCCGGTCGGCGAGATGAGTGCCCAGACAAAAACTGCGGTCGACACGAGAAGTGCAACCGCGAAAACAACCTTATTGGTGGGGAAAGTCGAATTGGTATCATCGACGTCGATTCCGGGAACGAGTGCCGGGTGAATCGAGCGATTTCCCGAAGAGGCCTGTTTGACCGCCGATTTCACCCGGTTTCTTGCTTTTTTCTTTTCTTCAGACATAGAGAGTCCATTCGATTGGTCTAAAAGCTTGCTGGGGTGATCTTAGCGGGGAGGGTGCTAAGGAGTTTCTATAACCCCCTAGAAAATGGTCTCATTCTTTTCATTGGTGGCGCCGGACTGCGTCGGTGGACGATAGGGATCTTGGCCCGGCCGGGCCACTGGCGCTGGGTTCTTGCGCTGCCGTAACTGCACCGGAGGAATAGGGGGCGCAGGCAGTCGGCGCGGGGAGTCAGGACTGTGGCCTATATAGCCTTCGACCTGCCCGAAGCGCTCACTGCCGGCCTCCCATTCCGCGCGGTAGTGACGGATCTCGGCATCATCGCGGCCGATGAAGTTCCACCACATCACCAAAGACTCGGGGAAGGGTTCCCCGCCCAGCAGGATCAAACGGGCGCTCTCACTTCCAGTATTGCTGATGCATAAGGTGTTTGCCCCGGTTCCGGCGTAGGCGAGTTCGGTCCGGTTGACGGTGACGCCTTCTAGCGAGATGCGGCCCGTGTCTACCAAGATGCCGTGCTCGAACTCGGCATTCACCGGTAGATCGAGCGTGGCGCCAGGTTCAAGGTTCAGCTCCGCGCCGAGCAGGGGACTGAAGGTGGTCACGGGCGAAGTAGAACCGAGCGCCGACCCGAGAAATACCAGCGCGCTTCCGCCTGGAAATTCGACAGGTTGGGGAACGTAGTGGTCAAAGCGGCGCTCGCCGTGCCGTGCGCTTTCCGGCAGCGCCGTCCAGAGCTGCACCCCGTGGAGGATTTCCGTGTCCTCGGTTGAGACCTCAGAATGGCAGATTCCGCCGCCGGCAGTCATGAGGTTGACCTCGCCGGGGCGCACGATCTCGTGAATACCCGCGGAATCATCGTGGCGAATAGTGCCGGAGAAGAGCCACGACACCGTCTGGAGTCCTGTGTGGGGGTGGGGAGCTACATCCATACCGCCGGATTCGCCGACTGGGTCTGGCCCGTAATGATCGCAGAAACACCAGGCGCCAATGAGGCTGCGGCGGCGCTGGGGGATGGTGCGGTGTACGGTCATGCCGCGTGGCCCTCCCAAGGGGACATCGCGCGCGGTGATGATTTCGATGTCGACGCGGGTGTCACCGGCGCTGCACACAACTTCGGCCGGATGGGGATCAGCATTGGACATGGCGGCGGCTCCTCGCTCGACTGGGAAATTTTCAGACGTGTCCTACATCATAGCTTTTGTGTGCGAGATTCCGGAGCAAGTTGCCTGGCAAGGGGGAGCTTAAGTAACGGAGGTAGATGCTTATAAAAGCCTACGTTAAAACCTATCCTGTGGTGCAAAAGACAAAGCTGTGGAAAAAACCTCCTGGCCAGCAGTTTCGGGCACTTTCGGGATGGTGGGGAACCGTTATAGCCTCTAGAATATTCGACAAAATTCACTGAGCAGTTGTTTAATCTAATTAGCCAAGACAAACCTTATAACTACGTCTCCCCTTGGCTTATGAGAAAAGAGAATGTCATGTCGTTCCTGCGTCGTGCCGCCAGTGGTGACACCCCAGCACAGCCCCTGCTGTCCTTGTTTTCTATCCCCGTCGGTCACAGCTGTGTCCTGCAGCACGTAGGGGAGGAGTTCCTCAGCCGGCCAATGCGCCAGCGGATGGCAGAACTAGGCTTGCGCGCGGGCACTCACATCGCCATCTGCCAGAAAACGGCCGGTGGTGGCCGAGTACTGCGGATCGGCAACACTCGTTACGCGGTGGACAAGGATACCTCGAAGCAACTCATGGTCGCGGCGGGTGAGAACTAATGGCTCCTAAGACTGCTCCTACCACCTGCCATTGCGAGTCCCACGGTGGACCCGTCGCCCCGGCAGGAACACCAGTCATCGCCCTCGTCGGCGCGCCCAATGCCGGAAAGTCCACGCTCTTTAATGCTCTTACCGGCGCTAAGGCACGCATGGGCAACTGGCCAGGCACCACTGTTGAGGTTAGCCGTGGGGCATGGAAGGCGCACGCGGGCAAAGAGAAGCACAATGAGAATGCATCAGGTCGCGTTTTTGACGTGATCGACTTCCCCGGCGCCTATTCTCTTAACCCCATGAGCCCCGACGAACAGCTCACGCGCGATCTCGTGATCGATTGCGTCGAAGAGGAGCTGCCGGACCTCGTACTCGTGGCCGTTGACGCCTCCAGCCTCTCGCGCAGCCTCTACATGGTGGCGCAATTGGCTGAGGAAGCCGCGCGCATCGTGGTCGTGGTGACCAAGAGCGATATCGCGGCGGAAAATGGCGAGGTCTTCGACCTCGACGCAATCTCGAAGCAGATACAGGCCCCCGTCGTGGCCATTGACCCGCGCCACCGTGTCAACCTGGAAGGCTTGGCAGAGGTCATTGAGGCGGAGTTGGCGCGCCCGCGCCGGGTTCGTCGTCAAGCGGAGGCGTCCACGGATGCCTTTGCGCTTGCCGACGGCCGCTTTTCCTGGATCGAGCACATCGTGGCTGAGGCCAGCACGGTAAAGCATCACGCCAGCGCCAGCCGCAGTGAACGCATTGACCGCGTGGCGTTGCATCCGTTAGCCGGACCTTTGCTCTTCTTAGCCGTCATGTGGGCGGTATTCCAGATTACGACCACCGTTGCTGCGCCTTTCCAGAATTGGCTGGACGGATTCTTTAGCGGCCCCGTCAGCGACGGTGCCACCGCGCTGCTCGAGACCCTAGGTCTGACGCACCCGGTGTTCTCCGGACTCATTGTCAACGGCCTCATTGGGGGCGTGGGCATGGTGCTTACCTTCGCACCGCTCATGGCCTTGATGTTCCTGTGCCTAGCAGTACTCGAAGATTCCGGATACATGGCGCGTGCGGCGGTAGTGACGGATCGCGTGATGAAGGCCATTGGCCTGCCGGGCAAGGCTTTCATCCCCCTGATCGTCGGCTTTGGCTGCAATGTGCCTGCCATCTCTGCGACCCGGGTACTTGGACAGCGCCGCCAGCGGGTACTGACCGCGCTGCTCATTCCCTTTACCTCTTGCTCGGCGCGGCTGACCGTGTACCTCATGCTGGCGGCGACCTTTTTTCCTGATCATGCCGGTTCCGTCTTGTTCGCGATGTATCTCATCTCCATTGGCCTCGTCGTCGCGGTAGGCCTGCTGATGAAGAACACCCTGTGGCGCAGGATGGGCTCCGAGCCCTTGGTCATCGACCTTCCCGTCTACCAGCTCCCCGGCGCGCGACTGGCGCTTTCTGTGACCTGGATTCGCCTGCGTGGATTCTTGCACACTGCTGGTGGAATCATCGTCGCCACCGTGGCTGTGGTCTTCGTGCTGCAGTCGACTCCGGTCACCGGTGGTTACGGCTTCGCCGACGAGGATATGCCTTTCGACGACACCGCTTATGGCCGCATGTCCAACGCGGTGGCCCCCGTATTCGAGCCGGCCGGATTCGGTTCCGGCGCCATTGCCGGCACTTTGGTGACTGGGTTCGTGGCCAAGGAAGCTGTTATTTCGACGTGGGCGCAGACTTACAGTCTTGATGATGTCAGCGATGAGGATCCGGATGATCAGGGTCAGTCCGCTCTGGCGGAGGCAGTCCGCGAGGACTTCTCGCAGGCCTCCGGCGGGCACACCGTGGCCGCGGTCTGGGCGTTCATGCTATTCCTCTTGGCCTACACGCCCTGCGTAGCTACCCTGGCAGCACAACGCCGCGAGATCGGCACCAAGTGGATGCTTTTCGGCGTGGGGATTCAGCTGGCCACGGCATGGTTGCTGGCGGTCGTAGTATTCAACTTTCTAAAGATCTGGTTCTAATGACAGCGCAAATGACACAACAACCTTCGACGCGCAGTGAGCAGGCTGGGCCGCTTTCCAAAGTGGCTGCCGCCGTGCGCGAGGGAGCCACCACAGCTGCGGAGATCTCTCGGGCGACGGGGCTATCGGCCTCGACGGTGTCTGCGGCCTTGGACTACCTCACGCGTGTTGGCATGATGCGTTCCTCGCAAGAGTCGAGCGTATGCACGGAATGCGGCCTGCGCAGCTCCTGCACAACAGGCCCCAGCTCTTGCGGCTCTCAACGCGGCGGACTGGTCACCTTAACCCTCCTAGACACACCTCCGCGCTAAAAAGTGCCCGCAGGAACTGTGTGTTCCTGCGGCTTAGTAATCTTTGAGAAGATGCGCAAAGACCTGTTCGCGCAACAAAGGCGCCAATGGCACTCCCGGGGCAGCGGGGTTTACCCAGGCAAGTTCACTGATTTCCGTTGAGGGGTGCGCCACGGCAATGGACTCGGGGTAGGCAAAGACATGCGCGCGGATGGTGTCATCTTCCTCATTGGCGGAAGGGCTGACAAAGACCCCAACGGGAAGAAGCCTATCTGTATTGATGGTGGCGCGAATGGTCTCAAAAGTCACCCGGCACGCGGCGGTGGCGGGGGACTCACCGCTGGAAATGTCTCCATTGGGCAGCATGAAGTGCGGCGTGTCCGTCTTGCGGATGCTCAGGATACGCCCGTGAATGTCATGGAAGACAACGGCGGAAACCTCGCGGGTGCTCATGGTTTAACAGCTTAGTCCGCTGAAAGGATTTTTCCTGTTAAGTAGATCCCTCGGGCTTAGTGACATCGATCCGCGCGTTCAAGATAACGGCTTGGACACAGTCCCGGCGAGTGTCTTTGGAAGCCCCACATCCGTGACACCATAGGTTAAAGCAACGACTGCAGCGCCTAGACCTTATAAAAGGAAGTCCTTTAATCATGTTTCCGATACCGTATCTGAAGACAACTCTCGTGGCCTCGGCCTTTGCCGGTGCTTTCTTCTTGGGTTCGCCATTGGCCGGTGCTGCGGAGGCGCCGGCGGGCTACTTTGAACAAGCTCGCACGGAGTTGGAGAGCGCGGGAGTCGCTGTACCTGCAGTGGACCCAGCAGTGACTAAGGCTATCGATAGCGGGTTGGGGTCCCTTCTCAACACCGAGCAAGCGCGCGCAGTGCAGGAAAAGTACGCGCAGCCAGCAACCAATCCGAACCCTCTGGGGCTGGTAGAGGAGGCTACACAGCCTGAGTTTCGTCCCCAAGGCACGGATCCAAATTACAGCTGGAAGAATGACGCCTTTTCCAAGGTAGCAGCCGGGAAACCGGGCGCAGATTTTGTCCTCCACCGAGTTCCCGGCTCCTATTTCGACGCTCCGCGCATTCCGGAGGAGTCCAACACGGCCATGACCCAGGGGCAATCCCTGTATGGCCCAGGCACTCCTCTCTATGTCAACGACAATACGATGTGCACACTCGCCGTTGCGGGTGAGGACGGCGAGGGAAGAAAGGTGGGGATTACTGCCGGGCACTGCGGAAACATCGGCGATGATGTCGCCTCCGCAGACTCCTGGCACGTGGGGCCGACCGGCACTATCGCCGCCAAAAACGAGTACTTGGACTATTCCGTCGTCGAGTTTGGTTCCCAGGCTAAGGTCAGCCGCAGTTACAACGGCCTTGAAGTAAATAGCTTTGGCGGGCAGGTGAATCCGGGTGAGGTGGCCTGCAAGAATGGCGTGGCAACCGGTACCACCTGCGGGGTGACCTATGCGGAGAACTCCGAGATTCAGATCAACCAAGTCTGCGCCATGGGTGGGGATTCAGGCGCCCCGCTCTATTCCAACGGCCGGGTAGTAGGTTTCATCACGGGCGGAATCATCAACAACTTTGATTGCCGCACGCCGTGGCAGGGAGCTATTCACAGCCCCACCACCGCCACGCGCGCGGACGCCGTCCTTGCCGATCTCAACGCGCGAGGCGGAGTGGGAGCCGGATTCCGGTTGCCGGAGGATTAGATCCGCACTTCCTGCGGGATTAAGAGCATAATTCTCCTTATCGAAGGAAAACACCTACGATGAGGAGAAGAGAAGATCATGACTGATGCCCGCAAAAACGCCTATGTACTGCAACAGCTGGCATTCGAGGACTTGGGTATTCTAGAGCCGCTTTTGAGAGAACGTGGCTACTCAATCCGTACCTGGGAGGCGGGAGAAGTCCCTGAGCTTCCCTCCCAACTCGGGCCTGCGGATCTATTAATCGTTCTCGGCGGGCCGATTGGCGTCTACGAAGAGGAGGCCTATCCATTCCTGCGGGAGGAAAAGCTCCTCGTGCGTCAGTGGTTGGACAAAGACTTAGCGATTCTCGGCATCTGCCTAGGCGCGCAACTCATAGCTGAGGCTCTAGGAGCGCCGGTAACACCCACAGGCCGCAAGGAAATTGGATACGCGCCGCTGACTCTGACTCCGGCGGGAGCATCTAGCGTCCTTGCACCGCTGGCCGGTGAGCAGGGCGAACCGGTGCCCGTGCTGCATTGGCACGGGGATGAGTTCGCCATTCCTGCCGGGGCGAAGCGCCTTGCGGAAACGGCAGGTTTTCCCAACCAGGCATTTAGCGTGGGCGAGAAGGTGCTCGCGCTCCAATTCCACCTCGAGGCGGATTACCAGCGCATTGAACGCTGGTTGGTCGGTCACGCAGGCGAGCTTTCTGCCGCCGGAATCGATCCCACCACCATCCGCGAGGACGCGCGCCGCTATGGACCTCGCCTGGCCGTGGCTGCAGGAGCTGTTTTCAACGGCTGGCTCGACGGCGGAACACTTGGTGACTAATCGGCGGAACACTTGGTGACTAATCGGCGGAACACTTGGTGACTAATTAGTCACCAAGTGGGGGATGCAGGCTACTGAGAACTTGGTCGTGGAGGAGTCCGTTCGAGGCGAGGGCGGAACCGCCATGGGGGCCGGCAACACCTTCGAGGGAGGTGAACGTGCCGCCAGCCTCCGTCACCAAGAGGGAAGGGGCAGCTAGATCCCAGAGCGAAACCTCGGGTTCGGCCGCGATGTCAACTGCGCCTTCCGCAACGAGGCAGTAGTTCCAGAAGTCGCCGTAGCCGCGCAGGCGCCAGACTTTATCCGTCAACGCGATGAACTCTTCGCGCAAGCCGTGCTCTTTCCAGCCACTCAGGGAGCTCATAGACAAGGAGGCATGCTGGAAGTCACTGACGCGGGACACCTGGAGACGCTTGGGCTCGCCACCGAAGACGCGGTAGGCGCCGGCGCCCTTCGCTGCATACCAACGCCGCCGCAGTGCAGGGGCAGAAACAACGCTGACCACCGGCTCGCCATCTTCCAGAAGGGAGATGAGTGTGGCCCATACGGGGACGCCACGCACGAAGTTCTTGGTGCCATCGATGGGATCAATGACCCACTGGCGGCCGCTAAAGCAGGCCTCGCCACCAAATTCCTCGCCCAAGACCTCGTCACGAGGACGGGTGCGCTTGAGCTCGCTGCGAATGAGTTTTTCGCAGTCGAGGTCGGCATCAGAAACCGGGGTCATATCCGGCTTGTCTTTCACCGAAAGATCAGCTGCCTCGAAACGGTCCATGGTCACCACGTCTGCGTGACCCGCCATCTCGAGGGCTAGTCCGAGATCCTCTTTGTACTTACCCACGAAGCAACTCCTCCATTTGTTTAACTACCTGCTTGTTTCCAGCCAGGCTCCATTCCACTCCGCCGGAATTGACCTTGATGGCGCTACCACCGGCGGCCTCGACGAGGGCCTTGCCCGGGAACCAATCCCAGTCAGCCACGGAATGCTGCATCCATGCGCCCCACGTGCCTTCGGCAACGGAGGCTAAGTCTACCGAGCCGGCGCCCAGCATCCGAACCGTGGCGAATTGGCTAGCTACTTTCTGCCAGGTGGCGTGAATAGCCGGATCTTGCAGGGAGGAGGGGTGGAGGTAGGTAGCGAGGCAGACCTTTTCAATGGGGACATCACCGAGCGGGGCGACGTCTTGTCCGTCGCGGGAGGTGGGAAAGCCGTGCCCACCAAACCAGGTGTATCCCATGGCGGGACGGTGGACGGCGCCGAGGATGACATCTTCGCCGGCGACGAGAGCGAGGGCGGAGCACCAGTAATCAGAACCGGAGGTAAAGTTGTAGGTTCCATCGACGGGGTCAATGACCCAAGTGCGGCCTGAGGTGCTGTGCGCTGCCGCGCCCTCCTCGCCGAGGATCCCATCCTCAGGGCGCGAGGCAGTGATGACGCCTGCCACGAAGCGCTCGGCGGCGCGGTCGGCATCGGTAACGACATCGGAGATGGAGGTCTTGTAATCTACGGAGAGTCCTTGCTCGCGCATGCGCCAGGCAAGACGGCCTGCGTTGTAGACCAAAGCCTGCGCCAAGTGGGCGTCGGAATCCTGCGCGTGAGCAACGTTGAAGGTCTTGATGAGAGCGTCAATCATCTCATTCAAGCTGGGCGGTTGAGTCATGGACACCATTGTCGCGCTTAACGCCACCGATCGCTAATTGAACGCGGTCTCACGGGTAGACTAGGCGGCTATGCGCCAGGAAGTATCAGCACGAATCTCAGAATTGAACGCCACTTACGGGAGCATCGAAAAGGTTTCGGATCCGGAGGCTTTGGCCGAGAGTATTCGAGAGCTAGAGGCCCAAGCGGGAGATCCCTCCTTGTGGGATGATCCTTCCCACGCCCAGAAAGTCACCTCTGCGTTGTCGGCGGCCCAGGCGAAGCTGCGCAAGCTTGAATCCCTGCGCGGGCGCCTCGACGATCTGCCCGTGATGTATGAGCTGGCGGAGGAAGAGGGAGACGCGTCGATCGCAGACTCAGAGCTGGAGGATCTCGCAGCCGCTATTGATGCGCTCGAGGTCACCACGATGCTCTCTGGCCCTTATGACGAGCGCGAGGCTGTGCTTAATATTCGTTCCGGTGCCGGCGGCGTGGATGCGGCCGATTGGGCGGAGATGCTCATGCGCATGTACACCCGCTGGGCGGAAAAGCACGGCCACAAGGTAGATGTCTACGACATTTCCTATGCCGAGGAGGCGGGCATTAAATCGGCCACCTTCGTTGTGCACGGTGAGTATATGTACGGACAGCTTTCCGTTGAGCAGGGGGCGCACCGCCTCGTGCGCATTTCTCCCTTTGATAACCAGGCCCGGCGCCAGACTTCCTTTGCAGAAGTTGAGGTGTTGCCTGTGGTTGAACAGACGGATTCCATCGAGGTCCCTGACTCCGAGATTCGCGTTGACGTCTACCGCTCCTCGGGCCCGGGTGGCCAGTCCGTCAACACCACTGACTCCGCGGTACGCCTGACCCACATTCCGACTGGGATTGTTGTGACCTGTCAGAATGAGAAGTCACAGATTCAAAATAAGGCCTCGGCGATGCGTGTGCTGCAGGCCAAGTTGCTCGATCGCAAGCGGCAGGAAGAGCGCGCCGAACTCGATGCCTTGGGCGCGGGTGGTAACGCCTCCTGGGGAAATCAGATGCGCTCCTATGTTTTGCACCCTTATCAAATGGTCAAGGATCTGCGCACCAACTACGAGGTGGGGGATCCCTCGAAGGTGCTCGACGGTGACATTGATGGCTTCCTGGAGGCGGGGATTCGCTGGCGTATGGCCGAAGGCGGCGCTAATACAGGAGCCTAAAGAGCGCCGCGTTTGAGGTTCCCAATGCCAAGCCATGTTGCTAAAGTGGCGCAAGTGATCACCTTCGAAAAAGTATCCAAGATCTACCCGACCTCCACGCGACCAGCGTTGGATGAGGTCTCTTTCGAGATCGATGACGGGGAATTTGTGTTCCTCATCGGGCCTTCCGGATCCGGCAAGTCGACATTTCTGCAGCTCATGGTGCGCGAGACTAACGTGACCTCCGGTGATATCCACTTTGATAAGTTCCACGTCAATAGGCTCAAGGGCCGCGAGATTAATCATTTGCGCCAATCCATTGGTTACGTGTTCCAGGATTTCCGCCTCCTTCCCAAGCTCGATGTCTACCACAACGTGGCTTTCGCGCTGGAGGTCATCGGGAAGAAGAAGTCGCGCATCGACAAGGCTGTGCCAGAGGTACTGGAGATGGTGGGCTTGGGCTCCAAGCAGCACCGCATGCCCCATGAGCTCTCAGGTGGTGAGCAGCAGCGCGTGGCCATTGCCCGCGCCTTCGTCAATCGCCCCACACTAGTGCTTGCCGACGAACCTACCGGCAACCTCGATCCAGCTACCGCGTCGGAGATTATGGGGTTGTTGACCACCATTAATCGTCGCGGAACAACGGTCGTTATGTCGACGCACAACGCGCGCGCCGTGAATGAGGCGCGCCAGCGCGTCCTCGAGCTTTCTAATGGCAAGCTCGTCCGCGACGAAATTAATGCACTCTATGGGGAGGCGCTCTAATGCACTTGGGATACGTGCTGCGCGAGGCTTTCAAGGGCCTCGGACGAAATCTGACGATGACCATCGCCATGATCATCACCACGGCGATTTCGGTAGGCCTTGTTGTCGCCGGTATTCTCGTGACAGACATGACCAAAAACACCAAGGAGATCTACCTTGAGCGGGTCGAGGTTATGGTGCAGCTCGATGAGGACATCTCCGCCAATGATCCGGAGTGCACCACGCCTGCCTGCGCGGATTTGAAGGAGGAGCTGGAGACAAACAGCGAGATCGACTCGGTAGAGTACCGTAACCGCCAGGCCTCCTACGATCGCTTCGTGGAGCTTTTTGAAGACACCGACCCTGTGATGGTGCAAGAAACCTCACCGGATGCGCTGCCTGCGGCTTTCCACGTGCGCCTCAAGGATCCGACCAATACTGAGGCGCTCGCGGCCATTGCCGATGATCCCGCCGTTTCCGAGATCGTCGACCAACAGGAAGAGGTTCGCGGCGCGGCCAGCAACCTCGACTCTATTCGCAACGCCACCTTCATTCTGGCGGCAATAATGGCGATAGCCGCGGTGTTCCTCATCGCCAACATGGTGCAGATTGCGGCGTTTAACCGCGCTCGAGAGACCTCCATCATGCGCATGGTCGGCGCTTCGCGGTGGTTTACCCAGGCTCCCTTCGTTCTTGAGGCCGTCCTCGGTGCCTTCATTGGCGTGGTGCTCGCCGGGGCGGGTGTGCTGGTGGGCAAGAAGACCGTGCTGGATCCCTCGCTAGAGAATCTCTACCAATCTCAGCTGCTTGCGCCTATCAATACAGGGGATATTTGGGTGGCTTTGCCCATCGTCGGACTCATCGCTCTCATTTTTGCCGGGCTTACCGCGCTTGTAACAATGCGGGCTTATGTGCGCAAGTAGGACGCGGCTTCGACAAGCGGCTTGATAGGTGGCTGGCGTGGCCGCTACAGTGAAGTAGTTATGGCTAAGAAGGGCAAGAAAGACAAGAAGGCGGCTTCCGGCGAGGCAACGCTGGCGACAAACCGCCGCGCCCGGCACGACTACAAGATCCTCGAGGAATATGAGTGCGGAATCGTGCTCCTGGGCACGGAAATCAAGTCCCTGCGCGAGGGGAAGATCTCCCTCAACGACGCCTTCGCCACCATCGACAACGGTGAGGTCTACCTGCGTAACCTCCATATTCCGGAGTACTCCATGGGGTCGTGGACAAATCATAGCCCCAAGCGCACCCGTAAGCTGCTGCTGCATCGTCGTGAGATAGATAAGCTCTTTGGCCAGGTACGCAACGGTAATAAGACGCTTATCCCGCTCAAGGTCTACCTCAAAAATGGCTATGCCAAGCTCTTGCTTGGGCTGGCTGAGGGTAAGCAAGACTACGACAAGCGCGAGGACATTAAGCGCCGGGACCAAGACCGAGACATCTCCCGTGAGTTGGGGCGCCGCGTTAAAGGCATCAACGTCTAAACCATCCGCCTTGAAGGAATAGAGTGCCGTGGGGTAGCGTTGTAGCTAACATAAGGAAGATGCACATCCCGCCTTATGAATATGGGGTTGATTTGGTTTCGACTTCGTACATTGCGCCAGGGGAAGCGTGCCGGTGCAGGCTAGAGACCACCGTATAAGCGTCGTAGCAACCAATAAGCGCAGAGAAGAACTCTCAGCGTGACTACGCCCTCGCTGCCTAATTACAGCGACGCGTGTCTGTCAGCCTAGGTTTTGTTCCTGACCTAGATCCTGGCATCGACTAGGGAACTTGCCGTCTGGTTGTGCCAACAGGGCCAGATGGGACTCTCACTGATGGCTGGGCTCATCATCCGGAACGTGTTCGTCCGAGCCGGAGAGCCGAGCAAAGATCCCGCGCGAACTGCGCACGGAGAAGCCCTGGCAAAATGACGAAGGACCCGGGTTCAAGTCCCGGCAGCTCCACCGTTAGGCCCCCTGAACAGCACTTGTTCAGGGGGTATTTGCATGCCCCTTAGTCCCCCAGTATCTCGGGAGTGGCTTTCACCTTTTCGGAACTAATGGTTTTGTTTGACTAGTCAGTCAATTAATGATGGATGGAGTTCCTAATGGCCAGAAAGGTTGACCCAGAAAAGGTTGCTCAAAAGAAGGCAGAGATCGCCGAGGCAGCAGCTCGCTTGTTCGCCTCCCACGGATACGAAAACACCAGTGTTACCCAGGTTGCCAAAGAGGTTGGTACCAGCCCGGCGAGCATCTTCTATTACTTCCCGGACAAGGCCTCCCTGTTTCGTGCGCCCTTCGAGGATGACGTCCCCAGAGCAGAAAAGTTGATCGCGCAGCACCAGGACACCGCTGACCCCCTCACATCGATACTTGAGATTGTCGAAACTCTCGCCGCCGACGCCGCCTACCCCTACGCTGCGGGCATGCTCGTCGAGTCATTGCGGCGCATGGGGCATGATCCAGAACTCATCGCAGTGTCAGAAAATGCCTCAACCACCCAGAAAATAGGTCTGGCCGGGTTAGTTAGGAAGGCTATTGATGCCGGTCAGATAGACAAGACGCTGGACCCTGAACATACCGCTGGTTGGCTACTGTGCATCGTCGACGCCTGTTATCTCAATGCGGAACCGGGACACGATCCATCTTCCGAGGTGCGAAGAACTGTTCTGGGCTATCTCAAGGGTGCAGCGGCATGAGCGAATCCACGAGCAATACCATCACGGTTGGCATATCTTCCAGATACCTCACAGTGTTCACCGCAGGTGGGGCGCTGATTGGCTTAATCTCCTCGTTCATCGTAGGCCCCGTCGTTTCCTGGCTCTTAAGCCTCATCGGTGATGCGCCAGGGCCGTTGCGTCTTGCTGCCGAGCTGCCCCTCGCCTTGGCCATCCCCGTGCTCACGATCATCGGCGCGGTAGCTGGTTTTCTCATCGCGTCCAGCTGGATTCGGGATGCCGGAACCATTGACGTCGGGGGGGATGGGTTCACCGTTCATAAGAAAGACTCTCACCTCTTCATCGCCAAAGATCGGATCGCCTACGTCGTCGCGGAACAGGGTTCTCTGGTCCTCATCGATGACGACGGCTGTGAGCTATTTCGGGGCCCGCTGGACAAAGACTTGATCCCTGGACTCAGGGGTGCACTGGAGAGGTGTGGCTACCCGCCGCTCGCCGAGGCTGACCCTTTCGATTCGGAATTCACTACTTGGGTCGACGGTGACGGACGGTTGGAAGGCGACCTCGAGGATCTGTTGCGCACTCGGAGGAGGGCATTGGCTGATAAGCATCCCGGCGCCGCCGAGGCCGCCCTGGAGGAACTCCGTGAGAAGGGCATCATGGTCCGTGACCGCGATGATTGCCAGCAGTACCGGGTGAATAAGAGATGTTAGCTCAGCTCGATATACCATTGCCGTGCTCGTGCCGTGGTGGGGTGTTGAGAGTCTCCACCTCGGCGAAACGGTTAACGCGCCAGTCACCGATGTTAACTGACTGCCCTGTTCATGCTTATAGAACCAACGAGAGAGTTGAGGAAGATACATGTCGGAGACTGACCCTTTAGCACTCGCTCAGCTCATTGCCGTGACAGCTAAACCGCCGGCCGTGTTTGGCCGCATCCCCATCGAAGACCGAGTGCTGGACATCCTCCTTGATGATCTAGTCGAGACCCACGCAGTAGTCGATTCGGCGATGAAAGAAGCGTTCATTGGGTTCTTTGTCGATGCTGGGGAGCTCGACGCCCATTGAACCTGAGTGCCCAGAGGATGCGTTGACGCAGAAAAACATTTGGGCCTTTGCAGGCATGGAGCCAAGAGTTGAACTCGAGCCTCTCCTCGCGGCTCGTCGATCCACAACGTGACTATCGGCTCGTCGCGCCTTTCCCTCAGGCTGAATTTGGCGGTGGCGCTAATGACTAGGCGCAGGCCTGGGGTGTGCTCAAAGGTTCTGCTTGGCCGAGGTCTTGCCTAGGCTGCGTGGGGCCCGCGCCCCCAACCGAAGTCCTCGAAGGGATCGAATCCGCGGAACCCGCGGCGGGCCTTCCCGAAGTATCCACGCAGCTTCTTGCGCTGGGATTCTAGGGCAAGATATTCGCGGAAGAATACATCATCCGGGCGTCCTTCATCGTGGGGTCCACCGTGATGACCACGCCGACGCCTGCCATGAGGGCCTTCGTGGCGCTGTCCATGTAGCCCTTCGTGAGGTCCGCGCCCAAAGCCGGGTCCGCCGCGGTGCCAAGAATCGGCACGTTCGCGGATTTCCGGGAACTGCTCCTCCAGCGAGGAGATTACTTTCGCGGTGAGGTCTGCATACGTTTGGCGTTCTTCGACGGAGAGTACGTCGAAAGGATCTTCCATGGATAGTGAGTCTATTTCGGCCGCAGCTTCGCGTCCGGCCTCGGTGAGCTCGATGAGGAAGGAACGCCTGTCGGCATCATCGCGGCGGCGGGTGACCAGGCCGTTGGCCTCGAGCTTTGAGACCAGTTCGCTCAGAGACTGAGGGCGGACGCCCAGCATGTAGGCAAGGCTCTTTTGCGTCAGTGGGGATTGCAGAGCGAGGATTTGCAGCACACGGCCTTGACCGGAGCGGATTTCCCCGCGGAAGCCTCCGTGGCGGCCGCGCCCGCCGTGTTCGCGCCGTTGTACTCGGTCAGCTATGCGCAGCAGAACGAAGAGTTGTCCGATCTGTGCCGACAGGTCGGCGTCATCGCCAGTGAAGTCGGGGTTAGAGGTGTTGTTTGCGTCAGTCATGAGTTCTCCTTTGAGTTGTGTAGGTACCTGACTTTCTCAATAATACACAGGTACCGAACTATCTCAACAGGTACCTGATTAATACTGGGTTGGGTGGAGGGTGCTCGGTGAAGGCATAATTAGTAGACAAACCTCTTGCACACCCCGCGGTAGGCGGCGAGCGTGAGGTCGACGTCTTCCAAGTGGATGCACTCGTCGTGGCTGTGTAGTTCTTCGTTGACTTCGGCCAAGAAGCGTCCGCGCGCGTGGAGTGAGAAGCCATAGCCAATTCCGCCCATCCGGCGGCCGAAGCGAAGGTCGGAGCCGCCGGCAGCGTAGACCGGGATGACGGATGCCTGGGGGAAGAACTCGCCGTAGGTGTCTACCATTGCCTCCCATAGTGGACCTTCCGCCGGGGAAGTGGAGGGCGGCTCGTGGGTAAGGCGCTCAATTTCGATAGTGTCGGAGAGATCCCCTAGGGCTGCGCGAATCATAGCGTCGACGCTGTCGGCGGTGTCACCAGGTAGGGCCCTGATGTCCAGGTTGAGATAGGCGTGCGAGGGGATGACGTTGACGGAGCTTCCAGCGCGCAGGCCTGTTAAAGCAATGCTGTTATGGCTGAAAGACAGCGCGAAGGTGGTGAGATCGCCAAAGGTCTCATAGGCCTCATCATCGGCGGCACCAGCTACTAGCGCTGCGGTTGTTGCGGGATCGAAGTGAAAGGCCTCGACAAAGCGGGCCCACATGTGGTCGAAAGCAGCTGGAGGTTCGAAAGATCCTATGCGCTGGGCCGCGTCCGCGAGGGCGAGGATTGAGGAGTGCTTTCTATAAGGCATCGATCCGTGTCCCGTATCGCCGCTGGCGTGTAGGCGCCTTTGGAAAACTCCTTTCTCGCCGACGTTGATAACCAGCGCGTCACTTCCATCGCGCACGGGCAGGTGGGATCCGCCCATCTCGGAGAGGCAGTTCTTCCAGGAGAAGGCTTCGGGGTGGTTCTCTGCGATCCAGCGCGCGCCGAGGCCGCCGCCGTTTTCCTCATCTGCCAAGGCGACGAAAGTGACGGTCCCGCGGGGAGGGTTGCCTTGCTGGGCCTGGATGGCAATCTCGCGCACGGCGGTGGCCTGGGCGGCGGTGATGAAGAGCATGTCTAGGGCGCCGCGCCCGTAGAGCACGCCGTCGACTATTTCGGCCCCGAAGGGTTCATGGATCCACTTGTCCTCGTCGACGGGCACCACGTCGATGTGTCCGAGCAGGGTCAAGGGTTCGGCGCTGGGGTCTGAACCGGGGACGGCGAAGGCTATGGAAACTCTTCCGGGGAGCGGCTCGAAGCGCTGGACTTGGGCCCCGGAGCCTTGGAAATACTCCTCGAGAAGGTCTGCGTTGCGTACCTCGTGACCACTTCCGGGGGTGCCGTCGTTGACACATCTATTGCGTATGAGACCTCGGAGAAGTTCCAAATTTTCTGCCTGTATATCTATGAGAGAGTGGATACTTCGCGCCTTTCGTGGTTTGCTTGTACCGCGACAATATTAACTGTCGACATATAGAAAAGGAAATGTTTAACAACACTACCTGCACTTCTGTGATGCCCGTTACATTAATGTAGGGTTATGAAAAGCATTTCTCAATTCGAACAAGAATCCGTGCGAAGCCGAAGGAGGCGCCGTGGAATTAAAAGAAGAAAACCCCAAGAAGCAAGAATACGTCCAAGAGAAGGACTCTGGCTCTGGGGGGAGCAAAACGGGGGCCATAGATAAGTTCCTGTCCGGGGTTGAATACCTGGGAAACAAACTTCCGCAGCCTTTCACAATATTTTTGTTCTTGTTCGTCCTCACGGGCGTTATTTCATCCATTCTTGCTTGGAATAGCGTCACCGTTGTGGTTCCCGGCACCGACGAGGAACAGGCCGTCAAGGGCCTGTTTACCGGCGAGGGCCTGACGTGGTTTACCACCACGATGGGCGCGAACTACATCAACTTCCCGCCGCTGGTCACCGTTCTGCCCATCATGTTGGCAGTTGGTGTGGCAGAGCGCTCGGGAATGCTCTCTGCGCTCATTCGTAGGCTTTTCGGCTCCGCAAAGGGCTGGGTCCTGCCTTATGCGGTTGGCATCATCGGCGTTACCGCCTCGATCATGGCCGACGCCGCGTTCGTCATCGTCCCGCCCCTGGCGGCCATGGTGTTCAAGGCGGCTGGCCGCCACCCCGTGGCCGGGCTCATCGGTGGCTTTGCTGCCGTGGGTGCCGGATACTCCACCGCAATGGTTCCCACCTCGCTGGATGCCTTGTTCGCCGGTATCACCGGTGCTGTCATGGAGACCCTCCCCGGTGTCCACTACAGTGACGTCAACGCGATGTCGAACTACTTCTTCAACGTTACTTCTTCCATCGTCCTCGGCATCTTGTCCGGCTTCATCATCGCCCACGTGGTTGAGCCACGCATGTGGAAGCAGAACATCCCCACTGAGGAGCATGTCGATGCAGAGGACGCCGCCGAGCGCGGCGATCGGAACGAGGATGGCGAGGAAATCACCGCCGAGCTCAAGCCCATCGAAAAGAAGGGCCTTGTCTGGACCGGTATCGCCACGATCATTGTGGCAGCCATAGTCATCGCAGCCATCCTGGTTCCAGGCTCGCCCTGGCGCAACGAGACCGGTGGTTTCTTGCCTAAGTCTCCGCTGATGAGCTCCATCGTATTCTTGGTGTTCTTGTTCTTCCTAGTATTCGGCGTGGTCTACGGCCGAGTTGTGGGTACGGTCAAGGGCATCGGCGATGTGGTCAATATGATGATCGGCGCACTCAAGGACATGATGAGCTTCCTCATCTTGGCCTTCATCTTGGGTCAGTTCGTGGCGTTGTTTGCCTGGACCGGCATCGGTACTTTCACCGCAGTCAAGGGCGCGGCCTTCCTCGAGTCGATTGGTTTGACCGGTTTCCCGGCCATCTTTGCCTTCATCGTCCTGGCTTCGCTGCTCAACTTGCTTATCATCTCTGGTTCCTCGATGTGGACGCTCATGGCCGCGGTGTTCGTGCCCATGTTTGCTCTTCTTGGCTATGAGCCGGCCTTCGTGCAGGGCGCGTTCCGCGTAGGTGACTCTGCTACCCAGATCATCACCCCGCTTAATCCGTACATGATTGTTATGTTGGGATTCCTGCAGCGCTATGAACCAAAGGCGGGCCTTGGAACGCTGATTTCGCGGCTGATTCCTTTCGTTATTCCCTTCTTTATCGCGTGGACTCTTGTCCTGGCGGTGTGGTTCTACGCCGATCTTCCGCTCGGCCCCGGCAACGGAATTATGATTGAAGGATAAGAATAGTGAGTCAGAACAACAGTTTCGAAGCTTCAACGCCGGTTAATAAGCCTTCTACCGCGTACCTAGACGCGATGGAGCAGTCCATCTTGGCCAAGGTGGCCGCAGCGCACGAGGAGGCCGCGGTCGATGACCGTGAGTCCTATCCTGGGCAGCAGGCCTTGTGGGAGGAGGCGTCGGCAAGCGCGGATGCCAACCAGCCCCTAGCGGAGATGATCGTGCGAGACTTGCATGATCATCCTGAGACCGCTTTCGAGGAGCACCGCTCGATGGCTCTGCTCAGCGGCATCGCCTCTGAACGCGGCTTCCCCGTTGAGCGTGGCGTTTATGGGGTTCCCACCGCCTTCGAGGCCGAGTGGACAAGCCCCGGCTACGACCCGGTGGTCCACCCCACGGTCGCCATCATGGCGGAGTACGATGCTCTGCCCAACATCGGCCATGCCTGCGGGCACAACGTCATCGCGGCCGCCGGAGTGGGTGGATTCTTGGCGGCCACGCAGGCTATTTCGAGCTTGGGTGGGGTGGAAGGGCGCATCCTGATCCAGGGCACCCCTGCTGAGGAAGGGCACTCCGGCAAGGAATACATGATTCGCGGTGGCAGCCTGAAGGGAGTGGATGCCGCTGTTATGATCCATGGCTTCGGCTACGACATCGGCTCCCAAGCCTGGGTGGGTAGGCGCAGCGTGCAGGTGACCTACCGCGGCGTCGCGGCCCATGCGAGCAGCCAGCCTTTCATGGGACGGAACGCGCTGGACGCAGCCTCTTTGGCCTATCAGGGCATAGGGCTTATGCGCCAGCAGATGCCGCCTAGTGACCGCGTTCACGCGATTATGAACGGCGGCGACCGGCCTTCGATCATTCCCCGCGAGGCGCACATGCACATCTTTGCTAGATCCTTGGGAACGGATACCCTCATGGATCTCTCGCGCCGCGTCGACGATATCGTGCGAGCCGCTGCCGTCATGGCTGGGGTGGAGGTGGAGGTCGAATGGGACGAGCACCCCATGACCTTGCCTGTGCGTAATAACGAGATGATGGTCGAGCGGTGGACTAGGGCGCAGGCCCTGCGCGGAAGGACGGCCTTGCCTGCCGGAACCGTGCCCGATACCGTGGCCGCCTCCACCGACTTCGGAAACGTTTCGCACTTGGTTCCAGGAATTCATCCTATGGTCAAGGTCTCGCCTTCCGACGTCGCCTTGCATACGGAGGCCTTCGCCGAGTGGGCGCAGACCCCGGCAGCCGTGAGCGCGGCGGTCGATTCCGCGGCGGGACTCGCGCAAGTCGCTATTGACTTCCTAGCGGATCCACAATTCCGCGCCTTGGCGCAGGCGGAGTTTGACGCACAAGGTCCAGTTTCCGTGCAGGAGCTTTTGGGGGAGTAGAACCGAATATTTCGTCGCTCCAGATACAGGGGCGTGGTGCCGTGGGGGCACCCGCCCCTGTTTCTCTGCGCAGGGACAACAAGCAATTAGGACACAAGAACGTTGCATATTGTTGAGTACTTAGGGTTGGTTCAGTTAAGTTAAGTGAGTACTCGCTCAATCTAAAACGTCTACAAAGGAAAATATGGTCCACAAGATTCGTCGTTCTCTAATTGCCTCCGTGGCGGCAGCAGCACTCCTGCTCTCCGCCTGCTCTAACTCGGAAGGGGAAGGAACCTCATCGAGTGCTTCCTCTGCCGCCGCTGGAGATTCCACCGCCACCGCTGCAGCCGGTGAGCTGAAGATCGAAGACAACTTCGGCGAAAAGACCGTAACCCTTCCGGTCGAGCGCGCTGCAGTCACGGATAACCGCGCTTTCGAAATCCTCTCAGACTGGGATGTCAATATCGTCGCCGCTCCGAAGAAGATCATCCCCGCCTCTTTGCGTGACCGCTACGCCGACGTCGAGGTAGACTTGGGCAACCACCGCGAGCCGGATCTAGAGGCTTTGGTCGCCGCCGACCCAGATCTGGTCTGGAATGGTCAGCGCTTCGAGCAGCACCAAGAAGACATTGAGAAGCTTTTGGACGGAGTTCCCGTCCTCGATTTTGAGCCGCGCGATGACAAGGACTTTTCCTCCGAGCTCAAGCGCCATGCCACCGCTCTCGGCGAGGTATTCGAGCACGAGGCCGACGCCGAGGCACTCATCGCCGACTTTGATGCCGCAGTTGAGCGCGCCAAGAAAGCCTATGACCCTTCCAAGAAGGTCATGGCCGTCAACACCTCCGGCGGAGAAATCGGCTACATCGCCCCAGGCATTGGCCGTACCTACGGTCCGCTCTTCGATCTCATTGGGATGACCCCTGCGCTTGAGGTTGCCAACAGCTCCGAAGACCACGAGGGCGATGACATCTCCGTCGAGGCCATCGCAGAATCCAACCCGGACTGGCTCCTCGTCATGGACCGTGACGGCGCCGTCGCCTCCGAGGAAGACGGCTACACCCCTGGCGGAGCCCTGGTGAAGAACAACGCGGCGCTGCAAAATGTCACCGCTGTCAAGGAAGGTCAGGTCTACGTCGCCCCGGCCGATACCTACACCAATGAAAGCATCATCACCTACACCGAGATTCTCAACGCCATGGCTGATGCCTTCGAGGCCCAGAAATAAGGATCCTCAGTAACATGCGTGAGACTTCAACTCACCAATTCTCTTAACCGGAAAGCACTCCTCGGGGAGCTCTCCAGTTTTGGTGTGAGTAACGCAGAAAGCGACAAAGCCTAAAAGCAATGAAAGAAACGACAAGCACACCCACGCGCACACCCACGCGGGCGCGGCTTTTTGATTGGAAGCTCCTGCTGGGAATAGCAGGGGTCATCGCGTTGATGGCAATCTCCCTTATGGTGGGGGAATATGACATCTTCGGGCACGATGATGGCGCGGAAATGTTTAATACCACCCGCGTTCCCCGCACCATCGCGTTGATGCTGGCCGGCGCGGCAATGGCGATGAGCGGCCTGGTGATGCAGCTGCTCACCCAGAACAGATTCGTCGAACCCACTACGACTGGAACCACGGAATGGGCCGGTCTAGGCCTGTTGGTTTCTCTGGTGTTCTTGCCCCAGTCGAGCATTCTGGGAAGAATGATCGTCGCGGTGATCTTCTCCTTTGTGGGCACGATGGTCTTTTTTGCTTTCTTGAGGCGCGTAAAGCTGCGTTCTTCCCTCATCGTGCCCATCATCGGAATCATGCTGGGATCTGTCGTCAGCGCCGTGTCCTCCTACTTCGCTTTAGCCACCGACATGCTTCAACAGCTGGGCATATGGTTCATGGGCTCTTTTACCTCCGTCTACGAGGGCCAATACGAGGTGCTGTGGGTCGTTGTGGTGGTACTCGTCGCGGTTTTCTACTTCGCTGACAAACTCACTGTTGCGGGCCTGGGGGAGGACATTGCGACCAACGTAGGGCTCAATTACAACCGCCTCATCCTCATCGGAACTGGGTTGATTGCCGTCGCCACCGGTGTTGTCACCGTTGTTGTCGGAGCACTGCCCTTCTTGGGGCTTATCGTTCCCAACGTGGTGAGCATGTTCCGCGGCGATGACTTGCGTTCGAACCTCCCGTGGGTGTGCCTACTCGGTATTGCCACCGTAACGGTCTGTGACCTCATCGGTCGCACCATCATTGCGCCTTTTGAAATGCCCGTCTCGGTGATCCTCGGGGTCATCGGTGCCGTCGTATTCGTCTCCCTGATCGTGAGGTCGACCCGTGAACGCAAGTAGTAATGTTGGTTCCTTCCAATCGCGGAAGGCAGTGCGAAAGTACTGGGTTATCCTCGGCATCTTGTTGGCCGCTGGTGCGCTATTTGCCTTTGGACTCTTGGCCTATGGCAACCCGATGGAGTTTGGCACCCGCAAATTTTGGCTCATTGCCCAGCGCCGCGCCGATGCCGTCATTGCTATGGCCGTCGTCGCAATCTGTCAGGCCACGGCCACCGTGGCTTTTCAAACGGTGACCAATAACCGGATTCTAACTCCGTCAATCATGGGCTTTGAGTCCCTTTATGTGGCTATCAATACCGCCACGATCTTTTTCCTCGGCGCCGCCGGGCTCAATACTGCACGCAATCTCAACGGATTCTTGTTGCAGATGGCATTGATGATTTTGCTCTCCCTCATCCTCTACTCGTGGCTGCTGACGAGCAATCGCAATAACATGCACGCGATGCTCTTGGTCGGCGTGGTCATTGGCGGCGGGCTCGGCTCGCTGGCCACATTCATGCAGCGCATGCTCACCCCCTCGGAGTTTGACGTGCTCACAGCGCGCCTTTTCGGTTCCGTGAACAACGCCGAGTCGGAGTACTATCCCATCGCCATTCCGCTCATGTTGGTGGCCGCGTTGGGTCTGTACCTCAACTCTCGGCGCCTCAACGTGATTTCTTTGGGCCGCGATACCGCCACCAACTTGGGCGTCAATCACAAGTTCAATGCCATTTTCACCCTTGTGCTGGTATCCATACTCATGGCCATTACCACCGCCTTGGTGGGGCCGATGACTTTCTTAGGTTTCTTGGTAGCGACCTTGGCTTATCAATTCGCCGATACTTACGACCACCGCTACCTCTTTCCCATGGCGGTAGCTACGGCTTTTGCTGTATTGACCGCAGCATACTTCCTCATGCAACACGTCTTCTACGCCCAAGGTGTGGTCTCCATCATCATTGAGCTCGTGGGCGGCTCAGTATTCCTGTTCGTAATCTTGAGAAAGGGACGCCTGTGATCAAGCTATCCGAAGTCCGCAAGCAGTATTCTAGTGAGACTGACATTGGGCCGGTAAGCCTAGAGATTCCCGCTGGCGGCATCACCGCACTTATCGGTCCCAACGGTGCCGGAAAATCGACGCTTTTGACCATGGTTGGTCGCCTCCTAGCCATGGACAGTGGCACGATCGAGGTCGGGGGCAGTGACGTCACGACGACCAAGTCGAAGGAATTGGCCCGCGTGCTCTCCATCCTGCGACAGGAAAACCACTTCATTACCAAGCTAACGGTGCGTCAACTCGTAGGTTTTGGGCGCTTCCCCTACTCGCAGGGCCGGCTAAGTGAGGCCGACGAGGAGATAGTGTCCAAGTACATCAACTTCCTGCACCTTGATCAGCTCGAAAACCGGTACCTCGACGAGCTCTCAGGGGGACAGCGCCAGCGCGCCTATGTAGCTATGGTGCTGTGCCAGGAGACTGACTACGTGCTTCTCGACGAACCACTAAACAACCTGGACATCGCCCACTCGGTGGAGATGATGAAGCACTTGCAGCGTGCCGCACGCGAGTTCGGGCGCACCATCATCGTGGTTTTGCACGACATCAACTTTGCTGCGAGATACGCGGATTATGTCTGCGCAGTAAAAGATGGTTCCATCGTTGCCTTCGGCGGGGTAGAGGAGATCATGCGCGATGAGGTGCTCACTCCCATCTTCAATACGCCCATCACTGTCATTGAGGGGCCGGATGGGCCATTGGCCTGCTATCACTAGGTTTGGCACCTGACTGCAGACCCTTGGCATACACAAGAGCGCTTTATGTGGTTTGTGCTGGGGATTTGTGGGTTGTTGGTGGCGCGTGTAACTTTATCGAAGTCGCCACGAGGTAGCCGGGAGGTTACGGGCTGGAGTTATTCGGGTTTGTTGCTTGTTTGACTTTGGTTGGT
>NZ_VXKK01000021.1 GCF_008693105.1 Corynebacterium flavescens
TAGCTTGCTGGGGGTACTCGAGTGGCGAACGGGTGAGTAACACGTGGGTGATCTGCCCTGCACTTCGGGATAAGCTTGGGAAACTGGGTCTAATACCGGATATGAACGGTCTTTGGTGTGATTGTTGGAAAGATTTTTTCGGTGTGGGATGAGCTCGCGGCCTATCAGCTTGTTGGTGGGGTAATGGCCTACCAAGGCGTCGACGGGTAGCCGGCCTGAGAGGGTGTACGGCCACATTGGGACTGAGATACGGCCCAGACTCCTACGGGAGGCAGCAGTGGGGAATATTGCACAATGGGCGCAAGCCTGATGCAGCGACGCCGCGTGGGGGATGAAGGCCTTCGGGTTGTAAACTCCTTTCGCTAGGGACGAAGCCTTTTTTAAGGTGACGGTACCTGGATAAGAAGCACCGGCTAACTACGTGCCAGCAGCCGCGGTAATACGTAGGGTGCAAGCGTTGTCCGGAATTACTGGGCGTAAAGAGCTCGTAGGTGGTTTGTCGCGTCGTCTGTGAAATTCCGGGGCTTAACTCCGGGCGTGCAGGCGATACGGGCATAACTTGAGTGCTGTAGGGGAGACTGGAATTCCTGGTGTAGCGGTGAAATGCGCAGATATCAGGAGGAACACCGATGGCGAAGGCAGGTCTCTGGGCAGTAACTGACGCTGAGGAGCGAAAGCATGGGTAGCGAACAGGATTAGATACCCTGGTAGTCCATGCCGTAAACGGTGGGCGCTAGGTGTAGGGGGCTTCCACGTCTTCTGTGCCGTAGCTAACGCATTAAGCGCCCCGCCTGGGGAGTACGGCCGCAAGGCTAAAACTCAAAGGAATTGACGGGGGCCCGCACAAGCGGCGGAGCATGTGGATTAATTCGATGCAACGCGAAGAACCTTACCTGGGCTTGACATATGCAGGATTGGGTCAGAGATGGCTTGTCCCTTGTGGTCTGTATACAGGTGGTGCATGGTTGTCGTCAGCTCGTGTCGTGAGATGTTGGGTTAAGTCCCGCAACGAGCGCAACCCTTGTCTTATGTTGCCAGCACGTTATGGTGGGGACTCATGAGAGACTGCCGGGGTTAACTCGGAGGAAGGTGGGGATGACGTCAAATCATCATGCCCCTTATGTCCAGGGCTTCACACATGCTACAATGGTCGGTACAATGCGTTGCGATACTGTGAGGTGGAGCGAATCGTGTAAAGCCGGCCTTAGTTCGGATTGGGGTCTGCAACTCGACCCCATGAAGTCGGAGTCGCTAGTAATCGCAGATCAGCAATGCTGCGGTGAATACGTTCCCGGGCCTTGTACACACCGCCCGTCACGTCATGAAAGTTGGTAACACCCGAAGCCAGTGGCCTAAACTTGTTAGGGAGCTGTCGAAGGTGGGATCGGCGATTGGGACGAAGTCGTAACAAGGTAGCCGTACCGGAAGGTGCGGCTGGATCACCTCCTTTCTAAGGAGTTTTTATTTTCCCGTGCAGGTTTGCATTTGGGGTTGGGTGGTTGAGTGACCGTTTGTGTTGCTGCTGCTTATTTTTTAATCGGGTGGAGACATACCTGGTGTTAGTGCTCATGCTATTGGGGTGTGGGTGGTGGCATTTCATGGTTGCTTGATTGTCAAGAGTTTGTGGATGAGATAAATACAAGATTGTGCGTGCGTGTTCTTGCCTTGTGTGGTGTGGGTGCGTGTGTGGGGTGTGTTGGTGCATTGTTGGGTGTCTGGGGCATTATTGTCCTTGTGTTGCTCGCATGGTTGTGGTGTTGGTGCTTTTTAGTGCTGGTGTTCATGGTTGTGTGGGGTGTTGTGTGAGAACTGTATAGTGGACGCGAGCATTTCAAGCGCGTGCTGTTGCTGCTTTGGTGGTGGTGGTGCGTGTTTGGTGTAATTTCTTTTTTTATTCTTTTGTGTTTTGTGTAGTTCATGACCTTTTCTTCGTGCGTGATTGTTGCTGCTTTTTGGTGGTGGTGGTTGTGTGTGTTGATTGTGGTTTGTGTGTTCGTTATTTAGGGCGCATGGTGGATGCCTTGGCATGCTGAGCCGATGAAGGACGTGTAAGGCTGCGTTAAGCCTCGGGGAGTTGTCAATTGAGCGTTGATCCGAGGATGTCCGAATGGGGAAACCCCGCCATCGTTATTGGTGGTGACCTTTCAGTGAATTCATAGCTGTTGTGGGGGTGTACGCGGGGAAGTGAAACATCTCAGTACCCGTAGGAGGAGAAAATAATAATGATTCTGCTAGTAGTGGCGAACGAACGTGGATGAGGCTAAACCGTGTGCATGTGATACCTGGTAGGGGTTGTGTGTGCGGTGTTGTGGGCCCTGATGTCTGGTAGCTACTGATGCCGGGCTTGTGTGTTGTTGTTAGGTGAAGTGGTTTGGAATGACCCGCCGTAGAAGGTGAGAGCCCTGTAGGTGAAGATGATGGTGTGCAAGTTGTTGGGTTGCCCGAGTAGCAGCGGGCTCGTGGAATCTGCTGTGAATCTGCCGGGACCACCCGGTAAGCCTAAATACTCAGTGTGACCGATAGTGAATAGTACCGTGAGGGAATGGTGAAAAGTACCCCGGGAGGGGAGTGAAATAGTTCCTGAAACCATGTGCTTACAATCCGTTAGAGCACCTTTTGTGTGTGATGGCGTGCCTTTTGAAGAATGAGCCTGCGAGTCAGCGGCATGTCGCGAGGTTAACCCGTGTGGGGTAGCCGTAGGGAAACCGAATCCTAATGGGGTGTTTTTAGTGGCATGTCCTGGACCCGAAGCGGGGTGATCTACCCATGGCCAGTGTGAAGCAG
>NZ_VXKK01000022.1 GCF_008693105.1 Corynebacterium flavescens
CTGGTTGCGAAGGCATGGCGGTAGAAGTACTCGACTTTCAACGTCGCCCAAAATGACTCGGCCATCGCATTATCCCAGCACACCCCGGTCTTACCCATCGACATCCGCACCCCTGCAGCAACGGTGGCGTCATTGAGCTTCGCACTGGTAAATTGCGTTCCACGATCAGCATGCAGCACTACCTGACCCGGCAGCTCACCACGCAACGCACGGGCCTTATCTAGGGCGGTAACTACTAAGTCCGTATCCTGCTTCGGACCCATAGAAAATCCTAAGACCCGACGCGAATGCCCATCACGAATCGCACACAGGTACACCCAGCCTTCACCACAGCGCAGATACGTAAAATCCGTTACCCACACCGCATCCAAACGGCCTTTATCCCAGGTGCGCTCGCATGAATCCCCATGCCGGCATTCGGCCTGTTTCCTGCGCCCAGAAACCCGAAAAGACCGTGTAGACAGTCCTTCAAGTCCTTGTCGTCGCATAGACCTTGCTACAGTTTTACGATCCACCACAATCCCTGCCGCGTGCAGGTCAGCAGTAATCCTCGGCGCACCATAAGTGCCACGCGACAGTTCATGAAACCACCGCACCTGCGCATCGAGATCATCGCGCCGTGCTTGGCGCTGGCCAACGATACCAAGGCGCTGAAACCAGGCATAAAACCCTGCCCTGGATACTTCCAACGCGCGTGCCATCATCATTATTGAATAGTTCGCCCTCTCTTTAGCCATTAGCTCAAACCGTTCCGGTGTTGTTGCTTGGCGGCGAAGAAGGCGCTGGCTTTTCCCAAGAACTCATTTTCAGCTTTCAAGGCAGCAACCTGCCGACGAAGGCGTGCGATCTCTGCCGCAGAATCAGCTGGGGCAGGCTGGCCACTTTGTACGGCGCTACGGCGTGCACGCTCTTTAGCCACCCATTTTCCCAGTGATTGCTCACCAAGGCCAAGCTGGTCAGCGACCGCTTTGATTGTCTGGCCGGTATCGATAACGATGCTGGCCGCATCACGGCGATACTCCTCGGTGAATCGACGTCGTTGTCCCATATGAACATCCTTCCGCAAGACCACGTGGTCCCGCTAGTTTAGGTGTCCACAACAAGAGGGTAACCCCA
>NZ_VXKK01000023.1 GCF_008693105.1 Corynebacterium flavescens
GCTCCACCAAAGCCTGGGATACCGAACCCCAGCCGAGGTGGAAACCGAATTTTGGAAGCAGAACTTGCCACAGGCAATAATGGAAATCAAGGCAAATGCCTAGGAACAAAACCCGGGGCACTTCAGTATCGAGAGTCATCGGTAGCGACCGCACACCACTTTCACTGCCCGAGTAAGGCTCTCATCAACACGGCCCAGCCAGACAGCTAGGTCGAGGCGCACGCCATGGATGAATTTGAGGTCGCGGGGTCGTAGCGGCTTAGGGGAGTATCCTGGGAGCTAGAAGTCCTATTGGGAATTGAGGCTCTCATGTTCAGTATTACGCAACGTGCTTGGAACGTACTTATCTTCACAGGTATTGCGGCCGCTGTTTTCGGAATTATCGCGCTGATATGGCCAGCCCAGACGGCGCTTACTCTTGTCCTTATCTGGGGTTGGTATGCCTTTATTGACGGCGTAATTGAGCTCGTTGCGGCATTCCGGCCTGAGGGGCGCGCCACGCGCGGGTTGTTAGTAGTCACGGGCATTGTCGGCGTGCTTGCTGGACTCGTGGCTATTTTCCGCCCCCTGGAGAGCGCAGTGGCGCTCGCCTGGGTACTGGGAATCTGGTTGCTGGCCCGTGGAGTGTCCTCGGCTATTTCAGCTTTTTCGGAGGCATCCGTTACTCCACGGTGGACGCTGGTGCTCGGTGCCGTGTGCTTCGTGGTCGCGGGCTTGATTTTCATCATGAACCCAGGTGCGGCAGCGTTGACGCTGAGCATGTGGTTGGGCGCTCTGGCCCTCGTGTGGGGAGTGTCGATACTTGTGGCAGGATTCGCACTACACCGCATGTCTGGGAAAGAGAAGGCAGCGGTGTAGACCTCGCGATCTTCTAGGCGTGAGCGCTTAAGCCCTCAACTAGCGGCGTGGTCGCACGACCGATCAGCCGCGAAAGCGTGCCATCACTAAAGGCGAGGTCACCCGCACGGATGGCCTCGCCTAGTGCTGTGCTGAACCCGATTAGAGCCTCGTCTACGCCGGCTTCGCCCAGCGCGCTGATCAACTCAGCGGTACTCACAGGGCGATACTCCACCTCGCGTCCGATGACTGTAGATATGGCGCTTGCCAGTTCTTTGTAGTCCCAAGGCTCGTCGCCGCCCAATTCAAGTGTGTGGCCGAGGAAACCTTCTCCCAATGCAATGGCTGCGAGGCCCGCCGCATAGTCAGCACGACTGGCACTGGCCACTTTACCTAGCCCAGCGTTGGCCAAGACTGTTCCGGTGGTGCGGGCGGTAGCTACATCGGGAAGATAGTTTTCGGTGTACCAGTTGTTACGGGCTATGACGAAGGGGACGGCGCTGGCCTTGAGCGCAGCCTCGGTTTCTTTGTGCTCCGGAGCCACGGGATTGCTCGTAGTATCCGCCTGCGTGACGCTGGTGTAGATCAACTTGGAAATACCTGCCTCCGCGGCGGCGTCGATGACGGTCTGGTGCTGCTTGATTCTTTTTCCAATTTCGGAACCAGAAACAAGGATGACGGTGCCAGCGCCTTCCATGGCTGAAGCCACGGTTGCGGGATCATCGTAGTCCATGCGGACTGTGTTGACTCCCAGCTGCGCCAAGGGCTGGAGATGCTCGGTGTTGCGGCCGGCAGCAATGATGCGTGCAGGCTCCAAGCCGCGTTCAATAAGCGCGTGTACTGTAAGCGAGCCGAGGTGGCCGCTGGCGCCGGTGACAAGGATGGTGGGTTGCTCGTTGCTCATGATGAGAGCCTCTCTGTAGGTCTAAGGCGGGGGAGGGAATGTTCCTCCCTTGCCTTTGCCACAAAGCGCAACACTTATGGTTTATTCCATATTATCCCCGCCCTGTTGAAACATGGCGGAGAGCAAATGCGCGTCTAGGAGTTCAGACGGCGTACGGCCTCACGAATGATTTCGGGACGCTTAGAGAAGGCGAAACGCACCTTTTGCTTCCACGGATCGGGATGATCTGTAAAGGCGGTCAGCGGAATGGCCGCCACGCCCTTTTCTGCAGGCAGGCGCTTACAAAACTCTCCTGCGTCTTCACCAACATCCGCGACGACATAATAGGTTCCCTTTGTATCGTGCACGCGGTAGCCGGCGCTTTCGAGGCCTGCCACGAGGATAGACCGGCACTCGGAGAGCTCTGCGACCATGCTCTCCACCCACGCGCCTTCTTCGCGCAGCGCATACGCCACCGCAGCCTGGAAAGGCGTGGCGCCGACGAAGGTGATGAACTGCTTGGCTTTCACCACGCCGTCGAGCAGCGCGGGGGTGGCAATGGCCCAGCCCGTTTTCCAGCCTGTCACGTTGAAGGTCTTGGCGGCTGAGGATACCTTAATCGTACGTTCAGCCATGCCAGGCAGGAGCCGGATTTCTCTATGCTGGGCATCCCCGAAAGTCAGGTGTTCGTAGACTTCGTCGGAAAGGACGAGGAGGTCTCGCTCAACGCACAGGCTGGCGAGGTCACGCATCCCCTGCTCACTAAAGATCGCGCCGGTGGGATTGTGCGGGGAGTTGATGATGATCATGGCCGTACGATCCGTGACGGCGGCGCGGATGGCCGGGACATCAATATCCCATGTATTGCCAACGGCTTTGAGAGGGACTGCGACGCGCTGGGCACCGGCGAGTGCGATGGCTGCGGCATAGGAGTCATAGTAGGGCTCTATGACTATGACTTCTTGGCCGGGTTCAACCAAGCCGAGAACGGAAGCGGCGATAGCCTCCGAGGCTCCTACCGTGACAAGCACGTTGTCCACAGGAACGTTGTTGTCGGCGCTGATGGCCTCGCGCAGGGCCATTACGCCCATTCCGGGAGCGTACTGGTTATGGCCGGTGGCGATCTGTTCCTGGGCGATCTCGAGCATGCGCTTCGGGCCGTCACTATCAGGAAAACCTTGACCGAGATTGACCGCGTGGTTGTCCAGAGCGAGTTGGGTCATGGTGGCGAAGATGGTCTCGCCGAACTCTTGCATCCTTTTGACGACCATTAGAGCACCAAGAGATCGTAGCGGGTGGCTTTGACGTCACTGAGGCGCTTGCGTGCGCGCTCGAGGCGTGCCCATTCGTCTTGGGGGATTGACTTGCGGGCAATGCTTACCGTCTCCGCATCAGGGGTTCCCCAGGCGATTGGCATCGGTGTGACCTGCTGCCAGTGCTGCGAATCCGAGCTGTTGCGGTGTCCAGAGACGGCCGCGACTGGAATCTTGGTTCCCACGGTGCGCTTGACCCCAGGAATACTCGTTACGGTGCGCAGGCACACTCCCCAGCGCGGCTCGATGGTGGGGTCGACGTTGGTATTAACCAAGGCCATCAGGACCATGTCACGCTCGTTGACCTCGGCGACAACGGCAGGGGCGAGCGGGTACTTGTCATAAAGATCTTGGGCGGTTCCCACCTTGCGCGAGGCCAAAACCCCGACGATGGCAACGAAAATACCGAAGAATAGAACCACGAGGCCGACGGTTATCCGCCACGCGGCATCCACGGTGAGATAGAGCGCCACCGCGCCGGCGATGAATAGCAGGCCCATGACAAGCCCGGAGTTGCGCAGGCGAGACGAGTCCCGCAGGAGTTCGTTGTTTTTATGTGCGAAGGTCTCATCGACCTGAAACTTGAAGATCTTCATTAGCTCATAAGTCTACTGCGTCGATGAGGCGATAGGAATATCCCTGCTCGGCGAGGAAGCGTTGCCGGTGAACTGCATAGGAGGCGTCGAGGGAATCGCGGGCCACCAGAGCGTAGAAGGCGGCTTCGCGGCCGTCGGCCTTAGGGCGCAGCAGGCGCCCGAGGCGTTGGGCCTCCTCCTGGCGGGATCCAAAGGTGCCAGAGACCTGAATGGCAAGGGCTGCCTCAGGGAGGTCGATAGAAAAATTTGCCACCTTGGAGACGACGAGAGTGGGCAATGCGCCACTGCGGAACTCGTCGAAGAGTTTCTGGCGGCGCTTCGTCGAGGTGCGACCATCGATGACCGGGGCGCCCAGATGCTCCCCGAGGGCGGAGAGTTGGTCAATATAGGCTCCAATAACAAGTGCCTGTTGACCGTGGTGGAGCTCCAAGAGCTTGTCGACGGCGTGCATCTTGCCCTGGGCAGTAGCGGCAACGCGGTAGCGATCTCGGGCGGTGGCCGTGGCATAGGCCATGCGCTCGTCGAAGTTCATGTCGACGCGCACTTCAACGCAGTCTGCGGTAGCGATGTATCCGGCGGCCTCGAGCTCTTTCCACGGGGCGTCGTAGCGCTTAGGGCCGATGAGGGAAAACACGTCTGATTCCATGCCGTCTTCGCGCACCAAGGTTGCGGTAAGGCCGAGGCGACGCCGCGATTGCAGGTCCGAGGTCATCCGGAAGACCGGGGCGGGAAGTAGGTGCACTTCGTCGTAGATGATAAGGCCCCAGTCCCGCGAATCGAATAATTCCAGCGCTCGGTACTCACCTTTGGTCTTGCGCGTGACCACCTGGTACGTAGCTATGGTGACCGGCTTTATCTCCTTCTTTTCCCCTGAGTACTCGCCGATCTCGTTGGCGGTCAGCGAGGTGCGTTTGAGCAGTTCCTCACGCCATTGGCGTCCGGCGACCGTGTTGGTGACGAGGATAAGCGTGGTGGCCTGGGCCCTGGCCATGGCTGCGGCTCCGACGAGGGTCTTTCCCGAGCCGCAAGGCAGGACGACCACTCCGGAGCCACCAGCCCAGAAGGAGTCTGCGGCATAAGACTGGTAATCACGCAGCGACCAGCCTTCCTCTTTCAGCGAGATGGGGTGGGATTCCCCGTCGACGTAGCCGGCGAGATCCTCGGCGGGCCAATTGGCCTTGAGGAGCTCCTGTTTGAGTCGCCCGCGTTCTGAAGGCGCAACCGCAAAGCTGTGCTCATCAATGCGGGCACCGAGCATGGCGCCAATCTTCTTGTGCCGAGAGAGCTCTTCGAGGATGGGGACCTCGGAGGATTCGAGGATGAGACCGTGGGCGGGGTGTGACTGGAGGCGGACTCTGCCGTAGCGCGACATGGTCTCAGCGACGTCGATAAGCAGGGACTGGGGCACGGGAAACCGGGAGAAGCTCTCTAAGACGTCGACAACCTGCTCGGCATCGTGGCCGGCGGCGCGGGCATTCCACAGCGCCAGCGGGGTAATCCGATAGGTGTGGATATGCTCCGGCGCGCGCTCAAGCTCGGCAAACGGGGCCAGCGCGGCTCGGGCCTGTGCCGCCTGGGGGTGGTCGATCTCGAGCAAAACGGTTTTATCGGATTGGACAATCAAGGGTCCAGACATGGACGTTCTCCTCGGAATACTTGTGGCTTTAGGTCAGCTTAACGGAGGTGATCCGGTGCAATGGGAAACGGATTGTGGCACCGTCTGCGCTCGTGCCATCGACCTGTCCACCGGCCACAGACAGAGGGGTGATCTCGCGCTTGCGCGGGTTGCCTGCCTTGTCCGCATAGGTGATGAGGACGGTCCTCCTCCCGCGCGCCGCTGCCTGCAAAATATCTAACTCTGCAGCCTCGGGTTGGGTGGGGGAGGGCTGGCTGGCACTAGCTCGCAGGGCCGCGATGGCGCGTTGCGGGTCGGCAGGATGCGGGCGTGGCTTCTTGGGTGCAGGTGTCGGTACGAGTGCCGGTTGGGCAGTGGCGTTAAGCGTAGCTCCCGTAGCGTCTTCCGCGGCGGGAGAGAGCCCGTGAGCGCGCAGCTTCTCCAGCAGTTCTCCCACGTGCAGGTCGGACACGGCCACCGTCGGGGCGAGGCGGCGTAGTTCACTCAAGCTGCGCACCGCCAACTCGAGCAAGGCCGGATCTTCGCTGCGCAGATAGCTCAGTGCTACCCCGGAACGCAGCGTGCCGTGACGTTTGGCCGAGTCTTCGACCAAGTAGGCCACCGACTGCGGGACATCGCCGCGCTCTTTCAGAAACGCGAGAATCTCTGGGGCAGATAAGCCACTATCCATAGCCCGGCGAATAGATTCCTCGCTCAGGCGGTAGACGCTGGCTAGACCAGGCGATTCGAGGTCTGCCATGCTCACAAGAGTGCGATGGGCGGATGGAACAAGAGGTCCTGGAACCAGGATCGTCATATCGGCTTGGATGAGGAAGTGATCCACCGGCTCGGGGGTCAATGCTGCGGCGGCAGCTGGTCCCTCGATGAGTACGCGGGTGGCCTGACCTTTGGCCACCGCGCCGATCCACTCCGCCTCGTGGACAAGGGCTTCGATAGTTGCGACGGCGGTATGGGAAGAGACCAAGGGTGCCGCAAAGCGGAGCTCCTCATGAAACTGTGCAGAGTCTAAAGGCACGCGCGCATGCAGAAATATCTGGAGAATCCTCTCCCGGAGTTGCGGCACAGAGGTAGATCGTGCGTCGGGGGATAGAGTGCGGCCGGGTGCCTGTGGGTTCCACGGGGAGTATATCCACGCCTCGAGTATGCGCCGCCATTGATCTGCCAGAGAGAGGTCAGCCCACTGCGCACCCTCCTCAGTAAGCGCTAGGAAGTTGCCCTCGTATCCGTGCGGCTCGCCGCGGCTGACTAGGCGCGCGGCGTGCGCAAGCTCACTCAAGCGTCTGACTTCTTCAGGCCTTAAGTCCAGCCTCTTGGCGAGTGCCTGCAAGGGGCGCACACCGACGGTTTTATCCTTGAGCAATTCGACGGGGCGAGGCCCTATTTCCTCCAGCACGCGGCTAATTCCGCGCACTACTTCGAGCCCTGCGGCAGCGCCTGCCTGATCGGCCTCTGCGGATCCTTCCATAGGCGCGTCTCCCATGCGGCCGGTGGGCTGCAAAGGAATCGCTTCAGGGTAGAGCCCATGTAGCGCGCGATGGATGGCCTGTGGCAGCCGGACGGTGGAAGAATCCACGCGCTGCAGCAGACCCTTGGCTATAAGGCGCGGAATGGGCCGCAGTGGGTCCGCGGCTGGATCTGCATCCCGGGAGGTGCCAAGGCCTCCGGAGGCGTCGAGAGTTCGCACAATGTGAGCTTCATCGGCGGGTAGATCAGCTATGGCCTGAGGATCCGCGGTTAGCTGATCGAGCAAAGACCAGCGGGTGGGCAAGGCCGGCATGAGCTCACGCGGGATCATTACTTCCCCGAAAACCAAACCGCGGGCCTTGAGCTCGCGGGTGACCTGTGGATTTGGATCAGCGACCTCTTCTAATTCCCCGCCGCGGCGCGCAATCTCCTCGAGCACAGCAAGTTGTTGGGCGTTGCAGTCAGCCAAGGCCCTGGCGAGGGAAGAACGCAGGGACAGGCGGGTGGCCAAGGAGGCAAAGCTGGGGGGAAGAGGAACGAGGGCGTCGGGGCGATTGCCCAAGAGCTTGGCGAGTTCCGAGTTAGTTCTTTGGGAGAGCCAGTCACGAAAACTGGGAGCAGATATGGATTGGGTCATTGTGACGTTTTAGTTTAGTGGGCGATTAAGTTACTTTTTCGCGCCGGGTTTGGAATAATGAGCACTATGTCGAATGAGAAGAAGGGCTTCGTCTCCCCGGCTTGGCCGAAAAACGAGCACCGTGAACACGCAATTACCGAGGTTTCTTCACCCTTTGCTGGTGCTCCCAGCCCTTATGGTGATGATCTGATTCTCCCCATGCCGGCGGAGAAACTCAACTACGTGCATCCCTACACTCGCATCAACAAGTAGCGCGCGTCGAAATTCCCGCTCCTCTCAGCAGGCCAAGGCCTGCTGAGAGGAGCCCTTTTTGGGTGTGTACCAAAGTAGAACAAAAGGCGGGGCGGGCAAGAACCAATGAAGTGGTCCTTGCCCGCCCCGCCTTTATTGCGCGTAGCTGCTATTCGGCGCAGCTACCATCTTGAGGCGTGAAACTTTTTAGAGGCTTCCGAGCAGCTGTGCAACGGGGTCAATGTAGTTGCGGTTTGCAGAGTAGAAGTCATTGAAGTTACCGCGGTTGGCGTTGTAGTGAGCGGTCAGCTCAGCAGGAACGGCGATGCCGTACTTGGCGGCGGTGTCAGTGACCAGCTTATAAACGGCGTCTACAGCGAGCTCATCCGGCTTGTTGGCAGCTGCCTGCTGCACGGCGGCAGGAGCGGCGGCGGGGACTGCTGCAGGCTGCGCAGCAGGGGCGGTGCGCTGGGCGGCACCGGAGTTTAGGCCTAGGCGGGAAGAGCAGGAAGGCCATGCGCCCCAGCCCTGGGAAGCGAGCACGCGCTCGGCGACGACGATCTGCTGTTCGCGGGATGCCTGGCTGGCAACGGGTGCGAACTCTCCTCCGCCGTGTCCGCTCCAGGTCTGTGCAGAGAACTGCAGGCCGCCGTGGTAGCCGTTACCGGTGTTGATGGCCCAGTTTCCGCCGGACTCGCACTGTGCGAGGCGGTCCCAATCGGAATCAGGTGCGGCGGAAGCGGTCGGCGCCATGATGGCGGCGGCTGCGCCGAGGGCTACGGTGCTGGCGGCAAACTTAGCGGCGATGGAGCGGTGCTTGGTGGAATGGCGTCCCATTAAATAAAATCCTCTTCTCTAGGTTTCTCGCGCCCACGTGAAAATCAGTCCGGCAAGTGGAGTGTGTGAAAATTTGGCTGTACATAGATGCGAGACGCCGTGGGAACCCCGGACTGTGTGGGGCAGGGTTCCTGAAGTGGACGTCTCAAGTACCTGAGGGAGAGAGTAGCCGTTTATAACGAAATAGTCACGTAATGGGCAAGGAATTGTGTCGAACGTGGAGTCGCTATCTACGTTTCCGCTGGTCGTGCCGAAAGTGTGAGTTACGCCACTAATGTGATGTGTGTTGTTGTTGTGATCGAGGGTGGTGTGTTATTGCCCGAAAATTGTCTATCGCGGTAGACTTAATCTCCTTGTTTACTTAAGAGCTAAACCGAGAAGAGAAAGTGGGTAGGCGCGTGCCAATCGGCAAAGTTAAGTGGTTTGACGCTGAAAAAGGTTTTGGATTCGCCAGCAATCCGGGCGATGAAGACGTCTATGTTGGCCGCTCCGTCCTACCCGAGGGCGTCGAAGAACTCGTGCCAGGTCAGCGCATCGAGTTTGATTTTGCGGCCGGGCGGCGCGGCCCCCAGGCTCTTCGCGTAAAAGTACTGGAAACGCCTCGCCGCAAGCACGCTCACGCGCGCAAGCCGGTAGAACTGGCCAGCATGCTCTCTGATGTGATGACTTTGCTGGAAACCCAGGTGCAGCCCGTCCTTAATAAAGGCCGCTACCCAGACCGCAAGACTGGGCGGCAGGTTGCGGAGATCCTGCGCGCCATTGCCAGGGACCTCGATAGCTAGCTAGTTTGAGGCCTCTTTGAGCTCCTCGTCCGTCATCGTGGACAGGGACCATACAGTTGTATAAGGGGTTTCCTCGCCGGCATCATTGGTGCCGATCATTAGAGAGGAAACCTCAACGACCATCAGCTTGGCCTTCTCGCCTTCGGCAGCACTGTTAGCATTGCCGTCGCTGCCGGCATCCCTCTCAGAGTCCTGGCCCATTGATACGGATCCGGGAATATCTGCGCTCTGGGCGTCATTCGGGCCGTGGATCTTTTCATCGTTGGCTGCGGGATTGTCATAGATGCTCAACACCCGCCACTCGTGGTCGGTGATGTCCTCGGGCAATTCAAGGTGCAGGGTGTCATCGGCTCCGACCGCCAGGTTCGGAACCTCGCCCTCGGGGCACTCGACGCCGGGCTCGCACACGAGGTAGGGCGCAACCTCCAGGGACTCTTCTCCCACGCTGGCCTTGATGGTGACCTCTGCGGGCTCGGGGCCCGGGCGTCCATTCCACCATTTTTGAAAGATGACGACGCCGACCACGATGATGACGACGGCGATGATGAGTGCCAAGACTTGCAGCAGCGTCTTTTTTCTTGCTTCCTTAGGGGTTGCCATGGCCTCAAACTTTACTCGAAGCTCACGCGATAAAGATCAGCCCACCGTTTCCCGGTGATCCAGAAGTCTTTGCTGCCGGGGATATGGGCGATACCGTTGAGGACATTGTCTTTAGAATCAGCCCCGGCATCGTCTAAT
Organism: Corynebacterium flavescens; assembly: GCF_008693105.1. Taxonomy (GTDB): domain Bacteria; phylum Actinomycetota; class Actinomycetes; order Mycobacteriales; family Mycobacteriaceae; genus Corynebacterium; species Corynebacterium flavescens. The sequence continues at coordinate 9,955 of NZ_VXKK01000023.1, forward strand.
GCTGAGGCGTCAATAACGCCGTTGACCTCGCCGGAAGCGGGATCGATGCGGAGGAGTTCAGTGCTCTTCCACACGTTGGCGTAGACGAGTCCGTCCACGCACTCGAGCTCGTTGATATTGCTAACGGGGCTACCCTCACGCGTGACGGTGCTGCGGGGGCCGCGCTCGGCAAAGCTCGTCGGATCCAGGTGACGAAGCTGCGCTGAGCCATCAGACATGATGAGCTCATCTGGCATCGCGCACAGACCCCACCCTTGGCCTGGATAGGAGATCTCCCCGGTCTTTTCGAGAGTATCCGCATCGTAGTGCATTGCGCGCTCGTTCTTCCAACTCAGCTGCCAGATGCGATCACCGGAGCGAGTGATTCCCTCGCCGAAGTAATCGGCGGGTAGATCCTCTTGCTGCAGCACCGTAGAATCCGCTGGGTCGAAGCGAAGCAGCCGGGACTTTCCATACTGCCCCGTGCCGATCAAAAGCTTGCCTTGCTCGTCAACCTCAAGGCCCTGCGTAAAGGAGTCCGCGAGCATGGGCACACGCTCGTGAACGACGACGTTGAGCTTTTCGACGTCGGATTGTGTCGCAGAACCTGTCGCAGAACCCGGCTCAGAATCTGCTGCATCGGAGGTGCAAGCTGTAATGCTCACCGCTACTAGAGGAACAAAGGCCATGGAAAGCGCTTTGTGCAGAGAATACGTTGGGGCAGGAGCACGGTGAGGCGTAGTCCCTGAGGAAGGCCGGCGTGCATGCGAAGAAGAACCCATGTGGGTAATTGTGCCTCACATGATGAATAATGAGGAACGTGACTAACCGGAAATCTAGCCCCTTGATTCAAGCGCACGCTATCGACATTGCCCGCGCGGCTTTGGAGGAAGTGGGCGAGGGCGGCGTCGGCAAGCACATCGGCGTTGCCGGAATGGGTGCGAATGTGGCAACCCACCGCTTCGCGGCCGACGTGCCCGGCTACCCCGGATGGGAGTGGCAGGCAGTGGTGGCCTGTGCTGCGGGCTCGCGCCACGTCACCGTTAACGAAGTGGCGCTGGTGCCAGGTGGAAGCGCCCTGCAAGCGCCGGATTGGGTGCCCTATAGCGAACGCCTGCGCCCCGGAGACCTAGGCCCGGGCGATCTCATGCCGCCCGCGCCTGATGACGAACGTTTGGATGAGGGAGAGCTTTCCCCAGCTGGCCTGGCCCAAGCGGAGAAGCGCTGGCGTGCAGAATACGGGCCTAATTCCGAGATGGCGGCGCAAGCCCCACTGCAATGTAAGACCTGTGCTTTCTATCTTCCCTTTCTGCCTAATTTTGGTGTGTGTGCCAATGAATACTCTGCAGATGGGCGCGCAGTACACGCCACCTATGGTTGCGGCGCCCACTCGGGAATCAAGCTCAAGGAAGATTTGCGGCCTTCCGGCTCCGCCTTTGACGATGAGAAGCCGATCTATTAGTTCTTCAAAGGTGCCGAAGGCACTCGGAGGAGTGCAAAAGAACGCGGAACAATAAAGCATGCCGCGAATGTTGTCGGTTGTGTGTTCTCTGCCTCATTGATTTTGTGTTCAAGGTCCCAACAGGCCAGACTGAATCTGTAAAAATTCCTCCTGGCACTAGGTAAAGGGGCTGCATCGATGAGCGATGTACTAGATAAATATTTCAAAATCTCCGAGCGAGGTTCTTCCGTAGGAACGGAGGTTCGCGCCGGCGTCGTCTCATTCTTCGCAATGGCCTACATCATCCTCCTCAACCCCCTCATCCTGGGCACCTCCCCGGATTCCAACGGGCATACCTTGGGAATCCCCCAGGTCGCCGCAGCCACCGCACTGGTAGCAGGCGTGATGACCATCGCTTTCGGCGTCATTGCCAAGTATCCCTTCGCCATGGCGGCGGGGCTGGGTATGAACTCCTTCGTCGCCGTCACCATGGTCGCCACCAAGGGCTTGAGCTGGCAGGAGGCCATGGGCCTCGTCGTCATCGAGGGCATCATCATCGTCCTTCTGGCCGTGTCCGGATTCCGTACCGCGGTATTTGAGGCTATTCCGCGTTCGATGAAAGCGGCCATGGGCGTCGGTATTGGCATGTTCATTGCCATCATCGGCTTCGTGGACGGCGGATTTGTCACCCGCGTGCCGGATGCCGCACAGACCACCGTTCCGGTTGGGCTGGGCATCAACGGTTCCATCGCCACGTGGCCCGCATTCGTCTTCGTCATCGGCCTTATCATCTGTGCCTTCTGCGTCATCCGGAAGATCCCCGGCGGACTCTTTATAGGAATCGTCTCCACCACTATCATCGCCATCATCATCCAAAAGGTCACCGGGTCTGAGGACTGGGGCATGGCCACCCCAGGTGCGCCGACCTCGTTGGGTGGGCTGCCTGACCTGTCCATCGTGGGCGATATCAGCATCTTCGGCGCGTTTACCCGCTTGGGCGTCATCGCCACCGTTTTGCTCGTCTTTACGCTCTTGCTGACCAACTTCTTTGACGCCATGGGCACCATGACCGGTTTGGGCAAGCAGGCCAACCTCGTTGATGAAGATGGCGTACTGCCGGACATGAAGAAGGCACTGGTTGTTGAGGGCGTCGGTGCAGTAGCCGGCGGTTTGGGTTCCTCCTCCTCGAATACCGTATTTGCTGATTCTTCCGCTGGTATCGGTGACGGCGCGCGCACCGGTCTGGCCAACATCATCACCGGTGTGCTTTTCCTCCTGGCGATGTTCCTCACCCCGCTTTACGAGATCGTTCCCATCGAGGCCGCCGCCCCTGTACTGGTCATCGTGGGTGTCATGATGGCCAGCCAGATCACGGAGATCAGCTGGACCAAGATGGAAATCGCCATCCCTGCCTTCCTCACCATCGTGGTCATGCCCTTTACCTACTCCATTGCTAACGGCATCGGTGTCGGTTTCATCTCCTTCGCGCTCATGGCTACCTTCGCAGGAAAGGCCAAGCAGGTGCACTGGATCATGTGGCTGGTGGCAGCCTTGTTCGTGGTCTACTTCGCCATGACGCCCATTTCGAGCTTGTTTGGCTAAGGCGGTACTCTCAGGTGCATGCGCACCTCAATTGCTGATCCTCGTGACCCTCGCCTCGACGATGTCAGGGACTTGAATAAGTCCGACAAGTCGGGCGAGGGTCTCGTCATTGCGGAGGGGCCTTTGGTGGTCTCCCGTCTAGCCCAGTCTCGTTTCTCCTTGCGCTGCGTCGTCGGCTTTGGCCCCAAGCTCGATTCCTACGTGGAGCAGTACGGAGACCCCGGCTGCCCGCTCTATGAGGTGGAGCGGGAAGTACTGGCCCAGGTGGCGGGATTCGACATGCACCGCGGCCTCGTTGCCGCCGCTGACCGCGCCCCCGAGCCCGAGCTTTCCAGCGTTCTGGAGGAAGCGACAACCCTCGTCGTCCTCGAAGGCGTGGGAGATCATGAAAATATCGGCGCTATCTTCCGCAACGCCGCGGGAATGGACGTTGACGCAGTCCTACTCGGCTCGGGGGCCGCTGATCCTCTCTACCGCCGTTCGGTCCGTGTATCGATGGGGCACGCGCTGCGGCTGCCCTTCGCCCATTTAGAGGGCGGGCACACCACGTGGCAACGCTCTCTTGAAAGACTGCGCAGCGCAGGATTCCGCCTAGTGTCTTTGACTCCGGACGAGTCTGCTGTGCACCTGGCTGAGGCTATGCGCGGCGCCGACAAGGTGGCATTGCTCGTGGGGGCGGAGGGGCCGGGACTGACGGAACATGCCATGCGCGCCACCGACGTACGCGCCCGCATCCCCATGGCCGCGGGCACCGATTCCCTCAATGTGGCCACCTCGGCGGCCATTGCCTTCTATGAGCGCCAGCGCTCGCGGACGGCCTTCGCTGCGCGCGAGATGTAGCTAGAAGCACGGGAAGCAAGCCGCTTTCCGCTCTCCCAGAGCTCCTGACTCGTTGAACCAGGCTCGGTGTCATCGGCGAAGTTATTCTCATAATCGTCATAATCGCTCAAGCCGAGCTTTCCGGCGGAATCGCTCGCGAGTTCACTCAGGGAGCGCCGTGATTGGCGCGCCCGCGCGATCTTCGGCTCCGGCCTGCCATCTACCGCATAGCCCACGACATCTAAGTCGGGGCCGTCGCTGCCGATCTCAATTCCAAGCCAATAAGACTGTGCCTCCTGCATGAGTCCACGCGGCTCAAACGGCAGGGAGATTCCTCCCAGTGCAGGGTACTTTTCCCCCGCCCAATAGGCAGCCTCAAAGGGCTCCGGCAGCCCGTGGTCCTCGAGGAGCTCGAAGCGGGTGCCGCACAGGGAACGCTTGAGTTCTTGCTGTTCCCAATGTGCGAATCCGGCGTAGCCCTCATCTCCGCCTTCACTGAAGGCATAAATATTGCGGGCTGGCACTGCCTCCAAGAGGTTGGTGGGTAGCTTGGACAACCGCAGTGACTCGCCCTCGATGACTGTCTGCACGACCGCGATCCCGGGATAGCCGCCAATGTAGTACTCGTGCGGGTCTGCCGTAGCCGAGCGATTCAAGGGAAATTGACCGATAGCGGTTACCGGCAAGCGCGGATTGAGCTGAGCCAAAAACTTCCGGCCAAAGCCGCGGTCTGCCTTGGGCTGGGAAGCCAGAACCTTGGCTGGATCTGGGCAGTTGACGTACCAGACGGTGAGGACTGCTCGAGAGATTTCCACGGCAGATTCCTTTTAGTCGCGCGGACGCTTGGTATTAGAACGCACACCAAGGAGGACGTCCTCCCAATGGGGCGTCACTGCCTTGCGACGGCGCTTGCTTGGCTTGCGCTCCGCGGGTGGATTCTGCAGGAAATTATCCTTTTCTTCTCCGGCAGAGCCGTCTGCCTGCGCGGGCTCTTGGGAGGAGGCAGATTCATTGGCAGAGGCTTTCTCTTCCCCGGAATCTGCGGAATCCTCTGCCCCCTCGGGGCGGGGTGCTGTGGGGGTGGTGAAATCTGCAATGTCCGTCACCGAGCTGGGGCCTTGTCCGTCGAAGGCTTCTTCGTAGCGTTCTCCTCTTCCGATGGAGGTCAGAGAACGTACAGGTTGCACGAAGTCAGGGTCCGTGAGATCGGCTGCAACTGAGTTGCGAGCTTCCACTGTGGCCGGCGTGGACATGGACTGCCGGAAAGTCCACTCCGCCTCGTTCTGGGAAAGGCCGGCCTTCCAGGTGATACGCACGATCCACGGCTCGCCCTGGTGGCGGTAGGCATCCCAGGTTGATTCGGAGAGCGAATGCCCGCGCGCTGCGAAGGAGGTGGCGAGTATTTCCCACAAGGTGAGCTTCGCCGGTCCATCCTCGCGCACTGGGTGTGCCTGCTTGGCGACGTCGGCCACGCGCTCGCGCTCCAACATCACTGGGTAGGCAAAAGGCTCAATGCGTGATTCCGGTACACCCAACTCAGCGGCAAGATCGGCTGCAGACGCGCCAGCGCGGATGCGATTCTGAATCTCTGCAGGACGCAACGGGATGGGCTCGGTCGCGGCTCGCTGCTGCGTGGGCAGGGAGTGAGGCTGGGTTATCGCCGTGGTAGCCGCCTGGCGCCGCTGGCTGGCGGGGGCAGCAACGCCCGCGCCTTCCGATGGTTGTTGCTGCGGTTGCGCCGCAGCAGAATCAGCAGCAGCAATAACGTCAGCGGTGGGGGAGAGCAGCTCGCGGAGCTCTTCGGTGACAGCGAGGAAGAACTCTTCGCCACCTTCAGTGCGCAGCACCAAGGAAGATTCGGTTGAGTCGCTGCTGACGAGGAATAGCTCGCGCATAAATGGCGCTCCTTCGGCACGGTAGATCGACAGGTATCCAGGCCGACGCCCGTGGGCGGCAGCTGTGATTGGTTCCACTCTAACGCAGAAAGGCCCCCCGATCCGCTAAGGACCGGGGGGCATGTTGTCGCTATGGACTAGCGACGATCAAGGATGTAGTCGATGGCCTGGGTGAGCTTTTCGACGTCAGCCGCATCAATGGCCGGGAACATACCAACGCGCAGCTGGTTGCGTCCGAGCTTGCGATAAGGCTCCACATCGAGGATCCCGTTAGCGCGCAGAGTCTTGGCCAGCGCAGCTGCGTCGACGTCATCGGCGAAGTCAATGGTGCCGACGACGAGGGAGCGTGCCTGCGGTTCCGCTACGAAAGGAGTTGCCTCCGCGCGCTTTTCCGCCCAAGAGTAGAGGATCGAGGAGTTCTTTGTGGTGCGCTCGACCATTCCATCGAGGCCGCCGTTCTCATTCATCCACGCGATCTGGCTCTCGAGCATGATGAGAGTGGCCACGGCCGGGGTGTTATAGGTCTGATTCTTCCGGGAGTTATCTACAGCCGTCTGCAGATTGAGGAAGGCCGGGATGAAGCGCTCGGAGGAATTGATCTTCTCGATACGCTCGAGGGCCGCCGGAGAGGCTGCGGCCAGCCACAGCCCGCCGTCAGAAGCGAAGCACTTCTGCGGAGAGAAGTAGTAGACGTCCGCATCGGCGATGTTTACGGGCAATCCGCCGGCGCCGGAGGTTGCGTCAATGAGCACGAGCTGCTCTTTGTTCTTGGGGTTGGGGCGGACGACGGGCACCATGGCGCCCGTGGAGGTCTCGTTGTGAGCCCAAGCGATGACGTCTGCACCCTCGGAGTCAGCTGCGAGAGGATCCGGGGAAGTGCCGACGGGGGACTCGTTGATGGTGGGGGCGTCTAGCCACGGAGCGAGCGAGCTGGCCTTGGCGAATTTTGCGGAAAACTCGCCGTAGGTCAGGTGCGCGGACTTACGCTGAATGAGGCCATAGGTAGCGGCATCCCAGAATGCCGTTGCGCCACCCAAAGACATGATGATCTCATAGCCTTCCGGAAGGGAGAAGAGATCCGAGAGGCCCTCCCGAATAGATCCGACCACGTTCTTGACGGCGGGCTGGCGGTGGGACGTGCCGATGATGGTATTCGCGCCCTTGTTAATTGCCTCAATTTGGGCGGGGCGAACTTTGGAGGGGCCACACCCGAAGCGCCCGTCGACGGGGAGTAGATCTGCTGGCAGGGAGATTTCTGGAGAAGTCATGCGGATAGTTTAACGATTTTTCGAGGGCAGGGAAGAAAAATATTGAACTACTCGCTGTTGGCAGTGTCACAAAGTTTGATACTGTGTGAGGAGATTAAGTCAACCATGCCGGTATGATCCCGGCGTTATTGTTGAGAAAGGATCAACAAGTGGCATCTGAAGACGACAAGGTCGTACTCCACTATCCTGGCGGAGAGTACGAGATGGGTATCAAGCAGTCCACCGAAGGTGACTCCGGCTTTGATATTGGCAATCTTCGCAACGCAACAGGCCTGGTTACTTTCGATCCCGGATATACCGCAACGGGCTCTACGGAATCGAAGATCACCTTCATCAATGGCGAAGAGGGGATTCTGCGCCACCGTGGATATGACATTGCGGATCTGGCGGAACATGCCAGCTTCAATGAAGTCTCCTACCTCCTGATTAAGGGCCACCTGCCTAATCTGGATGAGCTGCACGCTTTCAACAACGATATCCGCCACCACACCTTGTTGGATGAGGACTTCAAGGCGCAGTTCTCTATCTTCCCGCGTGATGCTCACCCCATGGCGGTGCTGGCATCTTCGGTTAATATTCTCTCGACTTACTACCAGGATCAGCTCGATCCCCTGGATGAGGAGCAGCTCGACAAGGCAACCGTTCGCCTTCTAGCCAAGGTCCCCATGCTGGCTGCTTACGCCTATCGTGCATCCCAGGGCAAGCCCTATATGTACCCGGATAACAACCTCAATGCCCGGGAGAACTTCCTGCGCATGATGTTTGGTTACCCAACCGAAGAGTATGACGTCGACCCCGTGGTTGCTAAGGCTCTTGATAAGCTGCTCATCCTGCACGCGGACCACGAGCAAAACTGCTCTACCTCCACCGTGCGTATGATTGGTTCCGCGCAGGCCAACATGTTCGTCTCCATCGCCGGAGGCATCAACGCTCTGTCCGGCCCGCTGCACGGCGGCGCTAACCAGGCGGTGCTGGAGATGTTGGAGGATATCCAGGCCAACAACAACGGTGACGCCACTGACTTCATGAACCGCGTGAAGAACAAGGAAAAGGGTGTCCGTCTCATGGGCTTCGGGCACCGCGTCTACAAGAACTACGATCCGCGCGCAGCCATCGTGAAGGAAACCGCACACGAGATCCTGGAGCACCTCGGTGGCGATCCCATGCTGGATCTGGCCCTGCAGCTCGAGGAAATTGCCTTGAACGATGACTACTTTGTCTCGCGCAAGCTTTACCCGAACGTGGACTTCTACACCGGCCTCATCTACCGTGCTATGGGCTTCCCCACGGACTTCTTCACGGTTCTCTTTGCCATCGGCCGTCTTCCAGGCTGGATTGCGCAGTACCGCGAGCAGCTCGAGCTCAACACCAAGATCAACCGCCCGCGTCAGATCTACACCGGTGAGGTTTTCCGCAAGGTAAACCCACGCAGCGAGCGTTAGTTCTCCAGCTGAGGCAGCACTGATACCGCCGAATCGATGCTTAACCCCTATAATGAGGAAAGCTCGGTTCGGCTCTTGTCGTTCGAACCTTAAGAAAACCTCCATAGTTCCCAAGGAGAATTATCCCCATGGAAAAGCCTGTTATTGAAGCTCAGACCGGTCCCGCCCCGACTGACCTCGTCATCGAGGACATCGTTGTTGGTGACGGTGCCGAGGCGCAACCGAGCGGTGTCGTTGAAGTGCACTACGTCGGGGCGGACTACGAAACCAACCAAGAGTTTGATTCTTCTTGGGATCGTGGACAATCCATCGAGTTCCCATTGACTGGCCTCATCGCCGGCTGGCAAGAAGGTATACCTGGAATGAAAGTGGGCGGACGCCGCCAGCTCATCATCCCTCCGGAAAAGGCCTATGGGCCTGTGGGCGGTGGGCATCCGCTCTCTGGCCGCACCCTCGTCTTCGTTATTGACTTGATCCGCGCAGAATAGCGTGTCTGCAGCCGGGCAGGCTGCAGTGTTCGACGCTGAACGGACCCTGACTTTTCACCCCATGTCGTCTTGGGGGGAGTCAGGGTTCTTTTGTGCTTCGCGCAGCAGAGTTCTTTTGCGGTAGGTCTCTTTTGTTGATCCCGCCCACAAGTGCGCGCGAAAAAGGCACAATGGGCTCTATGAACATTCCAAGCGTTAGTTTTAATGATGACCGGGAAATGCCCCAGCTCGGCCTGGGCACGTATAAAATGCAGGGCGAAGAGTGTAAAAGAGTAGTCCGGGAGGCAATTGAGCTCGGCTATCGCCACTTTGACACCGCGACCTTGTACGACAACGAGGAGGCCGTGGGCCAGGCTATCGCTGATGCCATTTCCGCTGGTGACGTCACTCGGGACGAGCTCTTTGTTACCACGAAGGTGTGGCACAGCCATCATGGAGCTGAGAAAACCCAGCAGTCTTTCCATGACTCCCTGTCCAAGTTGCAGCTTGATTATCTAGATCTCTACCTCATTCACTGGCCGTGGCCGCAGGGAGGGCTTTTCGTAGAAACCTTCGAGCAGATGGCTCGCATGCAGGGGATGGGGCAGATTGCCTCCATCGGGGTTGCTAACTTCTACGGGGAGGTGCTGAGCGAGCTCATTGATAAGACCGGCATCGTTCCGGTGCTCAACCAAGTGGAGCTACACCCCGGGTTTACTCAGCCCGCACTCCGGGAGTTCCACCAAAAGCACGGAATCGTGACTGAGGCGTGGTCCCCTCTGGCGCGAGGCATCGTTCTCAATAATCCGGATGTGAAAGCAATCGCTGCAGCGCATTCTGCCACACCTGGCCAGATCGTCATTGCCTACTTGCTGGGGAAAGGAATCTCCGTGATTCCTAAGTCGAGTCACAAGGCGCGGCTGGAGGAAAACCTCAAATCGGTGAAGATCAAGCTCAAGCGCAGTGATATCGAAGTGCTTGATTCCTTTGAAGGCAAGGAAGGCTTTGGCCGTATGTTCAAGGATCCGCGGGAGTTCCCGGGAGCGCAGGGGTAGAACTTGGCTTCAACTAAGTTCCCACAATGGAGGTGTTAGCACTTTTAAGGAAGTGCTAACACCTCCATTTTTTGCGCAAAGGCCGCATTGAGGAGGGAGAACCCGCGGTCTTGCCTTAGAGAACAGTGAGTGAATTGCCAAGGATTCATTGCAAAATTGCAATTTGCAAGATTGGCAAACGGCCTAATGGGGAGAATCGGGGGTGCTTCGCAGTTTGTTAAAAACGCACTACGTAACGTTTGTTGGGGGTAGTTAAGGCTTGTTAAGGGGCTTTTCTTGGCAGGATTCACGACGTTGCAAAATCTGCAAGGTAACTTACAATGCAATGCGAAACGTGGCCTAGGCCACTCAAACTAGTTTCGTGAAAGATTGAAAACTAGCAAGGAGAACACAATGTCTGAAGCAGTTGCCTCAGCTGATACTCGCCGTGAACCCACGGCAGAAGAGTTCATTGAGATGCGTGACAGTCAGGAGTTCGGTCGGCTTCGTAGCGCCTACCGAAGCTTTACGTTCCCTATGACTGTGGCGTTCTTTGTCTGGTACGTGGTTTACGTGCTGGCAGCAGTCTTCGCCCCAGACTTCATGGGAATCGACATCGGAGGCGGCTGGAACGTCGGCCTAGTATTTGGCCTGGCCCAGTTCGTCACCACATTCGCTATCACGTGGGTCTACGTGAGGTACGCGAACAAGAAGATCGAGCCGCTGGCGGCCGATATCCGTCAGAAGTTGGAGGGCTAAGAAATGACCACAGCATTTTTTGCGCAAGAGGCCGCCGAGATCTCGGCAGGTAACCCGATTCTCAACATCGCTGTCTTCGGCGCATTCCTAGTCGTGACCATGTACTTGGTACTGCGAGCCGGCAAGTCCACCAAGGAAGCCTCGGACTTCTACACCGGTGGAGGCACCTTCTCCGGGCGTCAAAACGGTCTGGCCATTTCGGGTGACTACCTCTCGGCAGCATCCTTCCTGGGCATCGTCGGCGCGGTTGCGCTGACCGGATACGATGGATTCCTCTACTCGGTAGGTTTCTTCGTTGCCTGGTTGGTCGCTTTGATGCTTGTGGCGGAGCCTCTGCGCAACGTAGGCCGCTTCACCATGGCTGATGTGTTGTCCTTCCGCCTTAAGCAGCGTCCGGTTCGCGTGGCCGCGGCCATTGCGACCATGTTCGTCTCGCTGTTCTACCTCATTGCACAGATGGCGGGCGCAGGCTCCCTCGTGGCCGTCTTGCTCAACATCCATGACTTATTCTGGCAGGCCGTAGTCGTCGGCGTGGTCGGCATCCTCATGATTGTCTACGTCCTCATCGGCGGCATGAAGGGCACCACCTACGTGCAGATGATTAAGGCAGTTCTGCTCGTGGCTGGCGTGCTTGCGATGAGCATCATGGTTTTTGTCTCCATCAAGGGCGGATTTAGCACCCTGTTCCAAGAGGCTATTAATAGCCACGCTGCCTCGCAGAACATTGTTAAGCAGGGCTACGAGGCCTCCCAGATTATGGAACCCGGTATGAAGTACGGTGCATCGGTGACCAGCAAGATTGACTTCATCTCGCTGGGCATGGCGCTCGTTCTCGGTACCGGCGGCCTGCCGCACGTACTGATGCGCTTCTACACCGTTCCGACCGCAACTGAGGCTCGTCGCTCTGTTACCTGGGCCATCGTCATCATCGGTGCCTTCTACCTCATGACCCTCATCCTGGGCTACGGCGCAGCAGCTTTGGTCGGCCCAGACCGTATTCTGGCAGCGCCTGGCGGCGCTAACTCCGCAGCTCCGCTGCTGGCTTTGGAACTTGGTGGCTCGGTGTTCATGGCGGTTATCTCCGCAGTCGCTTTCGCTACGGTTCTCGCCGTGGTCGCTGGCCTGGCCATCACGGCCTCCGCCTCCATTGCTCACGATGTCTATCACTCCGTTATTCGCAAGGGCCAGTCCACCGAGGCCGAGCAGGTCCGCGTCTCCCAGATCACCGTCGTGGTACTCGGAATCATCGCAATTGTCTTGGGCGTTCTGGCCATGACCCAGAACGTGGCCTTCCTGGTCTCCCTGGCCTTCGCCATCGCGGCATCGGCCAACCTTCCGACCATCTTGTACTCCCTTTACTGGCGCCGCTTCAACACCGCAGGTGCAGTGGCCTCGATGTACACCGGTCTGATTTCCTGTCTGCTCCTCATCTTCTTCTCCCCGGCAGTCTCCGGATCCCCGTCGTCGATGTTCCCCAACGCGGACTGGGCACTGTTCCCGCTCTCCTCGCCGGGCATCATCTCCATCCCACTGGCATTCTTCATGGGTTGGTTCGCCTCCATCATCACCAAGCCAGACAACCTTGAGGCGTTGTCTGCAGAGATGGAAGTCCGTTCCCTCACCGGCGTCGGTGTGGAAGCGCCGGTCGATCACTAGAATCAGCGCCGATATGGCCGCTGATGCGGCCAAATGCAAGCTAATCGAGGTCACTGTCTTAGCAACTGGGTACTATCTACTTCGTGCCTAAACATGACCCGATGCGGAAGGCGGCAGCGGTGAAAACCGTTGCCGCCATCGCTGCGTTTTCGCTCTCTGTTTCATTCTTGAGTGCGTGCACAAACAGTGAGCGCGCATCCACACAGACCAAGCGCGATGACGGCACCTTAAAGTATGGGGAGTCATCCGTGCCGGCCAGCGCGGTCCCCGATAACACCGGTGAGATCCTCGGCGGCAATGACAAGCTCCAGCAGCTGAGCTACTACCGCATGAGTGATGGCATCCGGATGGGATCTAAATCCGAGCATGCTGCCCGCCCAGCGCTCAGTCTCATCAAGCTCTATATTGCGACCTACGTTGTGGAAGAGGGCGAGTTCGCCGACAAGTATGAGGCCTTGGATATGGTGGCAAATTCCTCCGATATCAGCGCGGAGGAGCTCTTTGACAAATACCCGGAATCTGTCGATGACATTGCCAAAGAATATGGGCTCGAATCCACCGAGTCCGGTCCGAGCTGGGGGCAGTCCTTGACCTCTACCTATGACGTCGTGGACTTCATCGTGCAGCTGCGCAAGCGCGATGAGACTCACCCAGTTCTCGTAGCCATGGCACACGCTGATCCCATTTCGGCTGATGGATACGAGCAAAACTATGGCACCGCGGAGCTTGATGATGTCATTGGTACAAAGTGGGGCTGGTCTGATGGGCGGGACCTGCACTCATCGGTATCTTTCGGGGAAGATTTTGTAGTCGCCGCCTCGAGCTATGGTAGCGCCGACGATCTCAGTGCTTATGTGAAAAAGCAGGTAACCGAGGACAACATTGAAAAGGCGGAGCGGCGTTACCAGCGGGCGCAAAAGGGGGAGACCTTCCCGGAGACCACAGAAAGAAAGAGCGCCGAGCCGCAGGCTACTTCTACTGTTCCTTCTAGCTCAAGCTCTGGTGCGGCTTCTACTTCCAGCGCCAGTCGTCCCTCAGCCACGTCCCAGCGATAGCAATTGCAGGCGCCGAGGAGTCTCCGTTTTCAACGAAGCTGGCAAAACCTACGTCGCCTGCGATGCCAGTGAACCAACCGTGGGCGCCGCCTGAACCGGTTTCCGCGGTTCCCGTCTTTCCTCCAAGGTCCGGTATATCGCTGAGCGTCTTGGCGGAGCCGGTCGTGACCGTTTCCTTCATCATCGAGTGCAGGCTTTCCACCGTGTGTTCGGGCAGTGGAGCGGGCTGGTGGTCAGCCTCTAACGCTCCTACTTCAAATCCGCCTGGGCCATCGACACTCGTGATAAGCCGGGGCAAAGCCATCGTTCCGTTGTTGGCTAATGACGCCTCCATCAGGGCCAGCCCGAAAGGCGAGGAGAGTACCTCACCCTGGCCGATTGCCGCCTCAACACGGGCCGCGCCGGGCGAAGTCAACGGGACGGATCCAGTGACCGTCGTCAAGCCAGGCGAATCAAAATCAACGCCGAGCCCCAGGCTTAGGGCCGTGTCCCGCATCGTCTCCGGGGCGAAGGATTGGGAGATGAAGCCCTGGGTGGTGTTGCAGGACTGCGCAAACGCGGTGTGCATGGGGACTTTTCCGAGATCGAAGTTGTTGTCGTTGGGAATGATGCGTCCATCAATCTCCGCTGTGCCGGGGCAGTCGACTATGTCATCTGGGCCCACCGTTCCCGAAGTCAAAGCGCCCGCCGTGGTGACGGTCTTGAAAGTTGAGCCAGGCGGAAATAGACCAGTCAGCGCGATGCTTCCTTGTTCCGATGCGGCGGCATTCTGGGCCACGGCAAGGATATCTCCCCCTGATCCGATGGCGACGAATGCGGCGGGTTTACTCTCCGCATCGACGGCACGTTGTGCCGCCGCCTGCATGGGGAGATGCAAGGTGGTGGTGATGCGAACGATGTGCTCCGGGGCTGCGCTACCAAGAATCTCCTCGCCTTGCTCTGAAACCGCGCGCAAGCTCCACCCTGCCCCCTTCTCCAATGCCTCCATCCAGTAGTCCGAGAGGCCTTGATCCAAGGGAATGCTGAGCTCCCGCGAGTTGGATAGCAACCGGCTTTCCTCCCGCATGCTGAGACCGTCGATGGACTGCAACCGCGCCCTGACGGTGTCCATATCCCGACTTCTCACGCTAAAAAGCGCAGTGCTCTCGCCACCTGCGGCATTGATGCGCTCCTCAATCCATTGGGGCGTGACATCGGGGAGAACTTCGGAGACGGCGTGCGCAATCTGTGCTGCCTGCCCCAATTACGCCGGCCCTGCGCTGATGACGGTGACCTGGGTCCACGACAAGAGCTTATTGCCGCTGCGATCCACGACCGGGGTCTCTACCCTGCGATCGGTGGAATAGAGGAAGGTGGTGTCGGTTGGCGCGGCTTCATCCAGCAGCGCGGGGCTCCATTTAACTAGGCCGCTATCAGGATCGCGCTCCGCAGTGCCAGTTGTCTTCAACTCCTCGCCGGAGGGCACCGTCCACGTGGTTTCCGTGCGATTCTCGCCTCCGGGCAACAGCGAGACATGCAGCTTTGTATCTCCGATGTTGTCACGCAACTGTTGAAGAGCTTCGGCCGTGGCACCTGGACCGCAGCTGTGTTTGGCGGCCGTCGTGGCATCTGCCTCGTTGAGGGCCTGGATGAAATCTTCTACTGGGTCCTTGCTCCAAGGAAAGCTACAAGCGTTAAGCGAGAGCGCGGAGAACCACAAGAGCGCCGCCACCGCCTGGCGTGAAGCTATGGTGTTTAACCTGGACTTCTTCTGCACGAACATGGAGGCGACGCTAACAAGTCAGCATGCGCGCCAACAAAGCAAAAAGGCGGGATCCGGGCATTCTCAGTGCGAATAACCGTTGATAGGCAGGCCAGGAACGGGCCAAGAATTCACATGGCTAGACGGATCTCATCCACAAGCAGGCGCGCTATCCTCCCTATGGCTACATCAGCGGCGGGAAGGTTAGCGCCGATTCTCGCCGAGCGAGTGACCACTGAGACGACAATCGGTACTTCACCCGGAATGCTGATGAGTGAGGTTTCTCCGCGTATGGGCCCGATGGTGCCGGTTTTGCCGGCGAAGCTGACATCAGCGGCGGGAAAACCGGAGGGGATTCGGTGCGTGAACACCTGCTGGCCCAGGACTTTGGCAGCAAAAGCCCGGCTAGGCGTGCTTAGCTCATCCGTGGTGAAGAACCAGTCGAGCATGCGGCATAGCTCTTTCGTCGTGCTTGTTGCACGGTAAGCACAGTAGTCTGTCGGCGCGTTCGGGGCTTGGGCGAGCAGGCGGATGGTTTCGCTGGCGGCCGAAGAATCCTGAGGTAAATCGGGAAGGTGTGCTGCTGCTATATCTGGAACAATAATGGTGGTGTTGTGCAGCCTTGCACTGCTCAGTACGCGATCGAGAAAGCTCTGAGGAATGATTCGCAGCAGGGTATGGGCCGCCGCGCTGTCGGAGACCATGATCATCAAACGAGCAAGATCCCGGATGCTGATGGAGACTGGGTCATCGAACATGCCCAGACCGATCATCCCCGGTGCTCCCGCCCGCGCAGTGACCTCGAGGCGAAGCCGCGGATCTATGGCACCCGCATCGACGGCGAGGCAAAATGCGCCCAGCACGTGCAGCTTATACATCGAGGCGATGGCGATGTGCTCGTCCTGGCCGCGTCCCAAGCACGGCCCCTGTGAACCAAGTAGCCGTGCTGCGGCCCATCCATCGCAGCCGGCTGTTGTGAGAATGCTGCCGATGTCCTCCTGTAAACCCACCTACTTCACCATTGCCTCGAGTGTTCGGGTGGATTCCCGCAAAGCGGAGTCGATCAGGGCCCGCAGATCGCGGCCATCCGGGGCGCTGAGATGATGCGCGGGAACCACCGCGCGCAGGCGTAGGTTGAAAGTGCTCGGCAAGAAAGTGCCCGGCCACAGTTGCGCGTGCTCGGGCGTTACCAACGCGAGGGCCTTTCCTGCCGCCACTAGTGCCGAAAAGGTTGCCCGGCCGGGGAAAGATTCCACACGCGGGGATAATCCCGCTGAGAAGAAAGCATCGGACAAACGGTCCGCCGCGGCGGGGCTAATCGCCCGATTGTCGTCGTAGAGCGTATATCCCTGCAGATTATGCCCACGCAGGCGCTTCGACGATACTCCTGCCAGGATTCGGGGGACCTCGTGGAGCTGTCCGCGCGCGAGCGATCCCGTCGGGGAAGGATCTTCGATGACTGCGCAATCCAGGGTGCCCTCACCAACGGCCGTGAGCAACTGCTCGCAACTTGCCTCGCGCACGTGAAAGTCAGGCGCTGTCGAGGCCAATTACTGTGCAACAGCAGTAGCGCAAGGAACGGGCACCGAGGGCGCCAAGCCCAGCCGGATGCTCGAGTTGTGATTGGAAGAGTCTGTGAGCCTTTGCAGTTCATAAGCATCCCGCAGCAAGACGCGGGCTTGGGGGAGCAAAAGCTTTCCGCTCTCGCTGAGCGTGACACCCTGCGGGTGGCGCTCGAAAAGAGAGGATCCAATGGATTGCTCCAGGCGTTTGATCCCCTGGGACACCGGGGATTGCGTCAGGCCCAGCCTCTGTGCCGCGCGAGTGACGCTGCCTTCCTCCGCAACCGCCACGAAATACTCCCAGTACTTGCTGTGACGAAGGGGAGCGGCCATGTCTCAAAGGGTACTGGCCTAACGCTTCAAAAGCCTAGTGGACACAACGCGGCAAGCTCGGCTGGCTGTTCATTTTCCTGTACGCGGTGCTGTGATGCAGTCAAGCTTTCCTTTTAAAAATGATGTACGCCACATTATTGATTGATAGTTTTATTTAACAGAAGGTGATGTGAAGCACAGACACCTTTCGTGGCGGCAGTGGACTTGGCCATCAGCGCTTGACAGCCCTGTTGGTGGAGAAGGTGCGTCACAAGAAGTTAACCAGGAAGCGGAGGTTTTATGGCCCAGTCCAAGTCACAATCGCGAGTGGTGACAGCGGTGCTAATGGTGTTGGCCGTGGTGGCTACTGTTGCTGGCATGGTGGTTTCCTCCACCCAGGCGGAGGGGACGACGTCGCGTTCGAACCTGTCTATCATCGCCGGTGCGGCGACGGGTGGGGGATGGGACACCACTGCCCGTGCGATCCAACAGGT
Organism: Corynebacterium flavescens; assembly: GCF_008693105.1. Lineage (GTDB taxonomy): Bacteria > Actinomycetota > Actinomycetes > Mycobacteriales > Mycobacteriaceae > Corynebacterium > Corynebacterium flavescens. Next base: position 27,481 of record NZ_VXKK01000023.1, read on the forward strand.
CTCGCGTTCGGAGAACATTGTTAATAACCTGCAGGTAGTCAACATCCCTGGTGCAGGAGGGCTCATCGCCCTTGAAAGCCTGGCGCAATCGGTGGGCAATGAGAACCGGCTGCTCATCACGGGCGGAGGGATGATCGCCTCCTCCGTCATTGCCCAGCCTGGAGTCTCGATCGCGGATGTCACGCCTATCGCGCGGATGACCGAGGAGTACTCGGTGATTGCGGTGCCTGCGGGCTCCGAGTTCGCCACCTTGGAAGACTTCGCTAACGCCTGGGTCGAGGATCCATCCTCCGTTGCGGTTGGAGGGGCATCGATTGGCAACACCGATCACCTCCTAGCCAGCCGCAGTGCTTTGGCCTTGGGCATCGACGTCAAGAGTATGAAGTACATCCCTTTCGAAGGCGGCGGGGAGTTGCTCAACGCGATGCTATCGAACTCTGTCGATGTCGGCGTGACGGGATACAAAGAAATCCAAGACCAAGTGGAGGCAGGCAGCCTGCGCGTCTTGGGGATTTCCGCGCCCGAGCGCCAGGAAGGAGTGGACTTCCCCACACTCCAAGAGGGCGGTATCGACGTCGTCGCCGCAAATTGGCGGGGTGTGGTTGCGCCACCGGGTCTGAGCGAGGAAGAGAAGAGTGAATTGGTCGCCATCTTGACCGAGGTCAACGAGTCCGAGGAGTGGCGGGAGATTGCAAGCCGCAATGGTTGGCAAAACACCTTCCTTACGGGACCGGAGTTGGACCAGTTCTTTGCCGACGAACTAGCACTGGCAGAAGACACCGTAGAAAGGCTGGGACTGTGATGAACCAACAAACGGATCAGAATTCGGGCCACAGAGCAGAACAACAACCAGATAATGGTTCCAGCAAGGCCGCAGTAAAGAAGAGCCGAATTCGTTATGGCGAGTTCACCATCGTGGCGATTCTCGTGGTCATTTCAGTGATCCTGCTGCTGGGAAGGCAAACTATTGAGGTCGTTGGGGATACGACTCCCGGGCCACTTTTTCTTCCAACTCTCCTTGGAATAGCTGGGCTTGTTGTGGCAGCGGCGTTGGCCGTTGACATTGTTGTTTCAGGGCGGAGATCCACCGCGGAGACGCATATCGAGGATGGCTCCTTCTCAGGAGACATGCTAGAGGATCTTGGCCAAGTAACGGAGGAGGCCAAGGACATTGCCGTCTCAACGGAGGACAAGGCTACTGCCGCGCCGTTCCTTATCATCGGGGGATTCGTTGTGGTCATTCTTGCGCTGCCATACCTGGGATGGATCCTCGGCTCGGCCGCATTATTTGGGATTGTCAATTATGCCTTGGGCAGCCGCAACTGGTGGCGAGACATCGCAGTCGCGCTTCTTGTTGGGTCGATAACTTATTTACTTTTCGTCACGGGGTTAGGCCTTAACCTGCCCTCCGGAATCTGGGGGAACATCTAATGGAACAACTGCAGCTTCTCCTCGGCGGCTTTGCGGAGGCTTTGTCCCCTAACCACCTGCTCTTCCTAGTCATCGGCGCAGTACTTGGCACCGCGGTCGGCGTGCTCCCCGGCCTAGGATCGTCGATGGCGGTGGCTTTGCTGCTACCCATTACCTTTGCCCTTGATCCCACAGCGGCGTTCATCATGTTTGCGGCCGTCTACTTCGGTGGACTCTTCGGCGACTCCACAGCCGGCATCCTCCTGAACACGCCGGGGCAGGCCTCCGCCATCGCGTCCTCCCTCGAGGGGCACCGCATGGCCAAGGATGGCCGTGCGGCAACGGCGCTGGCCACTGCCGCTATAGGCGCATTTATCGGCGGAACCCTCGCCACCATCCTGGTGGTCTTTGCCTCGCCCTACATGGTCATCTTGGCCACCAAGTTCGGCCCGGCTGAGTACTTCGCGCTGGCCGTATTCGCCTTCGTGGCTATTTCCTCGGTGGTCTCGGAGTCCATCATTCGCGGGCTTGGCGCCCTCATCATCGGCCTGGCCCTGTCCATGGTGGGAATTGACGGCCCGAGCGGCACCGAGCGCTTCACTTTTTCGGTCCCGCAGCTTTTCGAAGGCATCGACATCGTTGTCGTCACTGTCGGTCTTCTCGCGGTGGGGGAGATCCTACATTCGGCCACTGCGCGCGAGGACGTTGTTTCCAAGTCCCGCATCGCCTCCGCACCGCGGGCAACGATGTCGGGCGCGGACTTTCGGCGCGCGCTGCCCTCGTGGCTGCGCGGTACCGCATTCGGCGCTCCTTTCGGTCTGATTCCGGCCGGCGGCTCGGAGATCCCCACCTTCTTGGCCTATGGAAATGAAAAACGCCTAGCTAAGAAACGCGGCCAGACCGACTTCGGTACCACTGGCTCCATCAACGGCCTGGCTGCACCGGAGTCCGCCGGCAACGCCACCGCCAGCACCTCCTTGGGAACACTGTTGGCCTTAGGCTTGCCGACGTCGGCTACAGCAGCAATCCTCCTCGCCGCATTCCAGCAGTTTGGCATGCAACCAGGTCCCCTGCTCTTCGAGCGCTCCGGGGACATGGTGTGGACGCTGCTCGCTTCGCTGTTCTTGGCGCTTATCGTCCTTTTGGCCTTGAACCTGTTCATGGCCTCGGTGTGGGCGAAACTGCTGCTCATTCCCAACAACTACCTCTATGCCGGGATCTCTGTCCTGGCGGTACTTGGGGTCTATGCAGTAAGCGCCTCCACGGTAGATCTCCTCATCATGTTGTTGCTCGGCTGCCTGGGATTCCTTATGCGCCGCTATTCGGTGCCCATCGCGCCGGTGCTTATCGGCCTCATTCTGGGACCACTGGCCGAGGTCTCCCTGCGCCGCGCGCTGACCATTTCGGAGGGTGACCTGTCTGCCTTGGTCTCGAGTCCAATCACCATCGGTATCTACATCTTCCTCGCTGGGGCAGTAGCCATGACGCTCTTCCAGCACGTACGGCACATGGGTGCCAAGGCACCCGCGGCTAACACGGCCTCGGAGAAGGCAGTCTAAAGCAAAACTAAACCTCGACTACCAAGCTATTTCTACTGGTAGTCGAGGTTTTTGGTGCCCCAGATAGGATTCGAACCTACGACACCGGCTTTAGGAGAGCCGTGCTCTATCCCCTGAGCTACTGGGGCAAGGGTGGTTTAAGTGCGCCGACGTGTTCGGCTACTTGCGCCAAGAAAATAGATTACCAGCATGGCCCGTGGCGGCGCTAAATCAGATAACTTGTTAGTCATGGCAAATAATTCCGCCGGTAAAACTACTGGTAACACCACTGATAAAACTGACCTTAAGTTCATCGATGTGCAGCGTCGCGAGGTCTTTACCGAGCTCGTCACCAAGGATGGCGTAGACACCCTCGCTGTAGAGAAAACCATCCCTGGTGGTTCCTCCAAGCGGCTGCTGCTGCTCAATAAATTCGATGCCCAGCAGCTGAAGAAGGAACTTGAGAACTATCTTCACACCATCTACTCGAAGGAGCTCTCCGGCATGGATGCAACGCTCTCACCGGCAGATATGGTGGAGCTTTTCGGCGAGGATGAAGACGAGTAACCCTGAGTAGCTCTGGCTATAACGAAGTATCGAAGAGCTACCCACGCACGGCGCTAGGACTTGACGCCGTGCAGTTCTTCTATCTTGGCACGCACGGCAGAGGCCTGTGGGTTGGTTTCATGGGTGCCGTCGCCATAGAGAACCGTTGGGACGATGCGGTTGCCGTCGTTGACGGACTTGATCCATTCGTTGATGTCCTCGGTGCCTTCCGCTTCGACGTCAATAAGTTCATAGGGGGTATCCGTGCGGTCGAGGCGTTCGCGCAGGCGGGAGCAAAACGGGCACCAATCCGCAAAAAAGATCGTGACATCTGCGCTGGTGTGAGGTGTTTCGATGGCCATTTAGGCTGAACCCTTTCTTTGATATGTCAGGAAGCGGTACTTAAGAGGCAGCTCACTGGGAGGCTGCCCGGGAATGTCGAGGTGACCTTTTTCGGAGACCAGCCAGTCAGTGCTGGCTTGGAGGCCGAAGTCACTGGGGACCTCAGGTGCATAAACCGCCCGATCCCCGTAGATATTCCCCACGTTGACCCCGATGAGGGTGACTTCGATGGTATCGACGCGGTCAAGGGTTGCCGCGTAAAGCTGTCCGCCGCCGATGACCCAGGCGGAATCTAACGGTGGAATGGTTGGGCTGACACTGGCGCCTGCGGACCATTGTCCGGCCTCCCGTGAGGAGACAACGTAATTGTCTCGCCCAGGCAGCGGACGAAAGCGCGGGTTTAGCGAATCCCAGGTGCGCCGACCCATGACCACCGGACTGCCCACGGTCACTGCCTTAAAGTGCTTGAGATCCTCTGGGACGTGCCAAGGCATGGCCTGGCCGTCACCGATGACGCCGTCGAGGGATTGAGCCCAAATCGCCCCCAGCATTAGACGGACACCGGGGCCTTGATTGAAGGGTGGGGGTCGTAGCCGATGAGCTCAAAGTCGTCGAAGTTGTAATCAAAAAGGGAAGCGGCTTTGTGGAGTTTGAGCTGGGGGTATTCACGCGGTGCCCGGGAGAGCTGTTCCTCGACTTGGGTGATGTGGTCATTGTAAATATGGCAGTCACCGCCGGTCCAGATGAGGTCACCGACTTCCAAGCCCGCCTGCTGAGCAAACATGTGGGTCAGCGCGGCATAGGAGGCCAAGTTGAAAGGAACCCCGAGGAACATGTCCGCAGAACGCTGATAGACCTGCATGCTGAGCTTTCCATCCGCAACATAGAGCTGAAACAGAAGATGGCAGGGCATAAGTGCCATCTTGTCGAGCTCCGCGACATTCCACGCGGAGACGATATTGCGCCGAGAATTCGGATTATTGCGCAAGGTGTCTAGGGCCGATTGGATCTGGTCAATGTGTTCGCCAGCTGGTGTGGGCCAAGAACGCCATTGCACTCCGTAGACGGGTCCGAGCTCGCCGTTCTCATCGGCCCAGGCATCCCAGATCTTCACGCGGTTTTCTTGCAACCAGGAGACGTTGGACTCGCCGCGCAGGAACCACAGTAACTCGCCGATCACGCCATGGAAATAGACTTTCTTCGTGGTCAGGAGGGGAAAAGACTTGCTGAGGTCGTAGCGTAACTGAGCGCCGAATATCGAGCGGGTTCCCGTCCCAGTGCGGTCGCCTTTGGAGGCGCCATCGTGGAGCACGGAACGGAGCAGGTCTTCATATGGCGTTGCGATCATGGTGAACAGTCTAATCAAAGAGCTGGTGAAGAAAACAGCGGGGCAAAACAAGGCTGAGGCCTCAAGCTCTGGAATGCAGACCCTAGTGGACGGAGTTCGTGAAGGACATCAACGGTGCTTAGAAGCCACCGTTGATGTCGGCGTACTTGGCCGCGTGCTCCAAGATGTCATCGGCCAATTCGGGGCGGCAGATGAGGAGATCGGGGATGAACGTGTCCTCGTTGTTGAAAGTGATGGGGCTGCCATCGAGGCGCGAGCAGTGCAAGCCAGCGGCCAAGGCAACGCCCACGGGGGCTGCTTGGTCCCATTCGTATTGCCCACCGGCGTGAATGTAGCCATCAAAGTCACCGAGTAAGACGTGCATGGCCTTTGCCCCAGCGGAACCTACTCCCACGGTGTCAAAGCCCATGTTCTCGGCGATGTAGCTTGCCACCTGTGGCGGACGGTTACGCGAGACCACGAAGCGCTTGGCCAGCGGGCCGGTCACGGCGCGCACATCTGAGGACTTGAAGGTGACGCCGAGGTCCGGCAGGCTTACCGCGGCAAACTGGGGAGCGCCGTCGATGACCAACGCAATATGGACTGCCCAATCCTGGCGGCCGGTGGCAAATTCCTTGGTGCCGTCCAAAGGATCGATGACCCATACGCGATGCTTCTTTAACCGGCTGAGGTCATCGGTGGCCTCCTCTGAGAGGATGCCGTCTTCCGGGCGGTGGTGCGCAAGCACCCGTGCTATCCATTCTTGGGCGGCCTCGTCACCGGCATCACCGAGCGAAAGCCCCCGCAAGAGGCCGCCATTGCGTACTCCTTTGAGGATCTCGCCGCAGCCTTCTGCGAGGGAGTTAGTCAGGCGGGAATCAGAAATCTCAACGCTCATGCTGACCAGACTACCCCGCGGGTTAAAGTAGGGCATGCCGGAAAATATCCTTTCACGTTTCCATCCCCAGGTAGCGGGATGGTTCCAGGAGGTTTTCGCCGCCCCAACTTCAGTCCAGGCTGCGGCTTGGGAGGCCATTTCCCGCAACGAGCATGCCTTAGTTGTGGCGCCGACCGGCTCCGGTAAGACGCTGGCGGCCTTTCTCTGGGCCTTGGATAGCCTCGTTGAAAGAGAGGGCCAGACTGCGCTTCCAGTGGGAAAGGCGCAGGGTACCCACGATGGGGTGCGCATCTTGTATATTTCACCGCTTAAAGCCCTCGGCGTCGATGTGGAGAATAACCTGCGGGCGCCACTGGCGGGAATTTCCCGTGTGGCTGAGCGCATGGGACTGCCCATCCCGGATATCTCGGTGGCGGTGCGCTCGGGAGATACCCCAGCCGCGGAGCGTGCACGCCAGGTACGCAAGCCCCCAGACGTGTTAATTACCACTCCAGAATCTGCCTATCTCATGCTCACGTCTAAAGCCGCGGGCATTTTATCTACGGTGGACACGGTCATCGTGGATGAGATTCACGCACTGGCGGGCACGAAGCGCGGCGTGCACCTGGCGCTAACCCTCGAGCGGCTGGCGGCGGTGGCAGGCTCCTTCCAACGCATTGGGCTTTCAGCCACGGTGCGTCCCCTGAGTGCGGTTGCAAACTTTCTCGGAGGTGGTCGCCCCGTAGAGATAGTCGCACCCCCTGCGCAGAAGCGCTGGAGTCTGCAGATCCACGTGCCGGTGGAGGACATGTCAGATCTTCCCACCCCGGAGCATGGCTCAACCATCGGTGAGCTCACTGTTGATGATCGCATTGGGATCACCCGCGAGAATCTCCCGCCGGTGGCTGAGGATTCAGCGCTGCCGAGTGCGAAGTCGATCTGGCCGTTCATCGAGGAGGAACTCTATAGAGAGGTCATGGAGCACCGTTCAACGCTCATCTTTGTCAACGCCCGCCGCACCGCCGAGCGTTTGACCTCGCGCCTCAACGAGCTCTATGCGCAGGAGTTTGATCCAGATAGTCTTTCCCCTGAGACCAGGCGCGATCCCGCGCAGCTGATGAAGCAGGTGGACGTGGCGGGCAAGGCTCCCGCAATCATCGCCCGTGCGCATCATGGCTCGGTTTCTAAGGATGAGCGCGCGCAGACAGAGACGATGCTCAAGGAAGGTACCCTGCGCGCCGTGGTGGCGACCAGCTCCCTTGAACTGGGAATCGACATGGGTGCCGTCGAATTGGTTGTCCAAGTAGAGTCGCCGCCCTCGGTGGCCTCCGGCCTGCAGCGTGTGGGCCGCGCCGGGCACTCGGTGGGGGCCGTCTCGCACGGTTCTTTTTATCCCAAGCACCGTGCAGATCTCGTCCAATCGGCTCTGACCGTCACGCGCATGCAAGAGGGGCTCATCGAGGAAATGCATTCGCCGGCCAACCCTCTTGATGTGCTGGCGCAGCAAACCGTGGCCCAGGTCGCCGCTCATGCGGATGGTATTGACGTCGATGAATGGTATGACACCGTGCGGCGAGCCTGGCCCTACCGCGATCTGGCCCGGGAGGTGTTTGACTCGGTCATCGATCTGGTTAGCGGTGTCTATCCCTCCACCGACTTTGCGGAACTGAAGCCGCGGGTAGTCTATGACCGAGTCACCGGGTTGCTCACCCCACGACCAGGTGCGCAGCGCGTCGCCGTTACCAGCGGAGGAACCATCCCGGATCGCGGCATGTTCGGGGTGTTTCTAGCCGGTGGCCAAGGCGCGCCGCGCCGAGTGGGAGAACTCGACGAGGAGATGGTCTACGAGTCCCGTGCGGGTGACGTATTTACCCTCGGGGCCACAAGCTGGCGAATAGAGGAGATCACCCGCGACCAGGTCATAGTGACCCCGGCCCCCAGTCACACAGGCCGGCTGCCTTTTTGGAACGGTGACCAGGCCGGCCGCCCCTTCGAACTGGGGCAGGCGCTGGGCGCGTATCGCCGCGACGTGCGCGAGGACCCGGGTCTTATCCGCGACGTCGACAAGCGCGGGCGTGCGAATATCTTGGCCTACCTCAACGAACAGTACGAGGCCACGGGTCTCGTTCCCGATGAAAAAACCCTGCTTCTGGAGCGTTTTCACGATGAGCTAGGGGATTGGCGAATAGTGCTGCACTCGCCCTTTGGCCGCGGAGTCAACGCTGCATGGGCTCTCGCCGTAGGTGCGCGCGTGGCAGAAAGAACGGGCATGGATCCTCAGGCCGTTGCCGGCGACGACGGCATCGTCCTGCGCCTTCCGGAGGGTGAGGAGGAGCCGGATGCGTCCCTTTTTATCTTCGACGCGGATGAGATAGCAGATCTTGTCTCCGAGCAGGTGGGCGGCTCAGCGCTTTTTGCCTCTCGCTTTCGCGAGTGCGCGGCCAGGGCTTTGTTGCTGCCACGGCGCAATCCGGGCAAGCGTGCCCCTCTCTGGCAGCAGCGGCAGCGCGCCGAGCAGCTTCTCGACGTCGCCCGCAAATATCCTTCATTCCCCATCATCTTGGAGACAGTGCGAGAGTGCCTGCAGGACGTTTATGACCTCCCGGCTTTAAGCACCACGATGCGCGAGCTCGGGCATCGCCGAATTCGCATCGCGGAGGTGACAACGCAGCAGCCCTCGCCCTTTGCTTCGACGCTGCTCTTTAACTACACAGGCGCCTTTATGTACGAGGGGGATTCGCCCCTGGCGGAAAAGCGTGCTGCTGCGCTGGCTCTTGACCCGGCGCTCCTGGCCAAGTTGCTGGGAACCGTCGAGCTGCGCGAGCTTCTAGAACCCGAGATCATCGAGCAGGTGGATGCGCAACTGCAGCGCACTGCGCCGGGGCGAAGGGCGCGCACCACCGAGGAGGTGGCGGATCTCTTCCGCGTCCTCGGCCCTATTCCTATTGATGAGCTACCCGCGCACACGGATGTCCCGCTCGCGGCGATCAAGGGCCTTGGCTCGCGCATCATGTTCGTGCGGATCGGCGGGCGCGAGCACGTGGCCCAGTCTCACGATGCGCCATTGCTGCGTGACGGACTAGGGGTTCCGGTCCCGCCGGGCGTGGCGGCGCAGCAGGCCACCATCACCGATGCTTTGGCACAGCTGGTGGCGCGTTGGGCACGCACGCGTGGGCCCTTCATATTGCGCGATCTCGCGGAAGCCTTTGGTCTTTCTGTCTCGGCCGCGCATACCGTGCTTGGATCCTTGGATAACATCGTGGAGGGGCGCTATCGCCAGGGAATCGAGGAGACGGAGTACTGCGCGAGCGAGGTCTTGCGCATCATTCGCTCGCGTTCTCTTGCGGCGGCGCGTGCAGCCACCGAGCCCGTCTCGCAGGCTGCTTATGGGCGTTTCCTCCCGGATTGGCAGCAGGTCGCGCCCAGTGGACAGCGCCCGGCGTTGCGTGGGGCTGATGGGGTATTTGCCGTCGTCGAGCAGCTGGCCGGGGTGCGCCTGCCGGCCTCTGCGTGGGAGTCTTTGGTGTTGCCGGCGCGGGTGGGGGACTACTCTCCACCGCTGCTTGACGAGCTCACCCTCAACGGGGAAGTGCTTATCGTCGGCGCGGGTAAGGCCGGCAACGCGGATCCTTGGATCATGCTCTTGCCGGTGGATTACGCGGCCCAACTCATTCCACACCACGACACACACTCCCTGAGTGTGGTTCAGCAGGCGGTAGTGGCGGTTCTATCCCGGGGAGGCGGATTTCTTTTCCACGACCTTGCCCGGGAAGTGCCGGCGACGCCCCAGGAGCTGCGGGAAGCAATGTGGGAGCTTGTGGAGATGGGCATAGTTTCCCCGGATTCCTTTGGCCCAGTGCGTTCCCATCTTGCAGCCTCCGGTCGGCGCGCTGCCACCGCCCATCGTGCCAAGCGGCGCCCCACCCGCTCGCGCCTGCGCATGGGCAGGACCTCTTTTGCCCAGGCGCAGCAAGCGGGACCGGGAGCCGGTGGCGCTGTGCCTAACGATATGGCGGGGAGGTGGGCACTGTCCATGGCGGCTTCGACGGAGGCCACCGCCCGCTCGGTGGCGCACGGGGAGGCCTGGCTGGATCGCTATGGCGTTGTCACCCGCGGCAGCGTGGTCGCGGAGGACGTCATAGGAGGTTTCGCCTTGGCCTACAAGGTACTCTCCGGTTTCGAGGAAAGCGGCAAAGCACTGCGCGGTTACGTTATTGACGGGCTGGGCGCTGCGCAGTTTTCCACGCCCGCCGTCATCGATCGACTGCGTGGCCTCGCGGATTCCCCCGATGTCATGGGCTGGCCCTCGGGGACGCAGGAGCCGCAGACTTATGTCTTGGCCGCGGCGGATCCCGCTAATCCCTACGGCGCCGCGCTGCCCTGGCCGCAGCGCGATGATAGTGATGGCCAGACAGGTAAGGGTGGGCCCACGCGTGCGGCTGGTGCGCTGGTAGTGCTTGTCGACGGCCTACTCATCGCCCACCTTAGCCGTGGCGGCCGCAGCCTGAGCACCTTCTTCGATGCCCTGCCTGGAGGCATTAGCCACGAAGAAGCGGTGCGCTTTCTACTGGTGGCAGTAACTGAGCTTATCGCCGCGGGCAGGCTCTCACCCCTAGTCATTGAGAAGGCTAACGGGCGCCCAGTACACGAAAGCGCCCTGGCTTCGCTCCTGCGGGAAGCGGGTGCCGGCATCACTCCCAAAGGCGTGCGCATCAGCGCCCAAGCGCGTGCCCCGCGCATTCCGCGCGGTGGGCGAAGGGTCAGCCAGGCGATAGATGACCTCAGCTTTGACGATCCGCAGGACCCCGCGAGCCCTGATGAAGGTAGAGACCCAGGAAGGACAGAAGGGGGCGGAGGCGGCTTCCGTCCGCGCGGCCCAGCGCCGTTTCGGGGGCAGCGGCGTCGATAGCGTTTCACGCTATGGGAGGAAACCTGCGGCCGATGTGGCGCCCGCCTCTCTCGGAGGTGATAGGCGGGGGATTTGGGTTCCCCCGCCCTTGTAGGAAGCATCTATAACGGGATAGAAATATATCTCATGTCAGACACTACCGCCCGCCCCAATAAGGCCCCGAATATGCTTGCTCCTAATGCTGATGACACTGGGATGAAAGGCGCGCCGGGTAATCCGGAGCGCCTTGGAAAAGAGGGCAAGCGTGCTCTCATCGCCGCGATGTCCGGAACCGTAATCGAGTGGTATGACTATGCGCTTTATGGTGCCGCTGCTGGATTGGTCATCGGACCGCTCTTTTTCCAGGGATCGGCTGTGGGCGGACAGCTGGCAGCCTTCGCTACTTTTGCGGTGGGATTCGTTGCGCGCCCCTTGGGAGGAGTGCTCATTGGGCACATAGGTGACTCCTGGGGGCGGCGTCCGGCAATGATGCTTTCGATCATGCTGATGGGAATTGCGACTGTGGGCATCGGGCTCCTTCCGACCCAAGTACTCATCGGCGTCGCCGCGCCGATCTTGCTGGTTCTCTTTCGCCTGATTCAAGGCATGGGCGCCGGTGCCGAGTTGGCTGGGGCTATGACAATTGTGGCGGAGTTTGCGCCCCTGCGGATGCGGGCATTCTTCACCGCCCTCGTGCTTTCGACGCCGCCCCTCGGCATGGCGATGGCAACTGGTGCATTCTTGGCTGTCTCCTCGCTAGGGGAGGAAGCCCTGCTCGGTGGGGCATGGCGCATTCCTTTCCTGGCTTCCGCCGTGCTTTTTGCAGTGGCCATCTTCATCAGACGCCGCCTCGAGGAGACTCCGGAGTATGTGGCTGCGGTGCAGCGCACCGAGGAGCAGCGGGAGGAAATCCCCTTTGTGGCGTTGTTAAAGAAGAGCTGGCGCGAAGTAGTCATTGGTTTCGGCGCGGTGACCGGACATAATGCCCTCAACTACGCAATGGCAGTATTCGGTATTTCTCTGATGACCTCGCCCGCAGTGGGAATGGAGCGGCCGACCGCGCTCGCTGCCGTGACTTTGGGAACCCTCGCCGGAGTGCTCGGCACGCCCTTCGGCGGCCTAGCCGCTGATAAGTTCGGGGCAGGACGAGTACTAGCTATAGGCAGCCTGTGCGCTGCAGTATTTGCATTCCCGCTTTTTAACGCGCTTTCTTCCGGCAACGCAGTGCTGGCTGGAGTCATGATTGCGGTTGGTTATGGGTTCATCATCGCCATGACTTCGGGCGCTCAAGGGGCATTTCTCGCCAGCTTATTCGGTGCTCGCGAACGATATTCTGGAATTGCCCTCGCCCGCGAGCTCAACGGAGCTGTAGTAGCCGGGTTTACCCCGCTGGTATTGGCATGGATCATCCAGGCCTCGGGTGGAAGAGTCATCTTCGGTGCCATTGCCGTTGCTATTTGCTGCGCTATCTCTGTGGCGTCGGTCCTGGCCGCGCGCACAAGGACGGTTCACTAGAGCTGGCATCGGAGCAAGAATCTGGGTTCTCCAGCGCAGAATGGATAGCACGGTGGATTTAGCGCGCCGAGGAGAGTAATCCTGAAACTGAAACAAGATAACTAAGACAGATTTTTTGGAGGAATGAAGAAATGCGTATGAAGAGGCAGCTGCCGGATATTTCGGAGCTGAAGAATGTCATGAAGTTTGGCAAACCCACGCTGGATCGCCGCGCAGCCCGTCTTGATAAGGCGGCTGATGTGTGGGATCTGCGAAAGATCTCCAGGCGGCGCATTCCTAAGGCTGCCTTCGACTATGTTGATGGCGCTGCGCGTGATGAGGTGACCTACCGGGAGTCCCGTGATTTCTTCCGCGAGATTCGTTTGCTTCCGAACGTCCTCACTGGGGCAGATGATGTCAAGTTGTCTACTACCATCGCGGGCGCTGACTCTTCCTTGCCCTTCGGCATTGCCCCCACAGGCTTTACTCGTTTCATGCACTCAGAGGGAGAGGACGCGGGCTCAGCCGCAGCCACAGCCGCGGGTATCCCCTTCACGCTCTCAACCATGGGTACCCGTTCCGTGGAAGAAGTGGCGCGTACATCGGGCACTGGGCGGCGCTGGTTCCAGCTCTACCTGTGGAAGAATCACGCGGCCTGCGAAGACCTCATTGATCGCGCCGCCGCCACTGGCTATGACACCTTGGTTGTCACCGTAGATACGCCGGTGGCAGGGCAGCGCCTGCGTGATACTCGCAACGGCATGCGCATCCCGCCGCGGCTAACGCTGGGAACTGTCGTGGATGCCGCGTGGCGGCCAGAGTGGTGGTTTAATTTCCTCAGCACTGATCCGGTCACCTTCGCTTCCCTTACAAGCACGACAAGCACCTTGGGCGAGCTGGTTAACACCATGTTTGACCCTGCGCTGAGCTTCGAGGACTTGGCGTGGATTCGGCAGCAATGGAAGGGCAAGCTCTTTGTGAAGGGCATTCTTAACCCCGCCGATGCACGCAAGGTCATAGATCTCGGTGCAGATGGCGTAGTCGTCTCCAGCCATGGTGGACGCCAGCTCGATCGCGTGGTCAACACCCTGCAAGCGCTTGAAGCAGTGAAAGCCGAGGTAGGCGATGAGGCAGAGATCATCTATGACTCGGGCATAATGTCGGGCACCGACATAGCCATAGCGCTAGCCCTAGGAGCAGACTTTGTGCTCATCGGCCGCGCTTATCTCTATGGCCTTATGGCGGGTGGACGCGAGGGCGTCGACCGAGTCATCGAGCTCTTGTCCGCGGAGCTAAAGAACACGGCGCAACTGTTGGGGGTCACAGACATAGCGGAACTCAATCGCAGTCACGTCATCACACCGTGGCAGGCGCAGCGCGAGCATGAGCTCTCCTAGATGCCAGAAGGAGATTCGGTACTACAGCTGGCCAATAGGCTTCACTTCATGGAGGGCCGGGAGGTCACTGGGTGCTCCTTTCGCGTACCGCGCTATGCCACGGTGCATTTAGAAGGCACGAGCTGCCAGCGGGTGTGGCCCTATGGCAAGCACCTCTTCATGCAGTTCGATGACCGTATAGTGCACACACATCTGAAGATGGAGGGCACGTGGGCTATCCACTACGTGGGGGACAGGTGGCGTCGTCCAGCACACAGCGCGAGGGTGGTACTGGCTCTGGCCAATCGCCCACGTGATATTGAGCTGGTGGGCCACTGGTTAGGCCTAGTAGAGGTTTTTGGACTCGATGATTACTACGAATCCATCGCCGACTTGGGCCCCGATATCCTCTTGCCGCGGTGGGATAGGGAAGAGGCCGTGCGCAGGATTTCTATGCGGCCGGGCCGATCCATCGGGGCAGCATTGCTCGACCAAGGCAACGTGGCCGGCATTGGTAACGAGTACCGCGCCGAAGCCTGTTTCATTGCGGGGGTGCATCCGGCAGCCCGAGTGGGGGACATTGACTACGAGCATGTCCTCGACGTCGCGCGCCGCATCATGTGGGCCAATAAAGATTCCCCTATCCGCGTGACCACTGGCGTGCGGCGGGCAGGGGAAACAACCTACGTATTCGGGCGGAATAACGCGCCCTGTCGGCGTTGCGGCACGCTGATCCAGAAGGGGTTTCTGGGCGGAGTAGACGCCGGCGGCGATGAGGGCGAGCTCGAGCGGGTTATTTGGTGGTGTCCGGTGTGCCAACCGGCTCCGGTGGGGTCGAACCGGGGTCAGCCTGGCTGGCGTTAACGGGCGAATCCCGGTTCTTCCGGCGCCTTTGACGCAGGAAAAGATAAATGCCCACGCCCACCACGATGAGTACGAGGAGGACATAGATCACCGAGGAAAAGCGGTCGATGAAATCGGAAACGATGTGGTAGTTCTCGCCGAGCTGAAAACCCAAAAGAATTAGCACGGTATTCCAAATCAGCGACCCCGCAGTGGTCCATAGACCGAATTTGAGCATTGGCATGCGGTCTACGCCGGCGGGGATTGAGATGAGCGAACGCACTCCGGGAATGAAGCGCCCGAAGAACACAGACGCGGAGCCATGACGATCGAAGAATCCGAGCGCCTTGTCAACGTCCTCCGGCGTGGTCAGCCACATCCAGTTGGCGATGCGGCGCAGGCGAGAGATGCCCACTGCCGCGCCGATCCAATAAAGCACGAAGGCTCCAAGGACAGAGCCAATGGTGGACCAGGTTATGGCGGCCAAGAGGTTGATCTCCCCGCGCGAGGCCGTAAAACCGGCGAGGGGGAGAATGACTTCCGAGGGGACCGGCGGGAAGATATTCTCAAGGAAGATGGCGATACCTACCCCGGGGGCGCCCAAGGTGTTCATCAGGCTGACTATCCAGTCGATGACAGTGTGCAAGTCATATCTTTCTGTTGTGAGGAAGCGGGGTGGTGAAACCAGCCACCGAGCTTAGCAAAAGCCCGGGGTAGCGAAGATGTGACAAGTGTGAGACCTTAAAGAATGCGCGCTCGGAAGGCCGCGACTCGACTAGGGTAGCGGTTATGAAGACGATTTTAAATATTATTTGGTTTGTTGTCGGCGGATTCGCCCTTGCTGCCGGATACTTCATTTTTGGCGTGGTGGCCTGCTTGCTAGTGGTTACTATTCCGGCAGGCGTGGCTAGCTTCCGCATGGCGCGTTTCGCGCTCTGGCCTTTTGGGCGCACTGTGGTGCAACCGGTGGGCGGTACCGGCGGAATGTCGGCCTTGAGCAACGTCGTGTGGTTCATCTTCGCAGGCGTGTGGCTAGCAATAGGCCACATGGCCACTGCGCTGGCGCAAGCAGTGACGATTATCGGGCTGCCCGTTGCCTTGGCCAATCTCAAGATGATCCCTGTGACCTGCTTCCCCTTCGGGCGCAAGATCGTCACCAGCGATAGCATTCCAGCAGGTTGGGAACCGATGATCCGGCTCTAGAAACTAATTGAGGACCCCGTTGTGTCTTTAATGAAGGTCTCTAGCGGACCTAGAGGTTTTGAGTGCAGTGTTTTGTAGGTCAGTTGTCCTGAATACTGAGATCCGCTTTTGCTACCGGTCTCCGCATGAGCCCGATCATTCAGGATAGGCCGGATGGCTTTGCTACCGCACTGCCAAGTTCTGGCGAGGCGGCCCGTCTGTGGATAACTGCGTCCGGCGCGGGCGGGTTATCCACAGTTCTCCGCCTTGGTGCGGGTTGGGGATTGTCGCGGCGGTGGGCGGTGTCTTAGCGTGGCGGTCATGGGTTTGCAGGAGTATTTCGCACAACTTAGCCGAGGTGTTGACCTCGTTGCTGAGTGCTCGGGGCTATCTGCCCCAGACCTTGAAAAGATGGGGGCCAGCGCGCAGGATGCCGCCGAGCTTTTAAGCCTGCACACCATCTACTTTGGTCCCACACCCTACAGCGGCAAGCAACGCTCGGCCGTTAACTCTGCTCGGCGCAACGGGCACACTCTGAGCACCCTGCGCCAGATCGAATCCTTTACCCGCCGCGTCAAAGAACAACGAGCCGCATGGAACCTACGCGTAGAGCTATGCGCCACGCCCAGCGAGCAGGTTACTGCGGTAGCCAGGCGCCGGCTGCGTGAAATGCGTGTTCCCCGCACGTATTGCGAGCGCGCGCTGCTGCGCCAGCACCCCAACGGGCTAGCTACCTTGACAGTGACCGGCAATGGGCTGGATATGGCAGATGCTTTCCGGACTATTGACCACAAGCGGCCAGGGACAAGTTTTATCGCCCGCATGCTCGGCAAGGCAGACGGGGCCACCACACGTACTCGTGTGACGACTATGGCAGTCCTCCGGCTGGAGGACTACGGGAAGCTTGTACGCCGCGAGCGCGATGATGTGCTGATACGCACCACCAGTGGGGCTGTTATCACCGGCGCGCAGCTTGTAGAGCGTGCCTGTGCCAACGAGGGTCTTATTACGGTGATTAGTCGGGCGCTGGGGCCGGTGGACTTGTACCGCTTTGAGCGCTTCGCATCATCAAAACAGCGCACGATGCTCGCAGCAGAGCACCCTACCTGCGCGTGGCCAGGCTGTAGCATCCCGGCAGAAAGAGGACAGTTCCACCATCTCACGCCGTGGAGTCACGGTGGGGAGACTAACGTTGCCAACCTGGTGACCTTGTGCAACTACCACAACGGGGTTAATGAGGATGATCCGAATGCGCCACCACGCCGCGGGCGCCTGGCCCGCCAAGACGGAAAGATAGTCTGGCAGCCGCCCGCACACTAGCCGTTAGGACAACAAGCCAGGCGGCGACTTTCAGCACCCCTAAAACAAAGCCCGGTGGGGAAACCAACAATGCGTAGGGCTATGACTGTGCGGTGGAGGGGATCCCGGAAAATACCGGCAAGGGACTCGCGTTTTTCCTGCCACTCCCACCACGCACTTTAAACCTCGGAAGAGCCACTTTAGCGGTGACTGCGGTACCAGCCCACGAGTTCATCGGTGGAGGAATCACCTGAGTCGACCTTTACCTTGCCGGACACGGCAGGGGCCAGGTCATTTGCCTGCTGCTTTCCTAGCTCGACTCCCCATTGATCGAAGGAGTTGATGTCCCAGATAGCGCCCTCGGTGAAGACAATGTGTTCGTAGAGTGCGATGAGTGAGCCCAAAGCATCCGGGGTCAGTTGCTGCGCAAGCAGGGTAGTGGAGGGCCGGTTACCCGGCATCACCTTGTGCGGGACGACGGCTGGGTCAACGCCTTCTGCCGCAATTTCATCGGCATTCTTGCCAAAGGCCAGCACCTTGGTTTGGGCAAAGAAGTTGCCCATGAGCAGGTCATGCATGGAGCTGGAGGAATCAGCCGTGAAGAAGTCCTCGTGTGGACGGGCGAAGCCGATGAAGTCAGCCGGAACGAGCCGGGTGCCCTGGTGCAGAAGCTGGAAGAAGGCATGCTGCCCATTGGTTCCAGGCTCGCCCCAGAAGATCTCCCCCGTGGTGGTTTCAACCGGCGTGCCATCGTGGTGGACGCACTTGCCGTTCGACTCCATGGTCAGCTGCTGCAAGTAAGCAGGGAAACGACCCATGTCCTCGGAGTAGGGAAGAACCGCGTGTGTCTGTGCGCCGTGGAAGTTGGAGTACCAGATATTGAGCAGACCCATGAGGATGGGCAGGTTGCTCTCAAGCGGGACAGTACGAAAATGCACATCCATGGCATGGAAACCGGACAGGAAGCGCATGAAGTCCTGCGGGCCGATGGTGCACATGAGTGAGAGGCCGATGGCGGAAGACACCGAGTAGCGTCCCCCGACCCAGTTCCAGAACCCAAACATGTTCGCGGTGTCGATGCCGAATTCCGCGACCTTTTCAGCGTTGGTCGAAACAGCCACGAAGTGCTTGGCGACGGCGCTTTCATCGCCGTCGAACTGCTCGAGCAACCAGCGCCGCGCAACATGGGCATTAGTCAGAGTTTCCTGGGTGGTGAAGGTCTTGGAGGCGACGACAAAGACTGTGGAGCCCGCGTCTAATCCTTCGAGGGTGGCAGCCATGTCGGCGGGGTCAACGTTGGAGACGAAATCAGCGCTAATTCCTGCTACCTCGTAGGCGCGCAGCGCCTTGGTAGCCATGGCCGGACCCAAGTCTGATCCGCCGATACCGATGTTGACGATCTTCTTGATGGTGTGTCCGGTGTAGCCGAGCCACTTCCCAGACCTCAAGGCGGTGGCGAAATCGCGCATGTGGCCAAGGGTTTCGTGGACCTCTGCGGCGACGTCTTCCTCGCCGACCACAAGATCCTCTGTAGCAGGAAGGCGCAGCGCGGTGTGTAGAACCGCGCGATCTTCAGTGTTGTTGATGTGCTTGCCCTCAAACATGGCCTCGCGGCGGGCTTCGAGGTCTGCGGCCTTGGCCAGCGCGAAAAGGGCGTTGAGAACCTCATCGTCGACGAGGTTTTTGGAGAGATCTGCGTGCCATCCCGCTGCGTCGAAAGTGTAGCGAGAAGCTCGGCGTGGATCCGCCGCGAAGAGTTCTCTAAGTTTGAGGTCTTTCTTAAGTTTAAAAAGCTCGGAGAGCGCGGTCCACTGCGCGGTGGCGGTGATGTCCATAAAAGAGGCCTTTCTAAAGGTGAAACGGTCCGGCGAACACCGGGGTATCAAATGCGAGCAACATTCCACTTTCCCACCGTAGTCCAATTGCTCACACTGAGCAGTAGAAAAAGCTAGCCGAGCTTGCCGCGGCCCATACGCAAAAGCGCCGAGGCGATGGCGGGGCCCTCCTCACCCAACTCGTCTTGGAACTCGTTGAGGATAGCTATCTCGCGGGTATGGACAAGACGGGTTCCGCCGCTGCTCATACGGGTGCGTCCTATCGCCTGAGAGACCTCCGTGCGGCGCTTTACAGCGTCAAGGATGAGGCGATCGAGACGATTGATCTCGGCGCGGTAGCGCTGGATCTCTGCGTCAGTGAGCGGATCATCGCTGCCAGAGGGGAAGCGGATGGCCATGCCGTTGTCCACAACACCACTATCGGCGGCGGTGCTGCCAGAGGCGGAATCCGCAGGGGAGTTAGATGTGGAGTCAGAAGCGGATTGAGGGGGGAGATTTTCTTCTAAAGACATAGGTCCCAATTCTGCCACCGAGCCCGTCTAAAGGGAACATGAGGCGAGATGAGGTGACATGTCCGAGGAGGCTAGTAGGTTGGTAGGCACTATGAATAACGAGTCTCCCTTTTCCCGCATCTCGCCGGATCGCGCCGGATCCTCGGCCGCCCCGGTTGTTGGCAATTCACGCGAGGTGGCCACGTCCCCGAAACCCGCAGCGGATCCCCTAACCCAGGGGCTAAATCCGCAGCAGCTGGCCGCGGTGACCCACATTGGTTCTCCGCTGCTTATTGTTGCTGGCGCAGGCTCAGGAAAGACGGCCGTGCTCACGCGCCGCATTGCTTATCTTATGCGCAGCAGGGGGGTGGCGCCCTGGGAGATTTTGGCTATTACCTTTACCAACAAGGCCGCTGCGGAAATGAAAGAGCGCGTCGGGCAATTGGTGGGGCCCGTGGCTGAACGCATGTGGGTGTCTACGTTTCACTCCATTTGCGTGCGCATTCTGCGCCAGAACGCTCAGCTGGTGCCCGGGCTGAACACTAATTTTACTATCTATGACGGGGATGATGCTAGGCGTCTGCTGACCATGATTGCCAAGGACATGGGCATAGATCTGAAGAAATTCACTTCTCGCGTTTTGGCTAACCAGATCTCTAATCTAAAAAATGATCTGGTCTCCCCGGATAGTGCTGCGAGCGAGGCTGCAAAAACGAAGAATCCTTTCGATATTGTCATCGCCCAGGTTTATGCGGAGTATCAGCGCCGCCTGCGTGCGGCCAACGCGGTCGACTTTGACGATCTTATTGGAGAGGTCGTGCGCATCTTTCGGGAGTACCCGCAGGTAGTCGCGTTCTACCGGCGTCGCTTCCGGCATGTCCTCATTGATGAGTATCAAGATACCAACCATGCGCAGTATGCCCTGGTCTCTGAGTTGGTTGGCAAGGGAGAGCCTTCTGCTGAAGCGCCGCAGCTGTGCGTAGTCGGAGACTCGGATCAGTCTATCTATGCTTTCCGTGGAGCAACCATCCGCAATATCCAAGAGTTTGAGCGCGATTACCCGCAGGCCAAGACAATCTTGTTGGAGCAGAACTATCGCTCAACGCAGACCATCTTGAATGCCGCCAACGCGGTCATCTCCAGGAATGAGGGTCGCCGTGAAAAGAATCTGTGGACCGCGCATGGACAGGGAAAAAAGATCATCGGCTATGTCGCCGATAATGAACATGATGAGGCGCGGTTTATCGCCTCCGAGATTGATTCTTTGGCCGATCAGGGCCGTAGCTACTCGGATATCGCCATCATGTATCGCACCAATAATGCTTCTCGTGCCTTGGAGGACATCTTCGTGCGCTCGGGCATTCCCTATAAGGTCGTCGGCGGAACCCGCTTCTACGAGCGCCGCGAGATCCGTGACATGGTCGCCTACCTGCGCATTATCGATAACCCGGATGACACCGTTAGCCTGCGGCGCATCATTAACGTCCCCAAGCGGGCGATTGGGGACAAGGCGCAGGGGCAGATCTCCTTGCATGCGGACAATCTCGGCATCAGCTTCGGCAAGGCGCTGCATGATGGCGCTGCCGGCGCAGTCGCGGGTTTAGGCACCCGCGCTGTTAATGCCGTTTCCAAGTTCGTAGAGATGATGGAAGGGATTCGAGCACAGATTCCGGGAATGAGAAATGCGGTGACAGGGCAGCCCGATCTCGGCGAGCTGCTCAACCTTGTGCTGGACGCCACGGGATACCGCGAGCTTTTGGAACAATCCAACGATCCGCAGGATGGAGCGCGTCTGGATAACTTGAACGAACTCGTCTCGGTAGCCCGAGAGTTTTCTTCCGACGCGGCAAATAACTTGGCGTTCGATGGCTCGGACGCTGAGGAAGATCCGCAGCTGGCAGAGGGAGAAGCCGCACCGGGCTCCCTGCAGGCCTTCCTAGAAAAGGTCTCTCTTGTCGCTGATGCGGACCAGATCCCCGATAGTGAGATCGGAGTGGTGACTCTGATGACTCTCCACACAGCAAAGGGCCTAGAGTTCCCAGTTGTGTTTCTTACAGGTTGGGAGGATGGCCAGTTTCCACATATGCGCTCGCTCGGTGACCCGAAAGAACTGAGCGAGGAACGTCGCCTGGCCTATGTGGGTATTACTCGCGCACGTGAGCAGCTCTATCTCACTCGCGCAATCCTGCGATCTTCGTGGGGCAATCCTATGACCAATCCTGCCAGCCGTTTCCTTGGAGAGATCCCAGAAGAACTCCTTGACTGGCGCCGCGAAGCGCCCGAAAGCAGCTTGTCTGGCGCGTGGGGCGGCGATGACTCTTATCAGTACGGAAGATCCTATGGCAAGGACTGGTCTGGGTGGAATAAGAACAAAAAGAGCACTGCGACTTCCCCTTCGCAGCGCTCCTCATCCTCGCACTCAGCTACCTCGATGCCACGGAATAATCACCTCAATCTTGCGGTCGGGGACCGCGTCAACCATGCGAAATATGGTCTCGGCACGGTGATTGAGGCCGCCGGTTCCGGTGCCAGGGCCACCGTTACGGTGGACTTCGGCTCGGCCGGTAAGGTGCGGCTCATGCTCATCGGCGGAGTGCCGATGGAAAAGCTCTAGCAGCCGGAAAAGCGCGCTAGATGGTGATGCCGCGCTCTTTGAACCACGGCACAGGATCAACAGGCGTGGTGCCATCAGGGTGAATTTCAAAGTGGAGGTGGGGGCCGGTTGAGTGGCCCTCACTGCCCATGCCGGCGATTTCTTGCCCAGCACTGACTCTGTCGCCCACAGACACGTAGAGCATATTGGCCGGCATGTGGCCGTAGACGGATATAGCTCCGTCGTCGTGGCGCACTCTAATCCAGTTACCAAAGCCCTGGGCTGGGCCGGAGGAAATGACCTCGCCGTCCATGACGGAGTAGATCGGGGTTCCTACGGGGTTGCCTATGTCGATGCCATTGTGCGTGGTTCCCCAGCGCTCGCCGTAGACGGAAGTAAAAGTACCCGTCGTGGGAGAAGACACCGTGTTGCCACTGGCGTCGCGCCCCGTTTGCTTGGTTACCTCGGGAGTATCTGCTGGTGGACGGAAGGCCTCGATGAGTTCCTTGATGAGTGCTGGGTCTAAAGCGATATCCCACCCACCTTGGCCTTTAGAGGACTGTCCCTCGGTGTCTGCGTCTGCGGCATCAGCGCTTGCTGCGTCGGCGAGCTCCAAAGCGGCTTCGTAAAGCGCAGCGTCGTTGTTTGCTGGCGTATCCACCGCGCTCGCAGGAGCGACTGTGGTCAGGGCGAATGTCATACACAGTGCGGTGGTGCCAAGCACTGTTCGCTTGACGGCGCGATTCATGCGCTTCATAAATGAAGTCCTTATCGTGACGTTCCAGGGATGGGGCAGTGACGCTCTTTTTGGGCAACGAGATAAAAGCTATCTGTTGTTGTCACATCGCGCAATGACTAATCTACCCAGCTCAATGCACTGATGTTCGAAACAGGACTAAGTTGCCAGCATGTTGCGCGTGTTGCAGGAGTGAAAACTGTTATAAAAAAGTTCTCGGGCAACTGTGTGGGGGTGTGGGGAAGGGGGGTGCCCCATGCGATGGCTGTGGGTGAAGTTCTTCTTCCCACTTAACGGTCTTTTCTTCCCGCCATATCCGCCGCTTAGGGGGTATAAGGGATTGAAAAGCTCCCCCTTTGAGAATGCGTTGGTGGTCAAAAAATATCTCCTGTGAGATGGACTACAACGTTTGGTTGGCGGCCTGAGATGAGGGTTGATGGCCCGAAGTTAAGCAGCGTGTCGGAGGTGCGACGGAGTGGAGTGCAACGCCAGGGTGACGCGGTTGAACTTGGATCGGCGCACGCTATGACGGGAATCGGCGCAGAACAAAAGCGCGGGAGCGCTGTGTTGCGGCGATCCCGCGCTGCTGCGGAAGAAAGGTTGGATGGGAAGTTCGGGGGAGTTGTATCCCTAGCCGATGTTGATCCCGCGCTCTGCAAGCCACGGGATGGGATCAATTGCGCCCTGGCCGGCGGGGTGAATCTCGAAGTGAAGGTGGGTGCCGGTGGAGAATCCCAGGCTGCCCATTCCGGCGATCTTCTGGCCTGCGTGGACCTGCTGGCCCACGGCGACGTCTAGGGTCTCCATGTGGCCGTAGACGGACATGGAGCCGTCTTCGTGCTTGATGCGGATCCACTGGCCGTAGCCAGAGGCGGGGCCGGAATCGATGACGGTGCCGTCCATGACCGCGAGAATAGGCGTTCCATTCGCGTTAGCGATGTCGATGCCGGAGTGGAAGGAGCCCCAGCGGGAGCCAAAGCCGGACGTGAAGCTGCCCTCGGCCGGGCGGACGACTGAGGGGCCGCGGGCGGCCTTGTCGGCGGCAGCGCGCTCGGTAGAGGCTGCTACTGCCTTGTTGAGCTGATCTGCCAAGTCCGTGATGGGCTTGTTGTTAGATACGGCCAAGATCTGCGGGGTTTCGGCGAGACCGTCAGCGACGGCCGCCTGGGCGCGCTCAAGCTCTCCGGAGTTGTTTGCCAAGGAGAAGTTGACCGACTGGGCCTTTTGTCCTTGGGTGTTATCGGCTTGAATATTAGCCGCGGCCGCTCCGCCAACACCTGCGGTGGAAACCGCTCCAGCAGCTACCGCGATAAGGGCGATACGGCCCTTGCTGGTCTGCGAGGTGATGATCTTACGGTGGCGTCCGGCGTCCCGCTGGGTCTTGCTTCGCATCAAATCAACTTCCATTCTCTTCACAATCTGCGTACCGGATATGGCGTTACAGTCCATCACGGTTGGTTACGAGATTGTGACCTTTCTGTTACCAACGAGATGTAACAGTAGCGTCTCGGAAATGTGACAGCAACCCTAACCGGAATAATTTTCTTCCCCCGGGCTAAACCTGCAGAACTCGCCGCCGTTTCTAAGGAACGGAATTGGCTACCCCCGCGGGTGGGGTCGGTGTAACGCTACGGAGTGATGGTCGAGAGTGGACTCCTGCGACCGCCGTGTTCACTCTAGTCACAGTAATATATATAGGTATCGGCGGCTCTTACTTTCAAAGATAGGCGGGATCTGCAAGGTGCAGGTCAGCGTTGGACCTTGGGGTATTGGATCGCTCGTGTGTATCGATTCTCGTCGCGCCAAACGTGCTCGCGGGCATTCGCGTGGCACAGTAGAGGCGATGAATAGGAACACCAGCCCCCAATCGCGGTCCACCTCGCGTCCGCGCGCGCAGACGAGAGGCCGCGGTCACCAGTCCATCGACCCAGCCTCACGCATCGCGCACAAGGCTGGGGCGCAGGCGAAAGCGCGCCGCGCGCGACCCCCGCTGAGCAAGTTTGAGCGAGCCCGCCGCATGGCTTTTGCCGTGGCTCTGCCTCAGGCGGTGCTTATCCTCGCTATTTTGGCGGTAGCCTTGGGCGCTTTGTTGCTGACAGGCACCTCCCTAGCCTGGCTGCCTGCAGTCATCGCTGAGTCTTGGATGGTTCTAAATCTCGGGCCCGTAGTGGCAGGCGGAATAACCATCTCCGTGATGCCACTGCTGCCGGCGCTGCTCTTTGCATTCGTTATCGCGCGCCGGATCCGCAACACGATTCGTAGCAAGGTGAGCATCAATGACGTGGCTATTCTCGCGGTCGCGGCAGTGGTGGTGCCCGCAGCACTGACAATCTTGGCCTGGCTAATGCTGTGGGACGCGGGGAAAGTATTCGATGTTTCGCCCCCCAACCTGGCTATGGCTTTGCCGCGGATTCTGCTTCTGCATCTTTGTGTACTGGCCGGTGGAATGGGCCCACGCCTGTGGCGGGCGTTGGCGCGGCGCTTCGGGGTTTCAACCCTGCTTGTCGACGCCGCTTTCTCAGCCCTGCGCTACTTGGCCTATGCCGGAATCGTCTCCTTGGTGGTGTTTGTGATTGTGGCGGCAGTGGGATGGGGACGCCAAAGCGAGCTGCTTGCAAGCTATCCGCATCTCGGTGCCGGTGGGGTTGTGGGGCTGGTAGCTCTGAGCCTGCTTTATCTGCCCAACGCCGTGGTCTACACGATGGGGGTTTTAAGCGGCGCCCAACTGCACGTCGGCGATGCTAGCGTGAGCCTCTTTAATGTCGATCTGGTGGCCTTGCCGCCGGTGCCTCTATTCGGCGTCGTACCCGCATCGGTACAAGCGTGGGCCGTAGTTTTGTTGTTGGCCTTGCCGTGCAGTGCCGCCTACCTCTTCTACCGTCGCCGTCCCAGCTTTCAATTCGCTGCTGTAGCAGGGCTCATGGCAGCCGTCGGAATGCTCATCCTAGGCTATCTTTCGTCCGGGGAACTCGGATACTACGGGTTCACCGGTCTGAGCGTGTGGGTGGCTGCGGGGCTCAGCGGGGTCTGGCTGGCAGCCGTCGGACTAGCATTTGCTGCAGCCTCCCTCTTACTCCAAGCACAGAGTGCACGGAGTGCCGCCTATGAGGAAGAGGCGTCGGTTGTGCCCGCGCCTGAGGATCAGGTTGAATCTGATGACGCTGGTGAGGTCGCAGAAGAGGAAGATTCGCCGGAGGACCCAGAGATCTCAGCGGGGTCAGAAGACACTGACGTGGACATTGATGTAGACCCCGACGATGGCAGCCGCGATTATGCGGACGTGGTAGACGCGGAGGTTGTGGACGCTGAAGTTGTGGACGCTGAAGTTGTGAACGCTGAAGTTGTGAACGAAGACTCCGCTTCGAAAGGGACTGAAGAAGCAGCTCAGGAAAGCTCCATTTCTGTGGATCAGGACGAGGACTCGGCTCCTGAGAGCGAAAGCGCGGAGGATAAAGAGCACTAATTGCCAGGCGGGGGTAGCCGCGGGCTAAGATATGCCTGTGACTTCACCTCTCCAGCCGCAAAAACCCTCCTATTCACCGCCTTTGTCTGTCGTCGTCCTTGTTTCTGGGACGGGTTCGCTCCTGCAGTCCATCATGGACGCGCAGGAAGGAAGCTACCGAGTAACCAAAGTCGTCGCCGATAAGCGCTGCCCCGGGATCGACCGGGCTCAGGATCGCGGTATCGCGACCGAGGTAGTAGAGATGGGTGCGGATCGCACCGAGTGGAATCAACGTCTGGTTGCCGCCGTCGAGGCGGGGCAACCAGACATAATTGTTTCTGCAGGTTTTATGAAGATCCTGGGGCAGGCGTTCCTAGACCGGTACGAGGAGCGCATCATTAACACCCACCCCGCACTTCTGCCCTCTTTTAAAGGGGCGCACGCCGTGCGGGATGCGTTGGATTATGGAGTGAAGATCACAGGTTCTACCGTCCATTTTGTTGATGCCGGGGTGGATACTGGGCGCATCATTGCTCAACAGGCAGTGGAGATTGTTGAGAATGATGACGAGGCCAGCCTGCACGAGCGGATCAAAGTGGTAGAACGCCAGCTCATTGTCAGAGTGCTGCGTGCAGCGCAGATCGTGGACGGTCGTGTCCGCGTACAGCTCTAGTGTTATTTCCCTCAACCTTGGTCAGGAAGGCTGCTTCTTACTATGAATGACGACCGCAAGCAGATTAAGCGGGCACTAATTAGCGTTTACGATAAGTCCGGTCTGGAGGATCTCGCTCGGGCGCTTGATGCGGCTGGGGTCGAGATCGTCTCGACTGGTTCGACCGCCGCAAAGATTGCGGATCTGGGAATCGCCGTTACCCCAGTGGAAAAGCTCACCGGCTTTCCTGAGTGCTTGGAAGGTCGCGTAAAGACTCTCCACCCGCGCGTGCATGCGGGGATCCTGGCGGATACGCGCAAAGAAGATCATCTCCATCAGTTAGAAGAGCTGGACATTCAGCCTTTCCAATTGGTTGTTGTTAACCTCTATCCCTTCCGCGAAACGGTTGCCTCCGGCGCGGACTTTGACGGCTGTGTTGAGCAGATCGATATTGGAGGCCCGTCGATGGTGCGTGCGGCCGCCAAGAATCATCCTTCCGTGGCAGTCGTTGTGGATCCCGCTCGTTACGGTGAGGTCGCCCACGCTGTGGAGAACGGCGGCTTCACCCTCAGTGAGCGCCAAGCCTTGGCCCGCGATGCCTTCCTGCACACGGCTGATTATGACGCGGCTGTGTCGCAATGGTTTGTTGAGCAGCTAGGGACTGAGCAGGCAGGCGCACAGGCACTGCGCTACGGTGAGAACTCCCATCAAGCAGCCACGGTAACGCGCATCGGCACCGCCGGTCTGGCGAATGCTCGGCAGCTCAACGGCAAGGAGATGTCCTACAACAACTACCAGGACGCCGATGCCGCATGGCGCGCCGCATGGGATCACAAGCGCCCGTGCGTCGCCATCATCAAGCACACCAACCCTTGCGGCATTGCGGTATCCGAGGAATCCATCGCGGCCGCTCACCGTGCCGCACATGCCTGTGATCCGCTCTCTGCTTTCGGAGGAGTCATCGCGGTCAACCGCGAGGTTTCCGTGGAAATGGCGGAGCAGGTCAAGGAGATCTTCACTGAGGTCATCGTTGCGCCTTCCTATGAAGATGGCGCCGTCGAGATCCTGCAGACGAAGAAGAACCTGCGTGTTCTCGTGGCTGAGTACGAGGCTCCCACCACGGAGAATAAGTTTATCTCTGGTGGTTTCTTGACTCAGGACCCCGACACCTACCAGGCAGAGGGCGACAAGCCGGAGAATTGGAAGCTCGTGGCAGGCGAGGCCTTGTCCGAGGCGGACATGGCGCAGCTGGAGTTTGCTTGGCGCTCAGTGCGCGCGGTGAAGTCGAACGCTATTCTGCTGGCCAAAGACAATGCCACCGTTGGAGTAGGTATGGGCCAGGTCAACCGCGTGGATTCCGCCAAGCTGGCAGTCCAGCGCGCGAATACTCTGGCTGAGGGAGAAGACCGCGCCGCTGGCTCTTTCGTGGCCTCGGATGCGTTCTTCCCCTTTGCTGACGGCCTCGAGGTGCTTCTCGAAGCCGGGGTCAAAGCCGTTGTGCAGCCGGGCGGCTCCATCCGCGATGAGGAAGTCATTGCCGCCGCGCAGGCCGCAGGAACGACCATGTATCTGACTGGGACGCGTCACTTTGCCCACTAGGAGTATTTAGAGGAATCTCCCCTCCCTGCAGATTCACAACCGCGGGTACCTCTTGAGCTAGTCCAAGAGGTACCCGCGGTTGCGTCTTAAGTAGTGCCCTAGGGTGGCGATTTTCTCATTGTACGGAGGGGGATCCGATGACAAAGGAGGAACCAGAAGCAGGCTGGTCCGCGGCGTCGAAGAAGCTCGCAGTGATGACTACCATTGTGCGCCCAGACAGCGGGAGCTGCAGCTCAGTGGGTTCACCAACATCGACTCTTAAGTCTTGAAGGCTGCCGGTTCCATCATTGATGAGCACGTGCGCGTGATCGACCTCAGGGTTGCTGCGGCTATCGGTGAATCCCAGTGTCATGGTCAAAAGCTCGAAATCCCCGTCCCGGAACTCGAGCGTGGCCGTGGCGGAATCCCCAGTTTCAGCCACATAGGAGTGGGGGAAGCTAACTCCTTGAATCATGGCGGTGGTGTCCTCTTGGCTAAAGTCAGAATCTAGACTCCAGCTACTGGTGAGCGAAGTTCCCGCCGGCTGATATGGCTCCTCCTCCGTTGTTGCCGAGGTGTCTCTCTCCCCGAACGCCCACCACGCCGCGCCTCCGAAGGCGATCGCTAAAGCCAACATCGCCGCGATGAGGCCTGCGATGGCAGCGTCGAAGTAACTCCGCTGCGACTTGGGACTTTGTCCCCCTGTAGCGGACTGCGAGAACGCAGGTGTGTGCGCAGATGCAGATGGACCAAAGGCAGCATTCTGGGCCCCGAAGTGCTGCGAGCCGGGGCCGCTGGGGAAACTAGGGGGAGAAGTCGGGGAAGGCGAAGCCGAATGCGGGCCTGCAAAAGCGCCAAAGCGTGGGGGAGGCCCTGGAGGGGGAACAGTCATGACGAGAGGGAGTTTCCTTGTGGCTTAGAGAGAATCAACATGTTTAATGTAGCCCGAAAACGCTCGGGATAGGCGGCTAGGTCGGCTTAGAGGCAACGGTTCTTGTTAGACCGGCCTAGTCCGCATGTGGGGAGTGCTCCCCATCATGGCGCAAAATGGAGAAAAGTCCAGGAGTCTGGGGTAGAAGTTATAGGTGCGATTCGAGTTTTCAGCCCATTATGCAGACTGCCTCTGCCCCTATGAGGTGGAGACGCGCCACCCCTCGGCGCCAGATACCGAAAGCGGATTCTTTAAGGAACGGAGTTGCAGATGAGCAATGCAAACGGCGGAGGAAACCCTTGGCAAGACGCTCAAGGACATACCCCCGCGAACCCCTGGGCCCACGACATGGATGCCCGAGATAACTACGGCAACGAGGCATATCCACCCACGGATGAGTGGGAAGCCCTGCCGCCCACGGCGGTTAGTGCCGGCGCTCCTGCTTCCAAGCCGAACCGGCTGCCCCTTTATATGGGCATAGTCGTGGCCTTGATAGCCATCGCGGCAGTAATTGGCTTCTCTGTCTTTAATAGCTTGAGCGGACGTGGCACAGGAAGCTCTCAAGACTCTGCCGCCGGGGACGCCGCAATTGCGACATCCCCGCAGGAAGCAGCTACTCAGCCCGCAACGTCTGAAGAAGCAGCAGAACCGGAACGCCCAGAGTTTCCGCAGCTCCCCAGCGGCGCAGTCGCAGTGAACGACGCTGCGATGAACAATCTTCCCGGTGGGGACTTCAATAACGTCTATCGCGGCTCGAGTGTGACTTCCACACAGTTCTCTTTGGCTGTGCGTGATGCCTATGTGCGTAATTACCTCGACACGGGTGATCTTAACGCCACCTTGTCGGTATATAGCTCCGTAACCTATAACAGCTATTCCATGTCTTGCAGTGA
Organism: Corynebacterium flavescens; assembly: GCF_008693105.1. Taxonomy (GTDB): domain Bacteria; phylum Actinomycetota; class Actinomycetes; order Mycobacteriales; family Mycobacteriaceae; genus Corynebacterium; species Corynebacterium flavescens. The sequence goes on from NZ_VXKK01000023.1 coordinate 57,754, forward strand.
CAACGGGCAGTTTGTCACATGTACCGGCGGTAATAATGCGATCGTCTATATTGTCTAGCCCAAGGAGCACTGGCGCCGTGTCATTTCTTTTCAGCGCTCGGCCACGAGCCGGCCACAACATTTGTGGGAGCAAGAGCCTTACGATGACCGGCGCGGTTGCCACAGTCGCCAGCGCGCTTGTTTTTTCGGGCTGCACAATTGGGGATCCTGCACCGCTAGACTCCACGAGCAGCGAAAGTGCAACCGGGCCTACCTTGCCTGAGGCCGAGTCGCGGGAATCGTCCTCGATTTCGCCAACTCTTCCCGCAAGCTCAACGCAAGATTCATCGAAGGCAGCCGATGCCCAGGCAGCACTCGATGCCGCAGTATCGGCCGCCGTGACTCGCTTCGGCGGACAGGCCGGTATCGCCGTGGCTGATGGACAGGGCGTTATCGCAGCAGGGCAGACAGGACCGGCAGCAGCGTGGTCTACCTCGAAGGTGCCCTTGGCTATCGCGGCCCACAGAGCCGGGGTAGCTGACCCCGCTACTATTTCCTCCGCGATCACCTTCTCCGATAACCAAGCAGCCGAGCAAATGTGGCATGCCTTGGGGACGGGTGAGGAGGCCGCCGCGGCGGTGGGCAGTGTTCTGGCCGAGGCCGGTAACGGCTCTACTCGTGTACAGCCGCAGGTCACTAGGCCAGGATTTAGCGCCTTTGGCCAGACACAATGGTCTGTATCAGATCAGGCACGATTTGCCTCGCGCTTGGGTTGCCTGGATGGCGCCGACCAGGTTCTTTCCGCGATGCAAGTCAGCGATCCGGCGCAGGGTTATGGACTGCGCCAGTTTGTTGGGGCGCGCATGAAGGGGGGCTGGGGTCCAGACGAGTCCGGGGCTTATGAAGTCAGACAGCTGGGCATTGTGTCTTTGGAAGGCACTCCCGTTGCTCTCGCCTTGTTCGCGCATCCGCAGGAAGGCACGTATGAGGCAGGCCAAGCCATGCTGAGCACGATGACTGAGGAGCTTAAGGCAGCACAGGTCACATGGCCTTCCGCCGCGTGCTCCTAAAGCAGTAGCGTCTAAAGGCGTTTAGCGTGCCCAATATCCTTGGAAATCGCCGGTGTCTTGGGTGCCAGAACCGTCATTGACGGAGACTATCCACTGCGTTTGATTGAGCTTGACGGTACTAGGGGAATCGTTGATGCCGGCGCGATAATGGCCGCTACCGAGCCGTTGCGCCGTCCCGGAGGCAGGTCCGCTCTTCCACGAGCCGTGATAGGTGTAGGCCCCTGCGGCCTCGCAGACCACTACATAGCGGCTCTCGGAGGAGTGAAAGGCTGCGTAGACGAGCTGTTGACCTGCTGAGCAAGTAGCAGCAGGCTGAGAAGTCCAGCCAGTTGACCCCAGCCCCGGTAGCTGCCCCTCTGCTCCTTGATTGGAGTTTGCGCTAGACGCTGAATGCGGCAGCTGGGCCACCGTGCCGCTGCGAGCTGAGCCCGCCGCTGCCGTCTGGGGAGCGGCGGGAGACCCAGCGAGGCTCGGACGCGGCTGCGGCTGCCTGCTAAGCGTTTCTTGCATTCCCACAGCGGCCGGCGCAGAGCCGGCAGGGAGTAATAGTGACTGTGCCTGCTTAGTCTCAGCCTTGCCCGTACCGGCCCAAATTGCAGCGCCGGCGACAAGCGCGGCAACGATGACGCTCACGATCGCGCCAATCCCCACCCAGTCCCGTTGAGTGCGCCGAGGAGGAGCGGCAGGAGGAGGGTAGTTGGGGACGGAGGATCCATTCGCGGGCGCGGAGCTGCCGAAGCTGGGAGAGTTCATGGGCTGCCTTCACGAGGTAGGGGAGGAAAAGCCTATTGCTTAGTGTAGAACAAACCTGGCAAAACCATTAGAACTCAGCGCTGCTGCTAACCTGCACCCCATTAGTGGGGTAAGCGCAGGTGGATAAAGCGACAAAAGTGGGCCTAAGGGGGCACTCAAGAGGGCAGAAGCACTGATTGCAGGTGAAAGTATGGTGAAATGATCTCCGTGACCGCTCTCTCCTTCCCCGACTGGCTAGCCAGAAAACGCAATCTGACCGATATTACAGAGATCGGGCGTGGGGGAATGGGAACCGTCTATCGGGTGAGAGAACACGATCCGGACAGGGTTCTAGCAGTCAAGGTTTTGCTACCAGAACTCAGCGGTGCGGGGGAGCAGCAACGCTTCCGCAAGGAGATGGATAGTCTCATTCGCATCACCCATCCGGCGATCATCGACCTGAAGTTCAGCGATACCACCCCTAATGGCTATTACTTTGCCATGCCCTATTTGGATGGCGGCAGTCTAGAGGACCTCATCGCAAAGAGAAGGCAGTCAGGGCGCGGTTTCAACCTGCGGGACGTGGTTTACTACCTTAAACCCATAGCCAGGGCTTTGGATTATTTACATGGAGAGCTCTCCCCGCCGCTTGTTCACCGTGACATCAAGCCGGCCAATATTTTGTTGCGTGCTCAACCCGGCTCCCTGGATCCCAGCGTACTCATTGACTTTGGCATTGCGATTTCTCCCAATGAGTCGCGCTTAACCCGGTTAGGGCGTGTGGTTGGCACGGAGAAGTATGCCGCACCGGAGCTTTCTCATTCCGGCTTTCAGGGAGAGGCCGCCAGCGCAGCAAGTGACAACTACGCACTGGCGCTCATCGCCTTCGAGATGATCACCCTGCATCATTTCAAAGACACTATGCCGCCGCAGGCATGGCAGACCCACCGCCAAGTGTCCAATCTCGCGGGCTTTGCGCTTGGCGAAGACGCGGCCAAACACCCCGAAGAAGTCCGCGCCGTCCTAGCCCGTGGGTTGAGTGAGATTCCCGCGCAGCGTTTCCGTTCCGCCAGCGAATTCATCGACGAGCTGGGCAGGTGTGGGAAAAGAAAGCCGCCCGCTGCGCGTGGTGCTACTGCTGTGCCAACCAGCTCTGGCAGGGGAAAACAATGGTCAGGGGTACGCAATGCACTCGTGGCCGGAGCTGCTGTCGTTCTCATCGCTGGGATCTCCGCTGGTGGATGGGTCATGTCTCACCCGAAGTGGAATACTGCTGAAGAAAGCCTCGTCGCGGCCCTCCCGCAGCTTCTTCCTGGCTCTCCGGGCCAGGCGGGGTGGGCGGATGCCACCTGCCACAGTGCGGAGGTAGCTGGCGGGCAACGCGCACGAATCCAATGTGTCTCGCAGTATTTGGGCAGTTTTGAGGTAGTGGGATTTCAAGACCAAGCTGCGCGTGATGGTCTCGTGTCCTCTCAGCTGGCAACCTTTGGTAGCTCCGGCTCGGAGAAGGGAAGCGACACTGCGGTTGACACTGCGATGGTGCAAAGCGGTTCCGAGTGCACAATGACCTACTACCTCCCGGCCGGCAGCCCAGAGGCGGTGTTGGCTTTAGGCGGGGGCCAAAAACTGAGTGCAGACGCTGCGGATAGGAATACAATTGCGATAGCTTTGATAGGTTCTTCCATGATCGATTACGCACAGGATTCTTCAGGTTGGGATATAGAAATATGCTAGACACGCCTACTACCGATACCTCAGCACTGCCGGTACAACCACGCCCGCGCCTGCATATTGATGATCTGGTTGGTAACTCACTCCTGCTTCAAGCCGGGGAGGAACTCGTTGTCGGGAGATCAGGCAACCTCGTCATTGGGCGCCATGATCTTTCCATGCACCGCACGCTATTTCAGCTGTGGTACTCCGAGCAGGGCTGGATGATGAGCAATGTCGGGCGGCACATACCGCTGCGGATAGACGCACTGAACAAGGGGGGTTCCACACACATCGAACTTGGCCCAGGTGCTGTGACTTTCCTGCCCTTGGGCAAGAGCTCGATAACTTGCGAGAGCAAGGAAGAGAAGTATGAGCTGCACGTGCAGGTTGAGAAGCTGGCTAAGGTTGGCCCCTCGCGCTATTCACCCGCCAGTGATCAGCTCACCCGCGAGCGCTCAGTATTTACGGCAGAGCAAGAAGATCTCTTGCGCCTGTTAGCCGGCTACCTCGGAAGCCCAGGTGCCACGAATGCCAACATTCCTCCCGTGAAGGAGATTGCCGGGCAACTAGGCTGGACAGAGAAGAAGACGAACCAGAAGATCGACAGGCTTGTCCACAAACTGGAGGGCGAAGGCGAGGCGCCCTTTAGGCCGTTTCGCATCTTCCTTGCGCAATACGCTCATCGACACGCCTTAGGCTAGGAGAACAAGACCATGACTAACCCATTTCCCCCTGAGTACTCTCCAGAATATGGCTCTGAGAATGGCCCAGTGTATGACTCAAGAAACGGTCCCCAGCCACACTCTCAGGGCGGGAGAATTCCGCTCTATATTGGCATCGTAGTCTTGGGTGTGATTTTTGCGGCTGCCGTTGCATTCTTTGTGTTTCGTGGTCTGGGGGGTGAAGAGACCACCGCAGCCGAATCTTCTGCACCGATGTCCACCAAAAGCGGCAGCATCCTCACCGCGCAAAACCAGGATGAGAGCATGCGTGCCTCGGAGGAAGAAGACGTAGTCACGGTCACAGAGACCGTGCCCCCTGAGCCGGAGACGCCTGCCACGCAGCGGGCGGCGGATATGCCAGCGGGCCTCTCCGCGACGGGATGGATCCGAAGCTTCGCTTCTTGCAATAGCGGCGAGAGTCTAGTTTTTGCCGGTAACGGGCCGGATGGCCAGGTGGCGCTATGCCAGGGCAGTGCAGGGCTGACCTATCGTTCCCACATGTTTGGTGGAACCCTCGAATCCCCGGCTACAGAAAGCGATGGTTCCTACTATGTCCAGGCTGACCCCGCGCTCATCATCGTTACACCGGGAGGAGTTACAGTGCGCGAGGGCGGAGCCTTGGCAGCAAACTCAAGCTTCAGCCAGTCCTGGAGCGGGCGCTAGAGAATAGGGGGCTCTAGCGAGTCTTCTTCTTGCGGGCCGCTGCCGCAGCGGCCGCGGCGGAGATGGAATCATTGCGATCCTTGAGCAGCTCAAGGGTCTTTTCCTCGGCGTTGTCTGGGATGGTGGCGCCGAGTACTGACAAAGCGGCGTCGGCAAGCATGGCTGCGGTCTCCGGAATGCGCTGTGAGGCGTCGAACGGCGGGGTACCGTCGTTGCGCCGCATCTCGATGACGGACAACGCAATGTGGAAGGGCAACTCGATGCGGGGATCGTCTTCGCCCACGATGGCTGCGGCGTTGCTACGGAAATGTTCCTGCAGCTGCTTGCGTGCCTCGTGATACTCGGAAAACTCAGGAGAATTGGCCACCGGCAGCTGATACAGGCGCCCTACATTCCAGCCACTGGTGAGCAACAGACGGGCCTCAGCAGCGACCAAAGACCACAGGCGCTGTTCTGGTTCGACATCGGTCTGGGCCAACTCTCCAGCCAGCTCCAAAGAGGGCTCGATGGTCGAGTTAAGCAAGGTAAGGAAGATTTCCGTCTTGGAAGGGAAGTGATAATAGAGGGAAGCCTGCCGGATGCCTACAGCGTCCGCGATTTGGTGCGTCGAAGTATTAGCGAAGCCCTGGGTGGTGAAAAGCTCAGAAGAAGCGTCGAGGATTTCCTCCCGGGCGGAATTGCCGCGACGGCGAGGACTGTTCTTGCGCGGCCTACCAACGTTGCCTGCCATGTGGTCGGTCGCCTCCTTTCAAAAGGGGTGGGGATGAGAATAGTAAGGGATTGAGGGTTTACTTAAAGATAGTAGAGCCTCAGGGGCGCAAGCCGCGGCCAAAGCTGCGGTGCGGCGATCAAGAAGAGGCTTTATCCCGAGCTGCGATTGACTCAAACGTGGCCGAGAGTGTGCGGCATGCCGAGCCGTAGGCTGTTCTGTCCAGCGGCGGCAAGTCTGCAAGAGTTGTCTCATGCTCGTTGACTCCAGCAAACCAACGCTGCAGTTCCAATGACATGCCCATGCGCCAGGACTTGGTTAGGGAGTCTGCTTCTTCTGCGCTTAGAAGCTCGCGCTCAACCCCAATGGCTAGACGGTCTGGTGTTGGTCTCGGCGCTGGAGCGGCCCATCGCGCGATTGCAGCTATGGGGGAGAGCAGCACATGTTGGATGTCGAGCAATGCTTGGCGGTCAGGCAAGCCGTCCACCAGTTGCAGCGCCGCAGGGCGCTCCGCCAAGGCAGAGGCGAGGAGTGCTTCTTCGCCGCCAGGCCCGAGTGGAAGGCCCGCGTCGACACGGGTGGCTGCGGTGTCTTCTGCAGACTGCCCGCGCAAGCCAGCGTCCTTCAGAATGCTTTCTAGTTGAGGATCTTCTCCGATCCACAAAACCGGCATGGAGGGCAAGATATCTCCTCGCGCGACGGCGCCGGTGAGACGCACGGGGCTGCTGACCCCGGGGGAGCGAACAATATCGACGATGAGCCTGGAGTACCATGCGGCTAGTTCTAGGTCATCTCCGCGATGCTCGACGGCATTGCGGAGGAGATCTACGCCCTCAGCCAGTAAGCCGCGGGCGGTCTGTGGTGACTGGCAACGCGGCGCTAGCTCAGCGAGATCGAGCAATGACTTGTGCAAAGCCATGAAGAAGTCTTTCCTTCCGCTTTTGGTGCATTTATTTAACGTTCCTAATCTAGCACCTTGCGTGCAGAATCACGTCAAAGTGCTCCTGCACTTGCACCGCCACGGAATCATGCATTGGCGGCAGACTGATAACGGATAGAAAAATGGCCGCCACCAAGCCTTCCTTATCGGAAGGGATGGCGGCGGCCACTTAAGGTTCTTTTACCGTGTCACACTTGCCAGCGGCAAAAGCGTGCTGTTGAAACCTGCTACTGAATTAGCGGGTAGTGAACGGCAGGAGAGCCATTTCGCGTGCGTTCTTGATTGCGGTTGCAACCTGACGCTGCTGCTGCGGGGTCAGGCCCGTAACGCGGCGCGAACGGATCTTGTGACGATCCGAGATGAAAAGACGCAAGGTCTTGGTGTCCTTGTAGTCCACCTTCTCGATGCCCTCAGCCTTCAAAGGATTCTTCTTCGGGCGGCGGGTTTGCTCCATACGGAACTTCTTTTGGTTATTGCGCTTGATAGCCATTGTGCAATTCCCCCTTTACCAGCTGGACTTACGGACGCCCGGCAGCTCACCACGGTGAGCCATGCCACGCATACGGACACGGGACAAACCGAACTTGCGGAGGTAACCGCGGGGACGGCCGTCAGCGGCGTCGCGGTTACGAACGCGAGCCGGGGAAGCGTCACGAGGCTGGCGGTTCAATTCGAACTGCGCGTCGAGACGATCTTCAGCGGAGGTGTTCGGGTTCTTGATGATTGCTTTGAGCTCTGCGCGACGCTCCGCATAGCGGGCGACGATTTCCTTGCGCTGCTCGTTCTTGGCGATCTTGGACTTCTTAGCCATGAATTATCGCTCCTCGCGGAATTCGACGTGCTTGCGGGCGATCGGATCGAACTTCATCAGAGAAATACGGTCCGGGTTGTTCCGCTTATTCTTACGGGTTACGTAGGTATAACCGGTGCCAGCGGTGGACTTCAGCTTAATGATTGGGCGGATATCGTTACGTGCCATCTTCTAGATCTTCTCCCCACGTGCGCGAATCTTGGCAACAACGGACTCGATGCCGTCGCGGTCAATGATTTTGATTCCCTTGGTAGAAACAGTCAGGGTGATGGTACGGCCCTCGGAGGGCAGGTAGTAGCGACGACGCTGCACGTTAGGGTTCCAACGGCGCGAAGTGCGGCGGTGCGAGTGCGAGACCTGCTTGCCGAATTGCGGCTTGCGGCCCGTTACCTGGCAAATAGCCGACATGGGTCTTCTTTCTCCTAGCCGCCCACATCATGGCTATTAAACACTTACTCTATGCAGTGAGGTGCAGTGCTCTATTAAGTGAGGATGAGCGCAAGTAAGGGTTAAACACCAGTAGACGGGGCGTAAAACGTATATTTTGACAACAGCAATGCGCAATCTTACCGCCCGCAGTGCTTTTTGCCTAATCGCCCCATTGTAATTCCGCATCCTAATTCTGTGTCCTCTTTATGACGATTCCGAGGGGTTAAGCTTCTCGTCGTTGGTCGGCGTCAGGGGTTGAGGAATTTCCTGTTGCGGCCCATCCGGGTGTAATATGGCTCGAGTTGTTTGTTCCTCGAGCGAAGCACTCGCCACGAGGTGCGGCAGAGAAATGATCGTACATCCCAACTCAGGCACGATCTACGCAATTTTTGAGCGCGGAACCGACCTGAAGTTTCAACCCTGAGGGAGATCCTATGAAGAAAGATATCCATCCGGATTACCACCCTGTGGTTTTCCAAGATGCCGGTACCGGACATCAGTTCCTTACCAAGTCCACGGCCACTTCCGCTCGCTCCGTCGAGTGGGAAGACGGCAACGAGTACCCGCTGATCGTCGTCGACGTGACTTCTGAGTCCCACCCGTTCTGGACTGGTGCTCAGCGCGTTATGGATACCGCCGGCCGCGTCGAGCGCTTCAACCAGCGCTTCGGCGGCATGGCTCGCCGCAAGAAGAAGAACGCGTAAGGAGGAAAGAAGAAAATGGCAACTCCTAAGTTTAAGAAGTCCCGCGCGAACACCCACTCCCGTCGTTCGCAGTGGAAGGCTGACAATGTCGCCCTCCAGGAAGTAACCATCGACGGCCAGACCGTGCGCATCCCGCGCCGTCTGGTCAAGGCTGCAAAGCTCGGCCTTGTGGACGTTGAACAATTCTAATCGGCCACTCTGCTTCACTGTTTAACACCCCCACGTTGCCCCCGGCAATGCGGGGGTGTTTTGTGCCTAACGCCTGTCCAGCGCTTTTATGTGAGCCATCTCCTACTAAAGGCGGTTGCGTTTGTTCGCCTACTAATCCAGCGCCTTAATAAGTATCATCTAACCTCATGAAGATTCTCGTAGTGGATGATGATGAAGCGGTCCGCGGCTCCCTGCGGCGTTCCCTGAAGTTCAACGGCTTTGATGTGCTCACCGCCAGTGATGGAGAGGAAGCCGTTGAGGTGGTTAATTCCGAGAATCCAGAACTACTCATCCTCGATGTGATGATGCCCAAGATGGATGGACTTGAGGTGTGCCGCACGCTGCGCGGTGAAGGCTGGGACCGTCCGATACTTGTCCTTACCGCCCGTGACGGCGTGGCGGAGCGAGTGGCTGGGCTTGATGCCGGAGCGGATGATTACCTTCCCAAGCCCTTTGCTCTGGAGGAGCTGCTGGCGCGAGTTCGTTCACTCGCACGGCGCGCAGCGGCTGATTCCATAAAGAAGGAGCCGCAGGGCGACGCGCGGCTTCGTTTTGCAGATCTGGAGCTTGACTCGGATTCGCGCGAAGTCAAGCGCGGCGAGAGGCAGGTTTCCCTTACTCGTACTGAGTTCGCGTTGCTTAAGCTGCTGATGGAGAACCCACGCAAGGTCCTCGCCCGCTCGACCATCTTGGAGGAGGTGTGGGGATATGACTTCCCAACCTCCGGTAATGCGCTCGAGGTCTATGTTGGGTATCTGCGCAAAAAGACCGAGGAAGAGGGCGAGGATCGACTCATCCATACTGTGCGCGGAGTGGGGTATGTCCTGCGGGAGACCGCTGCATGATTTTTACACAGCGAACCGGGGAAGAAGCTGAGGGCAGCGGTGTCCATGAGCTAACTGCTGATTCCGGCCCTGCTGGTTCGAACACGTCGGCTCAAAGCGAAGACTCAGAAAAGGAGTCTTCGCTTTCGCCGGCGCGAATACTCTCGCGCTTCTCTCTCAAGCTGCGGCTTTCCCTCATAACCGGCATCGTGGTGGCTCTCTCGGTGGCGCTGATGGCCTCTGCGCTCTATTTCCTCATATCTGCATCTCTCATGTCCTTCGGAGATTCCGGTCTGGAGAAGCGCGCGGATGTGATGCTGGAGAGGACCAAGGATCCGGAGTTTGTTGAAAACTTAAGCGATGAGTTCGCTAAGTTTCGGGACTACACGGCCAACACACGGATTTCCTATATACCCCCGGGGCAGCAGACGAGCTTGGGCGACGATATTCCTGTCCACGGACCTTTCGAGCGCGGTAGCGATGGGCTAGACACTGTGGCTTTCTCAGAACACGGTGAGAGGATAGTGGCCAAGCGGGATAGTTCTGGGGCTACCGTGGTCATTGCTCGAGACATGGAAAGAATTAACTACCTTGTCTATGTCATCGGCCCAATTCTGATAGTTGTAGTTGTGCTGGGGATCCTTGTGGCTATGGTGGCAGGTGCAGTGGTGGCGCGGGCAGGTATGCAGCCTATTGCTCGCTTGCGCCAGGCCGCAGATTATGTGACGAGGACGAATGATCTGCGTCCTATCGAGGTTGTGGGAAAAGACGAGCTCGCTCAGCTAACAGTGTCTTTCAACCGCATGCTCCAGTCGCTGGAGAAAGCCCGGCTCAAGCAGCGTCAGTTCGTGGCGGATGCAGGGCATGAGCTCAAGACTCCGCTGACATCTATGCGCACCAATATCGAGTTGCTCATGATGATGGAGAAGGATCGAAGCCGTGCGCCCATCAGCAGACAAGAGCGCGAGGACCTTGAGTCTGATGTCATGTCTCAAATGTCGGAGCTGTCCAACCTCATCGGTGATTTGGTGGATCTCACGCGTGAAGATGCAGTGGCGGGGAGTATGGGGACCGTCGAGCTGCACGAGATATTGGAGACTTCCCTGGAGCGCGTTCGACGTCGGCGTCCCGACGTGGAATTTCAGGCTGATATTGAGCCGTGGAACATGGATGGGGATCCTCTTGCGTTGGGGCGGGCTACCCTCAATCTTTTCGACAATGCGGCCAAATGGTCTCCTGCGCAGGGCACAGTGTACGTCTCCTTGAATCAAGTTTCGGAGAATCGTGCTCTACTGCGTGTTGATGATTCCGGGCCGGGCATCGACCCCGAAGAAAGGGAGAAGGTCTTTGAGCGCTTTTATCGAGCTGCTGCAGCACGCTCTATGCCCGGCTCTGGCATCGGTCTAGCTATAGTGAAGGCCGTTGTTGAGCGGCACCACGGCAGCATTGAGATTTCTTCCTCGGCGGATGGTGGTGCTCGGATGGATGTTTTATTGCCCGGAAAACCCGGCGTGATCGGGCAGTGCCCAGAAGAGGGAGCACAGGGTACCGCGGGTGCGGAGGAGACGGGGGCAGCGGAGCCTGCTCCGACGACTTCGCCACGGGCGCGCGCCTTTGTCAAACGTTGGTTCGATAGGCTCTAGTGCTTTAATCTGGGGATCGCGCACTAGACGTGGTGAGCGCATACAGGAAGCTCTCAGTTACTCGTAGCCGCTTGGCAGACTAGCTCCAGACGCGGATAAGCGAACTCGGGCACACTAATCCACATGAATATGAGGAACCCAAACATGAATGAGCCGAATCGTCCACAGGACCCCTCGCACGATGACTCGATTTCCCAATCTCAGGGATGGAACCGTCCGCGTGATGATGGCGCGGCAAATGGCGCCTCCGGCGCATACGGATCTGGCACTCAGGGCTCGGCGCATACAGCAGGCTTTCCGTCTAGTCAGTTTGGGCAGCCCTACAACAATGCGGGCGCCTATAATTCGGCGCAGCAAGGCCAATCAGCCTCTAACGGGCAACCGCAGTGGCAGGTGCCTTTCGGTTCGGAGCCAGGTCCTGAGGGAGCAGCCCCAACCGCGGTGGCGGCGTCAACTAAGAACAAGCGGCAAGTTAGTCTCCCCGCAGCCTTGGCGCTGTCCTTAGTGGCAGCGGTCGCCGCAGGAACCATAACCGGCATCGCGGTAGGCGGCAACTCCAACGATGACAGGGCAACCGTCAACGAGGTCCTCAACAACCAACCGGTGAACAACAGCACCGGTGAAGCCCCAGCCGAGGGCTCTGTCGAGGCAGTTGCAGCCAAGGCTTTGCCTTCCGTCGTATCGATCGAGGCGGTTACACAAACCGCAGCTTCGGAGGGCTCCGGCTCGATTATTTCCCCGGACGGTTATGTCTTGACCAATCACCACGTCGTCGCCGGAACCGATAGGGGCGGTCGTTTACAGGTGTCCATGAATGACGGTTCCAAGCATTCGGCTACTTTCGTCGCCTCGGACGCCAATACTGACGTGGCTATCATCAAGATTGACGGAGTCTCCAACCTACCTTTCTTGGAGTTTGGAAACTCGGATGCCGTCGCCGTCGGACAGCAAGTGGTGGCCGTTGGTTCTCCGCTTGGACTTAATGCCACAGTGACTTCCGGCATCGTCTCGGCCAAGAACCGGCCGGTGCGTGCATCTCAAGAGGCAGGCGAGTCCTCGCTTATCGACGCAATTCAGACCGACGCGGCAGTCAACCCCGGTAACTCCGGTGGACCTTTGGTTGATATGAACGGAAATCTCGTTGGCATGAACTCGACGATCGCCTCGTTGTCGAACTCGGCTGGGTCTGAGGCCGGATTCATCGGTTTGGGATTTGCCATTCCCTCTAACTTTGCCAAGCGCATGGCCGATCAGCTCATCAACAACGGTTCGGTCAAGCACCCCACGCTAGGAGTAAAGGTCGATGCCCGCAGTAGCGGGAACGGCGCCCAAATCGTGGAAGTAGAGCCGGGCGGCCCAGCCGACAAGGCCGGGCTAAAAGCCGGGGACGTGGTCACTAGAGTCAATGACCGCCTTATCGAGAACTCGGATGCGCTCATTGCGGCCGCACGATCCCAGGACTTTGGGGCAACGGTGACCCTTGAAGTCACGAGTGAGGGGAACCCAGATCCGCGAAAGGTAGAGGTAACGCTATCTAACGAGTAAGTTACTGATACAACACGGTACTTCACCTGAAACGCTTTTAACGCCACTAACGTTTTGTCTGCCCTCCAAAGGAGCACCATGCCCGAACAGTTCGAATCCGCCGCTGTCCTCGCACAGCACGAATCCCCTGAAGTATTTAGAGACATCGCAGAGCCCGATGATGCTTTCCTTATCGCCAGCGAAAAGGAACAGGCTTTACAAGCCCCGCGGCGAGCACTCGTTGTCATCGTTACTGATCATCCTGATGAGGCTGCTCAAGATACTTCACTCTTAGCCAGCGAGCTTCTCGTAGAGGCCGGCTTCCAGGTTGACGGCGCGGTTATCGTTCGCTCCAAAAAGTCTAAAATCCGCCAGGCCATAGAGACTGCAGTCGTCGGCGGGGTTGACTTGGTATTGAGCATCGGTGGCACGGGGGTCGGTCCTCGTGACAAGGTCCCGGAGGCCACTCGTTCTGTATTAGACCAAATGGTTCCTGGCATTGCCCAAGCGTTGCGATCTTCTGGTCAAGCTTGCGGTGCTGTGGACGCGTGCACCTCGCGTGGCATCTCCGGGGTTTCGGGATCCACCGTGGTGGTCAATCTCGCTTCCTCTCGCGCAGCCGTCCGAGATGGAATGGCCACTCTTTCTCCGCTGGTTCACCACCTGGTGGACCAGTTGCAGATGTCGAGCTTCGAGTAATCGGGCACCAGGGGACGGGAAGCAGGCAATTGGGAAATCTACAGCACCGTAGGCGGCGCGTTTTCCGTCGTTCGGATGCACCTGACTATGACCGAAGCGCTGACAGCCCCCGCGAGAGACCAGCGGGTGCTGTCAGTTCAGACGCACAACGCAGCGCTCCGGTCGATGATGAGCAGGCTCTGGATGCAGGTGAGCTCCGTGGAGAGGAGTTCTACAGAGAGCAGATGCCTCCACATCATGGGTCTTAAATAGCAGAAGCGAAAAGGTCCCTGATTCTCCCCAATACAGAAAAGGGAAGAGACAGGGACCTGAGTGCGTCCTGCGGCCTAGTGGTTATTTTAACCCCAGGTTATCGGCATTAAGCTTGGTGGCGACCGCCATCGGTGGGCTGGGAAGAACCGGTGTCCTTGACGTCAGCGGTAGCGGTGGGAACAGCAGACTCATTAACCTGTGGTGCGGAGACCTTGGACTGAGCTTCGATGAGGTCACGGATCTGGGCAAGAAGCTCTTCGGTGGTCGGAGCAGAAACGGTGGGGTCGATGCCTTGGCGGCGCTTAGCGGCGTCATTGATCTTGTTGATCGGCATGACGATGAGGAAGTAGACCACGGCTGCCACGATGAGGAAGTTGATGGCTGCGGTGATTACTGCGCCGAAATCAATCAACGTCGAAGGGTTGTCCCTGATGATGCGGAAACCGAGCCCCTGCACCTCTGCGGAACCGAAAGAATTGATCAGCGGCTGAATGAGAGAATTGGTCACAGCCGTGACAATGGCGGTAAACGCGCTGCCGATGATGACCGCGACCGCGAGTTCGATGACGTTACCGCGGAGAATGAAATCCTTAAATCCCTTAAGCATGGGGTGTGTCCTTTCGCAAAATTTTCCCCGACACGGCAATATCCAGACGCGAAGATCTGGCCATTGCGGCGGGGCGATACCTTTTCGACCCTAGTCGAAATTCCGCTGCTCATTTAATAAAAGCGCGGCGGGTGGTCTATCGCGACTAAGAGAATTGCGGAGCCTGTGCACGGGAACCGACGATGACCACGGTCAGCGGCTGGCTCAATGACGCAGCCGCGACAGCCTCAGCCCCGCGTTGTGGAAGGGCAAGCAAGACCGAGGTAGGCTTTTCGCCTTCCTTGCCACCGCCGGCTGTTATGACGCGCCCACCTGCAGCGATGACTGCTGCCCGTGGCTCATCGAGTTCGGGCTTGTCGACGGCGCTGACCACGTTGACCTCGTCTCCATGGTGGAGGTGGGGAATAAGGTCTGGCTCAGCAAGCTTAAGAGGCACCATGTGGGCATTGGGGGTGATTTCACTTTCTGTGGACTCGCTCAGCAGACTCGCTGCGAGGTGCTCATCAAGTATGCGTGCGGCGCTAAGTATCTCCCCGCGGCCTGCGGCTGCAACGACAACTCGTCCCTCAAAGTCTGCTGGCGCACCGTGTAGCGCGGATTCAGCAATGGCCTGCGCAGGCAGGCGCGCAGTTTTTAGATCTCCGGGGCCGATGCGCTTTCCAGCGGGAACATCAGCGGCGAATACGAGGGCTGAGGGTTGCTCCTTAAGAGTTCCCGCGTAGCTAACTCCCGCGGCAACGACGAGGAGTGCGGCGACTAGACGTCGCACGAGGAGCAGCCTGTGGTGTCCCGGGGTGGTGAGGGTACGCAAGAAAGAGCGCAGATGGCGGTTGTTCATGGGGAATTGGACTGAAAGGAACTAGGCACGGTTCCCACGCCGAAGTACAGTAGGTATTTGAGGAAGCGTAGTAGTTACTAGAGCAGAAGGTACTAGACCTGAGAACCAGGTACTGCGGGGAGCAAGGCGTTTTCTGTGAGAATGTACTCCACTGGTACGTCATGTTTCTGGGCGGGAACGTCGCTGCGTATCTCGTGGGAGTAGACCACGCCGACTACGGTGGCGGTGCCCGCTGGAAGTTGAGCCAAAGCGCGGTCATAATATCCAGCGCCTTTGCCTAGGCGAAAGCCTGCAGGATGCACTGCGAGGGCGGGGGCGAAGATGTAGTCGCAGGAGGCGAGGATCGAGCTATCCTCCCTGTGCCCCGCTGGCTCGGAAATTCCGAGGCGGCCCAGGGTGGTTTCTTCAGGCCCGCGGTATATCGACCAGGCTAGCGCGCCATCAGCCAAAGAGATGGGCAGGTAGACGGTATCGCAGAGAGAGGAAAGGACGGTGATAAAGCCCGGGCCGCCCGGCTCGCTGGGGAGAGGGTTATAAGCGGCCACTGTCATTCCAGGTTTGAGCAAGTGCTCCACTTGGGAAACCAGTGCCGCGTTGAGGCTTGCACGCTGATCCTCAGGCAATGCGCGTCGAGCTTCGACAAGCTCGGTGCGAAGTGCAGACTTCGCGGAGACTTCTGCTTCCATGTCTCTAAACAATACAGCGCCTAAAAAGTACACTGAGGCGGAGTGCTACGCGGGAGACTGAGGGGCGGGCCTGTAAACTGGACAACATGTCTAAAGAACGAGAGGGTTCCTCCCTAGGAATCAAAACGGTCGTCGTCCCCGCCGCAGGTATGGGCACCCGTTTTCTCCCCGCCACTAAAACCGTACCCAAAGAGCTTCTTCCGGTGGTTGATACGCCTGGTATCGAGCTGATTGCGGAGGAGGCAGCTTCGGTAGGAGCCACGCGCTTGGCGGTTATCACAGCTCCCAAAAAACAAGAGGTGATGAGGCACTTCGACGAGTTCCCCGAGCTGGTGGAGACCTTGTCGGCGCGAGGTAAAGATGAGCAAGTAGCGAAAGTTGTGCGGGCATCGCAGCTCATCCATCCTGTTTCCATAGAGCAAAAGAAGCCTCTAGGACTTGGCCAGGCTGTAGGTCTAGCGGAGGGGGTTCTTGATGAGGATGAGGATTTCTTCGCCGTCATGTTGCCGGATGATATTGTCCTGCCTGCTACCGCGATGGAAAAAATGGCCAATGTCCGCGCCGAGTGCGGTGGATCGGTTTTGTGCGCCTTCGAGGTTCCGCGGGAACAGACCTACAACTACGGTGTATTTGACGTTGAGGACTCCGAGAACCCTGATGTTAAGAAAGTTGTCGGCATGGTGGAAAAGCCGGATCCGGAGGATGCGCCCTCGAATCTGGTGGCTACAGGCCGGTATCTCCTAGACCGCAAGATCTTCGATGCGCTGCGCCGCATTAAGCCAGGCAAAGGCGGGGAGCTGCAGTTGACGGATGCTATCGAGTTGCTCATTCAGGAGGGCGAGCCGGTGCACGTTGTGGTGCATGAGGGCAAGCGCCATGATCTGGGTAACCCGGGCGGTTATATCCCGGCTAACGTTGATTTTGGACTTCGGGACCCCAAGTACGGTCCTGCGCTTTATCAGTCGATCAAGAAGATCTTGTCCGAATACGAGGCAGAGCAAGGCATCCAGCAGTAGCTGGTGAAAGGCGGCGTTGAATGCGTTCAGTAGATGATCAGCTAGCCCTAGTGAGTGATGCAGCGGTCACCCCCGAACCGGTGCGAATCGCCATCGCCAACGCTTTGGGCCTCATGTGCGCAGAAGACGTGCAGGCACATGAGCCGCTGCCAGGCTTTCCGCAGGCTGCAATCGACGGCTATGCGGTGCGTGCGGTCGATATCGGTGGTGAAAGAGGTCTGCGGGTTCGTCACAGTGAAATAAGCGCACCGGAAGAAGAATCCGCATCGCAAGATGCACAGCAGCCTGAGGTCGAGCGTTCGCTTCCCGTCGTGGGCGAAGTCCCTGCCGGCTCCCGTCAGCCACTGCGCCTCCAGCCCAAGCAGGCTGTGCGCGTCTATACCGGTGCGCCGCTTCCCACGCTTGCCGATGCCGTTTTGCCATTGGAATGGACAGACCGAGGACGCAAACGCGTCACCTCGCATCGCCCCGTTCACTCCGGCGACTTTGTACGCAGGGTGGGTGATGACATCCAGCCCGGTGATGTCGCAGTTTCTGCAGGCAGCGTCTTAGGGCCGGCGCAGATTGGGCTGCTTGCCGCTGTGGGACGCAGCAAGGTGCTTGTCTATCCGCGTCCGCGCGTAACCATCGTGTCCTTTGGGCGCGAGTTGGTCGATATCGATCGCGAGCCCGGATTGGGGCAGGTATTTGATGTCAACTCCTATGCTTTAGCTGCGGCGGCCAAAGAAGCCGGAGCAGATGTGCATCGCGTCGGTATCGCCGAAGGCGAGCCGCGTCGAATCCGCGAGACCTTGGAAACTTATATCGCTAGGAGCGAGATTCTCGTAGTCAGTGGCGCGGTGGGCGGCGCAGGTTCTCAGTCGGTGCGTGAGGTGCTTGCCGAGCTAGGGGAGATCGATACTTCACGGGTGGCTATGCATCCTGGCTCAGTACAGGGCTTCGGGCTTTTGGGGGAGGACCGGATTCCGGCTTTCCTGTTGCCTTCTAATCCAGTATCGGCTCTGGTCATCTTTGAGATTTTCGTGCGACCAGCGATCCGCTTGGCACTGGGCAAGCGCAACGCCAATCGTCGCGTCGTACGCGCGCGGGCTCTCAACCATATTGATTCCCGCCCCGGTCGCCGCGGTTTCATTCGCGCCCGGTTGATGAGGGATGCCGAAACCGCAGATTATCTTGTGGAAGGCTTGGGGGGTTCCTCCGGAGCCCCAGCACACCTTTTGGCCGGATTGGCGGAGGCCAATGCGATGATTCGGGTGCCTGAAGATGTCTCGGAGGTTCGGCCTGGTGACGTCGTTGACGTGATTTTCTTGAGTCAACGTAGCTGATGTTCGATCCTTTTGGAACCGCAGCTGGCCGTTTTGCCGAGCCAGCTCAGGGGTGGCCGCATCCGATTCACCCCGGCTGGCCGGAATCTACTCCCTCGGTGCTCCTCTCGCCTTCGGAGGCACTTGCAGAGGGTGGCGAGGTACGCCTGCGGCCACTGTTGCGCAAAGACGGGGCCGATTGGCGCCAACAGCGAATCGCCGATGAGGAGTTTCTGCGACCTGTAGAGCCAACCATGCCCACGACATGGCGTGATTCCCATAATCAGCAGGCGTGGTGGAGCCATCTAACACAACTTCGTTCGGCGGCTCGAGAGGGAATAGTGGTTCCCTGCGTCATTGAGCTGGACGGAAGATTTGTGGGCCAGCTGACACTGGGCAATATTCAACACGGAGGCATCGCCGAGTGCTGGATAGGTTATTGGGTATATTCGCAGGTACATAAGGCAGGAGTTGCCACCGCAGCGTGTGGGCTGGGCGTTGATCACGCTTTCTCGCGGATGGGGCTGCATCGCGTTACTGCCACCTTCATGCCGGAGAATCCAGGATCCCGCAAAGTGCTAGTAGCTAATGGTTTCAGGCACGAGGGTTATCTTAGGCGTGCGCTGCATATCAACGGCGCGTGGAGAGATCATCAGCTCATGGCGATAGTCCGCGACGACTATCGCAGCACTGCCGTGGAGCGCCTGCGAGAGCAAGGCCGTATCCGCTAAACAGGGATCCCCACCAGTCACAGTTTTCACTCCCATAACACTTTTGGCGGCTGGCCGGTTTGCCTTCTCTAGGTATCGAATCACCCCGGATACTGTGGGACGAGCATTACTAAAAATTACTAAACCCAGTATCCGTCTACGGGAAGGTGCGTCGCGCTCGTGTCCACTGCAGTACCCATCATTCTCATCATCGTGGTGTGGCTTTTCGTGCTCGCACCGTGGATCCTCAATTCGCAGCGCCCCATGGGCCGTACTGGTGAGGCTTTCGAGGAGACCCGCGTCCTTTTTGAGGGCGATTCAGGCAAGGCGCCACGCCGCCGCCGACCGCGTCTCTCCTTGAAAGATTTGCGCCGTCGAGGCACCTCCGAAACCGAAGATGACTACGAACTAGTGTCCCCTGCAGACGTTGAGCTCGGGCGCGGTGAGGACTCGCCTCGTGCTGACTCTGCTGGGGCTACCGCTGTGCCCGAAACGGTAGAGGGTGAGGTCATCGAAGAAGATGACATTCTCCTGATTGATGATGAATTGCCGTTGGAGCAGTCGGAGGAAGGCGCAGATTCGGGCTCAGGATCGGGCGTGGACGAGGCTTCGGAGGCTGAGGATGTGGCCGAGGCGGAGTTGATTTCTGACGCTCCCAGCGCGACTTCGTCAAGCGCAGCTTCCGCTGAGTCCGACGAGCCTGATGCGCCCGGCAAAGTGGCGCCGAAGCTGGCCGAGGATGCTTATGACATGGACGAGACCTTTACCTCTCCGGCAGATCTGATGTACCCGGGTGCAGTAGATAGCCCAGAAGCATCTGCTGTGGAATCCTCCCGTGATAATGAGAGCCACGAGGACGAGGCGGGGGAGGACGCGGACGTCGAGGGTGAAGACCTAGCTGCTGAGGACACCGGACTGTCTGCTGAGGAATTGGAATTTGCACAACGCCGGCTCGGACGCGGAGGATGGGATCCTGTGGCTGCGGAGAAGGCCTCGGCAGATAGGTTTCAGCGCCGTCAGCGCACCTTAATAGGATTGGCCGTTGCAGCCGTAGCAGCAGTGGCGCTAGGCATCATCGTCGGCGGTCCGGCATGGTGGCCGGCAGCCGTGGTCGCCGTTGTAGCAGGCATCTACCTCGTTGCGTTGCGCAACCAAGTGCGTCACGAACAGGATCTCTTGCGGCGCCGCGTGCGCCACCTGCGCCGCGCACGTTGGGGCGTGCGCAACGCGGAGGATGAGGCTTTGGCCATTCCCCGCAACCTGCGGCGTCCTGGCGCAGTGGTGCTCGAAAGCGATGACGATTCACCCGACTTTGATTACCTGCCAGTGCGCTATAGCGACGATGAGTTTGGTGGACACGACACTGCGCGCAGGCGTGCGCCGCGCCGCGACGACCTCGCTGTCCGTCGCGTGGGCTAGCCTTCCCAGACTCCTGAGCTGCCACGGCGATGGGAACCTACGAGATGGGCATCGACCATGCCGATTGCCTCCATGAGCGCGTAGCACGTGGTGGGGCCGACGAAGGTAAAACCCTCATGTTTGAGGGCCTTGGCTAGGGCCTCGGACTCTGGGGAGCGGGTAGGGATATCTTCTATGTACTTGGGGTGGATATTGTGCTCCGGTAGATAAGACCAGATGAGCTGGTTTAATCCACCCTTCTCCCGCAGACTGACGGCGGCCTGTGCGTTGCGAATCGCGGCTCGGATCTTGCGTTCGTTGCGAATAATGGCTGGGTTAGCCAAAAGCTCTGCCACTTCGGATTCGCCATAGTGGGAGAGCTTATCGGCGTCAAAGAAAGCCATGGCCGCGCGGAATGCAGGGCGCTTGTGCAAAACGGTGGACCACGAGAGTCCGGCCTGGAAACCTTCTAAGACAAGCCTCTCGAGCAGTCCCGACTCCGTGTGAATGGGCATTCCCCATTCAGTGTCGTAATACTCCTTGAGTGCAGCAGAAGTAACTGCCCAAGGCGGGCGTCCCTTTCCTTCGTCATCGAAGACGAGTCCCGTGCGCGTGCTGGGAGCGTTTTCTTTCTTGGTCGCGGGTGTATCGGAATCAGACATTCTTCTCGGCTTTCTTGGTGCATTGGTTGGGTTCGGCGTAAATGAGCTTGAGATATTGGACTGGAGCACGGGGAAAGTGGTTCCAGTGCTGCTCTTTTAGGTGCGGTTACCCTAGGAGCGTTGCGCCTCTAAGCCGAGAAGAAATGTCTTGGCTGCGCTTCCGCCACGGTAGTTTCCCAGCGTGCCATCGCTGCGGATGATGCGGTGGCACGGGACGACGATGGGAAGGGGGTTTCTCGCGCAGGCGGAGCCCGCGGCACGGGTGGCGCGCGGATTTCCGGCAAGCCCTGCCAGCTGCGAGTAGGTCAGGCGCTGGCCAAAGCCCACGCGGGTTAGTTCTTCGCGGACGCGGGCCTGGAAACCGGAGCTTTCCTCTGGGGCAAGGGCAAGATCGAAGCTCGTGCGCTGTCCGGCGAAGTACTCGCGGAGCTGTTGCACGCAGGCGTCGACGGCCGTAGAGCTTTGCAGTGCGGGAGGAGTGACTGGCGAGTCCGGCAAGTCTGGGAAGTCCGGGAGAGCTTCGTGGGGAAAGAGAATCCGGGATACCGCATTGTCCGTTCCAACGATGCGCAGGGTCCCCAGGGGAGTGTCGCAGAAGGCTAGGGTGCTGCCGTGGAGAAGAGACATGTGCTCGGTCCTTTCGGAGAAATACTGCCAACCAGGGTAGTCTATTTCCCATGGATAAACCCGCCGTTCGTGATGCTGCGCTGCTGGTCTTCCGCGCGGTTCTGGGCATTATTTTCGTCGCGCACGGCGTCGATAAGATGTTCATGACCGGCATGGATGAGACCATCGGTCAGTTCTCCGCTTGGGGGGTTCCGCAGCCGCAGATTTCCGCTTATCTTGCGGCCATCGGGGAGATGATTGGCGGAGCTTTCCTCGTCATCGGTTTGCTCACTACGCTGGTTGCAGGCGCACTGGCTCTGCTGGCGGCGTGCGCGCTGTACTTCGTGCATCTCGGCAATGGGCTTTTTGCCACGGATTCTGGGATTGAATATCCAGCTGTGCTTGTGGTCTCGCTGTTGATGGTCGTGGTCTTTGGGGCCGGTAGGGCCAGCCTGGATGGGGTGTTGAGCCGTGCTAACTCATGAGGAAGTGCAGGCGGCTATTTCTGCACGCCTTGACGGGGAACCACATGGGCTCGAGGATGATGTGGTCGACGCACACCTAGAAAGCTGCGCCCAGTGCCGCGCCTTCCGCGATGAGGCTGCGGCTTTGTCGCGTTCGCTGGCTTTTGGCGAGCCAGCTGGGGCGGGCATGGCGCCGCCACAGGATCTTTCGGATATCATCTTGGCCGGCGTGGAACCGCAGTGGCGCAAGACAGCGGGAGCCCGCCAAGCCGGTCGCACCCTCTCGCGGGCCGCTATTGCCGTGATGGGCGCGATATTTGCGGTGTGGGCGGTCGTCCTCATCATCACCGCCTCTGGGTTAGAACCCACCAACGCTGATGGCAGCGTCCTTGATCCGGGAGCCGATCCCGTGCGCGCAGCCCTGTTGATGGAGGGCGCGGCAACACGCTTCGGGCTCGCCTCTGGGCTTATTTTCGCAGCGTGGCGTCCGCGCTTCGCCGCAGGCCTGTTCCCCGTGGCCTGCACGATGTTTCTCTTCCTCTTCGGGTTTGCCATGCGTGACATCGTGTGGGGAACCATCGAGGTCACCCAGGTCTACTTCCTCCTTGCAACAGGCATCGCTGCAGCGTGCCTGGGCTGGGGCTGGGCCGCGGATCGCGGCTATGCTTTGCAGTCGGCGCTGCGCAGTATAGGTTCTGGCCCGCGCAACGAGCTGTACTAAAGCCGCGCTTGTAGCTTCGCAGTGAGGTGCACAGGCAGAGACAGTAGAGACGGCCGGGGATGGACGTGGAGGGCTGGGGGAGAGGGGACTTCGCCAAGCGCTAGCTCCAGCTGGGCAACCACATCATTGATTGATACCAACCCTCGGGAATGATGAAGCCATAAAACAGCGGCGAGAAATAGAAGAACATGGCAACCACGGTGGCGAGGTAACAAATGGTCATGAAGGTTCCGCTTCTCATCTGGCCGCCGGCTAAGGCGCTCAACCACCTCCAACGAAGAAGCCTGCCGCGATTAATCATTTGCCCCAACGCCAGAGCGATGAGGACGATGACAAAGGGGATGAAGGCGGCGGCATAGAAGAAGTACATTTGCCGATCGAAGGCGGCCAGCCAGGGCAAGAATCCGGCGGCGAAGCCAACCAAGGGAATAAGGAAAGAACGATTGTGGCGCACGATGAGTGCCCACAGTCCCCACAAGACGGCCGGGACGACGCACCACCAGATGGCGGGAGTGCCGAAGAGATAGAGCATCCGGCGGCAGTGACCCTCACCGCACTCGATGTCCGTCGAGGAGTAGTAGAGGATGGGACGCGCCGCGACGAGCCAGGCCCAGGGCTTAGAATCCCACGGGTGATGGTGGCCGCCTGAGGAAGTGAGAGAGGCGTGAAACTCGAGGACCGAGCCGTGGTAATACAGCCACCCAGCGATCGGCTCTGGCAGCAGTTTTAGGGGGGAGAGCGCGCTGATGGTGCCATCGACCTTGGCGTGGCGGTAGACGGAGGTTTCCGAGGCAAACCAGGCACGCCACGTCCACACGTATAGAAGTAGGGGAACGAGTACTAAGGAGGCCAATGCGGCCGGGGTATCGCGAACGAGAGTGCCAGCAGCGTAGCGGCGGACGCCATAGCGCCTGCGCAGCGCGAGATCCGAGAAGACGCTGAGTAGCCCGAAGAAAAAGATGTAGTACAGCCCGGACCACTTCACCCCAAGGCTGAGGCCGAGAAAGACTCCCGCGCTAAAGCGCCACCACCGAAAGCCAAACCGCGGGCCGAAGTTCGAGGCCCCGAGGTTTCCATTGCGCCAGGCGTTGTGAAGGCGCATCCGCAGTGCATTGTTATCACGTGCGAGCGCCCACGCCGCGGCGACGACGAAGAAGACTTGAAAGATATCGAGCATCCCAAACTTGGAGGATACGAGAAGCACGCCGTCACAAACCCCGATGAGGCCGGCAAGGAAGGCGACCTGCCAGGAGTTGCTGATTTGGCGGGCCAGGGCCATCATCGTGATGATGGTCGCGGTGCCGAAAGCTGCCGCCATAAAACGCCAGCCCAGCGGGGTATAACCGAAGACCATTTCCGAGAGCGCCATGATCTGTTTCGCCAGCGGGGGGTGGACCACCAGCCCGTACCCGGGATTGGATTCTATGCCGCCGATAAACAGGTTGTCCCAGCTTCGAACCAAGTCCCAGGCCTGGGGGACATAGTGCTTCTCGTCGAAAATAGGGGTGCCGCCGGATACCGGGGTATTAAGACCAAGGAAGCGGGTCAGTAATGCGAGCACCGCGATTGCTGCGGTGCTTATCCAATCCGCGCGACGCCAAGAATATGCCACCGGGGCCGGTGGCTCTACGCGTCCGCGCACGCCATGTGTGGCTGGGGTAGGGGCGGTAGCAGTAGTCACGCCCACGAGTTTAGGCCACAGCCTTATGCGGCGGGCTATCGGTAGCGGCCCGGGATGTGGAATGCTTTGGGGCATGAGTTTCAATTTTCAGCTCGATCCCCTGCCGCGCGGCGTGGTGTTGGCGGCCACTCCTTTGGGCAACGTGGGAGACGCGTCCGCAAGGCTCATTCAGGCGCTGGGGCAGGCGGACGTCGTTGCCGCTGAAGACACCCGGCGGGCGCGCAACCTGGCGCAGGCTCTGGGGGTGGAGATTCGCGGCAAGGTGGTCTCCAATTTTGACCACAACGAGGCCGCTCGAGCAGCAAGCCTCATCGAGTCTGCGCGGACCGGCACGGTGCTCGTGGTCACCGACGCGGGTATGCCTATTGTCTCTGATCCCGGGCTCAGTCTCGTCAAGGCGGCGAGGGAGGCGGGCGTCGCAGTCACCTGCCTGCCTGGGCCTTCAGCCGTTACTACCGCGTTGGCGCTATCCGGGCTGGGCGTCGGACATTTCCTTTTCGATGCTTTTGCTCCCCGCAAGGCCGGTGCCCGCGCGGCCTGGCTAGAGAGCCTGCGCACGCAGGAGCGCGCGATTGTGTTCTTCGAATCGCCCCATCGCATCGCTGAGACGCTTGACGAAGCCGCTAAGATCCTCGGCGGCCAACGTCAAGCCGCCGTGTGCCGTGAGCTGACCAAGACGCACGAGGAAGTAAAACGGGGCAGCCTTGCAGAGCTCGCCCAATGGGCGAAGGAAGGCGTGCGCGGGGAAGTTACCGTAGTCATCGAGGGTGGCGATGCCGCGTCTTTCTCCTTGGAGGAACTCGTTGACAAGGCCGAGAGGCTCAGCGCCGCGGGAATGCGCCTCAAAGTTGCCTGCAAGGAAGCAGCCGCAGGCACTGGTGCCTCCAATCGTGAGCTTTATGATGCGGTGCTTGCCGCAAGGCGCGAGGCTTAGCTGAATCGTTATAGTTGCACACGGCGCTTTTCTCGCCGTGTGTGCTGGCATGCGGTTTATAGAGCTTTTAGCGCGAAAAGTGCTTAAGGTAGCACCGTGATTTCTTGAAGCTGTGGACTTTTTGAAGGTTTCCAGCTTGAAATATGTGCGAATGAGCACCAGTGTGGAGGGTATGTCTAAATCCGAACTCTCCGGCGCATCGGCGCCACAAGGAAAGGATCTGAGTGATCCACACGATCCCGAAGTGCTAGAGAACAAGCCTGAAGATCAGAAGTACGAAACCGTCGACGATGTCTTGGAAGGACAATCGGCAACAGAGCAATTGGCCTCAATGCTCGAGCCGGGCTTTGATCCCCAAGCACTTTCCTCCGACGAGAAGATCGACCTCGCGGCTGAATCCGAGGATGCCTCCATCGACTGGACCATCGTTTCCATCACGGGGTTGCTCGTCGCCGCCGTTGTGGTCTGGGGATTGAGTTTTCCTGATAGCTTTTCCCAGGTATCCCAAAAAGCACTTGACTTCGTCGTGACCGATTTTGGCTGGGCATTCGTGCTCTTCAGCACGGTATTCGTGGTTTTTGTCATCGCGGTGGCTGCGTCTAAGTTTGGCACCATCAAGCTCGGAGCGATTGATGAGGAGCCCGAATTTGCCACCGGGTCCTGGATAGCCATGATGTTCGCCGCCGGCATGGGCATTGGCCTCATGTTCTACGGCGCCTCAGAGCCGCTGGACTTCTATCGCAACGGGGTACCGGGCCACGAGCCGCATGAGGTCGGAACCTCCATGGCCACGGCCATGTTCCACTGGACACTGCACCCGTGGGCCATCTATGCGGTGGTGGGGTTGGCCATTGCCTACTCGACCTTCAGAATCGGGCGCAAGCAGTTGCTGTCCTCGGCCTTTACCCCTCTCTTTGGGGAGCGCGCCGTCAATGGCCCAGTGGGTAAGTTCATCGACATCCTCTCGATCTTCGCCACCGTTTTCGGTACCGCCTGTTCCTTGGGCTTGGGCGCGCTGCAGATTCAGGCCGGCCTGCAGGCCTCGGGCTTGATATCTAGCCCATCTGACTTTGTCGTCGTGGGAATAGTTCTCGTACTTACCCTGGCTTTCATCTTGTCTGCTATATCCGGGGTAGGACGCGGTATTCAGTACCTTTCTAATGCCAACATGGTTATGGCCGCAGTGCTGGCCATCTTCGTGTTCATCCTGGGCCCCACGATCTCTATCCTCAACCTCGTTCCAGGCTCCGTTGGCAATTATCTCAGTTCCTTCACCGAGATGATCGCCCGTACCGCCGAGTCGAACAACGGGGAGGCAGGCGAGTGGCTGTCTAGCTACACCTTGTTCTATTGGGCATGGTGGATCTCTTGGTCTCCTTTCGTCGGCATGTTCTTGGCCCGTATTTCGCGCGGGCGCTCGATCCGCGAGTTCTGCATCGGTGTACTTCTTGTCCCTGCGGGAGTCTCGACCCTCTGGTTTGCCATCTTTGGCGGTACAGCCATCCACTTGGAGCAAAAGGGTGAGTCCATCGCTGGCGAATCCACCGAAGAAGAGCTGTTTAATCTTCTTCACGCGCTGCCGCTGGGCATGATAGCCGGCATCGTCGCTATGGTTATGCTGGCGACATTCTTTGTCACCTCGGCTGACTCCGCTTCCACGGTCATGGGATCGATGTCCCAAAACGGAAGGGCAGACGCTGCGCCTTGGCTCTCCGCCACGTGGGGAGCGCTCACCGCAGCCGTGGGCCTTGTGCTTCTTTTGACCAACGAGAATGCGCTGAGCAACTTGCAAAACGTGACCATCGTGGCGGCCTCGCCCTTCCTCGTGGTCCTCATCTTGTTGATGTTCTCGCTAGTCAAGGATCTCCGCAATGACGTGATCTACCTCGAGTATCGCGAGGCGCAGGCATTCCAGCGGAAGTTGGCTCGGGAGCGCCGCATCCACCGCGAGTACCAGCGTGCGCACGCGCTCAAGCAGCGCCGGCAGCAACGTCACAAGTAGCAGACCAAAATTCTTACCTGATCGTGCGCCCTCAAGGGGGGCTTCGATAGGCTAGGGGTCATGAGTGAGTCAGTAGTAGTAAATGTTGCATGGCCCTATGCCAACGGCCCCCGCCACATTGGACACGTGGCGGGGTTTGGCGTTCCCTCGGATGTGTTCGCGCGCTACCAGCGAATGCGTGGTCGCAACGTGCTCATGGTCTCTGGTACTGACGAACACGGCACTCCGCTCCTCGTCCAAGCCGATAAAGAAGGCGTGACCGTCCGCGAGTTGGCGGACCGCTATAACCGGCAAATCGTCACGGACCTAGCTCGGCTCGGCCTTTCCTATGATCTCTTCACTCGCACCACTACGCGCAACCACTACGCAGTGGTCCAAGAGTTGTTCCGGGGCTTGTATGAGAACGGCTACATGATCAAAGAGACCACCATGGGCGCGGTTTCTCCCTCGACTGGGCGCACCTTGCCAGATCGCTACATCGAGGGAACGTGCCCCATCTGTGGCGCAGAGGGTGCCCGCGGCGACCAGTGCGATAACTGCGGCAACCAGCTCGATCCCACTGACCTCATCAACCCGGTTTCGAAGATCAACGGCGAAACCCCGATCTTCGTAGAGACCGAGCATTTCCTGCTGGATCTGCCCGCAGTCAAAGATGCACTTGAGAAGTGGCTATCCACGCGCGAGGACTGGCGTCCCAATGTCTTGAAGTTCACTTTGAACTTGCTCGAAGATATGCGCCCGCGCACCATGAGCCGCGATATTGACTGGGGCATCCCCATTCCCGTCGAGGGCTGGGAGGACAACGGCGCAAAGAAGCTCTACGTGTGGTTTGATGCGGTCGTGGGTTACCTCTCTGCCTCCATTGAGTGGGCTTATCGCATTGGCCGCCCCGATGCATGGAAAGAGTTCTGGCAGAACCCGCAGGCCCGCCACTATTACTTCCAAGGCAAGGACAACATCACCTTCCACGCCCAGATCTGGCCCGCAGAGCTTTTGGGCTATGCGGGTAAGGGCGCCAAAGGCGGCGAGCTGCATACCTACGGTGACCTCAACCTGCCCACCGAGGTGGTTTCCTCCGAGTACCTGACCATGTCCGGCTCGAAGTTCTCTTCCTCCAAGGGTGTGGTCATCTACGTCAAGGACTTCCTTGCTCAGTTCGGGCCCGATGCGTTGCGCTACTTCATCGCCGTGGCCGGACCGGAAAATAACGACACCGACTTCACGTGGGACGAGTTCGTCCGCCGCATCAACAACGAGCTGGCTAATGGCTGGGGCAACCTAGTCAACCGCACCGTCTCCATGGCGCATAAGAACTTCGGCGAAGTTCCTACGCCTGCTTCTTTAGAGCCAGCAGATGAAAAGATCCTGGCTTTGGCGGAGGAGACTTTCGCCACGGCCGGCCAGTTCTTGGAAAGCTCTAAGTTCAAGCAGGCTATAAGCGCGGTCATGCACGTCGTCGGGGAGGCCAACGCTTATATTGCGGACCAGGAGCCATGGAAGCTGGCCAAGGATGAGACCCAGCGCGAGCGCCTGGCCACGGTGCTATGGACTGCTTTGCAGGTCGTCTCTGATTGCAATGTGATGCTCACACCTTTCCTGCCATTCACGGCTCAGAAGGTGCATGAGACCTTGGGACGCACGGGCGTATGGGCGGCGCAGCCCGTCATCGAGGAGGTCCTCGATGACATGCCGGTGGATCTTGTCGGAGTAGGTCTGCCGCCAGAGAATCATCCCTATCCCATCATTACCGGTGATTACACCAAGCAGCAGGCCGTATGGCAGCGAGTCCAGGTGGAACCGGGAACGCCGCTAAACAAGCCGAAGCCGCTCATCACCAAGCTTGATCCAGAGTTGGGGGAGACCGGCCCCGAGTGGGCTCCGGTACTCAAGTAGGCAGGTTCTTAGCTTTCCCCGCCTCCTCAAAACGCTGCGGATACCTCGTGCTTGCGAGGTATAACGAGTGTTTGTCATAGGAGGCGGGTTTCATCTATTTGTAGGAAGGCAGCTTTAGAACATGGGCAAGTCACGCAACCCGCTAGCTTTCTTCCTCATACTCTTGGTTGTGGGCATCTCCTCGTTGAACCTGCGAGCGGGGATTGCCTCGGTTGCGCCGGTACTGGCGCAGATTCGAGAGAACTTTGGGATTAGCCCGGCCACCGTCGGAGTGCTCACCGCCTTGCCCGGCATTGTTTTTGCCATCATGGGGTGGTGCGCGGTTCCCATCGCGCGCAGGTCGGGGCTTTCCCTGACCGTGTTCGTCGGTGGAATAGCCATGCTCATTGGGCTGGCACTGCGCCCCTGGACCGGTAGCTTTGCCGGATTCTTGGCGCTGACGTTGTTGTTGGTAAGCGGAATGGCAGTGGCCAACATTGTCCTGCCCGCGTGGATCAAACAACACGGAAGAGTCTCCCAGATGGTTGTGCTGATGACCCTTTACACCTCGGTGCTGGGTTTATCCTCCGCCCTTGGGCCGCTGTCAGCCGTGGTGATGCCGACCTGGCGCGGTAGTCTCGCCGTGTGGGCCATCCCAGTGGGCATTGCGCTGCTGGTGTGGCTCGCCGTGTTGCCGCGGACGTGGGGCGACATCCCGCACGCCCCGCTCGGGGACGCGGGCCCTTCGGTTCCCATTATTAAATCACCAACGGCAGTGGCGATGCTGCTTTTCTTCGGGCTACAATCCACCATGGCTTACGTGCAGATGGGGTGGCTCCCGCAGATGCTCATGGACAAGGGCGTTTCACAAAGTACCGCCAGCCTGGCTTTGGCACTTATCGGAGCGCTCAATATTGTCGGCGGCATTCTTATGCCTTGGCTAATTGAGCGCCTTAATAACCTGCGCCCCGTCCCCATCTTCTTAGCCTTGTGCACCGCGAGCGGATGGGGCGGAATGCTCGTGGACGCGGCCGGTGCGCCACTGCTGTGGGCCGGGTTGATGGGAGTGGGGGGTATGTGCTTCCCGCTGGCCATTGCGCTCTTGGCAGCACGGACGAGAACGGCGGTCATGACTGCCCGGCTCTCAGGATTCGTGCAGCCGGGCGGCTATGTCTTGGCCGGAGTTGTACCGCTGGTACTTGGGGCCCTAAACAGCTGGAGCGGCAACTGGACCGTGCCGCTCGTGGTGCTTATCATCTTGTCCTTCGCCATGCTGGGCGCAAGCCTGGGCGCTACGCGTTCAGTATTCATCGATGACGAGCTCAATGGGCGATGAGTCAGGTGGAACACTCGCCAAGTTCGCTCAGTTCGCGCGCTCAGGGGTGCGCTCAGTGGTGATGGAATCGCGTGGGAAATCCAATTGCAGGTGGACTAAGCCGAGCCGGTGCCCGTCCTTGGTGTGGATATTTGGCATGCGGCCGGTCTCAACAAAGCCCAGCTTTTGGTGAAGGGCGATCGAAGCCTCGTTGTGGTCGACGATGTAGCTAATCATCGTTTGCACGTATTCGTCCTGCGCGGCGGCGTCGATAACCGCGCGCAGGAGTTTGGTGCCCACGCCTTTGCCACGCGCCTGGGGGGCCAGATAAATCGAATTCTCGACGGTGCCGAAGTAGATAGCGGGTGTGACAAATTGGAAGTACGCGGCCCAACCCAAGACGGCGTCGTCCTCGACTGCGACGAATAAGGGGTAGCCCTCTTCTTCCATGTCGCGCAGCCACTGCTCGCGATCGGAAAGGGATTCCTGCCACGTCACAAGGTTGTGCGCCGGTGTGGCAGAGGAAGCTTGGTTATAGATGGCGCTGAGTGCGGCGGCGTCGGCCAGCACGGCGGGGCGAATGAGCATGGTTTAAAAGACTACAACTACAATCGCGGGCATGTCTAAGAAGAAGCCTCGTCCCATTCCCGTGCCGGTAGAAGGCCTGAGCGCGCTGGTTGACGCCCATACGCACCTGGCCTCACACCCGGATTCGGACGCGGACGTGGTCTCCCGCGCGGAGGCGGCAGGAGTAGGCCGCATCGTCACCGTCGGAGACGATATAGAGGAATCCGCCGCAGCATTATCTGCTGCCCACGCTTTCGCTGATGTCTATGCGGCCTGCGCCATTCACCCCGTGCGCGCCGGTCAGCTCGACGATTCAGCGAAGGAACGCCTGCGCAAGATGGCGGCAGATCCGCGCTGCGTGGCCATAGGGGAGACGGGACTAGACGCATATTGGATAGAACATGCACCGGAGACTACCGCGGACATGGACACCCAGGAAGAGGCGCTGCGGTGGCACATTGATCTGGCGGTGGAATCCGCAAAGACGCTTATGATTCATAACCGCGAGGCTGATGAGGCGCTGCTGCGAATACTGGCGGAGTCCCCGCAGCCTCGGGCAGTGATGTTGCACTGCTTCTCCTCACCGTTGCAGGTCGCGCGTGAGGCGCTTGAGCGTGGCTATATTCTCTCCTTCGCCGGCAACGTGACTTTCAAGCGCAATGAGGAGCTGCGCGAGGCCGCGCGTATTGCGCCGGCGGGCCAGTTACTAGTGGAGACCGATGCCCCTTATATGACTCCCGAGCCCTTTCGGGGCTCGCGCAACGAGCCGGCTCTAATCGGCCACACGTATCGTTGCATCGCCGAGGCCCGCGGGGTCCGGGTAGAAGAGCTAGTTCAAGAGGTCAACAACACCTTCGATGCGGTGTATAGGCTAGGTTCTTAGCAAATTCTAAGAATGTGTGACGAGCATCATAGTTTATATTTTGGCTGGTAGGCGGTGGCGGGGGCGATAAATGTGGCCGATGTTTCGCCTGTGAACTATAACGAAGATTGGCTCTCGACTATACCGGGATGTTATCGTATCGTTATTAATCGTTCGCCCCGTCTTTATAACTAGGCTGCAGCTTCCCCCTGGAGGTAGCGCCCCGGCGGGGCATGGCACTGCTACTGAGTTCAACTGACTTCACCGAAGAGAGTTTCATGTCACCTGTAAACCAGATCAAGCGAATCAACAGCTCCCGCTCCCTGCCGCTGCGTCTTGCTACCGGCGGCGTCTTGGGAACCTTGGCAGTCGGCGGCGTCGTTGCCGTCACGGCACAGAAGGACGTCACCGTCGATATCAACGGTGACAAGGTTCAGCTGGCCACGTGGGCGGGCAACGTCGATGAGGCGCTGAACGCTGCTGGCGTAAGCGTCGGGCAGGAAGATCTTGTCTACCCGGCCCCTTCCGAGAAGGTCAATGACGGTGATAGCATCACGGTTCGCACCGCCAAGCCGGTGGCTGTCACCGTCGATGGCGTGCAGCAGAAGATGTCTACCACCTCCCTGAAGGTCTCCGACCTGATCGGTTCTTTGGGCAACGTCGCCCCCAACGCCGTCGTGTTGGCCGGGGATAAAAAGGTCGAAAGTGACGAGGCCGTTCAAGAGGGAATGGACCTCGAGGTCATTTCCCCCAAGATCGTGAAAATCAATGATGGCGGCAAGATCACCTATACCAACATCGCCGCTAAGACCGTGGGTGACATCATCAAGGCCCGTGGCATCAAGGTTGATGATGATGACCGCGTATCCCCATCCTCGGATGCTCCCGTGACCAACGGCATGTCCATTACCGTGGATAAGATCGATACCAAGGTATTCGATGCAACCGAGCAGTTCGATGCCGATGTACACTATGTAGATGATAGTGAGCTCGAAGAGGGCAGCGAAGTTGTCCGTGAGCAGGGCGTCAAGGGCGAGCGCGTCGTTACGCGCAAGCAGGTAATGAAGAATGGCGCTGAGGAATCCAACGATGTCCTCAAGCAGTCCGTCACCGTGGAGGCCAAGCCTTCCATCATTGCGCGTGGCACCAAGAAGGCCGCCAGTGCCTCTGCTCCTTCCGTTGCCAACGGTTCTGTGTGGGATCAGCTCGTGCAGTGTGAGGCAACCGGAAACTGGAATATCAACACCGGCAATGGTTTCTCCGGTGGATTGCAGTTTACCCCGTCCACCTGGGCAGCTTTCGGCGGCACCGCTTATGCTCCTGAGGCATGGCAGGCCACCCGCGAGCAACAGATTGCCGTTGCTGAGAAGGTCCAGGCCTCTCAGGGCTGGGGCGCTTGGCCCGCGTGTACCTCCAAGATGGGTCTGCGCTAAATCCCTAAATACTCCACCCTTCCCGCTGGGCCATACCCCGGCGGGAGGGGTCTTTTGGTTCCTGCACTAGATTGGACTGCATGAGTGACTACGCGGCGGACCTTTTAGGTCCCACGGAGATTCGACAGCTTGCCAGCAGCTTGGGCATTACCCCGACCAAGAAGCTAGGTCAGAATTTTCTCCACGATCCGAACACCATTCGGCGTATCGTCAACGCGGCTGAGCTGCGCCCCGAGGACACAGTGGTGGAGGTCGGCCCCGGGTTGGGTTCTTTGACCCTGGGCTTGCTTGGCGCGGGCCACTCAGTACAGGCGGTAGAAATCGATCCCCGCTTGGCTTCCCAGCTACCGCACACCGTCGCCGAGCGCGCCCCCGGCCTAAGTGAGCGCTTAGAGGTAGTGTACAAGGACGCGCTGCAGGTCGATGCACAGGACGTGGACGCCCCCACCGCGTTGGTGGCTAACCTGCCCTATAACGTGGCAGTTCCGGTACTGCTCCACTTCTTGGAAACCTTCCCCTCTATCCGCAGGGTATTGGTGATGGTTCAGCTCGAGGTGGCTGAGCGCCTCGCAGCGCAGCCAGGCTCGAAGATCTACGGTGTCCCAAGCGTCAAGGCCTCTTTTTACGGCACTGTGTACAAGGCTGGAACCATTGGAAAGAATGTATTTTGGCCTGCCCCCAATATCGAGTCTGGTCTTGTGCGCATCGATCGCTTCGAGCAGGAGCCTTGGCCCATTACTGCGGAGTCCCGCGCCGCGGTGTGGCCGCTTGTCGACGGCGCTTTTGCACAACGCCGCAAGACCCTGCGGGCGGCATTGGCCGGCCACTACGGATCGCCCGCGGCTGCTGAGGAGGCATTGCGCGCTGCCGGCATCGAGCCTGGCCTGCGCGGTGAGAAGCTCAGCGTCGCCGACTTCGTGCGCCTAGCCGGAGTGAGGGGAGTAGAGCATGCTTGAGCCTGAGCAAATAGATTCTTTCCTCTTTAGCGCCAAGGCACACGCCAAGGTTAACCTCCACCTCGGGGTAGGAAACTCCCGTGCCGACGGCTTTCATGAGTTGGTCTCTGTATTCCAGTCCTTGGACGTGCACGACACCGTGACTCTAAGTGAGTCGGAAGGTGCAGCGCCCCGTGGCACTCACGTGCGGGCAATAAACGTGTCGGGACCCTATGCGGCAGGCGTTCCGGCGGACCAGAGCAATCTGGCGTGGCGCGCTGTCGATGCCGTTGCCACGCGGCTGGCAGAGAAGTTCGGCCCGCGCGAGCTGTCTGTCGTTGAGCTCGAATTGCATAAGGAGATCCCTGCTGCGGGCGGGATGGCCGGCGGTTCGGCTGATGCCGCTGCGGCGCTGCGGCTAGCTGATAGCTGTTTCAGCCGCGCCTACGATATCCGCTCCTTGGGCGAGGATGAGCTTTTTTCTCTCGCTGCTGACCTAGGCTCCGACGTCCCCTTCACTTTGCTCGGTGGCACTGCTTTGGGCACTGGCCGCGGCGAACAACTCACGCCGATGTTGGCTCGCGGGCGCTATACCTGGGCGCTCATCACCTCGAAGGAGGGGCTTTCTACCCCGTCCGTATTTCAGAAGCTCGATGAGCTGCGTAGCCAGGGCAAGGGGAGCTCACCCAGCCTAGATACTACGAGGGTGTCGCAGGCGCTTATCTCTGGTGATCCAGAGCGCCTCGCAGGCGAGTTGAAAAACGATCTGCAGGCGGCGGCCCTATCCTTGCGCCCCGACCTCCGCAAGGTTCTAGACGTGGGACAAGAAGCAGGGGCCTTGGCCGGAATAGTTTCCGGCTCGGGGCCGACCTGTGCTTTCTTGTGCCCGGATAAAGCCACCGCCGCAGAAGTGGTATTTCAGGTCACCATGGCTGTCCCGGGAACGAAGGGTTTAATATCTTCTTCACCCGGGTCCGGCGCCCACCTGATTTAAAGCTCAGGCGGGTAACGCCGGCGGTGCTGCCGCGAATTGCTTAGAGTACTGACATCTCAGTCGGCTGGTAGTCCAGCTCGAAGCGATTAACTTCCTCGCCCTTGAGGAGGTCAATGACGACCAGTTCCTTCTTGTTGGCGTCGGTGACGTAGGCGTATCCGTCCTCGGACTTGAGGATAGGTCCAGGAAGCTGCCACTCTTCGTTCTCTTTCCATTCAGAGATGGCATCAATTCGCTTGGTAACCTCACCGCTATCGGCGTCGATGATGTTGAGTTTGCCGTCGTTGGTGAGCACGAGGGCTTCGCCCAAGGGGCCACGTGCCAGGGAACGGAACCAGTAGGAAGATCCCAACTCGACCTTCTTTGTGCTGTAGTCCTCGGTATTGATGAGGGAAACAGACGTGGGGTGCTCCTGCTCGGCATCCTTATCAGTCTTGTTATCGGCCAAGATGACGTGGGATTCTTCCGAACCGGCGGAGTTACCGGAGCGCTGGTAGCCGTCCTTGCCTGCGTAGGAAGAAACGTCGATCTTGTGGAACTCCTTGCCATCGAAGACTACGGGGCCATCTTCGCAACCGAAGAAGATATTACCGTTTCCTGCTGCAGCCTCGCCGTGCACGCCTGGGCACTGATCGGTCTCTGCAAGGACTTTTCCATCCTTGTCCTTGTGCTGGATGGTGTGGCGTTCGTCCTCGGTTCCCTTGGTCATGACGACGGATCCGTCCTTAAACGGTACCGCCACGCCGTGGTGGGCGGCACCGGATTCAAAGGTCTTGACATCCTTGGGGTCGGCGATCTGGTCATCTGGAATGATCTGAACAGTGCCATTGCCGTCAGAGAACAAGGCAGTGAAGCCGTCGTGAGAGACTACGTGACCGGCGTGGGGTGCATCGTAGGTGGCGTCATCGAGAGTCGGCTCAGCGGTGTAGTAGTGGTTGTGGTCACCGTGTGGCTTAGTGATGAGCCCGCTGTCGTAGGTGAGGAACTTGTCTCCCTTGGTGACCATGACGTGGCGCTTGTCCCCGGCGTTTGCTAGGCGTAGGAATGCAGGCATGTCCTCTTCATCGAGAACCTTGCCGGTCTTGGCATCATAGGTCTTGAGACCGCCCTCGTAGGAGATAACTACGCGGTTGGGCAGCTGTGCTACCTCGGTTTCGCCCTCGCCGGCTTCCATGTCGTCGTGGGAGCCGTGGTCGTGGTCTTCGTGTGCTTCCGAGGACGAAGCGGCCTCGGTGGGAGATGCAGAGGTATCTGCTGAGTTTCCGTTGGGGTTCGAGCAGGACGTGAGAAGTAGCGCAGTGCTCGAGACAACAGCGATCATAGATAGAATGGGTTTCTTCATGCCGGTCGATACTATTGATAATGACTTTCATTTTCAACATCTAGCGGAAATGGGGGTACTAACCCCGCAGGCACTAGGATGGGAAAACGTTATGGCGAACCTAATTAACCTCGAACAAGTCTCAAAAACCTATGGCCTGCAGACGCTGCTGGACGGGGTGTCCCTCGGTGTGCAGACGGGAGACCGGATAGGAATAGTCGGAGTCAACGGCGGTGGAAAAACAACTCTGCTGGAGGTCTTAAGCGGGATTGAGCCGCCGGATGCCGGACGGGTATCTCATACCTCTGGGCTGAGAATGGCCGTGGTCACGCAGCGCTTTGAGCTCGATGAGGAACTCACCGTAGCTGGCGCCATCATCGAGCCCTTAGGTCTCGAGACTTATCAATGGGCCTCCAATGCCAAAGTCCGCGATGTTCTCTCTGGGCTGGGAATCGTAGATCTGGGTCTCGACACCCCAGTGGGTTCGCTATCTGGCGGTGAGCGCCGCCGCGTTAACCTCGCAGCGGCACTCGTGCAGGACCTAGACTTGGTCATCCTCGACGAGCCTACTAACCATCTCGACGTGGAAGGCGTGCAATGGCTGGCGGAGTACCTGGTATCCCGCAAGATTTCCATCGTAGTTGTCACGCACGACCGCTGGTTCCTCGACTTCGTTGGCTTGCGTACCTGGGAAGTCCACGATGGGAAGGTTGATATCTATGAGGGTGGCTACAACGACTGGATCTTCGCCCGAGCGGAACGAGCCCGCCAAGCTGAGGCAATGGAGCAGCGCCGGCAGAACCTTGCCCGCAAGGAGTTGGCCTGGCTGCGTCGTGGCGCACCCGCACGTACGTCGAAGCCTCGCTACCGCATCGAGGCGGCAGAATCACTTATCGCGGATGTCCCGGCTCCCCGCGACAAGGTCGAGCTCATGGCTTTTTCCAAGCAGCGCCAAGGCCGGCTGGTCATCGAGCTGGAGGATGCAACAATCACCGCGCCGGATGGCCGCACCCTAGTGGATCACCTCACCTGGCGCCTCGCACCGGGGGAGCGCATCGGCCTCGTGGGAGTAAACGGTTCGGGCAAGACCACCTTGTTGCGGGCGCTGGCCGGCGAGTATCCGCTCGCCGCAGGAAAGCGCATCGTTGGTCAAACCGTGCGGCTGGGCTGGCTGCGCCAAGAACTAGATGATCTTGATCCCCAACGCCGGCTTATTGACGCCGTTGAGGACGTCGCCACTTACGTCCAGCTGGGGCACAAAGAAATCTCTGCCTCCCAGCTGGCAGAAAGGCTCGGCTTCTCTCCCAAGCGTCAGCGCACCCCCGTGGGGGACCTCTCAGGTGGCGAGAGGCGCCGCCTGCAGCTGACCCGCGTTCTCATGGCAGAACCCAATGTGTTGCTCCTCGACGAGCCCACCAACGATCTCGACATCGATACTCTCCAGGAGCTCGAGTCCCTTTTGGACTCCTGGCCGGGGACCATGGTCGTGGTCTCCCACGATCGTTACCTTGTCGAGCGCATTGCGGATTCTACCTACGCGCTTTTCGGTGATGGGAAGCTGAGCAATCTTCCAGGGGGTATCGATGAGTACCTGCGTCGGCGTTCTCTTCTCGAGGCCGAAAGCGGCAGCAAGGTACTTGATTTGGGTGAGAAGACAGTCGCTGCCAGCTCTCCGGATTTGGCGGAGCACAACTCGCCTGCCGCCAAGACTCTCTCCTCTCAGGAGGAAAGAGAACTCAAGAAGAAGATGAACGCGCTGGAGCGCAAGATGTCTAAGCTCGATAAGGAAGCCGACAAGGTCAACGCTCAGATGGCCGACGCTGCAGAAAAGGTTGATACAGAGGCCCTGACCAAGCTCGATGCCCAGCTCAAGCAGCTCAACGCGCAGCGCGAAGACTTGGAAGCCGAATGGATGGAATTGGGTGAAGCACTGGAGGGATAAGGCCTCCAAGAGGTCGTGTCCTCGAGGAAAGCTTGGCGTTAGCCCGTGGTCAGACGAGGTGATGTAGAAAGACCTCTACTATTACGATGCGGTATCAATTCTGCCTATAAGGTCTATGTAGCCTGTTCACGGTGAGTTGCTTGTGAGAACGTGACAGGTATGAATACTCCACGCCGCGTCCTTAGCATCCTGACCACCACCGCGTTGGCGCTTGCCGCCTCCGGGGCCAGTGCCCCAGCGCAAGAACCGTCCCCTGCGGTTGCTGTCAGCCCAACAACCAGCCCACCCGCTGGCTCACAGTATGGGGAGCTGGGCAAGGAGCCACCTGGTGCTGTGGTTGCGCACTTGCCCCAGGTTGCTACCGATCTCGAGCAGGCTACCGTCGCGCACCTAGAGGCTTCGGGGCATTATCGCGACGGGGTCGCTGCCGACATTGCTCAAGAATGGGCCGCTCAAGGAGAGCGTGGGGAGCTTGAGTTCTACTCCGATGTCGGTGACGGCAATATTCACCTTGAGGAAGGCACGGGCAATGTTTATCGGCTTACTGAAGGCCAAGCCCAAGAACGCTTGAGCTGGTTAAACAACGCAGGCAGCGTCACACCCATGCAGGGAACCGGATTTGGTACAGCTGTATCTTATGATGGCGAGTACCTCTATCTGGTGGAGTACTTCCGCAACTAAAGAAGCGTTCGAGGGACTTCTCATCATCGCGTACCATGGGCGTCATGATTTTCATCAACGTACAGTTTCACGTCAAGCCGGAATACAAGGACACCTTTCTCGATGAGGTGAATTGGTACACGGAGGCCTGCAACGCTGAGCCGGGGTGCCTAGACTTCAAGTGGTTCCGCGACCCCCAAGATGAGCAGCGCTTTCTCCTCCTCGAGACCTATGCCGACGGGGAGGGTGTCGCGCACGTGCAGTCCGAGCACTTCAAGCGCTCTTGCGAGGAGTTCCCGCAGTATCTGCTGGAGACCCCAGACATCATTAACTTCCGCATCGAGGGAAAGACCTCGTGGGACAAAATGGCCGAGTTCTCGGTATAGATCAACCCTCCGTATAGGTCCTTCCCACGCAGAAACCGGGCTAAGGAGCAAAAAGTGTGTCTGCGGGCGTGTCGGGGTTAGGTGCCGGGCCAGCCTTTGCGGATTCCTAGGTTGTGGTTGTATTCGTTTGGGATAGCGTTGTCGTAGAGGGCTGGTCTTCCGGT
>NZ_VXKK01000024.1 GCF_008693105.1 Corynebacterium flavescens
AATCGTGGAGGCCCCGCAGTGGGGGCTTTTACATCGCCATCTGGTTGTGCCTTTGGACGTCGTGCCGTTTTTCTTCATTTCCCCTGCGCAGACGGGGCATAGAGGCCGGTTTTTGAGCATGAAGAATGAGAGTGTCAGATGGTTTGTGTGTGAACGGCTAACCCCGAACCGAAAGGTAAGCCATCATGACTAGCGTGGCACCAAAACATCACAACGACGCTGACCGCATAAAGACGATCTCCGAGAAGTTCCTCGAAAACGAGGAGTTGACCGGGCTGATCGATGAGCTCGCCGGCTCGACCAACAACGCCGACGACCTGGTCAAAGGTCTGCTCCAAGCCAGCCTCAACCGCGGGCTGTCCGCCGAACTCGACGCCCATCTCGGCTACGCCAAAGGCGACCGCGAAGCCCGGCAGGAGACCGCATCGACGAACTCGCGTAATGGGACCTACCCGAAGACCGTGGACACCACCTACGGGCCGATCGACCTCGACGTCCCCCGCGACCGGGCCGGTTCCTTTATCCCGAAGATGGTACCGAAAGGCTCTCGCCGGCTCGGTGGCTTAGATGAGCAGATCATCAGCTTGTATGCCGGTGGGATGACCATCCGCGATATCCAGCACCACCTGGCCACCACGCTGGGTACCGACCTGTCGCACGAGACGATCAGCAACATCACCGACGCTGTCTTAGATGAGGTGATGATCTGGCAGAAACGCCAGCTGGACTCATTTTATCCGGTGATCTACCTCGACGCGATCCGCATCAAGGTCCGCGACAACCACCGCGTGATCGGCAAATCCGCCTACCTCGCCGTCGGAGTGGACCTCGACGGCATCAAACACGTCCTGGGTATCTGGATCCAGGCGACTGAAGGTGCGGCTTTCTGGGCGCACGTCTGCGCTGATCTAGCCAACCGTGGGGTCGAGGACGTACTGATCGTCTGCTGCGACGGACTCAAGGGCCTGCCCGAGGCAGTCGAAGCGACCTGGCCGGACTCGATGATCCAGACCTGTGTGGTGCACCTGATTCGGGCGGCGAACCGGTTCGTGGTCTATTCCGACCGCAAACAGGTCTCCCGCGAATTGAAGGCGGTTTACACCGCCACCGACGAGGACGCCGCGTGGGAGGCGCTGCAGGCGTTTGCCGATAGTGCCCTGGGAAAGAAGTACCCGCAGGCGGTCGCGAACTGGGTCAATGCGTGGGATCGGTTTATCCCGTTCCTGCAGTTCCCGCCGATGGTGCGCAAGGTCATCTACACCACGAACTCGATTGAGTCGTTGAACAACGAGGTGCGCAAAGCCACCCGGAACCGGGTGCAGTTCACCAACGATGAATCCGCGATCAAGACCCTGTGGCTCACGATCTGCAACATCGAGGACAAGCGCGCTGCCCGACGGGCGAAGAAGGAGAAAGGAGCTGTCAAGCAACCCGAGTCCGGCCGTCTGGTCGAAGGCAAAAAGACGACGAACTGGAAGCAGGCACTCAACCAGCTGATCGTGGCGTATCCGGAACGTTTCGAGCCCTACCTCTGATCAATTAATTCAAGCCCTCATACACAAAAGACTTGACACACTCTGAAGAATAGGAAACCGTAGCCGTTAGCATATTCTTGGCCTAAAACGCGGTATTGGCCGGCTTTCGGGCGTTTATATTCCGTCAGGGAATATAAAACCGGCATTTATACATACTTACCAGTGCAAAGAGCAAAATCCAGACACACTTCCTGCTCCTTAGCCCCAGAAACCCGCGAGTGCAATCTCAAGACTGTGCTCGCGGGTTTCTCATTGATCGTTACGGGATCTTAAATGGTACAGGCCGTCGAGGTGCTCTTCTCGTGGTTGGAGTACTGCTCCAGCGCTTGCTGGAAGGCGAGGGCGTACTCATCGGCGCCGCGACCTTCCGGGTGCACCCCATCCGAATACAGCAGCGTCTGATCTTGAGTCGCACGGGTACACCAGTCGGCGATGTAGACATTGTCCCGTGCCTGGGCTTCTTGCACGACTTCGGTGCGCGCCGACTGCATCCAATCGCGGTCGCCGTAGGGGACAGAGAGGACGATGGTGTGGTCGCCGCCAATGGCGTCAATAAGCTCATCGAGCTGGCCAGGGAAGCCCGCGCCATTCGTACCAAACCCCAGGAATACGGTAGAGCGAAGAGTGCCAGACTGCTTCATTCCCTCGATAATAGGGATGGCGGCGGAGTAGTGCCGGGAGACATCTGCGTCGATGTAGATTCCAGGGAAGCGAGCATTGAGCGCCTGGCTCGATGCGAGCATGACGGAGTCACCGAGAGCAGTGATGTCGCTGCCCTGCGGAAGCGGCCGGGCTCTATTTTCGGTGGTCGGCGGCGCTGTCACTGGATGTTGCGGGGCGGTAGCGCCGGATTGGTTGAGCTCTTGCAACTTATCTAGTTCTTGCTCGAGCTGTGTCTTGTCATTCGAGTTGATGACCCCATAAACAACGCCGGCGATGCTTGCCACCACGAGAACCGGGACCACCGGCCACGCCACCTTGCGGAACGCAGCGTGAATCTCGTCGATGCTGGGACGGGAAGCCCAGTAGCCATTCCACGTCTTGTTGAATCCGCCGCGACGGAAGGGATTCTCCACGTGCTGATAGGTAATTTCCGCCAAGAGGAAAGACAGCGGCAGGCATATAAGCCCGAGCAGTGTGGAACGGTCATGGGCGGGGTCGGTGTTAAACAGCGCCTTCAAAATCATGATCAAAGGCCAGTGCCAGAGGTAGAGGGAGAAGGAGCGTTGGCCGAACCACCGCATGACGCGGTTAGCAAAAAGAATGCGCAAGGGGGCGGTCTCGTGCAGAACGCCCCAAATCATCACAGCGCCCAGAATGCTGGTGAGGATCAATCCCCCGCGGTAAGTGAAGTCGAGGTCGGCACCCATGAGGAAAAGCTGAGCAACGAATCCGACCGTGGCAAAAAGCCCCACGGCTCCGGCGAATGCGGAGATTCGCTTGTCGCCGATTGGCCAGGAGTCAGCATGCGGGTCGCGGTGCAAGGAGGTCACCAGGAGCGAAAGGATTGCGCCTATAAGAAGTCCAAAGGCGTGAGTATCGGTTCCGTAGTAGACCCTGGTTGGGTCATCGCCCGGAGTATAGATCAGCGCCATTGCAATGCCGGAGGCAATGGCAAGGACTAAAGCTAGAACAATAGGACCGCGGCGCGGGTAGCGCTTGGAAAGCAGGAAAACTGCGAAAATGAGCAGTGGCCAGATGACATAGAACTGCTCTTCGACGGCCAGTGACCAATAGTGGGCGAATACCTGCACCTCGTTCTCTGCGAAATAAGACTGCGAGGTGGCAATCTGTGTCCAGTTATTGACAAAGAACAAGGTGCCGAAGAACTGCTGGCGAATGCCCACGGCGAGGTCGCCGCCAATGGCAGAGACGAGCGCTGTGCAGATAAAAAGCACGATGATGGCTGCGGGCAGGATCCTGCGGAAGCGCCGTAACCAGAAGTCTCGCAGACTGATGCGCCCACTGACCCTAAACTCACGCACCAGCAAGGAGGTGATGAGAAATCCAGAGAGTACAAAGAACATGTCGACGCCGAGATAGCCGCCGGGCAGCACATCGCCGAAGAAGTGATAAATCACCACGGCCAGAACCGCTAGACCACGCACGCCGTCAAGAGACTTGACCTGGCGCAGGCGGGCACGCTTGTTTTTCAGTACAGCTTGGCTTTCAGCAGGAAAAGCCAGCGCTTCCGGCTCAGACGAAGCGACATCGGCCTTGCGCTGGGCAGGCGCAGGTGAAGGCGCCGAACTCTTGACCGCATCCTGTTGGGGGGCAACATCGCGCTGTTTGCGGGATCGTGTCTTCTTGTCAGCCTTCAACTGCCGGGCAGTGGGGGAGCCTACCGGCTGGGAGCGACGTGCAAGTGCCCG
Organism: Corynebacterium flavescens; assembly: GCF_008693105.1. Lineage (GTDB taxonomy): Bacteria > Actinomycetota > Actinomycetes > Mycobacteriales > Mycobacteriaceae > Corynebacterium > Corynebacterium flavescens. Next base: position 3,908 of record NZ_VXKK01000024.1, read on the forward strand.
CGAAATGCTTCCCGCAGGAGAGGCCTCCGGGGGGACTTCCGGAACAGAATCCGGGGCGGCATCCTTCGCACCGTCTATAGGTTTTTGCGCTGGCGGCACCACGGTGGGCTCAACTCTGGGTCTAGCTGCGACTTCAGTAGCTGCCTTTGCAGGCTTCACCGCGGGGGCCGCAGAATCTTTTACCGGCTGTAGTCCTCGCTCAGGGTATGGAAGCTCCGTGGGCGCTGCAGGCCTGACAGCCTTTGGAGGGCGCACTTTTGGAAGCTGAATGCCTGAAGTGGGCATGGTTGATGCCTGAGAGGGAAGGGAAAAGCGCTTGGCTGCGACACTCGGAATCGAGGGGGTGGTGGGGTTAAAAGATGCGGTCCTATGAGGCAAAGTCTGAGGCGAAGAGGTTCTAGGCGCAGTCTTTCGCGCTGTGTCAGCCGGGCGAGAATCCTTGTATTCGTCTGCGGCGGCAGGCACAGCCTTAGAGGCAAGCACTGCGTTCGATGAGGACTCAGCAGCGTGTGCATCTGTAGCGCGTGAACCTGAGGGGATAACGGTGGCTTTCGCTCCGGCGGCAGGAGCGTCCTTGCGCCGACGCGGCGGAAGCTTATCGGAGGGGGAGTTATCCGGATTAGGGCGCGCAGCTTTCCGCACGTCCGAGAGATCGGCAGAGGGGGAGTTTTTGGCAGGCAAAGTGGGGGAGGCACCTTGAGCTTTGTGTAGTTCTTGGGTGCGCTCAGCCACCTCTTTGGGGGTAGGAATGGGATGTGGCTCAGGCTTCTTCTGAGCTTGCTCACCGGAATCCGGTGCCGGCTTCTCATTTGTGGCGGACGTGCCTCGGGCTGCTGCCGAGTCCTCTCCTTCGGGATGATCCCCCACGGGCGCATAACGCGGGGCATCTGCGGTGCTAGACGCTGATTTACGGGGATGACCCAGCAAAGAACGCAGGAACCGCTTCACAATAATTCTCCCCAATACAAACTAAAAAATGACAACTGAGTAATGTTATCGCGCACTCAGAATAGATCCCTAAAGATAGGGGAGTGCTCCCCAGCCCCAAGTAGAAAGCGGGCTACTCCCAGATTCTTGTAGTTAATACAGAAGCTGATTCTTATTCTTGCTCGGGGCTTAAGAGCTGGCGCAGTACAGTACTTACGCCGTGCTCGGTATTGGGCGGGGCAATGATGTCAGCTATGGCCTTGAGCTTCGGGTGGCCATTCTCCATTGCAATGGCCAGTCCGGCGGTGTGGAGAAGCTCGTAGTCGTTGAGGAAATCGCCAAAGGCCGCTGTTTCCTGCAAAGGGGTACCGATTAATGCTGCCATCTTCTCCAGGGCGATACCTTTATTGACGCCCTGGGCCATGACATCGAGCCACACAGCGCCGGAGATTGCGACGTTGTGCTCGGGGACGGCGGCGCGGATGGGCGCGGCCACATGAGCCTCACTGCCTTGCGCACAAAAGACGGCAATTTTGATAACGCCTGTCTTCGCTACTTTATTGAGATCATCAACCCGGGTGAGCGAGCGGTAGTACTTGTTGATCTCTGTGAGGGCTTCTTCCCCGGTGCCTTCCTCCACGAATGCGGTCTCTGGCGTGCACAGAACAATAGTGTGCGCGACCTCTACCGTGGAAAGGGCGGAAAGGGCCGCGGATACGGCGGCAGGAGGGAGCTCCGTGGTGCCGATGATCTCATTGTCGTGGACGATAACCGCGCCATTCTCGGCGATGAAGTCCCAGCCCTGTGGGAACATCGCGCGCAGGGTGGCAAGCTGGCGGCCCGAAGCGGGGACGAGGATAGCGCCGCGCCGCGCGGCAAGCTCATTGAGTTCCCAATAATCCGGGGGTAGATTCCCCTCCTTATCGAGTAGCGTTCCGTCCATATCGAGTGCAATGAGCTTGGGAATCAAGACAACTACCAATCTATGATCCAGTTCTCTTGGTGAACTGCTTAGTGATGTGTAACACTGGACTTCATGTCTCTGCAAGAAAAAGTTGAAGCACCAGTTCTGACCTACACCCGCCACCATACCGGAGTGATCGAACTCAATCGCCCGCGCGCATTGAACTCACTAAACCCGGAGATGGTGAGCATCATCGCCACGGCGCTTGACGCCTGGAGAGGTGATGATGACATCACCCAGATCATTATTCTTTCCAATAGCCCCAAGGCCTTTTGTGCCGGCGGTGACGTCCGGCATGCGCGCGATGCCGTTCTAGGCGGGCACGTGGACGGGGTGGATGACTTCTTTGCCCACGAGTACGACACCAATGCGGATATTGGTGAGTACCCCAAGCCCATCGCCGCGCTAATCGACGGCGTTGTGATGGGCGGTGGCCTGGGCATTTCGGCGCACGGTAGTCACCGCATTGTCACCGAGAAAGCTTTTGCCTCCATGCCGGAGACAGCTATTGGATACTTCACCGACGTCGGTGTGGCACACATGTCCCAGCGCATGGTGGGCTCTCGTGGGGTGGCCTCGCCGGAGATAGCGAAGTTCTGGGCTCTGACCGGATACCGCATGTACGCCGCAGACATGCTGTGGAGCGGACTGGCAACCTCCGTCATTAGTGATCCGGAGGGGTTTGTGGCTGATGCTATCGAGCAGGGCATCGAAGCGGCCGTGGACAAGCACGCCACCGAGCCCGCGGAGCCAGCTCCCCTCGCCACGTTGGCGCCAGCCATTGAGGAGGCCTTTGCTCACGAGACGTGGCCGGAGATCTGTGCTGCTGCTCAAGCGCATCCGGACCTCGCGGAGTTGCTGACAAAGCTCACCGCTTCCGGCTGCGTGACGTCAATCGTTGCTTCGCTCGAGTTGTTCCATGCGGAGTCCGGGGAGGTCAGCCTGCGGGAGGGCCTAGAACTCGAAAAGGCACTAGGAAAGCTCATGTACCGCCGCGATGACTTCGCCGAGGGCATCCGCGCGGTATTGGTGGACAAGAGCTCCGATGCGAAGTTCAGCCCTGTCCGAGGTGAGGACGTCGACGTGGACTCCATTCGGGCGGCCCTTAATCCCCGCAGCTAGAGAATTTAAGGAAGCTGGGGTAACTCTATTCCGCGCAGGCGCGCATAAGACGCCCGCGCACGCTTTTCATCCACACCCTGGGGGACAGCCACCGCGAGGGTCGCCGCGATGGCTGCCTCACTTGGCTCAGGTAGCGATAACTCCGGAGCGGACACGAGGACGAGTGCTGTGGTCTCGGCGTCGAGCGCGACACTGGTCAGGGAAAAAACGCCCAAGATAGGCATAGCCAGGTGCGGCAAGGCCGCTTGCTTAGCCCAGCTCAACGGCAGCCGGGGGCGTACCAGATCTGGAATCGCTTGATCGGCTCCGAAGCGGTGGAGATTATGCGAGGCCGCCGCTGCTGGGGAGCCCTCCAAGTTTCGATCGGCCCACGCCCAGGTGAATTCCTGTGCGGTAGTTGTGGCGATGACAAAGGCATCCGCCTCGAATCCTAAATCCTGGTTGCTCAGCCAGGCCTTGCCGCGGTCGAGGTCAAGCTGTGCCTGCAGGCCAGGATAGCGCCCGTTGATAAAAAGCTGCTGCTCGACGGCCATGTAATGGGAGTCTGCGAGCACGTGATAGGGGGAGAGGCCCCATGCCGAACCGTTAAGGGAAATGAGGCGGGAGCCGTCGATCGAATCCATGGGGCTAAAGCGCGCCGTGGTGCCATCAAAAAGCTGCATGTAGTCGCCGTTTATTTGGACAGTTAACTGTAGCTTTTCGGCAAGGCCGAGCAGGGCGGCTCTTTCATCGATGAGCCCGCTATAAGCCTCGATCCCGGCCATGATGCAATCACGCGGGGGAAGGGCACCGGCCTCGTAAACAATTGCGATAGCAGCGCGGCGTGCACTCATGGGCGAAGCAGTTGAAGCATCCCCGTCTTGTTCGGCGATGAAGATGGGCAATCCCCCCACGATGCAGCGCGCCGCTTGGACTAGGTATTCGCTATAGGGCTGAGGCTCTTTAAGCTCCGGGATGTCATAAACGTTTGTTGCGGAGGTGGCCCAGTGCCATGTCTCATCCTCGATGACCGCAAGCCGGACGCCGCGGAAGTCACGCGCGCCGCGGGGAGTATGAACCCGAACCTCCACGAGTTGGTTTACTTCTAATCCATTGCCGTCTGCGCTCGCAGAGGCATGCTCAGCAGGTCCAGTAGGTTCAGTTGGGGGCTGCTCGGCACCAGCGCTCAAGAAATTGAACTCCACTCCGTGAATCTCGCCGAGGGAGGCCCGAAAGTCCGAGTCGATGCCGGCCTGAATGAAGGCACCTGCCGAGAGTAATTCGGCGAGAGTGCGCGGGGAGGCAGTGCTCATAGGATCTCTTCCTTAACTCTTTATCTCGACTGCTCTTGCTACTGGTTTCTAGACTACTGAAGTGCTACTGAAGTGCTACAGCCTCTTCATATGCGGAGACAAGAGCCTTGGTCGATTCTAGCCATGAGTAGCGCTGCGCCTCCGCGCGGGCGGCAGCGCCCATCTGCGCTCTGCGCTCTGGGGCAGATAGTAGTTCTACGATAGCCTGCGCCCAGCGTTCGTTCGGGGCATCTGCATCCATCAGCAGCCCCGTGCGGGAATCCTCAACAACGAAAGGAATGCCCCCGGCGTTGGTGCCGATGACAGGGACTCCGGAAGCGAAGGACTCCAAAGCCACAAGGCCGAGGGTCTCCGTGGCCGAGGGGAATACAAAGACATCGGCGCTGGCAAAGGCCGCGGCGAGATCTTCTCCCGAGAGGTATCCGGCAAAGTAGGTGTGTTCCGGGTCGAAATCTGCCTTGAGCTGTTGGAGATATGGACCGTCACCGACCATGGCCAGCCGCGCCTGCGGCAAGGACCGCCGCACCTGACGCATGACGTCATCAAGGCGCGCAAGATCCTTTTCTTTCGAGATTCGACCAATATAGGCAATGAGCGGGGCTTCAGGATGGTTTCCGCTGAGTAACTCGCGCATGCGAGGATCCTCCTTGTCCGGGCGATAGTTAACAGTGTCTACTGCCTTGGGCCACAGCTGGACGTTGCGCAGCCCCATCGACTGGGCCTTTTTAACCATGGGGCCAGAGGTACAGAGATTGACTGCTGCCTGATTATGTAGGTAGCGGATGGCGGCCGACGCTGCGGGCCGAGTCCAGCCGATTCCGAGCGCTTCGACGTATTCGGGGACGTTGGTATGAAAGCTTGCCACCAGCGGTACACGGTCGCGCCGGGCTGCGAACACCCCCAAAGCCGCAGTCCAAATGGGGTTGATAACGTGGATGACATCGGGGTCGAAGGCGCGGATTTTGCGGAAGAAACGCCACGTGGGAAACCCGATCCTAATCTCCGGATAGACGGGGAAGGGGATGCTAGGTATCGAGTTGACGTTGAAACCGGCATAGGAGGCAGGCGGTTTGCCTGGGGCGAAGACTTCCACCTCGTGCCCCAGCGCAGCCAAGTGCTGGAGGGTGTTTGTCAGGCGTGTGACAACGCCGTCGATCTTGGGGAGAAAGACCTCGGTGACAAGTGCAATGCGCATGAGTTCCTAGACAGCGCGAGAATCATGTGGAACCCCGGCTGCCTGCTCCTTGGTCCAGAGGGACTGCGCGGGGATTTTGCTGAGATCGACGCGGTCGGCGTACTTTATCGCTACCTCCTCGATTTCGCGCAAGAGTCCCTCAGACAAAGTCGTGGGCTTGAGGCCGAGCTCGAGGAAGGTCTTATTGGATACGTAGAGCTCGTTCTCCGCTGACTCTTTCCGTGGATTGGGTACATGTTCTATGCGCGCGCCGGAAAAGCGGGAGACCAGCTCGGCTAGATCACGCACGCGATGAGTCTCCGTCATCTGGTTGATGATCTTGACCCGCTCACCCCGGGCTGGCGGATTCTCTAGGGCGAGTTCGATGCAGCGCGCCATATCGCTGATGTGAATGAAGGCGCGGGTTTGCCCGCCGGTGCCGTGCACAGTCAGCGGGTAACCTACCCCGGCCTGGATGATGAAACGGTTGAGGACAGTGCCGTAGTCCCCGTCATAGTCGAAGCGATTGATGAGCCTGTCATCCCGCGATGTCTGGCTCGTATGCGTTCCCCAGATGATTCCCTGGTGAAGGTCAGTCACACGCAGCTCATCATTCTTGGCGTAATAGGCAAAGAGGTGCTGATCGAGCACCTTAGTCATGTGATAGACCGAGCCTGGGTTGGAGGGGTAGAGGATGGATTGCTCGACCTGCTTGCCGCCGGGGACCTCAACCAAGACGTCCAAGTAGCCCTCTGGGATTTCCATGCCGGCGGTGCCATAGCCGTAGACCCCCATGGTTCCCAGGTGCACCACATGGATGTCGAGCCCGGATTCAACGATGGCGGCGAGCACGTTGTGGGTAGCGTTGATGTTGTTATCTACCGTGTAGCGCTTGTTCTGAGAGTTCTTCATGGAATAGGGCGCTGCACGTTGCTCAGCGAAATGGATGACCGCTCCCGGTTCTTCCTCTCGGAAGAAATCAAGCAAGCCATCGTAGTCTTGGGCAACATCGATGCTGTGGTAGCCAATGCTGCGGCCGCTCACCTCCCGCCAAGCAGCGAGTCTTTCCTCGATGGAGGAAATAGGGGTGAGAGAATCAGCCCCTAGCTCCGCATCGATGCCTCGGCGCGAGAGGTTATCAATGATGGTGACCTCATGGCCCTGCTCCGAGAGATAGAGCGAAGCGGGCCATCCGCAGAATCCGTCGCCGCCCAGTACCGCAATCTTCACTGTTATGATCTCCAAAGTTCATGCTCGTCGTTGCACCCGGGGTGCACTACCGAGGAGACTTTTGGGCAGTACCCGGTACCGCCGCAAAAGCACCGGGTACGACAATACCCCGGCTCGGCTCCGTAGGAGAGCCGAGCCGGGGTATTGGCCATGAGGGCTAAAAAATCATGCGAAGTCCGGCAAAGGCGCGGTGAACGAAATCCATTTGATCTTGCTCGGAGAGAGGCTCGCCTTCTTGAGCGCACGAGCTGATGTGCTTCATTATCAGGCTACATGTTCCGATGTGGGCGTCGATAATGACTGACAGCTCTATGCTTCCAAACTCGGGTTCCCGGTTGCGAAATGCGTCGAAGACGGACTTCGCGACTGCTTGGTATTTGTGCCTCTCCTCTTCCGACTGGTGGAGATTCTCTATCACCTGGCTGATGAAAAACAGGGTGGGCAGTGAATGTAATTCCTCATTCGTATCACCGAGAACATCCAGAACGAGTTTCTCGAAGAACTCGTTTATCGTGGCCTGAGGGTACATCTCCGGTAACTGAGTCATCAGTTTCTCGACGACTCCGGCCGCAAAATAGAACAAGGCACCCGACGCCGAGGAGAAGTAATTATGAAAAGTCCGCGGAGACACCCCTGCATTGTGTGCAATGTCGGCCACGGTCAGCGCCTCGGGGCCGCTTCGCATGACGAGGAGCGCCGCGGAATCGGCCAAGGCCTGACGGGTAGCCATCTTCTTGGTCTCTCGCAAACTAGACACTAGGCCTCCTTAACAGCACCATCTACGGCTAAAACCGCGTTATTGTTCCCTTCCACCTTATCGCGTTGCAGCTGCTGCAGGGACTCGCGCTGGGCGGTTAAGGCTTCGCCCTCGATGTCGAGGTTGGGCAAGATCTTATCCAACCACTTCGGTAGCCACCAGGCTTTAGAATCGAGCAGGAACATGGTGGCGGGGATGATCATCATGCGTACGACGAAGGCGTCGATAAGCACGCCTGCCGCCAAGGCAAAGCCCATGGTCTTGATGAAGGGCTCATCCATGAGCATGAATGCCGCGAACACGGAGATCATGATGAGGGCGGCGGCGGTAACCACCCGGGCACCGTGCTTGAAGCCATTCGAGGTGGCGTTGCCTGCAGTCTTGCCGTGGACGAATCCTTCGCGCATGCGGGTCACCAGGAAGACCTGATAGTCCATGGCTAGGCCGAAGGTCAGGCCGATGAGCATGATCGGAAGGAAGGACAGCAGCGGTTGGGGATCGTCGACCAGCCCAAACAGGCCTTCCTGGAAGATGGCGACAGTGATGCCGAAGGTGGCGGCCATGGACAAGGCGAAGCCGAGAGCCGCGATGAGCGGAACCCAGAGGGAACGGAACACCAGCATCAAGACAATGAACGCCAACCCCAAAACGATGGCAATATACGGGATGAGCACGTTGCTCAGACGTTCCGAGATGTCATCAAAAATTGGGGTGATGCCCGTGATGCCGAAGCTTGCGCCGGTGGAAGACTCGAAATCGGCCTGGAAGCTACGCAGTTGTTCGAGGGTTTCCGTGGTCTTTTCGTCGGTTGCGCCGGTAGTCGGAGTGATCAGCATTTGCGCCGCGTCACCGTTATCGGTGGTGGCGATGATCTGGGCATTGTCGACGCCGTCAGTGGAATTGAAGTCCTCCAATAGCTCTTGGAAAGCCGGAAGGCGATCTTGTTCAGCGATACTAGCGGCGTCAACAAAAGCGACCATGGGCGCGTTCTTTCCCTCGCCGAAGGCCTCAGCTGTTAACTCATAGGCGTCACGTTGCGGTGTGCCGGGCTTCGCCGTGCCATCGGTAGGCATGGCTAGCGCTAGGTTGGCGGCCGGAATAGCAAGGATCCCGAGCAGAACGACTCCGCTGATGAGGTGGACCGAGGGGTGGGCGCGCACGCGGCGTACCCACTGCAGACCCTTGGTGGGGCTCTCATCCTCAGGATCCGGCACCTTCGGCCCAGGTACACGTGCGGCGAAAATCTTCGTTCCCAGAAGGCCAAGCAAGGCTGGGATGAAAGTTAGCGCCACTAGGACGGCAATGATTACGGTAGCAGCTGCGGCAATGGCCATCGTGCCCAAGAATGGAATGCCGATTATGGTCAAGGCGGCTAGGGCGATAACCACCGTGGTGCCGGCGAAGACAACGGAGGAACCGGCGGTGCCTAAGGCGATGCCCATGGCATGGGCGCGGGTGGCCTTGTCCATCCCGCGTAGTTGGGCGGCCAGTTCCTTCGGATCTAAATCGTTGAGACCCGAGGAAGTAATGAGCTCATTGCGGAAACGGGCGACGATAAACAACGCGTAGTCGATGCCCACGGCCAAGCCGATCATAGACGCCAGCATCGGGGTCATCGAAGATACCGAGTCTGTGAATACCGTGGCTAACTGGACCCCGAGGAGGCCGACACCCACCCCGATGACGGCAGAGATAAGCGGCATGCCCGCCGCAATGAAGGAGCCGAAGGTGATGAGCAAGACAATGGCTGCGACAGCTAAACCGATGAGCTCGGAGGTCATGTTCATTTCACCGGTGGAGGCAAAAGCATTGCCTTGGTATTTCACCGTGAGATCGCTGGCGTCGTAGTCTTTGAGAATATCGGTGACCGAAGCCATATCCTCGTCCGTGATTTCCATCACCGACGGCGCATCAAAGACGATGCTCAATGTGCCGGTCCGACCGTCCGAGCTGAGCGGGGAGAGCTGTTCTAGGTTTTGGGTGATCCGATCTTGCGGAATTCCTTGGGCAGCCATCTGCTCCGTCATCTGCTGCTGCATACCTGCAGCCGCCAGCACGGGATTGACTATCGCATCTTGCTCTTTGAGTGCGCCCGTGTCCTGCAGGGCGGTGATCATCTGATCGACCTCGGCGCTGATCTCAGGATCGGAGAGCTTCTCTCCTGCGGGGGCCTGTACGACGATGCTACCCTCAGGGGCCTCCATGACGTCGCCCTCCGTGCCAAAGCGTTCCGCCATCTTGTCTTGCGTTATGGTCGAGTCCATTTCTGGCATGGCGAAGGAGGGATTCGGGGTCTTGGCAAAGGCACCCGCGAGTCCGCCGAGTGCAATAAGCACGATGAGCCAGAAGGCCAAAAATGGCCAGATCCTGCGATAGGACCAGCTTCCGAGCCTGTATAGGAACATTGACATATGTTCGGAGTTTCCTTGTTTCTAGTCGTCTATGGTCTTAGAGCGTGAAGTCTGATGTGCTGGTTTCTTGTGTGATCTCCTTGGAGCATGAGTCGCACTACCTGCCATCTTGCGCATTGTACGCAAATTTGCACAATGTGTGAAACAGCAGTGAGTGGTCTCACACCTTGGGTACGAAGTGATGCCTGGGGTGAAGCTGTTGAGGCCCCAAAGCGCCTATGTAGACTTCTCCTATGCTCCACGCCGTTGCCTTTGCTCTCATGGATTCCATCAACGCCCTACTCATCGGCGTGGTGGTGGCGCTCGGCGTGATCCTGCCGCGTGGAAAGTATAAAAAAGTAGCACCGCTGCTCATTCTCGGCGATTGGTGTGGCGTCTTTGCGTTGGCGGCAGTGACCATGGTGGTGCTCGACAAGCTCAAGCACTACGTCGATGCTTTCATGGAGACGCCGATCCTCGGACTTGTGCTCATCGTCTTCGGTCTCGCCGCGGCTGCCATGACCTGGCTGCAAAGGGACGGGCAATCCAGCGCCCTGACCAGCCGGCTGCTCACGCCTTTGCGCTCAGCCTCGTGGCTCACCTTTGCCACCGGCTTCGTGCTGGGCGCCGCTCAGTCCATTACTTCCGGTCCCTTCTTTGCGGGGCTTATCTATCTTTCGCAGGTAGATCTCTCGCTCTGGCTGCGCTACGTGGCGCTATTTCTCTATGCCGCCTTGGCGCTCTCACTGCCGGCCATGGTCGCCATCTTTGTCGGACTCGTGCGTTCCTATCCGGAGAGCTGGGCGGGAAGTCTCTTTGCCCGCGTGCAGGAGAACAAGGAGAAGGTATCCCAGGTTGGAAGCTACGCCATAGCGATAATCCTCGTCATCATGGGCATCAGCATGCTCTAGGAAATGATGAGTCCCAGCCGTGGGCTCAGCTCATAGGCCCCCGGCTGAATTTCAAGTTTCTGAAGCGCATCGCGCTCCGCGGGGCTCAGCGAGATTATCCAGCCGCGTTTGGGATCTACAACTGGGGTATCCACGCGTGAACTGGGGGAAAAATATGCCGAAGTGTCGCCTGCTTTTAAGATCACGGAGGCTCTTGTTCGTGCCATGTCCACCAAGTATTGGGCGGCGTAGTGATCCACGGTGACGATGACCATGCTCTCAGCCGTGTGCACCTCGAGCGCATCGACCTCTACGTGGCGGGCGCTGCCATCAGCGTGAGCTAGCCGCTGCGAGGGCCGTCCGAGGAGCTTCTTTAAAGTCGCACCGAAATCCATAAGCAATGATTCTAGCCTTTGCGAAACTGTGCGCTTTTTCCATCTCTCCAGTCGTCACCAGACGCCGCAGGGCGGCGGAGCCGAGGTTTAGACTGGGCGCCATGATTGATGCACGGGATACAGCACTCATTTTCGAGGGCGGGGGAATGCGCAATTCCTATACCGCTGCCTGCGTGAGCATGCTTTTGCGCGAGAAAGTCCGTTTCGGCTGGGTTGGCGGTGTATCCGCAGGGGCCTCACACACCGTGAACTACCTGTCTAAGGACATTATCCGCGCGGAAGAATCCTTCACCGACTTCGCCCATAACCCCAGCTTCGGCGGGGTTGGTTCGCTATTTCGGGGTACCGGCTATTTCAATGCCGAGTTCATCTATGAAAAGTCGGCGGACAAGGAGTTGCCCTTTGACTGGAAGACCTTTCAGTCCAATCCCATCGACTTCGACATCGCCGCCACCCGCGCCGATACCGGCGAGACAGTCCACTGGGGGCGCGAGGATGCAAAAACTCCCGCAGACCTCTTCATGCGAGTGCGTGCCTCCTCTACGCTTCCGCTCATCATGCCGATGCGCGTTATCGATTCCGTTCCCTACGTAGACGGAGCGCTGGGGGAAACTGGGGGAATTAGCCTGCGCGAGGCCCAAGCGGCAGGCATGAAGAGGTTTCTGTTTATTGGAACAAAGCCACGCGATTATGTGCGGCCCCGAGTATCCAGAACGACAATGGTGCGGCGGATATTTTACAAGAATCCGGCAATCGCAGACGCTTTGATAGCCCGCCCTGCGCGCTATAACGCCTCTAAAGATGCGCTCCTCGAGCTTGAGCGCGAGGGCTCTGCCCAGCTTTTCTTCCCCGGGCACATGAACGTGGCATCGACTGAGCGCAATGTGGCCAAGCTACGAGCCAACTTTCAGGCCGGAGTCGATCAAACCGAGAAGGAATGGCCGGCGTGGAGAGAATTCTTAGCCGGCTAAGTTCTCATCGAGGGCTGAGGGAGAGAGATGAGCCCTTAATCGGCCACGAGGGTTTCGATAGTTAGCTCGGGGTGTTCCTTCTCAATGAAGGCAAGCTTCCACTTGTCACCGAAGAGCGCGATGAGCTCGCCGTCGGTGCGGGTGAAGATCTCCACCCCGCGCTGGCGCCCCAGCAGCGGTGCGGACTCGGCATCGGTGCGCCGCGCCACGGAGTAGGGGATAGGCTCGGTAATGGTTTCCACGTTGTACTCGATGTCCATGCGCGCCTGCATGACCTCGAACTGCATCGGGCCGACGGCTGCCATGACCGGGGCTGCATCGCCGCGAGTATCGTTGCGCAAAATCTGCACGACGCCCTCTGCTGCCAGTTGCTCCAAGCCCTTGCGGAAAGCCTTGTATTTGCCCAAAGACTTTGCACGCAGAATACGGAAAGCCTCGGGGGCGAACTGCGGCATCGGCTTGAATTGGACCTTCTTGCCGGAGTAGATCGTGTCTCCAGGTGCCAGGCTGCCGGCGTTAACCAGGCCGACGATATCGCCCGGATAGGCGGTATCTACGGTGTCGCGGGTGCGGCCGAAGACGGTAAGCGCGTACTTGGTGGAAAAGGAGCGATCCGATTGAGCGTGATGGACCTGCATGCCGCGGTCGAATTCGCCCGAGACCACGCGCATAAACGCGAGGTTATCGCGGTGCTTCCTGTCCATGCCAGCTTGCACCTTGAAGATGACGCCGGAGAAGTCATCGGTGACCTCGCGGACCTCGTCGATGGCGGTGGTCGAGGCCGCCACGGCCTGAGGATCAGACTCGCGTGCGTGAGGCGCGGGCGCGATGGCGCATAGAGTATCGAGGATCTGGTGCACACCGAAGTTAAGCATCGCGGAGGCGAAGATCAACGGGGAGGTGACGCACTGCTCGAAGAGCTCCTGATCGTGGATCGCGCCGTCGGCAGCGAGTAGCTCGGCTTCCTCCACGGCGGTATCCCAATCGCCGTCCTCCTTCGCGGCGGCCTGCTCCGGGGGGTAATGCTCCTCGGGAGCAATGGTGGAACCACCGGCGGTGCGGATGAAGTGAATGTACTCATCGGCCTCGCCGTCATCATTGATATGGGCAAGACCGTGGAAGTCTCCGGCAATTCCCACCGGCCAATACAGCGGGGTTGGTTGCAGCTGAATCTCGTTGACAATCTCATCCACCAGCTCCAGCGGCTCGCGTCCGGCGCGGTCCCACTTGTTGATGACGGTGATGATTGGCAGACCGCGTGCCTTGCAGACGCGGAAGAGCTTGAGGGTTTGGGGCTCGAGGCCCTTAGCGGCATCGATAAGCATGACGGCAGCATCAACTGCCGTGAGGACTCGATAAGTATCCTCGGAGAAATCCGCGTGGCCAGGGGTATCGACCAAGTTGATCATGAAGGGCTCGCCCTCATGGCCCTGGGGAGTATACTCGAACTGCAGGGCGGAGGAAGCCACGGAGATGCCGCGGTCCTTTTCCATCTCCATCCAGTCCGAGACCGTGGCCTTGCGGTTTCCCTTGCCGTGCACCGCGCCGGCCTCGTTGATGATGTGGGCGTGCAGCGCCAAAGCCTCCGTCAGCGTGGACTTACCGGCGTCGGGGTGGGCGATGACGGCAAAAGTGCGGCGGCGGGAGGCTTCAGCGGCGATACTCATGGCTAGTCATTCTAGCCTTTAGTACAACTATTTGAGCAATCTCGCTCGCCCTGAGGCGAGCCTTGTGGAAGCGTCTAAGACCACTCGGCGTTGAGCTGACGCCCCAGATCATCAAAGACCCGGCGCGCCACATTGATCTTTCTTGCGATGGGCCGTTGTAGGCCGAGCCGACGCCTGCTGTTGTAATACTCCCCGGACTGGAAGTGGATTCCGGGCGTGCCGGTGAGGAAGTAGGCCAAGTTGTCGCCGCCCTGTGAGGGCTTGGCAAAGGTCTTGGAGAGCAGGCCGGAATAAAGGGTGTGCATGAGCCCGGTGGAGTTTTGCGCAAAGCCGGTGGCGAGTACACCAGGGTGGAAGGCCACCGAGGCAAGGCCCTTGGTGTGCAGGTAGCGCGTGAGCAAGATGTCCCCCAGCTTGGCATTGCCATAGGCGCGCTCCGCGCTGAAGTCCTCCAGGGTATTAGGATCGGTCGGATCGAAGGCCGACATTAAGAAGTTGGCGATAGAGGAGGTCTGCACCACGTTGGCCTGCGAGGCGGCGAGCTTCTCGCGGAGCAAATAGGTCAGGAGAAAGGGGGCGACGACATTGACCTGCCAGGTGCGCTCGAAGCCATCCGCGGTCATGAAAGGGCCGTCAAAAATGCCGCCCGCGTTATTGCCTAAGGCGTTGATCTCCGGCAGAGCGTTGAGCTCGTCGGCGAGGTCGCGCACCTGGCCGAGGGACTCGAAGTCAGCTACGTGATAGGCGGCACCTACCTCGTCCGCAATGCGCTTGGTCTTTTCAGGGTTGCGCCCGACAAGCACCAACTTGTCTGCTGGGCGCCGCCGGCGCAGTATGCGGGCGGCCGCAGCTCCAATGCCATCTGAGGCGCCGGTGATGACGATGGTGCGCGGGCGAGGGTTCAAGGACGTGTGCTGCGGGTTGGTCATATTTGACCATCATAGGCACTTGGCGCGCGGCTGCACGGCTAAGTGAGAAATTCCCGTCCCGAAGATTTTAGTGGCGCGAGTGGATGCGATTTTGGGCTATCTCAAGCCCCTCGGTGACGATGAGTTCCGCAGCCTCGGCCGCTGTGGCAATGGCCTCGTCGAAGCCTTCGCCTGCGGCGACGGGTCCGAGGACATAGTCTGGGATCGAGGAGCCTTTGGGTGGGCGACCAATGCCGATGCGCACGCGCAGGTAGTCCCGCGTCCCCAGGCACTCGCTCAAGGACTTTAGTCCGTTGTGGCCGTTCTCGTTGCCGCCCTTTTTCAGCCGGATCTTATTGGGCGGGAGATCCAGCTCGTCGTGCAAGACCACAATGCGCTCGGCGGGGATGTCCACAAGCTCTGCCAGTGGCGCGATGGCGGTGCCGGAAAGGTTCATGAAAGTGGCAGAGCGCACCGCCAAAGCACGCTCGTTACCTAGTTTCAGCACGCAAGCGGTGGCGGGTATGCCACTTACTTGCTCTAGGAGATCTCCTTGGCGTGCGAGCACATCATCCTGTGCCATGTAGCCCACATTGTGCCGCGTCGCGGCGTACTCGGGCCCTGGGTTACCCAGCCCCACGATGAGCCAGCTAATGCCGAGGGTTTTCAGCTCTGAGGCATCAAGTTGCGGCGCTGGAGACTGTGCTCGCTTTAGCCCCCGTGTTCCTGGTGCACTCTGTGGGCCCCGGGCCAGCCGAGTAAAGAGGTTGCGGATTTTATCCCAGGTTGCGTTCATGGTGGAGAAGTAACGTCGCTTTCTCTAGGTACCAGCTATTCCTCCACGATTCTATGTCAGAGGGGAAAGCCCCGGGAGAAAGGGCAGGCGCAGGCCGCGGGCTACACTTGCGAATTCCTCCTGCGAAAGCCTCCCACAATCGGCGGGCAGTGCCCCGAGGAATTCCACACCTGTTACCTTCTCAAACTCCTTTAGATTAAGCTGCGTTGCGAGGTCTGGTTCGGCAGGCACGGATCCACCGACGAGCCCCAGAATGCGGATGCCACGCCTGCGAGCGGCTTCAACGGTCAATTCTGCGGTATTGAGGCTTCCCAAACCGGTGCTAGTGACAATGAGCAGCGGGGCACCTAGGCTCAGCGCGATGTCAGCGATGGTGGTCTCATCATTCAGTCGCACGAGGAGGCCGCCGGAACCCTCAATGACCACGACGCGCCCTGGGGCATCGAGCCCGCGTAGCCATTGAATGAGAGCGTCGCCATCGAGCTGGGGTTGCCCGGCGCGCCGGGCTGCGAGATTAGGGGCGAGGGGGTCGGGGTAGCGGATCCATTCCCGGCCGTGTATTCTGCTGAGCTTGGCGACGCTCGCTATATCGCCGCTGCCACTCACCTCACCGGTTTGTACGGGTTTGATGGGCAGGACGTCGAGGCCGCGTGCGCTAAGCACGCTGGTGACGGCCGCGGTGACGACGGTTTTACCGATATCGGTTCCGGTGCCGGTGATGACGATGAAGCTCATGATTGAATCCTTTCGGCCGCTGCACAGATCGCGGCGCCGACTCCCGCGCAGATGCGCTGGAGATTTTCTGCGGTAGAGATGTAGGGCGGCATAACGTAGATGAGGCGTCCGAAAGGGCGGAGCCACACCCCCTGGCCCCGGGCGGCCATGGTTGCCGCAGGGATGTCGACTGGTTGCTCCATTTCTACGACGCCGATGGCGCCCAGCACTCGGACATCGCGCACCCCCGAGACGGAAGAGAGTCCGGATAGGCCAGCAGCCAGCGCGGACTGGCAAGCAGGCACCTGTTGTTCCCACGCTCCAGTGGCGATGAGATCCAGCGAGGCGCTTGCTACCGCGCAGGCCAAAGGGTTGCCCATGAAGGTCGGCCCGTGCATCAGCGCCCCACCTCCAGCCGGGCTGGCGATGGCCGCCGCCACCTCAGCGGTGCATAGGGTAGCTGCCAGGCTAATAAAACCACCGGTCAGGGCCTTTCCTACGCAGAGGATGTCTGGGGTTATCCCATTGGAGAGCGTGGCGAAGAGCTGGCCGGTCCGTCCGAAGCCGGTGGCTATCTCGTCCGCGATGAGCAGGATCCCGTGTCGATCACATATACGCCGTACCCCGGCCACCAGCTCGGCGTCGTGAAAGCGCATGCCGCCGGCGCCCTGGACTATCGGCTCGATGATGATCGCCGCGATCGTGGGGTCAATGAGGGACTCCATCTGGGCAAGATAGGTGTCTCGGTCTGCGGCAGAGCTTCCCCGTACCGGCGGTGCCGGTGCGAATACTTGTTGGGGGATAAGCCCCGACCACATGGAATGCATGCCGGTGTCAGGATCGCTAACACTCATCGTCTCGAAAGTGTCACCGTGGTACCCGGACTTCCAGGTCAACAGGCGCTTCCTTTCTGGGTGGCCGATTCCCCCCGAGTATTGCATGGCCATTTTTATCGCCACCTCGACGGAGACGGAGCCCGAGTCGGAGAAGAAGACGTGGGGAAGGCCTCCGCCCGTCAGCGCGATGAGCTGGGTGCACAGGCGGGCGGCTGGTTCGTGGGTGATCCCGCCGAACATCACGTGGCTCATAGACGTGATTTGTTTGGTAGCAGCCTCGACCAGATGGGGGTGGCCGTGTCCGTGAACTGCGGACCACCAGGAACTCATGGCGTCGACAAGCTCGGTGCCCGCAGCGTCGTAGAGGTAGACACCGTCCGTGTGGGTGATCTCCAGGTTGAGCGTGCCCGGTGGGGAATAGGGGTGCCAGAGGTGTTTCCTATCTACAGAGGTGGTGTCTATAAATAGGGGATCGGCACCTGCTGCGTTCTTTGCGGGGGTCGTGGCTTGGGGAATCAAAAACTTGCTCCTGAAAACTGTGGGTGATGAACACTGTTCAAAAAACTTCTCAGCACTGACTATAGACCTGGCGGGAACGATGTAAGGTAATCGCCATGCAGAAAATTGAACACCGTTCAGGGGTGGAAGTGAAGCATCCTGATTATCGGATAAGAATCTTGTCCTTGGTCAGCATCGAAATGTGGGAGCGCTTCAGCTTCTACGGCATGCAGGCCTTGCTGGTTTACTATCTCTACTTCGCCATTGCTGAAGGCGGGATGGGAATGGACCGCGCCAAAGCAACCGCCTTGGTGGGGGCCTATGGGGCTGCGCTTTATCTCAGCGCCTGGGCCGGCGGCTGGGTGGGCGACAGGCTCCTGGGATCCGAAAAGACGCTGCTCGGCGGCGCCCTGCTGGTCACGGCTGGGCATCTCATTTTATCCGGCATCCCCGGACAGATGGGACTCATCTGTGGGCTGGGTGCCATAGCATTGGGTTCTGGGTGCGTAAAAACTTCCGCCATTACGGTCCTTGGGTCCGAGGAAGATTCCTCCACGGGGGAAGCAAATGCCCAGGCGGGACCGGCCTTCCAATACTTCTATCTCGGCATCAACGTCGGTGCTCTCCTAGGGCCGCTGTTGACCGGTTGGCTGTCCAAGGCTTATGGCTTCCGCGTCGGGTTCGCAGCTGCCGCGGTGCTCATGATCATCGGACTAGGGGTTTATCTGGGGCTGCGCCGGCGGATGCTGGCCTCCTTTAGTCCCGGCATCAGGGCGCGTGTGGAAGGCCCGCAGCTGCGCCTGCCAAGCAACCGCAGGTGGCAATGGGCGGCAGGCATTCTTGTGGCCATCTTGGTGATTATCGTTGCGTTTCAGCGCGGCTGGGTAAGCGTCGATAGGGTCTCCAGTGGGCTGCTGCTCATCACGGTTCTTGCCGCTATCTGGCTCTTCGCGCAACCTTTGGCCCACCCTGCCGTATCTATGGAAGAAAAGGCGGCGGTACGCCGCTTCATTCCGCTCTTTCTTTGTTCCACGGTGTTCTGGATGCTGCAAGCCCAGACCTATGGAGTCCTCGCCGTATTTGCCCAAGAGAGGACCAACCGTTGGGTGGGAGACTTCGAGATTCCTGCGGCATGGGCCCAATCCCTCAACCCCCTATTCATTCTGGGCTGCTCGGTGCCCCTGGCATTTCTGTGGGCGCGCCTGCGGGGTCGCGCACCGCAACTGCGCACGACGATCGGTGGGGGCCTCATCCTTGCCTCGACGGGGTTGCTGCTTCCCGCTGCCTTCGTGCACGCTGAACAGGCGCCCCTGTGGGTGCTTCCGGCTGCCATCTTCCTCATTTCCTGCGGCGAACTCTTCATCGGCCCAGGAGGAATGGCAGCCACGGCTCACCACGCGCCGCGTGCTTTCGCCACGCGATTCTCCGCTTTGTACTTCCTCACTCTCGCCATAGGGATGTCCTTAGCGGGCCGGATCTCTACCTATTACGATCCGGAATCTTCGGCGGCGGAGCTGCGCTACTTTCTTCTCGTCGCGCTTATCCCCATGGCCTTGGGACTTATCACCCTCTTGAGCGCCCCTTCCTTCAGGCGGCGCTTCCTGCAGACAAATCCAGGGGTGGCTGCTCACGGCGCCGGTTAGGCGGCAGTGTGGTCTCTGAAGTGGAGAAACCAGGTGGGGGTAGTCCTGAGTGCTTTGTCTGGCTGGCCATTCCAATTCGGACTGTAGTTCACGCTACTATTTACGGTTGAGTGCTGTATTACCCCCATGACATGCAAAGGATTGAATCACGTGACTGCGACCGCACATGCTGGCCATGACGATTGGAATAAGCGCCTAGAACTAGCGCAGGAGATGATTCCGCTCATCCATCAGTTGCACCGCAATAACAACGTTATTACCTCCATATATGGCCGCCTGCTGGTAGGCATCACGGACATCGACATCATCAAGTCTCATCGCTACGCGCGGCGCATCGCAGACCGCGAGCTTTCCACCGCTGAGACCCTGCCTATCCTGCAGGAATTGGCGGATATGAATTTGGGATCGGCCTCGTTGGACCTAGGCCGCCTTGCCACCGGATTCGCGGACTCCGGCTCTGCGGATCTGCGGGACTACCTGGAGAAGGAACTGGTCAGCCTCGTCGGCGCGGCCGTAGACAAGGAATCTACGGACGTCGTCCTGTACGGCTTTGGCCGCATCGGCCGCCTCCTCGCGCGCATCCTCATCGCCCGCGAGGCCGCCTATGGTGGAGTGCGCCTGCGCGCCATCGTGGTGCGCAAGAAGGGTGACATCGACATCTTCAAGCGCGCCTCCCTGTTGCGCCGCGATTCCGTTCACGGCGCCTTCAACGGGACCATCTCCGTGGATGCGGACAACGATGTCATCTGGGCCAATGGCACCAAGATCCAGATGATCTACGCTAACGATCCCGCAGACATCGACTACGAGTCCTATGGCATCAACAACGCCATCTTGGTCGACAACACCGGCGTCTGGCGCGACCGCGACGGACTGTCCCAGCACCTGCGCTCCCGCGGCATTGCGCGCGTGTTGCTCACCGCACCGGGCAAGGGCGATATCAAGAACATCGTCTACGGGATCAACAACGACACCATTACGGACGAGGACACGATCCTTTCCGCTGCCTCCTGCACCACCAATGGCATAACCCCAGTCCTCAAGGTCATCAATGATCGCTACGGTGTGGAGCACGGCCACGTTGAAACCGCGCACTCCTTCACCAACGATCAAAACCTCATCGACAACTTCCACAAGGGAGACCGCCGCGGCCGTGCCGCCGGCCTCAACATGGTGTTGACGGAGACCGGCGCGGCCAAGGCCGTTGCCAAGGCCGTACCGGAGTTCGAGGGCAAGCTCACCGGAAACGCCATCCGCGTCCCCACCCCGGACGTCTCCCTCGCAGTTCTCAACCTCGAGCTCGACCGCGAAGTAGAACGCGATGAGGTCAATGACTTCCTACGCAACGTATCCCTGCACTCTGACCTGCGCCAGCAGATCTCCTACATCGCCTCCCCGGAGATCGTCTCCTCCGACTTCGTAGGTTCCACCTACGCCGGAATCGTGGATGGCCTAGCCACTATCACTTCGGGCAACCACCTCGTGCTCTACGTGTGGTACGACAACGAGTTTGGATACTCCAACCAAGTCATCCGCATCGTTGAGGATCTGGCAGATGCCCGTCCCATCGTGTTGCCGCAGCGCGTATCCGCCTTAGAGCTCTAAGGCACACCCACGCATAGCAAAAAAGCGTATCCCTTTGTAGGTAATGGTTGAGGCATTGAATCTAGCCAGAACCAACAAGGGGACGGTGTTCATGGATTCTGCTGGGGACGTTACCCTTGTTGAAGCCGACGCCTGAACCTGCACTGATCGGTGTCGTACCTGCGATGATGCTCACTGCACAGTCATAGTACTGCCCATTGTTGGTTTCCCCACTGGGGTTTGTTTTGGGGTGCTGGAAGTCGCCGTTGGGCCGGTTGTCCTAACGGCTAGTGCGTGTGTGGGGGCTGCCAGATTATCTTTCCGCCTTCGCGGGCAAGGCGCCCGCGGCGTGGTGGCGCATTCGGATCATCCTCATTAACCCCGTTGTGGTAGTTGCACAAGGTCACCAGGTTGGCAACGTTAGTCTCCCCACCGTGCTTCCACGGCGTGAGATGGTGAAACTGTCCTCTTTCTGCCGGGGTGGTACAGCCTGGCCACGCGCAGGTGGGGTGCTCTGCTGCGAGCATCGTGCGCTGTTTTGTTGAGGCGAAGCGCTCACAGCGGTACAAGTCCACCGGCCCGTGTGTACGGCTGATGATCGTGATAAGCCCTTCGTTGGCGCAGGCGCGTT
>NZ_VXKK01000025.1 GCF_008693105.1 Corynebacterium flavescens
CTGCTGCGAGCATCGTGCGCTGTTTTGTTGAGGCGAAGCGCTCACAGCGGTACAAGTCCACCGGCCCGTGTGTACGGCTGATGATCGTGATAAGCCCTTCGTTGGCGCAGGCGCGTTCTACAAGCTGTGCGCCGGTGATAACAGCCCCACTGGTGGTGCGCACCATCACGTCATCGCCCTCCCGGCGCATAATCGTGCCGTAGTCCTCCAAATGGAGGACTGCCATGGTGGTCACGCGAGTACGCGCGGCGGGGCCTGTTTCACCGAGCATGCGGGCGATAAAACTCTTACCCGGATGCTGCTGGTCGATGGTTCGGAAGGCATCTGCCATATCCAACCCATTACCCGTTACTGTCAAGGTAGCCAGCCCGTTGGGGTGCTGGCGCAACAGTGCGCGCTCGCAATACTTGTGGGGGACACGCATCTCGCGCAGCCGGCGCCTGGCTACCGCAGTAACCTGCTCGCTGGGCGTGGCGCATAACTCTACGCGCAGGTTCCACGTGGCCAGGCGTCCTTCGACGCGGCGGGTAAAAGATTCGATCTGGTGCAGGGTGCTCAGGGCGGAGCGCGTCAAGTTCTTTGTGTGTGGGGCTTTGTGAACTTGTTTGGTTAGAGGTATGTGTTGAAGCGGTCGGGGTAGGCCACGGCCATCTGATTAATGGCTTGTTTCCAGTTGGTGACTCGGGCTC
>NZ_VXKK01000026.1 GCF_008693105.1 Corynebacterium flavescens
AGGAGCTTTTCCTCAATTGCTTTGATCCGTGCGGAATCTGCTGGGTCTCGTTTAGCCACAGTAGTCATTATGGTTTATCTCCTTGATGTGAAGGAAGTCCCTCACACACAAACCATTAGACACTCTCTCAGGGCGTGCCCGTTGCGCCTGGCCGCATTAACGGCTAAGCGTTGCTTGCCTGTGTAGGGTGTGGGGCCGAAGTAGATGGCGTGCAGGCTTATAAGCTCGGCGGCATCCTGCGCGCTAGCCCCCATCTTCTCGAGGTCTAGCGCGGATAGCCCCGAGCACTCGGCTACGAGGTCAACACCTCGGCTAAGTTGTGCGAAGTACTCCTGCAAGCCCATGAGCGTCACGCTAAGGCACCGCCACGCGGTGCGACAATCCCCAACCCGCACCAAGGCGGAGAACTGTGGATAACCCACCCGCACCGCCCCGGTTATCCACAGCCGGGCCGCCTAGCCAGAATTAGGTAGTGCGGTAGCAACGCCATCCGACCTATCCTGAAGGATCGGGCTCGGTGCTGACCAACAAAACCAATGCACTCTACAACCGGAAGAGCTACTTTGTTGGCGCTAGTTCTGGGGGAATCCTAGCGCCGAGAGGTCTGATTTTCATCAGGCTCTACTTCAACTCTTTACTTTTCTTCTTTGTTCTTCTTGTCTTTCTTGCCCTTCTTTTCCTTCCTCTCTTTCTTTGCCTCTTTCACCTTGGATTTCTCCAGTCCGGAGGCGACATCCGGCACGTAGCGGAACTCATCGCGCGGCGGGCGCTCATAAGGCTTTTCGGAGGCTGGGCGCGCGGGGATTTCGGGCAGTTTACGCTGAATCTTCTCATAGGGGATGGTGGAGAGCAGATGAGAAATCACGTTGATACGAGAGCGCTTCTTGTCCTCGGACTCGACGGTGTACCACGGTGCGCTCGGGGTATCGGTATGAATGAACATCTCATCCTTCGCGCGCGAGTAGTCCTCCCAGCGGGTGATGGACTGCAAGTCCATGGGGGAGAGCTTCCAACGACGCAGCGGATCGTTGCGGCGTGACTTGAAACGAGCAATCTGCTCCTCATCCGAGACAGAGAACCAGTATTTGCGCAGCATGATTCCGTCCTCAGCAAGCATGCGCTCGAAGACAGGGGCTTGGTGGAGAAATTGCACGTATTCTTGGTCGGTGCAAAAACCCATCACGCGCTCGACGCCGGCGCGGTTGTACCAGGAGCGGTCAAAGATGACGATCTCGCCTTTGGTGGGCAGCTTTTCGACGTAGCGTTGGAAGTACCACTGCCCCTGCTCACGGGAGTTCGGGGCAGGAAGTGCCTCAATGCGGCAGGTACGCGGGTTGAGGTACTGGGTGATGCGCTTGATGGCGGAACCCTTACCGGCGGCGTCACGGCCCTCCATGATGACCACCACGCGGGCCCCGGTTTCCACGACCCACTGCTGCATTTCGACGAGCTCGGCCTGAAGGCGTACGAGTTCCTTCTCATAGGCCTCTTTATCCAACTTGGCGGGCTTCGTCGCTGCTGATGTCGACTTAGATTTCTGTTTACTCATTCTATCGATCCTAGTAGCTTGGACTCCCGCCATGTGCGGATAGAGCTGAGATCTACGAAGCACACCACCAACAGTTGCGGCGAAGAGAGCGAGCGGCGCTGCGGCTAATGGTTGTCGCGGTCGTTGTCGACGTGGACAATCTCCTTGCTCACAGCATCGATATCGTAGTCGTAGTCCATTCCATTGGCGCTGAACTCAAGTTCCCAGATTCTGCGCCCATCATCGGTGTCCAGCTCCGCCTCGCGATCACGCGCGGCATCCGCGGCCACGCCAGAGTCGGCGAAGGCAATGGCGAATGCCTCATCCGCGGAGATTTCAGCCCCGGCTGCGTCCGGAGCTGGGGATTCTTCCCGCGGGCTCTCTGTGACAGTGACAGTATCTCCCGTGGGGCTTTCTGGCTGTGAGGCGGAATTGGACCCACAGGCTGCGAGTACGGTGGCGAAAGCTACGGTGCAGGTTCCGGCGAGGACACGGTTGTACTTCATTTCGTTTACCTCCATGAAGTCGTCGAGGAAAAGTGCTTTTGGGATAGCAACCATTGAGCCATAATTTCTTCGTTCCCGCAGAAACCGGCACCCCCATCTTCTCACCCCTGCCCGCGCCCAGGCAGTTACTTTGCCACACCCTTAGCTGTGGCAGGAGCAATCCTCGCCACAGGTTTCAGGGGCAGCGCCGAAGTGCGTTGTATTAGAAATATGCCCCAATCCCTCGATGTCGATGTCGACACTCTGGCCGTCGTGGATGAAGGCCTGCGGGTCACGCGCAAAGCCCACTCCTTCGGGGGTACCGGTGACGATCACGTCTCCGGGGTTAAGCGGATAGATATGGGAGCAGAATTCGATGAGCTCGGCCACGGAGAAGATGAGATCGTCAGTATCGTCGCTTTGGCGTACCTGACCGTCAACGGTCGTCGTCAGCTTGGCATGGGAACCGGGTGACCACTCGTCCGCCGTTGTAAGCCAGGGGCCGAATCCCGCAGTCTTGTAGAAGGACTTGCCTGCATGGAATTGCGAGGTACGGCGCTGAAAATCCCGCAACGTGTAATCATTCATGATGGCATAGCCGGCCACATACTCGAGTGCATCGGCGCGAGTGACCTGATGAGCACGTTGCCCAATTACTACGGCCAGTTCGCCCTCGTAGTCCAGCTGCGAAGTGGCGTAGTCAGGAATGAAAATATCGTCATAGGGGCCGGTGAGGGCCTCCGGGAACTTGATGAACAGGGTGGGGAACTCAGGAAAATCGCGGCCCATCTCGCGAATATGCTTGGCATAGTTGAGCCCGACGCAGATGATCTTGCCTGGAGTGGGCACTACCGCATCAAGATCTGCGGGGTCGAAGACGAGGGGCTCGCCCGAGATGTGCGCTGATTTACGCCAGTCCTCGCTGCGCAGCAGTGCGCCGACATCATCGAAGTCAAGTTCCACACCGACGCGCGGAGCATCGATGCGGATAGCGGTTGTTCCATAAGCAGTGCGCAGGGTGGCTAATTTCATGAGGGATAGTCTACGACTATCCCAGGTTCTCACGCAGCAGGTCTACGGCATCGGCGCAGATAATCGGAATCTCTGCAGACTCGCGTTTGCTCCACGGTTTGAGCACGAAAGCCGCTGGGTCCATTCGCCCGGGTGGACGCCCAATGCCGATGGACAAGCGCTGATACTCCTTGGTGCCCAGCGAGGATGTGCAAGAGCGCAGCCCGTTGTGGCCGTGGTCCCCGCCGCCGAGACGCAAACGCAAGGCTGCAAAATCGAGTTCCAGCTCGTCGTGGACCACCACGATACGCGCCGGTGGCACATCGAAGTATTGTGCCAGCGATTTAACGGGGCCGCCGCTGAGGTTCATGAAGCTGCGCGGCTTGGCCAAGATGAGCTTGGAGTTGCCTTCGCGTGCCTCAGCGACCTCAGTATTGCTTTTCTTGTGTACGGAAAAGCGCGCGCTATACTCGCCGGCTAGTTCCTCCAGCACGCGGAAACCGATGTTGTGCCGAGTGTTCTCGTACTTGGGGCCGGGGTTGCCAAGGCCCACGATAAGCAGGGGGGTGGTGTTCACGGTTTCTCATTGTGACACATAGAAATACGCTTGGGGCTCTTAGGTGAGGTGCTAGCGCTTAAGCCAAAAACAGCGAAGCACCCTTATCCGCCCCAGACAATAGAGTCAGGGAGAATAAGGGTGCTGTGTGCACAGGAAGTGCGGGGAGAGTTTTACTCCTCGCCCTCGGCCGCTGCGTCCTCGGAGGACTCAGCACCAGCCTCGGCGCCGCCTTCCTCAGCAGCCTCAGCGGCCTCCTCGAGCTCCTCATCAACCTCAGGCAGGTTGATGGAGACGATGGCGGTCTCGGGGTCTGCAACGAGGGTGGTGCCCTCCGGCATAACCAGCTCGCCGGCGGTGATTACGGTGCCCTCTCCAAGGCCCTCGATGGACAGAACAATCTCTTCTGGAATGCTCAGTACGTCAGACTCAACCAGGATCTCGCTGGCGTCCTGCAGGTACATGGTGCCCGGCTCCGGCTCGCCCTCGATGGTGACGGGAACCTCAACCTCAACCTTTTCGCCGCGCTTAATAGCCAGCAGGTCGATGTGGTCGATGTCGAAGGTCAGGACGTTCTGGTCAACGTGCTTGACCATGGCCAGGTGCTGCTCGCCCTCGAGCTCGAGCTCGAGAACAGCGTTGACGCCGTGGTTACGGACGAGGGACTGGATTTCGAGGAGGGCAACGGAAAAGTGCATAGGATCCTGCTTGTTGCCGTAGATCACGCCGGGGACGCGCTTTTGCTGGCGCAGGCGGCGGGCAAAGCCCTTGCCAAACTCGTTACGTACTTCTGCCTTGATAATTTCGCGCTCTGCCATGAGGCACTCTCCTTGAATAAAGTCTTTTACGGGGATGCGGCGGCCGACGAGGTAGAAAAACGACGAAAGCCTGCCGATGGACGTCTTGGACGAGTCATCGCAGGCTAGATAGCACAGTGCTCAAACTATAATCGCGTCGATAACGGTTTCCTGCTGATAATACACAGGTTGCCCTCGCCGAGACGCCCCATAGCGTAGCATGCGCCAGATAAGGAAACCAAAATGCCTGTAACTTCCTCATTTGGTGCAGCGGTGCGCTGGCTACTCGGTTTCGAAAAGCGTGGTCACGGAACCATTCTCGAAGATTTCGTGGATGGTACGGGCCAGCAGTGGCGCAATGGAGAGAACCGTCAGGTTGGACCAACCCTCAGTGGACTGCGGCAGCGTATCGGTGGTGATGATCTCCTTAGCGCCGCACTCGCTCAAGCGCTCGCGTGCCGGATCGGAGAAGACGCCGTGAGTACAAGCAATGACGACGGACTTGGCACCGGCCTCACGTAGGACGCGGACAGCGCCGGCGATGGTTCCGCCGGTATCAATCATGTCATCGAGCAAGATGCAATCCTTGCCCTCTACCTCGCCCACGACGCGGTTAGACACGGTCTGGTTTGCTACCTCGGTGGAACGTGACTTGTGGACGAAGGCCAGCGGCGCGCCGCCGAGCTCGTGTGCCCACTTCTCCGCGACCTTCACGCGGCCGGCGTCAGGGGAGACGACAGCGAGGTTGTGGATGGGGTAGTGGTTCTTGATGTAGTCAACCAGGATCGGCATGGCGTGCATGTGATCGACTGGGCCATCGAAAAAGCCCTGGATCTGGTCGGTGTGCAGATCGACGGAAACAATGCGATCGGCTCCAGCAGCCAAGAGGAGGTCCGCAACGAGGCGGGCGGAGATGGGCTCACGGCCGCGGTGCTTCTTATCCTGGCGGGCATAAGGATAGAAGGGCAAAATCGCGGTAATGCGCTTGGCGGAACCACGTTTGAGCGCATCGATCATGATGAGCTGCTCCATCAGCCACTTATTCAATGGCTGCGTGTGCGACTGCATGACGAAGCAGTCGGCGCCACGCACCGACTCCTCGAAGCGGATGAAGATTTCGCCGTTGGCGAAGTCACGAGCGGTGGTGGGAACCAATTCAGTCTTGAGTTCCTTGGCTACAGCCTGAGCCAATTCCGGGTGTGCACGCCCGGAAAATAGCTTCATATTCTTGCTGCTGCCAGTTACCTTGCCAGTCATGGGAGAATGTGCCCCTTACTCTATGTTTTCCTGTGCGCGGGCAGCGGCCTCGGCCGCCGGAGTGCCCGGACGTTTCTTTTGTACCCAGCCCTCGATGTTGCGCTGCTTTCCACCGGAGACCACGAGTGCTCCCGCGGGAACATCGTCTTTGATTACTGTACCCGCCCCGGAATACGCGCCATCACCGACGTTGACCGGAGCGATAAACATTGTGTCAGAACCGGTACGCACGTGGCTGCCGATATTAGTGTGATGCTTATTAACCCCGTCATAATTGACAAAGACGGAGGAGGCGCCGATGTTGGATTCCTCGCCCACCGTGGCATCCCCAATGTAGGTCAGGTGCGGAACCTTGGAGCCGCGGCCGATCTGAGCGTTCTTTGACTCAACGAAGCCGCCAAGCTTGGCTCCCTCCCCAAGCAGCGTGTGCGGGCGAATATAGGTGAAAGGTCCAACGTTGGCATTGGTGCCGATGACGGAGTCAAAACCGTGTGTGCGCACAACTTTGGCTCCGGAACCAACCTGCATGTTTGTCAGTGTGGAATCCGGGCCGACCTCGGCGTCCTCAGCAATAGAGGTGGTACCTAGCAATTGAGTGCCAGGATAAATAGTGACATCGGAGGCGATGGTGACAGTCACATCAATCCAGGTGCTCTCCGGATCGATGATGGTGGCGCCGGCGAGCATCGCGGAATGCACCACGCGCCGGTTGAGCTCGCGCCCTGCGCTAGCGAGTTGAGCTCTGTCGTTGACTCCTGCCAGCTCGGCTGGATCCTTAGCAGTGTAGGCGCCCACTTTGTGGCCCTCTTTGCGCGCGATCTCCAACACATCGGTGATATAGAGCTCACCCTGGGCGTTATCGGAATTCAATTCCTTCAGCGCGTGGCGCAGTACCGCGGCATCGAAGGCAAAAACGCCCGAGTTAACCTCGTCGACGAGGAGCTGCTGCGGGCTGGCATCCTTGTGCTCGACAATCGCCTCGACCTGGCCATCCGCAGTGCGGATAATGCGTCCATACCCGGTCGGGTCCTCTTGGCGCATGGACAATACTGTCACGGCGTTTCCCGCTTCGACGTGAGATGCGGCCAAGTCCTGCAGGGTCTGGGGGCGAAGCAATGGCACATCAGCATTGGTGACGATGACGGTTCCCTTAAATTCCGGGATGGCGGCGATGCCGCAGGCCACCGCGTCACCCGTGCCCTGTTGCTCGGGCTGGACGGCCTGGATGACCTCGTGGGTGAGTTCCGCCGAAATCGCATCGATGGCGGGGGAAACCAGCTCACGCTGGTGCCCTACAACGGCGACGATGTGGACAGGATCTAGACCGTCTGCCGCATGCAGAGCGTGGCCCACGAGGGGGCGCCCGCCGATGCTATGCAAGGTCTTGGGCGTCTTGGACTTCATGCGGGTGCCGGCGCCGGCCGCGAGGACGACGATGGCGCAAGGTTGTGTTGCTACCACTGGAATGGGAACTCCTGGGGGTCTCGAGTCTGAGTTTGCTTTCCACATCTTAACGCCCCTCGTCCTAAACGGGGGCTGATACATCCTTCAGCGCCCGCGCGCGATAGGAGCCAAATAGGCCTACGCAGGCAAAGAAGAGCAGAGTCGCTATCGGACCCGCGAGGGCGACAGCAGCAGAAATTGCCCCCAGAACCAACAGAATGAGGCCCATCATCGTGTTAGCTGCACCCACGTATTGGGTGCGTCGGTCACCGCTGGCCATGTCCACAACATAGGTTTTGCGCGCGACACGGATGAAGGTGTGGGCAAGGTTGACCAGAAAGAAACCCAGCGGAAGCGCCCAGGCGTTGACGGCGGCGGGCGCCCACGCAGCGCAGGCAATGACGCCCAACAAAGTCAGGGAAGCGGCTAATGCTCCCGCCGACATCACGTCTTTCGAGGAACGGTCTGACCAGATACCGGAGATCCTGCCGCCGATGAGGCTGGCCATACCGGAGGCAAGCACGAATCCGGCCAGGCCACTGAGAGCGCTGTGACCGGAGGAGCTAGCCAGGGCCACGATAAAGGAGGTAGATAGCGCGGTAATGAGCATCAGCGCGCGCACGTTGACGAAGGCGCGGAAGTCGGCTTCTTGGCTGTAGAGCCGCCAGGTATCTGTGAGCCAGTGCTTGTCGATGCCCCGCTCAGGAGTATCAGTATCTGGTACAGGTTCCCTGATCCCCCGGAAAATCTCGGCGGCCAACAGCCAGAATATGGCCCCGCAGCCCAGCACCAAGGCCAGTGCCCAATTGGGCACTGGGCTAAACAGTGCCAGGGTAACTCCCGTGATGAGTGTGCCGGCCCCGCCTATCTGAGCGGCGCGACCGGTCACCAGGCCGCGACTTCCTTTGGAGATTGTCCTGCCCTGCACGTCCTTGCCGGTGATAGAGCACAAGGCTCTAAAAATCGAGAGAAAACCAAGCACCACGATGCTGAGTACCCCGAGAAACCAGGACTTCGTGAGCAGGGCTGCGGCTGCCAGCCCTAGGGCGCACAGACCCTGGCCCACCGAGCCCACCAGCCACAAGCGCTTGCGGGCGGCGTGGATGCTGACCCAAGGCGTCAAGGCTGCTTGAGGCAGCATGGAGCCGGATTCACGGATAGGAACCAGCAGGGCGGTAAAGACGTGGGGTACGCCAGCGGCACCAAAGATCCAGGGCAAGATGGTCTTGGCTGAAACGAGCTCGTCAGCAATGTTCTGCAGGCCATTTGACCAAGCAATGCGCCGCGCTGCGGGCGCTTGAGATTGAGAAGAAGTCATGAGGACTTTCAGCTTATGTGAGAAGGGACCACCTTTGAGAACTCGTGCACCTGTCAGCGGCGAGAGACTCTAGACTCGGTAGTCATGACTGGATTTCGGATGCAAAGGCGCACCTTCTTCAAAGGCGCGTTACTCTTGACTGTCGGGGCAACGCTGGGACCTACCGTAGCGGCATGCTCATCCACGCACGACCAGGCGGAACCCGCAGGATACGAGGGTGAGCCTCGCCCGCTTCCTATTCCGCCGCTCCTCGAGTCGGAAGTGGAGGGAGACTCCCGGGTATTTAAGCTCGACGCCCAGGACGGCCATTCGGAGATTCTGCCCGGGGTAACTGGCACCCGCACGTGGGGTTTTAACGGAGCCTTCCTCGGACCTACCTTGCATGCGCGCCGCGGAGAAAAGGTCCGCGTCGAGGTGCACAACAGCCTCATCGAGATGACCACCGTACATTGGCACGGCATGAAGCTTCCCGCTTTTTCCGATGGCGGCCCTCATTCACCCATCGAGCCGGGGGATACCTGGACTCCCAGCTGGACGGTGGAGCAGCCAGCGGCCACGTTGTGGTACCACCCGCACCCCCACCTCGCTACTGCGGCGCATGCCTATCGCGGTCTGGCGGGAATGTTCCTCATTGATGACGAGGTCACTGAAGCGCTTGACATCCCCCACGAGTATGGCGTCGATGACATTCCGCTGGTGATCATGGACGCGAAGTTCAGCGAGGACGGCCAGCTGGATCACTCCTCCGATTCCACGCTGGGTCTGCTGGGGACAACCCCCGTTGTCAACGGTATAACCAACGCTTCCTTCCAAGCCCAGACTCGGCGGGTGCGTCTGCGCCTGCTCAACGGGGCGTCGATGCGTTTTTATACCCTCGCTCTTTCCAATAAGAAGTCGATGCAGGTTATCGCCACGGATTCCGGGCTTCTCGAAGCCCCCATAGAAACCGATGAGATTTTGCTCGGCCCTGGCGAGCGAGTCGAAGTTCTGGTGGATGTCGAGCCCGAGAAAGAGATAACCCTAGAGTCTCTCCCACGGCGCGATAACTTCGGCATTCCCGAGGACGAATACTCGGTCGACTTCGGCTTTAAGGATAAGTTCGACATCCTGCGACTGGTCGGCCCGAGCGCTGAAGCTCAGGAGGCACCGCCGGTACCCGAGGTACTGGATCCGGCCGCGGCCGAGACTCCTGCAACGGAGGGGCTGACGCACCGTGACTTCGTTCTCAACACCTTCATGATCAATGGCGAATCCATGGATATGTCGCGCGTTGACCTCACCATTGATCATGATGAGCCGGAGGTGTGGACTGTCACCAATGAAAACTCTGATTGGCCGCATAACTTCCACATCCACAATGCCCGTTTCAAGGTCCTATCCTTCTCCGGAACCGATGTTGAGGTCGCCCACGCTGGGTGGAAAGACCTTATCAATCTTCCTCCTAATGCCAGCGCGGATCTTGTGGTCGAGTTTGGACACTATCCCGACCCCACCATCGCCTACATGTATCACTGCCACATGCTGCTGCACGAAGACGAGGGAATGATGGGACAGTTCGTCATAGTAAACAAGGGAGACAAGGCAGATGTCCGGGTGGAACCGGGAGCCTTGGTCTTTGAGAACAAAGACGCCCACTCGCAGCATGCGATGGGCGTGGTAGACACTTCGCGCAGTCCTTATGCCTAGCTGAAAGCTAACACTGAGACTGCGGTCGAGGCTGGGACTGAGGTTTTCTGCGCTTTACTGGGGAAGGTTATCCACGGCGTGCTGAGCCTCCTCTGCGGTGAACTTCTCGCCGTACTCGCTGGTGAGCTGGTCGTAGATGGCTGAAGGAGACATCGACATGTTGTCTTGATAAGACTTCGCCTTTTCCAGCGCAGCGGCGTTGTAGTCCGCGTCGAGATTGTCAATAGCGTACTGGGCTGCGTCAGGGCTAAATCCCTCGCCGTACTCGCTGGTGAGCTGGTCGTAGATGCCCTGCTGGGACATGTGCATCATCTTGGAATACGTGCCGGCTTTCTTGAGCGCTGACTTATATTCGCGCGGTACGTCTGCTGCGGGGGCTGCCGGAGCTGGTTGCGCATTGCCATCTTCCTCAGGTGAGCCCGCTCCGGCTTCTTCCTGTGCTTCATTATTCGCCTGCAGGGCCTGGCTGGTAGTCGGTGCCGAGCTCGAGGTGGAGCCTTCGCTCTTTTCACCCATGGAGCCGAAAATGGCGAATACTGCTACGACCGCGATGATCCAGAACCACCACTTCTTCCAGATCGGCTTCTTGGGCTTGATCCCGCCATTGGATTGGGCTGCGAACTGCTGCGCCGCGGGGTTCTGCTGCGGCTGTGTCGCTACAGGGGACTGATTCTGAATCGGGGACTGATACGGGTTTGACATTGGGACAACCTTCCAAGGGAGGAGATAGAGAAACTTCTAGGAAAGCAGCCACCAAATATAAGCCGGTAGTTGCTAATCCTGCGCCGCCCCTAGTGAGCGGATAAACGTCATTGAAACAGCCACGGCGGACATCCAAACCAATTCAGGGAACGTCTATTCGAACTGGGGTGAGCAATACTCACCTCAGGACTGGATCCTCCGAACTTTGGGGTCTCTGGTGGTGTGGCGCGTTCACTGCGCGCAGTGGCCAAAAACTTCAAAAAACTGGTCACTATTTACCGTGAACACGCCAGCGTGACATGAGTATGCGTGAGTGCGGCGCACGTGAATTGGGTTGAGAAAATCCCCGCCTCCAGCAAACTGCATGTGGAGACGGGGATTAATTGCTTCCCCACCAGGACTCGAACCTAGAATGACGGTACCAAAAACCGTAGTGTTGCCGATTACACCATGGGGAAAGGATTCCTGGACTATATAACGCTATTGGCCAAAGCGAGCGCAAATCCTGCAGCCAGATTAGGGTACCCGAGCCCGCAGTGTTGGGGAAAGAGGGGCTTGGTTAGTGGTGTCGCGGTTTCGCGATAGGCTAGAACCCATGGTTCGACAGAGGATGACGGGCCGCGAACGTCGTGAGCAGCTCATTGCAATTGGGCGTTCCGCATTCGCGGAGTTGGGATTTAGCGGCACCAGCGTGGAGGAGATGGCCGCACGCGCGGGTGTGTCCAAACCCGTGGTCTATGAGCACTTCGGCGGCAAAGAGGGCCTCTACGCAGTCGTTATCGACCGTGAGCTCCTCGCCCTAGAGGAGCTCATTACTCGGGCCCTCGAAAGCGGAACGTGGCGCGAACGCATCGAAAACGCGGTCGTGGCTTTGCTGACCTATGTTGAGGAAGACACAGATGGTTTCCTTATCCTTGTCCGAGATTCAAAGCCGGGCGATCAGCGCAGCTTCTCCACGCTGCTTAACACCGCGGTCAACCAGGCTTCGCACTTCTTGGGAGAAGCCTTCGTGCGCCGCGGGCTCGATTCGGAACTGGCGCCCCTTTATGCCCAAGCGCTCGTGGGCATGGTGGCCATGACCGCCCAGTGGTGGCTCGATGAGCGCACGCCGGATAAGGAAGTCGTGGCCGCCCACATCGTAAATCTCAGTTGGAATGGATTGTCTGGAATGGAAGCAAAGCCCAAGCTCGGAGGAAAGCGTTAATGAGTACTACTCCAATGCTGGGGGGACTGCTCAAAGTCTGCGCCACTGATCCCAAGCTCAAGGGGCTGCTCGCACAGGTGGGCGCCAAGAACCTCGCCATCACAGGTATCGACCAAGCGCGGTCGTGGGCCATCGGCGCACTGGCTCATCGCACTCGCCTGCTGGTGGTGACAGCAACCGGGCGTGAGGCCGAAGACCTCACTGCGGAATTGCGTGCGATGGTGGGGGACAAGGTGGCCTTCTTTCCCGCGTGGGAAACCCTCCCGCACGAGAGGTTGAGCCCTGGTGCAGACATCGTCGGCAAGCGCGCACGGGTGCTCGACCACCTGGACGAGCTCTCCGTTGTGGTCACCGCCGCCCGTGGTTTTGCGCAGCCGATTCTGCGCGAGGTCGAAGGGCGAGCGCCACTCAAGCTCGTAGAGGGCGAGGAATACCAATTCGACCACGTGGTATCCGAGCTGCAGTTTCGTGCCTATAAGCACGTGGACATGGTGGCCAAGCGCGGCGAATGCGCCACCCGTGGCGGCATCGTTGACATTTTCCCCACCACGCTGGACTACCCGGTTCGCGTGGAGTTTTGGGGCGATGAAATCAGTGACATCCGTCAATTCTCTGTCGCGGATCAGCGCACCATCCCCGAAATACAGGTCGGGCATGTAGACGTCTATCCGGCTCGCGAGCTTCCCATTACCCAAGAAGTAGCCGCGCGCGCAGCCCAGCTGGCGGTGGAGTTTCCCGGAAACCCGGCCTTGGTCGAGCTTTTAAGCAAAGTGGGGGAGTACATCCCCTCCGAGGGAATGGAGGCGCTGCTGCCGGCCCTAAGCACCTCGGAGATGGTGACGTTGCCCGAGTTCATGCCGGGGGACACCCACGTGCTGCTCATAGCGCCGGAGCGGATCCATACCCGGGTTGCGGATCTGGAGTCGACCGATTCCGAGTTCCTTGCCGCCGGTTGGGAGGCCGCGGCCATGGGCGCGGATGGACCGCTGGCTACCGAGGGCCTCGACACGAGTGCGGGAAGCTACCGTTCCTTTGAATCGCTAGAGGTCACCGTGGAAAAGCACGGCATGCCGTTGTGGACTTTCTCCCCGCCAGGCATGCTCGTGGCCGATGAATCGCAGACCCTTCCCCTCGAATTTGAGGCGGGCCCAGCCCCGCGCGGTGACATCACAGCCATCGAGACTATGATGTCCGAGCTTTTGGCACACACCAACGCTGGAGGGAGAGCCGCGTTTATTGCGCCTGCGCAAGGCGCAATCAAGCGCATGGTCGAGCGTTTTGCCGAGAAAGGCATTCGCACCAAGGTAGCCACGCCGGGCTGGGAGCCTAGCGCGGGCGAGGTCACCCTCTACCAGGCGTTGAGCCATGCCGGACTCGTATTCCCCAAGGTGCGCAAGCTCAAGGATGCGCAGGCGCTGCCGCTGGTTGTCATCACGGAGACTGATCTCACCGGCAACCGCGTCGGCGATATTGCCGGGGCCAAGCGTCGTCCGGCCAAGCGCCGCAACCGCGTTGACCCGCTGGCGCTGAAGCAGGGCGATTATGTCGTGCATGAGACGCACGGTATCGGTCGTTTTCTCAAGATGGCCGAGCGTACGATTCAGTCCGGTGATGAGACCTCGCGGCGCGAATACATCGTCCTCGAGTACGCGCCAGCCAAGCGTGGGCAGCCGGCAGATCAGCTGTGGGTGCCCATGGATTCCCTCGATTTGCTGAGCAAGTACTCAGGCGGAGAGTCGCCGACTCTGTCCAAGATGGGCGGCTCGGATTGGAAGAATACCAAGAAGAAAGCACGCGCCGCTGTGCGAGAAATCGCCGGCGAACTCGTGGAGCTCTACGCCAAGCGGCAGTCCGCGCCCGGGCATCAATTCGCCCCGGACACGCCCTGGCAGGCGGAGATGGAGGATAACTTCCCCTACGTCGAGACCGAAGACCAGATGTCTGCCATTGAGTCGGTCAAGCACGATATGGAATCCACGGTGCCCATGGACCGCGTCATTGTGGGCGACGTCGGTTATGGCAAGACCGAGGTAGCCGTGCGCGCGGCATTCAAGGCGGTGCAGGATGGGATGCAGGTCGCGGTTCTCGTGCCCACGACTCTGCTTGCCCAGCAGCACCATGAGACTTTTGTCGAGCGCATGTCCGGATTCCCCATCGAAATCAGGGTGCTCTCGCGCTTTACCTCGCCCAAAGAAACGAAGGAAACGCTCAAGGCTCTCGCGGATGGCACCGTTGACATCGTTATTGGTACCCACCGGCTGCTCCAGACTGGCGTGCACTGGAAGAACCTGGGGCTCGTCGTCGTCGACGAGGAGCAGCGCTTTGGCGTGGAGCACAAGGAACACATCAAGGCCTTGAAGGCCTCCGTCGATGTCTTGACCATGTCCGCCACTCCGATCCCGCGCACCCTGGAGATGTCTATGGCCGGGATCCGTGAGATGTCGACCATTCTTACCCCGCCGGAGGATAGGCACCCCGTGTTGACCTACGTCGGTGCCTATGAGGACAAGCAGGTTGTCGCCGCCATTCGCCGCGAGCTGTTGCGTGATGGACAGACCTTCTTCATCCACAACAAGGTGGCTGACATTGAGAAGAAGGCGCGCGAGCTGCGTGACTTGGTTCCCGAGGCCCGCATCGTGGTCGCTCATGGGCAGATGAACGAGGAATTGCTCGAGCAAACAGTGCAGGGGTTCTGGGACCGGGAGTATGACGTGCTGGTGTGTACCACCATCGTGGAGACGGGCCTGGATATTCCCAATGCCAACACACTCATCGTGGAAAATGCCCACCACATGGGGCTCAGCCAGCTCCACCAGCTACGCGGGCGCGTCGGGCGATCCCGGCAGCGCGGTTATGCCTACTTCCTTTATCCGAAGGGTGCCACGCTGACGGAGACTTCCTATGACCGCCTAGCAACCATTGCCCAGAACAACGATCTCGGTGCCGGTATGGCCGTGGCCATGAAAGACCTGGAGATGCGTGGTGCCGGAAACGTGCTTGGCGCGCAGCAATCCGGGCATATCGCCGGCGTCGGATTCGACCTTTATGTCCGTTTGGTCGGAGAGGCGGTAGATACCTTCAAAGCGCTCGCGAAGGGGGAGATCCCCAAGGCCACGGATGATGGGCCGAAGGAGATTCGCATCGATCTTCCGGTTGATGCGCATATCCCGGAGAAGTACATCAACTCTGAGCGCCTGCGCCTAGAGGTCTACCGCAAGCTCGCCGCCTCCAAGAACAATCAGGATCTGCGCGTGGCTGTGGAGGAAATGGAGGACCGCTACGGTCCCATCCCGCGGGAAGTCACGCGCCTGCTCGCTGTAGCACGGCTCCGCCATCAGGCGCGCCGGGCCGGGGTTTCGGACATTACTGTGCAGGGCACTCGCATCAAGGTGCATCCGGTAGTCTTGCCTGATTCCAAGCAGGTTCGCCTCAAACGCCTTTACCCGGGATCGACGTATCGTCCCGCGGCGCAGGCAATCCAGCTTTCCTTCCCCAAGGCCGGTCGAAACGTCACCAGCCCCAAGCTGCGGGATGTTGAGCTTCTGCAGTGGATGAGTGATTTCTTGGCGAGAATGTTTGATCTAGACAAGCTCGACGTCATGGGAGGAGCCGCACCGCAGGCAGGGGCGGAGGTAGTCTCCGTCAGCCAATAAGCGCTCTGTATCCGGAGTGGGGGGGTAAGACCCCAGACTTTGCAGAACTTAATGAGATGAATATCACTTTTAATATTAGAATGTGACATGCCCCATGTGGTGCGATGTAGGGAAGAAGATGCCGTGATCTTTGAGGCTGCGTCAAAGTTCGCAGAATTAACAGCCGGGGGAGGGCTCCTGCCCGAAACTGTCTGTGTCCTTAGCGTGGGGAAGCGACATGCTTTCCGTCCAACAGGGCCTTAAGGGCTCAAGGAGTCTCAGAGATTATGAACCAGCACTTCACCGCACCGGCCGCGAGACCTTCTGCAATGAGGCCGAGTTCGGCGGCTACACCGTCGATGGGTCTTTCGGGGAGTACATGCTCGTTGATACGCGCTACTGCGCCCGCATTCCCGAGGGCTCCGATCCAGTGGAGGTGGCGCCCATTCTGTGCGCCGGCGTGACCGTGTACAAGGCTTTGAAGGTTTCTGGGGCCAGCCCAGGCCAGTTCGGCGTTATCTCTGGCATCGGCGGCCTAGGCCACCTAGCGGTGCAATATGCGGTGGCCATGGGGATGAGGGTCATCGCGGTCGACATCGCGGACGACAAGCTCAACCTGGCCAAGCGGCATGGCGCAGAGTTCACGGTCAATG
Source organism: Corynebacterium flavescens (assembly GCF_008693105.1). Lineage (GTDB taxonomy): Bacteria > Actinomycetota > Actinomycetes > Mycobacteriales > Mycobacteriaceae > Corynebacterium > Corynebacterium flavescens. The sequence continues at coordinate 16,273 of NZ_VXKK01000026.1, forward strand.
CCCGTAGTGAGGATCCGGCGGAGGCAGTCGCCGAATATACCTCGGGTGGTGCGCACGCAGTGATCGTCACGGCGGTGCATCCCGACGCCTTTGGCCAGGCAGTAGGGATGGCGCGCAAGGCAGGGACCATTGTTTTCAATGGCCTTCCCGCAGGGGAGTTCCCCGCCTCCATCTTCGATATCGTGCTAAACGGCCTGACCATCCGCGGTTCCCTCGTCGGCACGCGTCAGGACCTAGAGGAGGCCCTCGACTTCTATGCGCGTGGCAAGATCAACCCTACGGTTAAAGAAGTAAAGCTTGGCGACGCCAACGAGATCATCCAGGGCCTCGTCGATGGCGCCATCGACGGGCGTCGCGTCATCCGCTACTAGGTGTGCTGAGCCTTGTGGGGTATGTAGGAGAGCTAGAAAGAGATCTGGCCGTTGAGCAAACCCCACACGGCCGCTACCGCGCCCACAGAGATGATGGTGACGACGCACCATTCGAAGGCGTTGAAGATGCGCTCCTTCTTGTATATCCGGGTTCCTACATAGGGGATAAGACCGGGAACAACCGCCAAGGCGCCCAAGAGAACATAAACTGGGTCGGCGGCGTAGATAAGCCAGAGAGAATAGACAAAAGCCACGGTGGCAACCACTAAGTGCTTGCGGTTTTGGCGGGTGCTCACCTCGGGCCCGGAAAGATCGAAAGCAGCGCCCTTACGCGTCCGGTTGAGACCTTGGCCGCGCACGGTGAGCAACAAGAGATACAACGAGGAAAAGATATAGGGCAAGAGGTACATGATGGTCGCGAGCTGGACCATGGCGTTGTATGAGGTCTCGTTGAGGAAGAACACGATGATGAAGAACTGAATCACGCAGGTCGATACTAACTGTGCGGCCCATGGAGAACCCGCCTTGTTTATGGTGCCGATCCGCTGAGGCAGCAGGCCGTCGAAAGCCATCATGACGATGGGCTCGGCGCACAAGGTTTGCCAGGAAACATAGGCGCCCAGTACTGATAGGCACAGTCCGATGGAGATGAGCGCGCCGCCCCACGGGCCAACGGCGGCGGTGAGCACCGATGCCATCGAATTATCGGGCAAGGCGGCGAGGTCTTCTTGGCTGAGTACGCCGAAGGATAGCGTGGACACGGATACCAAAAGCACCAGCACGGAGAAGAAGCCGATGATCGTCGCGCGACTGACATCGGAGCGGGTGCGGGCCTGCTTGGAATAGACCGAAGCGCCTTCCACACCGATGAAGACCCAGACGGTAAAGAGCATAATTCCCTGGATCTGCTTAAAAACCGACGTGTCTGTGCTCGTTCCCCAGAAATCGAAGCTGAACTTGTCCCAACTAAAGCCCAAGAATGCGACTAGGACAATGAAGGCGAGGATGGGCAGGATCTTGGCCACCGCCGTGACCATATTCATGAACGCAGCTTGTTTAATCCCGCGGGTCAAGAGCGCAAAGATGCCCCAAGACAAGACGGAGACCGCAATGGCTGAGGTCCAGCGGTGATCGCTATCAAAGATGGGCAGATAGAAGCCGACAGTGTTGAAGAATAACGTGGCATAGCCCACCTGGGCCACGACCGAGCCGAGCCAGTAGCCCCAACCCGCGGCGAAGCCGATGAAGTCACCGAGTCCTGCGCGCACGTAGGAATACACCCCGGATTCCAGGTGGGGCTTGCGGTGAGCCAAGATCTGAAAGACGAAGGTCACCGACAACATGCCCATGCCGGCGATGAGCCAACCTATGAGCATGGCGCCGGGCCCGGCGACGGAGGCGATGTTTTGGGGGATGGAGAAGATTCCGGCGCCGACGGTGGAGCCGATAATGAGAGCCACAAGTGTCCACATATTGACGGTGTGGGACTTCTTTCCGAGCGGAGAGGTGCTGGAGGTCATTAGAATAAAATACCCCGTGCGCGACGCTGCGGGGCCAATACGCCTATACTCCTAGCCCATGACTGTCCTGTTGTTAGATGAGCGGTGGCCCACGATGATTCCGATGGAGGCCATCGGAAAGCTTTATGGGCCGGCCCATTTCAGCGCCGAGGTGCCAGTCTCTGTTCGATGGAACTTTGGCGAGTACCTCAACGGGGAGGATGCCACAGGCCGTGGGGTCTTGGTGAGCACGCAGGCCCAGGACGCAGACGTTAAAGAGCGTATTGCAGCCGGAGAGCAGGTTTTCGAAGCTCCGTCGCGCAAGGATCCGATCTTCTTGGCGCAGCAGGTGATGGCGCAGGCCTGCCAGCTGGGGGAGTGGGAGCAATCCCAGACCCACGCCACGTTGATTCCTTATCTGCGGGAGGAGTCAGAGGAGTTCATCGATGCCATTGAGCAGGGCTCTGGCGACGAAGAACTCTGCAAAGAGCTGGGGGACGTATTCCTCCAGGTCCTCTTCCACGCGGAGATTGCCAGCCGCCGCGGCGCTTTCGCGCTTGACGACGTCGCCTCCTCCTTCATCACCAAACTCCGCTCCCGCGCCCCTTATCTTTTTGACGGAACCGCGCAGCTAGTGCCCCAAGAAGAGCAGGAGGCGCTGTGGGCCAAAGGCAAAGAGCGCGAAGCGTAGCTAGCTAGCCAGCTAGCTACGTGCTTGGCGAGTCTCGTTCTACTTGAGGATATCGGCGAGGAGGGCCAGATCGGCGAGCTGGGACGATGCTTGTGCGGAGAGCGGGGAATCAAATCCGGGGATGGTCGGGTCCGGCTTGACGAGGCCACACTCGAGCGCGCGATCCGCCGTGCCGTGCGCGTATTGGGCGCTGACAAGATTGACGTAGATATTCTTGCGATCTTCCGGGGTGAGACCGCGCAGGTTTTTAATCAGCTGCGTGCGGGTGGTGGACTCCGTTAGAACCTTGCCGCCGGTGCGCTTATTGAGCTCGTTGAGCACGAACCCCAGAGTCCTACAATCGGTCTTCTTGATGCCGTCTACGATGGCCGAGTTGAGTGCAGCGGCATTAGCGGCAGGCTGTGCTGAAGCGGCTGGGGCGGCGATACCAGTTAGTGCGGCGGCGGCGATGAGTGCTGCGCCAAAGCGACGAAGAGACATGAGATTCCTTTACTCAGTAGCTAGTAATAGCGGATGAGATAGTGAGAGCGGCTGAATAATGACAGCTTAAGCACAGGAGTATAGCGACAGAAAGCAACTTATGTGGCTCAAGTTAAATGGTGTGACATAACCGGCGCTCGGTAGTGGCAGTCCTGCTGCCGATCTGGGAGTAATCTGCGCAGTTGCTGGGGTGGGGACTGTGGATAGGGGACTTGAGTCAATCCTTGGGTAAGCTTCTTCCTCATGACACGAAGACTGCGCAGAATTGGGGGATGCGGTATCGGTGTCGTTCTAGTGGTGATCGTCATCATCTCGCTCGTGGGATGGGTGCTCTCATTTTTGGGCAAGCCCCCCGCTTTCGATGAGCTGGCTCCCGTCCCACAATCCATGCCGCCGGAACCTGGTGCAGAAGTTCCCGCCATAGACGTTAACTCTGGCGGCCGTACCGCAGACAAGCTGACTTTTTGGGCCGAAGATCTTTCGGCACAGACGGAGATTGAGCCCCAAGCCCTGCGCGCTTATGGCAACGCGGAGCTTGTTGCCCGCGAGCGTTTTCCCAATTGCCACATTCGCTGGAATACTATTGCCGGTCTGGCCTATGTGGAAACTCGCCACGGTACGTACAACGGAAACTGGTTCAAGCCGTCGAAGCTGGATGAAAACGGATACCCGGATCCTCCGATTGTCGGAATCGCTTTGGACGGTACCAATAACACCGCGAAGATCCCCGATACAGACAATGGCACCATCGACGGCGACTCCGAGCATGATCGCGCGGTAGGCCCGCTGCAGTTTTTACCTCAATCCTGGGAGCAAGTAGGCGCGGACGGCAATGGTGATGGCGTTGCCGATCCCAACCAAATCGACGACGCAGCGTTAGGTGCGGCGGCGCTTTTGTGCTTTGGTGACCGCGATCTCTCCATCGAAGAAGGCTGGAAAGCTGGCGTCCTAAACTATAACCAATCCCTCGACTACCTGCGAAAGGTTCAATCCGCGGCCAACTCCTATTCCATCCCGCAGCGCGCAACCTCCTAGATTTCTCTCCAGTCGGCGTCACGGAATCGGGTTTTCTGGAACAATTAGTTAAAGGTGCTTGAGGGCTTTCCTCAACACATCTACGAACTAGAATCGGCTCAATAGGAGTAGAAACAGCATGGCTGACATCATCCACGTTTTCGGACGCGAAATTCTTGATTCCCGCGGCAACCCGACCGTAGAGGCAGAGGTCTTCCTAGATGACGGAGCGCACGGCGAGGCCGGCGTCCCGTCCGGCGCCTCCACCGGCGTCCACGAGGCCCACGAGCTGCGTGACGGAGGTGACCGCTACCTCGGTAAGGGCGTGCTGCAGGCCGTCGAGAACATCAACGAAGAAATCGCGGACAAGATCGCCGGCTTCGAGGCGGATGACCAGCGTCTCTTGGACGAGGCACTCATCGCGCTAGATGGCACGGAGAACAAGTCTCGCCTCGGTGCCAACGCCATTCTTGGCGTGTCCATCGCTACCGCTAAGGCCGCCGCCGAGTCGGCCGGTCTTCCCCTCTACCGCTACCTCGGTGGCCCGAATGCCCACGTGCTTCCGGTGCCGATGATGAACATCGTCAACGGTGGCGCTCACGCAGACTCCGGCGTTGACGTCCAGGAGTTCATGATTGCTCCTATCGGCGCTGAGACCTTCTCCGAGGCACTGCGCATGGGCGCGGAAATCTACCACGCCCTCAAGTCCGTCATCAAGGGCAAGGGCCTGTCCACCGGTCTGGGTGATGAGGGCGGCTTCGCCCCCGAGGCCGAGTCCACCAAGGCAGCACTCGAGCTCATCATGGAGGCCATCGAGAAGGCCGGCTACGAGCCGGGCAAGGACGTCGGACTGGCCCTCGACGTTGCTTCTTCCGAGTTCTACAAGGACGGCAAGTACCACTTCGAGGGCGGCGAGCACACCGCTGAAGAGATGGCACACGTCTACGAGGAGCTCCTGACCGAGTTCCCGATCGTCTCCATCGAGGATCCCTTGCAGGAAGATGACTGGGAGGGCTACACCAAGCTGACCGCAGCCATCGGTGACAAGGTGCAGATCGTCGGCGATGACTTCTTCGTCACCAACCCCGCCCGTTTGGCAGAGGGCATTGAGAAGAAGGCCGCAAACGCACTACTGGTCAAGGTCAACCAGATCGGCACCCTGACTGAGACCTTCGACGCCGTGGAGATGGCACACCGTGCCGGCTACCACACCATGATGTCCCACCGTTCCGGTGAGACCGCTGATACCTTCATTGCTGACCTCGCAGTTGCCCTCAACTGTGGCCAGATCAAGACTGGTGCGCCTGCTCGCTCTGAGCGCGTGGCCAAGTACAACCAGTTGCTGCGCATTGAGCAGGAGCTCGGTGATGCGGCTGTATATGCGGGTCGTTCCGCTTTCCCGCGCTTCAACGGCTAATTAGCTAGAGAGCAAAACAGCTCAACAGCTCAACCGTTCAACGCTGCCGGACTTGGATCCCTCTTGCAGGAGGGGTTGAAGGCCGGCATTCGTTGTTTTAGCTGCTTAGAGCGTCTCAGAAAGTTTTATCCTGCTCCTCTCGCGCCGCTTCGCGCCACGGGCCTAGGTGGCGGCTACTATGGGAACCCATGGCACGCAAGACAGACAGCGAGAAAAAGCGCCGGACTACGGTTCCGGTAGTCTCCCGCACCGCGAAAGAGCACACCTCTTCTGCCCGTCGTGCAGTGCAGCCCCAGGCAGCCAAGATGACTATCGTTGGCGTGGGAATCATCATCTCAATAGTGGTCATCGTCTTGCTGACTATCGCTGTGCCTTTGCGTAACTACTACCATGGGCGCTCTGAAATCGCCCGCCTCAATGAGTCAATCGCAGCCAAGCAAGCCGAGAAGGACTACCTCCTCACCGAGATTGATCGCTACCGCTCCGATGAGTATGTGGAACAGGAAGCACGTCGGCGCTTTGGTGTCGTGGCCCAAGGTGAGACCGCCTACCGGATCATGGATCCGCAGATGACCCCAGGGCATACCGTTACCACGGACCGTAGTGCAGAAAGCGATGACCGTTCCTGGTACGAGGTGCTCTGGGATTCTGTGGCCGAGCCACCGAAGGATGCGGAGAAGATGAACTCAGATGTGGATCCTGGCCAACTGCCCACCGAGGATAATGTCGCTCCTGCCGAAGAATCGGACGTTCCTGACAGCGGGGTCGGTGCCGCCGTCAACGAGGGTGCGAACACCGCGGGTTAGGCCGCAACCTGCCAAAAGGCTCTCCGAGCGTGGGCGCGTGAGACAATGGTGCCTATGACTGTCAACGATGCAGACCTATCCATAGTCAGCAAGCAGCTGGGCCGTGAGCCGCGCGGCGTCCTCGACATTGCTTTCCGTACCCCGGATGGACAACCCGCGGTTATTAAGACGGCGCCGAAGCTGCCGGATGGGACGCCTTTTCCCACGCTGTACTACCTCACTGACCCACGTCTGACCGCGGAGGCCTCACGCCTCGAAGTCGCCCATGTCATGAAGTGGATGGAGGGCCGCCTAGCCCAAGACGAGGCTCTGGCGGCGGACTACCTAGCCGCCCATGAGCACTTCTTGGCTAAGCGCAACGAGATCGAGGACCTCGGCACCACCTTCTCCGGTGGGGGAATGCCTGATCGCGTCAAGTGTCTCCACGTTCTCATCGCCTACGCACTGGCTGAAGGCCCCCAGCACTTTCGCCTCGGCACGGAGGCGGTCGCCTTCGCCGCGGACCACGGTAAGCTGCGTGGGACGGCCATCCCGCAGGACTGGCCCACGTTGGAGGAGCTGGGCATTGATCTTCAACAGTTCGATTTCTCTAACGCCGAATAAGAAGGTTTCGCGGTAGCCAGCGCGGCCCGTGAGAAAGGAATACTAGAACTTATGACTCGAGTGGCAGCCGTCGACTGCGGGACCAACTCCATCCGCCTCCTCATCTCCGAGGCGCAGCCGGATGGCAAAGTTCGTGACATCCTGCGTGTCATGGAAATTGTGCGTCTTGGCCAAGGTGTCGACGCCACAGGGGAGTTCGACCCCGCGGCTCTCGAGCGCACGCGTGTGGCGCTGAGCGGCTTCGTCCAGCAGATGAAGTTCGAGAACGTCGAGCGTGTGCGCATGGTGGCCACCTCCGCCACTCGAGATGTGAAGAACCATCAGGAGTTCTTCAACATGACCGCGGAGTTGCTCGGGGAGATTCAACCGGGAGCTCAGGCGGAAGTGATTTCGGGCGAGGAAGAAGCCATGTTGTCCTTCACCGGTGCCGTGGCGGATCTCTCGGCTGAGCGCGGGCCCTTTTGCGTCATTGACCTAGGAGGTGGATCCACGGAGTTTATCGTCGGAACCATCGACGGGGAGATTATGGGTTCACATTCGGCCCAGCTGGGCTGTGTTCGCCTTACCGAGCGGATCATGCGCTCGGACCCGCCCACTCCCGCTGAGATTGAGATCGCTTCCGAGTACGTGGCTGAGCGCACCGCCGAAGTCGAGAAGATCGTGCCTATCGACAAGGCCAAGACCTTCGTCGGATGTGCGGGCACCTTCACCACCCTCTCCGCCCTAGCTCAAGGTCTCGAGCGCTACGACGCCGACGCTATCCACGGCTCCGAGCTTCGCTTCGCCGCGCTGCGGGTGCTGGCGAAGCAGATACTCAAGGTTCCCTCCGATGTTCGCGCACTCAACCCAGTCATCCACCCCGGCCGCGCCGATGTCATCGGCGGCGGGGCAGTAGCGGTTGAAGGCATCATCGACATGATTGAACGTAACTCCTCGGCGCGCTCGTTCTTCATTAGTGAGAAGGACATCCTCGACGGAATCATCGCCGGTCTGGCTGAGGAACTGACCTAAGCCCACCCGATTTATGGGCGGCCTTCATCATCGCATAGAATCGAAGTCGCCCTTTTGGCCCCCATAGCCCAATCGGCAGAGGCAGTTGACTTAAAATCAATTCAGTCTGGGTTCGAGTCCCAGTGGGGGCACTTTGTGAAGTCTCGAGACATCGTTCCTACTTGATGTCTCGAGACTTTTGCGATCCACGTGGAGGCCAATCGGGGCGTTCCGGAAGTCTTGGCGGTGGCGCGTCGGGGTCTTTCTTAGGGGTGATGCTTTCTGGCGTCCTGGGCGTGCTGCGTTGCAATCGAGATGCTTCGATATTCGGGCTTGTGATGGCGCAAGTATGTCACGGAACCAGACATCGCTGGGGAGACTCTTGTGAAAGGCAGTCTCAGCACTGGCTCGTCCGGGGCAGAGGAAGCTACGGGCTATTTTCCGGTGTTTGTCCAGCAAATCCCTTGTTTGCTTATGGGTTTAGCGGAGAAGTTTTCAGAACTTCCCTTTAGCTTTATTTCTATGAGCACATCAAATACCCTTTTCGAGGGCCGACCGCTCGCCCGCCCTTCCGAAGATATTGAGGACCAGGGACTCAGTTTCGACGTCCGAACCGTTCTTTCTCGCCGCCGCATTCTCGGTGTACTGGGGGTCGGTGCCGGTTCAATGGCGCTGGCTGCCTGTGCTCCCTCCTCCAAGACGGAGACGGCGGCGTCGCAAAGCACGACTTCACCAAGCGTGCAAGCCACCGAAGACCTTGTGGAGCTGAACACGGAGACCGCCGGCCCCTATCCGGGCGATGGTTCCAATGGCCCGGATGTGTTGGAAGCCTCTGGCATTGAGCGCCGCGATCTCACCCAATCGATCGACGGCAACGGGAGTGCCACCGGAACCCCCATGACCCTCACAATGAATCTCATCGACATCGCGAAGGATAATTGTCCGCTGGTGGGGGCCGCGGTTTACGTCTGGCACTGCAATGGCAAAGGCGAGTACTCCATGTACTCGGAAGGCGTCACCGAGCAGACCTGGCTGCGTGGCGTGCAGATCACCGACTCCAACGGACAAGTCAGCTTCGATAGCATTGTCCCCGGTTGCTACACGGGGCGCTGGCCGCATATCCACTTCGAGGTCTTTCCCTCGATAAATGACATCACCGATTCCACCAACAGCGTCCTGACCTCGCAGATCGTAGTGCCGGAGGAGGTGTGCAGCCCAGTATATGAAGGCGCGGACTACGTGGGCTCGAGCGATAACCTCGCGCGTATCACGCTGGCGACCGACAACGTGTTCTCAGATGGATGGCAGGCGCAAACACCCACCGTGAGCGGCGATGCCTCGCGTGGCTACGCTCTAGGAATCGATGTTCCGGTGGACCCGACCACCAAGTCCGAGGCCTCCGGCGCACCGATGGGTGGTGGCGGCCAAGGCGGTCCCGGCGCACCTGACGGCGGCACTCCTCCGCAAGGGGAGTTTCCTGGTGGGCCCCCGCTTGGCGAAGGCCCGTCAACACCAGATCGTGCACAGTAAACGCAAAAAGTTTCCACAAGTGGGAACTAACTGTCTGCCAGGAGCGTTGAAAGGGGTGAGCATAATTTAATACTGCTATCTTCATAAACTTCAATTGCGAAAGGAATCGGGATTCCATTGCGCTCTAGCAACCCGGTAATGAACTCTTTGACCAAGTCTGAAGCCCAAGCGGGATACGCTCCTTCGGGCTACGGAAACTCCTACGAGCAGCCACCTCATCTTAATGAACGTCCCATGACGGTCGATGATGTTGTGACCAAGACGGGCATCTCCTTGGCCGTCATCATCGCTTTCGCCGTGGTCAACTTCGCAATCGGCATGTTTGTCAGCACCCCTGCGGCTCTCGGCCTGACGCTCGTCGGCGCTCTGGGCGGTTTCATTACCGTCTTGGTAGCTACCTTTGGCAAGAAGTGGGCTTCTGCTCCTGTTACCCTTACGTACTCGGTCTTTGAGGGCCTTTTTGTTGGTGGCTTCTCCTTCGTCTTTGCCAACATGCAGTTCCAGGGCAGCAACGGCATGGCTCTCATCGGCCAGGCGCTGATGGGTACCGTCGGCGTATTCCTCGGAATGCTGTTTGTTTATAAGACTGGCGCGGTCAAGGTGACGCCGAAGTTCAACAAGATCATGTTCGGCCTCATCGCCGGCGTTGCAGTCTTGGCCTTGGGCAACCTGCTCCTCGCCGTGTTCACCGGAATGAGCCCGCTGCGTGATGGCGGCATGCTGGCAATCATCTTCTCGCTGGTGTGTATTGTCCTGGCTGCAATGAGCTTCCTCACGGACTTTGATCAAGCTGACCGCATGATTCGCGCTGGTGTACCGGCCAAGAACGCTTGGGGCGTAGCGCTCGGCCTATCCGTTACCTTGGTCTGGCTCTACACGGAGATCCTCCGCCTCCTGAGCTACTTCCAGCAGCGCTAATAACTAGCCTTTACAACCGAAAGACCCTCACGGCAAAGTTCGTGAGGGTCTTTCGTGCTCTCTCTAATCCCAACGTCCGAAACAGACACTGCGCCTATTTACAACTTTGTAATTATGGGGTGGAAATGGGGGATTAAGCAATGCTTAAGGTCTACCTAACTTCCACAGGCGTCCCGAATGAGATTTACAGCCAATAAACAGGTACTTTCTGCCCCTAAGTGAATAGCCGCCGGCTTAAATCCGCCGCATCCTCACCTCAAAATCACCATCCGGGAGGCTTTCGGCGCGACAAAAGCCCCCGCCTGGTGCAAGATTCTTTTCGAGAGCACTCGTCAGGAAGCGGTTGGGGCAATCCTTTCTGAAAGATCTCTCGAGTTAAAGCGTCACTGTTTAGGGGCAGAGGAGCACAATGTTTCGATGGGGAGCCACCGTTATAGCCTGTCTTGGTCTGGCGACCATGACGGGCTGCGGTTTGGGTATCGAGGGGGAGTCACCGGAAGTCTCGTTTAAGTCCAAAGCGGAGGAACGCGGGGCAGAAGGTGAAACTCACTCGGGAAAACCGGGGGGACCCAGCGGCTCGGGGGACCACGAGACAGGTGCTCAGCTTTCGGGGGATACGCTCAAAAGCAGTGATGAAGGAACGGGCGGTGGTGGCAGCAGCTCGGGGGAGCAAGCCACCACCGCCCGCGAGGGGAACACCGAAACCACAGGGGTGCTTCCCAAACCAGGCCCCTTCGACCCGACAGCTCCGGGGTTTGAGCTTTTTGATCCTTGTTCAGAACAGGTTGCAAACAAGCTAAGCGTTCTCGGCTTCAATAGGGCGAGAGCAAGTCCACTCATCGAGTCCGGGTTTAGGATGTGTACATTTGTCGACCATCGAGATGGAGAACTAGGGATATCGTCTGACGCCGAGAACCTAGGAAAGCCGGAGGAAGATGGTGAGAGATTCTTGTACACGCGGTCCGTAAACGGAGCAAGTCTGCATTACTATCGTGGGACCCTTTTTGTGGACGAAGTATGCGAGGTCCAATGGGATTCCGAGAACGGGATGCTATCAGTTTCGCTACTCGTGGATAACAAAGGTGTCTCCCATTCAGACATTTGTGATGATGTTGGACGCATCGTTAGGCAATTACTTGATTTATAAAACCGGGGGAAAAATGTACTTGAATCAGAACAGCTTGAATGGAAACAGAGTTCAGCTAGAGCGCCTAACCAGAAAAATGGAGAGCTTGACGGCATCGGCTCAGAGCCCTATCGACCGGAGTTTTTCTCGAGTTAGAGGAGTCGACGAGGTTGGGGCCATCCATGAGCGGGTGATTGCGACTGATCCGGGGTCGGCGCAGAACTCGTTGCGTGGGTTTGCGCGTCAGTTGGAGTGGTTGACGCGGACGTTGTCGGCGGATGCGCAGGGCTTTGAACAACAAGAGTCTGCGAACGATCGGGCGATATCCATTGCGGATGCTGGTGGATACGTGGGGGTGGAGACAATTCCGGTGCTCAATCAGCCAGAGCCGGGCTATAGCCCGTTTGGGTTTAACATGCCTATCGTAGATGTCGGCACTGACCTTAAGGGTCTGGCATTCGATTTGATGGCGACGAAAATCTGGGACGTATCCGAGGCAAATTCGCGATGGAAAGCGCTTTCGGAAGAGGTGCAGTCCATTATCGATGGGTTGGAGAGCGCGGCTGAGTCATTGGAATCCGAGAACAACAGTGACGCCACGGCGGCAGCGGCGCAGAAGATCCGAGAGGTGGCATCTTCCGGCGAGCACTTTGTTTCTAACGCGGCGGTGATGCGGGAGAAGCTCTTCACTTTCCATTCCAAGCTCATGTTCGCACCGACGATAGCTATGGCATTGGCTGGGGCGGCGGAGAGCATCCCTGATCCGGTGGCCAAAGAGGTCGCGAAGAAGGCCGGACTTGCCAAGATGCAGGTGCAATTGCAAGAAGATGTCGTGGCGGCCATGCCGTTTCAGAACGCGCTCATGGAAGCGGCACCGGCAAGCGGTGGTGGAAGCATCACCGCAGGTTTAGGTGGTATCGATGGAGACGGAAGCCGTTACAACACAGCGGGGGTTGCATGGCCGAAAGCCGTGGCGGAGGCCTTGGCCGATGGGCGCCTAGGTCCGGGCTCGCTGCAGGTGGTTGACGGAGAGATAAGCGGTCTTGAACAAGTAGGGATGAGCGAGGCGGAGATCGCGAAGTTTCATGACAGCCTCCGGCATAGTGGAAGGCAGATGCTGACGGAGCTCGGATTCGGTGATGCCTTGCCCGCAATCGATGCTAGCCACGTCGCCACGGCGGGAGCCCAAGCCGCGGGAGCGTCCCAGATGAACCTGCCGGGTGCAGGAGCGGCTTCGCTAACCGCGGGGCAGCCGGGGACACTAGGAGCGGCAGGGATGCCTGTGGGTGCGGGGCTGGGGGTAGGAGCGGCGTCGTCAAGCAATAGTGTGGGCGCACCCTTGCCAGTTATGTCGGGCGCGTCGGCCGGTGCCGGACGCGGCGCAATGGGAGTGCGAGGGCTTGGCGGCCTTGGTGCTGGTGCTGGTGTCGGCGGAATGAGTGCAGGCGCGGGGATGAACGCCGGTGCCGGCGGAGGCGGAATTGCGGCGCCACCATCCGGGCATGTGGCGGGTGCGGGAACGCGCGCAGGCGGGGTGGGCAGCGGTGCACAGGGACGAGGAATGGCGCCGGTTATGGCCGGACACGGGCGTGGCGCGCAGGAGAAATCGCGACGGGTTAAGTCGGTGACTAGTCAGGTTGAACGCGACCCCAACCGCCGTGCGTTGCTGGGTGAGAGCCGGGCAGTGGTGCCGGGAGTAATTGGGGATTGGGTGCGCAACGATCCTAGCTAGATAAACAAAGGCACCTTGCAGCTTTGTGGCTGCAAGGTGCCTTTGTTTTGACTCTAGGTACGCGAACCCGGAGCGGGAGTTGGCTACGTTTGGCTACTGAGCCGGCGCCATCGAGGTAGTGCTAACGCCTGCTACGCCCGTCTCAAGGGCGGTCTGGCCTTCCTGGGTGGCATAAGGGGACTCGATGCCAAGCTCGCCCTCGGTGCCGGGGATGGCGGTAGGAGTTACCGCAGTAGAGGAGTGCTCCGCGTGATCGGGGGCGGTGCCGGTGTAGGTCGATGCATTATCGATCTTCTCGGAGGTGGAGTCCTGCTGGTTCGGAGGGTGGCAAGCAGCGAGGCTGAGGCCCGCGGCGAATATGAGACCGGCAGTGGCGATACGGGAGAACTTCTTCATGGGGTGAATGCTCTTTCTCAAGTAAGCGGTTAAAAAGAAGACGATAGTTAGGATTCGCGGGGCGTGGCGGCCTTAGCGGAATCATAAGGTGCAGCGGACTCCACGGTTACGGAGATGGTCTTGCCGTTGGGAGCGGTGTACTCACGGGTCTCACCCTCCTGCGCGCCGATGAGGGCGGAGCCTAAGGGGGACTGCTCGGAGTAGGTTTCCAGGTCCTTGTTATCGGAAGCCGCAGCGCGGGTACCGATGAGGAAGGTCTCCTTGGCATCCTTGTCACCGTTGTAATAAACGTGGACGACGGAGCCGATATGGGCTACGCCTTCCTGAACAGCGGTGCGCTCCGTGGTGGAGTTGGCGAGAAGCTCGGAGATCTGCTTGATGCGGGCCTCTTCTTGATCCTGCATCTCACGGGCGGCATCGTAGCCGGCGTTCTCTTTCAGGTCGCCTTCTTCGCGGCGCTCATTGATTTCCGCAGCAACGACCGGACGGTGATCGATGAGGACCTGCAGCTCGGAATCGAGCTTGGCCTTGGTTTCCGGGGTAATGTACTGCTTCTGCTGCTCAGCCATAGTGCAACCTTCCGTTGGGACGAAGAAAATGTACGCGGCCCTGCCCGCTGCCTGTCTGGTGGCAGCGGCGGGGCCTCATCGAGTTGGGGGGACGTGCGCTATATCCAGTGAACAAGCACTGGGGAAACAACGAGTCCTAAGCGCTACAAATACTAGCACACGGGGCTAGCTGCTTTCCGCGTACTGCGGGTTGTCCATGTCAAGGTAGGCAGGGACGGCGCCGGAGCAACCATAAGCCCCGCCGGCCACGGCGCGCGCGCTGGTAGGAATATCGACTGCCACGCGCATGGCTTCCTCGCCACCGGCTGGAACCGGGAACTCCCGGCGTCCCACTTCAGCCTTGGAATAGTCGAAGGCCTGGACAATGCAGTAGGCATCCTGATCGAGGTGATTGCGGGTGACATCCACCCATACGCGGATCGAGCTATCGGAGGTGATGTCGTGCGTCACGTAGGACAAGCTGGCGTTAACCTTTTCCCGGGATTGGAAATACTGCACGCTGTAGAAGACGAGGACGACAAACATGGCGGCGAAGACTAAGACGATGGCCTTGCTGCCGAGGCCCAAGCCGCGCTTTTCGGGGTGCTGTGCGGAACCATAACGAGAAGCAGGACGGAGGGGGCCAGGCGAAGTCATGAGGATTAGTCTAGTCGAGCCCTTCTAAAACGGAACTATCTACTAGACTGGACGCTTATCAAAGCAGCTAGCATAGAGGGGTTGGAAGAATCAGTGAGCGGATTGCGCCTGTTAGCTATCCACGCACACCCGGATGATGAGTCCTCAAAGGGTGCTGCCACCACCGCCAAGTACGCCGCCGAGGGCGTCGAGGTTCTCGTTCTTACCTGTACCGGTGGAGAGCGCGGCGATATTATCAACCCGGCCATGGATCGTCCGGGCGTCAAAGAGAACATGAAGAGCATCCGCCATGAGGAAATGGCTGCTGCGGTCAAGGCTTTGGGTGTGAAGCACCGTTGGCTCGGCCACATTGATTCTGGTCTTCCGGATCCGGATCCGGAGGGCAGTCCGATGCGTGAGCTGCTGCCGGAAGGGTGCTTCGCGCTCATCCCCGATGATGAGGTCGCACAGGAATTGGTCCAGGTTATTCGGGAGTTCCGTCCTCACGTCATCGTCACCTATGACGAAAACGGCGGGTATCCACACCCTGATCACCTCATGGTTCACCGTGCCTCCATGATCGCGTGGGAAAAGGCTGGGGATCCCACTTATCACCCCGAGCTGGGTCAGCCTTGGGAACCGAAAAAGCTTTATTACTCGCACGGTTTCGTATTCCAGCGTATGAAGATGTTCCATGATCTCCTGGTTAAGGAGGGAAAGCCCAGTCCTTATGCGCCCATGATGGAGCGTTGGGAGAAGGGCTTCGGGGATATCATGGCGCGCGTGACCACCCAGGTCGAGTGCGCAGACTACTTCCCCAACCGGGAGGCCGCGTTGCGCGCACATGCTACTCAGATTGACCCCGCAGGAGCCTTCTTAGCCACTCCGGTTGAGGTTCAGCAGCGCCTGTGGCCCACCGAGGAATTCGAGCTGGCGCGCACCCGCGTTTCCACGTCTTTGCCGGAGGATGATTTATTTGCGGGTATCGATGAAGTAGAGGAAACTTAAAGCCATGAGTGCAATTGATTCAATGATATGGGCGGCGTCGCAGGCGCATGTGAGCGTCCTCGCCCAGGCAGCCCAGCAGGGGCCTATGGGGCCGGAGTTTGGTAAGGCCTCTCCCATCGGGTTGTTGGTGCTGGTACTCATGGCAGCCGTTGTCCTCTTCGCCGGTTGGAACTTTCACCGCCGCTATTCCCGCTTCCGCAGGCGGACGCTTTTCGCCCAGAATCACGGCATTGATCCCTTCGATGATGCTGCCATCGACGCGGCAATGCAGGAAGCCGGTATTTACGATCGCCGTAAGCGCTCGCTCCTCTAATTAGTAATTTAGGCTAACAATCGTGAAGTTCCTGCAGCAATTGCTTTACCCGGCGTACGAGGCGCGTTTGGCCCGGTCCATCAAGGGCAAGCCCCAGCCTAAGCATGTAGCCATCATGGCCGATGGCAATCGCCGCTGGGCTCGTGAGGCTGGTTTTACAGACATCAGCCACGGGCACCGCCAAGGCGCGAAGAAGATCGGCGAGATGATTTCCTGGTGCGCCGACACAGACATCGAGGTGGTAACCATCTACCTCTTGTCCACCGAGAATCTCCAGCGCAGCACCAAGGAAGTGGAGCTGCTCTTCGACATCATTTCTGACGTGGTCACCCATCTTTCACAGGGGGAGCTGGATTGTCAGATTCGCCTCGTCGGGCACCTCGACCTCTTGCCTCCGGAGATCACCGCGAAGATGCAGGCTGCTGCGCAGAGTACGAAGGACCACAACGGGGTCATAGTCAACATTGCGGTTGGGTACGGCGGGCGCCAAGAAATCGTCGACGCCGTGCAGACACTCATCCGCAGCGAGGCTGCCAAGGGGACCTCGGCGGAGGATATCGCCAAGCTTGTCGACGTAGACTTGATCACCGAACACCTTTACACCAAGGGTTTGCCTGATCCGGACCTGGTTATCCGCACCTCAGGGGAGCAGCGCCTGTCCGGATTCTTGCTTTGGCAGGCGGCTTATTCCGAGATCTGGTTTACGGATACCTACTGGCCGGCTTTCCGGCGCGTTGACTTTCTGCGGGCTTTGCGGGACTACTCCCAGCGTTCCCGCCGCTTTGGCAAGTAGCGCAGTGGCTCTCTAGAGCTTGCGCATGCGGACTTGTTCGACCAAGTGATGCGAGCCCTTGCGTAGAACTAGGGAGGCGCGTACCCGGGTGGGCAGGATATTCTCCACCAGGTTGGGCAGGTTGATGGATTGCCAGATTTCGCGAGCTTGGGCGAAGGCCTCTTCATCATCCATGTCGGCGAAGGAAGCGAAGTGCGCGCCCGGTTCGCGGAATGCGGTGTGGCGAAGCTTGAGGAAGCGCTCGATGTACCAAGTCTCAATGTCGTCGACGCGGGCGTCGACGTAGACGGAGAAGTCGAAGAGATCAGAGACCATGAGCGTCGGCCCCGTCTGGAGGACATTGAGTCCCTCCAGGATGAGGATGTCAGGCTGGCGCACCACTTGGTAGTCATCCGGAACGATGTCATAGGAAATATGCGAGTAGAGCGGCGCTTTAACCTCGGCCTTCCCGGATTTCACATCGGTGACGAAGCGCATGAGGGCGCGGCGATCGTAGGACTCCGGGAAGCCCTTGCGCTGCATGAGCCCGCGCTCCTTGAGCGTCACCGTCGGATAAAGGAAGCCATCCGTGGTAATGAGGTCGACCTTGGGGTGGCTTTCCCAGCGCTGTAGCAGGACCTGGAGAAGGCGGGCGGTGGTGGACTTGCCGACGGCGACCGAACCTGCCACACCAATGACAAAGGGCACGTGGGTGGGAGGGTTTCCCAAGAAAGATTCCGTGGCAGCGGTCAGCCTTTGGCGCGCGGCGACCTGCATGTGAATGAGGCGCGAGAGCGGCAAGTAGACCTCTGCTACCTCGTTGAGGTCGATGCGGTCACCGATTCCAGAGAGCTCCTCGACCTCTCTGGCAGTAAGCACCTGGGGCATCGAGTTACGTAAATTTCGCCAGGTATCACGATCGAAATCGAGGTAGGGGCTGGAGTCGGTGATTCTCGCCATCTGCTTATTGTGGCATTGCCTGAATGGAATATCAGCCAACGTGGCCGGAATTCGGCTGGGATTGGTTAGTATATAAACCGGCCATCAATCCTTGTATAGATAAGGGGACTTTTGTTTCCATGACTTCCCATAACTCCAACGACGTGCGTTACAGTGAGCTGCGCGATCTTGACCCCGATGTATTCGAGGCCATCAACGGCGAGATTTCCCGCCAGCGCGACACCCTGGAAATGATCGCCTCGGAGAACTTCGTTCCCCGCGCAGTCCTGCAGGCGCAGGGCTCGGTGCTGACCAACAAGTACGCTGAGGGTTACCCCGGCCGCCGCTATTACGGCGGCTGTGAGTTCGTCGACGTGATCGAGGATCTGGCTAGGGATCGCGCCAAGGCCCTCTTTGGAGCAGAATTCGCCAACGTTCAGCCCCACTCCGGCGCGCAGGCAAATGCGGCGGTGCTTTCCGCGCTGGCCAACCCTGGTGACAAGATCCTCGGGCTTTCCTTGGCCCACGGCGGTCACCTCACACACGGCATGAAGCTCAACTTCTCCGGAAAGCTTTACGATGTCGCTGCCTACGAGGTCGATCCGGAGACCATGCAGATCGACATGGACAAGCTGCGCGAGCAGGCCATCGCCGAGAAGCCCAAGGTCATCATCGCCGGCTGGTCGGCATACCCGCGCACCCTTGACTTCGCCGCCTTCCGTTCCATCGCTGATGAGGTCGGGGCCTACCTGTGGGTAGACATGGCACACTTCGCAGGACTCGTTGCTGCGGGCCTGCATCCCTCTCCCGTGCCCTATGCCGATGTCGTTTCCACCACGGTCCATAAGACCTTGGGCGGACCACGCTCGGGCCTTATCTTGGCCAAGCAGGAGTTTGCTAAGAAGATCAATTCCGCGGTGTTCCCCGGTCAGCAGGGCGGTCCGCTCATGCACGTGGTGGCTGCTAAGGCTATCGCGCTCAAGATTGCTGCGAGCGAAGAGTTCAAGAAGCGTCAGGAGCGCACGCTAGAAGGTGCGCGTATCTTGGCTGAGCGCTTGACCGCAGCGGATACCAAGGCCGCAGGCGTAGATGTTCTCACCGGCGGAACCGATGTTCACCTCGTCTTGGCGGATCTGCGCAATTCGGAACTCGATGGTCAGCAGGCTGAAGATCTGCTCCACGAGGTGGGTATCACGGTCAACCGCAATGCGGTGCCTAATGATCCCCGTCCCCCGATGGTGACCTCCGGCCTGCGCATTGGTACTCCTGCGCTGGCTACTCGCGGTCTCGACGCCGCTGCCTTTAGCGAGGTCGCCGACATTATCGGCACGGCCCTCGCGGCGGGCAAGAACGCTGACGTGGCTGCCTTGCGTGCCCGCGTTGCCAAGGTCACCGAGCAGTTCCCGCTCTATGAGGGCTTGGAAGACTGGAAGCTGGTTTAAGCTTCCGGCTCAGGGCGAGGGGACTTCTCCTCGCCCTCGCGTGCTTCCGCATGGGCGGTGCGCGCTTGGCGCAGCCACTCGGGCTGGTCCTGCAAAAGGGCAGTAATCTCCGCAGTGGTCAGCGGGCGGTCGAGCTCGTTCTTCTTCAGCGCGGTCACGGAAATACCCAGCTTCTGCGCCACGACCGGGCGCGGGTGCGGCCCCGTCCGGCGCAGCTCCGCCAGCCACTCCGGACGATTTGTCTGCAGCTCGCGCAGCTGCGCGTGAGTAACCGCGGTGTTTTGGAACTCTTCGGGGGCGGCGGGCAGGTAAATGCCGAGTTTCTTCGCCGCGGTTTGCGCGCGCATGGCGGTGCCGGATGGTTGCGTATTTGAATCAGTCACGCTGCCTACCGTAGCACCTCCAGTACTATAAGCTGCATGCTTTACGTTGCCTTCGCCACTGGAACAGAACCCGGGAAGTGGTTCACTCGCTTTCGAGAGAATACCGCTCACGGTGGTCTTGAGACGGCCGCGGCCGATGACGCGCTCGCGGAAGTCCTAGCCGGCCATGCTGACGTGGCGATAGCACGCATACCCCGCGAGGGGGGAGACTCGCGGGTCGGTGAAGGCTTTCATCAGGTGTTCCTTTATGAAGAGGCCCCCGGCGTTGCGGTGCCGAAGGATTCAATTTACGCCGAGATGGGGGAGGACGTCGCCAAGCAGGATCTTGCCGGGGAGATCATCAACTATCGCCTCGGGGACGATGGCGCCGTGGACGTGGCGGCCGTGCGGGCCGGACTGCAGGTGGTCGGCGCGAACGTCGGCATCGTTATTGCGCCGCGTCCGTTGCTCAAAGTTTTGAGCAAGAAGCAGGTCAAGCCCTTGGGTCTGAACGATCCGGAGGTGCCGCGCACCGCGATTGTCCTGATTTGGCCCAAGGACAAGGACGGCGATGCCATCCAGGACTTCGTCGGCATTACCAAGGGACGCACCGCACACTCCTCGCGGCAGGAGAAGCCGAAGCGCTCGGCGCGAGAAAAGGCGCAGCGGCGGGCAAAGGTGGCGCAGCCCCCCTCGCCTCGCACTGCCAGCAAGCGGGGGCGACGTCGCTGAGGGCAGGGCGGGTTTTCTAAGAATTCATCTTCCACCCATGTAATTTCCACCTCGGGCTTCTACTTTGGGCCTTAGCCGAGTGGGTGGCGGCGCGCTGCAGCGTCGCCTTTGCACAAGGCTCCGGAAGATTCCACTACGCTTTTCCGCTCGGCACGCGCCGGTGCTTATCAGCTACTAGGTGCGTTGTGGGGTGGAGATTACTAAGGGAGAACCCTGCCACCATGACCCAGCCAAAAGTACTTTATCGGCCACAGCGCGAAGACCGAGTAGCCACCACAACCTTCGTCATCGACACCTCGGTATTGCTCTCAGATCCGTGGGCGTTGAAGAAGTTCGCGGAGCACGAGGTGGTCCTGCCCATCGTCGTCATCTCCGAATTGGAAGCAAAACGTCATCACCCAGAGCTTGGCTGGTTCGCCCGCCAGGCGCTTCGCTTTTTGGAGGACTTGCGGTCCACCTATGATGCGCTCGACCAGCCGGTTCCAGTCAACCTCGATGGTGGCACGCTGCGCGTCGAACTCAACCACCAGGATCAGTCGCTGCTGCCCGAGGCCTTCCGCGGTTCCGGAGGAGACCAGCGCATCTTGGCTTGCGCCCTCAACCTCGCTCGCGAAGGAAAAGATACGGTGCTCGTGACCAAGGATGTACCGCTGCGCGTCAAAGCAGGGGCAGTGGGGCTGAGCGCGGATGAGTACCACGCTCAGGATGTCGTGCTTACCGGTTACACAGGCACGGCGACGGCCTTCGTCTCCCCGGCAGACATCGACGAGCTATTCCGGGACGGAGAGGTAAACCTGGATGAGGTCGTGACCACCACTGACATCCGCATCTGCGACCTTCCCGTTCACTGCGGTATTACGCTGAACGCCAGTGGGCAATCTGCTTTAGGGCGCGTGACTGCGGAAGGGACCGTGCGCTTGGTGCACGGGGACACTAGCGCTTTTGGGCTGCGTGGGCGTTCTGCGGAGCAACGCCTCGCTCTAGATCTCCTCATGGATCCGGAGGTAGGCATTGTCTCCATCGGCGGGCGGGCAGGAACCGGAAAGTCGGCCTTGGCCCTGTGCGCAGGGCTGGAGGCGGTGCTCGAGCGCGGGGAGCACCGCAAGATAATCGTCTTTCGGCCCATGTACGCCGTGGGTGGCCAGGACCTGGGCTACCTGCCCGGCAGCGAGGCGGAGAAAATGAACCCCTGGGCGCAGGCGGTCTACGACACGCTCGACGGATTGGTGTCGAGCAACGTCATGGAGGAAGTCCTTGACCGCGGGCTCATCGAGGTCCTGCCCCTAACGCACATTCGTGGGCGATCTTTGCACGATGCCTTCGTCATCATCGATGAGGCGCAGTCTTTAGAGCGTAACGTGCTGCTCACGGTCTTGTCGCGGCTTGGCCGTGGCTCGCGCGTGGTGCTCACGCACGACGTCGCCCAGCGCGATAACCTGCGCGTTGGCCGCCACGATGGGGTACAGGCCGTCATCGAAAAGCTCAAAGGGCACGAGCTTTTTGCACACGTCACCCTGCAGCGTTCTGAGCGCTCCCGGATTGCGGAACTGGTCACGGATCTCCTCGAAGGGGATTGCTAGAGGTCTAGGTACTTCGTGCTGATGGCCGGGGAAATTGCGACTTGGGCATTCTCGCGATTAGGATACGGGTCTTTCCCCAATTATCAGTCGCAATTTTGAAGATTGTGTAGCCGAATGAGACGGAGTAGCGCGATAATGGTCAACATGACAGAGAAAGACTCTAAGAAGAGCTTTAATATCCGCCCTTTCAATACTGCGGATTATCCGCAGATGCAGAAGATCTATGAGCAAGGTCTGCGCTCGGGGCATGCCTCTTATGAGACTAATGCGCTGACTCTTGAGCAGTTCAGCAGCTCCAAGATCATGGCTTCGGTTTTCGTTGCCGTCGAGACCGATGATGACTCCAAGGTCTTGGGCTGGGTATCAGCGGCGCCGATTTCCTCGCGCTCGGTGTTTCACGGCGTAGTTGAGGATTCGATTTATATCGATTCTTCCGCCCAAGGTCGTGGCATTGCCGGGGCTTTGCTGGACAAGCTCATTGATACGTGCGAAGAGTTGCACAAGTGGGCCATTCACTCGTGGATTTTCCCCGAGAATGAAGGTTCGGCGGCCCTGCATAAGTCGCGCGGATTCGTGAAAGTGGGTACGTATTCTCACCTGGCGAAGATGACTTATGGTGATCTCGCCGGCTCCTGGCGCGATACGGACGTTTACGAGAAGCTGCTGCCTAAGCCGAAGAATATCTAAAGAGGAATACCTAGCGCAGCGAAAATTAAACCCCTGCTGCTTTCCGCACCATGGTTTCGGTGCCGTGGAAAGCAGCAGGGGTTTTGTCTATCCTGCACGTCCTCGCTTTTGTGCAGATAGAGGATTAGGAAATGGTCTCCTTGAGGTGCTCTTCGCGCAGCGGGATGAGCAGCAGCATGGCAATGATGGTCATCGGCACCATGAGGAAGAACACAGGGGTCAATCCATCGTTATAGGCGTTGAGAATGACCTCTTTAATCGGATCCGGCAACGTGGCGACGAGCGAAGGGGTGAGTGAAGAGGAACCGTCGGCGCCTGCGAACTTTTGTGCATACTCCGCGCCTTGTGTACCCATGGACTGCAAAGCAGCCGGCATGTTCTGGCCCAGCTGATCCTTCATATTGTGAATGAACAGCGAGCCGACCAGGGAAGCGCCTACTGCGGAGCCGATCTGACGGAAGAAGTTATTCGCGGCGGTAGCGGTACCGACCAAGGAGATGGGGAAGGAGTTCTGGACGATGAGAACCAAGACCTGGAGAACAAAGCCGAGTCCGATACCGAAGAAGAGAAGCTCGATTCCCAGCTGGGTAAGGCTGGCGTGCGCCGTTAGGCGAGACATCCAGACAAGTACCGCGCTGGTGACCGCGAGTCCGAAGATGGGGTAGTACTTGTAATGACCGGTGCGGGCGATCACGAAGCCCACGGTGGTGGAGGTGCCGATGAGGCCGATCATCATCGGAATCATCATGAGGCCGGCCTTGGTGGGGGTAAGGGTGTGAACCATCTGCAGGTAGGTCGGCATGTAGCCCAAGACGCCGAACATGGCCAGACCCAAGACCACGCCGGAGGCGGTGGCCAGTGCCATATTGCGGTTCTTGAACAGAGTGACCGGGATGAGCGGTTCCTTGGCCCGCGACTCCACGAAGGTGGTCACTACGGCGCCGATGGCGGCGATGACGGCCAAGGTAATGATGGTGGGAGATCCCCACGCGTATTCGGTTCCGCCCCAAGTGGTCATGAGGATGAGCGAGGTGGTAGTAATGGCGATAAGCACGGCGCCTGCCCAGTCGAAGGACTCTAGGCGCGACTTGCCTTTACGTAGGTGCAATACCTTGACACAGACCACCACGGCGAGAAGTCCGAGCGGAATGTTCATCCACAGGCCCCAGCGCCAACCAGGACCATCGGTGAACCAGCCACCCAAGACTGGTCCGAGGACGGAAGATAGGCCAAAGACTCCGCCCATGATTCCCATAAACTTGCCGCGCTCGCGGGATGAGGTGACCTCGGCGACGATGGCCTGGGAAGAAATCATCATGAATCCGGCGCCGAAGCCCTGGATTGCGCGGCCAATAATCAGCAGCGTCATCGTGTGAGCAAACCCGCCGATGGTGGAGCCGATGATGAATACTACGATGCCACCGATGTAGAGCCATTTGCGGCCGAGCATGTCACCGAGCTTGCCGGAGATGGGCATAGCAATGGTCATGGTGACCAAGAAAGCAGAGATGACCCAGCTCATGTGGTCGACGCCACCGAGCTCACCGACGATGGTCGGCAAAGCGGTGGAGAAGATCATCTGCCCAAGGGAGCTCATCAACATAGTGAGAATGAGCGCCGAGAAGATAACTCCAAGGTTGTCTGCTCGGCTTCGTCCTGCTGCTGGAGCAGGCGTGATCGCTGTGTCTACCATCAGGATCCTTTCCTAAAAGTGTTCATTAATTCAATTGCTTTATCAAAGCGCTCTTCGATGCTCATCGCTGAATCGAAGTCTGGGGAAGCCATAGCCAACCACAGCACTTCGCGCGCGATTCCTCCGATAATGAGAGCCTCGGTCTCTGCGGAACATTCTGAGAGGCGGCGTAGTTCCGGTTCGGCCTCCAGCCGTTGCCGGATGAGACGGGAGATTTCGACAGCCTTAGCCCGGTGTCTGCCCATCGCCGACAATGCGGCGGCTGGGTCTGAGGCAATCCTTTGCCTGCGCTCCGCGATGACATCGCTGGAGTAGTGACCCTGCAGGTGAGTCTTGAGGAGATCGAGCGTGAGTTTTAGCACGCTGTCAGTCGGAGTGTTGAGGAAGTAGTCGCGCCTGTCGGAGTCGACGAGAGTGCTCGAGGCGCCGAGTACAGCGGAGTCCTTCGAATCGAAATAGTTAAAAAATGTGCGGCGAGAAATCCCCGCATTCTCGCAGATTTCCTCGACCGTGACATCGCTAAAGCCCCTCTCATCTACCAGCTTGGTAGCGGAGTCCTCTATGCGCTGTCGCGTCTCGATTCTCTTCTGCTCGCGTAATGATAATTCTTCTTGCACGGGGTGCAATCTTATACCGAGTGTAAAGTTTTGCCAACCATGGCCGTGGTGATCTTTCTTTCCCGAGTCTGCCTTTGGGAAGCAATGTCACATTTCGGGCCCAAGCAAAAGAAATCAGACATGGGTTTATAGGCTCTTCCGGTCTTAGAGTGCGTGGTGGGAGTGGCGGGCAAAAAGCGAGTCCCTTGCCGGTATTTTCCGGGATCATCTCCACCGCACAGTCATAGTCCTGCTCATTGTTGGTTTCCCCACCGGGCCTGCCCGCTGGATCTTTATCGGCCGCATGAGCACGCGGGCTCGGCTGGGTTTGTTTTGGGGTGCGGGAAGTCGCCGTTAGGCGGTGTTGTCCTAACGGCTGGTGTGCGGGGGCTGCCAGATTATCTTCCCGCCGTCGCGGGTAAGGCGCCCGCGCCGCGGTGGCGCATTCGGATCATCGTCGTTGATGCCGTTGTGGTAGTTACACAAGGTCACCAGGTTGGCAACGTTAGTCTCCCCACCATGACTCCACGGCGTGAGATGGTGAAACTGCCCCCGCTCTGCCGGGGTGTTACAGCCTGGCCACGCGCAGGTGGGGTGTTCTGCTGCGAGCATTGTGCGTTGTTTGACCGAGGCGAAGCGGTCAAAGCGGTATAAGTCCACCGGCCCCTGCGCCCGGCTTATCACCGTAATAAGACCCTCGTTGGCACAAGCACGCTCTACAAGTTGCGCGCCGGTGACAACAGTCCCACTGGTGGTGCGTATCATCACATCATCGCCCTCGCGGCGTACAAGCTTCCCGTAGTCCTCCAACTGGAGGACTGCCATGGTCGTCACACGAGTACGTGTGGTGGCAGCGTCTGCCTTGCCGAGCATGCGGGCAATAAAACTTGCCCCTGGCCGCTTATGGTCAATAGTCCGGAAAGCATCTGCCATATCCAACCCATTGCCGGTCACTGTCAAGGTAGCCAGCCCATTGGGGTGCTGGCGCAGCAGTACACGCTCGCAATACTCGCGGGGGGCGCGCATCTCGCGCAGCCGGCGCCTGGCTACCGCATCAACCTGCTCGCTGGGCGTGGCGCATAGCTCTACGCGTAGGTTCCATGCGGCTCGTTGTTCTTTGACGCGGCGGGTAAAGGATTCGATGTGGTGCAGGGTGCTCAGAGTGTGCCCGTTGCGCCTGGCTGCATTAACGGCCGAGCGCTGCTTGCCGCTGTAGGGAGTAGTACCGAAGTAGATGGTGTGCAGGCCTATAAGCTCGGCGGCATCCTGTGTGCTGGCCCCTATCTTTTCAAGGTCCGGCGCAGATAGCCCCGAGCACTCAGCAACGAGGTCAACACCTCGACTAAGTTGTGCGAAATACTCCTGCAAGCCCATGACCGTCACGCTAAGGCCACACCCACCGGTGCGACAATCCCCAACCCGCACCACACAAGGAAACTGTGGACAACCCGCCCACGCCGGACGCAGTTATCCACAGGCACGCCACCTAGCCAGAATTAGGTAGTGCGGTAGCAAGGCCTTCCGGCCTATCCTGAATGATCGGGCTCGGTGCTGACCAACAAAACTAATTCACCCCAAAACCAAAAGAGCCGGTTTAGAGCAAAACGACGAGGCTCCCAGGGCATCGTGACCCTGGGAGCCTCGTGTTAAAGCGAAAGGAAACTAAAAGCAGCTAGGCGCTAGAAGTTGTCTCGGTCGCGGTTGGTCATGCTCAGCACGTTGAGCTTCTCATCGAGTTCTTCCTCGGTGAGGTTCTTGCCATCGACGAAGCCGAGATCGATGACGGCTTCGCGCACGGT
Organism: Corynebacterium flavescens; assembly: GCF_008693105.1. GTDB lineage: Bacteria > Actinomycetota > Actinomycetes > Mycobacteriales > Mycobacteriaceae > Corynebacterium > Corynebacterium flavescens. The sequence goes on from NZ_VXKK01000026.1 coordinate 42,953, forward strand.
GATCTTCTCGTGCAGCGCATGCTTGGCGGCCTTTGCGGCATTCTCATAGCCGATCTTCGAGTTGAGCGGCGTGACGATGGAGGTGGAGGATTCCGCGAACTTCTTCATCCGCTCCTCATTGGCCTCAATGCCATCGACGCACTTCTCGGCGAAGACACGCGAGACGTTGGCGAGCAGGCGAGCGGACTCTAGGACGTTGCGGGCCATGACGGGAATGAATACGTTGAGCTCGAAGTGGCCATTCGCGCCACCGAAAGCCACGGCGGCGTCGTTGCCGATGACCTGGGCCGAAACCATGGTCGCGGCCTCACAGATAACCGGGTTCACCTTGCCGGGCATGATGGAGGAGCCGGGCTGCAGATCCTTGAGGTGAATCTCCGAAAGGCCAGTTAGCGGGCCGGAGCCCATGAGGCGAATGTCGTTGGCGATCTTGTTGAGGGAGACGGCAATGGTGCGCATTGCGCCGGAGAACTCCACCAAGGCATCACGCGCAGCCTGAGCCTCGAAGTGATTCTCGGCTTCCTTCAGGTCCTCGAGGCCCGTGAGCTTCTTGAGCTCGGCGGTAACCTTGGCGCCGAAATCGGCGGAGGTATTAAGACCGGTGCCGGTGGCGGTGCCGCCAATGGCTAGCTCGCCTAGGCGTGGCAGCGTGGACTTGACCCTTTCGATGCCGAGCTCGATCTGGCGGGCGTAGCCGCCAAATTCCTGGCCGAGGGTGACCGGGGTGGCATCCATGAGGTGGGTGCGGCCAGACTTGACCACGTCCGCGTACTGCTTTGCCTTTGCCAGCAGGGAATCGTGCAATACCTTCAGGCCCGGAATGAGGTCATGGACGGCTGCCTCGGTGGCGGCCACGTGCGTGGCAGTAGGGAAGGTGTCATTAGAGGACTGTCCCATGTTTACGTGGTCATTCGGGTGGATCTCCACGCCGGCCTTGTGCGCGAGGGAGGCAATGACCTCGTTGGTGTTCATGTTCGAGGACGTGCCGGAGCCAGTTTGGAATACATCGATCGGAAAAGCATCATCGTGCTTGCCCTCAGCGATGGCGGTACCGGCAGTGATGATCGCATCAGCTTTCTCCGCGTCTAGGGCGCCGGAGTCCTTGTTGACCTGGGCACATGCGGCTTTGAGGAGGCCGAGCGCACGAATCTGGGTGGCCTCGAGGCCACGACCCGAAATGGGAAAGTTCTCCACCGCGCGTTGAGTCTGGGCGCGCCACAGGGCATCGGCCGGAACCTTGACCTCACCCATGGTGTCATGTTCGATACGGTACTCAGTCATGAAATCCACCTTTATTATCTGTTGCTCTTTAATAGGCTCTTAAAAAAACTAAAAGGAAAACTGTGGGGCGGATGAGCCCTACCTTTTAGTGAGCCGCGTCCCACCCACTGAATGACGGTGGTGAGGGACATAGCCCACTGAACATAGTACGGGGTTGCGCCCCGCGCTTGGCGACGACCCCTTCAACAGGGCCGGGCCAGACGCACCTTAAGCGTCTGCGTCAGCCGCGTTGGAGTAGTCCACGACGGAGTACTCCTGCAGCTTGGAGAGCTTGTGCTGGGAATCGATGTAGCGAATGGTGCCGGACTTAGAACGCATGACCAAAGAGCGCGTGGTTGCACCGTTGGAACGGTAAGACACCCCGCGCAGCATGTCGCCGTTGGTGACGCCAGTGGCAGCAAAGTAGCAGTTATTAGAGGAGACCAAGTCATTGGTACGAAGGACGCGATCGAGATCGTGACCAGCCTTGCGGGCCTTGTCAGCCTCTGCCTCGTCCCTGGGCCAGAGCTTGCCCTGGATTTCTCCGCCCATGCACTTCATGGCGCAGGCGGTGATGATGCCCTCGGGGGTTCCGCCGATACCCATCATCAGGTCGATGGAGTTGGTGGGCTGGCAGGCCGCGATGGCGCCGGCGACGTCACCGTCCATGATGAGGCGAACCTTGGCTCCGGCCTCACGAATTTCCGCGATGAGCTTATCGTGGCGGGGGCGATCAAGGACAACGACAGTGATGTCAGCGGGGCGGATGCCCTTGGCCTTAGAAACCGATTCGATGTTCCAAGCGACGGACTTGGTGATGTCGATGGAACCAACTGCATCGGGGCCTACGGCGATCTTCTCCATGTAGAACACGGTGGAGGGGTCATACATGGTCCCTCGCTCTGCAGCGGCAATGACGGAAATGGCGTTGGGGCGGCCCTCGGCCATAAGCCGCGTGCCGTCGACCGGATCGACCGCGATGTCCATGGCAGCGCCTTCACCGTTGCCGACATGCTCGCCATTGAAGAGCATCGGGGCCTCGTCCTTTTCCCCCTCGCCGATGACTACAACGCCATTCATCGACACGGAATTGATGAGCTTTCGCATGGCATCAACCGCCGCGCCGTCACCCTCATTCTTCATGCCACGGCCGACCCACCGGCCGGAAGCGAGTGCCGCCGCCTCGGTGACGCGCACGAGCTCCATCGCAAGATTGCGGTCGGGCGTTTGAGAAGTGTTTTCGGACATGTGTTAATGCTGCCTTCCGTGTTAAAGAGTAAAGCTAAATCATTGCTTGAGTGATGCTTGCCGAGGGGGTTCCAAGGGGCACCTACCTATTCTTGCACTTTTTGCTTATAAGTAAGCCTTGTTTGCAACCCCAAAAGTGGGAGGGAGCTATTGTGCACGGGCTTCGGCAGACAGAAGCACTGGTCGCGGTGACGGCTGCGGGGGCAATGCAAGCGAAGTTGAGTCTAGGAGAGTGAAGTTATCTAAAGCCTGCGCAGGCGTGCGATACTGGTGCGCGTGGCAGCTGAAGAAAAACCAAAAATTTTTGAAGGCGCCAAGGACATCACTTTGTCCTTGGGCGTTACCGTGATCGCCATGTTGGCGGTGGTCGGCGCAACCGGCCTGTGCACGATCAACCCCGAGTCCAGCCAGCAGGCAGTCCAGGAAGTAGATGCACAGACTTTCTTGGAGATGGAGGCCAGAGTGGGAGATACCGCAGTTCGCAGTCCCCAGATGCCCCAGGGCTGGAAGCCTAATGCCGCCCGCCGCGCATCCGTCGCCGGCACAAACGCCCCTAGGGTCAGCTGGGTGACGGATTCTCAAGGCTATGTTGAGTCGACCCAGACCTCCCTGAGCGCCGCTGATGCCATCAAGGGCTATGACTCGAAGTACCGCCCGGATACCACCATGCGTCAAGTAGACGGCGTGGACGTAGAGGTTGCCAGCTCCGAGGATAAGGACGTGCGCCGGCTATGGGTGGTCGATCTTGGTGACGAGCGCGTTATCATCTCCGGCGCCGCGGACGACGGCGACTTCGAGACAGCCGTGCGCGCTTTCCTTCGCGCCCAGCCCCTGCCTAACTCCAGCGCTGCCTAAAGAGCCGAGAACTCAATTTCCTCTAGGCCCTCGGCGCCGCGCACGGTGACGCCTTCTCCTGCCGCAGCGATGGCCTGTGCGAGTGAATTCTGGTCGAGGCCGTTGAGGCGAGTCCGATTGAGGTAGACCTCGACCTTCTCGTGCTTGGATAGGCTAGGGCGCAGAATCACCGCCTTCAAGGAATCCGCTTTAAAACGCAGTAGCAGCGAGCCGGAATAGTAGCTTAATTCCTCTCCTGCCACTTCGTGGGCTGGGCCGAAAAACTCCTCTGCCAGGGTGCGGGAATCACCGAAGCACAAGGAACCAGCAGAACCGGACTTGGATACGAAATCTACTCGGTCACCGGGATAAGCAAAGATCTGCATTAGCTTTCTTCCTCCTCGCTCGAGCCCGCAACTGCGGCTGACTGGGTATCCGCATCACCGTGCGCAGCAAGAGCCTCCTCAACGCGCCGAGACGCGCCATCGAGGTGCGCCTCGCAGGCCTTTGCAAGAGCCTCTCCGCGCTCCCAATAGCGCAGGGACTCATCCAGTCCCATCTGGCCGAGCTCGAGAATCTTCACTGTTTCGATGAGCTCGTCGCGCGCCTGCTCATAGCTGAGTTGCTCCACAGGGGGGAAAGCATCCTCCCTTAATTCTCCGGTGCCGAAAGCATCATTAGCCATACTTTTCTCCTTTTAATCTTCAAGTAACTGTGTTGTGAGGCGGTGCCGTGAATCCGTGCTAATCGGCTGGCTGGGCTGCCATCGCCGCTGCGGTAATCGAGCCATCTCCCACCCGAATTCGCAACTGGGAACCCGGTGGAGATTGGCGGTAAGAGTTAACAACCTCTGGGCCGGAACCGTCGCGCGGAATCACTTGCACGACGGCGTAGCCACGCTCGAGGGTGGCGGCCGGACCCAGTGCCGAGACCTGGGCACGCAGCGCAGACACGCGGGAGGTTTCGCGCTCGAGGCGGAAGGATATGTCACGCCGGGCCAGGGCGAGCGCACGCCGCACCTCCTCGCGCTGGGCCCGAATAGGAACGAGCGGATCCGCCAATACCGGGCGTGATCGCACGGTAGCCAGGCTGCGGCGCTCGCGTTCAACCCAGCCCCGCAGCGCCGCTGCCATGCGTGAGCGTGCCTCAGTGATGAGGGCATACTCCTCGCTGGCCGCAGGCACCACGCGCTTGGCGGCGTCCGTGGGAGTGGCCGCACGCAAGTCCGCCACGTTATCGAGTACGGGGGAGTCGGGTTCATGGCCGATGGCGGAGACCACCGGCGTGCGCGCAGCCGCCACCGCGCGCTGCAGAGCTTCCTCGGAGAAAGGCAAGAGATCTTCCACCGAACCACCGCCGCGCGCGATGATAATGACATCCACCTCGGGATCGGCATCCAAGGTGCGCAGAGCATCAATGACTTGCGGGACCGCGTTGGCTCCCTGCACCGCCGTGTTGATGACGCGAAACTGCACGGCCGGCCAGCGGTCAGCAGCCACGCTAAGAACGTCACGTTCGGCGGCAGAGCCGCGCCCGGTGATAAGGCCAATGCGCTGTGGAAGGTAGGGGAGTGGCAGCTTGTGAGAAGGCTCGAAAAGGCCCTCGGCGGCAAGCGTCCGGCGCAGTTTTTCTATGCGGGCCAAGAGATCCCCAATGCCGACATGGCGAATCTCAGTGGTCCACAGCGAGAAAGAAGCGCGCCCAGCGTAGAACGCGGGCTTGCCATGAACCACAACTCGGTCGCCGTCCTTCAACGGCGCGTCGAGCCCGCGAATGAGATCGGTGGGGCAGGTCAGCTGCACCGATTTTTCCTGCTCGACATCACGCAAGGTGAGATAAGACAGCTTCCACGAAGGCTTGACGTTTACTTGCGTGAGCTGCCCCTCGACCCACAGATACCCCAGGCGTTCAATCCAACCCTTGACCTGCTCGTTGACCTTGCCTACAGGCCATGGGGTCTCCGGTGTTGATGCCGGTTGGTTCACAAGCTGCGACCTTTCTGGGCGGAGTTCTACTTACCTTGCACAGTCTATTGATCCCCAGGCCCCCGCGTCGCGCTGGGGTGGCCAGGATGGTGGGGATGGCACTCTTTGTGTACGTGGCTACTGTTTTTTGGAACGTTTAGTTACTCTGGGGTCTATGACTGATGTAGGCAAGAATGTTCTTCTCGCGGCGCCGCGCGGTTATTGCGCTGGTGTCGATCGCGCCGTGGAAACGGTGGAGAAGGCACTAGAAAAGTACGGCGCACCCATTTACGTGCGCAAGCAGATCGTGCACAATCGCTACGTCGTAGAATCCCTGGCGCAGCGCGGCGTCATCTTTGTCGAGGAAGCATCGGAGGCGCCTGAGGGCGCGCACTTGGTTTTCTCGGCACATGGCATCTCGCCCGCCGTGCGGGACGAGGCCCAAGATCGGCGCCAGCTCACCCTCGATGCCACCTGCCCGCTGGTGACCAAGGTGCACCGCGAGGTGCAGCGCTTCCACCGCGACGGATTCCACATTCTCTTGGTCGGCCACGAGGGTCACGAAGAGGTAGAAGGAACCGCCGGGGAGGCCCCCGAGGTAACACACTTAGTGGATGGGGTAGAGGGCGTCGCCAAGCTGCCTGCTTGGCTCGAGGACGAAAAGCTGGTGTGGCTCTCGCAGACCACCTTGTCCGTGGATGAGACCATCACCATTGTCAACGAGCTGCGCAAGCGCTTTCCACATCTGCAGAATCCGCCTTCGGATGATATTTGCTATGCCACCCAAAACCGGCAGGAATCCGTCAAGGCTATTGCTCCCAAGTGCGATCTGATGATTGTGGTGGGATCGCAGAATTCCTCCAACTCGAAGCGTTTGGTCGAAGTAGCACTCGAGGCAGGCTCGAAGACCTCCTACCTCATTGACTTCGCCTCCGAAATTGATGAGTCCTGGCTCGAGGGAGTGCGCACAGTTGGCGTAACCTGCGGTGCTTCGGTTCCGGAATTGCTGGTGCGTGAGGTACTCGAGTACTTGGACGAGCGCGGGTATAGCGATGTAGAACAGGTTACTACCACCACGGAGACCATTCAGTTCTCCCTGCCGCGGGACCTTCGCCCCGCGCGTACCTAGGTTCTATTCCTTTTCAAGGCGGTCCCATGTGGGGCCGCCTTCTTCGTTGTGCTCTTGTAGGCGATGGCTGGGTCGCGGGGGCGGAGGGTTATCGCCCGCCCTGCGGTGGGGATCCGGTTGCGGCGGCGCTTGGCGAAGTCTGTTCTCCCTCTCCGCTGCCTGTTCCCGGCGGCGCTGCTCTCTATCCTTGCCCCACTGGCGGGAGCTCGGCCGTGGAGCAGTGGTGGTTCGAGTGGCCTGTTTGGCGGCCTCGTTGCGCGCGAGGATCTCTGCGACCGACAGGCGCTCGGACTTGGCCTTGCGGTCTGCCTCGGCGGCGGCCCGCCTTGTGCGGCGGGCCTGCTCATTGTGGCTGCGTAGACGTGCCCGATCGCGCCATAGACGCAGGAGTGCAATGATCAATGCTCCGCCGGTTCCCAAGGCGAGCGCCGGGAAGTTCTCGACAAGGGGGAAGGCCGAGGTCAACAGTATGGTCTTGGAGAAGGGGCTGGCCCCTTCCGGCGCCGCGCCGCGCGCGATGAGCCATCCGGTCGCCAGGACACTCGCGAAGAAGAACAGCGGCAGAGAGGAGACCAAGATAAAAAGGCCTGGTTTCTCAATAAATAGCGAAAGCGCGATGGCTGCCACGACGAAGCAGAGGAGGAAAGGCCACGCGATGGCCCCGCTCATCATGCTCAGCAACAAGCCTGTGACCATAGCAGCAGTCAAGATAAGAAGCCCCATAGCCGTGTTAAGTTCGGGCGCTGGGGCGCTTTGACTCCGCTGGGCTCGGTGGTTGCTCTTTTTAGCTACTGACACGTGGGAGAATCCTACATGCTCCGGTGACCTTTTCGTTACTCATTTCTCTCGTGGTAGGCAAAATCGTGGCCTGTGTCTCAGACTATTCGGCACCGGGGTGGCTGTGGCGCGGCCAGGTTTCTACCGGATAGGGCTGGGGTGGAAGTCTGTCGCTGCGTGCGGGGATCTCCAGCTCGTTGAGTTTGCGGGCCGTGACCGCTACGCGGGAGTCGAGTGAGCTCAACGTGGCGTTGTAGGCCTCGACGGCCTTCTCGAGGTTTCTCCCCACCCGCGAATAGTGCTCAGTAACGGTATTGAGGCGCGAATAGAGCTCTCTGCCCAGCCTGAGGACCTCCCGCGCCTTGTCAGAGACATCTTCCTGACGCCATCCCAACGCCACCGTCCTCAGCAGGCCGAAGAGCGAAGACGGGGTGGCGATGACGACGTTCTTCTCAAAACCAAACTCGATGAGCTCTGGGTCCTCAGATAATGCCGCGTCGAGGAAAGGATCCGCAGGCACGAAAAGAACAACGAACTCCGGAGTGGGGGAGAAAGCCTCGATATAGTCCTTTTGGGAAAGCGCCTTGACGTGATTTCGCAGTAAATGGGCGTGATGACGCAGATAGGCGCGATGCTCCTCCGGATCCTCGGTCTCGAGCGCATCGAGATAAGAGCTGAAGGGAGCCTTTGCGTCGACCACGATCCTGCGGCCTCCTGCGAGGTTGATGATCATGTCTGGGCGGACCACAGTCCCTGCGACGTGCGCGCTGACCTGGGTGTCAAAGTCCACATGCTTGTTCATGCCTCCCAGTTCCACGACCCTCTGGAGCTGCACTTCACCCCAGCGACCGCGCACATTGGGTGAGCGCAGTGCGCTGACCAACTTATCGGTGCGATCGGTCAGGCGCGTGGAGGTACGCGTAACCGCCTGCACCTGGCTGGTGAGTGAGGCGAAAGTGGTAGCGCGATCCTCCTCAATTTCCTGCAGCTGGTAGCCCAGCCTGTCCATGGCCTTCTCAAGAGGCTGCAACTCCGCCTGCCGACGCTGCGACTCTTGAAGAGCCTTGTGGCTCTCATTGGGTTGGGCTCGCGTGGTGGCATAGGCGTGGGCGAGCCACCCCAGCACCGCTCCGAGCACCAGTCCGAGGAAGAGCAATAACACGGGCAGAGAAGACGTCATAGCCTCCAGTATCCTCGCGCCACGGACATATGACCTTTAACGGCGAAAGCGCGGATGCAACAAGTGTTCGAAAGACTCTACCGCACGCTTGATGTTGGCCCGCACGGCTGGGCGCTCGTTGTCGCTACCATCGGTGGCTCGCGCCACAGCATCGTCGAGAGAGGGGCTGTCTGCTCCCTGCGCGGCGACGTCATCCGGCGCTCCAGAAGGCGCCGCGTAGTCGGGGATCTTGAGCCACTCTTCGCGCCTATGCAGCCCCTGCTCTTCCGTGTAACGGCCGATGAGGAATCCCGCGACTGTTGCAAAGTGTAGATCTCCGGCCTTCTTCTCTCCGGACTGCAGCATCATCATGTCCTGGAAGTAGCGATAGGCCACCGCTATCATCGCGGCGGTGGGCACGGCGAGGAATGCTCCGATGAGATCGAAAAGCGCCGAGCCGACAGTCACTGAAATGAGCACGATGACCGGGTGCAGGTTCATCGCCTTCGATTGCAGCCACGGGGAGAGCACGTTGCCCTCGAGCTGCTGCACCAGCAGGACGAGGCCAAGTACCAACAGCGCCTCGGTCACGCCGAGAGAAACCAAGGCGATGACAACTGAAAGCGTGCCGGCCAAAATCGCTCCGACAAAGGGAATGAAGCCGGCGATGAAAGTAATGATCGCTAGTGCCATGGCCAGGGGGACGCCGATGAGGGCGAGGCCGATGCCGATAAAAACGGCGTCGACAAGCGATACTAGTGCCTGAGCACGGACGAATCCGCCGAGTGTGTTCCACCCGCGAGTCAACAGCTCGGTCAGGTGCCAGCCGGTGCGACGGCCCGTGGCTTTACGCAGCCACGGGAGGAAATGGTGCCCATCCTTGAGGAAGAAGAAGGTCAAGACCAGCACGATGAACAAGGTCACCAGGATCGAGGTGACTGTGCCGATGCCAGTGAAGACGGAGCCCGCGATGGCGCCCGCGCGTTGTTGCAACCACGACGCCGCCTCGTCGATGTAGCGGCCCATGTCATTGCTGTCGAGGTTCAGCGGTGGCCCCTGTGCCCACAGCTGGAGGCGCTGGATGCCCTCAACCGTCTGCAAATAGAGGGTCTGGGACTGCCGGGCGAAGTCAGGCGCGATGAAGGTGACGAGCACCCCAACGGCGGTGAAGGAGAAAAGTATCGTTACGACCGCCGCAGCCGCAGCAGGGAAGTGATGGTTGCGCAGGAAGCGAGCCATGGGCGAGAGCACCGTGCAGATGATGAGTGCCAAGAGTACGGGGAGGATACCGCCCCAGAGGTTGCCCGCCATCTTATAAATTGCGAAGAGGAAGACGGTGATGATGAGTAGGCGCACGGCCCACAGCGACGAGGCCTTGATGACCTCGCCGACAACCACCGAACGATCGACCTGGTTTCCGGGTGGGTGGGGAGATACCTCGTCGAGGGAGCTGGTGTCTATCGACTCATCGAACTTCTCCCCAAGCGCGGCTTCGGGCCCTTCCGCAGGAGATGGCTTATCAGAACTCACCCCACCATCTTGCCTCATAAAAGGGCCGGTGCGTTAGGATTGGCTCCGTGAGTCTTACACTTGGAATCGTCGGTCTGCCTAACGTAGGCAAGTCCACGCTGTTTAATGCCCTGACCCGTTCTGATATTTTGGCGGCGAACTACCCCTTCGCCACCATCGAGCCCAATGTCGGACTCGTGGAGCTGCCGGATGCCCGCCTCAAGCGCTTGGCGGAAATCTTCGGCTCCGAGCGGATCCTGCCGGCTACCGTGTCTTTCGTTGACATCGCCGGCATCGTCGAGGGCGCTTCCAAGGGCGAAGGCATGGGAAATGCCTTCTTGGCCAATATCCGCGAGGCAGATGCTATCTGTCAGGTCGTGCGCGCGTTCTCTGATGATAACGTCATCCACGTTGACGGCAAGGTCGACCCCAGCCACGACATCTCGGTGATTAATACCGAACTCATCTTGGCTGATCTACAGACCATTGAGAAAGCACTGCCGCGCCTCGAGAAGGAAGCCAAGAAGCACAAGGAGCTGGCAGAGAACGTCGCTGCCACCCAGCAGGCGCAGGCAATCCTCGAGGATGATCGCACGCTCTTCGCGGCCTCTGAGAATGGCGAGATTAACCTTTCCTTGCTCCGGGACCTGCACCTGATGACCGCTAAGCCTTTCTTGTATGTGTTTAACTCCGACGAGGCGGTCCTCACGGATGATGCGAAGAAGGCTGAGCTAAGCACGCTCGTTGCGCCGGCCCAAGCCGTATTCCTCGACGCACAGTCCGAGACGGAACTGCTCGAGCTCGATGAGGCAGAAGCGCTCGAGCTGCTCGAAGCTGTGGGCCAGGACGAGCCCGGGCTTGCCACGCTCGCCAAGGCAGGTTTTGCCACCCTCGGCCTGCAGACTTACCTCACCGCTGGCCCGAAGGAGTCCCGCGCGTGGACCATCAAGCAGGGCTCGGCCGCGCCGCAGGCCGCGGGAGTCATCCACACGGACTTCGAGAAGAAGTTCATCAAGGCAGAAATCGTTTCCTTCGCAGACCTTGATGCCGCAGGCTCCATGGCCGAGGCCCGCTCGGAGGGAAAGGTCCGCCAAGAAGGCAAGGAATACATCATGCAGGACGGCGACGTCTGCGACTTCAAGATCGGCGGCTAAGCGCACCGCTGCTTGCAACCACGCCTGTCCCTTCGCGTACACACAGCGAGGTTTTGCTGCGCGCTTTTACCGCGAGTGTGCCCGCGAAGGGACAGCAGGGCAGCAACATGGCTACATCGAGGCAGCAACACGGCCACAGCAGGATAAGATACAGACCAACAGAGCACTTGAAGCAGGTAGGTAACCCTTGCTAGAGTGGTAGCTCTGAAGGGGAGTAGCTCGTCCGCGCAGCGGATGGATGGTCGACATACTGGTGCTTCGCACCCGGCCACCCTGCCGCAGGATAATCCTGAGGTGAGCGAGACCTTCGGTCCGTAGAAACTACGTCGGCCGAGCTCCTTTTGAGATAGCGGCTGACGCCGACTGTCCGAAGGTGCACCATGTCTATCCCCTCTGAACAGCTCATCCTTGAGCGTTTCATGAAACTATCGATTGCCGCTGCTGTGGCAACGATCGGCCTTAAGTCTCTAGCCGCTTATCTCACAGGATCGGTCGGTTTCCTCTCCGATGCGCTGGAATCCGGCGTCAATCTCGTCGCCGCCGTCGTGGGATTTATCGCGCTGCGCATTGCTGCGAAGCCCGCTGACGATAACCACCAATTCGGCCACGGAAAGGCGGAGTATGTCTCCGCGCTCGTGGAGGGTGCGATGGTTTTCGTCGCAGCGGCGCTCATTATTTACACGGCGGCGGAGCGCCTGCTTGACCCGCGCCCCCTCGACCAGCCCGGTGTCGGCCTCGCGCTTTCTTTATTGGCTTCTGCGCTTAATCTAGTGGTCGGCCTGGCTCTATTGCGCTATGGAAAGCAGTATCGATCCGCTACTTTGTCGGCGGATGGACATCATCTCTTGACTGATGTGTGGACCTCCGTTGGGGTTTTGGTCGGAATAGTTGCCGTGGCGCTCACAGATTGGCTGTGGTTGGATCCCCTCATCGCCTTCGCTGTTGGTATCAACATCTTGTGGACGGGCTACCGCTTGCTACAAAGCTCGCTGCGCAGCCTGCTCTCGGAGGCCCTTCCCAAAGAGGAAACCGATGCGATCGATGCTCTCTTGTCCGAAGAAGAAGATAAGCACGGGGTGTCCTTCACTTCCCGTCGGACTATCGCTTCCGGTCGCCAGCGGTTGGTCTATCTCACCATGGAAGTGCCGGGGCAATGGAGCGTGCTGTCCTCGCATGGAGTTGCTGATGAGGTTGAAGAGGCCGTCGACAAGCTCTTTCCGGGGGCGGAGGTATTCATCCACGTTGAGCCTGCTGGGGTTCGCCACCGGCGGATCATGCGGATGTTTTAGGTACCGCGCAGGCTGGCTACGGCGACGCCTCCTTGCATCACCCACGGCCAGCTCAGCCCGTTCGGGGTGAGGATGTCTCCGCGCAGGTGTGGCGGGAGGACAAGATCTTTGTTGGCATAGCCGAGCAGATACTCATCGAAGGCCGGCAGCCCCAATCGCAGTTCGAGCGCGTGCTGAATATCTTCGGCGCTCACATCATGGTGCCAGTGAGGCATCCACATGAGCTGTCCGGCGGCTTCAACCTGCACGGCGTCGATGCTAGCGAAGGCCTTCAAAGCCTGGGACTTCGACAGCGCCGACCAAGCCATGAGATCGGCGACCCCGACCGGGCCATGTCCCGCGACGTAGCGCGCGGCGAGCTCGGCGAAGGGATCCGAGGGCTCGAACTGTTCGACGCCTAGCGCGTCAACCCTAAGAAAAATCTCTTGTGCTCCGCGCCGTGGCCCCTGCACCACCTCCCCCTCGCCGCCAAAAGCGCGCAGCAGGTGCGATCCGCGGCTGTCGCCGGGGTCTATTCCGGCGGCGGAGAATACCTCGTAGATTTCTTTCCTCGTTAGGGGGGACGAGACGGCTTCGAGTAGCGCCTGCCTAGCCCGCGTCACCATCTCCTCGCTGAGCCCGAGGGCGGCTCGTCGCCCACGCTGGGAATTAGCCACGCGGGGATAGAGCAGCTTCGACATCCAACGCACGTCGGCGGCGTGGAGGAAATGCAAGGTCCCGCGCTGCGGCCAGGAGCGCACGAGCTCGAGAGTGCGAACCTCGTCGGTTATAGCGGCGTCGTCTAAGCCGCAGCGAAGGCCCAGGGCTCTGATGCCGGCAGGGTAGTTCTGCGCCTGGAGCGCGAGGAGCCGTGCTGCGACGTCTCTTCCGTTGCGCATCCCCTCGCGTGCAGGGGTTGGCGCGAGGCCTTGGGAGATAAGGCGCCGGGCGAGCAGTTCAGAGGTGTCCATGCTTCAAGAGTCTAAACCTCCGCCGACGGCGAATTCCTTTTAGAATGGCGAAAATGACTTCCCTACATGAACGCGCCCAAGGCGTCCTCTACGGCCAGATTATTGGAGATTCCCTCGGCTCCCTCGTGGAGTTCCAGGGGGCAGAAGCAATTCGCGCTAAATATCCGGAGGGGGTGCGCGAGCTGGCGGATGGCGGACACCTCCAGCTGACTGCGGGCCAGCCCACGGACGATTCCGAGATGGCCCTCGCCCTGGCCCGCAGCCTGGTGAAAGAGGGGAGTTTTTGTCAGGACACGGTCCACGAGGCCTATCGCCGTTGGGCGCGTTCCCACCCCTTTGACATTGGAAATACCTGCGCGAATGCGCTTCGAAACGATGATTTCAACCCCGATTCCCAGGCCAACGGTGCGCTCATGCGCATCTCGCCCTTGGCCGTGGCCTATCACCGCAACCCAGGCATGGCCGCCCGCCTCGCGCTTGTCGACGGCCACTTCACCCACATCGCCGCCCTCACCGACGAGGCCAATGCTTTCTATGTCACGGCGCTGGCGGAGGTCGTTGCTGGCAAGGACGCGAAACAGGCCGTCCAGGATAATTTGCGGCTCTATCCGCATGAGCTAGACGGCTCCCTGCCTGATGTCAGCCGCTCCATCGGCTGGGTCGACCATGCCGTGCGCTTGGTCGATTGGGCGGTCGCGGCGGACCTAGGCTTTGAGGAGAGCCTGGTTAAGGTAGTAGGCCTAGGCGGGGATAGCGATACCAACGCGGCCATCGTCGGCGCGTTTTTGGGCGGCGCCTACGGCGTTAATGCTATTCCTCAGCGCTGGCGCACGGTTGTTGATAACTGCCAGCCTGCGCATGATCGTCCGGCGGAGTATAACCCGTGCGACGTAGCGCAGCTGGCCATCCGTTTGGCAGACTTGCTGGGATAGTCCCCGCAATTCCCTCTTGAAACACCTCTAAAACGCCCGCACGGTCCCTTCGCGAGCACAGAGGCCGAGAAACCTGCGCAGTTTCCGCGTGCCGGTGCCCGCGAAGGGACGGTGGGGAGGAACGAGACGGTGCGGCTTTAGGAGCTAACCGCAGCGGGGGAATTGGCGTCGGTTGCAGGATCGGAATCCATGAGATGCTTGACGCCACGCTCGGCGTCATCCCAGACCTGTTGGTTTTGGATGCCGGCGCGCTTTGCCACAACGGTAGCGGCGAGAGCCTGGCCGGTAACGTTGACGGCGGTGCGGCCCATATCGATGATGGGCTCGATGGCGAGCAGCAGGCCCACGCCGGCCAGCGGAAGCCCCAGCGTGGACAACGTCAGGGTGAGCATGACGGTGGCTCCGGTGGTACCTGCCGTGGCAGCAGATCCAATGACAGAGACGAAGATGATGAGCAGGTACTGCGTCAAGCCAAGGTCGATGCCGTAGAACTGCGCCACGAAGATGGCAGCGATGGCGGGGTAGACCGAGGCACATCCGTCCATCTTGGTGGTTGCTCCCAGCGGGATGGCGAAGGAGGCGTACTCGCGGGGCACGCCCATAGCCTGCTCGCTAAAACGCTGCGTGACGGGCATAACTCCCATGGAGGAACGAGTAACGAAGCCGAGTGAGGTTACAGGCCAGACGCGCTTGAAGAAGCCGATGACCGGAATCCCATTGAACTTCAACACGGCCGGGTAGACCACGACCATGACGAGCGCCAGACCGACGTACATGGCTAGCACAAACTTGCCCAGGGAACCGAGTGCATCCCATCCATAGGTGGAGACTGCCTTGCCGATGAGCGCGGCGGTGCCAATCGGCGCCAAGCGGATGATCCACCACAAGATGACCTGGATGACCTTCAGGAAGGACTCGGTGAACCTTAAGAAAGGGTCGGCGGCCTGTCCGGCTTTCACTGCCGCGATGCCGATTGCCAGCGAGATGACCAAGAGTTGCAAGGCACCGAAGCTCAAGGAAATATGATCTTCGGAAAGTGATCCCTGGAGGCCGAGGAAGTTACTTGGCAGCAACGACTGCAAGAAGGCTGTCCACGAGCCGGTGCTGGAAGGATCGGCGGCGGTGGAGGGATCGACGCTCGTTCCTACGCCTGGGCGCATGATGAGGGCGACTGCGATGCCGACGAGTACTGAGAAGAACGCGGTAATGGCGAACCATACCAACGTCGATACCGCCAGGGAAGCGGCGTTGGCGACTTTGCGCAGGTTAGCTACCGAGGTCACAACCGCAGCGAAGATCAGCGGCGGGACCATGACTTTCAGCAGTTGGACGTAGGCGGAACCAACCCCGGTCAAGGTCTGGGTGAGCAGGCCGGGGTTCTCCGGGTCGGTGTCGAGCCCTGCTGCGATAAAGCCCAGGATGAGGCCGATGATGAGACCGGCGATGACCTGGGCGCCAAAACCCGTGGCCCAACCGGGCAGCAGGTGACGGCGCGTGGTGGTGGAATTCATGAAAAGCCCTTCGAGTCTACTTCGACTAGTGCGAACCAGTCAGACTGAAAAATCTAGACTGCTCGGTTTGTACTCAGCACAACACATTAGCGCCTTCATTAATTCCCAGCAATGTCGCTCACCCTTGCCGCGGGCTTAAGGGATGCGCTTGGTCCACGCCTCCGTCGCGTACTTGTCCTCGACAAGTTTTTCCGCCTTCTCAAGGGAAGCGGCGCCTAGAGTTCCCGGCTGTGCTCCATAACGCGTGGAAAACTCGTTGACCATGGTCTTGATGAGCTCCTCTCGGCCCACGCCGGTCTGTCGTCGCAGGGGATCCACGCGCTTATTCGCGGAAGCGATTCCCTTCGAGGAAATCTTTACCTTGCCGGTACGCAAAACCTCGAGCATCTTATCCGCGTCGATGTCGTAGCTCATCGTGGTGTGATGCAGCACCGCACCACGCCGCCGCTTCTGCGCCGCGCCGCCAATTTTGCCGCCATCCGAGGTGATGTCATTGATGGGGACGTACCAGGCATTGACGCCGTGCTTAGCCAGCGCCGCGAGCACCCAGCGGTCGAGATAGGCGTAGGAATCCTCGTAGGAATAGCCCGCGACGAGGGATTCAGGCGCATAAATCGAGTAGGTGATGCAGTTTCCGCCTTCCATGAACATGGCACCCCCGCCCGACATCCGCCGCACCGTGGTGATGCCATGCTTGACGACGCCCTCCTCCTCCAGCTCGTTACAGTAGGACTGGTAGGAGCCAAAAACGACCGCCTTGTCGTCCCACTCCCACATGCGCAGGGTGGGGCCGCGCTTTCCTGTGGCGACCTCGTCGAGCAGGACCTCGTCCAAGGCGACGTTGACGGGAGTGGGCAGCACGCCCGGCTGCAGGATTTCCCAGTTGTGGTCAACGAAGTCGGTGCCTCCGGACACGGCCCGCTTGACAGCCACGGCAACATCTCGCGTGCTAAAACCGTGTAGGGCCACCGGGGGATCGGAGGCGATGCGATCGAGCGCCGCGTCGAGACGCGCGGTGAGCGCGGGGGTGGAATCGGTGGTGGAGGAGCCGACCAGTGCGGGAGCCAAGGCTTCAAAAGCAGCCTCTGGTTCGAGGAAGAAGTCTCCCGAAATCTGCGCTGCGACGATAACATCGTTTTCAGTTTCGAGGTCCACTACCAGCAGTTTTCCTTCTGGTACTTTGAGTTCAAAATGGAGGGGTGTAGACATACTTACTTCAACAATTCTCTCTGTATAAGTGTTCCGCTTTCGGCTCTCAATTCTAGCTGTAGAGCCAGCACAGCCCGCGGGTGAGGCCGCCCTCCCAGGCCGCCATCTCGTGCGCGGTTGAGGTGATTTCAAGGCGGGAGTCCACTCCTGCGGCCTCCAGCTCGCGCGCGACTGCTGGAGTATGGATCTCCATGCCCATTCCCTCGTTTTTTCCTACCGTCATAAACACGCGCGTGTCAGCAGCTGCTAGAGCTGCGGCTGCGCCGTTGTGCAGATCCTCTGCGATAGATCCTCCCGCCTGCGCGGAACCGTGCGGGAACCAATAGCTGCCGGAGTTGGAGACTATCCCGCGGCACAGCCCCGGTTGAGCAATTGCAATATCTAGTGAGGTCAGCCCTCCCAAGCTCTGGCCGCTGAGAACCCGATGCGCAGGTGAGTACTGGGGGAAATGGGGTAGGAGAGTATCGGCAATGAAGGAGCGCATCAGGGGTGAACGGGAGAGTTCGGCGACGCGGTTAGCTGCTGTATCGATAGCCGCGATGCGAAAGCGCGGGAGCTTTCCCGCGGCATGCAGCCGGTGCAATGCCGCATCGAGCGGAGTGCGGATCCAATGGTGGGCGTCGAAAAGCACAAGCAGCTCCGTGGCATCGGCGGGGCCGGCTAGGTACACCTGGCGGCCGTCCAATTCCTCTGTGGACCACTGCGTGAGCGCGTCCCCCGTCTCCCAGCCGGGGGCGGCAGGCGCGGCAGGCATGACTATGCGCCCGCTCTCGGTGGGCTCGCGGGGAGGGTAGCGGTACTCGAGACTGTTATCGCCCTCGACCACGTTCTGGTAAAGCTGCATCCAGCGCGTGCGCAGGTCAAAGCTCGGGGAGTTGGTGTCCTCAGTAGTGCTTGCCGTGGCGGCATTAACCGGCACGATGCGATAGCTGGCGCGGAGGTCCTCAGGGACATCCACGGTATCGCGCCAGTGGCCGTCGGCGCCGCGTTCCATGGTGTTCAGGCGGGCATTGTGGTGATTGTGAACGCCACCGATGTGGAGATAGACGCGCGCAGCGTCGAAGGTGGGAATCCACTCGAAGTTGAGGGGGATGGTCTTAGACATGCCCCTTAGTTAAGCATAGGCAAACCTAAATTGTAACTAGCGGCGGTGGTGACCCCCGCGGCCATTCTCACGCGCTTGGCGACGCGCGCGCACCCGCGCCGACTCCGAAGAAAAACGGCCAGGAACATCCGCGGTGGGCAAAGCACGCCAGGAGAGCTTGTCCTGTCGAGGCATCGCCTTCACGAGCGCGGCCAAGTCTGGGCTGGCCTGTGCGCGGGTAGGGCGCCTGCTTCCGCGCGGCAGACTTGCGGCAAAGTCCGCAGCAGGCAGGGAGACCTCCCAGACCTCCGGCTGGCCTTCAACTGCGGGAGCGCTGATGGCGGCGCGCTCGGAAGGCACCCGCAGCGCGGGAATCGAGGGGGCAAAAAGCTCAGCGCCGGGCAGGGGCAAATCGACGCCGATCCTGCCTCCTGCGCAATAGGCGCGGGCCGCAAAGAACTCCGGCGTGCCCTCGGCACGCTGGACCATCTCCGCTACTTCTTGCAGGTCTCGCCCTCCCGGGATGAGCCCTATGACGTAGCCTTCTGCCGTTGCTAGTAGATCGCCATCTACGGAGTCGAGAGTGACAATCATCTGCTCGGTTCCCATGGCTTTTAGCTGCTGCGGGCTGAGGTCTCCCACCGAGGTGTCTATGAGATGGCCCATCCCGCCGTTTAACAAGGTGGACCCAGAGGGCTGATCGTTGTGGGGTACCTGCCACGGCCCGAGTCCGAGGCTAACGCCTACCTCAAGTTCTCCCTCGACGATTTCCACGGTGGCAACCGTGGCGGGCCGTAAGCCCGATGCCCGCACTCTAGCCAGCTGCGGGAACTCCGCGGCCTCCAATTCATCAAGGTAACCTATGCAGCCAAAGGCGCAGCGTATCCGCCAGCCCTTGGACAGAGAATCGGGCTCGAGCTGTGCCTCGAGGCTCACCGGCCCCTGCGCCAAACCTGGGATGTCCAAAGCGGCATTGAGCAACGGATGGTCGAGGATTGCAAGGTGCTCGACGCCAAAGTAGCTACTAGCCAGCGGGTAAAGAGCCATTATTCCTCCCAGCACTTGCTCATTGAGCTACGAACCTTAGTGCATGTCCACACCAGTCTAAGCCTACGCACCGTCGTGTCAGTAAAGAAGTCTTCCTGCATCCCGTCCTCTTGCGCCCCGAGTCCCGCACCTTGCGTCCCTTCGCGGGCACCGAGGCGAGGTTCTTGCGCGGCAAGTGTGCCGTGTGTGTACGCGAAGGGACGGGGCGGGTGAGCGTGGGGAGGGCTCTTAGCGCTTGGACCACAAATAGTGTGCTCCCCAGCAGGAGATGAGCAGCAGCGGCAACATCCACCACGGAGCATTGGTCAGCTCCCAGGCGATGGTGGCGGCGAAGAACGGTGCGCGCTGGGAGGCGGCAAGCACTGCGGCCGCGCCGATGAGGGCGAAGCCGGAGGTGGAGAGGGCGTCGGCTGGCAGGTGGGGCAGCGCCAAGGCGATGCAGGCACCGAGGGCCGCGCCAGTGGCCAACGAAGGGGTGAGCGTGCCGCCGACGGCCCCTGCCCGCAGGCAGGCGACGGTCAGCAGCGGCTTGCACAAGGCAAGCGCCAGGAAAATCTGCCACGAGCCCGACTGGCTAAAGGCTAGCGCCACGATGCCGAAGCCGTTACCAAGCACCTGCGGCAGGATAAGCGCGGTACAGGCGACACCGGTTGCTGCAAGCGCCGTTGCAAGCGGTAGGTACCAGCGCGCCGGGGTGCGATGCGCCGCTGCGTAGTCCGCACCTCGCCGGAAGAGGAATCCGAGTCCTCCTCCGGCCACGGCGGCGATTAGGGACCAGAGAGCCATCCAGAGCACATGTGTGGGCGTGGGGCTGGGGGAGGGGAAGCTATAGAAAGGACCGTTGCCCACCACCGGCCAGGCGGTAATGGCGGCGACAAGTGACATCGCTATCACCACCGCCAAATTGCGGCGGGACTTCTTTATTCGAAGCACCTCAAAGGCGAAGACCGCGCCGGCAAAGGGAATGTTGTAGACCGCGGCCAAGCCTGCAGAAGCGGCTGCGGCAAGCAACAAGCGGCGTTCAGAGTCAGGAACGCCGGCGGCGAGGTTGTACTGGATGCAGCCGGCGATTTGGCGCGGAGCTTTCTCTCTGCCGAGGGAACTGCCGGTGCCGACGGCGAGGAGTTGGAGTGCGCCGTCGCCAAGCGTGCGCAGGGCGGGCAAAGCTCCGCCGTCACGCAAAGCCTGCTCCGGGGTTCGGACGGGAGCACTGGCGCGCAGGGCCCACCAGCCTAAACCTGCGAGCAGGCCACCGATGGCGGCGGTGAGAACCATGGGCCAGCCACCATGTGGGGAGGCTGAGATGAGCAATTCCGCGCTAAAGGTGGTGGCCATGCCGGTCAGGCCGGCTCCGAGACCGCCGAGCACGGTCCACGCTGCCAGTGCTCTCAAGCGCATGGTGCTAAGAACTCGCCGCGGAGCGCTCGATTTCCAGCGCTTGCGCAGAACGGGCAGGCCGGGCGCGGCGGCCGCGCAGAGCCTGCAGCCCCATGACAATGGCGACGACGGCCGCGCCGATGATAAGCCCGCAGATCATCGACAGGCCGGTATCAACGAGCCAAGACAGAACGGAATTCTCTATGGATTGTCCGAGGTGATGGATGACTTCATAGGGCTGCGCCAAACCAAACTCGTGGGTTCCCTTGACCAGGATATGGCCGCCGACCCACAGCATGGCGAAGGTTCCTATGACTCCGATGGTAGAGAGGACGAAAGGCATGCCCTTGACTAGCGCGGTGCCGAGCGCGGAGGTGCCCTGGCCACGCCTGAGCATGCCGAGGCCGATATCATCCATCTTGACCAGAACGCCTACGGCGCCGTAGACGCCCAAGGTCAAGATGATGCCGACGACGATGAGCGTGGCCAGCCGCAGCCAGAAAGGCTGGTCGAGCACCTCATTGAGGGAGATGACCATGATCTCTGCGGAGAGGATGAGATCAGTCCTGATGGCCGAGCGTACGAGGCGGTTCTCCGCGTCTTTAGCAGACTCGTTGGCGTGCTCCTCGTCATGCTCGCCACTGTGGCCTGGTCGAAAGAAGTGATAGATCTTCTCCGCGCCTTCGAAGCACAGGTAGGTGCCGCCAAGCATGAGGATCGGGGTCAAGGCCCAAGGGGCTAACCAGGACAGCAGCAGGGCGATGGGCAAGATGATGATGAGCTTGTTGACCAAGGAGCCCTTGGTGATGCGCCAAATCATGGACAGTTCACGAGCGGGCGAGACGCCGTCGACGTACTGAGGGGTGACAGCGGCGTCATCGACGACGACGCCGGCTGCCTTGATAGAGGTTTTGCCGGCGAGACTGGCGACGTCGTCAGCGCTTGCGGCAGCGGTGCGGGCGATGAGAGCGACGTCATCGAGCAGCGCTAAAAGGCCACCTGACATGGTGAGATTCCTTCGGTCATGAAGAGCTAATTTTAGGTACCGCGTCTACTTTAGCCAAGGCTAGCCGCGAGCGCCCTAGGGAGCAGGGAAAAGCTCGACGTGATCTGCCCACGTTAAGGGAGCTCCGGCGCTGGCGAGCCAGGCCATGGCATCATCGCCGTGGCGGGTGATTCCTTCGACCGCGTTGAGGGTGGCCTCAATGGCCTTTTCCGCGTCCGCTGCAGTGATGTATCCGGTAGAGGTGGCAGCGGCGAGCTCGTCAATGTCTACGACCTCGACTGGTTCACCCGTGTTGGAAATGAGATCCACGTAGAGATCACGCGTGGTCCACACACCATCGCGCTGGGTGGTTTCGGCCACGTCGAGGTAGAACTCCTGGTGCTCTTCAATGCCTGGGCGAAAGTAGAAGATATTGGCGCGCAGTCCGAGGCCAGGCAGCAGCCAAGACTCGAGGTAGCCAAAGCGTGGGTGGTCTGCGCCGCGGGCCATGTAAAGGCCGAAGTCAGTCTGGCGGTAGACATCGACCTCGCGTACGAAGCCTTTGGGATCGATGTTAACCGAGCCTTCGACGTCGAAGGTCTCCCGCTTGACGGGGTGAAGATCCACGCCAGCCATCTACTTGACCTCGAAGAATGCGGCGGTAGGAGCAAAGGCACAGGAGGCGTCTTGAGTATTGACGGAGCCCTCCAGGAGCCCGACTACGGTGCCCTTTCCGGTGGCGGCGCGACCCGAAACGGTGGTGGGCCCGTCGGCGTTGATTCCGTTATTGAATAGCGGGGTGATGCCTGCTTGGAGGGTGTCGATATTAAACCAACGCACGTGCATTCCGCCCTGGTCAGCGGCAGCGGGGGAGGTGCCGAGCGCAGTGAAGAGGAACACGCTCTCGCCCTCACCGGCGCCGGGGGCGGGGATTTGCGTGGGGCCGGGCACGGCAATAGCCGAGCCCATGGCGTCCGATTGTCCGCCGATGCACTTGGCAGACACGGTGGGCCAATAGAACTGACGGAATTCCGGGCTGGGACCGTCTACCAAGGCCGGTCCCTGGCCGGCGCCGCCCTCTCCGAGGCTGAAGGCTAGTGCGGAGAGGATGGCGTTGCGGGCGTCCTGCGGGATCCAGGGCTGCGCCGCGAATGCGCGTATACGTTCTTGAGTCTCGGGGTTAGGGCGACCGAGCTCGTCGAGGGGGCTGTTGGCCGAGAGCGAGGCGCTGATGGCCTGCAGGTCGGGGGCAGATGCTTGAGCGGGAGAGAACAGGGGCGAGGCGATCCCGATGAGAGCCGCGGTGGTTGCAGCAACGATGCCGACTCGGGCGGGAAAGCGCGTGGAGAGGGTAGCTGTGCTCACGGTTTATCAGGATCCTTGGAAAAGTAGGGTATGAATTGTTGCGGAAAACACTCTCGCGGCAAATGGGCCGGCGACGCAGGCGTGACGCCGCTGCGGATTTGCCTTAACGTGCGTCACAATAGTATCTACTGCAACAGTATTCACTTTTTCGGCGTAGTCAAGTGAAAACATGACCACTACGTCATATTTCGTGCGGAGCCGCAATTGTGTTACACGGGTGGTGCGCGGGGGAAAGTAGCTTTCCCAATGCTGCGATATTTGGGTTTTCGGAGTAGTGTTGGTGCCCGTTCTAAAACCTATAGGCGCACCGCGCTTGCTGATCCTTAAAAGGAGCACCCCACTAGTGACTAATACCGAGTTCCGTAACGTCGCCATCGTCGCGCACGTCGACCACGGCAAGACCACCCTCGTCAACGGAATGCTTGAGCAGTCCGGCGCTTTCGGTGACCACGGCGAACACACGGATCGAGTCATGGACTCCAATGACCAGGAGCGCGAGCGCGGCATCACCATTCTGGCGAAGAATACCGCCATTACCCGCAAGGGCCTGGGCAAAGACGGTGGCGATCTCATCATCAACGTCATCGACACCCCGGGCCACGCCGACTTCGGCGGCGAAGTTGAGCGCGGTATCTCGATGGTGGACGGCGTCGTCCTGCTTGTTGACGCCTCTGAGGGACCCCTCCCACAGACCCGCTTCGTCCTTACCAAGGCCCTCGAAGCCAAGCTTCCCGTCATCATCTGTGTGAACAAGACCGACCGTCCCGATGCCCGCATCGACGAGGTTGTCTCCGAGTCCCAGGACCTGCTGCTGGAAATCGCAGCCGGCCTCGACGATGAGGACGCAGCTCTGGCTGCTGAGGATCTCCTCGACCTGCCAGTTCTTTATGCATCCGGCCGCGCAGGTGTTGCCTCAACCGTCAACCCGGGCGATGGAAACGTTCCCGAGGGCAAGGACCTCCAGCCTTTGTTCGACGTGATTTACCACGTCTTGCCGGAGCCCTCCGCAAACGCTGATGCACCGCTGCAGGCGCACGTCACCAACCTTGACTCCGATGACTTCCTCGGCCGTATTGCGTTGCTGCGCATCTACGCCGGCAAGATTCGCAAGGGTCAGCAGGTGGCCTGGATCCACTATGACGAAGATGACAACGAGCACATCAAGACCGTTAAGGTCGCCGAGCTGCTGCGTACCGTCGGCTTTGAGCGTCAGCCCACCGAGGAAGCTATTGCTGGCGATATCGTTGCCATCTCCGGTATCTCCGACATCATGATCGGTGACACCATCGCCGATCCGGAGCACCCCGTCGCTTTGCCGCGTATCACCGTTGACGAGCCTGCTATCTCGATGACCATTGGCGTTAACACCTCTCCTCTGGCCGGTCAGGGCGGCGGCGATAAGCTGACCGCGCGTGTCATCAAGGCTCGCCTCGAGCAGGAGCTCATCGGTAACGTTTCCCTGCGCGTCCTGCCCACTGAGCGTCCTGACGCTTGGGAGGTCCAGGGCCGCGGCGAGATGGCGCTGTCCGTTCTCATCGAGTCGATGCGCCGTGAAGGCTTCGAGCTGACCGTGGGCAAGCCGCAGGTTGTTACTCAGGTCATCGATGGCAAGACCATGGAACCCTACGAGATCCTCACCATCGATTCCCCCTCGGAGTTCCAGGGTGCCATCACTCAGCTGCTGGCCGCCCGCAAGGGCCAGATGCAGGCCATGGATGTCCGCGAAGGAAATTGGGTGCGCATGATCTTCCGTGTGCCCGCTCGTGGCCTCATCGGCTTCCGTACCCAGTTCCTCACGGAGACCCGCGGCGCCGGTATCGCTAACTCCATCGCCGATGGTCTCGATGTGTGGGCCGGAGACATCAAAGCCCGCGCTACCGGTTCCTTGATCGCAGACCGTTCCGGCCAGATCACCGCTTATGCGCTGATGCAGCTCTCCGACCGCGGCGACTTCTTCGTTGAGCCGGGCACCGAGGCTTATGAAGGTATGGTCGTCGGCGCGAATAACCGCGACGAGGACATGGACATTAACATCACTAGGGAGAAGAAGCTGACCAATATGCGCTCGGCCACCGCCGACGCCACGGTCACCCTGGCCAAGGCTCGCAACCTCTCCCTTGAAGAGGCTCTCGAGTTCTGTGGCAACGATGAGTGCATTGAGGTTGCCCCGCACGTGCTGCGCGTGCGCAAGGTCGACCTCTCCGCCACCGATCGTAAGCGCGCTGCTGCGCGCGCAAAGCAGCTCAAGAAGTAAAGAACCCTTAACGCTCAAGCGGCATCCTCGTCTTATCGGCGGGGGCGCCGCTTTTGGTGTCTTGTGTCCTGCACCGCGACTAGAGTGGTGCGGGAAAGATCGGGAGACAGCAGAATTGGCAGAGAAATGGAGGCTACCCGTGCGCACAAAGCTCGGTGTTCTATGCGTGTCGGCGGTCATAGCGCTGAGCGCCTGTTCAGCGAACCCGGGACCCCCTCCTGTTGTACAGGAAGAGGATAAGGATTCTTCGGCCAACTCTACGGCTACCTCGACCACACCCGCGCCGGAGGAAGAACCAGCGCAGACCCGTTCCACTGTGGCCATCGGGGTCGACCCTTTGCGCGGCGGCCTGAACCCGCACCTGGTAGCAAATAACTCCGAGTTGGTGTCGCAGATTTCTGATCTGGTTCTTCCTTCTGCCTTCCACGGCGAACAGATGGACTCCGATGTTTTGGAGTCGGCGGAGGAGATTCCGGCTCCGGAGGGCGTCGTCCAGCGCGTGCGCTACACCATTGCCTCGCCCGCGCAGTGGTCGGATGGGACGCCCATTAGCGGCGCGGACTTCGACTACCTGTGGAAGCACGTGAGCGCGACGGCCGGCGTCAACAACGCGGCGGGGTATAGGGCGATTTCTGCCGTGCGTACCACTGAGGGCGGCCGAGTCGTCACGGTGGATTTTAAGGAGCGCTTGGCGGAGTGGAAGCTGCTTTTTAATGACCTTTTGCCCTCTCACCTTCTGGAGAATGACGATTTCAACTCGGCTTTATCCAATGGCATCCCAGCCTCAGCCGGGCGCTATCTCGTCGAGAACGTCGATCGTGGACGCGGCGTCATCACCCTTAACCGCAATGACCGTTTCTGGGGCCAGGACCCAGCCCAGATCGACGTCATCCAGCTGCGCTCGGTGCGAGACTCCACCCAGGCGGTCAATATGCTGCGTTCGGGCCAAGTCGGCTTTGTCGATCTAACGCCCCAACAGACCAGCCTGGAGGCCCTAGGGCTGCTCGACGGCGTTACGGCCGCCCCTATAACTCGTCCCCGGCAGCTGCGCCTGCACTTATCCGCCCAACCCGGAGCACTCCCGGAGGTAGGAGAGCGGCGTGCGCTTGCCTCTTATGTTGATACTGCACAGGTGGCGAGGCTGTCCTCTGGGCGCGCATCCGAGCTTAAACCCGGGGCTAACCCGGTAAGCGGAGATGTTGATCATCTTCCTCTGCGCGAGCGGGCAGGCCGCCAGCCCATTCGCATCGCGGCTGATCCCACAGACGCCCTGGGGCTGCAAGCCGCGCACGTTATCGTGGACTTGCTCGCGGAGCAGGGGATTGACGCTGAAGTTGTCAGCGAGCGCCTCACCACCATCACCTCGGATCTTTTGCCCAATGGTCGCGTGGATGGAGTCATCACCTGGGAGGATACCGCAGTGAACTCGATTTCCCTTGCCAGTCTTTTTGATTGCGCAAAGCAACAACCGCTGGCTGGAGACCTCTCGGGATATTGTCCCGCAGACGCTGCGAAAGAAAAAGTGGACATTTTATCCGGACAGGTATCTACGGAGTCTGCTCAGAAGACCGCGCAGGATCTCAACTCAGCTCAAGTGCTCTACGTTCCCCTGTTTGATGAGGTTAGAGTGCACGCGCTTGGCCGAGGTATCGTGGGTCCTGGCCAAAGCATTGAGGATTGGGAGCAAGGTTTGGTTACCGCCCCGAGTTGGAGGATCGATGAAGAATAGAGACCTAAACGGTCGCCGCGTCGTGGCCGTTTTTGCCCACCCCGATGATGAAACGCTTTTTATGGGAGGCACCCTCGCTGACCTCGCCGCCCGCGGTGCGGACGTCACGGTTATCACCGTCACGCTCGGCGAGTTAGGGGAGATCATCGGAGAGCCCTACCAGGGCCTCATCGCCTCCGATCAACTCGGCGGATACCGTGCTGCCGAGCTGGCGCACGCCTTGGGGGCGCTGGACGTGCACGGGCTGCAGCTGGGAGGGTTTGGCTTCTTCCACGATTCTGGAATGGCCGGCTCGCCGGACCACGACAACCCGCGCGCCTTGGTCAACCGTATCGACGAGGCGGTCGCGCTCTTGCGCGAGCAATTCGCTATCCTCGCCCCCGATGTTATCTTTACCTTCGGGCCAGACGGTGGTTATGGGCACCCCGATCACATCGCTGTGAATCAGGCAGTGCACCGCGCCGCTGCGGATGAGCAACGCATCTGGTGGCCGGTATTCGAGGCCACAGCCATCGACGAAGCTCTAGAGGCTGTCGAGCCTCCGCTCGGCTGGTCTTTGCCGGACCGCGCCTATTTGGATAACTTCACCAACTCGGGCGCGGACGTGGTCTACCAACTACCCGCAGCGGCTTTTGCCGCCAAGCGCGCGGCAATGAGTGCACATGCCACACAGATCTGGGTGGCGGACGGTACCGTTACTCGGGTGAATCCGCACGCCGCCTTCGCTGGCCTGCGTAATCCGGGCCTGGCCCCGGCAGCCTACGGATTGTCCAACCTTTTAGTCATGCCGCTTCTTGACAGCGAACACTTCCAGCTGGGTAACGGTTCTGCTTCCCACGTCGTGGTGGAGCCATGTTAGTGCGCAAAGACTTTGATCGCGCGGAGGTAGTGACCGGCATCCTCTGGTTGTGCATCGGGGCGCTGCTTTCGCTGTTCTTGGAGGCTATCTACCTCACCGCGCGTATCCCGCTGCCTGGGGGAGCGAGCGTCATTTTCCCCGTGACGATTCTCATCGCTTTCTGGTTTAACAGTGTGTTAACTCGCACAGCAAAACTTTGGAGTGATAGTGCCTACATCGTTGCTTTACCTTTGGTGGCGTGGATCGCGGGCTATGGCGTTTTCCTGCTGCTAGCTGCCACGAGCGGAGACCAAGTGC
The DNA here is from genome assembly GCF_008693105.1 of Corynebacterium flavescens. GTDB lineage: Bacteria > Actinomycetota > Actinomycetes > Mycobacteriales > Mycobacteriaceae > Corynebacterium > Corynebacterium flavescens. Next base: position 70,875 of record NZ_VXKK01000026.1, read on the forward strand.
TGGCCACTAGCGTTCGCTCCTTGTTGCTGTTATTCGCCGGGATAGTGGGGGGCGTTTGGCCTTTCTTCCGACAAAAGTGACATACTAATAACCATCCCAAAACCCGTGAGAACAGGAAGTTTTAGCACCCCATGACTTACACAATCGCCCAGCCTTGTGTTGACGTGATGGATCGAGGCTGCGTCGAAGAATGCCCGGTCGATTGCATCTACGAGGGTAAGCGTTCGCTTTACATCCACCCCGACGAGTGCGTTGATTGCGGCGCCTGCGAGCCCGCCTGCCCCGTCGAGGCAATCTTCTACGAAGATGACGTTCCCGATGAGTGGATCGCATACAACGATGCCAACGCCGCCTTCTTCGACGACCTTGGCTCCCCAGGAGGAGCGGCCGCGCTCGGACCGCAGGACTTTGACGTCCCGATGATTGCCGCCCTTCCCCCGCAAAACCAGGAGTAAACATGTCACGTACCGCTCTGGGCTCCGTCCTTCCGGACTTTCCCTGGGACTCGCTTGCTGGTGCCAAAGCACAGGCACAGCAGCATCCCGGAGGAATCGTCGACCTATCGGTGGGCAATCCTGTTGACCCGGTAGCGCCAGGCGTACAGCTCGCGTTGTCCGCAGCGGCAGAGGCTCCGGGCTATCCGCAGACTGCAGGCACGCCGGAGCTGAGGGAGGCCATAGCCCAGTCGCTCAAGCGGCGTTACGGTATGGAGCCCGGGGCGGTACTGCCAGTTATCGGCACCAAGGAAGCGATTGCCTGGCTACCCACTCTGCTGGGCATGCGCGGGCAGACGGTTGCTTTCCCCACCGTGGCCTATCCCACCTATGAGGTCGGTGCGCTCATCGCAGGCGCCACGCCATTGCGCGCAGACAAAGACTTCGCAGACGCCTCGCTGGTGTTTATCAACTCGCCTTCGAACCCGACTGGCAAGGTCCTTTCCCTCGAGGATCTCAAGGATATCGTCTCCTGGGCCCGCACCCATGGCGCGATCATTGCCTCCGACGAGTGCTATATCGGGCTCGGCTGGAATGACGAAAAGCAGCCGATCTCCATTCTGGATCCCCGCGTCAGCGGCGGAGACAACACAAGCCTTATCGCGATGCACTCGCTGTCGAAGTCCGCGAATATGGCCTCTTACCGCGCGGGATTCTTTGCGGGGGATGAAAAGCTCATCGCCGAGTTGCTCGAGGTACGCAAGCACGCGGGGCTTATCGTTCCCGGCCCGATCCAGGCAGCCATGGTCGCCGCCTTGAATGATGATGATTCCGAGGCGCTTCAAAAGCAGCGCTACGCCGCTCGGCGGGCGAAGCTGATGCGTGCCCTCATCGAAGCAGGCTTCGACATCGAGCATTCGGACGCTGGTCTCTATCTTTGGGCCACCCGCGGCGAGGACTGCCGCGATACCATCGATTGGTTGGCGCAGCGTGGCATCTTGGCCGCCCCCGGAGATTTCTACGGCCCGGCGGGTCAGAAGTTCGTGCGCATTGGGCTCAACGGCACCGATGAACGCGTGGATGCAGCCGTTTCTCGCCTGGCTTGATTGGCTCTCGCGAGGGAATCTCGCCGCGCAAGACAGTGCTCCACGGCATCGTCCCGCCCAGCCCGCAGTACTGGGCGGCGCGCGCTGGCGATTCGCCCTTTGCCCCGGGGGAGCTTCTTCGCCCCGGAACCGTGCTCCCCAAGCCCATTCCGGCGTGGTACCACCCGGATGTCCCGCCCGAGCGGCCCATTCCGTACACCTACCGGCACCTGCTTGTCGACGACGACCTTATCGTCGTCGACAAGCCCCACTTCCTGCCCACGACCTCTAACGGGCGCCTTGTGCGCGAGACCCTCCAGACGCGCCTGCGGGTGGAGTTCGGGGAAGATGACATCGTCCCTTTGCATCGTCTTGACCGCCTGACCAGCGGGGTAGTGGTGTGCTCGCGTAGGCCGGCCACGCGTGCGGCCTATCAACGGATCTTTTTAGAAGGCGCGGCGCGTAAGTATTACCGGGCCTTCGTCAAGCGGCCCCTATACGTCGATGGCAGCGTGGAGCTGCGTCTGCTCAAGACCCCGGGACGGCGGCAGGTCAAGGTCGACGCCGCAGGCAAGCGGGCAGTGACCCGGCTGCGTGCTGCGGGTAATGAAGTAGACCTATGGCCGGAGACGGGGCGGACGCATCAGCTGCGGGTCACCCTGGCGCATTTGGGTTCTCCCATCGTGGGGGATGATACCTATCCCGTCGATACCGGGCTGGACCTTTATGACTTCCGGCAGCCTCTGTTGCTGCAGCATGCTGCGATTAGTTTCACAGATCCACTAACGGGCGCGCCCCGTGAATTTGTTTCAAAGTGGCCCTTGCAGAGTACACTCAAATAGCTAATGTAAGAGAACCTGGAAGGATACCGAATGGCTGATCTCAGTCTCGCGCGCCTCGCCACCAATTTCGGGCAATTCCTGAAGTTTGGCATCGTCGGTGGGTCAGGGACCTTGGTCAACCTGCTAGTAGTCTTCCTTTCGAAGAAGATTGCTTGGTGGACCGCTGGCATCACTTACCAGGATGCTTTCATGAATCTCTTTGGTTCGGTATTCCACATCCGCTGGTACCACGTTTTTATGACCATTGCTTTCATCGTGGCGAATACCTGGAACTATCAGATTAACCGCATGTGGACCTTCAAGTCCGTCAGCAGATACTCCTGGGTCCGCGGCTTTTTTCCTTTCTTGCTCACGGGGCTCGGGGCTTTCGTAGTCAGCCAGATCATCATGACCTTGCTGATGAACCCCGTTTCACCCATTGGCCTTCCGGATCATATTTTCGACGATTCCACCGGCCTGCGCACCAAGCTCTATTGGGGAACCGCCATTTCCATCATCGTGGCTATGCCATTTAACTTCGTCATCAATAAGCTGTGGACCTTCCGCTCCAAGCCCAAGGCTCCCGTCGTGGTCTCGGACGTTAATCCGCGTTAGTTTCGCCTTCTTTCGGCCCTTCACCCTCTCCTCCGTCCTCTGCTTCGCCCCTTCGCGGGCGCGGAGGAGAGGAATTTGCGCGGAAGTTTGCCTTTCTGTGCCAGCGAAGGGGCACGCTGGGCGGACTCGCAACTAGAAGCGGGCCAACCTAAAGGCAAGCATGCCAATGCCAGGCCGGACTGAGCGCGGAGAAAGGCAGTCGCGGATTCAGTCGGCGTTTCTGCTCAACCGCACAGATAATTTGCGCTATCACCTCATCGAAGTGATAGCGCACGCAATCTGCTGTAAAGCGCAGCACGGTAAATCCTGCCAATGTAGCAGCATTAGCCTTCAAGCGGTCCTTGACAAAGGATCGGTGGTCACTGTGATGAGTGAAACCGTCAATTTCCACCAAGACTCTTCCTATCCGCAGGTCAAAGCGGTACCCGGCGATGCTTTGATTATGGGCTACCTTGAGTCCTGTGCGTTTGAGCCGCCGCGAAACTGAGACCTCCGGTGGGCTATCCGCGCCTATTGCGCACCGGCGAATCGCGGCTTGTACTCCCGCGGGCACGCGACGCATTCTGCGCTTATCCCGCTCCAGTCGCTGCGGCCCCTCCTTGCCGCGGTAGTGTTGCTCGAGCATCGAATCGCAGCCCCGCGGGACCTTCCGGGCGGCCCATAGAGGCTCGATGACTGGCCACGCGCCGTGGCGGCTCACCGCGCGCAGCCTGGAGCGCGTTACTTTAAAGCTCGGACCCGCAATCGTGCGCGGCCCTTCGGCCTCCAGCGGGAAAGTCAGCCTCTTTCCGAGAAAAATCTCAGAGGCAGTCTTGCCTGTAAAAGCAATTCGCACCAGCCCAACGACCAGCGCCCGCGCCACAGCCGCGGCGTCCACCTTGCCCTCCACAAAAATGCCGCGGTGGATGCGATGGAGCGTACCTTCCGCCACCTTTTTAGCGAGGGCGCGCTTGCCGACGCCGCTCTCCCTTAACATTGCCGTAGTCCATACCCCCATATCAGCAAGGCTATGCCTCGGCTTTGAGCGAGAGCAATGCCGAGATCGTGCCCTGTGGATAACTTCCCAGACGCATCTGGTGCTAACAAGCCACTGCTTCTACTCGCCACCTCCCGCCGAGACCCTCCCCGCCGGCCCGAGTTGCGCCTTCGCGAGCACACAGGGCGGATGGGCAACACAAAAACCCGCCCCCAGTGCCCGCGAAGGGACACTTGGAGGCGGAAGGCTGGAGGCGGAAGGCAGAAGGAGCAGGGTCCGCAGGGGAGCGGCTCTAGTTCTTGTGCAGATCCTGGTTCAGCGCGACGGCAGCGGTCTTCCACTCGACGGCCTCGACTGCACCGCTGACAGAGTTGCGGCGTAGAACGAAGCCGGAGCCTCCGGAGAGCTGAGAGCCCTTAACCGTTGTGCCTTCCTCGACACCAAGAACCTCGGCGACCTTGCCGTGCACGGTGATCTTGGTGCCGGCGGTGACGTAGAGGCCGGCTTCGACAACAGCGTCGTCCCCAAGCGAGATGCCGATGCCTGAGTTGGCGCCGAGTAGGCAGCGCTTGCCAAGCGAGATGACTTCCTTGCCGCCGCCGGAGAGCGTGCCCATGATGGAGGCTCCGCCTCCGACATCAGAGCCGTCACCGACAACGACACCAGCCGAAACACGGCCCTCGATCATGGAGGTACCAAGCGTGCCGGCGTTGTAATTGACAAAGCCTTCATGCATCACGGTCGTGCCCTCGGCGAGGTAGGCGCCGAGGCGGACGCGGTCGGCGTCGGCAATGCGTACGCCGGTGGGAACGACGTAGTCGACCATGCGAGGGAACTTGTCTACAGAGAAGACAATGACTGGACCGCGCGAGGCGAGACGCCCGCGCACCATCTGGAAATCAGAAACGGCACAGGGGCCGTAGTTGGTCCAGACAACGTTGGCGAGGTGGCCGAAGATGCCGTCGAGGTTCAGTCCGTGAGGCTTGACTGCGCGGTGGGAGAGTAGGTGGAGACGCAGATAGACATCGTAGGTGTCGACGGGAGCGTCATCGAGGTCGGCGATGGAAGTCTCCACGGCGACGCGAGCGACGCCGCGCTCCTCATCGGGGCCTGCCAGCGCTGCGAACTGCTGTGGCGTCTCGGAGAGACGAACCGTTCCGGTCTTTTCTACCGACTGGTCGGTGTGGACCGCGGGGAACCAGACATCGAGGACCGTTCCGTCGTGAGTGATGGTGGCCAAGCCGCGTGCGGATGCTGAAGTCATAGAAATTAAGAGCCTTAGTTAAGATGGAAAGTAGTCACAGAAAAGCATACACACCTAGGCGGGGACGTCGTTCCTTCGCACGCTGGGCACGAGGAAGGAGACGACGACCAAAGCCAACGTCAAGACAGCGACGGCGACAACCTGGTTGCGTGCTGTGGGGTCTAAGAGCATCAAGATGAGTAGTGCGGCTATAGCAAGGAGGGTGAACAGCGGCAGCCACGGGAAGCCGATGACGCGCAGGGTGGAAAGCTCGCCACGCTCCTTGAGGATGGGATGCAGCTTGAGATAAGAGCAGACGATGAAGATCCAGATGACAAGCAGGCAACCGCCGACGGCGTTGAACAAGAAAGCCAGCAGTCCAGGCGGGTTCCAGTACTGGAGCGCGACGGAGCCGAAAGCAAAGATCATCGACAGGGTGACTGCGGCTACGGGCGAGCCCGAGTTATTACGCTTGAGCAGAAGCTTAGGCGCGGAGCCGTCACGAGCCATGTCAAAGACGAGGCGCGAGGTGGCATAGATTTGCGCGTTAAACGCTGAAAGCAGCGCGAGCGCGATGATGACTTCCATGAAACCAGCAGTGAAGGGCACCTGGGCGGCCTCGAGCACGAGGGTGAAGGGGGAGTCCGCAGCGACGTCGGCGTCGCGGATGGAAGCAAAAGGCAGGACCATGGTGATAACGAGGACCGAACCGATATAGAAGACCATGATGCGGAAGATGACCGCGCGCACCGCGGTGGCGACGTTGTTGGCCGGGTCCTCGGACTCGGCAGCGGCGATGGTCACGAGCTCGATGCCACCAAAGGCGAAGGCCACAGCCAAGAGCCCCGCAGCGAAACCGGGCATGCCATTGGGCATGAAGTTCTCGGTAAAGTTCGCCCCGGCGCGATCGAGGTCTAGGCCGGGTAGGGCCCCGAAGAGCATCAGGAGGCCGATGAGCAAGAAGCCGATGATGACCGCGACCTTGATGATGGCGAACCAGAACTCGAACTCGCCGAAGCCGCGGACGGCGGCGAAGTTGACCACCGCGAAGAACACCACGGCGATAAGCGCGGGTATCCAGGGGGCTACACCGAACCATGAGGAGATGATGGCCGCGGCGCCGGTAATTTCAGCGCCCATGACCATGACGAGCATGAACCAGTAGAGCCAGCCCATGGTGAACCGTGCCCAGCCGCCAAAGGCCTGGCCAGCGTAGGTGGAGAAGGAGCCGAGAGAAGGCCGAGCAGCGGCCATCTCTCCGAGCATCCACATGATAATGGCGACGAAGGCGCCCGCTACGGCGTAGGAAATGAGCACCGAGGTGCCGGAGACTTGGACACCGAGGCCCACTCCGAGGAAGAGTCCGGCACCCACTGCGGAGCCGAGCCCCATCATTGTCAGATGCCTAGTTTTGAGCCGCTGCGCGTTATCAGCCATGTCTGCCTGCCCTTTTAAAACAAAGAATGAATATCTATGGGTACCTTACACAATGCAATGAGGCCGCGAGGGCAGTATTATCGCGGCTTGTGACCATTAATCTTCTTGCAGACCCCATCCAACTCACCGCTCAGCTCGTCGACATAGCTAGCCCCTCTCATCATGAGGAGGAAATAGCCGATGCGGTCGAGGAGGCGTTGCGCGCCCTCGATCAGCAGAAAGTCGAGGTCGTCCGCCACGGCAACACCGTGTGCGCACGTACCAAGCGTGGCCTCGAGTCACGGGTCGTGCTGGCGGGGCACATCGATACCGTCCCCATCGCCGATAACGTGCCTCATCACTTCGAGGCCGACATCATGTGGGGTTGCGGCACCGTGGATATGAAGTCTGGCATGGCCGTCTACCTGCACGCTTTTGCAACTTTGTATGATTCGCCGGAGTTGAGCCACGATCTCACCCTCATTGCTTATGAGGGCGAGGAGGTCGCCACGGAATTTAACGGGCTGGGCCACCTTCAGGCGGATCACCCGGAGTGGTTGGCAGGAGACATCGCCTTGTTGGGTGAGCCTTCTGGGGCCATGATTGAGGCTGGCTGCCAGGGCACGATTCGCCTGCGCGTTACGGCGCATGGCACCAGGGCTCACTCGGCTCGGGCGTGGTTGGGCTCGAACGCGGTCCATACGCTCGCGCCGGTCATGATGAACGTGGCTACTTATCGGCCCCGCGAGGTCACCATCGACGGCTGCACGTACCGCGAGGGCCTCAACATCGTGCACGTCGAGGCGGGGGTGGCAACCAATGTCATCCCGGATGAGGCCTGGATGTTCGTGAACTTCCGCTTCGCCCCGGATCGCAGCGTAGATGAGGCGATGGGGCATGTGCGTGAGGTTCTCGGCACCCACGATAAGGTCGAGATCACGGTCGATGATGTGGCGGGCGGGGCCTTGCCCGGCCTGGGTCAGTTTGCGGCTCGCGCGCTTGTCGATGCCGTTGGCGGCAACGTCCGCGCCAAGTATGGCTGGACAGACGTGGCGCGCTTTTCCGAGATGGGAACCCCCGCAGTCAACTTTGGCCCCGGCGATCCCGGTTTTGCACATAAGAAAGACGAACAAGTCCCCGTCTCTCAGATTACGCAGGTCGCAGACGTGTTGACCCGCTACCTCACGGCATAAGGAGCACACCTTGACCCCCGAACAGCTACGTTTCCTGCGCGGCCCGATGCTGCTGCGCTCCGAGGGAGACCAAGAATCAACCTATGATCAGCGCCTGCTCGAGTCCGGTTCGGATCATGAGTGGCAGCACGCCGATCCTTGGCGCGTGCTGCGGATCCAAGGCGAGTTCGTCGCGGGATTCGATGCGTTGGCCAGCCTGCCCAAGGCAGTCACCGTGTTTGGTTCCGCTCGGACCGCCACCGACCACCACGATTATCAGCTTGGTGTTGAGGTGGGAAAGCAGCTCGCCCAGGCCGATTACGCTGTCATCACAGGCGGCGGCCCCGGACTCATGGAGGCTGCCAACCGTGGCGCCCACGAGGCCAATGGCCTCTCGGTGGGGTTGGGAATCGAGTTGCCGCACGAGCAAGGACTCAACGAGTACGTCGATCTGGGCCTCAACTTCCGCTACTTCTTCGCGCGCAAGACCATGTTCTTGAAGTACTCGCAGGCCTTTGTCTGCCTGCCCGGCGGATTGGGGACCATGGATGAGTTCTTCGAGGTCTTGTGCATGGTGCAGACCAAGAAGGTCACGAACTTCCCCATGGTGCTCATCGGCACGCAGTTCTGGTCTGGCTTGGTCGAATGGATGGAAAAGACTCTGGCAGACGGCGGATACATCCATGAGCACGACCTAGATCTCTTCCTCGTTACGGATGATCCGGCCGAGGCCGTGGAGCACATCGTCCGCCGGCACAGCGTGCTCAGCGATAAGCGCATTAAGGATTTCAATTGAGCCTGGCCACGGTGATGGCGATTGTTAATCGCACGCCTGACTCCTTCTATGACAAGGGCGCAACATTCGGTCTCGACACTGCGCTGCAGCGCTGTGACGAAGTAATCGCCGCCGGTGCGGGCATTATTGATGTCGGCGGGGTCAAGGCCGGGCCGGGGGAGGCAGTAGATGCGCAGGAAGAGATCGACCGCGTCGTGCCCATCGTCACCGCGGTCCACCGCAGACATCCCAGCGCGCTAATCTCGGTCGATACCTGGCGGGCGAGCGTCGCACAGGAGGCAATTGCCGCAGGAGCAGGGCTCATCAATGACACCTGGGCCGGATGGGACCCAGAGCTCGTCGAGGTCGCGGGGCACAATCGCGTCGGTTACGTATGCTCGCACACCGGTGGCGCCGTGCCGCGCACGCGCCCCCATCGCGTCCACTACGACGATGTCGTCGCCGAAGTGATAGCGGAGACAACGAGGCAGGCCGAAAGGGCCGCGAGCCTGGGCTGTCCGGAGGCTCTCACCTTCATCGACCCAACGCACGATTTTGGCAAGAATACTTTCCACGGGCTGGAGCTTCTGCGCCGAGTAGAGGAGTTGGTAGCAACTGGGTGGCCGGTGCTCATGGCGCTATCGAATAAGGACTTCGTCGGCGAAACGCTGGATCGCCCCGTGGGCGAACGCCTCGCTGGCACCTTGGCCGCTACAGCGTGGTGCGCCGCCCGCGGAGTCGCGGCCTTTCGCGCACACGAGGTGACGGAGACCATCGACGTCATTCGCATGACCGCCGCCATCGCCGGCGATATGGCTCCATTACACACCACTCGCGGCCTGGCATGAGGGTTTCCGTAGTTATCCCGGCGTTAAATGAGGAGGCCACCGTCGCCGAGGTGGTGCGCAGTTGCCTGGCGGATGCTCCGGAGGAAGTCATCGTCATCGACGCGGATTCGACAGATGCCACGGCGCGCCGGGCTCAGGAAGCGGGCGCGCGTGTCATCAACTGGCGCGAGGTATTGCCCGATCCACCTCGTCCTGGCAAGGGCGAATCACTGTGGAGGGGAGTGGCCGCCGCGCGCGGCGAGGTCATCGTCTTTATTGACGCCGACCTAGAGTCCGCGCGCCCCGGCATGGTGTCCGCCCTGGCAAGGCCCTTTTCATCGCCGGATATTCATATGGTCAAGGCTCGGTACCGGCGCTCGCTCGACGGCCAGCCCCACGGTGGAGGCCGCGTGACCGAGCTGACGGCGAAGCCCTTGCTGCGCCAGTTCTTCCCCGAGCTGGCCCACATCAATCAGCCCTTGGGCGGGGAGTATGCCCTGCGTGCGAGCAGCGCCCGCCAGTTGCCTTTCGTCGCCGGCTATGGGGTAGAGGCGGGCCTGCTTATCGACGTCGGCCAGCGTCACGGCACCTCCGCCATCGCCGAGGTGGACCTGGGCCTGCGCGTGCATCGCAACCGCCCGCTCGAGGAGCTCGCCTCCATGGCGGACGTGGTGGCGGCTACTATCTTGACGCGGGCGGGCGTCGCCAAGCAGGGCGTTGAGCAGCGCCCCGCACTGGAGGATAGGATTTAGGCATGCTGTCGTGGATTGTTCTTATCGTGGTGCTCGTGGCCTTAGTCATCCTCGGGACGTGGGCGTGGGGCACTATTTTTGGGCGCGGTGAGGTGCTGCCTCCTCTTGATGAGCCGCGGTCGGTGATGGCGAGCAATCGCCGCGCTGTGGAAGAAGGGGACTTTCGCGCCATCGCCTTCGAGGTGGTGCCGCGGGGATATCGCCAGGACCAAGTTGATGATCTTCTCGCCGCGCTGGAGGCCAAGCTGCGCGCGCGCTAAAGTGTGCTGTATCACGCTTAAAAACCGGCCGCGGGGAAAAGGGGCTAAACTGGAACTAGTAATACCTACTTTTCTCTTAGAACGGATGACAACATGGCAGCTATGAAGCCACGAACCACTGGTGGACCGATGGAAGCGGTGGAGGAATCCCGTAAGATCGTTATGCGCATCCCTTCGGACGGCGGGGGACGCATCGTCGTCGAGCTAAACAAAGAGGAAGCCGCCGAGTTGGGCGCCTTGCTCATCGCGGTTTCCAGCTAGTCTGGAGTCATGCTTTCCACGATTATTGATGTACTTGCGGATCCCATGGACGGGACCGCGCTGCACGGCGCCGATGATTATTCTCGCTTGGTGTCGGAGTCAAGCCACTCTTTTGATGTGGCCAAACAGGGTTATGTAACCCTCGCTGCCGGCCCAGGACTCAAGCACCACGGTGATGACATGGACATGGTTTCCGCCCGAGAAGCCTACCTGTCCCGCGGGCATTTCGCCCCCTTCGTGGAAGCAGTTACTGGCAGCGTCCAAGATGCCCTCGATGGCGCCGAGGCAGAATCTCCCACTCTTCTCGAGGTTGGCGCGGGAACCGGCTACTACTTGGCGCATACCCTCGATTCCATCGCTGGCTCGCGTGGCGTTGGGCTGGATATTTCCCCGCACGCTGCGCGCCACCTTGCCAAGGCCCACCCGCGAATTGGCGCGGTTGTAGCAGACGTCTGGGAGCGTTTGCCGCTGCAGGATTCTTCGATCGACGCAATTTCGGTGGTTTTCGCCCCGCGCAACCCGGCGGAGTTTCGCCGCGTCCTGCGCCCAGGCGGCGAGGTCATCGTGCTTACTCCCGGGGCCGGCCACCTCAACGAGTTGCGCGAGCCCTTGGGCATCCTCGGGGTGGAAGAAGGCAAGGTCGAGCGGATGTACGAGCAAGCCGCAGGCTTCCTCGAACAGTCCAGCGATCCGGTCGATATTTCTTTCCCGATCGAGCTCGATAAGGACTCTATCGCTGCTCAGGTCAAGATGAGCCCCTCCGCCCGCCACATCAGCCCAGCAGAACTCGCCGAGCGCATGGCGGCGCTTCCCGCTTCCATGACGGTTACCGCCCGCGCGCGTCTCGACCGGCTCCGCGCACTCTAGCGGCACCTCTTTACTCGCTACTTGGGCTCAGCCCGGCCTCCCGGTTCAGTCTTGCCTCCCGTCGATGTCCCTTCGCGTACACACTCGGGCGGTGTGGTGCGCAAAAAGAACCCGCCCGTGCTCGCGAAGGGGCAAGGGGGGGAGGACATGGGGCGGAGCAGGTGCTACACCTTCGAACCGGTGCGCTGCCAGCTCTGCTCGACGGAAGCGTTGTTGGTAGTCTCGACCTCTATCTTCGAGCAGCCGCCAGGGAAATACACCCGGGAGGCCATGGCGACCTGCCCGCCATCAGCAAAGACTTCGACGGTAGCTCCGTCAACGATGATGGTCAGCGAGTCCGAGTCCCCCTCAGCGAGCTCGGCTCGCGCTGGCGCGCAGTCGGCAAAGTAGCCGTCGAAGGCCGTTCCCATCGAGCGGTCCAAACTCAGCGTCTCGCCGCTGTGGGTGATGATGGCGGCGGGGTTTCCTTCGCCGTCGACAAGCGAAACGCGGACCGCAGAGTCAGCCGGAACGTGCAAGAGCCCCGTCCAGGAGCGAGCGCGATCAGAGTGCTGGACTGCGTCAGGAAGGCCGCGCACCGGTGTCTGGAAGAGCTTCCCGCCCTGCAGGGTTACCCGGCGCGGCAGAGAAAGGCTATTGGCCCAGCCCTCCTCGGCGAAAGTGGGGTGGCTGGTGGGGTCATCGAGCCTGCTGCCGCCGTTGAGTAGCCCAAAGAGAATGGCGGAATCGAAGCGCTGCTCTTGGCTGACCGTACCTTCGGTGAAGTTGGTGTTGCGGGGACGGGAGAAATCATGCCCGAAGTCGATGCGCCGAAAGCCGGTGGAGATGCGGAACTGGGTGCCTTCGAGGTAGCCAACCAAGTAGCCGGAAACGTCACGGTGGTTGCGCTCCAAGGTTACGAGCAAGACATCGTATATGCGGCCGTCAATCTCGTCGCGCAGGCGAATGATGCGCGGAGAGACCACAGGGGGAAGCGGCGAGGTGGCTGGCACTTCGCCGGCGAGAAACTCTGGATCACCGATGAGTTCCAGCGGGCCCTCGAAGTTCCATGCAACGCCGTCTGGGCTGCGGAGAATGACGGGAACGGGGGCTTCAGAATGACCGGTGAGGGCTAGCATGAGCCAGCCACGGTGGCCCTCTTCGCGGTCTTCAGCGGCCCAATCCGGCACGACGGAAGGGGAGCGGAAGCGCTTATAATCCGTGGTTGGCTTGGCCACCTCGCCGTAGCGGACAACGTGCGGATCGAGCTCATCCACGGCGTCTGAGACTTCGCAGACGTGGTCGAAGCCGGGGAAGCGCGCGAGCCGCACGGAGGTGGACACGGAGGTCACCGACGTGAAGTAGAGGTTTATGGAGTCGACTCCGGCAGCCACGGAGCCCGCCCGCAGGGAGAGTTCGCCACCAGCAGGAGCGAGGACATCATCGCATTCGAGCCAATCGAAGGGCTGTTCTTCCGAGTAGGAATGGCCCCACCGGGAGGCACTGTCCGGAGAGTGCTTGTACTGGAAAAACAGCTGCCAGCGATGCCCATCGAGGAGGACGCCGGCGGGCGCTTCGAGGATGCCTGTTTCAGGGACGAAATGTAGTTCGGGACGGTGAATTGTCACGGTTTCCTCTCTAAATCAGTGAGCGATAGATGTCGACGGTCTGGGCGGCAATGGTGGCCCAAGAAAAATCTCCGGTGGCGCGCCGCCGCCCAGCAACGCCGAAGGCATGCGCGCGGGACCTGTCGTGGGCCAACTCGTTGACCGCTCGGGCGAGGTCTGCTTCGAAACCTACGGGATCAGATTCGTCGTAGTTGACGAGGATGCCTGTTTCTCCATCGACGACAACCTCGGGGATTCCGCCGACATTGGAAGCTACGACCGCGGTCCCACATGCCATTGCCTCAAGGTTAACTATCCCCAGGGGCTCGTAGATCGAGGGGCAGATGAATACATCGGCTCCTGAGTAGACCTCCTGGATGGTCTCGCGGGAGAGCATTTCTTGCACCCAATAAACGCCATCACGCGATTTCTGAAGATCCTCGACCAGCTGCGCGGTCTCGGCGGCAATTTCGGGGGTATCCGGGGCACCCGCGCAAAGGACGAGCTGGACGTCATCATCAAAGTGGGCAGCAGCCTTCAACAGGTGCCGCACGCCCTTTTGCCTGGTGATGCGCCCGACGAAAGCAACAATCGGCCGCTGCTTGTCGACGCCGATCTGCTCCAGGTACTTCGGCTCACGCGGCGTCCATAGTTCGGTGTCGATGCCATTGAGCACCACATGGACCTTATCCGGCTCGATGCGCGGGTACGCCTCGAGTATCGAGGTCTTCATGCCAGCGGATACGGCGATGAGTGCATCGGCGTATTCCATGGCGTTCTTTTCCGACCAAGATGAAACTGCGTAGCCGCCGCCGAGCTGCTCGCGCTTCCACGGCCGGTGGGGCTCCAAGGAGTGGGCTGTTACTACGTGCGGGATATCATAAAGCCGGCCCGCGAGGTGACCGGCAAGGCCGGTGTACCACGTGTGCGAGTGAGCGACGTCGATATCGGAGGCGGCATTAGCCATGCGCAGGCCCATGGAGAGGGTTTGCAACGCGGGATTCGCGTTGTCCAACTCCGGATCTACTCCGTGGGCAAAGACATCCTTCTCATGGCGGGGCGCGCCCGCGCAGTGAACGGAGACATCAATGAGCTTCCGCATAAAACGCGTCAGCTCTGCGACATGTACTCCGGCGCCGCCATAGATCTCTGGCGGGTATTCCTTGGAAAAGATTCCGGCTCTCATAGGTATCTAGAATACGGCGTTCCGGGCATGCGTGCAGGGACGGTTAACGGGGGTAGGGGTTCAAATTTTTTTACTGCAAACTTTCCCAAACAATAATAAGTTGGGAGGTGTGAAAAGCCAGCCTAATGTCCTTGCTCTCGTCCTCGCGGGCGGCGAAGGAAAGCGCCTTTTTCCTTTGACCGAAGACCGCGCCAAGCCCGCCGTGCCTTTTGGAGGCTCCTACCGCCTCATTGACTTCGTTTTGTCCAACTTGGTCAATGCGGGCTACCTCAAGATTGCGGTCTTGACTCAGTACAAATCGCACTCCTTAGATAGGCACATTTCCCAGGCCTGGAACCTGTCGGGGCCAACTCCGCAATACATCGTCTCTGTGCCCGCACAGCAGCGCCTGGGAAAGCGCTGGTACATGGGCTCTGCAGACGCTATCTTGCAGTCCCTCAACCTCATCTATGACGAGAATCCTGACTACGTCATCGTATTCGGTGCGGATCACGTCTACCGCATGGATCCTTCACAGATGGTGGAGGAGCATATCGCCACTGGCCTAGAGTGCTCTGTGGCTGGCATCCGAGTGCCGCGCGAGGAAGCTTCTGCCTTCGGCTGCATCCAGGCAGATGGCATGGGAACCATAACGGAGTTTTTGGAAAAGCCGGAGAACCCTCCTGCTACCCCCGATGATCCTGCGATGACCTATGCCTCGATGGGTAACTACGTGTTTACCGCCCAGGCTCTCATTGACGCCTTGTTGGTCGATGAAAAGGACGAGGACTCCACCCATGACATGGGCGGAGATATTATCCCTTACTTCGTCGGGCGCGGGGAGGCTCACGTCTATGACTTTATGGCGAATGAGGTGCCTGGCGCTACCGAGCGGGATCACGGCTACTGGCGTGATGTCGGTACCATCGACTCTTTCTACGAGGCTCATATGGACCTCATCTCGGTTCACCCCATTTTCAACCTCTACAGCAGCAAGTGGCCTATCCATTCCACGGATGAGAACAACTTGCCACCGGCTAAGTTCGTGCAAAACGGCATTGCGCAGTCCTCGATGGTGGCCCCAGGCTGCATCGTCTCGGGAGGAACGGTACGTAACTCCGTGCTTTCCTCGGACGTGCGGGTGGCAGACGGCGCCACCGTGGAAGGCTCGGTGTTGTTGCCCGGCGTTCGAATCGGCAAAGGCGCCGTGGTTCGCCACGCCATCTTGGACAAGAACGTGGTGGTCCAAGACGGAGCTATCATCGGGGTTGACCGCGAGCGCGACGAAAGGCGCTTCAAGGTCTCCGAGGGTGGAGTAGTAGTCGTTGGTAAGAACGAAGTGATTGAAAGCAGCTAGCGCTTAGTTACGAGCGTGAGCCCGGAACCTAGAGGCAGACGGGTAACAACGGCATTATCAATGCCGCGAACGTACTCGTCTGCTTCGCGCGCCGAAGCGGTGTCGCGGTCGCTGCGGCTGGTGTCGCCCAGGGTGCCGTCGAGTAGGGAATTGGCCATCACGAGTGTGCCGGACTGACGCAATAGCGGCCAAGAGGCTTTGATGAGAGCGGGCATGTCAAGGGCGGGAACATCAGCGTAGATGACTTGGTAGGAGTCTGCAGCTAGGCGCCCCATGACCTCGAGCGGACGGGCAGGAAGGAAACGCCCCCGGCTGGCTGGAAAACCAGCCTCGCGGAAGGCTTTCTTTGCGCTTTGTTGATGCTCTACCTCGGGGTCAATGCAGGTGAGGATTCCATTTTCCGAAAGCCCGCTGAGGAGATAGAGGCCGACCACGCTGGCGGCTGGGGTGATGGCTACCGCCTGGCAGCGCTCGCCTGGAATGGATGAGGCTGCCGCGAGAGTGCTCAGCAGCTGGCCGGTGGGCTCATCCGGCACGGGGAGACCGTACTCCTCGGCGTGAGCGCGGGCGCCGGCGAGGGCCGCAGATACTTCGCTGGTGGATTCGATATAGTTACGCAGTGCGTCATAGGCCGTTGTAGTCACATTTAAAACCATAGGGAAAAGCGCGCGAGATTGCCCGAAAAACGCGCGCGACCACGCCGAATTGATACAGGTGGGGAGGATGTTACTGACTCACAGGTAGTTTCCAGTGCCATGTCTGGTGTTTGGGAGACAAATTTGGGAAACTATGACTTATGACAAAAACTAATCGCGATGCGGTCAATTCTGACCCCGAGCCGGAGCTGAAAGGTACTGCCGCGTTTGATGCGGGAGTTTCCACCATGCCCTCGTGGGGTGATTTGGTGGCCGAGCACGCAGATAGTGTCTACCGCTTGGCTTTTCGCCTCTCGGGCAATAAGCACGATGCCGAGGATCTGACGCAGGAAACATTCATGCGAGTGTTCCGCTCCCTCAATAAGTACCAGGCCGGAACTTTTGAGGGCTGGCTGCATCGTATCACCACGAATCTCTTCCTAGACATGGTCCGCCACCGTTCGAAGATTCGGATGGAGGCCCTTCCAGAAGACTATGAGCGGGTTCCTGGCACGGACATGACGCCGGAGCAGGCTTATAGCGTGGCCAACCTTGATCCAGCGCTCCAAGCCGCGTTGGATGAGCTCAGCCCAGACTTCCGCGTGGCGGTTGTTCTCTGTGACGTGGTGGGAATGAGCTATGACGAAATTGCGGAGACCCTCGGGGTGAAGATGGGAACCGTGCGCTCCCGCATTCACCGCGGGCGCTCCCAACTGCGCAAGGCGCTTGAGAAAGAAGCGCGGACAAACGCGGAGACGCGACTTTTGCTGCGCACCCGCTAGGGAACTTTTAGCTCAACGCACAAGGAGGAAGAAGATGGAATCCGTTTCCGGACGGGCAAGTCATTCCTTTTCGCTGCGGGGAAGTAGTCCGCGGCCAATCAATAAGGCGAAGGCACGTGCCCGCCGCCAAGACACCATCGGCCACCTAGGTCCCGAGGCCGTTGTCGCCTTCGTGGACAGTGAGATGGAGCCGAAGTCGATGCACCGCGTCCGAGTGCATCTCGTGCACTGCCCCGAGTGTCGGGCGGAAGTACACGAGCAAAGAAATGCCTCCGAATGGCTACGCCACTGCAATGTAGATTCGCAGGTGCGCGCACCTCAGAGCCTGATGGAAAAGCTGGCCAATATCGCCGTCGAGGTCCCTAAGTTGGGTCCGGATGCCGCTACGCCTGCTTATCGTCCTCAACAGGACTTCTTGGATAAAGTAGAGATGGTTTTTCGAGCCATCAAACGCAACCAGCGCGGATAATGGGATGAAGGTCTAAGATAGCACCGTGTTCTCTTCGATTGGTTGGACAGAGATTGCTGTCATCATCTTGCTGGCCATTGTGGTCATTGGTCCCGAGCGCTTGCCGGGAGTTATCGCGGACGTGCGCGCGGCTATCTACGCGGCTCGTAAGGCTATAAATAACGCCAAGGCAGAGCTCAATGGCGAGATGGGGGAGCTGTCCTCAGAGCTGCAGGCCTTCAGCGGGCCCATTTCTCAGGCTGCTGAGTGGTCGCGCCTGGGGCCGCGTGGGGCTATCACCAAGGCTTTGTTCGATGGAGATGATTCCGTATGGGATGACTTCAACCCGAAGAAGCTGCAGGAAGACCTGGGCAAGAAGCCGCAAATTAGTGAAAGCCCGGTGAGCAACAAGCCGAAGGAGGAAGAAAAGAAGCCGGATACGCAGAGCGGAGACTATTCTTCGGGCGGCGGATTCTCATGGGCGGATATTACCTAGGGCCGTCTGCGGCAAAGGACATCCAGCGCCCACGGTAGGTGTGAAGATCCACATCCATGTCATAGAGCTCGGAGAGATTGCGCGAGTTGAGTGTCTCTGAGATTTCCCCTGCGGCCAGCACACCGCCATCCTTGATTAGGAGCGCGTGGGTAGTAGAGGCCGCGATCTCCTCGACGTGGTGAGTGATAGTGACGCTCGCCAGCCGCTTCTGGCTCTGTCGAAGAAGATCGAGGGTGGTCAGAATCCTTTCTCGGCCGGGAAGGTCGAGTCCGGTGGAGGGTTCGTCGAGAAGCAAAAGCTCCGGCTCAGTGACGAGGGCGCGGGCGATGAGCGTGCGAGCCTTCTCGCCCTGGCTCATGCGCATCCAACGGTGATGCGCCCGAGTTTGCATTCCGACGAGCTCGATGGATTGCCCAGTCACCTGAAGATCTCTCTTGCTCGGCTCCCAGCGCGGAATGAGGCCGTTGGAAGCTGTAATACCGGACATCACTGCCTCTGTGCAGTCGATGTCTCCCAGCCGTTGCTTGGGATCGACATAACCGATTCGCCGGCGTAGGGCGAAGACGTCCGTGCGCCCAAGTGTTTCCCCGAGGATGTCGACGTGGCCGCGCGAGGGAAACTCCCGGGTCCCCAAGACCTTTAGCAGCGTGGATTTTCCCGCCCCGTTGGGACCTAAGATTGCCCAATGCTCTCCCGCAGAGATGTCGAGCTGTTCGAGCGCGAGGATGTCCACGCCATTGCGGATAACGTGCAGATCCGTGGCGTGGAGTACCGGGGCGGACACGCTAGTGCCTCGTCACCCCGAGCCCGAGCGTCTTGCCGACGAGGGACTCGGAACGAATAGCGAGCTTGTCCGCGAGGGCCAGGAAGGCCTTGGCGGCGGGAGTCTCGGGAGAGTTGAGGACGATGGGGACGCCGGCATCCCCGCCGGTGCGCAGCGCGGGATCGAGGGGAACCTCCGCCAGCACTGGAACCTCATGGCCAAGGATGGTGCTCAGGCGATCAGCGACTACCTTGCCGCCACCGGTGCCGAAGACGTCAAGGGTGCTGCCATCGGGCAGAGCCATGGCGCCCATGTTCTCAACAACGCCGGCAACGCGCTGGCGGGTCTGTTGCGCCACCGAACCGGCGCGCTCGGCCACCTCGGCCGCTGCCGCCTGCGGGGTGGTGACGATGAGAAGCTCGGCGTTAGGGATCAGCTGCGCCACCGATAGCGCAATGTCACCGGTGCCGGGAGGAAGATCGAGCAGGAGCACATCGAGATCGCCCCAGAAAACATCTCCCAAGAACTGCTGGAGGGCGCGGTGCAACATCGGACCGCGCCAGACCACGGGGGCATTGCCCTGCACAAACTGGCCGATGGAGATGTGCTTGATACCGTGCGAGATGGGAGGTAGGAGCATCTCATCATCCAAAACGGTGGGGCCGGCGGTGGAACCGAGCAGGCCAGGCACGGAGTGGCCATAAATATCGGCGTCAACGATGCCCACCTTCAAGCCCTTGTGCGCGAGCGCTGCGGCGAGGTTCACGGTCACGGTGGACTTGCCGACGCCGCCTTTACCCGAGGCCACAGCAAAGACGCGGGTGGTTGAGTCCGGCTTGGCGAAGGGAATCTCGGGCTCTGCCTGGCCGCCGCGCAGCTTCTGCTTGAGAGCGCGGCGCTGCTCGTCACTCATGGCATCGAGAGAGACGGAAACCGAGCCTATGCCGTCGATGTCCTCGAGGGCGGCGCGAGTGTTCTTCTCGATCGTGGATTTCATGGGGCATCCGGCGATGGTGAGATAGACCTCAACGGCGACATCATTGCCATCGATGGCGATGGACTTGATCATGTCGAGCTCGGTGATGGGCCGGCCGATCTCCGGGTCCTCCACGCGGGCCAGCGCAGCCTGTACGGCGGATTCAGTAATAGTACTAGTCATAACACCTCACCATCTTAGTCATGGTGGACCATAAGTTAAACGCTGGCCAGTGTAGAATCACATGCGCCCACTTTGAGCCCTTCTACATAGATGAGGAAGAATCACATGCGCCACCTTTTCGACTCGCCCCGCAGGCGGGCCGCCTCGTTAGCCCTCGTGGCTTGCGGGCTGGTGCTGGCTTCCTGTTCCCGCTTCGATCCCACCCCGCCTGCGGAACCCGCGGCCATTCAGCCGGTGCAGATCGTGGTCAATACCGCCGGTACGAGCACCGAGGAGATGACCGGGGGCATTGAGCAAGAGGTCATCGCAGATCTCTATAAATACACGCTGCTCGAAGAGGGGCGCGCCGCCGTAGTCGTGCGCGGGCAGGACAGTGCCACAGCGACCGCAACGCCGAACGCGGACCCCTTGGGAGGCAACCTCTTTGTGGGCTGTACGGGAGTGCTCCTGGATTACTTCGATGCCCCGCAGGCGCAGGAGATTTCGCAGGACTTTGTCCAAGATAAGCACGATGCCTCGGGGGAGGACTACCTCGCGCGCACGCATATCGCACTGATGGGTTCGCTGCCCGCCGACCTTGCGGTGGTGGAGCCCTCGAGCGCAGAGGGCTGCGCAAGCGCCCGCCCGCAACTTCCGGAAAACTACGTTGCTATCTATGAAAAGGGCATCTTCGACCGCGAGCAGCTCTTGGCGGTGTCCTCGCTGACCAAGTTCCTGACCAAGGAAGAGATTGACAAGATTATCGCCCAAGCGCGTGCTACCTCGGTCGAGGAAGCCACCCGCTCTTGGGTCTCGCAGTCCTCGGGCGCGGGCAGCCTAGATACGGGCGGCGATAAAGACTCTTCTAATAAAGCCGATGCCTCCAGCGCCGGATAGTAGGCAATAAAAACTCCAGCCCCGTTCTTTCCTGAAGTGGAAGGAACGGGGCTGGAGGTGTTTTATCTAGTCCGAGAAGGCGTCGGAAAGCAGCTTCTTCTGCTCAATCTGGTGCACCTTGGCGTTACCAGTGGCCGTTGAAGACTGTGCGCGGCGAGATACCCGCACCATCTCCGGCATATCCGGGATCAACCGGCGCAGGTGCTCCTGGTAGAAGGGCCATGGTCCCTGGTTGGCGGGCTCATCCTGCACGAAGCGCACCTGGGTGGCATTCGGGTAGGCGGCAAAGGCCTCGCTCAAGCGGTTGAAGGGGATGGGGTGCAGCATCTCGAGGCGGATGATGGCGACGTCATCGCGGCCATCAGCCTCACGCTTCTTCTCCAGCTCCCAGTAGAGCTTGCCGGAGACCAACATGATGGTCTTGACCGCGTCGGTGTTGCCCACGACCTTGCCATCGGCGTCGATCTTGTGAGGATCGTTGATGACGGAGCGGAAACGCTTGATCTCGGTGAACTCCGCGATGGAGGAGGCAGCGGCCTTGTTGCGCAACATCGACTTCGGCGTCAAGACAACGAGCGGGCGCTTCATCTCGCCGAGAGCCTGGCGGCGCAGCAAGTGGAAGTGATTGGCCGGAGTCGAAGGCTGAGCCACGGTCATGGAGCCCTCGGCGCATAGCTGCAGGTAGCGCTCGATGCGCGCCGAAGAGTGATCGGGGCCCTGGCCCTCGTAGCCATGCGGAAGGAGGAGAACCAGGCTGGAGAGCTGGCCCCACTTGGCCTCGCCGGAGGCAACATACTCGTCGATGATGGTCTGCGCACCGTTAGCGAAGTCGCCGAACTGTGCCTCCCACAAGACAAGAGCGTCCTGGTTGCCCACGGAGTAGCCGTACTCGAAGCCCATGCCGGCGTACTCAGTCAAAGCGGAGTTATAGGGCAGGAACTTGCCGCCGTTGCCCTTGGCAGCCGCGAGCTCGTTGAGCGGGTTGTACTCGGAGCCATCAGCCGGATCGATCGGGATGGCGTGGCGCTGAGTGAAGGTACCGCGGCGGGAATCCTCACCGGCTAGACGGACAACCTTGCCCTCGTTGGCCAGGGAGCCCAAGGCGAGAAGCTCGCCCCAGCCCCAGTCAATTCCACCCTCGCGGGAGCTCTTGAGACGCTCCTTGGCCACCTTGGCCACGCGCTTGTGGAACTCAAAGCCCTCAGGGCCGTGCGCATAGGCTTCCCCGAGCTCGAGAATGTCCTCTGCGGTGATATTGGTGTCGAGGTCACGGGTGAGCTCCTGGGCAGAGGTGATGCCGACCTGCTCGCTCGGTCCAGCAGACTCTGCGCGCTTGACCTCGGTGAAGACGGACTCCATCTGGTCGTGGAAGTCTCGTGCTGCTGCCTGTGCGTCTTCTTCAGAGAGATCACCACGGCCTATGAGCTCCTCGGTGAAGAGCTCGCGCACGCTGCGGTGCTTGTCGATGATGGAGTACAACTGCGGCTGCGTCATCGAAGGATCATCGGCCTCGTTGTGACCGCGCAGGCGGTAGCAGACCAAGTCAATGAATACGTCCTTGCCGAACTTGCGGCGGTACTCGGTGGCTAGCTGACCCACCCAGACAACTGCCTCGGGGTCATCGCCGTTGACGTGGAAGACAGGGCAGTCGAAGCCCTTGGCCAGGTCGGTGGCGTAGTGCGTGGAACGCGCCGAGTCCGGAGTAGTGGTGAAGCCCACCTGGTTGTTGACAATGATGTGCACCGTGCCGCCGGTGGTATAACCGCGCAGCTGGGAGAGGTTGATGGTCTCCTGTACGATGCCCAGGCCGGTGAAAGAGGAATCGCCGTGCAGCATGACGGGGACAACGGAGTAGCCATCTGCGCCCTTGTCCAGCAGATCCTGCTTGGCGCGGGCGATGCCCTCCATGACCGGGTCCACTGCCTCGAGATGCGAGGGGTTGGCCGCCAGGGTGATGTCGATTTCGCCGTCACCGAACATCTGTAGGTGGTGGCCCTCGGCGCCAAGGTGGTACTTAACGTCACCGGAGCCGCCGAGCTGGCCGCCCTTGTAGTTGCCCGAGAACTCACCGAAGAGATCTGCCAGCGGCTTGCCCACGATGTTGAACAAGACGTTGAGGCGGCCGCGGTGCGGCATGCCGATGACAACCTCGTCGAGGCCCTGACCGGCTGCCGTATCGATGATGGAATCCATAAGCGGGATAAGCGTCTCTGCACCTTCGAGGGAGAAGCGCTTCTGGCCGACGAACTTGGTATGGAGGAAGTTTTCGAAAGCCTCTGCAGCATTGACCTTCTGCAGGATGTACTTTTGCTCCGCATTGGTGGGCTTAGGCATGCCGGCTTCGAGGCGATCCTCGAGCCAGGCGCGCTCATCACGGTCCATGATGTGGGTGTACTCGGAGCCGACCTTGAGGGTGTAGGCAGCGCGCAGGCGGCCCAACACCTCGCGGAAGGTCATGGTTTCCTGGCCGCCGAATCCGCCGACGTTGAAGGTGCGGTCGAGGTCCCAGATGGTCAGACCGTGCGTGGTCATGTCCAAGTCGCGGTGATCCGGCCAAGGCAGACCAGGCTGGTGCCAGCCCAGGGGGTTGACGTTCGCCAGCAGGTGGCCGCGGGAGCGGTAGGACTCGATGAATTGCTGGACGCGCGTGTTCTTATCGACGCCGGTATTGGGCACGTCCTGCGCCCAACGGAAAGGCTGGTAGGGCACTCCCATGGAGTCGAAGAGTTCATCCCAGAAAGCGCCGTCAACCAAAAGCTGGGAGACGGTGCGCAGGAAGTCACCGGACTCTGCGCCCTGAATGACACGGTGGTCATAGGTTGAGGTCATGGTGACAAGGCGGCCGACGCCGAGATCAGCGAGGCGGTCCGCGGAAGCTCCGGCGAACTCGGCGGGGTAGTCCATGGAACCAACGCCGATGATCGAGCCGGCGCCCTTGGTCAGACGCGCGATGGAGTGACGGGTGCCAATACCACCTGGGTTGGTCAGGTTGATAGTCACGCCGCTGAAGTCATTCATGGTCAGCTTGTTCTTGCGTGCGCGAGCGACGATATCTTCGTAGGCCGCGATGAACTCAGCAAAAGACTTGGTTTCCGCCTCCTTGATGGCGGCGACCACGAGGGCGCGGTTGCCGTCCTTCTGCGGAAGGTCGATGGCCAGGCCCAGGTTAATGTGCTCGGGCTGAACCACGGTGGGCTTGCCGTCTTGAACCTCATAGCGCACGTTCATCGCCGGGTGGATCTGCGTGGCCTTGACCAATGCGTAGCCGATGATGTGGGTGAAGGAAATCTTGCCACCGCGGGTGCGCTTCAAGTGGTCATTGATCATCGCGCGGTTTTCCCACATGAGCTTGACCGGCATATCGCGCACGGTCGTAGCGGTGGGGATTTCGAGAGACTCTTCCATGTTCTTGGCAATAGCCTTGAACATTCCCTTGATGGGCTTAGCGCCTGGCTCCGGGTAAGTGCCGATGCGGTCGAGAGGGGAAGCTTGACCCTTCTTGGCGCCGGTCTGCGGCCTAGTCACGTGCTTTTTTAATACCGGGGACTTGCGGCTGACCTCGGTCTCGCGGTGGGACTGCTTTACCTTGGTTGTTGCGCTCTCAGTCTGCTTTGCCTTCTGCGGGGCCTTGGCAGCTGGTGCCTTTGCCGCGGAGGCAGGCGCCGCCTGAGCTTTTTCCGGAGCTCCGTTAGACTCAAAGTAGTTGCGCCACTCCGGATCGACGGAGTTGGGGTCCTTGGAGTACTGCTGGAACTGTTCGTCAATCAGCCACGCATTAGGGCCGAAGATGCTCGAGTTGCTCACGGCAGGTATTCGCCTCATTTCCTTGCTTTAATTGGGGTCGTCTCATCGACTCTAGTAGTGCCTTTGCGAGGGGGCATGCGCCACCCCGAAAAGTGTTGCCTTACATGATACGGCCATTGTGTCTTTGAACACTATCTTAGGGGTAGTACGTGCTCACCCAGTTAGTTTCTAGGCAGGGCGGAAAGCTGCTGACCTGCATAATTGATAACCCGCCGGGCCAGTTTGCGGTTGGCGGTGGTTCCCAGTACTGCCCCGATGCCCAAGGGCATGAGCTTGGATACCCACGCCCACTTCACCTTCTTGACTATCTGTTTGGTGAAGGCCTTGGTCAAGCGACCGTTGATGCCACTTAGCGTGGGGCCAGAAAAGCGCGAAAGCGCCGTAACGGCAGATACCGAAGCCATGGAGTCCACATCCCCCAAGAAAGTATCCACGATGGCGGAGCCTTTTGAACCGGTAAGAACCAAAAGGATAAGCGCGCGGCGGCGCGGCTCGTCGGTGATGTCGTCCCCGCGCAGATACGCCGAGGCCAGGATGTACCATGCGGCGGCGTCGAGAAAAATCAGGGATTCCGCGCCTATCGCTGCCGTACCCGTAACAAAGCCCACCCCAGGGATAGCGGCGGAAGCCCCCGCCGCGGCACCAGTGGAGGAGACAATGTTGAGGAAGTGCCTGTCTATGTAGGTCTGCAACTGGGCAGGGGACTCAAGGCTGTGGCGTTTGCGCAGTCCCTCGACGTACTTGATGATGACGGAGGACTGCACCGCCGCAGCGCGGTCTAGGCCACCCACTAGAGCCTTGGCAAAGATATTGGCATTGCGATCTAGTTCCTCTTCTGAGGGGGTAGGACTGTTCTTTTTGGAAGGAAGTCTCACTATTAGGGTCGCTCCGAAATCTGTTAGGGATAAGGGGAAAGAAGAATAAAGCCACGTTGGTACAACATAGTTGGTACAACATAACAGCGCTCACGGCCTCTTAACATCGCATCAGCACGGCGCGCAGGACTAAGATTGCGACTATGAACACTGCAGGCGTTCCCCCGCATCATACTCGGGAGCTCAGCGCCTCCGCGGCAAGGGAATTTGCCTATCAGGCACATCTACGTGCGCGCGAAGCCCAAGCCGCGGCTTTCGACGCCCTGAGTGATGATCTCACAATCCGCACCAGCTCAGGCTGGGTGCGCGGCGAGATCCTCGAGGACCTTAGCCCGGACCGCCCTATCATGAACGGCGAGGAACCCGGCCGCGTCCGCTCATGGCGGGGCATTCCTTTCGGGGCTGATACAAGCGGGGACAACCGCTTCCGCAATCCGCGCCCCGCCCAAAGCTGGCAAGGTATCCGCGATTGCCGCGAGTTTGGACAGGTCGCACCGCAGCCCACCTATTCCTGGACCGACCGCGTTATCGGCTCCGAGGACTGCCTCTACCTCGACATCGTCCGCCCCGATAGTGAGGAGAAGCTCCCCGTGGTGGTCTATCTCCACGGGGGAAGCTTTATCGTAGGCTCCTCGCACATGCTCATGCTGCGTGGCTATCAGCTGGCCGCGGGCATGAACGTGGTCTACGTGTCCGTGAACTTCCGCTTGGGTGCCTTGGGCTATCTTGATCTGCGCAGCCTGGGCGGGGATTGCGATGCCAACCCGGCGGTAGCCGATCAGCTCCTGGCTCTGCATTGGGTGCAGCGCAACATCGCCGCCTTTGGGGGCGATGCTGACAACGTCACTTTGATGGGGGAGTCCGCAGGCGGTGCGGCAGTCCTCACCCTTATGACCGTGCCGCAGGCAGAGGGCCTATTCCACCGTGCCATTGCGCAATCTCCGCCTATAGCGATGATTCACTCGCGCACGCAGTCGCGTTTCTGGGCCCGCGAGCTGGTCAAGCACATGGCGTTGCCGCGGGCTACCTCGGTGGAGGATCTGCGTCGTGAGGACTGCGACGATCTCATCCGCGCCGGGCAGTCCATGATGTGGCGCGCCGGGGAGCTGTTGCACCTTAATTCGTGCTATTCACCCACAGTTGATGGCAAGCTCATCCCGGAGCATCCCTTGGCGGTCTTCGCGCGCGGCGGCGAGCACAAGGTTCCGCTTATTATCGGCACCAATTCGGACGAGGCCAGTTTTGGCAAGTTCCTTTTCCAGCGCCAGAGTGCGCGTAACCGTGCAGGTCTGCGGCTTTTGGCTTCCTTCGACGAGGAGCATGCCCCCCAGGTAGTGGAGGCTTATGGGGGTGCGGTGGCGCGGGCGGATTTCGCCGCCCTGCTTGCCGACGCCCTCTTTTGGGCCCCCGCAGTCCGCGTCGCAGGCGCACATTCGCGCAACGCGCCGACGTGGATGTACCGCTTCGACTTTGCGCCACCGGCAATGAAGTTTTTGGGTCTGGGTGCCATGCATTCCATGGAATTATCCAACGTTTTTGGCGATCCGCAGGCCTCGCGCGCATCTTTCCTCACCCGCGTGGGCAGTGCCCAGGAAATGGACCACCTGACCGGGGCAATGCAGCGGCTGTGGGCGAAGTTCATCCATGAGGGTGCCCCAGGACAAGACTGGCCAAGCTACCAAGCCGCAGGTGGCCGCGAGACCATGATTTTTGATGCGGAGCCTTATCTTGAGGCAGCGCCCCAGGAGCGCCGCCGCCAGGCCTGGGAAGAGTACGACATGCTCGAATGGGGTAGTGGGCGCCGCGATTTATTGGCAACATTTGGCCTGCTGGTGGAAGGCAAGACGGCACCAGAAGAATAGATGTAGGATCGGCAAGGCCGTGCGCTTTTGCCGCGGTGACATTTTTCAACCCTCACGAGGACGGACTTCCAACGATGAGCTTTTTCGAAGATATTGCTTCGGCCTTGGACGCCGAGGGCATCGAATCCCGCGTTAATGACAACGTGATGTTTGTTCCTATCACGTCTGATCTTGAGATTCAGTTTGTGGAAATCGATCCTCTTCTCCCCGCTGCTAACGTGTATATCGCCGCCGCCGACGTGGATGAAGACGATGAGGACTTTGAGGCGGTACTCGTCTCAGTGGCTTTCTCTGTTAGCGATGCAGTGGAGGCAGTGGCCAAGCATATTGCCACCGACCAGGTGGTCACCGTGCTGCGGGACCTTCTGGAAGGTACCGATGAGCGTATTGCGGAGCTCGAGTTCAACCAAGATGACTTCAACCCGAACCTGGTTGTGGCCGAGGTTGCTGATGATTCAGAGCTGCGCGTGCTCGTCGAGTCCATCGACGGCGTGCCCTCTGCGATCGTGCGTTTCGTTGCCTTCGACTTCTCCGAGGATGACCTCGATGAGATTGAGGATGATGCCATCACGGCCATGTGGGCCACCGATGACATCGAGGACCTTTCTGAGGAAGAGCGCGTGGCACTCTTCGCAGCCCCCGACCTCGACGGCGCGGGCCCGATCATCGAGGTTCCCGCTGAGACCCTCGAGCTTGGCACCTATACCGACTTCGACCGCCTCTTCGACGTCCTTAGCCTCGTCTCCGAGCAAGCCTTGGACTGGGAGTCCCAGCTGGTTGACTTCGACGCGGCTGAGTTCGACGAGCCGGATGTCTACGACATCTTTGGCAAGGATGACGGTGAAGGCGAAGATTTCCTCGACTTTGAAGAAGACGACGACGTCGACACCGACGCCGACACTGAAGATGGCGACGAGATCGAAGACGAGAAAGAAGCCGAGTAACTAGGCTGCCGCGGCGAATCCCTCGAATAACGAGTTGGGGGAGTGAACCGGATTGAAGGCGCTATCAACCAGCCACACATAAGTGGTGGCGCCTCCTCCCTCGATTTCGTGCACCGCCCCGGCTAGTGCGGGCTCGACAAGGCTGCGAATCCACCCCTCCGCCAGCGCCGCGGGGACCTCCCGGTCATGCGGGTCTGTGATGCGTACCGAAAGCAGATACGCCGGTGCGCGCCTTTCTCCGAATCCGCGCACCCGCGCCCGCACGCGTTCTCCCACTCGGCGCCGCGTCATAGCCGCGATGAGCGGTGGTTGCCCGGCCACCCCTGGGAGTTTGAGCACCGGTGGCCGCCATGCGGCAGTGGGCCGGGCCAAGGAGCGCGGGTGGTGCAGGATTGCGTGGATCTTTTCTACAGTTTCTTTCTCCTCGAACAGGACTTGTGCGGCAACCTCGGCTGCGGAAAAGCTCGACCCTGCTGTGACAGTGTTTTGGGTGGTCATGGAGGAAAGTGGCTTGCGTGCTGAGTGTTTTTGTTTCATGCCCGCGAGCATAAAGCCGGGTACGGACAACCAAGTAAAAGTATAGAACACACATTCGAACAGAACTCTCCTGCGTGGATTTGACCTTGTAGCTAGAGTGAAATGAGTATGTCAACTCAAAATTCACCTCAGAACCCGACCATCCCTCGGGAGATCTGGGTGATGGTCACCGCCGCGTTCATCATCGCCTTGGGCTACGGGCTCATCGCCCCCTTGTTGCCGCAGTTCATCGTCAGCTTCGACGTCTCCATGGCAGCAGCTGGCATGGTGATCTCGGTATTCTCTGCCACCCGCCTCATCTTCGCTCCCTCGGCGGGCGCCCTGGTGGACCGTATAGGAAACCGAAAGATCTATCTCATCGGGCTGCTCACCGTCGCGACTGCCACTGGTGCGGTGTCCGTGGCCCAGGAGTACTGGCAGGTCGTCGTCCTGCGTGGCCTTGCCGGGCTGGGGTCGACAATGTTCACGGTCTCCGCGATGGGCCTGATAGTAAAGCTCTCGCCACCCACCATTCGCGGTAAGTGCTCGGCAACCTACGCAACAGCATTTCTACTCGGCAACGTGGTCGGCCCTGTGCTGGGTGCCTCACTGTCTTTCTTGGGCTTCCGCTGGCCTTTCTTTATTTACGGCGTGGCCGTGGCGATTGCTGCCTGCGTGGTCTGGGCGCTCATGCCCAAGGTTGATCACGCGGAGGAAGTCGCCCATGAGCTTCCCCATATGCACCTCAAGGAGGCGTGGCAGGACGTCGCCTTCCGCGCGGTCTTGACCTCCAACTTTGCCCAGTGCTGGATCAATCTGGGTGTGCGTGTCTCCGTATTACCTCTCTTCGCCGCTTCCGTATTCCACAACGGTGCCGCTGCCGCAGGCTTTGCCTTGGCCGTATTCGCAGCCGGCAACGCCGCCGTCTTGCAGTTCTCTGGTCGTTGGGCCGACACCTATGGGCGGCGGCCCCTGGTGATGATCGGCCTGACCGGAACCGCAGTGTTCATGGGAGTCTTGGGCTTTGCCGATAGCGTGTGGTCCCTCATCCTGGTCTCAGCGTTAGCCGGTGCCTCCTCGGGCCTTATCAACCCTGCCCAGCAGGCCGTGGTGGCCGACGTCGTGGGCAACAAGCGCTCCGGCGGCCAAGTGCTCTCCGCATTCCAAATGGGCGGCGACCTAGGCCAAATATGCGGCCCCATCCTCGTGGGTTTCGTCGCCGATGTCTACGGATTCAAAGCCGCCTTCGCCATCTGCGGCGTCGTGGCTCTCATGGGCATCATCGCGTGGGCCTTCGCCCGCGAGACCCTCAAGTCCCACCGCGCAATCATCCGGCGCATTCCCAAGGACGAACACAAAGACGGATACAAAGACGAACACGAAAAAGACAAAGAGGACAGCAAAGCAGACAGGGAATAGCGCCCTAGGCTAGACTCCACCCCAGCAAAGGAGGTGGATTAGGCATGCCACGCAAACACAAACAAGTGCAAAGACACAAGCGCGACCGCACCATGTGGGCCATGAGCCCTGAACGCCTGGAACAGCATCTGCAACTACGCAAACGTGCAGTACGCATTCCAGACAAGAAGAAGCAAGCAGAAAAGAAGGCCTGCCGGAACACCAACCGGCAGGCCTTTGGTCTTTTAGAGCAACGCCGAACTCGTGTAGCACCTCGGATAAAACCGACTCATATCAGTCTGGAGCTGTACGATCATTTCCAAAATTAGTCGAGATAAGTCAATCTTCGCTTCTTCTTGAATCCCCTCCTGACGTATTAGAAAGAAGTTCTTAATTTCTCCCTTGAAGAGAGGTATTTGTAACGGAAGCGACATGTCTAGGCCAGAAAAAGCTTGTGCAGGCTGTGAGCTGTTTCCGTGGTTTTCCCAGATTGTGAAGTGGGGGTAGCGCAATAGTCGTCGCTGATAGCATGTTTGCCCAGGTACAGCAGCCTATCCGCAAGCCGCGTGGAATTTGATTCGGTAAAGCCCAGTTATCCAGCTAGATTAGATCGCTGTGAATCCAAATGATGAGTTTGCAGTCAAGCAGGTGCGTGGCCCCTACGTAAAGCTGCCAAAGCACCCTGATCATTGTGAGACTGTGGATGAGCTCGTCGAGTATGCAAAAGAGCGAAAGAAGAGCGGTGCCGTTCTAGGGGTGGACCTCTTTGCAGGGGCAGGAGGGTTGAGCCAAGGCCTTGCTGACGCCGGTATCGAAGTGATTTTAGGCGTGGACCATTACGAATACGCCGTAGAGACTCACGCGGCCCGATTCCCGGGGATTTCTGCACCTTGGGACATGTCAACTGCAGAGAGCATTGAGCGAATCGTTTCTTTGATGAAAGAGGCTGATATTGATGTCCTTGCTGGAGGTCCGCCTTGTCAGCCATTTTCCAAGGCAGGTAGAAACGGGATACGCCATCTTGTGGAGCAAGGATTAAGGGATCCAATAGATCAGCGGAGGAACCTCTGGAGAGCATATTTGGAGGTCGCTCAACTGGCACGTCCGCGTGCAGTGATAATGGAAAACGTTCCTGATATGGCGCTCGATGATGAGATGTTCATAATGCGTAGCATTATCGAAGAACTGGAGCAGCTTGGTTACACCGTCGAGAGCAAGGTAATTGATACTTGGAGATACGGTGTACCGCAGTTTCGTCAGCGCTACATCTTGGTAGCACTTAGAGATGGGATAGCCTTTAGCTGGCCCCAAGAAGTTAGTAAGAAGGTCACTGTATGGAACGCCATAGGAGACATGCCCGAGGTAGAAGGTGGATGGCGGCCCGAGGGGGATGCTGATGGTTGGATACGGTACGAAGGGCCTAAAACTGAGTTTCAGAAGTACATTCGACGAGGAGTGCCGAAAGAGCAAAGCTGTCGGCTTTATGATCACATAACAAGGCCAGTTCGCGAAGATGACCGCATCGCCTTTGAAATGATGACTGCGGAGACAAAATATTCAGAGTTGCCCGCTAACCTTCAGCGGTATCGTTCGGACATTTTCAATGACAAGTACAAAAGGCTAGATGAGAATGATCTATCTAGGACCATTACTGCACACATATCGAAGGACGGGTATGGGTTTATTCATCCGCGTCAATCTCGTACCCTGACAGTTCGAGAGGCTGCCAGGCTGCAGACATTTCCTGATGATTTTCGTTTTAGTGGTCCACCGAGTGCAGCATTCAAACAGATAGGTAACGCGGTTCCCGTCAGACTCGGAGAGAACATCGGTAGAGGCGTGCTTGAGGCTCTATCGTTGGGGGAAAAGAAGGGCTTCGGGTCGGCTCAGACAGCTCTTGCTCTAGCAAGCTGGTATCGCAGCATTCCTGAGCGTGATCTGACACGCCCTTGGATTCGGGATGGAAATCGATGGCGCATCTTAGTGTGCGAAATTTTCATGGAACGCACCACTTTGGAGCAGGTTAGATTGCTTTGGCCTTTGATAAAGTCGCTTCCCGCTGCTAACGAAGAAGTTGGGGTTTCTCAAACTACTAAGGAAACTATCCTCGCAGTTTTTCAAGGAGAACGTTTTGAGAAGAGGAGGAGGAAGTTCGAGAGCTTAGCATCTTCCATCAACGAACACCCCGAAGCATTTTGGGCACCAAGCATCGATCTGTTGGTTTTTCCTTCTCTCAATTCGGCACTTAAGGAGATTCTAGAGCTAGCTTCCCCTCAAACACGGGCAGAAGATCGAAGCGAAGAACCTGTGATTGTTGCGAAGGGTGTGCTCCGAGTGACTTCTAGATTCCAAGGCATCGACACGGAGAGCCGAAACAAGCAATCAGATGGCAGAATTAGCATCGCGAGGCTAATCGGTCTTAACGAAAACTCGCGGTCGGCACATCTTGCACTGTTTGAGCTTGGTCGTACTGTGTGCGTAAGTGAAATGCCTAGGTGTTCAGTATGCCCACTCCAGCAATGGTGCGTATACGCTCAAAGCGAATCAAGTCGTGATAATCAATCGCAGGTTTTGTTTTAATCGAATCCAAGGTGCTTGGCCAACTCTGGCATCTCTGCCTTCAACAAGTTCGATATCGCATTGAGGGCTTCGAAGTTCCCTGTCCGTGCGGCAGCGGTACGAAGAGCAAGGCCAATTGTCTCACCAGACTCTGCTCCTCCAAATTCCCCCTTCGAGGCTGGGAAGTCATTCTCTTGGGGTGTTCGTTTGGCGTTTTCTCGTCGATATGCCGCATCAGCGGCAATACATAGCTCGTTTACTGGCCTAGTTAGCATCTTTCTAAGCTGACTAGGGAGGTTTACCCGCATCTTCGCTACGTTGATATTAAATGCGTCGTCAAGGGACGTTCCAAAGTCAACCGAAGCCCTGCCAAGCTTTGTATGCTCGTCGATTGTCCTAATTCCAGACCATCCTCCCCACTGAACCAACCTGTCGGCTCGATAAATGTACAGTCCTTGCTGTTTGTTCCACTTGTCAATTCCGGAGGCAGCCTCAAAGGACTCCCTTGAGGAAAAGCTCGTTCGAGAAGGCAAAAGGTAGCGCTTCATGGTTACCGTGTCCGTAATATCACCGTGCTCTACCTCGAACTCATCGACTCCCATGAATTCGGTTTTGGGCTCATCACGTGCAAATGGATCCCAAGGTTGGAGACGCGTGTCATTAACTTCTATTGAAACCGCGGTAGGGGACTCTCCAGAAAGAAATCGGTGGAACACCATCGAAAGGTAAGACGAAAGCTTTGGGCCGAGAGCCTCGATTCTTCTGCGTGCCCAACCGCCTTCCGGAGACTTCACCGGTAGTAGCCGGTCGAGCTTCCGCCAGTACACAATTGTTCCTGGCGAATCACCTAACAACTCTGATTGCGCCTTTACTTGGTCTTCGTCACTGTAATCTAGGGTCACCCAGTCATCGACGGACTGAATAAAGTCAAGATCCAGAACTCGTGCTTGGATTGGATGGTTGTTGGTGCGAGAGATGACTTCGACTCTGCGGCACTGCGAGAGCGACGCAGTCTTCAAACCGAGACCGTAACGGCCCAATTCTTGGCTCAAGTAAGTTCGACGGCTACCGAAGCGCATGGCCTCGTCCACAGCCTTTGCACTCATTCCGCGCCCATTGTCGACTATGGCAACGCAAGACTCAAGACCATTAAAATCAATGCTAATTCTGATTTTGTCAGCGCCGGCCGCAATGGAGTTATCCACGATATCTGCTACAGCAGATTCAAAGCTATAGCCTATATCTCGGAGCGATGTAGTGAGTCGTCGAGCGGAGGGAGCTACGGAAATTTGTTTACTCATTACCCTTATTACTATTTATAGTTTGCGACTTAGAAGCGGCGTAGATGGAGCAGGCTTCCTCAACGATTTCTGTGATCAGCGCTTCTAGTTCAGTTTCGGTATAGAACTCGAAGTCTAGCAGTGGAACGTGACGTCTAATGTTGACCATGACCGCTCGCATAAGGTCACTTCGTGAGAAGTCGCCGTACTCGCGATATTGAAGATCGAATTCTCTAACGATGGCCCGTGCCAAAGCCGGATTGCCCGATAGTCCTGGGCGTTCCATGATTCCCACTGCTTCATCTTCGCCAAGTTTCGAATTGAGGGCGCGGCCTAATGTAGCTTCTCTCCACCAGAGTTTTCTAAAGACATTCCTATCGACACCTAGCCAGCGCTCAAAAGCAGGCTTTTTGGCCCGATTGGGGTACCTCCAAGCAGCGATATCCGGAAGCAGAATCATGGTTAAGAAATTCCAGATCTCTTGATTTGCAGCTTCTGCGGGGATGAGATCCATGTGATCGTATAGGATTGCTGCTGCCTTTTGGTCGAAGTCTCGAACCTTCTGACGACCAAGAGGATTAGGGAAAGCTGATTCCTGAGCAGCTGCGAGAATCTCCTCTCTTAGCTTTTTGAGGCTAGTGGGGCTCACCTTTTCCGTTGCAACAGAATCGTGGAATTCCATGGGACTATGGGTGGCTGCGTTCTGCGTGAGTGCTGAAGGATCCTCAAACTGCGAATACTCACTGATAAGTGTCATTGCGTAGGCATCTGTAATTCTAGGATAGTAACTAATCGTCATTTGACATCCTTGAATGCTAGAGCTTGAGCTGCTGAGAATAGCGACGGAGTGTCCCGAGGAACATCTTCCAGAGGAGTATCTGGAAATAGCAACGAAGCGAGGTTAAGTATGGTTTCCGCCAATGAACCAGAGTAGAGTGCGCTCTCGAAGAAGTCATTGAGCTCTGCTAGCTCGCCACACTTAAGTAGTAGTTGAACCATTATGTCCGTTTGGAGAAATGCATCCCAAACCGCTTTTTCTTTTTGGTTTGGGTTCTCCAGCATCCGCAGACACGTTTTGTTGTGAGTGTTTAGGAAGATGCGCAACCCTGCTTGTACGGGGAGCATTAGCTCGGTGCTGACCTCTACTCTCCACATTGCACCATCATGGGGCAATGCAGCTAGTTTGAAGTCAATCGGTGTGATAGGCATTTGCGCGGCGGCGCCTTCTAAGCGGATCCGCAGAACGTCGCTCTGCCACAACTTGGATCCTAGGCGTTCGGCGGTAAGCTGACCGTCGACTGCTGTGCCAGCTTGGGCTAAGTCTATGCGGATCTGTGCCTGCAAATCGCCGCCTAGGAGCAGGCTGTCAAGGTCAACCTCAAGACGGTTAATGCCATCAGAAATGAGTTTTCGGGCACTAGCTCCTCTTTGCTTAGTTTTGTTTGAACTCCAGCTTATCTGTGCTCCGAAGTGGGGCTTGTTGTCTAAATTCTGGTCTGGATCAAACCCGCATCCCAAGGTGAAAGCAGCAAGGTCTACGTTGACTATCGCGATGATTTTAACTGCAGACTGATAGTCCCAGTTGGGGAGCTCCCTGGAGTTAATGGGAAACTCGTCGTCGTCAATTTTGACCTTGAACTCCTCGACCACGACGCAAGACTTTGGAGGTGTTGGAAAACCAAAACTCACTACGTTAGCCATTGGCGTTATCTTTCTTGTATAGAGAGTTTGCCGTTTGGACGTTGCGTTCGAAGTTGACTTCTAGACGTACTGCAGTGTCCTTGGGCTGAAATACGTCCACGAGCAACTCTTGGTGTTCTTCAAATAGCGCTGTCTTGAGAGACTCTTCTACGCTCCCACTAAGAGTGTCGAGCGAAGCTTCGGATGAGGAATCACGAATTCCCATCACCGATGGAACTGCGATTCCAACTTGGCGAAGGTTCTCTAGGATATTGCCCTGGTCAGAATCAACAATTGGTGTGACTGAAAGCTCCACAGGGAGTTGGCTCGGAGGTATAGCCACATCCAATTGAAAGGTGGTGATCGTCCCACCTGCAGTCTTTCTTAAGCTCTGTACGCGAGAATCGTAGGTCGGTCGAGGCTTGGAGACAGATGAGTTAGGCCGCGGCTTCTTCTTTTTGGTATCGACGCTGCTGTTTCCTGTTCCGCCAATGGCATTGGAAATTAGAGAACCAAGGGATTGTGAAAGTGCGGTTGCAGCTTTAAGGTGCTGAGACTTTGCATGCGAGTTTCCTGCAGTACCAGTGCTTCTAACCATTTCTTTGAGGCGTCTGAAGAAGATGCTGACTGGATTATTCGTGCTATTCCAGAAGCCTCTCAAGAGCTCGTGGTCTTGGGTAATCGTTTCATAGTTCCATTGGTGATGACCGGCAGGTTCGCTTCTTGCAAAAACAATGTCGGCATCTTCATCTGCGATAAAAACTCCGCAATAGGGCTTTCCTGTGGTCGCCTCTGGAGCTTTGTAGTACTCGACAATCATCCTTGGGTTGCGAATTGTTGCGATGTGACTGGAAACGTCCTTATCAATTATGGTATCGACAATTTTTATTGGCTTAGGGAGATCGATCAGGGACAAAGTTCCCAGTACTTTTTTAGGCCGAATACTTGCTAGCCTGGTCACCCGGCCATTAAAAAAGTGTTCCCAAGCGTTCATCGGTGCATCTTGGTGCTCAATAGCTTGGACAAAGGCATCTATAAATCTCCGTAAGGCTTTGTCTTCGTCCGGATTGATGATCTTTACCGGTTCGCCCTTGAAGGAAACCAGAAACTCAATGGGATCCATTCCCGTATCAACATCGATCATGTGGGGCCAAGCCCAGCGAGTCAGTGAGTTTGCTATTTCCTGCAGGATACCGCGCTGGCGTTGCTCTAAAGGCACGATATCTGATTCTTCAGTTTCAGTACTCGCTGACATATCTGGGCTGAGGATCATAATAGAGGTACCGGTCGGGCGCTCCTCAGTAAAGTGTGCATCTAGCCCCAATAATGAAGCAATTCGATCGGCGGTTTCGCCCTCGAAGGGCTCGGCATATTCTGTGCGGTCGATTCCCGTTTCTTCAATTGCATGCTCACCCCACCAATGCCGGCCTGTATATGCGACTCCGTCTGCGTTGAAGTCTTCGGAGTTTGACATAGCTATCAAGCGGTGGACGCGTCGGTTGTTTTCATCGACAGTTCGCGTGTAGACCACGACGGTGTTCACCTCACTTGCAATGAAGAAGACTCCTTTTCCGAAGCCGTAGGTTCCGCCTGCCAAGACCTTGGAGTCGCTGCGCCCAATGTTGCGTATAAAGGAATTGAAGTCTGTTGGTCCGTCGACAGCAGCGGTAGCTTTGCTAGGTCCCCGTAGTCCATGAGTTCCGGAATCGCTAACACATAAAGCGGTGATGCTATTTTGTCCGAGAGCTTTCTCGAGCTCTGGGATTCCGACGAAGTCATTTCCAAAGACTTCTTGTCGGAGGGTGGACACTTGATCCGCGAATAGCTCGCGGAAATCAATCGCAAATGTCACGCCATCGTCGGTGGAAGCCCTATCTCGAGCATCCCAACTATTCTGGAGAGTTTCACGGGTAAACATGTCCCAAGCTGATAGGGCTTGGCTTTTCATCGTACGTGTTACAGAGGTGGCGTATACGTCACCTGAGGGATCAAAAGGCTTTTTGTGATGGTAGGGCATAGTCTCTATCGAATGTATGTGGGGAAGTCTCTGTGTCCAGGAACGCTCGCAGGCCCTGCAAGGTCGATGGAATAAGAGAGGTTTTGGATACGATTTTGGTCGTTAACTAACTTGACTTGGGGAAAATCCCGTGTGATTTCAAACTCATGTACATCTACGGCGAAATAGCTGCCGAATTTTTGGCGGTTCTGTTTGCTGAAAAAATCAATGCCGAACTCTTGTGTTTGCTCAATAAAGCGCTCCACATCAAACTCTGAGAAAGCATTCAGCTTTTCTATCAAGTTAGGAATCGAGATCGGACCGTCTAGATGGCGCTCATATCGTCGAAAAACTAGAACTAAGGGCTTGTCATTCAGAGTGTCTAGTTGATCCGCACCGTGGATAGTGGCGAGGAGCCTCTCTGCTGAAGAAGTCGCTTTGCATTCCACCGCGCAATCTGAGAACTCAAAGTCGTGCTTTCCGCTCTGGGGACCAAACCAAGACTCGAGGGGATGAGGAGAGTTGTCTTCAAATAGTCCGATAAGCACTTCAAGCTCGGCTAAGAGGCCTACTTCGGTCTCGGGTGAGATTGGCGCATGCTTGGCTCCTGCGAAAAGGCGGCGCCATTTTGCTAACTGCCCAGCAACATCCTGCGGGCCAGTGTGGGGGTTCTCATCGAGGAAGTTCAGGATTTCGTCAATGAAGAAGTAGAAGATAGCTTCATGATTCAGGTCTTTCAGGGCAAGACGCGTTTGAAATGCTCTAACGCCGTTACTGTTCAGACGAGAACTCTTTGTTAAGTGGATCGCAAGGCTTCTACGGTCTTCAGTAAATATCTCCAAATCTTTGGCACTACATGGAATATCAATTCCAATCTCGCCGTTTTCCT
The DNA here is from genome assembly GCF_008693105.1 of Corynebacterium flavescens. Classification (GTDB taxonomy): domain Bacteria; phylum Actinomycetota; class Actinomycetes; order Mycobacteriales; family Mycobacteriaceae; genus Corynebacterium; species Corynebacterium flavescens. Next base: position 109,449 of record NZ_VXKK01000026.1, read on the forward strand.
GAACAAAGCAGATGACTGGGCCTGCTTCGATTTCTACACCCGACTCGAGAACCCATTCTTGACCAGGCTTGAGCGAATCATCTTTCCGAGCGGCCTGAAAGAGGAACGCAGCTCTATCGAACGCTGGCACTACTTGTCTCCATCTTCAAACTCATTAGAGAAAGCCTCTTCTTCAGACTCTTGAATCAAGCGCATTGTTTCAGCGTCGATCGGTTCTTTCGCGCTGACGTAGTCTGCGGTGATGTCGGGGTTGTTTGAATTCGGGAAGAAGAGTCCAATGCCGATGATCGTCTCTACTGCATCTAGGTCTTTCCTCCGGTTCCTTATATCGATCTCTTTGCCAGATTTTGAGAACCGTTTCTGTGTGGTTTTGGAAAGTGGATTGATTGCGTAGATAGCGAGGTGTCCCACATCAGAGCCCACATGTTCCTCGTATGCGTCCAGCAGCCTTGATTCCGTAGTTCCCTCAGTACTCGAAAGCTCTTTCAGTATTTGTGACCGAGCAGCGGAATCGATATCCGCGGTATTGATGCGATCCATTGAACCTACCAAGGCTTTTATGTTCGCTACATTCGGATTTGAATTCGCGATCATTTGTGAGCGGTTGATTAGCGGGAGATTTGTCCCGAGGCCCAAGTCTATGGTCTCTTCATCGTCCTTATGGCTCTTTCCATAGAAAGAGACGTCCCAACTACGAATCGAATCTGTATCGTGCTCGCGCTTCAGGTACTTCTTCAGCAGTGCTGCGTCGTTCTTTCCTAGATTCGATTCCTCGTAAATGGTGTAGTTGTCCAAGAACTCTTCGATGATGGAAGGGGAGATGCCTCGGAAAACTTGCGTGCCGTTGCTCTTGGGAATTTCGCGCACACCAGCTGACTTGATCTCAGCAACGAGCCTTTTGGTCGCTTCAATGTTCGACTCTAGCCACTGCCTGTCTTTGTGCCGAAAAAGGATCGTTTGAACCTTTTGCCCTGAATAGCTAATGCTTGCGGGGCGGCTGTCTTGTTGTTTCGCGCGGGCGGTGACTTCCATGGAGGGATGAACTCGAATTCGTGCTTGGAAGTCCATTGGGGTGAGGTTCTCTTTTGTATAGCGTGAGAGGTCGCGTCGGAGATCCGCTTCGACTAATGATAGATCTTGGAACCAAGACTCCAGCTCCTCCGTCATCCAGATACGAGGCAGGTCGCCGTAACCATTCCTGAACCCAAACCATCGGCCCATCTGAAGCAGAGTGTCATAGGCAGTAGCAGTTCTTACAAAGTAGCTTGAAACTAATCCTTCAAGAGTTAATCCTCTTGCAAGCGTGTTTCCACCAACGGCAATGACGGTCAAAGGACGTCCGGTGCTGTAGTCTAGGCGGTGTTCAGATATTCCGTTATCCATAACAACCTCGATGTCATTGAGGACGCGGGGAATATAAGCGTCTACTTCCTCAAAGGTAAGCGGTTTGTACCCTAGTTGCTCCGGAGGCACCGTAGAGATCTCCGATTCCCACTGCTTACGAAGCTCGTTGCGCAGATTATCCTTCTTGTAGTGAGATTTGAGAATACGTACGTGTTCGGCGATTAGGTCGCGTAGTTGTTCGTGAGCGACAGTTCGAACGGCGGTGTGGACCAGCATTGAAGAATGCTTGGAGGCTTGACCTCGGGCATGTCGTGCGGCAGTGGCGAGGATAAACCAACGGATTGCTTCGTCGAGTGAATCGGGAATGCTAGGGTCCCAGGCTTCTCCTCCGTTCTTCTTGCTCGGCGGGCGAGTCTGGTCTACTTCGGATTCGTCGATGGTGCGTATCATATTGAGTCCGTCGGATTCGATATATTCTTCACCCGACAGCGGGGCTCGCCCAAAAATGGTCTCAGTTCCGAAGTAACCATTCGGCATCGGGAGCACGTGGATGAAGTCCTTCGGGTAAATATCTTGGTCCTCATTAGGGTCGATGAGGATGTTTGCGAACGGAGTCGCAGAATATGCAACGTAGGCAGTCTTGCTGTTTCTCAAAAGCTCGCGTATTTGGGCATTAATCCTCGAGACTTCTGACTGGGCTTTGGGCGAAACATTGATGCTTGCTTGGTCTGATTCATCGTCGATGACCAAGATAGGAAGCTCTTTGGTCGAAGTCCCACCATTTTTGAGGAGCTGGTTAAGAGCCTTTAAGACGTGTCCATTCTTCTTTACCACGGCAATCATTCTGTTATCAGAGTTGCTGAAGAAGGAACTCGCATTGTTATGGTTGGCAAGAAACTTGGACTTGTTGAAGTCGGATTCAATGTCGGTAAGGTGTATCCATCCAGACGTGCCAGAAATTAATTGTTCGTCAATACGCGCTTGAGTTTGTTTGCGGAGATTATCAGTTAATCCAGCCAAGACAATGATGAGTCGATAACCTACATCGGCAGCTTTTGCTATCAGCGAGATAAAGTTCGTCGTCTTACCGCTTTGTACGTAACCAAGAACGAGGCCGCGAACGTTAATGGTTGACTCCGCTGGGGGGCGCAGGGAACCGAGTGTGACACTGGAAGCTGCGTCAACGTCATTGAGAGCGGCACCAAGAATTGGTTCAAGTACTTGTTTTACGTGCGGCCAGTAGATGTGGTCTTGTTCTCGAGGGCCGCTGTACCAACTGCCTTTTTCCAGTTCCTTCCTGTTCGTGATGTCAATTCCCTCATACTTAGCAATCTTCCCAGTTTCGCGTAGAAAGCGGGATCGTGCCTCTTCCATGACCTCTGCCGGAGGTTGTGCGTATGGGTTAGAACAGACCTTTTCAATTGCCGCGTCAATTGAGTGGCCTGAGCCCACTATGTCTCTGATTATGTCGAGAATGTAGCTTACTTCTCGGCTGACGGAGCTATCTGACATTTTCGTTTCCCTTACCTGAGTAGACACCGTTTAAGACATTACATTGGCAGCGTTCCGGTGTCGTCGAGACCGACAATTAGACCCGAAGCGGCACTGCATCAACCTTGTGCCGCCCGGTGGCGTAGTAGATGCCGGTCATGAGCACGATGAATCCGACACCGACGCCGAGGGAGACGCGGTAGTCGGCCTGCCAGACCATGATGCCGAAGGTGAAGATGATAAACGCGATGGCGATGTACTGCCCCCAGGGCCAGAAGGGCACCTTGTAGGTGAGCTGGGCAAGGTCGGCCTTGTCCATGCCGCGGCGGGAGTAGACGTGGGCAAGCAGGATCATCAGCCAGACGAAGATGGTGGCGAAGGTCGCCAGGGAGGCGATGATGGCGAATACATTCTCGGGGATAACGGCGTTGAGGATGGTGCCGACGATCATCACGATGACGAGGATGACGGTGGACATGACAGGAATGCCTCGCAGCTGCTTGGACATCACGGCGGGGGCGAGGTTCTGCTTGGCCAGGCCGGTGAGCACGCGGCCGGCGCCGAAGAGGTCGGCGTTGATGGCGGAGAGCGCGGCGGTAATCACCACGAAGTTGAGCAGGCCGGCGGCCCAGGAGACACCCAGGGAGCTAAAGATCTGCACGAAGGGGGATTCATCGCCGGTGATGGAACGCCAGGGGTTGAGCATCAAGATGACGAGGATGGCCAGGACGTAGAAGAGCAGGATGCGCACGGGCACGGTGTTGATGGCCTTGGGCACGGAGACCTCGGGGTCCTCGGCCTCAGAACTGGCGACGCCGATGATCTCAGTGCCGCCGAAAGCAAAGAGCACCAAGATGAAAGAGGCGATAAGGCCCTCGGCGCCGTTGGGGAAGAATCCGCCATCGTTGACGAGGTTGGCAGGGCCGGTGGTGGTGGAGGCTCCGGAAAGCCCGAAGACCAAAATGGCGGCACCGCCGATGATCATGGCAACCACCGCGCCGACCTTGATGGTGGTAAAGGCGAACTCGAGCTCGCCGAAGGCGCGCACGCCGGCGACGTTGGCGGCGCCCACAATGAGTAGGGTCACCGCCACCCAGACCCATTGCGAGACATCGGGGAACCACAGCTTCATGTAGATGCCAATCGCCGTGAGATCCGCCAGAGCCACGATGACCATCTCAAAGGCGAACATCCAGCCGGTGATGTAGCCGGCCCAGCCACCCATGTAGGCACGTGCGTACTCCGCGAAGGAGCCGGTGATGGGGTTGCGCACGGCCATCTCACCGAGGGCGCGGAGCATGAAGTAGACCACGGCGCCGCCGAGGAGATACACCAAAAGTACCGACGGCCCGGCCGCCTGGATGGCGCCAGCAGAGCCGTAGAACAGGCCGGTTCCAATGGCTGAGCCCAGTGCGATGAAGTGCAAGTGGCGGTGTTTGAGGCCCGCGCGCGGAGAGGTTCCGGACATGGAGATCCTTCTATCTAAAAGAGAAAAGTGATTGCTTTAACCCAAGTATCTTCTAAGAAAAACTAATTCCCGGCAAACCGTCTCAAGCGCTCAGCGCCCGGGCGACTGCATCCGCCATGGCTTGCTGCCCCGCGTGGGTGGGGTGCATGGGGAAGGAACCGGTGTTCTCCCCAGTGAAATCCACCCAGGGATCGGGGGAGCAGCCGGTGTGTTGCGCGGCGTCGTCGGGCAGCACGAAAAGGGCGCCGTGGCGTGCAGCGGCGTCCGCTACCGCCAGGTTGATGTCCTGAATTGATTGCGAAAGCCACTGCCTATCCGTCGCGGCCAGGGGAGCAATGGCCGCGCAATCATCCGTGGAGGTGATAAGCGGCATATAACCAGTGGCGACGACGCGGGCGTTGGGCGCGCGCTTGGCGAGTTCCTCATAAAGCACATCAAGGCGCCGCGGAAGATCGGAAATCTCCAGCGCGATCTGCTGGCCGTGCTCCTGCTGGCAGGTTGATTCCTGGGCGCCTCGCTCGAGGCACGAGGCCATGAGGATGAAGCTGGCGTCGTTGCCGCCGATGCTCAAAGTCACGAGATCCGTTATCGGGGTCAGTGCGTCTACCTGGGGAGGATGCTCGCCGGCGGAGCTGAGTACGTCGAGCGTGGTCGCACCCTGGCAGGTGACGTTGGCGAGCGTTTCTACGTCAAGCTCCTTGGCCAGAAGCTCCGGATAGGAGTCTTGGGCGCGCACGCAGGTATTGGGAGGATCCAATGGAAGCGCAGTCGAGCCCATGGCGGAATAGGAATCCCCCAGGGCGACGTAGACTTCTGGACTCCAAGGTGCCGGAGATTCTTCAGTGGACTGGCTGGGAGGGGCAGGCTGCGAGGAGCATCCCGCAAGGAGGCCCACACCGAGGATGACAGCCGCCAGTTTCTTCATGTTCGTCATGGTAGCCCAGCCGTCGCAGTGTGACAGGCGCCGGGAGTGTGGCCAGGGTGTGTTTATGCCCATCATCGGGTGGACGAATAGTCTTTGCTGGCGTAGTCGCGTACTGTGGAGCGAGCAATGAGCATTACCGATAACGCCACCGGCGGCACGAAAGAGCCGGAAGAATTTACTAAGTCGGAATCTCAGGAAATCTCGCAAGGTGATATTGACAACACCGGGGCTGCGAATACTTCTGAGGACGCCGGCGCTGAAGATACTTCAGCCAATGACAACTCCCAGGGGTTTGCAAACCTCGGCCTGCCTGATGATGTGCAGCAAGCCGTTGCGAAGGTTGGGTACACCCAGCCGTCCCCTATCCAGGAACAAACCATCCCGATCTTGATGGAAGGCCGCGACGTCGTCGGCCTTGCCCAGACCGGTACCGGCAAGACCGCAGCTTTCGCGCTGCCCGTCTTGTCGCAGATTGACGTCAAGGCCCGCCACCCGCAGGCCCTCGTCCTTGCCCCCACCCGTGAGCTTGCACTGCAGGTTGCGGATTCTTTCCAGACTTTCGCCGATCACCTAGGTCGCATTGAGGTGCTGCCTATCTACGGTGGTCAGGCTTATGGCATTCAGCTCTCCGGCCTGCGCCGAGGAGCACAGGTCATCGTGGGTACTCCCGGCCGTGTCATCGACCACCTAGAGAAGGGCTCACTGGATATTTCCCAGCTGCGCTTCCTCGTGCTCGATGAGGCTGATGAGATGCTCAACATGGGCTTCCAGGAGGATGTCGAGCGCATCTTGGAGGACACCCCGGAGGGCAAGCAGGTTGCTTTGTTCTCGGCGACCATGCCCAATGGCATCCGCCGCCTGTCCAAGCGCTACCTCAACGACCCAGCCGAGATCACGGTCAAGTCCGAGCGTCGCACCAACGACAACATCAAGCAGCGCTACCTGCTGACCCCGCACCGTCAGAAGATGGACGCGTTCACGCGCATCCTCGAGGTCATTGACTACGACGCCATCATCGTGTTCTGCCGTACCAAGCATGAGACCGAAGAGGTAGCGGATCAGCTCAAGGAGCGCGGATACAATGCTGCTGCCATCAACGGCGACATCGCCCAGCAGCAGCGTGAGCGCACCGTTGATCAGCTCAAGGATGGTCGCCTCGACATCCTCGTGGCTACTGACGTTGCCGCGCGTGGCCTCGACGTTGACCGCATCACGCACGTGGTCAACTTCGATATCCCCAACGACACCGAGTCCTACGTGCACCGCATTGGCCGTACTGGCCGCGCGGGTCGTACCGGTGAGGCGATCTTGTTCGTCACTCCGCGCGAGCGTCGGATGCTGCGTTCCATCGAGCGCGTCACCAATGCACGCTTGGAAGAGATGGAACTGCCTACCGTTGATGCCGTCAACGACAAGCGCAAAGAGCGTTTCGCGCAGGCCATCACGGATAATCTCGAGACCAAGCAAAGCGAATTGTTCCGCGGCCTAGTGCGCAAGTACTCCGAGACCAACAACGTTGCGATGGATGACATCGCTGCCGCATTGGCCGTACAGCTGCAGGGCGGAACTGAGTTCCTGCTCAAGGATCAGCCTGCCTTCAAGAAGGATCGCCGTGACCGCGACCGCTTCAGCCGCGACGACCGTGGAGACCGCGGCGACCGCGGACATCGCGGAGGATTCCGTGACCGTGATCGCGGAGACCGTGGCCCCCGTCGCCCGGATGGAGATTTCGAGACCTACCGTCTCGACGTCGGCAAGCGTCAGAACGTGCGCCCAGGCGCCATCGTCGGTGCCATTGCCAACGAGGGTGGCCTGTCCTCCAAGGACTTTGGCCGTATTACCATCGCCGTGGGGCATACCCTCGTCGATCTGCCCAAGGGCATGGACCCGCAGGTGCTCGATCGTCTCAAGGACACCCGCATCTCTGGCCAGCTGATCAACATCCAGAAGGACTCTGGCCGTCCGCCTCATCGTGGCGGCGGAGACCGTGATCGCGGAGATCGTGGTGGACGCGGTGGTTACCGCGGAAATCGCGACCGTGACCGTGGTGGTCGCGGCGGCTGGCGCGACTAAGTAATCCCAGCGTAAAAGGCCTCTAGTGAACTAGGGGCCTTTTACGTGTTTTGTGGGGGCTCACTATATTCGGGGGTAGATGTCGGTGGCATGGTTTAGGCTGTGATTCGAAAGGGTATTCGATGCTTTTGTTTCACGGGGGAGTGACAACCAATGACTACCGCCTTTTATGCCAATACCAACCCAGCACACGAGGTTTCTGCTGCTGCCACAGTGCTGCGGCGGGAAGAATACTTGTTCTGGCGCTCGCTGCAGCCGGAGGAGGACGCCGATATTGACATCGTCGTGGCCACTTTGTCTGGGCTTACAGGAGCAAGTGAGGGACGCATCACGCGGATCATCTACACTTTTGTGCGCTTAGAGGAGCTTCCGCGCCTGCGTGCGGAGCAGGAGGAAAGCTTCCATCTCGACCTAGACAGGCTCATAGCCATAGATTCGGCACTGTCGAAACTGGGGGACGTCGCACAAGAGACTTTGCAGGATATCGACGAGGAACTGACCAGATACCTCTCAGCGCGCCAGCCCAACCAGAAGTTGCCTTCACATCGAAACCTGCGGCGGAAGTTGCGGGATATTTTGATGCGCAAGGACTCCTCAATCGCTGCCAAAGACCCGCGGCGTCGCCCTGCCTATGGCGTGTATCCCATGGGCAAGGATAGTGCCACACTTAGCCTCGATGTGGACTTAGAAACTGCGGCCGTCATCGACGCCAATGTCGCTTTTCTTGCTGAGCGCGACAACATCACTCGGGCAGGAGCAGCGATAGCGCTGCTTAGCGGGGAATCTGTTGCGGGGGCTAAGGTCACGCTCAATGTTTATAAGTCTGATTGTCCGGACGCGCCAGGCTTCATCCAGGAGCTGGGCTGGGTGCCGTCCGAGGTAGTTGAAAGGCTGGCTGCGCGTGCTAGTACCGTGCGTGACATGGATGCGGCACAGCGTGCCGTCTCGCCCAACTACGTCACGCCTGCTGGTATCGGCGCTTATGTTGAGGGTCGTGATGCAGTGTGCCGCTGGCCCGGTTGTGACGTTCCTGCGCAGGATGCTCAAAAGGATCATCGTATTGACTTCGCGGATGGTGGCCCGACCTCAGCGGCCAATCTCGCGAGCCTGTGTCAACACCACCACAACATCAAGACTGATGGCCGGGCTCGCTACATCATGGACCCAGTCAGTGGGGATATTGTCTGGCTCTTTGAGGATTCAACTTGGATCTACGATGAGGCCACGGGCCCTTTGGCGCCGCGGAAAAGGAACTGGGTCCGCACGGTGGCGCAGGCCACGCAGGGCAGAAGAAAAGCCGCTCACGACGAGGCGCAGCGGCTAAAGAAAGAGCTCGATGATGAGGTCTTAGACGAACATCAAGCAAGCACAGATAACCCACAAGAGGTTGAAGATCCCACCCATGGCGGCCAGTGACTTCTTGGTCGCGGCGAAGTCCTCACCAGAGTTCTCTTCGAGTGCAGCGAGGGACTTCTTCTGCTTCGGGATGATAAGGAAGAAAAGGAGGCACCAAGCAACGATTGCCACCAAGATAGCGATGTGGAACTGAATCTCGGACTTGTAGGTGGATAGGTCCGCGAGGAATACGCTGATGCCCAGGATCGGAACGATGGCAGAAATATAGCCATAGGTGCTGGTTATGTTGTGCAGAAGGCGTGCTGCGCCTAGTGCGGAGACGTCACCTTGGGATGCCTTGAGCATCTGGGACTGGTAGGTCGAGGTCGATACGCAGACGGGGCCGATTAGCAGTAGGGCTGCGATGACGTGCAGGAAAATCAGAAAAGATGTCACGGGGATGTGTGGCCTTTCAAAGGACGGAACGTACACCCTGAGCCTATCTAACCTGGAAGCAGGAACTCGAATCGACACTGCCTACGCATCACCGATACGTCTGCGGTAGGCAGCGAAAGCTCGTATGCGCGTGCTATCTCTGCCAGGCGTGTAGAGTAGGCGCAGCGCTTCTTCGGGGGTAGCCACTCTGAAGGGAGGCTATCGGACTTCTGTTGGTTGAGGCTGCGCTGCGTGGCCACCAGATTGAGAGGATCATTAGCAAAGCGCGCCCGCTTGCTCCGATCCCAGTTGTGTGCTCCCATGTCCCAAGCAGCGGAGAGGGGAAAGACGTGGTCGACTTCCACGGCTTCGCTATTGGACACTGCTTGGTCGGAGTATGGATCGTAGAACGTTCCGCCTGTGACTCGGCAGTTGAGAACGCTCGCCTGTGTTGACTGCGCTAAGCGCACAGCCTCGCGGGTAGTGCACTGGCCATGTGGCTGCCAGCTTCCAAAAAGTGCGCGGTCATATCCGAGGACGTCTTGGCGCTGGGGCACCGTAGCGATGTCCAAGCGGGGGCCGGGATATAAATACAACAGTGTCAAAAACGTCAAAGCCGCCAAGAAATAGAACTTCATGTCCTATTTGACTTGGCGGCGAGAAGGTACGTTCCTTAGTCTTGGACCTTTTGCGCGGCCTTTTCGAAGTCGACGTCTGCATCCTTGGCGGCCAGCTTCGAGAGCTTGGCGGCCTGCTCGAACTCTTGAACAACCTCGTTAGAAGGTTGCTTGGTAGCGAGGGAAACGACGACAGCCGCAACAAGGGCGGCGAGGAATCCGGGGACGATTTCGTAGAGGACGTCGGAAAGCGGCGACACACCCCAAGCAATGGTGATGACGGCTCCGACCACCATGCCCGCAATAGCACCGGAGGAGCTGAGGCGCTTCCAGTACAGCGACAACAAGATGATTGGGCCGAATGCGGCACCGAAGCCGGCCCAAGCGAAGCCGACCAAACCGAGGATGGAATCCGAGGGGTTGATAGCGAGCACACCTGCGAGAACGGCGATGGCGACCACCGCGGTGCGGGAAAGATTGATGAGCACGGCTTCGCTGGGCTTGCGCTTGACGAAGATGGTGTAGAGATCCTCGATGAGGGAGGAGGAGACGACCAGCATCTGCGAAGACATGGTGGACATGATGGCCGCTAGAACGGCAGTGAGGACCAGACCAGCGAATAGTGGGTGGAAGAGGATCTGAGCCATGTCCAAGAAGATGGTCTCGTAATTTTGGGTGTCCGTGATCGTGTAGTTCTTCTGAGTGAAAAAGACCGTGCCAATGATGACGACGAAGACAGCGCCGATGATCGAGAGCGACATCCAGGCAATGGCGTAGAAGCGGCCGGCCTTGGCATCGGCGGGCTTGCGCAGCGCCATGAAGCGGACAATGATGTGCGGCTGGCCAAAGTAGCCTAAGCCCCAAGCCAAGTTGCCGATGACAACTGCGGCGGAGACTCCAGAGAACACTGAGAAGTAGTTGGGGTTGTCGATCTCGCCGTTGGGGCCATAAGGATGGTTGCTAGCGAAGCTAAAGATATCCATTGGGTTATCGAGCGAGATGAAGGCCATGATCGGAACGATGAGTAGGGCAGTAAACATCATGAGGCCTTGGACCACGTCGGTATAAGAAACGGCCAAGAAGCCACCGACGAAAGTATAGAACACGGTAACGGCAGCAATGATGAGCATGCCAACGAGGTAGTCGCCGTTGAATGTCGATTCGAAGTAGCGGCCGCCGGCGACCATGCCGGAGGAGACGTAGAAGGTAAAGAAGAAGATGATGATGGCTGCGGCAAGGACGCGCAGGATGCGGGACTTGTCGCGCAGGCGGTTCTCAAAGAAGGAAGGCACGGTGATGGAATTGCCGGCTACTTCGGAATAAGAGCGCAGACGTGGTGCGACCCACGTCCAGTTCGCCCACGCACCGATAATGAGACCGACGGCAATCCAGATTTCGGAGAGACCGGTCAAGAAGAGCGCTCCTGGCAGGCCCATGAGCAGCCAACCAGACATATCTGATGCGCCTGCGGAGAGCGCCGCGACGAATGGATTCAGGCCACGGCCGCCGAGGACGTAATCGTCATACTCGTCGGTTTGTTTGTAGCTCCAGAATCCGATTGCGGCCATCGCAAGCAGATAGATAATCATCGCGATGACGTACCAAGTGGAGTCTTGCACTGATTTCTCCTCGTAGATAGTAGGGACGTTCCCACGCTAGCGAGCACGAAGCGGGCACCCAACTCCATTTCACCTGTTCTTAACGTGTGGCGCAGTTCATTCACAGTCTATTTCAATGTCTCAACAGGTAAAACAGCAGAATATAACGACGGTATAACGATTGGGGCGGGAGCGTTGCATTCTGTCTAATAGCTGAAGCGCTCATGCGAAAGGGGCGCTGCTAAACTGGCATCTATGGCTTCTTACCTTTTGCATGGACTTTGGTTACCCGTCTCGGGCCTTAGTCTATGGATTGAACAGGTAGAAGGGCACAAGATAGTCCTGCCCTCCGCCGTGCCCGATGGTGCATTTCCCGAGGCGGTGGAGGCGCTGTTAAAGAAGAAGTCTTTCCGCAACCGCGCCCGAGTCTCTTTGCGTACGCCGAAGGGCAAGGACGTCTCGTTGATGGTCCCCATGGCGATGTTTGCGCCCGAGGAGGCGGTGTCTGCGCTCGCGGGTCTATCCATTCTGGATGATGGCAACGCAGCAGCCAGCCCGCAACAGCGCGAGTCCATCGCGCCTGATTTGTTTTGGCTCATCCGGGCCTACCGCGGACTGCGGGCCTTCGTGCGTGCCGGGCGCGTAACGATAAGGCTGTCCTACCAGGCTGGCGAGTGGTACCCGATGTGGCAACTAGCTTCGGGACTGGGAGAGCGTGGCTGGCTGGGGGAGATGATCGCCGCAGCTCCCGGAATCTTGTCTATCAATAATCGTTCACTCTCGGAGGACCTAGCCGAGGAGTTGACTCACTGGATCGCCTACGTGGAACTGCGCCACCTGACCCAGGCGGCGCGGCCTTATCCCTGGCACGATTTTGCCCAGGCGCTGCTTACTACCTCGCCGGTCAAGCGTGGACGCGCACAGCTTCTGCGTGGCCTCAACGAGTGGAAAGACTCGATTACCTCGGTGGACCTACAGCTGGTATTCATCGTCGAGGAGCCGCCCAAGGATGAGGATCCGGGGCAGTCCGCCTGGCCCATTAGGGTGCAGGTGCGCTCGGGTACGGACTCTCCGCAGCCAATTAGGCTCGACAGCCTTGACCGGGCAAGTGTGGAACGTCTGCGAGAGGATCGTCGTAAAGCGATCGCCATCGCGCCCGTATTAGGGGAGTCCCAATTGCCGGTTGACCCAGATGCCGGGGATTGGGACGTGTACCTGCGCACCGACAGCCTAGTTTCTTTCATCGGAGCGGATGCCGCCGCGCTCAAGGCCGCAGGGTTTACCGTCATGCTGCCCAAGGCGTGGGCGCAGATGGAAACCAAGGCCAAACTCGAGACCCGCGAGGTGCGCGACCCTGCCGAGGGCTCCACGAAGGCGCACCTAGGCATGGACAAGCTGGTTGAATATGACTGGCACATGTCGGTTGGGGACATCGAGCTCAGCGATGAGGAGATGCAACAGCTTGTTGAGTCGAAATCGGGGTTGATTCGCCTGCGCGGAGATTGGGTCATGGCGGATACCCAGTCGATATCGAAGATCTCTGAGTACATGGAGGAGCTGGCTCAGACCGCTAACAAGCGGGCCAAGAAAGAACTGGAGCGCCTCGCCGCAGCCGCCGAAATGGCTCGCCAGTTGGAGCAGCCGGGGTGGCAGGAGCTGGTGGCGGACGTCGAAAAGCGCCGCCAAGAGTTCAACGATGGCCAGATAGAGCAGGTTTCCGTGGCCGAGCTGCGGGAGCTTGCGTTGACCTCCATGGCGCAGGAGCCGATAGAGTTCACCGGATCGACCTGGCAAATGGCGTTGCTCGGAGGCATGTCCACGCAGGCGCCGGAGAGAATCGAATTGCCAGAGACCATTCATGCGGAGCTGCGCGAGTATCAACGGCGCGGCGTGGATTGGCTCTACTGGATGTCCCGCAACAATATCGGCGCGGTCCTCGCCGACGACATGGGCCTGGGCAAGACACTTCAGCTGCTCTCGCTCGTTGCGGTGGAGAAGACACGCGCTGAGGCAGCAGGGCCCACGCTCATCATCGCCCCGACCTCGGTGGTGGGGAACTGGGCGCGCGAGGCAAAGAAGTTCGTGCCCGATTTCCGGGTTCTGGTCCAGCACGGCTCGGATCGCCTGCGTGGTAAGCAGCTGGTGGACGAGGCAGCCAAGATGGACTTGGTCATCACCTCCTATGGCACCGCTGGGCGGGACTTCGCCGTTCTGGGCCAAGTGGAATGGGACCGCGTGGTCCTCGACGAGGCGCAGGCCATCAAGAATGCGGCGACGCGTTCCTCCAAGGCCGTGCGTTCTCTGCCCTCTCGTCACCGCGTGGCTCTTACGGGTACGCCCGTGGAGAACCGCCTCTCGGAGATGCGCTCTATCCTCGACTTTTGTAATCCCGGGGTGCTCGGCAGCGCCTCCTTCTTCCGCAACCACTTTGCCAAGGCCATCGAGCGCGAGGGCAGTGAGGTTATGTCGGAGCGGCTGCGGCAGCTCACGGCGCCCTTTATCCTGCGTCGCCTCAAGACCGATCCCAGCATCATCGATGACTTGCCGGAGAAGTCGGAACAGATTGTTACGGTGTCGATGACCGAGGAACAGGCGGCCTTGTACAAGGCGCTTGTCGACGACGTTCAGAAAACCCTCAACGAGAAACACGGCATAGCCCGCCGCGGTCTGGTGCTGGCCTCCCTCACACGCATCAAGCAAATCTGCAACCATCCCGCGCACTATCTGGGCGATGGCTCCGCGGTGACCATCAAAGGCAGGCACCGCTCCGGTAAGGTCAAGGAGCTCATGCGGATCGTGGACGGCGCCGTCGAGAGCAACGAAAGGTTGCTGATCTTTACCCAGTACCGCGCGTTTGGCAGCATCTTGCAGCCCTATCTTTCCCAGCAGCTGGGCCGCGAGATTCCTTTCTTACATGGCGGGGTGACCAAGAACAAGCGCGACCAGATGGTCGAGGACTTCCAGTCTCCCGATGGACCGCCTGCGATGATCCTTTCGCTCAAGGCGGGAGGCACAGGTCTTAACCTAACCGCGGCCAATATCGTGGTTCACATGGATAGATGGTGGAATCCCGCGGTGGAGAACCAGGCCACGGACCGCGCTTTTCGCATCGGCCAGCAGCGCAACGTGCAGGTCTATAAGATGATCACCGCAGGAACCCTGGAGGAATCCATTCAAGATATCCTCGACGGCAAGACCCAGCTGGCCGGCGCGGTGGTCGGGGAGGGCGAAGGCTGGTTGACGGAGCTGGATCCCGAGCAGCTGGCCCAGCTGATGAGTTATAAGGAGTCGGATTAATCGTGGCCGCTGAGCAAGATAATGTCATCTACGCTAATTTCGGCGCGCGCAAACGCGTCTCCTCGCCTGAGCAGGTGCACCGCGTTTCCGCGCTGTCGGACGCTGCTACTCGGGTAACGCAGTTTATCTATAAAAACGCCGATAGCGGCCGCATTTCCCGTGGGCGCCAGTATGCGGCTGGAGGCCACGTCGTAGGCCTAGACGTGCGCAACGGCGCGGTGCATGGCCGAGTGGCAGGCTCCCAAAACGAGCCCTTTGCCGTGCTTATCCAACTGCCTTTCCGCTCCAATGACGATATCGCTCGGATCTCAGAGATCTTCGCCCGTACCCCAAACTCCTTGGCGCAGGCGCGTGAAGGAGTATTTAGCCCTGAGGTGCTCGATCTGCTCTTTGCAGCCGACGCCGATGAACTCAGGTTTTCTTGCACCTGTCCCGATTCTTCATACGTGTGCAAGCACGTGGTTGCGGTCGGGGATAAACTGGCCGTCCGCATCGACGCGGATCCCGCAGTGGCCTTGTCGCTGCGCGGGCTTGACTTGGGCAGGCTCGAGCAATCCGTCCTAGACCAAGCGGAATCCGTGGCTAAGGAAAGCTACGACAACGCCGGCCTCGATGCTGCAGAGCGCAGCAGCCTGTTCTGGGAAGGCCGCGCTTTTCCCGATCTTCCGCGTCCCAAGGTTGCGCCTGCGCTGGAGGATTCCGATCCAGAGCTGTTGCGCAAGGCGATGCGGGCGGTTTCGCACACCAATATCGACCTGCTGCGCGCAGTGTCCGACGTTGAGGATCTTTATCACCATCTCACCCACTAGGCGTCCATGTCCGAGGCGAGTACTAGAAAGGATGGCATGACTTCAACGACGTTCATCCATACCTCAGACTTTCAGCTGGGGATGACTCGGCGCTTTCTTGGGGAGTCGGCTCAGGCTCGCTACAGCGACGACCGAGAGGCCGCCGTCCTACGCCTGGGAGACCTTGCCAAGGAGACGGGGGCGCAGTTCATCCTCGTGGCGGGGGATGTATTCGAGCATAACTCGCTTTCCCAGGCCACCTTGTTGCGCGCCAAAGAGATGTTCAAACGCCTTCCGGTGCCCGTGTACCTGCTGCCGGGCAACCATGATCCTTTGGTCGCCGATTCGGTGTTCTACCGTGCCTCTGCGGAGAATGTGCACGTCATCGCGGATTCGCAGTCTTTTGAGGTGGCCCCTGGAGTTGAGCTGGTTGGAGCGCCATATCTATCCAAGCACGCCAATGTGGATCTGGTGCGCCAGGCACTCGAGCCCCTAGAGCCGGCAGAGGGAATCCGCATAGCGGTAGGCCACGGGCAAGTGGAGTCTTGGTCGGCAGAAGATAACGCGGATGCTATTGACCTGGCCTACGTGGAATCCAAGCTCTCCGAGGGAGTCATCGACTATCTGGCGCTGGGAGATACTCATTCCACCATGAGCCTGGGGACAACCGGGCGCGTGTGGTTCTCCGGCAGCCCGGAAACCACTGACTTTCTCCAGCTCCCGGCTGGCAAAGGCGAGGCAGATTCGGGTAATGCCCTGGTAGTCACGGTCGGGGAAGATTCGGTGGAGGTGGATAAGCGGCGTATAGGCCGCTGGTCCTTTGAGGCTTTCGATGTCGATATCAACTCCGCGCAGGACGTCCGTGGGTTCTTGGCCCGTCTCGACGCCTACCCGGATAAGATCCGCACCGCCATCAAGTACGGCCTGCGCGGAACCGTGGGGCTTGAGGAACAGCGCGAGTTAGAGCTAGGCCTTGCGCAATATGAGGCGCTTTTTGCCTCATTGCGCCCGCGCCAGCGCACTATGGACCTGCACCTTGCCCCCAGCGAAGAGGAGCTGGCCACACTGGGCCTGGGAGGTTATGCCTCTACGGCACTGGAGGAACTGCTGGGCGCACTAGATAGGCCGGAGGCTCGGGATGCGGCAAACTTGCTATTCCGTCTGACGGCTACGGAGGAGAAGTCACGATGATGCGCATTCACTCCCTGGTCATTGATAACGTCCGTGGAATTGACCACCTCGAATTAAGCGGCCTGCCGGAGACCGGCGTGGTGGTTATTCACGGCGATAACGAGGTGGGAAAGTCCACCCTCGCTGAGGCCATAGATGTGGTGTTGAACGAAAAGCATGGGGGCCGTTCCCGCAAGATCCAGGCTTTGCAGCCCGTGGGCAAGGATGTTGCGCCACAGATTACGCTCGAGGCCACGGTTGGTCCCGTGCACTTTCGCATCACTAAACGCTGGTTGCGTAAGAAAGCCTCCGAATTGCAGGTGCTTGGGACGCACCCGGCGCAGTTCACGGGAGGACAGGCAGATGACGAACTCGAGCGCATCCTAGGTGCACACCTAGACAGGGCGCTGCTGCAGGCGCTCTTTCTCCGTCAAGACGATCTGGGTGAGGGAATCTCCGCGGTGGGTATTCCCTCCGTTACCACTGCGCTAGAGAAGTCGAGCGGCGTGGCCGAGGAAGTTGTAAACGCCGAGGACTCCGAGCTGATGACGAAGGTCGAAGCGGAGTTTCTCAAGTACTTTAGCGCCAGGCAAGCGCGTCCAGCTCATGCCTATAAAGAGGCGATTGATACCCTCGCGCGCGCCGAGGAGAAGGCCGAAGCTGCGCAGGAGAAACTCGCTTCACTCGAGGGGGTAGTAGAGAGCTATGAAAAGATCCTCGAGGACAAGAAGGCTGCAGAAGGCAGCCTGCCTTTGGCAAAGCAAGAACGCGCTGAGGCGGGCGTAGCCCTAGAAAAGGCACAGCAGGCTGCAGAGAAAGCCGCCGCGCAGCAGGAACGTGTTCATCTCGCCGCGGCCGAGGTCGAGCGCCTAAAGCTCCTGGAAGTGCAACGCGGCGAGCTTAAAGCTGGTGTAGAAGCGGCAGTAAAAGACCTTCAAAGAACGGCTAAAGAGCTCGACGCCGCGCGAGAAAAAGCTTCCTCAGAAGCCGTGGCAAAGGCAGAACTAGAGGAGCAACTAGAGTCGGCGCAGGCGGCGTGGAGTGCTGCTCGCGAACAACTCAAGCTGGCGCGCCGGCTCCAGGCCAAGCAGGAGTGCAGTGACCTCGAAGCACGTATCGCCAAACTCGAGGAACTTGATACATCTCTAAAGCGAGCGCGCGAGGCGCTCCGCGCGGCACGGGACATCAAGGAAGCAGACATCAAAGAGCTGCGCTCAGCGGCGCAGGAAGTGGCGGTGGCGCAGCGCGTGCATACGGCTACCGCACCGAAGCTGCTTTTGAGCGCTGCGCCCGTGACCGAAGTGCGCGTGGATGAGGATACGCTGGCGGTGGGGGAAGAGACCGTCGTCAAGCTTGCGGAGGGAACCCGCCTCGAGATTGGAGCGGTGACCGCCATCTTTGAGGCGGGGGCCGGATCGCAAGAGGATTCGGGCGCAGCCGTTGCGCGCGCCGGGCTGCGGTTGAAAGAAGCCCAAGACTTAATCGGCTGCGACACCGTGGAAGAGGCAGAGGCTCTGCGCGAGGACTACCGCGCACTGCGCGAGGAACTTGGTCGCGCGGAACGTGAGTGGCAATTGGAGCTGGGGGAAGACGAGCTAGCGGAGCTTAAAGAGCGCCACCGCCAGCTTGCGGAGGAGGTCGCGGAGCTACCTGCCGAGGACATCGATCTGCGCACGGCAGAGGAGGAAGAGGAGGCGGCTCGCGAACTCGTGGAAGCCAAGGAGAAAGCGTTGGCTCCTTATCGTGATTCCGCCACCGTGCAGGAGGTCATCCGGTGGGAGACGCTGCATGACACGGCTCGGGGCGAGGTTGAGCGCGCCCGAGCGAAGTTGGAGACCGCGCGTGAGGCAACGGCAGATACGGATGTTAGGGCGTCCGTGCTGCAAGCCGAGGGCGTCCTCGAAAAGAGAACAGCAGAGCTTGCGCAGATGCAGGAAGTGGATCTGGATACGGCGCGTGCCCTTGTCGAGGGGGCGCAATCCCGGATGCAGGGCCTAGAGGATTCGGTGCGGGCAGCTGAATTGGATCTAAGTGAGCTCAGTAGTCACATTCAGGTGCAAACGGGTGCGGCGGAGGAAGCCGCGCAGGCTACTGCCCAGCTGGATAACGCCCGCGAGGCGCACGCGGCCATCGAGCGCAGGGCGAAGGCGGTGCGATACTTGCATGAGCTTTTGCTCAAGCACCGTGACGCCGCGCGTGAGCGCTATGCGCAGCCCTTTACGCAACAACTCTCCGAGTTTGCGCGCACGGTATTCGGGAAAGGCGTGAGCTTTGAACTCAATGAGGAGCTCCAGATCCAGGCACGTACCCGGGAGAATCAGACCGTTCCCGTTGAGAGTCTTTCTGGTGGCGCCAGGGAGCAATTGGCAATTCTCACTCGCTTCGCCATTGCAAAACTGGTTGATGCCGATGGGGTCCCCGTCATCGTTGATGATGCGCTGGGCTCGACCGATGTGCATCGGCTGCAGCTGATGTCCACCCTTTTTAGCAGCGTGGGACAGTACGCCCAAGTTTTAGTGCTGACGTGCGTTCCAGAGCGCTATTCGCGGGTGCCCGGACGCAAAGAATATAGATTTTCAGACTTGCGGGGTTAAAGTCTGGGGAAACCTGCTATATTTTGCCTAGTTTCAGGTGTAATGTTGTTGACATGACTACAGAAATCCGGTGGCTCAACGATAGCGAGCAAGAACTATGGCGCCTGCTGCTCGCGGCTATTAGGAAAATCAACCGCGGCATGGAAGAAACACTCATGGCTGGCGGCGAGGTATCCGCCTCCGAGTTCTCCGTCCTGGTTTCCTTGAGCGAGGCTAAAGACAATCAGATGCGCTTGCGCGAATTATGCTCCTCCCTAGACTGGGATCGCTCGCGTACCTCGCACCAGGTCACGCGCATGGAGCGCCGCGGTCTGGTGTCAAAGAATAAAAGTTTGGGTGATGCCCGTGGTGTGGTAGTAACTATCACCGAAGAAGGCATGGCCCGCCTGCGTCGCGCCGCACCGGAACACGTTGAATCCGTGCGGCGTTTAGTATTTGACCACCTGCAAGAAGATGACGTGCCCTCACTTCTGCGCTTCTTCCAAGGTGTTATGGACGTTGATAACTTGCCAGGCTACAAAGGCTTCGTTCCCGACGAGCGGCTCCCGCGCCAACCCTAGAAGTGTAGTGACAAGATTGTGAGAGGAATGAGAAGATGATGGGACAAGAGCTCTTCGAGCATCCCCACCGGCAATACCGCGAGTATGGAATAACCGCCCTCACGGAGCTTTCCTCCCGCATCGGGAACCCGGAGGATCCCAACATGGACGCCATGGAGGAGGCCCTAGCCAACTCCCCGGAGGATGCCATTACCTTCGACGAGGACACGGATCTGTGGATTACTGGCCCCGATGAGGCCATTGAGGCGATGTTTGATGACAGGGAGGCATTCGTTGCTGCCTTGCTTGAGGATGTCGACCCAGGGCTGTGACCCCATAAAGGGTGGGGAACCAAAAGGTGGAGGAGTACGCCCAGTACGGTTGGGCTGCTAAGGTAAGCACGTAGTGATTGCCATGAGATGGCATGGCGGATTGAAAGGACTTTGATTGATGAACGAGTATTTGGCTCAAGAGCTTCGTGAGGCACAGGCACGCGACAAGTCTGACGGTTGGGTTTCCGTCTTCGTCGCTTGGATTCCGAATATGATCATCGCCGTCGTCCTGCTTTCCCTAATGTTGTTCGGCATGTACTACGTCGAGCACGGCACCTTGGACATCACCAAGGACGTTGTTTACCAGCACTCCGTCACGACCAAGAGCTAGCGCCAGTAAGCTAAGAAGCCGACAGCAGGCCCCAAGGTGCAAAACAAGCTTCTTGGGGCCTGCTGCGTGCGTTGTGGGCTCGGAGTACCGAAATGCAAAAATCCGGCAGAAACCGTTTTAAGAAACAGTAACTGCCGGATTTCTCCGTTTGCACGGGCTGAGAAAAATGTGTCCCTGACAGGGATCGAACCTGCGACCTTCGGTACCGGAAACCGATGCTCTAATCCGCTGAGCTACAGAGACAGTGTGGAAACCTTAAATGTTTCAACGCTGTGATTCTATCCTATGGGGCTCGTTGCTACTAAATCGAGTCCGGGGAGGTCGCTGACGTCTGCCTCGCCGGTCCGCAGGTACTTGATGGCGGCCTCATCGACTCCACGGTTTCCTAGGGCAAAGTGCCCATGTCCTGGTCCGTGCACTGTGATGACGCGGGAGTTCATCCGCTGTGAGAGTCCGGTGTGGAACTGATAAGGCGTCTGCGGGTCACCCGTGCCTTGAATCTGTAGCGGGCGGACGGCTAAGCCGCTTCCGCTGACATTTATAGGTGCGGCAATGGCAGTTCGCCCAGAGCACGCCGCGCCCGAGGCATAGAGCGAATTGACCGCAGTGAAGGGATCCCCGGTGGCGTAGTTGCTCCAGATGAAGGAGGGCAGCAGGGTGGGATTCGCCGCGACCTGATTCTCGTTGCAGACGAGGACATTTTGCATCGTCATGGCCTCTACAGCAGCTTCGTTGGCGGCCTTTAGTTCTTCCTCAGATGTGGAGCCCGCAGGAACCTCGATGGGCTCGATACCGGCGATATGCTTGGCCAGCGTATCCCAAACCTCAGGGCGGGGAGCCGCCTCGCGAGTCATGGCGAGGGTGGGGGAGGCAGCTTGCATGGACCCTGGCTTGGCGGCCATGTCCCGCAGGTTTTCCGCCTGCACGCGCAAGGGCCCAGTCGCGGTCATGATGTTGGCACCTGGTTGCCCGCTAAACTCCAGCCCCGGCGGTAAGTCACCGATCTGTGCATTCGGAGGCAGGACAGTGGGGCGAGCGCCAGCCTCGGCGGCTACCTTTTGGGACCACCGCTCATAGGCTTGAAGCGGGGTGCTCCCGAGGTGATAGGTGGCATCGTTCCTTGCTATGAAACCGAAGAAATCGTGCAAGGCGTTCTCGTATCCGGCTTGCTGAGAAGCGTAGATTCCATTCCATGCCAGCCCTGGATCCATGCCCGAATCAAGGAGCAGCTTGTCGGTGTGCTCGGGATAGAGAGTGGCATAGGCAGAACCCAGGAAAGTGCCATAAGACAATCCTGCGATGGAAATCTTATCCTCGCCGAGTGCGCTGCGGACCATCTCCCAGTCACGTGCGGTGTTCTCCGTAGTGAGGGAGTCGGTATAACCCGGGGTATTGGCCTCGCAGGCGTCACGTGTGACGCCACCTATCTGGGTAAAGCTCTCAACGCTGCTCGCCTGCGCGGAATCGCTGCTGCAATTAAGGGGAGTCGAGCCCTTCAAGCCACGGGGCTGAACACCAATGATGTCCCATTCCTGGAGGATTTCTGCGGGCCACTGGGCTGCATTAGTGTTGCCCACCCAGCTATAGGCGCTGCCACCAGGACCGCCCGGGTTGGTGAATAGGGATCCCAGACGTGCGCTTGGGTTCTCTGCCCGCAGACGGACAAACCCGACGCTGATGGAACCTGCGTCGGGCTGCGAATAGTAGGTGGGAACGTCGATGCGGCCGCATTCGGCGCGCTCGTTGTTGACCTCTGGAGGGCACTGCTCCCAAGAAATTGCTGGAGCAGCATTAGCCGGAGCTACACCGAGGCCGCAGGCAAGCGCAGCGGTCAAAGCAAGCGCCCAGCCTTTGGAAACTGTGGGCTTAAGCGCAGAGAGAGTCACAAGTCTAGCTCCTGTAGTTAGAGGTGTTTAACTAGACTATATAGACCAATAGCGTGTTAGTCCACGATAACGACGATGAGGTTACGCGGTCCGTGGACGCCCTCGACACGAGATAGCTCGATGTCAGAGGTGGCTGAGGGGCCAGAAATCCACGTGGCGGGACGCTGAGGATCCATGCGAGAGACTACCTCGGGGATTCCGTAGACCACCGAATCGCGGTGCACGATGCAGATGTGGCGATCGGGTACCAAGGTAAGCGCGCGGCGCCCGCAGCGAGGGCCGGATTCCAAAACGATAGTTCCGGTTTGTGCGGAGGAGACCACGGACTCGGTGACCACGGCGTCGACCGAATCGAGCAGGCGAGGATCGGAATCCGGATCATCGGGGGTAGCAGAACCCTCAAAGTTCACGAAGATAGAGTCATCGAGACCTTCCGCGTAGCGGATGTCCTTGCAGTCCTTTTCCTCGAGAATACGGTTCAGCGTAGAGGGAAGCTCCGCCACGCTGGTGAGTTCGACCTCGGCCTTGTAATCCTCGAGCCTCTCCACAAACATGTCGAGCAACTCGGCGGCATTGAGAGTGCCCTCGCGCTGGTACTCGCGGGGGGCGACAACGTGATCTGGCAGACCCGCGGACTTTTGAGCGCTGCGGATGCGGCTCAGAATTTCTTCTTTGGCGTTCACTTGATGCCTTCCTCTCGGGCCTGGTTGAGCAGGTTCTTTGCTTCGTTGCTCTCGAACCACTGGCGGAATGATTTCTTCGGCGGTACGGCGGTATCGCGGCCTTCAGACCAGCCGGACATGAACAGCGGAAGCCGGTCGATGATGCCGTTACGGCCGCCCATGACGCGGGCAAGAGCGACCATGCGGGTGGCTTGGTTCCACACCTTCGGGTGTGCCCACACTGCCTCGACCATGCGGAAGAGCTTCGACTCTACCGGCGGGGTGGCGTGGGTGACCTTTTGATAGCGGTTCTCCAGAATCACGTCACTGAGGGGGATCTTCACTGGGCAGACCTCATCACAGCGCCCACAGAGGGAGCACGCATAAGGCAAGCTGGCGGAAGGATCGTGGTGATCCTTCATTCCGGTCAGCTGCGGCGTCAGGGAGATGCCGATGGGGCCGGGGTAGACCGATCCATAGGCGTGGCCACCGGCGCGCTCGTAAACAGGGCACACGTTAAGGCAGGCAGAACACCGGATGCACTTCAACGCCTGGCTGCCCACGGGGCTCGAGAGCGCCGCGGTACGACCATTGTCGAGCAGGATCAGGTGGAAGTTCTGCGGACCATCACCCTCAGTGACACCGGACCACATCGAGGTATAAGGGTTCATGCGCTCCGCGGTGGAAGAACGCGGCAGCAGCTGCAAGAAAACCTCGAGATCCTGGAACTTGGGCACGAGCTTTTCGATGCCCATTACAGTGATGAGGGTTTCCGGCAGGGTCACGCACATGCGTCCGTTGCCCTCAGACTCCACGACGTTGATGGTGCCGGTCTCGGCCACGCCGAAGTTAGCGCCCGAGATGGCAACCTTTGCCTTCATAAACTGTTCGCGCAGGAAGGAGCGGGAGGCCTCTGCGAGTACTGCGGGCTCGGCTTCGAGGGTGTCATCGGTATTCGGCATCTCTTTGACGAAGATGTCCCGGATCTCGGCGCGGTTACGGTGAATAGCAGGCACCAAGATGTGAGAGGGCTTATCGTTACCAAGCTGAACGATGAGCTCAGCGAGGTCGGTTTCACGAGCATGGATGCCTACCTCTTCGAGGTGCTCGTTGAGGCCGATTTCCTGGGTGGCCATGGACTTGACCTTAACGACCTCGGTCTCGCCGGTCTCTCGGATGAGATCCTCGACGATCTTATTGGCTTCCTTGGCGTCACGCGCCCAGTGGACGATCCCGCCACGCTTGGTTACCTGCTCCTCGAACTGTGCGAGCAGTTCCGGCATGCGAGCGGCGACATCTTCCTTGAGTGCGGAACCTGCGTTGCGCAGCTGCTCCCAATCGGGTGCCTCCTTAACGGCGTGGGCGCGCTTGTTGCGGATGGTCGTGGTGGCGTGGAGGAGGTTGCGACGCTGGGTGGCGTTGTTGAGTCCCTCATGAGCAGCTGGGACGAAGGACTTGTCTCCGCGCAGATTGCCGTAGTTCTCTGGTGCGCGCGGTGGAGTGGTATCGAGGAAGCTAGTCATTAGAGCATCTTCTCCTTAGAGTAGGCCGCGGTCTCAGGGGTCCACGGATGTTCCTTGGTGGAGGCCAAGATTTCGGCCATGTGCAGCGCGCGAATTCCGCTGCGTTGACGGGAAAGCGCGCCGCCAATATTCATGAGGCAGGAGGAGTCACCGCCGGTGACGTACTCGGCTCCGGTGTCTTTGACGTGGCGCGTCTTGTCAGTAACCATTGCCTGAGAAACCTCAGCGTTCTTCAGGGCGAAGGTCCCGCCGAATCCGCAGCATTCCTCGAAGTTTTCCAAGGGCACGAGTTCGATGCCTTCGACCTCACGCAGCAGCTGGTAGGGGCGGTCACCGAGCTTGAGGAAGCGCAGGCCGTGGCAAGAGGAATGATAGGTCACGCGGTGGGGGAAGAAGGCGCCCAAGTTGGTGCGCTGCTCAATGTCTACGAGGAACTCGGGAAGATCGAGAGTCTTATCGGCGGCCTTGTGGGCGCCGTCTACATCAGCAGCGGTACCGAAGCGCTCCGCAATGCGGGTGTGGCGCTCGCGCACGGCTCCAACACAGGAACCAGACGCCGAGACCACATAATCGATTGAAGGATCAGCGAAAGCGTCGGCATAAGTGCGGATCATGCCGAGCGTTTCTTTCTGGTAGCCGGTGTTGACGTGCATCTGCCCGCAGCAGGTCTGTTCTTCTGGGAAGACCACCTCGTGGCCGAGACGAGACAGGATCAGTGCGGTAGCTTTCTGCGCATCCGGGAACATGGCATCACCGATGCACGTAGAAAACAATGCTATTCGCATGCTTGCGCTCCTTGCTTTATCCAGCGGCGCATGTGGCAACTGTGCTCACGCCGATCTGGGAAAAATAGTATGGGGTATGCCACAAATCCTACAACGAAAGATCACAGAGGTCTAACGGCGATTCCCGCGCCCAGCTGCGGGTATTCCGCAACATTAGTATTGTCGAATTATTTGTCGCGTGTACCTTTTAACCTGATAGTGCTACACGGGAGTGGGGGCGTTAAACTCTTTCGATATGAATCCAGTAGATCTCTCTGCGCTCGTTCGGGATGCCGCCGTTGCGGTACTTGAGGAGCACGCCCTTGACACCTCCGTACTCCCTGCAACCGTAACGGTAGAGCGCCCGCGCAATCCCGATCACGGCGATTACGCCACCAACGTTGCCTTGCAGGTGGCTAAGAAGGCGGGTATCAATCCTCGCGAATTGGCTGGTTGGTTGGCACAGGCTTTGGCAGACAATGACGCCATTGCCTCCGCAGAGATTGCTGGCCCGGGATTCCTTAATATTCGTCTCGCTGCAGCCGCGCAGGGCGCAATTGTCTCGCAGATCCTTGCCGCTGGTGATTCCTATGGCGATAATGATGCCTACGCTGGAAAGCGCATCAACTTGGAGTTTGTCTCCGCTAATCCCACGGGGCCGATCCACCTGGGTGGTACCCGCTGGGCAGCTGTGGGTGATTCCCTCGGAAGAGTGCTAGAGGCCTCCGGTGCTGCAGTCACTCGTGAGTACTATTTCAACGACCACGGCGGGCAGATCGACCGTTTTGCTCGCTCGTTGGTCGCCGCAGCCAAGGGCGAGCCCACCCCTGAGGACGGCTACGGCGGAGCATATATTCAAGACATCGCGCAGGCGGTGCTGGAGCACAACCCCACCGCCTTGGAGGGCAGCCCGGAGCAGGTCCAAGAGGCTTTCCGTTCCGCAGGTGTGGACATGATGTTTGCGGCGATCAAGCAGTCGCTGCACGAGTTCGGCGTCGACTTCGATGTTTACTTCCACGAGAACTCCTTGTTTGAGTCCGGCGCCGTGACCAAGGCGCTCGACGAACTCAAGGCAAAGGGCGAGCTTTACGAAGCCGATAATGCCTGGTGGCTCAAGTCCACCGATTATGGTGACTCCAAGGACCGCGTTGTCATCAAGTCTGATGGAAATGCCGCATATATCGCCGGCGATATTGCCTACGTGGCAGACAAGTTCGAGCGCGGCCACGATCTCAATATCTATATGCTCGGCGCTGATCACCACGGCTACGTTCCCCGTCTGAAGGCTGCCGCGGCCGCTCTTGGCTATGACGCGGATGCCGTCGAGGTGCTCATTGGCCAGATGGTCAACCTCTTGCGCGAGGGTAAGCCCGTCAAGATGTCCAAGCGCGCGGGAACGGTCATCACCATTGAAGACCTCGTTACTGCTATTGGTGTCGATGCTTCGCGCTATTCCCTGGTTCGTTCCTCGGTAGACCAGACCATTGACATCGATTTGAGCCTGTGGGCGTCACAGTCGGCGGACAATCCCGTCTTTTACGTGCAGTACGGACATGCCCGGCTATGCTCAATTCTCCGCAAGGCTGCTGAGATCGGTGTCTCGGCCGAGGGTGCAGATCTCTCCCTGCTGAACAATGAGCTGGAAGGCGATCTCATCCGTACACTGGGAGAGTTCCCCGGTGTCGTCGCACAGGCCGCGACCTTGCGTGAGCCCCACCGAGTGGCACGCTACGCGGAGAATCTCGCGGCAGTGTTCCACCGCTTCTATGACCAGTGCCAGATACTGCCCAAGGCCGGGGAGTCGGCGGAGCCCATCCACTCTGCGCGCCTCGCACTCGCGCAGGCCACGCGCCAAGTCCTTGCCAACTCACTGTGCCTCGTCGGCGTTTCTGCACCGGAGAGAATGTAGATGAGCACCGATTTTAATGATTTGCCCGCCCACGTCTGGCCGCGCAACGCCAAACGCGAGGAGGACGGCGTAGTCACCATCGCCGGCGTTCCGCTCCCAGAGCTGGCGGAGGAGTTTGGCACGCCACTCTATGTTTTCGATGAAGATGATTTCCGTTCGCGGTGTCACGACATGGCCGATGCTTTCGGGGGCCCCGAGCATGTTCACTACGCTTCTAAGGCCTTCATATCCAAGAAGGTCGTGCAATGGGTCAACGAGGAAGGGCTTTTTCTCGACGTCGCCTCAATAAACGAACTTCGCATCGCCCTAGCCGCGGAGTTTCCGCCGCAGCGCATCACTGCCCACGGCAATAACAAGGGCGAGGACTATCTGCGGCTTTGTGTCGAGCAGGGCGTAGCCCACGTGGTTTTGGACAACGAGTCTGAACTGGAGAACCTCAACCGCATCGCTGGCGAGGCCGGGCGAGTCCAGCCCGTGATGATCCGCGTCAAGCCTGGGGTTGACGCTCATACCCACGAGTTCATCGCTACCGCGCATGAGGACCAGAAGTTTGGAATCTCGTTGGCCACCGGCGCGGCCTTTAACGCCGCTAAGCATTGCCTCGGTGCGGAGTACCTCCAGCTAGTGGGGCTGCACTGTCACGTCGGTTCCCAGGTATTCAATGCTGAGGGATTCAAGCTCGCTGCTGAGCGCATCTTGGGCCTTTATGCGCAGATCCATACCGAGCTGGGTGTCAATCTTCCGGAGCTTGATCTCGGCGGAGGCTTCGGCATTCCTTATATGCCTTATGAGGAAGCGCTCGATATTGAAGGCGTCGCCCAAGACATGCTCGGAGCGGTCGATGATATGGCCCGCAAGCTGAGCATTCCGGCGCCCTTCCTCCTCGTCGAACCAGGGCGTTCCTTGGTGGCCGGTTCCGCAGTCACGGTTTACCGAGTAGGTACGGTCAAGGACGTTGAGACAGGTAAGGCGGAGCTTCCTGTGCGCCGCTACCTCGCGGTCGATGGAGGTATGTCGGATAATATTCGCCCGGCTCTCTATGGCAGCGAATACGATATGCGCGTGGTCAATCGCGAGACCGAGGGCTCGCTCGTGGACTCACGTGTGGTGGGCTTTCATTGTGAGTCGGGGGATATTCTCCTCGATGAGCCACAGCTTCCCGCCGATATCGTTCCGGGTGACCTCGTGGCATTCGCTGCGACAGGCGCGTATCAATACATGATGTCTTCGCGATATAACGGTGCAGTGCGTCCAGCGGTGGTCGCCGTGCGCGCGGGCGTGACTCAGCCCATGTTGCGGAGGGAGACCATTGAGGATCTCCTCTCGCTTGAGGTGGAGTAGCAACAGCCGGGTGGGTGAGTAGACAGCTCGTTCTGTATAGTGGCGAGTAGCTCATTCCCCAGGGCACAGGATAAAACTAGATAGCAAGACAGAAAAAGCAATCGAAGAGTACTAGCAGTCGAACGATGGGAACGGAAATGTCCACAGCTCCTCAGACCAGTATCCGCAGCGGCAAGGGCCCCGGCGAAGCAGTAGGAATTGCGCTCTTGGGCTTCGGCACCGTGGGCGCGGAGGTATTCCGCCTGCTCAACGAGAACGCCGATGCCTTTGCTCACCGCATCGGTGGTCCTGCGGAGGTTCGCGGCGTCGCGGTACATAACAAGAACAAACTCCGCCCGGGCGTTCCTGCGGAGCTGTTGACCGATGATGCCGAGGCCCTGGTCAGGCGCGATGATATTGACCTCGTGGTCGAGGTCATCGGCGGCATTGATTACCCACGCCACCTCCTGCTGACCGCGCTCAATGCTGGTAAGTCCGTGGTTACGGCCAACAAGGCGCTCGTAGCTGCGCATGCGGACGAGCTCGCTGAGTCGGCAGATCGTGCCGGAGTGGATCTCTACTTTGAGGCTGCGGTTGCCGCGGCCATTCCCGTCGTCGGCATGCTGCGCCGCTCCCTGGCCGGCGATCAAATCCGCCGCATCTCTGGCATCGTCAACGGCACCACTAACTTCATCCTCGACGCCATGGAAACCACGGGCGCCTCCTACGAGGACGCACTCGCCGAGGCCACGCGCCTAGGCTATGCAGAGGCAGATCCCACCGCAGACGTCGAAGGCCATGACGCAGCCTCCAAGGCCGCGATCCTGGCGTCGCTTGGCTTCTACACCCGAGTCACTTTTGATGATGTCCATTGCGAAGGCATCTCCCAGATCACCGCGGATGACATCAAGGCTGCGAACAAGGCCGGCTATTCCATCAAGCTCTTGGCCATCTGTGAGGTCTTGATCGATGAATCCGGGAAGAAATCCGTCAACGCGCGCGTGCACCCCACGCTCGTTCCCAAGGATCACCCGCTTGCCTCAGTGAGCAAGTCCTACAACGCCATCTTCGTCGAGGCAGAGGCTGCCGGATCCCTCATGTTCTATGGCAATGGTGCCGGCGGTAACCCCACGGCATCGGCAGTGTTGGGTGACGTCGTGGGCGCCTCCCGCAACATCGTGCACGGTGGCCGCGCCCCGGGAGAAAACACCTACGCGCACCTGCCCATCGCAGATTTCGGCGAGGTACTTACCTGCTACCACATCGACATGGAGGTCGCGGACCGCGCCGGTGTGCTGGCAGCCATCTCCGAGGTTTTTGCCCAGCGAGGTGTCTCTTTGCGTACCGTGCGCCAGGAAAATGGCAACGGTACCGCCCGTCTCATCGTGGTCACCCATTCGGCGCGTGAGGCGGCGTTGGAAGAGATCGTCGCCAAGCTCGGCGATCTGGACGAGGTCAAGGCCGTCCATTCCGTCATTCGTCTCCATAGTTAAACCGCAGGTCTAGGATCTAAACCATGAGCATCGAAGTAGAAGTTGGCACCAAGGCCATCGTTACCGTCCCCGCCTCCTCAGCCAACTTGGGCCCCGGCTATGACACGCTCGGCATAGCGCTGACGCTTTATGACACCGTCGAGGTCGAGGTGACCAAGTCTGGTCTCGAGGTGGAGATTTTCGGTGAAGGTGCCGATGAGTTGCCGCGCGATGGCTCCCACCTGGTGGTCAAGGCCATTCGCTCGGCACTAGCAGCAGCGGACGCAACCGTGCCTGGCCTGCGAGTGGTGTGCAATAACAACATCCCGCAATCGCGCGGACTTGGCTCCTCCGCCTCGGCGGCGGTGGCTGGGGTAGCCGCCGGAAACGGCCTGGCGGGTTCTCCGCTGACGCCGGCCCAGCTCGTGCAGCTTTCTTCGGCCTTTGAGGGGCACCCCGACAATGCCGCCGCATCTGTGTTGGGCAATGCCGTGGTCTCATGGACTACTGTCCCCGTTGATGGGCGCTCCTTGCCCGAGTACAAGGCGGTTGGGCTGCAGGTGCACGAAGATATCCGCGCCACAGCGTTGGTGCCGGACTTCCATGCCTCGACCCAGGCGGTGCGCCGCGTGCTGCCCTCGCACGTGACCCACTCGGATGCGGCATTCAACGTCTCCCGTGCCGCGGTCCAGGTCGCGGCGCTACAAAATCACCCGGAGCTGCTGTGGGAGGGAACTAGGGACAGGCTGCACCAGCCCTACCGCGCTGACGTGCTGCCGATTACTTCGGAGTGGGTCAATCGTCTGCGCAACCGCGGATATGCTGCATATCTCTCTGGCGCGGGCCCCACCGCGATGGTCTTGCACACAGAACCCGTTGATGAGTCAATCCTCGATGAGGCTCGCGCCGCAGGCCTGCGTGTCCTTGAGCTTGAAGTAGCTGGCCCCGTTTTTGTAGACGTCACGCAGGCCTAAGGTCGTGCGCACAAATAGGACTTCTACCGCCACATTCGTAGTTTTGGCTCTGCTTGCCGTGCTGGGTGTTGCAGGGGTCAATCTGCTCCATGAGCGCAGGGCACCCACTCCGGCGGATCAGATCTTTGCCGTGGACGTGGACGTCGAAGGCATGCACTTTATCCCGGACTCCGTGGAGGTGCCCGCTGGGAAGTACCTCGTTATCGACCTACACAACGGGGACGACCAAGCCCATGACCTGAAAGTCGGGGACGTGGAGACGGGCCGCATTGAGCCAGGCAAGAGCGCGAAGCTCAACGTGGGAACCGTGACTAAACCCATCGCCGGTTATTGCACCATTGCGGGCCACAAGATGCGAGGCATGACTTTCGAAGTCGGCGTGGCCCAGGCTTAATTAGTCTTCCTTTCTCGGAATGACGTCCCCGTCGAGGCGTTGGGCCTCACCCGGCCCTTTGAGCCGAATGATGTTGTACTCGCCTTCGGCCAAGTGCGATCGCAGATCTTTCTTATCGAACTTGCCCACCGACGTTTTGTCGATGGACTTCACAAAAGTCCAGTATTCCGGGAGCATCCACGAGGGCAGCTCTTTGCGCATACTCTCCCGGATGCGTTCCGCCGTCTCGATGGTGGGTGAGACCTTCCCTCCTAGGACCGTCACCGCCAAGGGGCGTTCGACCCACTGCTTATCTGGGTAGCCAATGACTGCGGCTTCGACGACGAGGGGATTGGCCATAATCATGTTTTCTAGCTGGACCGAGTAGATCCACTCGCCACCGGAACGAATCACGTCGCGGGCACGGTCCTCCACGGTCAGGAAGCCATCCTCGGTGACCGAGCCGACGTCGCCAGTGCGCAGCCAGCCATCGGCGGTGAACTTCGTGTCTGCAGTCTCCACGGCCTTACCGCGGAACTCACTGGCGGAACCGCCATTGACCGCGGTGACCGAGTGAAAGTAGGAGCCGGTAACGAGGTTGCCTCGCACCTGAATTTCGCCGGCATTGCGGTCTGTCTTGGAGACCACCTGCCCGTCGTTGACCACGCGGTATTGGAGCGAGGCGGGAAAGCGGCCCTGCGAGATGCGATAAGCCCAGCGAGTATCTCCGGACGCACCCTGTGGGGGGCGTGCCACGGTGCCCACTGTCGAGGTCTCTACCATGCCCCAGACATGCACGATGTCCACGCCATAGCGTTCCTCCCACATCTTGATGAGCTGCGGGGGAACGGGGGATCCGCCCGCATAGATCTCACGCAGGGTCATCCGCTCTGGGTGATGCTTGAGGTAATGCACGAAGAGCTGAATCCAGATAGTGGGGACTCCGTGGGCCACTCGCGGCGAGGTAGCCGCGATAATGGTGGCGAGGGTCTTAGGCGAAACGTCGGAATCGGGCAGTACCAGTGGCGTACCGGTCATGAATGCGGCGAAGGGGACGCCCCAACTCAACACGTGATAGATGGGGATGCAGCACAGGAAGGTCTCTCCGTGGGTTACGCACAGAGAATCCGAGGCGCGCAGTTGCATTGCCTCGAGGTAGATGGAGCGATGGGAGTACAAGACACCCTTCGGCGCGCCAGTGGTGCCGGTGGAGTAGCACAGAGCCGCCGCGGTGTTTTCTGGCAGCGTGGGCCAGTGATAGACGGTGGGCCGACCGTCGAGCAGCTTCTCATAGGAATAGACTTTGACGCCCCGCGGAAAGGACGTGGCGTAGCGGGCGGGGCTCGCGGTGCCGATAAAGACCACGGATTTCACGCAGTTGGTTCCACTGAGAACCTTGGCCAATTGGTCTCCTAGGCGAAAGTCCGCGACAATGACCTTGATTTCCGCGTGGTTGATGATGTGCCGAATCTGATCATTCATCAGCTGCTTATTGATCGGGGTGAAAACGGCGCCCTTGCAGGAAGCAGCAAACATGACCTCAAGGTGCTCGGCGCAATTCCACATGAAGGTTCCCACGCGCTCGTCCCCGGTGACGCCGAGCTCGTCGTGCAAGACGTGGGCAAAAGCCGCCGCCCGAGCGCCGATGGTGGCGAAGGTAGTCTCCTCGGCGGGGCCAAAGTCCGAATCGGGGGAGTGCGAGTGCCAAGTAGTGACCTTGGTCTGTCCGTGCACGCTGGAACCATAATCGAGGATCCGGGCGACGGACAGAGGAATGTCTTGCATCGTGGAGAGCATGCGACCTACTTTAGCGGCCTTGCGCTAGGTGAGAAGCACAGTATGCGCTATACTGGCGCAAGACTGGTGGGAGAATGCTAAATTTCTCACCTAGCCGGGCACTTTTCTGGATAAGTTAAGGATGCTCGCAGTCGCCTCTATTGATTTCTTCCCCCGCCACGGGAGCGCTGGCACCCCACGCAAACCGGGGAAGAGGCCTTTTATTTCTTACTGCCCACGGGTTCCTTCGTACCTGCTCGTGGCGGTGAGTTTGTCAATTACACAATGGCTTCCAGAGTACTTATTCGCCTTGCCACTTTTCCCGTCAGAGTCGGGAAAACGCAGGCCACAAACGCCATATGGAAGCGACGAAAGGATATCCGTGAGCGATACGGACAAGACCGCGGCACAGGATCTCGCGTCCCTGAAGCTGCCGGAGCTACGCAAGCTGGCCAATGAACGTGGCCTGCGCGGTACCTCTGGCCTTCGCAAGGGAGATCTCATTACTGCGCTGACTACCGGTCAGGTTCCCCGCAAGGCCGCTGCTGCGGTCAAGGAAGCTCCGCAACCACAGCAGGAGGCGCCGAAAGCAGCCCCCCAGGAGGCGGAGAGCAAAGGCAAGCAACAAGAACGCAGCGATGACAACGATGATCAGCGCTTTGAATCGCGCTCGCAGGCGCGCCGCGCACGGCGCAACCGGACCCGCCGCCAAGACCGCGATACTCACTCGGGACAATCTGAGTCCAATCCCGCGCAGGATGAGGGCCGCCCTTCTCAGGAAGAAAAGGCCAGCACCAATGCAGAGGGCTCCGATAACTCGGGGCACAGCAAGAAGGACAACCGGGATAACCGGGAGGGCCGCGAGAACCGAGAAGGCCGCGAGAACCGCGAGAATACAGACCGTCCTCGGAATCCGCGCCACAGCAATAACAACAACCGCCACAATAATGATGATGACGAAGGCAATGGCGGCCGGCGCAACCGGCGTAACCGCCGCAATCGCCGTAGCCGTGGTGGAAATGAGGGGGGCGGTAACGATCTGCAGGTCCGCGAGGGCGATGAGCTGCAGGCAGTAGGCGGCATCTTAGAGGTCGTTGACAACAACGTAGCCTTCTTGCGCACGACCGGATACCGCGTTGGTAGCTCAGACGTCTTTGTCAATAGCAACTTGGTGCGCCGACTGGGCCTGCGCTCGGGTGATGCCATCACCGGTCAGGTGAAGATCTCCGGACCAACCCACACCCATGGCAATGGTCGCAATCGCCGCAAGTACAACCAGCTCGTCCAGGTTGACTCCGTCAATGGCTTGGATCCGGAGTCGGCGAAGAACCGGCCCGAGTTCTCTAAACTCACCCCGCTTTATCCCAATCAGCGCCTGCGCCTAGAGACGGACCCGAAGATCCTCACCACCCGCGTCATCGATCTGGTTATGCCGATTGGCAAGGGCCAGCGTGCGCTGATCGTCTCGCCGCCCAAGGCCGGTAAGACCACGATCATGCAAAATATTGCGAACGCGATCGCCGTCAACAACCCTGAGTGCTATCTCATGGTGGTGCTCGTTGATGAGCGTCCTGAAGAAGTCACGGATATGCAGCGCTCGGTCAAGGGTGAGGTCATTGCCTCCACCTTCGACCGTCCGCCTTCAGAGCACACCTCCGTGGCGGAGCTCGCCATCGAGCGCGCAAAGCGCCTCGTGGAGCAGGGTAAGGATGTCGTAGTGCTCTTGGACTCTATTACTCGTCTGGGTCGCGCCTACAACAACTCTTCTCCTGCCTCGGGCCGTATTCTTTCCGGTGGTGTGGACTCCAACGCCCTCTACCCGCCCAAGCGCTTCCTCGGTGCCGCTCGCAACATTGAAAACGGCGGCTCTTTGACCATTATCGCCACCGCCATGGTGGAGACCGGTTCCACCGGTGACACGGTCATCTTCGAGGAGTTCAAGGGCACTGGTAACGCGGAGCTCAAGCTGGACCGTGGAATCTCCGAGCGCAGGGTATTCCCTGCGGTCGACGTCAACCCCTCCGGCACCCGCAAGGACGAGCTCTTGCTCGTTCCCGAGGAGGCGCGCATCATGACTAAGCTGCGCCGTATCCTCTCCGGGCTGGATTCCTATGCTGCTATTGACCTGTTAATCAAGCAGCTGAAGAAGACGAAGTCCAACGGCGAGTTCCTCATGCAGATCGCTAGCTCTGCTCCCATGGTGGCCAGCTTGGAAGAGGAGGAGTACTCCTAAATGGATAACCATGTATCTCTGGTGGACGATATCGTCTCCGAGTATCAGGGCATCGAAATGCAGATGGCGGATCCGGACGTGGCCGGTAATCAGGCTGCCTTCCGCAAGCTATCGAAGCGCTATGCTGAGCTGCGTCCCATAGTTAAACTCAACGGGGAGCTTGTGCAGGCGCGTGAGGATCTCGCGGATGCCAAGGAAATGGCCTATGAGGACCATGACTTTCAGGCTGAGGCCGAACGTCTTGAAAAGCTAGTCGTCGAGTTGGAAGAAAAACTGGCTGACCTGCTCGCCCCGCGCGACGAGCAGGACTCCGAGGACATCATCATGGAGATTAAGGCCGGCGCTGGTGGCGAGGAGGCTGCCCTTTTCGCGGGTGACCTCGCGCGCATGTACGAGCGTTACGCCGACAAAGCCGGCTTTAACTGGGAGGTGCTGGGCCTCAACGAGTCTGACCTGGGCGGAGTGAAGGACATGACCATCACTTTCAAGTCCAAGACTCCCTCGCGTGATGGAGCCTGGTCGGTATTCAAGTTTGAGGGCGGGGTACATCGCGTCCAGCGCGTTCCGGTCACGGAGTCGCAGGGCCGCATCCAGACCTCCGCTGCGGGCGTCTTGGTCTACCCGGAGCCTGATGAGGTTGAGTCCGTCAACATCGACGAGAAAGACATTCGCGTTGATGTCTACCGTTCCTCCGGAAAGGGCGGCCAAGGCGTTAACACCACTGACTCTGCCGTGCGCATCACCCACCTGCCTACTGGGCTGGTTGTGACCTGTCAGAAGGAACGCTCCCAGATCCAGAACAAGGCCCGTGCTTTGCAAGTGCTGCAGGCGCGCCTGGAC
The DNA here is from genome assembly GCF_008693105.1 of Corynebacterium flavescens. Taxonomy (GTDB): domain Bacteria; phylum Actinomycetota; class Actinomycetes; order Mycobacteriales; family Mycobacteriaceae; genus Corynebacterium; species Corynebacterium flavescens. The sequence goes on from NZ_VXKK01000026.1 coordinate 145,518, forward strand.
CAGCTCGAGCGGGAGGCCCGCGACGCTGAGGCCGGCGAGCAGCGTGCTTCCCAGGTGCGCACGATGGACCGCTCTGAGCGTATCCGCACCTATAACTGGCCGGAAAACCGCATCACGGATCACCGTATCGGCTACAAGGCCAATAACTTGGATGCAGTGCTCAACGGTGACATGCAGGATCTCATTGATGCCTTGCAGGCCCAAGAGCGCGCCGAGCGGCTCGAGTCCGAAGGTTAAGGGCTGTCCTCGGTGACTACCTATGCACAGGCGCTTCGCTTCGCGGCGGAGCGCCTTCGCCGTGCCGGCGTGGCCTCACCCGAGTGGGACGCGCGGATCTTGGCGTCCCATCTCATTCATTGCGGGCACATGGACATCCCGATGCACGAGGAGGCCATGCCGGGCTTCGACATCGCCTACGAGCAGTTGATTGCCCGCCGCGCCGCCCGGGAGCCGCTACAACACATCCTCGGCGCGGCGTGGTTTGGTCCGCTGGAGCTGCGCGTGGGCCCCGGGGTTTTCATCCCGCGCCCGGAAACGGAAGTTCTGGCGGACTGGGCTGTACGTTCGCTGCAGGGGCTGGAAAGCCCCCGCGTTGTCGATCTGTGCACAGGTTCGGGCGCGCTGGCGCTCTATGTTTCCCACCTGCGCCCAGATGCGCGGGTGCTCGCCGTCGAGCTTGACGACGACGCCTTGGCATACACCACCACCAACACCCACGGCAGCGGGGTGGAGGTCATTCACGGCGATGCCACGGATCCCCGGGTGCTTGAAAGCATCGATGGGCAGGTGGATCTAGTAGTGAGCAACCCGCCCTATGTGCCCTTGAGCATGGATCTAGACCCAGAGGTCTACCAAGACCCGGCACTCGCCGTTTTCGCGGGCGAGGATGGGATGAGTGTCATCCCCGGGATCGCCGACACCGCGGCCCGCCTGCTTAAAGTGGGAGGACGTTTCGGCATTGAGCACGATGATGAGACCTCTGCACAGGTGCAGGCCTTGGTGCGGGAAAACGGTGCATTTTGTGCCGTGGAGGTCTTGAGAGATCTCACCGGCACGGCACGCTTTGTCACGGCCGTGCGCGCCCAGGGGTAAGGTGAGAAAACCGAAAAGAATGTGTCCACGTTCCAGAAAGCTGATGTAGGGATTTTAATGCAGGGCAAGATTTATGATTGTTCCGATGAGGCCAGCCGAGAAGAGGGAATCTCTCTCGCTGTCAAGGCCGCCCAGTCCGGTCGCTTGGTTGTCATGCCCACCGATACGCTTTATGGTTTGGGCTGCGATGCCTTCAATAACGCGGCGGTGGCCAACCTTCTAGCCACCAAGCACCGTGGCCCGGATATGCCCGTGCCGGTTCTTATCGGGTCCTGGGATACCATTCGCGGGCTGGTGGCCAACTACACCGATACAGCGCGTACTTTGGTCGAGGCATTTTGGCCCGGCGGACTATCCATCGTGGTTCCGCAGGCGCCTTCTTTGCCGTGGAACTTGGGCGATACACGCGGGACGGTCATGCTGCGCATGCCTTTGCACCCCATCGCCATCGAGCTCTTACGCGAGGTGGGCCCAATGGCGGTATCTTCCGCCAATATCTCCGGACACCAGCCGCCTACCACGGCGATCGCGGCCAAGCAGCAATTGGGCAAGGCGGTGACGGTGTATCTGGACGGGGGAGAAACCGCCGTCGGCAAGCCCTCGACCATCATCGATCTTTCCGGCGCCCGTCCTTACCTCCTGCGCGAAGGTGCTATCTCCGCGGAAGACATTGCGGAGGTCATCGGCGTCAGTGCGGAGTCTCTGCGGACGCGCCCGCAGAATTAAGCAGAAGTAATAGGGAAGCGGAGGACTATCAGTGGGCGGAACCGGTGTCCCGCTACGCGAGTTGGCTCTAGTCATCCTCGTTGCGGCAGCATTCACATATCTGGCTACAGGTATCGTGCGCACCATTTTGGTGCGCAGTGGCCGGGTAGCGGAGATCCGCCTGCGCGATAGCCACTCCCAGCCCACTCCGCAGATGGGCGGCGTCGCCATGTTCATCGGTTTCGGTGCCGCGCTTTTTCTCGCCGAACAGCTCCCCGCCCTCACCCGCGGGTTCATGCCGGTTACCCCGGAGATGACTGCGGTGTTTTGGGGCGCGGCGGCGATCGTCGCGGTGGGTGTGATCGATGATCTCTATGAGCTCAGCGCCATCGTCAAGCTCCTGGGGCAGCTTCTTGCCGCCGCAGTGATGAGTGGTCTCGGGCTGACCTGGACCCTGTTGTTCATCCCTTTCGGCGGTGGAACCACCGTATTGCTGGACCAAATCCAGGGCACACTCTTGACTACCTTCATTACCGTCTTGTTGGTTAATGCCTTCAACTTTGTTGATGGCCTCGACGGACTGGCCGCAGGCCTGGGCATGATCGCCGGGGGAGCCATCCTCATCTTCTCGTTGACTGTCCTCCACGACCAGGGTGGAGCCGTTTCGGCTTATCCTCCCGCCATCATTGCGGCCGCCTTGGTGGGAATCTGCGCCGGATTTTTGCCCCATAATTTTGAGCCCTCACGCATCTTCATGGGGGACAGCGGCTCGATGCTCATTGGCCTTTTGTTGGCCGCAGCATCGACCTCGGCTTCCGGAAAAATCAATATGTCGCTCTATGGCACGGTTGATATCATCGCGCTACTTTCGCCTTTCATCGTGGTGGCTGCTGCAGTGTCGATCCCAGTTGTTGACCTGGTCTGGGCAGTGATTCGGCGCCTGGCACAGGGGCGCTCGCCCTTTTCTGCCGACCGTGCCCATATTCACCACCGCCTGCTGTCTTTGGGGCACACGCACCGGCGCACCGTCTTAGTGCTCTACCTGTGGGTGTCAGCTGCGGCCTTCGGGGCGGTGGCTTTCTCGGTTGTTCCCCCGGCTTTAGCGTCTGCGCTGGCGGTCCTAGCCCTCGTGGTGGCTTTTGGGGCGACCCTCATTCCGCTGCGCCAAGGCAAGTTGGGAAGGCATGCCCGAGTGACAAGAGTGGTGAAAGAAACCGGACCGGCCTGAGGTAGGCTTTCTGCCTATGACTGAAAACGCTTCTTCCGATCCGGAAATCAACGACGTTGCAGACTTTGATGACCCGCGCCGCCCGCTCGAGCGAGCCCTGCGCTTCGGCTGGTGGGCGCTTGTGGCCATAACCATCGTTTCGCTGGCCGTGTGGGGCGGAGTCAAGGGGCTGCCCGGGATTTGGGGCGTCCTTATTGGTGCGAGCGTCGCCGGAGCCTTCGTCCTCTTTACCGCACTCTCAGTGCTTTTTACTTCGAACACCACTCCCACCACCACGCTCGCAGTCATTATGGGCAGCTGGTTGCTCAAGCTGGTGTTGCTTTTGGTCGTACTCTTTATCATCCGGGACCTAGAGTTCTATGATCGCATGGCCCTTTTCGTCACCGTGGTCTTGGCCCTCATTCTCACGCTCGGAACGGAGACATGGGGAATTATCACCTCTCGCGTCTCCTACGTCTCCTAAAAGGTCTTTCTCCCCGACTATCGGAACCGGCCCGTGCCAGTGGTGTTGGGTAAAGCGTCATTCCACCCCCACGGAGGTGTGATGATATTCCGCTGTGACTAAGGACACCCGCACTCTTTTGCCTAGTCACGGGCGATAATGAGGGGCTTGGGTGGGGTAGTGGGCCAGGCTTAAGACTTGGAAGGGCCCCGGGGACGGTGATTTGTTCTCTGACCTGATATTATTTCCTGCGGGTTACCGCGGATCCGGAACTCTCTATTCGCCGTGTGCGAAGTTACTGTGTTACGGCTCCCGCGCGGTCAATCCCTGTCACTACTTCGAAGATGTGCGACGGAGTCCGAGGTCGTGGCAGAGAGCTTGAGACGTCCATCGCACCGCTTGTGATTTTTATATGAATTGCAACGGCCCTAACACGGGAGAGAACGCTGAGCGTTACAACATTGGCCATGAAAGGGCAGTTTCACGCGCCCAATCTGGGTGAAGAATTCTTCCCGGGGCAAATTGATGCCAACCACCTGTTCTTCGGCGACTTCGCCGGCGGATGGTTCGCGCTTGATCGCCTAATGCTGGTGCGCATCTTGATGACGCTGGTATTGGTGGTTCTTTTTATGTTGGCCTTTAAGAACCCCAAGCTGGTTCCCAAGGGTCTGCAAAACGTCGGTGAAAATGCGGTCGACTTCGTTCGCATTTACATCGCCGAAGACATTTTGGGGAAGAAGGAGGCCAAGCGGTTCCTTCCGGTAATCGCAGCCATCTTCTTCGCAGTTCTCTTTATGAATGTATCGACCATTATCCCGGGGCTAAACGTCTCCGCTAATGGTCGTATCGGTATGCCTATAGTACTTGCCGCGGTGGCATATATCGTCATGATTTATGCCGGTGCAAAGCGCTATGGGTTCGGCAAGTTCCTGAAGTCCTCGGTGGTTATTCCAAACCTCCCTCCGGCGCTTCACTTCTTGGTCATCCCGATTGAGTTCTTCTCAACCTTCATTCTGCGGCCTGTCACCCTTGCCATTCGTCTTATGGCGAACTTCCTGGCCGGACATATCATTCTGGTTCTGCTGTTTTCTGCCTCGAATTTCTTCTTCTGGCAGCTCAACGGTTGGACGGCTGTCTCGGGTGTCACCATCATCCTGGGCATTGCCTTCAGTTTATTCGAGATCATCGTTATTTTCCTGCAGGCATACATTTTTGCCCTGCTGACGTCGGTGTATATCGAATTGTCCCTCCACGCGGATTCGCATTAGGACGAGGTCGACGAGCGCGACCGAGAATTCTAAACTTCACAAAACTATCTCCCCGGTCCTAGAGATTAGGCCGGGAAACACGAAAGGGAACGACTTTCACCATGAACGAAATCATTTTGGCTCAAGATGCCTCCACCATTGAGGGCCTGGGCACCATCGGTTACGGCCTCGCCGCAATCGGACCTGGCATCGGTATCGGCATCGTCGCCGGTAAGACCGTAGAGGCTATGGCTCGCCAGCCCGAGATGGCCGGCCAGCTGCGCACCACCATGTTCTTGGGTATTGCCTTCACCGAGGCACTTGCGCTTATCGGCCTCGTCGCAGGCTTCCTGTTCTAAAAAGTTCGCGTTTTCCTAAACCAACCTTTTAAGACTGGAGACCACATGAACAACGTCTTTTACCTCCTTGCGGAGGGGGAGGAGAGCTTGCCAGGTAATGGCAGCTTCTCCGTCCTCCTGCCCAAGAACTATGACATCTTCTGGTCTTTGATCTGTTTCGTTGCCATCTTGTTGTTGTTCTGGAAGTTTGTTCTTCCGGCGTACAACAGGATGCTCCAGGAGCGCGAGGACCGGATCGAGGGCGGCATGAAGCGCGCTGAGGCCTCACAGGCCGAGGCCAAGGCTGCTCTTGAGAAGTACAACGCACAGCTTGCTGATGCACGAGCTGAGGCCGCTGAGATCCGTGAGCAGGCGCGCGAGCGCGGCAAGCAGATCGAGGCCGAGGCTAAGAGCCAGGCTGAGGAAGAGTCACGTCGCATCGTGGCCGCGGGTGAGAAGCAGCTAGAGGCTTCCCGCACGCAGGTTATCTCCGAGCTGCGTTCTGACATCGGACAGAACTCCATCAATCTGGCGGAGAAGCTGCTGGGCGGGGAACTTTCCTCCGCTACCAAGCAGTCCTCGACCATTGATAACTTCCTGTCCGAGCTCGACTCTGTGGCACCGGCCGGAAAGTAGGCAACTATGAAGGCAGCTAGCCGCGAAGCTCTCGCACACGTCGAAACCCGCCTGGATGAGATCCTAGCCCGCGACAACGCTGTTGCGACTGCTGCACAGGCAGGCCTCGACCTTTTTGAGGTCGTCGACGTTCTAGACGGCGAGCGCGAATTGCGCGTCGATCTTAATAACGCCGCCGCCTCGGCCGAGACCCGCAAGAAGCTGGCAATGGATCTATTTGGAGACAAGGTTTCTCCGGTCGCCGCACAGGTGATCGAGGCCGCAGTTTCTGAGCATTGGTCCACCGGTCGCGACTTGGTCAACGGCCTTGTCACCCTCGGACGTCGTGCTTTGTTGCGCGGAGCCGAGTCCCAAGGCCAGCTGGGCCAGGTCGAGGACGAGCTTTACCGTCTCGCCCAGATCCTGGACCGCGAGGCTGAGCTGACCCAGTTGCTTTCGGATTACACTGCTCCTTCCGCACGCAAGCGCGGATTGCTGGCAAACGTGCTCTACGGGAAGGTCACGATGTTTACTGAGGCGCTCGCGCTTCAGGCAATCGGACGCCCCGAGCGCAACCCCATCGATGATGTCTCCGCTTTGTCTGACTCCGCAGCAGCGCTGCAGGGGCGCGAAATTGCGCGTGTGACATCTGCTGGAGAGCTGAACGAAGGCCAGCAGGCAGTGCTCGCCGAGAAGCTGGGCAAGATTTATGGTCGTGCGATGTCCATCCATGCTGAGGTTGACACCAGCCTCCTCGGTGGTGTGCGCATCCGCGTTGGTGACGAAGTTATTGACGGTTCGACGGCAGGCAAGATTGCCCGCCTGCGGGCCCAGATGGCATAGACCAAGACGACAGAAGTGAAAACAAGTAATTGCTGGAAGATACTACCGAGAGCAGGAAGAACATGGCGGAGCTGACGATCTCCTCCGATGAGATTCGTAGCGCGATTGCGAACTACACCTCGAGCTACTCCGCGGAGGCCTCCCGTGAGGAGGTCGGCGCGGTAATTTCGGCAGCTGACGGTATTGCGCAGGTTTCTGGCCTGCCATCCGTTATGGCGAATGAGCTGCTCGAGTTCCCAGGCGGCCTCATCGGCGTTGCTCAGAACCTGGACACCAACTCGATTGGCGTCGTGGTGCTGGGTAACTTCGAGTCCCTCAAGGAGGGCGACGAGGTCAAGAGGACCGGCGAGGTCCTTTCCATTCCCGTGGGCGAGGAATTCCTCGGCCGCGTAATCAACCCATTGGGCCAGCCGATTGACGGCTTGGGTCCCATCGCCGCTGAAGAGGAACGCGTCCTCGAGCTGCAGGCACCTTCCGTGCTGCAGCGTCAGCCGGTGGAAGAGCCGATGCAGACGGGTATCAAGGCTATCGACGCCATGACCCCGATCGGTCGCGGTCAGCGTCAGCTGATCATTGGTGACCGCAAGACCGGCAAGACCGCGGTCTGCATCGACACCATTTTGAACCAGAAGGCAAACTGGGAGTCTGGCGATAAGGACAAGCAGGTACGTTGTATCTACGTTGCTATCGGCCAGAAGGGCACCACCATCGCTGGTGTGCGCCACACCCTTGAGCAGCACGGTGCGCTGGAGTACACCACCATCGTTGCCGCTCCGGCCTCTGATTCCGCAGGCTTTAAGTGGCTCGCCCCCTTCTCGGGCGCGGCCCTGGGCCAGCACTGGATGTACCAGGGCGAGCACGTCCTGATTATTTATGATGATCTCACCAAGCAGGCCGAGGCCTACCGTGCGATCTCCCTTCTGCTTCGCCGTCCGCCAGGGCGCGAGGCTTACCCGGGTGACGTCTTCTACCTGCACTCTCGTTTGCTCGAGCGCGCAGCGAAGCTTTCCGATGACATGGGTGCCGGTTCCATGACCGCATTGCCGATCATCGAGACGAAGGCCAACGACGTTTCGGCCTTCATCCCGACCAACGTTATTTCCATTACTGACGGCCAGGTCTTCCTGGAGTCCGACCTGTTCAACCAGGGCGTCCGTCCGGCAATTAACGTCGGTGTCTCCGTGTCCCGCGTCGGTGGCGCTGCCCAGACCAAGGGCATGAAGAAGGTGGCAGGTAACCTGCGTCTGGATCTCGCGGCATACCGCGACCTGCAGGCCTTCGCCGCCTTCGCATCGGACCTGGATGCGGCCTCCAAGGCACAGCTCGAGCGCGGCGCTCGCCTCGTTGAGCTGCTCAAGCAGGCCGAGTCCTCCCCGCAGCCGGTCGAGTACCAGATGGTTTCCATCTTCCTCGCTGACCAGGGCATCTTCGACGTCGTTCCCGTTGAAGACGTTCGCCGCTTTGAGGTCGAGGTTCACGAGTACCTCAACCAGCACGCTCCGGAAGTATTCGCGCAGATTGCTGGCGGCAAAGCCTTGACCGACGAGTCCAAGGAAACCTTGGTCTCGGCAGCGAAGGACTTCACTCCTAGCTTCCGCACCACCGAGGGACACAACATCGGCACCGAGGCGCCGGTTGATCCCCTCAACGCGGATGAAGTGAAGAAGACCGAGCTCAGCGTCTCCCGTAAGACGGCCAACTAGGGCTGCGTCGAGCTCTCAGAGTAAACCGTCTAGATACCAAGAAGGGAGGAACGAACACTATGGCTAATCTTCGTGAACTGCGCGACCGCATCCGGTCCGTCAATTCCACCAAGAAGATCACCAAAGCACAGGAGCTCATCGCTACCTCGCGCATTACTAAGGCCCAGGCCCGTGTGGAGGCTTCACAGCCTTATGCACACGAGCTTGCTAACGTGCTCAACCGGCTCGCTGCCGTGAGCTCGCTGGATCACTCTATGCTGCGCGAGCGTGTTGACGGCAAGGTCGCTGCCATTCTCGTGGTCTCTTCTGACCGCGGAATGTGCGGTGGCTACAACAACAACGTCTTCAAGAAGGCGGCTGAGCTCGAGGCACTGCTCCGGCAGGAAGGATTCGACGTAGTCCGCTACGTTACTGGCAGCAAGGGCGTCGGCTTCTACAAGTTCCGCGAGGCCGAGGTGGCGGGAAGCTGGGAAGGCTTTTCGCAGGATCCCTCGTGGGAGTCCACCCACGATGTCCGTCGTCACATGATCGACGGCTTCGTTGCGGGTTCCCATGGGACCGCCAAGGCACGTCCGGGACTCAACACGGAGGCCAACGGAGGGGATTCGAACGCGGTTGTCCGCGGCTTCGATTCCGTTCACGTTGTCTACACCGAGTTTGAGAACATGTTGACTCAGACCGCGCGCGCCCAGCAGTTGTTGCCGGTTGTGCCCGTCATCGAGAACGAGGAATACCAACTTGGGGATTCCGCGCTTTCCGACGCCGAGTCGGCAGATCAGCTCACCCCTGATTACGACTTCGAACCGGACGCAGATACCCTGATGGAAGCGCTGCTTCCTCAGTATGTCTCCCGCCTGCTGTTTGAAATGTTCTTGGAGGCTTCGGCCGCCGAGTCCGCTGCACGCCGTACTGCTATGAAGTCTGCGACTGATAACGCGACGGAATTGGTCAAGGACCTTTCCCGCGTGGCCAACCAGGCACGTCAGGCACAGATTACCCAGGAAATTACAGAGATCGTCGGTGGCGCTGGTGCGCTCGCCGAAAGCGCAGAAAGTGACTAGATTATGACTTCAGCTCTGCAAGAGCAGAACACACAGTCGTCGGCTGTCGCCGGCCGTGTGGTGCGTGTCATCGGTCCGGTCGTCGACGTGGAATTCCCGCGCGGCGGACTGCCGGCACTGTATAACGCACTGACCGTCGAGATTTCTCTCGAGGCTGTTGCAAAGACCGTCACCCTTGAGGTTGCTCAGCACCTCGGTGACAACCTTGTCCGTACCATCTCCATGGCACCGACCGACGGACTCGTCCGCGGCGCCGCAGTGAGTGATACCGGCAAGCCGATTTCCGTCCCAGTCGGAGACGTAGTCAAGGGCCACGTCTTTAACGCCTTGGGCGATTGCCTCGACCAGCCCGGCTTGGGCCGTGACGGTGAGCAGTGGGGAATCCACCGCGAGCCCCCGGCTTTCGACGAGCTTGAGGGCAAGACCGAAATCCTCGAGACCGGCATCAAGGTCATCGACCTTCTGACCCCTTATGTCAAGGGCGGAAAGATTGGCCTCTTCGGCGGCGCCGGTGTGGGCAAGACGGTTCTCATCCAGGAGATGATTACCCGTATTGCTCGCGAGTTCTCCGGAACCTCCGTGTTCGCCGGCGTCGGCGAGCGTACCCGTGAGGGCACCGACCTCCACCTGGAAATGGAAGAGATGGGCGTGTTGCAAGACACCGCCTTGGTCTTCGGCCAGATGGATGAGCCGCCAGGAGTTCGTATGCGCGTGGCTCTGTCCGGTTTGACCATGGCGGAGTACTTCCGCGATGTTCAGCACCAGGACGTGCTGCTGTTCATCGACAACATCTTCCGTTTCACCCAGGCCGGCTCTGAGGTATCGACCCTTCTGGGCCGCATGCCTTCCGCCGTGGGCTACCAGCCCACCCTGGCTGATGAGATGGGCGTGCTGCAGGAGCGGATTACCTCCACCAAGGGTCGTTCCATTACCTCGCTGCAGGCCGTTTATGTGCCGGCCGATGACTACACCGACCCGGCACCTGCTACGACCTTCGCCCACCTCGATGCCACCACCGAGCTGGACCGCGCTATCGCCTCCAAGGGTATTTACCCCGCGGTGAACCCGCTGTCCTCGACCTCTCGTATCCTCGAGCCGTCAATCGTTGGCCAGCGTCACTACGATATCGCCCAGCGCGTTATCGGCATCCTTCAGAAGAACAAGGAATTGCAAGACATCATCGCAATTCTGGGCATGGATGAGCTCTCTGAGGAAGACAAGATCACCGTGCAGCGTGCACGTCGTCTGGAGCGTTTCTTGGGACAGAACTTCTTCGTTGCGGAGAAGTTCACTGGCCTGCCGGGTTCCTACGTTCCTTTGACCGATACGATCGAGGCTTTCGAGCGCATTTGCAACGGCGAGTTCGACCACTACCCAGAGCAGGCCTTCAACGGCCTGGGTGGCTTGGACGACGTCGAAGCAGCGTACAAGAAGCTGACCGAGAAGTAGGGAGTGCGACATGGCTGACATCACCGCTGAACTGGTTGCCGTCGAGCGCATGCTGTGGTCTGGACAGGCCACCATGGTCACGGCTGAGACCACCGAGGGTGAGATCGGCGTGCTTCCTGGACACGAGCCAGTTATCGGTCAGTTGATCGATAACGGCGTAGTGACCATTCGCCCCGTCGACGGTGACCGCTTGGTCGCCGCCGTACAGGGTGGCTTCCTCTCCGTATCCCAGAAGAAGATCACCGTGCTCGCAGACTGGGCAATCTGGTCTACCGAGATCGACGAGGCCCGTGCCACCGAAGATCTCAAGTCCGAGGACGAGGTGACCCGTTCCCGAGCCGAGGCCGCGTTGCGTGCCCTTCGGCGCGCGCAGGCTTAACCGAGCCCTAGGATAAGGGGAGTAGGGGCAGCAATGACCGCCCTTCCCGCTCTCAACCGCACCACCTTGCTTTGCGAGGTCGGTGCGGTTTCTTGTTTTCTTTGGGATTGCTTCCTGGCTTCTATGGGGCGTTGTCTCGTTAGTGCCGGAGGCTGGAATTGGGCAAATCACGGGGCAAGACGCTAGACTTCTCTTATTGTTTCAGCGACCCCGTGAGTTTGTGGCAAGAATGGAGATCCATCAATGGATGCTTTGTTTACGGTCATTTTTTGGCTTCTCGTCATCGCCTGTGTGACGTTGGGTCTCCTCGCGGCCTTTCGCTTCTTCCGTCTGCGCTCGCGCGGCACTTCCGTACTTCTGCGGAAGATGCCAGCCAAGGATTCTCATTCTTGGCGCCACGGCATGCTGCGATATATCGGGGAGTCCGTAAAGTTTTATAAGCTTCGCTCCGTATGGCCCACCGCAGATCTCGTATTAGACCGCCTCGACGTCGAACTTCTTGGTAACCGCAAGTTGGATGACGACGAGGCTTCTTTTATGCCCGAGGCCACCGAGGTTCTGCACTTTCGTGCCGGGGAACGCGAGTACGAGTTCGCTTCAGATCAACACGGCATTCTTGCCTTGACCGCGTGGATCGAATCGGCGCCTTCGCGCAGGCAAGAGAAGCGTGACTTCGAGCGCCTGCGCAGCCGCGCTACCCGCTATCCCAAGCAATAGTTCGCAACCGCTAGGGTAGAGGGCATGCGTTTAGTAGTTGCCCGTTGCACTGTAGATTATGTCGGTCGTCTCGATGCTCACTTGCCCGTTGCGGATCGCCTCATCCTCATCAAGGCGGATGGTTCTGTGTCGATCCACGCCGATGACCGGGCGTATAAGCCGCTGAACTGGATGACCCCACCCTGCACGCTCGAGCAGAGCCCAATCACGGACATTGATGGTGAGGACACCGGGGATGAGCTGTGGTTAGTCGAAAGCCCAAAGGGCGAGCAGCTGCGCATCACGGTGTCGCAGATTCACCAGGACATTTCGGTCGAGTTGGGAGAGGACCCCGGCCTGGTCAAGGACGGGGTAGAAGCTCACCTGCAGGCATTGTTGGCAGAACACATCGACACCATTGGTAAGGGCTATACGTTGGTGCGTCGAGAGTATCCCACGGCCATCGGGCCCGTCGATATTATGGCTCGTGATGCCGATAAGAAGTTTGTTGCCATTGAGGTCAAGCGCCGTGGCGGCATCGATGGGGTAGAGCAGCTTACGCGCTACCTTGAGTTGCTCAATCGGGACGAGTTGCTCAAGCCGGTGCAGGGGGTTTTCGCCGCCCAGGAGATTAAGCCCCAGGCGCGAACCTTGGCCGAAGATCGAGGGATTCGCTGCGTCATCTTGAACTATCAGGATCTGCGCGGCATTGAGTCCAATGAGCTGCGGTTGTTCTAGTGCCGCGCCGCAATCGGAGGCAGAGGAGTCAGCCGCGCTATTTGCCGCCGGATGGAACATCTTTCTTCGGCTCCCAAAGCGTGGAAGGTCCCAGCTGGACTCACGGTGAGACCTATGTGGTGCGACAGATCGGCTCGGCACGGGCAACGAAGTTCTACGTCTGCCCCGGATGTAACCAAAATATTCCGCCCGGGGTGGCGCATGTAGTGGCCTGGCCACGCGATACCGGCCGGCAGGGTGAAGACCGGCGGCACTGGCACCGCCACTGTTGGGAGCGAAGGTAGGATAGGCCTCATGATTGTTGCATTTTCTGTTGCCCCCGCGGTTGTTGATAATGACTCCGCAGAGATGTCTGCGGCTGTGGCCGAGGCTGTGCGCGTTGTCCGTGCCTCGGGTCTTCCCAATGAGACCAATGCCATGTTCACTCTCATCGAAGGAGAGTGGGATGAGGTATTCGGCGTGATTAAGAAGGCCACCGATGCTGTGCGTGCGGTTTCTCCGCGAACTTCCTTAGTTATTAAGGCAGATATTCGGGAGGGCGTGACCGGGCAGCTTACCCAGAAGGTCGAGGCCGTAAACCGCCGCTTGGGGGAGAGCTCTTAGATGACGAATCCACGTTCCCCTTTCGTCAACGGTGCTCTTGATTTGGGGGCGCTGAAAGAGCGCGCGGAACACCGCGAAGATAGCGCTCCAGCGGTAGCTTCCTTTGTTGAGGTAACCCCGGAGAACTTCGAGGCAGAGGTCGTCCGGCGCTCGGCGCAGGTGCCCGTTGTCGTGCTTATTGGTTCCCCGCGCTCGCCAGCATCGGAGCAACTTAAAGCGGACTTCTCGGCGCTGGCTGCAAAAGGCAACCATTCCTTCATCGTGGCTTATGTTGACGCTGATGCTGTGCCCCAAGTTGCACAGGTATTTGGCGTGCGCAACCTTCCAACAACGGTCGCTCTCGCCGCAGGGCAGCCGGTCACCAACTTCGAGGGCGGTCAGCCGGTCGAGGCATTGGAGCAGTGGACTCAGGCTCTAGTAGCCAAACTCGGTCCTCAGTTAAAAGGCTTGCCGCAGGAGTCCTCGCAAGAAGAAGCCCCAGAAGAGGCCGATCCGCGCTTGGTGGCCGCCGAGGATGAGCTCAACCGTGGCGATGTCGGTGCGGCTATTGCCTCTTATGACAAGATCCTTGCCGCAGAACCCTCCAACGGCGAGGTTAAAAAGGCCCGCGCAATGGCAGTCGTGCTCAAGCGTTTGGCAGCGGGCAGCAACGGCGCAGATCCCATCGCCGCCGCAGATTCTGACCAGGCCGATACGGAAAAGCAGCTGCTCGCTGCCGATGCCGAGGTAGCTGCTGGCGTTGCAGAGAAGGCTTTCTCACGTCTCATCGGGGCTATTTCTCGCAGCGCCGGTGCTGAGAAACAGGCTTTGAAAGAACGGCTGCTGGAGCTTTTCACTCTTTTTGAGGGCTCGGACCCGCGTGTACTTCAGGCTCGTACAGATCTGGCTAGTGCCCTGTATTAAATACTTAATTCCCCAAAATGGAGGAGGAATGGTGGCTGCTGACCCATATATGCCCATTTAATTCCCTCCTTAAATTAACCCCGTGGCGTACCCCGGGGTTAATTTGGGTTTAGCCCCTGCGGCAATGAGATTTTTTCTATCAATGTGCAGTGGTATATTTTCCCCCTATACCCGGCCTGTGAGCCGCTTCACTTAGCAATCCTATTGTCCTGTGACCCGCGCCCGCCTGGTAGCCAGCTCACTTTTTGAAAAGGGGATTTCTCCATGTCCACTCTGTCTTCTGACGGGCCAAAGATCGCCCCGTCTAAGAAACCAACGAAGGACCGCACGCACTGGCTCTATATCGCAGTCATCATCGCGGTTTTCTCCGGCATTGTATTCGGCCTGGTCGCACCTGACGTAGCAGCGGGTTTCAAGATCGTCGGAACCATGTTCGTCAGCCTGATCAAGATGATCATCGCCCCAGTCATCTTCTGTACCATCGTGCTGGGCATCGGCTCCGTTCGCGCCGCTGCCTCCGTTGGTCGCGCGGGCGGTATCGCCCTAACCTACTTCATTGTCATGTCGACCTTCGCCCTCGGCGTGGGTCTGCTGGTTGGCAACATTATTGAGCCGGGCACCGGCCTGAATATTCATGCCACTGCGGGCGAAGCTGACAAGTACGTCGCTCAGGCAGAAGAAGGGGCTCATGGCCTCTCCGGTTTCATCCAGGGCATCATCCCGGATACTTTCTTCTCTGCCTTTACCTCTGGTTCCGTCCTGCAGGTGCTCTTCGTGGCCCTGCTCTCCGGCTTCGCTGTGCAGGCACTGGGCAAGCACGGTGAGCCGATTCTCCGCGGCATCGCCCACTTCCAGCGTCTGACCTTCAAGATCCTGAGCATGATCCTGTGGATCGCTCCGATTGGTGCTTTCGGTGCCATTGCCGGCGTCGTCGGCGCCACCGGCTTCGGGGCTGTTAAGTCCCTAGCCGTGCTGATGCTCGCCTTCTACATCACCTGCTTCCTCTTCGTGTTCGTGGTGCTGGGTCTCATCGCTCGCTTCTTGGGTGGAATCAGCATGTGGAAACTGTGCAAGTACCTGGGCCGCGAGTTCCTGCTCATCGTCGCAACCTCCTCTTCCGAGTCGGCTTTGCCCAACTTGATGCGCAAGATGGAGCACCTCGGCGTCGACAAGCCGACCGTCGGCATCGTTGTCCCCACCGGCTATTCCTTCAACCTGGATGGTACGGCTATCTACCTGACCTTGTCCGCCATCTTCATCTCCGACGCGATGAACATGCCGATGTCCCTGCCGGAGCAGGTCTCCTTGCTCGTGTTCATGATCATCGCCTCCAAGGGTGCGGCAGGTGTCTCTGGCGCAGGCCTGGCCACGCTGGCGGCTGGTCTGCAATCGCACCGCCCCGAGCTTCTCGACGGCGTTGGTGTCATCGTCGGTATCGACCGCTTCATGTCTGAGGCGCGTGCGCTTACCAACTTCGCGGGCAATGCCCTGGCCACCGTGCTCGTGGGTCGTTGGACCCACACCATCGACATGCCGCGTGTGCATTCCGTTCTTAACGGCGAGCTCCCTTACATCGAGAGCGAGGCTGATAACACCGTTGAGATGTCTAATCCCACGGTCAAGAACCCAGCCACCGCCGAGCTGCAGCCCACCCCGCAGATTGACCTGGACAACTACCAAAAGTAGTCCGGGGGTAACCCAAGTCATAATTAAGTAATGATGTGACAATTCGGCAGGTCTGCTTGTGTTAATTTTTCTTCAGCAACACTGAGTACTTATATCTCTAGGCACTGAAGGAAAACTCAATGAAGAAGTTGATCGCCGGATTGTCGGCCTCCACCCTCGTACTTGGCCTCGCAGCGTGTATTGCTGGGGACTCCGGCGGAAGCGAAGCGAACTACGTTCGCGTCCTCGGCACGGAGCCCCAGCAAGGCCTCATTCCCGGCATGACCAATGAGAACGGCGGCGGGCGAGTGGTGGATATGCTTTTCTCCGGATTGGTCTACTACGACGCGGATGGAAAAGTACACAACGAGATGGCTGAGTCCATCGACCTAGAGGGCGACCGCACCTACCGGGTACATCTCAAGCCAGACCTTGCATTCTCCGATGGCAGCCCCGTCAATGCCGAGAGCTTCGTCGATACGTGGAATTTTGCTGTTGCCAACGAGCAGCTCAACGAGAGTTTCTTTTCTTCCATTCTTGGCTATGAGCCCGGAGTGGACAAGCTCGAGGGCCTCAAAGTCATTGATGATCGCACGTTTAGCATCGAGCTCACTCAGCCAGAGTCTGATTTCCCCACTCGGCTGGGATACAACGCTTACTTCCCCCTCCCGCCCGCAGCACTAGAGGACATGGACGGCTTTGGCGAAACTCCTGTGTCCAACGGTCCGTACAAGATCGTAAGCTGGGACCATAACCGCTCGCTCAAGATTGAGCCTAATCCGGAGTACGGCGGGGAGCGCGTGGCCCAAAATGAGGGCCTAGAATATGTCTTCTACTCTGATACAGATGCCGCCTACATGGATCTTCTGGCCAATAACCTTGATGTCTTAGAGGCAATTCCCTCGGCCTCCTTCGGCTCCTACCAACAAGACCTCGGTACCCGCTCGGAAACCAAGCCGGCTGCCACGTACCTGGAGATGTCTATTCATGAGGAGACCCCGCACTTTAGCGGGGAAGAGGGCAAGATTCGCCGCAAGGCGGTGTCGATGGCCATCGATCGCCCGGCGATCGCGGAAACTATCTTCAACGGCACTCGCACTCCAGCGCGTGAGTTCACGTCTCCGGTGCTAGAAGGCTACGACCCCAACCTGCCCGGCTCCGAGAACCTCGACTTCAATCCGAGTGAGGCACAGCGCTTGTGGCAGGAAGCGGATGAGACCTACGGTGCTTTCGCGGGCGAGTTCCCAATAAACTACAACGTCGACGGGGACAACAAGGACTGGGCCGATGCAGTGGCCAATAACATCAGCAATACGCTGGGCATCCAGGCCATAGGAAATCCCTTCCCAGACTTCAAGTCCTTCCGCGACGCGTATCGAACCGAGCGCATGGACGGTGCGTATCGAACTGCATGGCTGGCGGACTATCCCTCGATGGGCAACTTCTTGGGCCCGAACTTCACCACCGGAGTCGCTTCGAATGACTCTAAGTACGCCAACCCCGAGTTCGACCGACTCATCGTGGAGGCCAATGGCGCGCAAGACGCCGCGCAGGCAGCCCGCCTCTATAACCAAGCTCAAGAGCTGCTCTTGCGTGACCTACCCGCCATCCCGCTCTTCTATCCCAACGTGGTGGGCGGCTGGTCTGAAAACGTCGACAACGTGGAGTTTAGTTGGAAGTCCCTGCCCGTCTACTACAACATCACCAAACAGTAGACGGACAGTAGTAGCAGTAGCTCTTCCTATCCGCGGAAGAGGTACCACTGCACGGAGTTGGCGGGCAGGAAGATCTCGAGCGAGTTATTCGCCGAGAGCACCTGCCCGCTGATGTCATTTCCAGCGCCTTGGTAGACAGCATCATCGGTGTTGATGACGAGGTCCCAAGCACCGTTGCGGGGGACCCACAGTTGGTAGTTGGAAATGGTCGAGCCAGAAAAATTACAGACGGCCAAGAGTGCAGAACCGTCCGAGCCGTAGCGAACGTATCCCAACATATTATTGCTGGAGTCATCCGCCTTGACCCACTGGAAGCCTTGGTCCTGGAAGTCTTGAGACCAGAGAGCAGGAGTAGAGCGGTAGACACGGTTGAGGTCACGCACCAGGCGCTTGATGCCGTGATGCCACTCGCTGCCCCAGCCCTCCAAGTTGGCCCAGTCCACCGAGTTGGCCTCAGACCACTCGGAGGTCTGGCCAAATTCCTGGCCCATAAACATCAGTTTCTTGCCCGGGTGCGTGAACATGTATCCATAGAGGGCGCGCAGTCCAGCGGCCTTGTTCCAATCATCTCCCGGCATGCGCGTCCATAGCGAGCCCTTCCCGTGCACAACCTCATCGTGGCTGAAGGGCAAGACATAGCGCTCGGAGTAGGCGTAGACCATGGAGAAAGTCAGCTCACCGTGGTGATAGGAGCGGTGAACCGGCTCATGGGCGAAGTACTCGAGTGTGTCATTCATCCACCCCATGTTCCATTTGAGGGAGAAACCCAGCCCACCATCGGCGGTGGAAGCGGTGACTCCCGGCCAGGAGGTGGACTCCTCCGCGATGGTTAATACACCGGGGTGCACGCGATTCATCGTGGCGTTGGTTTCTTGGAGGAATTGCACCGCTTCGAGGTTCTCGCGGCCGCCGTACTGGTTGGGCAGCCAGTCATCGCGTGAGTAGTCCAGGTAGAGCATTGAGGCCACGGCGTCCACCCGCAGCCCATCGACGTGGAAGCATTCCGCCCAGTACAAGGCGTTGGCGACGAGGAAGTTGCGGACCTCATTGCGCCCGAAGTCGAAGACATAGGTGCCCCAATCTGCTTGCTCACCGCGGCGCGGATCCGGGTGTTCATAAACGGCCTGGCCGTCGAAACGTCCGAGCGCAAACTCATCCTTGGGAAAGTGTGCGGGTACCCAGTCGACGATGACGCCAATTCCAGCTTGATGGAGTGCGTCAATCAGGGCGCGCAGATCATCGGGACTGCCCCAGCGGGCAGAGGTCGCATAGTAGCCGGTAACTTGATAGCCCCAAGAACCGCCAAAAGGA
Organism: Corynebacterium flavescens; assembly: GCF_008693105.1. Lineage (GTDB taxonomy): Bacteria > Actinomycetota > Actinomycetes > Mycobacteriales > Mycobacteriaceae > Corynebacterium > Corynebacterium flavescens. The sequence continues at coordinate 164,251 of NZ_VXKK01000026.1, forward strand.
TGCTCAGCCACAGGCAGGAACTCGACATGGGTGTAGGCATGCTCCAGCAGGTAGGGGATGAGCTCCTGGCGCAGGCTGTCGTAGTCTGCTCCTATTTTCCACGACCCGACGTGAACTTCGTAGATGCTCATGGGCTTGTTTAGGTCGCTATCGCGTGCCTGCATCCAGGAATCATCACCCCAGTGATAAGAGCTCTCCTCGACAACAGAGGAGGTGGCGGGCGGGGAAAAAGTACGCTTGGCCAGGGGATCGGACTTATCGATCCGGCGCCCATCATTGGTGTGGATAGCGAACTTGTACTCGCTGCCCGCCTCAAGCCCCGGAATGAAGACTTCCCAAATCCCGGTGGCACCGAGGCAACGCAAAGGATATTGCGTGGGATTCCAACCGCAGAACGGACCAATGACGGCTACACCCTCGGCGTTGGGAGCCCACACCGCGAAGGCGACACCGCTGACGGTGCCCATATCCGTCTCATAGGTCTTGAGGTTGGCTCCGAGGACTTCCCACAACCTCTCGTGGCGCCCCTCGCCGATGAGGTAGAGATCGACACTTCCCAGAGTAGGAAGAAAATGATAGCCATCGGCGACATCGACCGGGGATTGGAAAGGATAAGTGATGCGCAGGCGGTAGTCACTTTCTACGGGAAGAGGTGCCTCCCATACATCGTGTCCGACATTGCGCATGGGAATGACGGCGCCTTTGGTGACCACATCGATGGCTTCGGCACCGGGGCGACGGGTGGAGACGACTCCGTCATGCCAGCCATAGAATCCGTGAGGATTGTAATGGCGGCAATTGTCGAGGCGTTCGAGATCGGCGGTGGGAATGTGCATGACTTGAGACTACCTAACTGCGTTTGTGCTGGTGGAGATAATACTGGCTGCGCTTGTGGGCTGCGGGGAAAACTCTAAGGGCGGTAGTCCTCCACCTCGCGCCAGGCAAGGTGCGCGCTTTCGGCGGGATCAACATCGGGGAGGACAAAGATATGCGCGACATCCCTCAAAGGCTCCAGGCGCACGAAGTTGCGGTCCGCCCAGTGATAGACCGCGCCCGTAATCGCATCACTGACGGGATAAGTCGCGCGGGGCTCGAGTCCGATAGCCGGAAGATCGACATAGACCGTGGCTTCCTGCGGGTTGCGGGGATCGAGGTTGATCACCACCAGCACGACATTGCCGGAGACCGTATCGACCTTGGAGTAGGCCATAATGTTGTTGTTATCGGTGTTGTGGAAGTGGAGGTTGCGCAGCTGCTGAAGGGCAGGATTCTCCCGCCGGATGTAGTTGAGCAGCCGGATATAGGCCTCAAGCGAGTCTCCGGACTTGACTGCGGACTGGAAATCACGCGGGCGTAGCTCGTACTTCTCCGAGTCGAGGTACTCCTCGCTGCCAGGGGCTACGGCGCGATGCTCGTAGAGCTCGAATCCGGAATACACGCCCCAGGCTGGGGAGAGAGTGGCGGCCAAGGCAGCACGGATGGCGAACATGGCTCGGCCCCCGGTTTGCAGGGATGCGTGCAAAATATCCGGGGTATTGACAAAGAAGTTGGGGCGGCAGATATCGGCCTGCTCGACGTGCAGCTTGGCAAGCTCCGTGAGATCATGTTTCGAGGTTTGCCACGTGAAGTACGTATAAGACTGAGAGAAACCAGACTTGGCAAGGCCAAAAAGCCGGGGCGCCCTAGTAAAAGCCTCTGCCAAGAAAATGATTTCCGGGTGAGTGGAGTGGACTTTGGCAATGAGCCAGGACCAGAATCCCGCAGGCTTAGTATGCGGATTATCTACCCGGAATACTGTCACGCCGGCCTCTACCCAGATCATGGTGATGCGGTAGATCTCCGCGTAGATGCCCGCGGGATCGTTATCGAAATTCAGGGGGTAGATGTCCTGGTACTTCTTAGGGGGGTTCTCCGCGTAAGCAATAGTGCCGTCGGGAAGCACTGTGAAGAACTCCGGGTGCGTCTGTGCCCAAGGGTGATCGGGGGAGGCCTGTAGCGCGAGATCCAGCGCTACCTCTAGGCCCAGGGAGCGAGCGTGGGAGACCAGTGCGCGGAACTCTTCCATCGTGCCCAGGCGCGGGTGCGTGGCGGAGTGGTCCTGGATGGCCCAAGGAGAGCCCACATCATCGGGCTGGGCCACAACGCTGTTGTTTTTACCCTTGCGGTGTACCTTGCCGATGGGATGGATGGGTGGGAAATAGACCGTATCGAAGCCCATGGCGGCAACTCTTTCCAAAGCCTGCGCGGTGGTGGCAAAGGTGCCGTGCACGGGGTTTCCTTCCTCATCCCACCCGCCAGTAGAGCGCGGGAAGAGCTCGTACCAGGAGTTATAAAGAGCCTCGCGGCGCTCAACCACGACCTCGTGGATGGCGCCGTCGACGATGAGCTCGCGCAAAGGATGCTCCGCCAAGATCTCCTCGACCTCGGCGGAAAGCGCCACCTGCACCCTATCTGCTAGGGCCAAATTATCATCCGCTAGGCAACGCGAAGCAACAAAGAGCGGCTCGGCATGATCGGTGGGGGTCTGCAAGGCAGCGCGCGAGAAGAACTCAGAACCGATAAGAAGATCATTCGACAGCTCGGCGGCCTGCTGGCCAGCAGCCATCTTCTTGGTCACGGCATTGCGCCACGTCGCAATAGGATCAGACCACGCATCGACGCGGAAGAACCAACGCCCCGGCGCCGAGGGGCTAAACAGCCCGTGCACCCGGTCGGGGTTGTCGGGGTCAAAAGACATGGTCGAGGAAGAAACCTCACCAGTAAGCGCAGGCCACACCGACAACGTGGCGGCGACGGCATCGTGTCCTTCGCGCCACACCAGGGCTGTAATGGGCACTACCTCTCCCACGACGGCCTTCGAAGGCAGCGTGCCGGAGCTGATGTGAGGGCGAACATCGTCGATAACAAGGCGGGAAGTCATAATCTTTAGACTAATGCAGGGGTGTCACTTTCGACGGACAAGTTCTTAATCGGCCACAATGGTGGATGTGAATGACGTAACTCCAACAGAGCAAGACTGGCTCATCGATTTCCGTGGCGTCGAATTGCGCCGCGGAGGCAAGACTCTCGTAGGGCCGGTGGACTGGCAAGTCGAGCTCGACGAGCGCTGGGTAATCATCGGGCCGAATGGGGCGGGAAAGACCTCCCTCGTGCGTATGGCCGCCGCTGAGGAATACCCCTCATCCGGGGAAGCATTCTTGATGGGCGAAAGAATAGGCAAGACCGACTTGCGTGATCTCCGCGCCCAGATTGGAATCTCCTCCGCGGCCGTCCAACACCGCATTCCGGATGACGAGAGGGTCGACGATCTTGTCATCTCCGCCGGCTACGCCGTGTTGGGGCGCTGGCGCGAAGAGTATCAAGACATGGACTTTTCCCGAGCCTTCGACATCCTCGAACAGGTAGGCGCTCGCCATCTTGCCAAGCGTTACTGGGGAACACTGTCGGAGGGCGAGAAGAAGCGCGTCATACTCGCGCGAGCCCTGATGTCTAACCCCGAGCTGCTCATCTTGGACGAGCCCTCCGCAGGCATGGACTTGGGCGGACGCGAGGACCTCGTGGGCTACCTAGGAGAGCTTGCATTGGACGCCGATGCTCCGGCGATAGTAATGATTACTCACCACGTCGAGGAGATTCCTTTCGGCTTTACCCATGCCATGCTCCTTGATGAGGGTAAGGTCGTGGCCAAAGGACTTATCAATTCGGTCCTTAATTCCAAGAACCTTACCGCGGCGTTTCATCAACCGATCCAGGTCGACCGGATCGGGGATAGATACTTCGCCCGCCGTCTTCGCTAGAGAGACCCTAAAAGCGAGCGTTTTATGATCGATCCCGGTTTTGACCCCTTAGATGCTGTTGACCCTCAAGACACCTCGGGGTTTAACGGGGGTCGGCTCGCGGTGACGGTGCTGTTGCTGCGTGATAGCGCCGAGGGACTTGAGGTGTGGGTCCAAGAGCGAGTCTCTACGATGAAAACCTATCCGGGGCATGCGGTGTTCCCCGGCGGTGGGGTTGATCCCCGTGACTTTCCTCCCCGCATGTGGGACTCCGGAGAGCAATGGGCAGGACGCTCTGTAGTCTCCATGGCCAGGCGGATGGGCGTGACTAAGTACAAGGCCCACGCCCTCGTGTTCGCCGCCGCGCGTGAACTCTTTGAAGAATCAGGCACCCTGCTTGCCATCCGCGACGACGGCATTATCTCCGATGCCAGCCGCTATCACCGCGAGCGGGAGCTGCTTGAAGCCCACGTCATCTCCTTTACCGAGTTCTTGGCCAACAATGGCATGCGCGTCGACGCGGACATGCTGCTGCCTTGGGCGCGTTGGGCTGGCGAGGACCGCGGTCAATGGTTTGACACATTCTTCTTCCTCGGAGTCTTGCCCGAAGGGCAGGAGCCGGATGGAAATACCATGGAGGCCGATGATGCCGGATGGTTTCGCCCCGGACTCATCATGGATGGCTGGCGCGCAGGGCTAGTAAGGCTCGCGTTGCCCACGTGGGCGCAGATTCGGCGCTTAGCTTCCTACTCCACCGTGGGCGAGGCGCTGCAGGATGCCTCCTATTCCGATCTCCGCCTCATCATCGGCGACCCAGTAGATGATCCGCAGTACCGTGAGTTCTTCACCGCCAACCCCATAGATAGAATCTGATCCTCACTATGAGTTTTGAGCTTTCTGACATCGATTATCTGCGCCAGCACGCAGCCGAGATCTCCGCGTTGGACCTTGAGATGAGCAAGAAGACCCAGCTGGAGGACGTCGCTAAGCTCCGTGCCCAATTTGGGGAGCACGGGCGCGTGGTGGCGGAGCTTCTCAAAGCACGCCGGAGCGCAAAGCTGCCCGGACGCTGGCTCATGGACGGCGAATCGGTGCAGCAGGCTACGGCGCTGCCTGTGGCGCGCTACCGTGCACGCCTTCTTGCTGAGTTCGGAGTCAGCCTCGTGCAGGACGTCACGTGTTCAATCGGAACTGAAGGCGCAGCGATGCACTCGGCGGGTATTTCCTACTTTGGCTCGGACTTAGACCGCGTGCGCCTGGAGATGGCGCGCTATAACGTGCCGGAGGGACACTTCTTTCAGGCCGACGCCCTGACGGTGACTTCGACGGCTGATGTCATCGTGGCCGATCCTGCGCGCCGGGCCGGGGGCAGGAGAATTACCCACCCTGACCAACTCCTGCCGCCCCTTCCGGATCTGGTGGATGCTCACCGTGGTGAGCTGGCGGTAAAGTGTGCGCCCGGCCTCGACTTCAGCCAGTGGGAGGGCCTTGTTGTGGTCTCTAGCCTGGCTGGGGGAGTCAAGGAGGCGTGCCTTTATACTCCGGGGCTTGGAAGCGGACGCAGAGCGGTGATGATCTCCGCGACGGGGGAAGTCGACGTCCTCGATGGCCAAGACTTCCGCACTGAAGATCTGCCGGAGTCCGGAGAAATTGGGAGTTTTATCATCGACCCGGATGGTGCGGTGGTGCGCGCGGGATTGGTGCGCCACTACGGCGCTAGGCACGGTCTGCACCAGCTGGATCACCGCATTGCTTATCTGACGGGGGAGTCCATTCCGGCAGGTGCCTCGGGCTTTCCCTTCCTCGAAAAGGTGCCGCTCAAAAGCCTCAAGTCGGTGCTGCATGCCCGCGGTGCCGGCGCGGTGGAGATTCTGGTTCGGGGGCTAGATATCGACCCTGATCAACTGCGCAAGAAGCTCAAGCTGCGCGGGGATAAAGCGATGGCAGTGGTGCTCACGCGCATCGGAACGCAGGGAGTCGCCTTGGTATGCGGTCCCCGAGTAGTATCGGGCGAGGAGAATTTCGCAATATAAATCTATCGGAAAGGTAAATGCCCAATGCCAGCAATCGTGGCCCTGGTCAAACACGTGCCGGATACGTGGTCCACTAAGTCGCTCGAGGCGGACTACACCTCGGATCGCGTCAGTGTCGATAACGTCATCGACGAGATTAATGAGTACTCGGTCGAGCAAGCACTGCGCCTGCGTGACGATAACCCGGAGGCCGGTTTCCGCGTCATCGCGCTGACGATGGGCCCCGCCGCAGCTGCAGATGCGCTGCGCAAGGCGCTGGCCATGGGCGCGGATGACGCCGTGCATGTCCTCGATGACTCGCTGGCCGGTTCCGATGCGCTTTCTACGGCCTGGACGCTCAACGCCGCGATCAACACCATCGAGGACGTCGCCATTATCACCATGGGCAATGCCGCCTCGGACTCTTATACCGGCCTGCTAGCCGGGCTTTTGTCCGAGTATCGGCAGATCCCCGCCATGACGGAGATGCAGTCGCTTACTTTGGAGGGGCAGACTCTGCGCGGCGTTCGGGTAGATTCCCGTGGACGCTTCGAGTTGCAGGCCAACCTTCCCGCTATTGCTTCGGTCACGGATAAGGCCGATAAGCCCCGTTTCCCCAACTTCAAGGGACTCATGGCGGCAAAGAAGGCGGAGATCACCACTGTGGATCTTGCGTCTTTGGGCATTTCTGCCGTTGCCCCCACTACCACGGTGGTGGAGGCCTCACGTCGTCCCGAGCGCACCGCCGGCGAGCTCATCACGGACCCCAACCCGGCTGCTGCGGCTTCACAAATCGTAGACTTCCTCGCCGCTAAGAACCTGATTTAGGAGTACATATGTCTCACGTTTATGTCCTCGTCGAGCACGAGGCAGGCGCTCTGAATCCCGTCACCGCCGAATTGATTACCGCCGCGCGGGTACTGGGCACGGTCTCAGCAGTCGTCGTCGGCAAGCAGGCCGATGAGTTCGATGCCGAGCTCGGTGCCTTGGGCGCTGCGCAGGTGGTGCAGGCCACCGCCGCCGACTACGAGCAGCGGCTTATTCTTCCGGAGGTTGACGCGCTGCATGCCCTCGGTGCGGCTAATCCCGCGCCGATCATCATGGCCGCCACCCCGACCAATAACGAAATCGCCGGGCGTCTTTCTGCTCGCCTGGCCTCCGGCGCCTTGGCAAACGTCGATGCCATCAATGCCAATGGCAGCGCACACTTGCGCATCTTCGGCGGATCCTATGAGGCAACAGCAACCGCGTCGGGTCCTGCGCCCATCTACACCTTGCGCGCGGGTGCAGTGGCGGCTCAACCACAGCCGGCAGCTGCAGCCGCCGCTCCGATGCCACTGCCTGCCGCAACATCCAAAGATGTCCAGGTGACTTCCTTTGAGCCTGCTCCCAAGTCGGCGCGCCCAGAGTTAAGCGCGGCCAAGGTAGTGGTTGCCGGCGGGCGCGGTGTGGGCGATGAGTTCGCGGCCATCGTCGAGCCGCTTGCCGACGTCCTTGGCGGCGCCATAGGTGCCACCCGTGACGCGGTGGATGAGGGCTTCTACGAGGCCTCGAGTCAGGTGGGGCAGACCGGTGTTACTGTTTCCCCGGATCTCTACATTGGCCTGGGTATTTCCGGAGCGATTCAGCATACTTCAGGCATGCAGACCTCCGGGACGATCGTGGTTATCAACCAAGACCAAGACGAGCCCTTCTTCAAGATCGCGGATCTTGGCGTTGTCGGGGACCTCCATGAGATTGTCCCTGCCCTGGTAGAACAGCTGGAATCGCGCAAGTAATGTCGCATTATTTTGACTACGCGGCGACTCAGCCCATGCGTCAGTGCGCCATCGACGCCTGGGTTTCTGCCGCCGCTAGTCTCAACCCCGGTGCGCAATACGCTTCGGGGCGCCGTGCGCGATCTGTACTCGACGAGGCCAGAGAGACCGTGGCCCGGCTCTTGGGCTGCGAGCCCATCGAGGTGATTTTCACCTCCTCAGGCACCGAGTCCGATAACATCGCGGTGCAGGGTCTGTACCGCGCGGGGAGCCACAAGCGCGTGGTGTCCACTCCTATCGAACACCCTGCGATTAAGGAGACCGTGAGCTACTTGGCCGCTCAAGGTGCCCAAGTAGATCTGCTAGACGTCGGGCGCGATGGGCGTATCCATGATCTCAGCGCCCTCGATTCACCGGCCGACGTCGCCACGTGCATGTGGGCCAACAACGAAACCGGCGTCATACAGCCTATCGATGAGTTCATTGCGCGGGCCAGCGCGGTCGACACCCCAGTCCACATCGATGCGGTGCAAGTAACGGGAAAGCTTGACTTTGACTTTGACTCCCTCGGCGCGGCTACCCTGGCGGCGAGCGCCCACAAGTTCGGTGGCCCTCGCGGCATAGGTCTCTTGCTGGCGCGACGCGCGCCTGCGCCCCAACCCATTGCCTTCGGTGGCGGGCAGGAGCGCGGTATCCGGCCTGGAACCGTAGATGTGGCGAGTGCGGCGGGACTGGCTGCTGCCTTGGACGAGTCTTTGCGTGAGTCTGCCGCAGAGTCCGTGCGCGTGGGAAAGCTGCGCGACAGACTGCGCGAAGGAATTCTGGCCTCGATCGACAACGTCCTGCTCAACTCCGTGGAGCCCTGTCTGCCCTCGCATCTGCACGTGTCTTTTCCCGGTACTGACGGTGACAGCCTCATCCTACTTTTGGATCAGCTCGGCATTGAGGCATCGACCGGTTCTGCCTGCCATGCGGGGGTAAACCGCATGTCTCACGTGCTTGAGGCGATGGGCATAACTGAGCACGATGGCCTGGGCTCTCTGCGCTTCAGCTTGGGGCGAGGTACCACCGAAGATGACATCGATTTCGTGCTTGCCCGTCTGCCTGAAGTCATCGACCGTGCTCGAAGTGTTTCGGCACTGGGTTAACAGCTTATTCTCAGGCGGAATTGATTAATAAGAGCCTATCCTTGATGAGTGAATTTCCTTTTTAACCTTCCGCTGGCTGATCCCGTCGACGGCGTTATCTTCTTCGCAATCCTCGGAATCATCGCGTTGGTTGTGGCTTGGCGTAAGAAAATCTGGCCCTTTGCGGTGGCCCTCCTCGTAGTTCTCATCACGTGGTTTTTCATGCGTACGTGGCAGGTGCCGCTCTACCTCTTCGCTGCCGGAATTGTTCCCGTTGCTGCTTTTTTGAGTAAGCCGCGGCGCATCATGATCAGCTTGGGCCTCGTGGCAGCGCTCGCGACAGCGGGTCTGGCAAATATGGAGTATCAAACCTATCCCAACATAGGTTCCCTTGATCCGCGTGAAGTGGCCAAGGATATGGACTACAAGGAGTTCTCCTCCCTCAAGTCCTCCGATCAAGCAGCGCTTGTACACGTGGATATTCCCGGCAAGAAGTCCGGCTTCCAAGCACGGCAGGCCATAGCCTACCTTCCCCCCGCTTATTGGAAGGGTGCAAAACTACCGGTTATGGTGCTTCTGCACGGAAACCCCGGAGGGCCAGACCAGTGGTTTGGCTCCGGCGAGGCCGCCGAGACTGCTGATCAGTTTCAGGCCACGAATGACGGCATGAGCCCCATCGTTATTGCGGTAGATGCCACTGGCTCCGAGACGGCAAACCCCATCTGTGCGGACTCGGACGTGGCAAAGGTGATGACCTATCTGGCCGAAGACGTGCCGGCGGGGATTAAGTCGAGTTTTCGAGTAGACAAGGACCAGAGCCACTGGACGGTCGCGGGGCTTTCCTACGGTGGTACGTGTGCCATGCAGATTGCCACCAACCATCCGGATGCCTTCGGCTCGGTCATCAATATCTCTGGCGAGGCCCAGCCGACCATCGGAGACCACGCAGCGACAGTTCAAAAGTTTTTCGGAGGAGATGAGACTCGCTACAACGCCCAAGACCCGGTCCATCTGCTTCAGAAGAACAAGTATCCTAACCTCGAGGCGGTTTTTATCGCCGGCGTTGATGATTCGGCGTCGGTTGCAGCTCTAAAGAACCAGAGCGAACTCGCGGCCAAGGCCGGAATTAAAAACTACTATGGAACGCGGCCTGGTGGGCACTCTTTCCAAGTGTGGCGCCCAGGCCTGCGGGAGGCCTTTGCCTGGGCGGCAGGGCGAGGCGGGATCGAAGTTAAAGTAGATCCTTTCGACGGAATTGAGGAGAAGGATGTCCGTTCTTAGAAGAACACCGGCGACGGCAATACTGATCGTCGCCATGTGGTTGTTCTTCTTCCTTGGCGGCGAATTGGTCTCAAAGTTTGGGCTCAGCGCTCCTTCAGTGGGCGGGCTTGTGGTCCTGACTCTCATGGCGCTGGGTCTTAGCGCACCCGCCGAGTATGTACTGCGCACCAAGAAATACGTCGTCGTGGGGCTGGCTTTTCAGATAATCTGTGCGCCCCTAGCACTCGTTACTGCCCGCGGAATTGAGATTTCCGGCCTGAACCAGTGGGGAGACGATCTTCTCCACAGCAACAATCTCACTCCCATGGGCTGGATTGCGGGTACTGCGGGATTTGCTTCTGCCTCCATGTCCCGGCTGTGGCGCCGCCGATTTAGGGTGGCTTTGCTGGCCTTAACTCTGACGTCGATGCTCTACTCGGGCTCGCTTTCCGACGTCCTCGGTGTCGTCGCCGCAGTAACCTCCATCGTCGCTGGCGTTCTTGTTCACTCGGAGCAGCGCACCAAGCCCTCAGTCAAAGAGCGGCGCACCCTCGTGGCCATCGTGGCTGGTGCGGTCGCACTGGGGCCGTTTCTCGTCGCCATCAACCCCTCGGCCGAAGGCCCGTTTTCTCAGATTACACAACTGATTTGGGCGCCGACGCTCTCCAACCTCGAGGTGGGAATGGCCTGCGGCCTTGATTCTGCTTCGGCCGCCTGCCTTGCCGCATCCGATCTGGCACGTATGCAGGGCATCGGCCCCGCTGTGGCAAACCTTATGCCGCTGGTTATTCAGCTGGTCCTGTGCTTTGGTCTTATCCGCGGCCGCCGCCTCGCATGGTGGTTGGCCAGCGCGCTGCAGATTTTCACAATGGCTCTGCTGGTTATTCAAGTCTGGGACTTTGACCGAGAGAATTTCTTCATCTACGGACTCAACCTCGTCGCGGTCCTGACTCCGTGGGCGTTTACTCTAGTAGTCCTGATTCTTACTCGCAGGCTTTTTAGCGTGAACGAGAATCGCGTAGTGCTGCGCAAGTACCTCGGTATCGCAGCCATCACTGGATTTGTTTGCGCTGCCGTGTGGTTCCTCGGTGCGGTGATTTTTCCTGACAGTTTCGTCGGGGGGACTTCGCCAAGCGCAGCGTTGCAAGAGCTTCCCTTGCGGTTTATGCCCACCGTCGTCGCTTTGATGCTGCCGCATGCGGTCCTTCCCAGCAGCTGGCTGAGCTGGCTCCTCTACGAATGGGTGGGCAACGTCTTTTGGACAGTGTGTGCTGTTTTGCTTTATCGTGCCTTTACCCGCCCTGCGGACCCAGTCCAGGAAGCCGATCGGCGGCGCGCGCGAGAGATCCTCGAGGCTACCTCTGGTGATCATCTCTCCTTCATGACCATTTGGCAGGGCAATCGTTACTTCTTCCACGAGGACTCTTACGTTGCATACCGGGTAGCCAATGGCATTGCGCTTACCTTGGGCGCTCCAGTTGGAAAAGACATTTCTCTGCAGTTCGAGGAATTTGCCCGTGAGCAGGGTTGGACCCCTGCGTGGTACTCGGTTTCTGCGGAATACGCGGATGCCCACCCGCAGCTCAAGCGCTTGGAAGTCGCGGAAGAAGCCGTCCTTAGCTGCGAGAACACCGAGTTCAAAGGCAAGAAGTTCCAAAACATTCGTACTGCTCGCAACAAGGCGAAGAAAGAAGGAATCGAGACCCACTGGACTGAGTGGGACGACCTCACCCGTTCGGTGGCCAGCAAGATTGAGGCCTTGTCAGAGGATTGGGTCTCCGAGAAAGCTCTTCCAGAGATGGGCTTTACTTTGGGCGGACTGACCGAGATGCAGGAACCTGGCACCAAGATTCTCTACGCCATCGATGAGCAGGGAAAGCTGCACGGTGTAACAAGCTGGATGCCCGTGCGTCGCTCCGGTGAGATCGTTGGATACACCCTCGATGTCATGCGCCGCGAAGATGACGCATTTAAGGGCGTGATGGAGTTTCTCCTCTCCGAGGCATTGCTCATTGCCGCGTCCGAGGGAAAGCAATGGATCTCCCTTTCCGGTGCTCCCTTGGCAGGGGAGCACGAAGACCCCAAGCTTCTCGACGCAGCTTTGACTCGCGTGGGCTCAGAAATCGAGCCTCTCTATGGCTTCCGTTCCTTGGCCGCCAGCAAGCGCAAGTTCCAGCCAGAGGAGGTCCCTTGGTACTTGTGCTATGAGGATGAACTATCACTGCCTTCCATCGGTTTGTCGGTCCTGCATGCTTATCTGCCTACCTTGCGCGCAAGCGATGCCCTGTCTGTGGTCAAGACGTGGAGTGAGTCTCGCAAGAGCTAGTCTTTCTTAGCATCGTCGTGCGCGTTGTCGCGGCGCCGAGTTATGGCCTGCCCGACGCTTTGGACCCAGTTCTTGGCTTTCGGTGCTAAAGGGCCGGTTGCTTCGTCGTACTCCCAGCGCCCGTTCTCAAAAAGCCACACGATGTCACCCGTGAAGGGGTCCATAATACAGAACGCGCGCCCATCAGTCTTGATGTTGTGGTGATGCTGGCACAAACTAGCCAGATTGCTTGCGGCGGTGGGGCCACCTGCGGCGAAGTCGATGCGATGGTCTTTTTGGCATTGGTGCGCCTGGCGGCTGCATCCTGGCCAGCGGCAGGTTCCGTCGCGGCCCTCGACGAAAGCTCCGATGTGCGCCGGGGTGGAGTAGCTCTTGCTGGTGGCTGTGGCCGCAGCGTCTATATCCCGGGTGGACGTGGCACAGTACTGATCTGCCACATCTGGGTAAATCCAGCCAGCAGCCTTGACAAAGGCAGGCGCGTTATGCACGTCCGAGGCTCGGTAGACGTGGAGCTTCACGTTCGCCGCGCCTGCTGCTTCTCCTTTGATAAGGCGCGCCAGGGCCTCAGCAGGGGAAACGTCTAGATTTTCTGCAGTCTGCCTGATGTGCTCGTCAAGGATAAGGGCGGTGGCGGAATCGTACTCGGCGCTGAGGCAAGAGCGCGTGCTAGAGAGTGCGAATACGTGATAAGTGTCCTCTGGCTCAGTGGAATCCTGGGTGCTTAGGCTTTCATCTTCTTGGGCGATGAGGGCGTTGATTTTATTGCGAATGGCTCGTGCGGAAGGAAGGTGCTGGCAAGGCCTACTGGCCGTCAGGTAACGGGCTATTTCAGCATCGATCCGCTCGAGGGCTTCTGTGGCGTCATTTCCAAGCTTGCACAAGGTGGCATCGATGGCTGCCGAATTGGTAGCCGTCGTTGACGGCATTGTAGTTAAACAAGTTTTCTCCCCCGAGAAAGCTGACCGTGGGACATGGGCCATATATAGAACACATGTTTGAGAAGCGCTATCCCCACCTTAACCCCCGGGTTCTCGCTGCGCAAGGGAAGGATTTGGGATTGGGGTGGCGTCGTAAAGCGAAGTGGCGGGAGATGAAGAAATTAACTACAGATGCGCGTGTTGCCAATGTGACTCGAGTTATTTGAGTGTTACACTCTCGCGCATGAGTTCAAGTAGGGCACTTAAATCTGTCATCATCGCGTTCATGACCGCGGTTGCGATTGTTTGCGGCAACATGAGCGTTGCGCAGGCGATCGAGCCTTCGTCACCACGAGGAATCGACGTGGCAAGTCACCAGCACCCAGGCGGAGCTCCCATCAACTGGGGCAACGCCAAGGGGGACGGCCAATCCTTTGCCTTCGTAAAGGCCACTGAAGGCACTGACTATGTCAACGATTACTTCGTGCAAGACACCCTAGGGGCCGCAGCAGCGGGGCTGAAGGTCGGCGCCTATCACTACGCCCGTCCAAAGATGTCTGCTAAAACGCAGGCTGCACATTTTGCATCCCAGCTGGCCCTAGTCCCAGGGCAGACTCTTCCTCCAGTGCTCGACATCGAGGTCGCGGAAGGAAAGAGCGCTGCCCAGCTCGAGAGCTGGATCCAGGAGTTCACCAGCGAACTCAAGCGCCTTAGTGGCCGCACCCCGATGATCTATACCTATAAGTTCTTCTGGCAGGGTGAGATGAACAACTCCCAGAAGTTCTCGGACATGCCGCTGTGGCTCGCCGCCTACCAGGCGCAAGCCCCGGGCCCTGTGGGTGCCTGGGATCAGCTTTCCTTCTGGCAGCGCACCGGAAGCGGGCGCGTCAACGGCGTCGCCGGGGACGTGGACCTCAACCTCTTCAACGGCACTCAGGCCCAGTTGAACTCCTTCAGTGGCGGCAACAACGTCAACTTGGGCGCCGTCCTCACCGAGCTTGTCGACGCCGACCTGCCGGACCTTAGCTCCGATAGCACCCCGTTGATCGCGGCCATCCTTGCCCTAGCAGCCGGTATCATTGCCGGGCCGCAGCTCATCGAAACCGCAGAGGATTCCGGCCTGCCTGCTGACTCCGCGCAGAAGTTCGCGGCCTTCATCGAAGCGCTGCAGAATGCTGGTGCCCTGCCGACCTCGGAGCTCACGGACATGGCCGCAGGAGACTATACGGTGGGTGACCTCACTATCCTGCTTGATAACGCGGCACACATCAGTGACATTGGCCCCAAGGAAATCGACGCAGCCGCTAATGCAGCGCGCGGCACGGGCGTAGAAGTGCCCGAGTTCGACGCCAATGCGGTAGCCGGAATCCTTAATCGTGTAATGCGGGAGAACCAGTAGAAAGCTTAAGTGCCCAAGCTTCATCTCGGTATTGGGCAGGTACCGCCCCGCCCAGCAGAACCTTTGCCAGTTGCGCAGCTCCCACGGAGCCCGCAGCTGGCATTGTGCTATCTGTGCCCACGAGGATGATATTTCCGTAACGCCTGCCCTTAAACATCGCCGGATCTGCAATGGCTGCGACGTGAGAGAATACTTCCCGCATTCCGGCAAGCTCCGCCTTGGCAACGCTGAGGTCAGGATGGTCGCCGCAGTTGGCAACGTACAACCCACCAGGCGCAAGTGAGCGATGCGCCGCCTGAAAGAACTCCACCGTGGTCAGCGGGCGCGGAGTCGTGGCACCTGCGAAGACATCTCGGATGATGACATCTCTGCTCGACGGCGGGAAACCTTCAGTTGCGGCGCGGGCCTCGGCAGCGCGAATCTTCAAGGCTGGTGCGCGGGGGAGATCAAAAAGGGTGCGTACTAGCTCGGCGAGTTTGGGATCCAACTCGATCACCGTCTGCCGGGACTGCGGCCACTCGGAGGCGAAGTAGCGCGCGAGGGTGCATCCCGCGCCACCCAGGTGAGTCATGCGCAGCGATTGCGGCGCCACGGGAAGCAGCGCCTCGACGGCAGCTGCAATCCAGCGCATGTACTCAAACTCGAGCTCGCGCGGTTCATCCATGACGATGTGGCTGCTGGGAACCCCATTGACGTTGAGGATATAGGAATTGTCGCGGTACTCGTCCGCGATAACTTCGGCTGTCCCCGTCGAAATCTCATACGTGCCGATGCGAGGGTCGTCCTGTGAATTGCGCTTTCTTCCCATGCGCATAACTCTAGGGAATGGTAGTGGCGCTTTCGGCGTTGGGGCTTAGGAGTAAGACTCATGGGCACATAGAGGGTAGACTCATGCGCCGAGAAAGAAGAGGTGGAGTAAATGCGAGTACTGGTCGCTATGAGCGGTGGCGTCGATTCCTCAGTGGCCGCAGCCCGGGCGGTCGAGGCCGGGCACGAGGTCATCGGGGTTCACTTGGCTCTGCACAAGGATGCGCAGCAAACGCGGGAGAAGGCTCGTGGTTGTTGTTCGCTCGAGGACTCTGCGGATGCCCGCCGCATTTGCGACAAGCTCGGTATCCCTTTCTATGTGTGGGACTTTTCTGAGCAGTTCAAGGAGGCCGTCATCGGGGACTTCGTCGATTCTTATGCTCGTGGCGAGACTCCCAACCCGTGCCTGCGCTGCAACGAGAAGATCAAGTTCCGCGCACTGCTGCAGAAGGGAATGGCGCTTGGCTTTGATGCCGTTGCCACCGGCCACTACGCCACCATTGATTCCGAAGGCTACATGCGCCGTTCCCTCGACGAGAACAAGGATCAGTCCTATGTCTTGGGCGTCATTAGCGCCGAGGAACTGCGCCATTGCTTCTTTCCCATCGGGGATACCCCGAAGCCGCAAATCCGGGAGGAGGCTGCCCGCCATGGATTCTCCACGGCTAAGAAGCCTGACTCTTATGACATCTGCTTTATCCCAGACGGCAACACCCAGGCTTTCTTGGGCTCACGCATTGGGCTGCGTCCCGGAATGATCGTTGATCAAGACGGCCACGAGCTCAAGGAGCACGATGGCGCGTGGAACTACACCATTGGCCAGCGCAAGGGACTCGATATCAAGGCCCCAGCCAGCGATGGTCGTCCGCGCTACGTTACCGATATCGACGCCGCTAGCGGCACAGTCACCGTCGGGGCGCGCGAAGATCTCGCGGTGACCTTCATCGAAGCCGACCGCCTCAAGTTCTTGCACCCAGCAATGGACGGTGAGTTTAGCTGCGAGGTGCAGGTGCGCGCGCACGGGTCGGTGGTGGCCTGCCGCGCCCGCGTCGACCGCGACAATGACACTGTGTCCTTGGAGCTGGAAGGCCCCCTGTCCGGTGTTGCCCGTGGCCAGGCCGCGGTGCTGTATCTGCCCAGCGACGATGCGCTTGGCGACGTCGTCTTAGGCTCAGGCACCATTTGCGCTACGCGCTAGGCGGTGCGTCCGTCCTTTCTCCTCAACTAGGGAGCACTATTGAAATACGCAATTGGAGATCAGCTGGTCTAGGGCTCGAATGTCAATCTTCGGGCCGATGTTGATCTTGAAATGCCCGGCCCGCGTCCACAGCTCGAGTTCGGCGTTGATGTCGAGCATCTTTCCGGCATTTTCAGTAGACCACATGTTGATCGAGGAGTAGGGGATAGAGTACATCTCGACCTTTTTACCGGTGAGGCCCTGGGAGTCGCGGATGATCAGCCTATAGTTTGTAAAAACGGCGGCATCACGAATTGTCTTGAAAGCGCACGAAGGCTGTTCGTTGACCGCCAACACGCTCTGGATATCATCTGGAATGGGGCATGGCTGGTAGAAGGTCCAGCCTTCGAACTTTTCGAGTGCCATAGGATCAGCTTTCTATAAGAGAGGGAGTAAAGTACCTCCGAGGATCTTAGTTCTAAAGGGGTGGAGACATGACTGGTTTTGGACTGGGAGTTTTGCCAGGGACCTCGATGCAGGAGGCGGCTGAGATAGTCATGGGGGAGTCCGGAGTATTGCCATGCCTCCCGCAGCTTCCTCAGCGTGGATTAGGCTCAGATGCGGTGGGCAGGACTGCCGGATTGCTCGAGGCCGTCAATGTGGACCGCGGGCCCAGATCGTGGCAGTTGACCCCACGGCCGCAGCTTTTGACGCGGCGCACGTGGGACCGGATGGAACGCGATCTTGATGAGATCCAAGAATCTTGGGGAGAGAGTGTTCCCCAGGTGAAGACCCAGATAGTCGGTCCGTTTTCTTTAGCTGCGGCGGTGGAGCTTCCCAATGGGCACCGCGTCTTAACTGACCCAGGAGCATTTCGAGACCTCAATGAGGCGCTGCACCTTGGGCTGGAAGAACACGTTGCTGAGCTCAAGCGGCGTTTTCATGGCGAGGTCAAGGTGCAATTGGACGAGCCGCTGTTGGGGAGAGTTCTCTTTGGCCGGCTAAGGGGGACTACTGACTTTGAGACAATCCGCGCGGTCCCGCGAGAGGTCACTTTCGAAATTCTTGCCGCCTATAAAGCGGATTTCCTGCGTCTGGAGACACCCCTATGGGAGATAGCCACAGCCGCTGCAACCGTGTTGGTGGACTTTGCCGGGTTAGGGAGCAACGAGAACTTAGAAGGACTGGGCACGCACCTTGAGGCGGGCAGGAGGGTCGGGCTGGGGCTTACTCCCGGGGATCCCCGCGCCAGCGCCATCGAGATAGCGCGTCACCTGGACCATCTGGGGCTCTCACGTGACTATCTCACCACTGACGTCGATGTATTTCCCACTCAGGTGCGTGATGCGCCGCGCGACCTAGCCTTTGCTACCCGCTTGGCGGAGATACTCGAGAGGGATGCGGGAGATCTCTAGCCGAGCATTGGCCACGCGGTAGAGACATCGGAGGCATCGCGGCCTTTGCCTTCGAGATACTTCTTAAAACTCACGCGGTCCTTGTACCATTCGACTGCCTGGAACTCCATGAGGGCATCGGTGTCCATCTGTGCGAGCTGCGGGAAACGCTGGCGCACCTGCTTCCACGCAACGCGGGCAGCGGCGAGCGCATCCGCCGTGGCCTCGTGCGCGTTTCCCAGCTCTACGCCATAATACTTGGATACCTCGGTCAGGGTGCGCTTGCCGCGACGCGTTTTATCCATGACCCGATCGATGACGAAGGGATCAAAGACGGGCCCGGTGACCGTGAAGTCTCCCGTTAGTGCGCGTAACACAGAAAGATCATAGGCGGCGTTGTAGACGATGAGCGTCAGGCCATCTTTCCAGCCCTGCTTGATGGCTTGGACGGTATCCGCCAGAACTTCCGCATGGGGGCGTCCCTGCGCTCGTGCCTGCTCGGTGCTGATGCCGTGAATCTTGGAGGCTGCCTCGGGGATCTCAATCCCTGGGTCCGCGAGCATCTCCCGCTTGTCTACCTCGTGGCCGTCAATGCGCACGAGCGCCGAGGTGACGATGTGGGCTTCGCGCGGATTGACGGAGGTGGTTTCGAGGTCGAAGGAGAGCATGCGGGAGGCGTCAAAGATCATGGCACTTACCTTAGTCTGCCCGGCAGACACGGGTGAGAACGCGTGTGTCAGCGAAACGATTAAGATGGGCAGCCGTGACTAATCCAGTAGATCTGCAACGCCAATGGTCCGAGCTAGCCCAGGAGGTTCGCCGCCACCGCGAGCTGTACTACAAGGGCGAGCCTTCGATTCCGGACGCCGACTTTGATGAGCTCTATCAGCGCCTAGTGCGCCTAGAAGCCGAGCACCCCGAGCTGGCCGTGCCTGATTCTCCCACCCAGGAGGTCGGAGCGGCATCTCCCTTTGCGGATGTGCAGCACTTGGAGCGGATGACCAGTCTAGATAACGTCTTTAGCGCGGGCGAGATGCAGGATTGGCTGGATAGAACCCCGGCTTCGACGTACCTGACCGAGCTGAAGATAGATGGGCTTTCCATCGACTTGGTCTATCGCAACGGGCGCCTGACATCTGCGGCCACGCGTGGAGACGGACGAGTGGGGGAAGACATCACGAATAATGCGCGCGTCATCCCTGATATTCCACATTCGCTCAGCACAAATGAGGAGTTTCCCCTTCCCGCGCTCGTAGAGATTCGCGGGGAGGTCTACATGCGCCCTAGTGATTTCGAGGAGATTAACCAACAGCGCCTAGCGGATGGCAAGCCGGCCTTTGCTAATCCTCGCAACGCGGCTGCGGGCGGATTACGTATGAAGGATCCCGCGGAGGTCAAGAAGCGTCGACTGCAGATGGTCTGCCACGGCATCGGCGCACGCGAAGGCTTTAGCCCAGCCACGCAGCACGAGGCTTATCGCGCTATGGCTGCGTGGGGGCTACCCGTCTCGCCTTATACCAAGCAGGTGCATTCCTCCCGCGAGGTCCAAGAGCAGGTGTCGTATTGGGCCGACCACCGCCATGATGCAATTTTCGAGATGGATGGCCTCGTGGTCAAGGTTGACGATATTCGCGAGCAACGCGCCCTAGGAACGACCTCCCGCGCGCCGCGCTGGGCCATTGCCTATAAGTATCCGCCGGAGGAAGTCACCACCACGTTGCTCAACATTGAGGTGGGGGTTGGACGTACTGGCCGGGTGACTCCTTTTGCGATCATGGAACCGGTTTTCGTCTCCGGCTCTACTGTCTCGCTGGCTACATTGCACAATCAGGCAGAGGTTAAACGCAAGGGCGTGCGTATTGGGGATACCGTTATCATCCGTAAGGCGGGGGAGATCATCCCGGAAGTACTGGGTCCCGTTCTAGAAAAGCGAGACGGCACAGAGAAGGAATGGACTTTCCCGGAGAAGTGCCCTTCCTGCGGCGCCAAGTTGGCGCCACAACGTGATGGTGACGCCGATTGGCGTTGCCCCAATACCCGCAGTTGCCCAGCGCAATTAGCTGCGCGTTTGGAGTACCTTGCCTCGCGCAAGGGGATGGACATAGAGGCACTGGGAGAAAAGGCCGCCACCGATCTCATCACCAGCGGCGTTCTGCACGATGAAGGAGACCTTTTCGACCTCGATGAGGAAAAGCTGCTCAAATCCGCCGCGTATACAACCAAGGCGGGAAATCTCAATGCCCAGGGAAAGAAGCTCCTGGAAAACCTCGGGACCGCGCGGCATGCGGATTTTTGGCGGGTGTTGGTCTCCTTGTCCATCCGCCACGTCGGCCCCATTGCCGCACGTGCCCTAGCCACGCGCTATGGATCGATGGAGGCCTTGCGCGCTGCTCCGGTGGAGGACCTAGCGGAGACCGACGGAGTTGGCGGCATCATTGCGGCTTCGTTCAAGGAGTGGTTCGACGTCGATTGGCACCGCGAGATCGTGCGCAAGTGGGCCGAGGCCGGCGTGACCATGGAGGTCGAGGATACCGATAAGCCGGAGCAGACTCTAGATGGATTGACCATCGTGGTCACGGGTACTTTGGAGAACTTCTCCCGCGATTCAGCCAAGGAGGCGATTCTTTCCCGCGGGGGCAAGGCTTCGGGTTCGGTGTCGAAGAAAACGGACTACGTCGTCGTGGGTGAGAACGCCGGCTCTAAGGCTGATAAGGCCCGTGAGTTGGGTGTGGCGGTGCTCGACGAGCCTGGGTTTGAAAGGCTGCTCGAGGACGGAGTGGCTTAGGCTGGCAGTATGAAGATAGCGGCATTCGATATGGACGGCACCATCTACTTCGATGGAAAGATTCCGGAGGAGATAGCGCAGTCTATTGCGCGCTGGCGAGCGGAGGGCAATATCGCCATCGCCGCAACCGGCAAGTCCATTCATTCTGCCCGCACTTCGCTCGATCCCTTCGGCGTGACCATGGATTATGGAGTGCTCTATAACGGCACCGTGGTCACCGATTCCGCATTTGAGGTCCTCTACGAGGAACATCTTCCCCAGGATGCGGTGGCAGCCATCGCGCGGCACTTGGAGGGAATTGATGGTCTCAATCTTTATTGCACCATGCTCGAAGGCGCGGACGGGCTGGTGTGCCGCGGCGTTTCCGGGCCCACCAATCACATCATCAGCAACCCTCGCCCCATGGGGTGGCAGCAATTGATGCACGAGCAGGTTGTTCTGCTCACTGCCTGGGCGCCGGATCGCAGGGATCTACAGCGCGAGGTTGACGAGTGGGTCACGGCGCACTTCGACCTGGAAACCTCCCACAACGTGGGCTTTTACGACATCATGCCGCCTGGGCATAACAAGGGCTGGGGGATTTCCTGGCTGCTCAAGCACCTGGGAATTGAACGTGATGCGGTGGAGCTTTATACCTTTGGGGATAGTTTCAACGACCTGCCCATGCACGCGCTTGCCGACGTCTCTTTTTCCTTCCCCTGGGCTCCCGCGCCCGTGCGCGAGCAGGTCACCCATGTGGTTCTCGGGGTGGCCCAGGCCCTGGAGGAGTTGTGAATCCGCTACTTCTTTCCGTTACTTCTTGAGGACAGCTCCCAGAATGGTGCCCAAGTTTCCGAGATGCTCTACCTCGGAGGCGAGGTAGTCGGGCCCGCCGGTGCGGCCGATGACGATAACTAGGCCGGTATCGCCCAAAGGCGCGGCTGCGAGCGCGGAGTCGAGCAGGGACCAGCGCTCAGGAACCCAGGACTCAACGTCGGCGCTGAGAGTGCGTGCCGTATCGACCTGGATGTCAGCCGGTACCGTGCCATCATCCTCAGGAGCGGCGATAGAGGAGGCCACGCGGTGGATGGGCTCGTTGTTGTCTATGACGATTGCCCAGCTAGAGGTCAACGCCTTCGGTATGGCCGCTACTAATTCCTCCATAGCTGCTTGCACGCTATAAGCCTTGGCGGCGACCTTGGCTAAAAGATGTATCTGGCCACGCCTGTCCACGCGGCCACTAAAGGGGCGAATCGAGTCGACCTCTACGCCTTCCACCGTTGACGCGGCGGTGATAAGGGCATCCGCCATCGTGGTAGCTGGAAGCTCGACCACGATATCGTCCATGACGGTGCCGTCCGGAAAAGTCTCCACTATATCGACGGATTGGATATTTCCTTCTAATTCTCCAATAGCCTCGGCTAGATTACCGAGGCTGCCAGGCGAATCGGGCAAAAGGACACGAATCAGAAATGACATATGAGGGTTAACTTTCTTTGTAGGAATAGTTTGGCCCATGTTACCTGTGCCGGATTAAAGGCCTCAACCAATCGCGGGCAGGGGCCGGGCGCAGACAGGGTAGTAAGAGTGCAGTAACATGGTCCGGTAGCAATTGACATGGTATGCGTCGCCGCCGGGTTTTCCGTGACGGCGCCACTGTAATGCAGAGAACAAAGGATGGAGTACGCGTGTCTGAGATTTCGCGTGATGAGGTCGCCCACCTCGCCAAGCTATCGCGCCTGGCGTTGAGCGAGGAGGAATTGGCGCAGTTCGCCAAGCAGATCGATGAGATTGTTGGGGCCGTCTCGGCCGTCCGCAACGTTGACGCTGAAGGCGTGGAGCCCATGAGCCACCCGCATTCAATTCAAGCGCCTATGCGCGAGGACAAGATCGTCCGCACGCTAAACGCGGAGCAGGCTTTGGATCAAGCACCCGCCGTCCAAGATGGTCGTTTCGCGGTGTCGCAGATCCTGGGAGGAGAATAAAATGTCTAGTTGTCTAGCCCCGTCCGAGGGACTGCTTTCTTATACCGCAGCCGAGCTTGCGGAAAAGATTCACTCGCGCGAGCTGACCTCCCGCGAGGTTACCCAGGCTTTCCTAGACCGTATCGCGGAGACTGACGGCGAACTCAATGCCTTCCTCCACGTCGGGGCCGAGGAAGCTTTAGCCACCGCTGATGCCGTAGATAGCGCACTCGACGCGGGGGAGGCCCCTGCTTCTGCACTGGCCGGCGTCCCGCTGGCCCTCAAGGACTTGCTGGTCACCGTCGATGCTCCTACTACTGCAGCCTCCAAGATGTTGGAGGGCTATCGCTCTCCTTATGACGCAACCGTGACAAAGAAGCTGCGCGCGGCAGGCATCCCCATTTTGGGCAAGACCAACTTGGACGAGTTCGCCATGGGCTCATCGAGTGAGAACTCGGCTTTTGGCGCGGTGCACAACCCTTATGACACCACCCGTACGCCTGGTGGCTCCGGTGGTGGCACGGCTGCAGCGCTGGCCGCTGGCCAGGCTCCTTTGGGAATAGGCACCGATACTGGTGGATCTATCCGCCAGCCGGCCGCGCTGACGAATACGGTCGGTGTTAAGCCCACGTATGGCACGGTATCCCGTTATGGCCTCATCGCTGCAGCATCTTCCCTGGATCAGGCGGGCCCCTGCGCGCGTACCGTACTCGATACCGCCCTTTTGCACGAGGTTATTGCTGGACACGATGCTTTCGACGCAACCTCCGTCGACAAGCCCGTGGCCCCCGTAGTTGCAGCAGCGCGCGAGGGCGCGAACGGAGACCTCAGCGGCGTCAAAATTGGTCTCATCAAGCAATTCGAGCGTGATGGTTGGCAGCCCGGCGTCATGGAGGCCTACCACGCCGCGGTTGAGCAGCTGGTTTCCCAAGGCGCGGAGACCGTAGAGGTTGATTGCCCGCACTTCGACGCGGCGCTGTCGGCCTACTACCTCATCATGCCTTGTGAGGTCTCCTCCAACCTTGCCCGCTTCGACGGCATGCGTTATGGCCTGCGCGCGGGCGATGATGGAACCCACTCTGCGGAACAGGTTATGTCGCTCTCTCGCGCCCAAGGCTTCGGCTCCGAGGTCAAGCGGCGCATCATGCTGGGCACCTATGCACTTTCTGTGGGTTATTACGATGCCTACTATCTGCAGGCACAGCGTGTGCGTACTTTGATTTCGCGTGACTTTGCGCGCGCCTTCGACAAGGTCGATGTCCTCGTTTCCCCGACCACCCCGACCACAGCCTTCAAGCTGGGGGACAAGGTCGAGGACCCGATGGAGATGTACAACTTCGACCTGTGCACCCTGCCGCTGAACCTTGCCGGTCTGTGCGGTATGTCGGTTCCCTCGGGTCTGGCCTCTGACACTGGCCTGCCCACCGGTCTGCAAATCATGGCTCCGGCCTTTGCGGACGATCGCCTCTACAAGGTCGGCGCGGCCTATGAGTCTGGACGCAAGTAGACTGGCGTAAATAGCCCATCGCCCCCAGTAAGGAGTCACCGTGAATAATAATCCAGGACAGACCCCGGACATCGATGACTTCTTGCGGGGTTTTAGTGAAGGCTACCAGCAGGGCTTTGCCCAGGGCTTTAGCCAGGGTTTTAGCGCCGGCTTCTCCGCAGAGCAGCCGCGCAATCAAGCCCAGCTCCCGCACATGCCGTCAGTTCCCGCTTCTTTGCCTGTTTCCTCTGCCATGGGATTCAAAGGTGTCGAGGCCACCGTGGTGTCTAAGGAAGTTCTTTCTCCCAGCATGGTGCGCCTGCGCGTTTCGGCGCCCTCTTTGCGCGGAACGCGCCTAGCGCACACAGATTCTCGCATCAAGATTGTGTTGGCTCCGCCGGGGGCGCAGTACACGTGGCCTTTCGATCGATCTGAGCTCAAACGGACGCAGCCAAAGCATCTTATGCCGGTGTCTCGTACCTATACCGTGCGGAGTCTCGATGCGGAGACAGGTGAGATGGATATCGATTTCTTCATTCACGGTACGGCCGGGGTGGCTGGTCCGTGGGCGAGCAACGTCGAGCCCGGTGAGAAGTTTGGGTTCTATGGTCCGAAGGGAAAGTGGCGCCCCGATCCTTATGTACAGCGCTGCGTATTTGTTGGGGATGAGTCGGCCGCACCGGCCATTGCAGCAGGCCTCGAGGCGCTGCCGGAGAAAGTAGCGGCAACGGTGTTCCTTGAAGTGGAGCGCCCCGGTCATGAGCTTTCCCTCCCGCCCAACGCACAGGTGCATTGGGTTTATCGGGAGGATCGGCGGCCGGGGATGGCACTGGCGGACGCCGCGGTGCGTTACACGCCGAGCGAATCCTCCTGCCAGTGGTTCGTGCGTGGCGAGTCACGCATGGCCCGCCTCCTGCGGGAGGAATTGCTTAAAGTACGGCGCCTAGACAAGAAACAGGTCTCCTGCGCCGGATACTGGAAGTCCAAGTAATTTAAGTACCCCTTCAATCGCTACGCTAAGAGCGCGTAGGTTGAGGGGGGCTTCGAGGGGTGGGAGATTTACTTGGAGTCGGAGAGCGCGTAAGCGGCACCGGCTGCGGCTGCAGTAACTGTGAGCACGGAGGGCCATGCGCCGATCTTCTTTGCGAGCGGGTGGGAGGCTCCAAATCCACCTAGGTAAAGAGAGCTGAGGGCGGCAGTGGTGGCAACGTTGGTCTTGGCCACCCAAGAGCGCCCGGCCCACACGCCGGCTGCTGCGAGAATGACGCCGCCCAGTGGCCGGATTCCGGTTTCCTTTGCTGTGACCCAGCCGCCGATTAGGCCCAAGGCAACGGTGGTGGCGGTGGATACTTCTAGTGGTTTCTTAATGCTGATCATTGACATGGAACCCGATTGTAGGCTCAAAGCCGGCTTGGTGGACTAAGCGGTGGACGCAGTAGCTAGACTTCCACGCATGACCGTGTTGCCTCCCGTGCCCCCGAATGCCCTGCCCTCGCAACGCGATGCCTGGAAGGCTATGTTTGCCCTCTCTGTCGGCTTCTTTGTCTCTTTGTTGGACCAGACGATGGTGGCGGTGGCGCTTAGTGGCATCCAGCATGACTTGGGTGCGAGCATCAACCAAGTCATGTGGGTATCGGCCGTCTATCTGCTCGCGGTGGTGGTTCCGCTGTTGTTTACGGGGCGGCTCGGAGATATCTATGGCCAGCGGACCGTGTTCCGCATCGGCATCACGCTCTTTGGCATTGGCGCTGTGGCCTGTGCGCTCGCCCCTAACATTGAGTTCCTCATCGTGGCTCGAGTGGTCCAAGGGCTCGGAGCCTCTATTCAGATGCCGCAGACGATGTCCGTTATCAACCGAGTATTTGCCCGCGAAAGGCGCGGACGTGCTTTGGGCGTGTGGGGAATTGTGGGCTCTGTCGCTACGCTGACGGGCCCGTTGTTAGGCGGTTTCCTCGTCAGTGTATTTGGCTGGCAGTCCGTATTTTGGGTTCATGTGCCTTTCGCCTTTTTGGCCGTCGTGTTGGTCACTGTGTGGGTTCCCGCCTTGCCCACCACGGCACGGCAAGTAGATTACGTCTCGGTCGGGGTTTCGCTTTTGGCTCTTGGAGCCTTGGTGTTTGGAATTCAACAGGGCCCTGAGGTGGGCTGGACGTGGAAGATTTGGCTGCTGCTGGCGGCAGGTGCAGTCTTTGTGGGCTTGTTTGTCTGGTTACAATCGACGGCGCCTCGACGCGGCACTCAGGCTCTAGTTCCGGTTCAGCTTTTTGGGGATCGCAATTACTCTGCGGGCTCTATAGCCATCGTCGCGATGGGATTCATGGCGGCATCAATGATGCTGCCGCTGATGTTTTGGCTCCAGGACTTTAAGGGCTTGAATGCGGGAGAGGCTGGCGCTTTGGTAGCGCCCATGGCTGTGGTCTCCATGGTTCTCTCTCCTGCCGCAGGCGCGCTGGCGGATAAGCTTGCGCCGCGAATCCTTGCTATCTCCGGGTTCAGCACCCTCATCGTGGCTCTGGCTGCTGCCGCATTCATCATGGGCGCGGATCTTTCTGCATTATGGTTGCTCATCCCGGTGGTACTGCTGGGAGTCGGCCAATCCTTCGTGTGGGGGAGTAATGCTGCGACGACGATGCGTGATGTCCCGCCGCGCTTAATGGGAGCTGCTTCTGGTGTTTATAACACCTCCCGCCAGCTCGGTTCGGTCCTAGGCGTGGCCGTGGCATCGGCGGCGATGCAGATGGCGCAGGGCGCCTTGGGGCTCGTGCACGCGGTGTTTGTCATCGTCGTTGCGCTGCTAGGAGGCCTAGTTGCCTCGCTCTTCTTCCGCGACACTCTGCATAGCAACACGTAGCGAGGTAAGTTGGAGGGCATGCGCCTTGCTGTACTTACCTCCGGCGGCGATTGCCCCGGACTCAATGCCGTTATCCGCGCGGTCGTTCGCACCGCTTCCAACGAGTTCGGTGACACCGTCGTCGGTTATGAGGATGGATGGGTCGGTCTCATGGAGGACCGCCGTCGCGACCTTTATGATGATGCCGAGATTGACCGCATCCTCCTACGCGGTGGCACGATCTTGGGCACTGGCCGTCTTCACCCAGATAAGTTCAAGGCCGGCCTCGATCAGATCAAGGCCAACTTGGCGGACGCCAAGGTTGATGCGCTTGTTGCCATCGGTGGAGAAGGCACCCTGAAGGGAGCGAAGTGGCTCTCCGATAACGGCATTCCGGTGGTTGGTGTGCCTAAGACCATTGATAATGACGTTAATGCCACGGATTACACTTTCGGTTTTGATACTGCGGTCTCCGTAGCCACTGATGCTATCGACCGCCTACACACCACCGCGGAATCTCATAACCGCATCCTCATCGTGGAGGTTATGGGCCGCCACGTCGGATGGATCGCGCTGCACGCTGGTATGGCAGGGGGAGCGCACTATACCGTCATCCCCGAGGAGCCATTTGATATCGCCGAGATCTGCAAGGCCATGGAACGCCGCTTTCAAATGGGAGAGAAGTACGGCATCATCTGCGTAGCCGAGGGTGCCATGCCCAAGGAAGGCACCATGGACTACTCGGAAGGTGGCGTCGACCAGTTCGGGCATCAGACTTTCAGTGGAATCGGCCACGTCATCGCGAATGAGATCAAGGGTCGCACCGGCTATGACGTGCGCACCACCGTCCTTGGGCACATCCAGCGCGGAGGTACGCCCACCGCCTATGACCGCGTTTTGGCCACCCGTTACGGCGTACACGCCGCTCGCGCCGCGCACGATAATCGCTCCGGCATGTGCGTGGCTTTGCACGGCGAGAATATTGAGCTTGTGCCACTCGAGGAAGCAGTAGGCGAGCTCAAGGTCGTTCCTCATCGCCGCTATGCCACAGCCCGCGCACTCTTTGGCTAAATTTCCGCAGTTCAAGCCCAGGATATGTTCAGCGCTGGAATCTCCGCGTTGACAAACCAGCCCGTCTCCGAAATGGAGGCGGGTTTCTCGTTTTCTGAGAAGGCTAGGGTGTCACCATCCTTAAAGGAGGCGCCTTGCAGTACGTGGTCGGCGATATTGACCAGCCGATAATAAAGCTCAGTGGGGTCCGCGTGTGAATCAGCAATCTCCAGCTCGGGGTGTCCGGCGCTGGTCAGTCCGTAGGTAAAGGCATGCAGGCCATCCTTGTCTGGAAAGACCCATACAGTCGCCGCGGACATGGATAATACATCGCGAGAGATGGCCTCGAAGAAAGGCTCGGGAAACACCGTGGTATTTGCGTTCATCAGGTGCACGGCCCGCGCCTGGGGAGCACGTAGTAATGCCGTAGTGGCCCTGAGCAATAACCGAATCTGGTGCAGGCGGGGTTCACGGAACTGCTGCGCCTTATCAAAGATATCGCCACCTTCCACCACACCGATGAGAATATGTGCGCCAACGTCATTCAAGTCGTGGGGATTTCCGCTGAGCACAGGGTGAAAAGAATACTCTGCCTGCGCGCTAGGCTTCGCCGCGATACCACGCACGGCAAGGTGCACATCCTCGAACTCGTAGCCTTGTTCGAGTTTATGCAGACCCGTCCCAAACTCAGCGCTCAGCAAAGTGCTGAGCTCCTCCGAGGTAGGCAACGATGAGAAGAGGACGGAGTTGAGCAAGGGGGCTTCGACAAGCGGGGCAGCAACGGAATGGGGCGTAGTCATGACTGCCAGCCTAGGGCGTGTGAACACCTGCGGCATAGCGAGGTATTAAGATGGCACGCATGACTGCTGCGATGTATGACCTCATGGACTTTGATGAAGTCCTCGAAACCTTTGATCCGGTGATGGGCCTGGAGGTCCACGTCGAGCTCAATACCCAGACCAAGATGTTCTCCTCCTCGGCGACGAACTTCTCTGCAGCCCCCAACTCCAACGTTGACCCAGTCTCGCTGGGCCTGCCCGGCGCGCTGCCTGTGGTCAACGCCAAGGGCGTAGAGGGCGCCATCAAGATTGGCCTGGCGCTCAATTGCTCGATTGCGGAGTCCTCGCGTTTCGCACGTAAGAACTACTTTTACCCAGATCAGCCCAAGAACTACCAGATCTCGCAGTATGACGAGCCCATTGCCTACAACGGATACCTGGATGTTGTTCTCGAGGATGGAACGAAGTGGCGCGTGGAGATCGAGCGCGCACACATGGAAGAAGATACTGGCAAGCTCACCCACCTCGGTGGCGTCGGCGGACGTATCGAAGGCGCAACCACCTCCCTGGTGGATTTCAACCGCGCCGGGATTCCCCTCATCGAGATTGTTACCAAGCCCATCATCGGTGCGGGTGCCCGTGCCCCGGAGGTGGCGAAAGCCTACGTGGGAGCCTTGCGTGAGCTGGTAGCAGCACTCGGTGTGTCCGATGCCCGTATGGATCAGGGATCGATGCGCGTTGACTCGAACCTTTCCCTGCGCCCCATCGGCCAAGAGGAGTTTGGCACGAGGACGGAGACGAAGAACATTAACTCTTTGCGCTCGGTTGAGCAGGCCGTGCGCTTTGAAATGCAGCGCCAGGCCCGCGTCTTGGAGGATGGCGGCAGCATCGAGCAAGAGACTCGTCATTATCAAGAGACCAATGGAACCACCTCCAAGGGTCGTCCGAAGGAAACGGCGGATGATTACCGCTACTTCAACGATCCGGACTTGCCGCCGGTTATCGCCCCGCGCGAGTGGGTCGAGGAAATTCGCCAGACCCTACCGGAGATGCCGTGGATTCGCCGCGCGCGCATCCAGCAGGAGTGGGACATCAAGGATGAGGAGATGCGTGACCTTGTCAACGCCGGCGCGCTTGACCTCATCATTGCCACGGTCGAGGCAGGCGCGCAGCCCTCTGAGGCGCGTTCCTGGTGGGTATCCTACCTAGCCGGCAAGGCCAACGAGGCCGGTGTCGAGTTGGTTGCTCTGCCTATTACCCCGCAGCAGGTGGTACGCGTCATCGGGCTCATCAAGGAGGGCAAGCTCACCACCAAGCTGGCGCGCAAGGCTGTTGACGGCGTGCTCGCTGGCGAGGGTGACATCGATGAGGTGGTAAAGGCGCGCGGCTTGGAGGTCGTTCGTGATGACGGTGCTATCGAAAAGGCCGTCGATGAGGCCCTGGCTGCTAATCCCGACATCGTGGAGAAGTACCGCGCCGGAAACAAGAAGGTAACAGGTGCAATCGTGGGAGCCGTGATGAAGGCTACCCGCGGCAAGGCGGACCCCGCGCAGGTCAACAAGCTCATCGCCGCAAAGTTGAACTAAGCCAGGTACCATGGTCGCCCATGGGAATTAAGACTAAAGCACTACAGAAAACCGCCCCGCAGGAGCCCTTCCGCGTGGTGGAGATCGAAAGGCGTGACCTGCGCGCCGATGATGTCCTCATCGACATCAAAGCCGCAGGCATCTGCCACTCTGATATCCACACCATCCGCAACGAGTGGGGCGAGGCTCACTTCCCACTGACCGTCGGACACGAGATCGCCGGAGTTGTCTCAGCAGTAGGCGATGAAGTGACCAAGTTCCAGGTGGGTGACCGCGTGGGCGTGGGCTGCATGGTCAACTCCTGTGGCGAATGCGAGCAGTGCCTCCAAGGCATGGAGCAAGACTGCCTGCGGGGTAATGTGGGCACCTACAACAGCACTGATGTTGATAGCACCATCACGCAAGGAGGCTACGCGCAGAAGATCGTGGTCAACGAGCATTTCGTCCTGAACATTCCGGAGGGAATCGACCTCGATGAGGCAGCGCCGCTGCTCTGCGCCGGAATCACCACCTATTCTCCGCTGGCGCGCTGGAACGTTCAGGCGGGGCAGAAGGTGGCTATCGTCGGGCTCGGCGGGCTCGGGCACATGGGCGTGCAGATCGCTGCGGCCAAGGGCGCGGAGGTCACTGTCATCTCGCGCAGCCGCCGCAAGGAAGAGGACGCGAAGAAGCTGGGAGCGGTACGCACGCTGGCTACGGGGGAGGACCCGGACTTCTTCAAGAACCACCGCGGTGAGTTCGATTTCATCCTTTCAACCATCTCTGCGCATTACGATCTCGATGCCTATCTTGGTTTGCTTAAGCCGCGCGGCACGATGTCTATTGTTGGACTGCCTCCGGAGGCACTCGCTGTCCGGGCTGGCAGCCTTATCGGCGGCGGTAAGGTGCTTACGGGCAATAACATCGGCAGCATCACAGAGACCCAGCAGATGCTCGATTTCTGCGCCGAGCATGGATTCGGCGCTGTCATCGAGAAGATAGATATCAATGAGGTGGATGACGCCTATGACCGTGTTGTTGCTGGTGATGTACGGTTCCGCTTCGTTATTGACACGGACACCTTTTAGGGGCTCTGTGCCAAAAGCCGCATTGTGTCAGTCGCTGCATTGAGCTGCGTTAGTGCAATAGAAGCTTGAGGGTCAAGGCGACCATCATGAAGCCGATGGCGATATTGAGCATGCGCCAGACCTGTGGCCGCGAGAGCACGTGGGAGTAGCGGGTGGCGGCATAGCCGATGAAGGGAAACCACGTGAAGCTGGCGGTGATGGCGCCGGCGGCAAAGATCCAGCGTCCGGACTCGCCATATTGATTGGCCATGCTGCCCACCATTATTACGGTATCGACATATGCCGCGGGGTTCAGCCAGGTCAGGGCGAGCGCAGTGAGCAGGGGCTTGAGCCACGGGCGGGTGGCGGTGCGACGCTTAGTCTTGACGCGAGTGAGTAGCGTGCCGCCGCGCGCGCTGCCGTCGAAGGAGCCTACTTCCTCCACGCTAGCCGGAGCGGATTGCTCGAGGGTAGTCGTGGACTCGCGCCGGCGCAGCCCATCGCGGAAGCAGGTATAGGCAAAGTAGCTCAGGTAGGCCGCACCCAGGTACTTCATAATGGTCAAGAGCTCGGGGTGGCGGTCTACTAGGTAGCCCACGCCTGCGGTGCCGGAGAAGATCAAGATGACGTCTGACAAGGCACAGACAGCCAGGATGAGGGTGACGTACTCTCTCCTGATTCCCTGCTTAATAATCATGGCGTTCTGGGGACCAATGGCCACGATGAGGGAGAGACCCATTATAAAACCGGCGAGCAAAATCATCATGCGCCTAGTGTGCCTTCGGGCTTATATGAAGTCCAGTTAAACTCTCTTAATATGGTTTAGAATAGCTTCATGAACCCTATTCACCTGGAAACTTTGCTCACCATCGTCGAGGAAGGCAGCTTCGAGGTGGCCGCCGCGGTGCTTGGTATCTCGCCTTCGGCAGTAAGCCAAAGGATTAAATCGCTGGAGGCCGCCACGGGGCGAGTTCTTCTGCGGCGCACCAACCCCGTCACCGCCACGGATGCGGGGGAGATTATTGTTCAGGCGGAGCGACGCATGGCGCTGCTGCAGGCGGAGACGGACGTGGCGCTGGGGCGTCGCCTAGCGCGCGTGCCTTTGTCTGTGGCCATCAACTCGGATTCTTTGGCCACGTGGTTTCGCGGGGTCATCGATGAGACTGCTCGGCGGGGGGAGGCGGCGCTGCGCATCCGGATCGAGGACGAGGCCCGCACACTGGCCTTGCTGCGGCGCGGGGACGTGCTCGGCGCCGTCACGCGCGAGCACACGCCGGTATCCGGGTGTGAATCCAGCTTCATCGGTACCATGCGCTATCACGCGGTGGCCTGCCCGCGGCTGGCCCGGGAGTTTGCGGCGGGGGAGATAACCTGGGAAACTATGCCGCTCGTGGGCTACGGGCCCAATGATCAGACGGTCAACGATGCCATGCGAGAGCGCTTTATCGATTCTCACGTGGTGCGCGCGCGGGTGTCACAGATCCCCTCATCGGAGGGATACCTGGAGGCGGTACGCTGCGGGCTAGGGTGGGGGCTTATCTCTAAGTTGCAGGCGCGCGAACTACTCAAGGCGGGGCAGTTGGTACTTCTTGACGACAAGCCGCTCGACATCGACCTCTACTGGCAACGTTGGCGCCTGGAATCGGAAGTACTCGAAGCCCTGACCCGGGACGTGCTGGATGCGGCTAGGGCTTTGGCACCATCGAAGCTTGGAAAGGCTCGGGATTCTTAACTTTTTCTCCCGCAGGTACCGGGCCAGGCAGGGTAGTGCCTTTAGCGAAGGGCTGTCCGCCGAAGCGCTCGCGGCCGTGAGCCTCCATGAGCCAAGACATGTCCGGGCCCACGGGGACAATCTGGGTGGGGTTAATTTCCTTGTGGACGATGTAATAGTGCTCTTTGATTTCCGTGAAATCGGTAGTATCGCCGAAGCCCGGGAGCTGGAAGAGCTCCTGGAGATAACCGCGTAGATTCGGCATCTCGGCGATCTTGGTGCGCGAGCACTTGAAGTGCCCGTAGTAGACGGGATCGAAGCGAATGAGGGTGGCATAGAGCCGGATGTCGGACTCGGTGATGTGCTCCCCGACCAGGTAGCGCTGTTTGCCTAGGTGCTGCTCGGCCCAATCAAGCGCCTCCCAGAGCTGGGCATAGGCCTTCTCGTAGGCCTCCTGGGAACCGGCAAAACCACAGCGATAGACACCATTGTTGATGGAGCGAAAAACGTAGTCATTGACTTTGTCTATCTCTGCGGCATGCTCGGCCGGGTAGAGATCCGGTGCGCCCGCACGGTGGAAAGGGGTCCAGGCGGTGATGAAGTCACGCACCAGCGAGTTGTAATCGTTGGTGACCACGCGCACGGTGGACTCCTCCACGAGCGCGGGAACAGTAATGCCACGCGGGTAGTCGGGGAAGCGGTTGAAGTAGGTCTCCTGCAGCCGGGCAATGCCGAGAACCGGGTCAATATTTCCCGGATCGACGTTGAATGCCCAGGAGCGAACATCGTGCGTGGGGCCAGCCAGTCCCAATGAAATGGCGCCCTCCAGTCCCATGAGGCGGCGGGTAATCACCGCGCGGTGTGCCCAAGGGCACGCACGCGCGGCAATGAGACGGTAACGACCTGCCTCCATGGGCCACAAGAAGGTGCCGTCACTGTGCTTAGTGGGCTCCGAGACTGTGGGGGAAATGCGATCTTCTATGTAGTTGGTATCGCGGACGAACTCCCCGTCCGGGGAGGCGTTGTGGGCATCCTCTGTCCAGTCGGCATCTTTGTGTGTACTCATGATCTTCTTCTCCATTCGCGGTGCTAGTGGTGGCCTCTGGCCCCGGCTAGGAAGGCCGGAGGCGTTAATTGTATATGTGTCAACAACTTCTTAAGGCCATGGTAGCGCCGCTTCCGATCCGGCGCAATGGTCTGGTCTAGGCCGAGGGAGGAGGCAGAAAGTCAGTGCCACGCCGTCGCGTCTGCGCCGAACGCGCCGGCAGCTGCCCTAAGTTGGAGACATGAGCGATAAGAACACCCCTGATAAAGCCACTGACCTTAATGAGGACGTTGACGTTCCCACTTATTCACCCTCTGCGCGCAAGGCCGCCCCAGAGCCTGCTCCTGCACCTGCTGATAAGGAGCCCCCCAAGCCAGCTGCGGATTCTGGTCCAGCAGGCAGTAAGACGGAAGCTATTCGCCCCCCGGTCTCCAAGGAGCAGCCCAAGAAGGATGTCTTTTCCTGGGCGGGCCGCGCCGCTCCCCAAAAGATAGAACCGGTGGCCAGCGAGCCCACCGAGATTATGCCTGCGCCTGCCGCGCAGCCGGAGGCTGCACAACAAGACGCAGAGCCTGCGCGATCTGCTGAGCCTGCGGAGACGGAGGTGCTCTCTGTATCGAAGGACGAGCCCGCTGCGGCTTATCATGACGAGGACTTCGCCCCGGCCGCCGCTTCGGAGACTGCTTCGCCGCAGGCACATCCCGAGACTCTTCTTGCGCCGGCGGCGATGCCTACTCCCTCCCAGGATGATGACATTCAGGATGCGGCAGCTGGCGAGGAAGAGACTGCCACTGAGTCTGCGGAAGGCTATCGCGCCTATGGCCGCCGTGGAACTCTAGACTTCGGGCTCTTCGTTGCTCGTATTGCGCTGAGCGCCTACCTTATCGTCGCGGGGCTGGGAACCTTCTTTGGGCTGGGCGGCAATGAGGGGCTAAGTGGGCTGGAGGCGGAGTATGCCGGCTACGCCATGCCCGCTGTGCTCGCCATCGTTGTACCGACCTTGCAGCTGGTGGCCGGCGCGTTCTTACTCTTTGGCTTGGTATTCCCCTTCGCGGCGGCGGTGGGTGTGGTTGTCACCGCCTTTGGCCTATTGCATACCGTGGCCTTTGCGGGCGCCGGCTTCGATGTGTTTGCCTGGCCGGCGCAGGTCTGGCTCGCTCTTATCCTCGTGCTACTCGCCGTGGCGCTGCAGTTCAGCGGGCCTGGGTTTGTCTCCCTCGACTTCAAGCGCAGCTGGGCGCGCCGCCCCTTGGCATCTTCCTGGATCTGGGTCGTCGTTGCGGTGGCCGCAGCAGCTGCACTGTGGTGGTTTGGAGCGGGAGTGAACCCACTGTCCTAGCCTGTGCTTTCTCATACTTTCCTGGTTGGAAACTGTTATAGTTGCCCTAAAGGAAAGCAAGCGCGTGGGTATGTAAGGGCCGCGCTTAAGGGCGAGAAAGGAGACCCGGCATGGATGGCAGGGGTGAAGATCAGAAAGTCCACAAGGACGTCGCAAGGAAGTCTCTAGAATTTCAAGAACAAGTCACTGCTCAGTCTCGCAGTGGCTCCCGCTTTCGGTGGCTCCTTAATCTCGCCATTGCGCTCGCTGTGCCTGGGTTCTTTCTCATCTTGACACAGGGCCCACAGTGGCCGGCATGGAGTGGACTGCTTATCTTGGCTGTGGTTTATATTGCAAGCGTCGTGGGTTTGGCGTATTCACACCCGAAGGTGCGTACCTCCTACCGGCAGGCACCGGAAACCCAGGTCAAGCCGAATATGCAGTATCTCATCGCCATAGCAATCATCCTCTTGCCCGGCAGCTTTTTCATTCTTCTCTCCTCCCGCCTGCCTTGGGCTCTCCTCCTGGCAGTGTGCTGGGCCATAGCCATCTTTTGGGTGCTGCAGACCCGCATGCTTGATGTCAACGCGCGGAGCTAGATCATGGGGGAGATAGATTCGGTCATCTACCCGCTGCCGCGCTTTAAAATCTGCGCCGTCCTCAAGGCGCGGGGCGCGGTGGAAAAGTCTCTGCGGCGCGAGATGAAGTTCTCCGCGCTGAGGAAAGAGTTGGGGGTTAGTGATCCCACCCTTTCCAAGCACTTGGGCGTGCTGGAAAAAGCGGGCTACGTCGACCGCTTCCGCGAGTACGGTGCCACCCGCGCCAAGGACACAGTGTGGGTGACTCTCAATGCTCGGGGGCTCGCGGCCTTTGACTCTCACATAGCCGCGCTGCGGGAGCTCGCGGGGGAGGAGCTGTGAGCGGTGGCTGGAACAGTGCGTAGGCAGATTGCGTAAAGCGCTACCGAAATGAGCGCCAGCCAAACAAAGTCATCGACGAGGAACTTCTGATAGAAGGGCATGGCAAAGACATTGATGGCATCACCGAACCACCACTTAGGCGGGACGGTGACGAGCATGGCGAGCCACGCCACCAATACTGTCAGCAGGGAGCCCGCGACCCACGTGTGATGGCGCCACGTCCACGCCCGGTAGATGAATACAGGCAGGACAAGGCTGAGCCATACCCAGTGGTGCGACCAAGACACCGGTGAGATGAGCAGCATGACGAGTGCGGTGATGAGCTGGGCGTCGACAAGCATGGAGCGCTTGAGGAGCGCGAGGATGAGCGCCGAGCCGCAAACAATCACCACGAGGGAAAGAACTAGCCACGTCACGTTCAACAGCGTTGATTGTGCTTCCATCGACTCCGCAGAGGAGAAGAGGCGCTGCAAAGCACCCTTGATGGAGCTGTTGGATTGGTATTCTGTGGCTACACCCACGTTGGAACCGGAACCCAAAGCGAAGAGCTTGGTGGAGAAGAACTCCACGAAGGCCTGCCAGCGAAAGAGCCCGGCCACCACAGTGGCCACAACGGCGCTGGCTAAAGCCGTGAAGATGGGCCGAGCCTCCTTGCGCAACAGGAAGTAGAGCAAGATGGCCAGCGGGGTGATCTTGATGGCAGCGGCAAGGCCGATAAGTATTCCTTGGGGCAGCCAGCGCTTGCGCGGAACAAGGTCAAGGACAACGAGTGCCATGACAACGATGTTGATCTGCGCGAAATCATTGTTGAGCCGAATGGGCTCTATGGCCATGTCGAGGGCCCACACGCAGGCCACCACCGGCCACAGTAGATCGCGCTTTGGCAGGATGGCCTGGAATACAAAGTAGAGGCAGACCAGCACGAGTATGTTGGATAGGACAATCATGATGTTGCCCGCCATATCGTTGTCGATCCACCCAAAGGTCGTGAGCGGCACCATGACAAAGGCCCCGAAGGGTGGGTAGATGAAGGGCAGGGCGACATCGCCCGCCATCATCGGCTCTGAGTAGACGGAGCGTCCCTCCAGATAGGCCTTGACGCCCTTGCGGTAGATAACCATGTCAATGGGGAAGTCCGTGAAGCGAGTGTGGAGCCACGTGCCAATGACACCGACGATGAGGCCAAACGCCGTGAGCGTGTGGCGAAGAATAGAGTGTGCGGGTTTCATCGCGTTTAAGGATAGGTTATGAGGCGTCAGACGCGCGCAAGGGACGCGGCTGGTATTCAAAAACCCCAGCCGCGTCCCTTGAGCGGGGTGCGTTAGTCCACGCGACCGTCAACGATGCGGACCGCGCCGCGGTCTGCGGAGGTAGCCATGTGGGCATAAGCACGCAGAGCCTTGGTGACCTTGCGATCGCGTTCGACCGGGGTCCATGGGTTCTCGCGCTCCTCCTGCGCTAGACGACGCCGCTCCAGCTCCTTTGCATCAACGTCCAAGCTAAGGAGGCGCTCGTGGATGTCAATGGTGATGGTATCGCCGTTCTCCACCAAGCCGATGATGCCCTTGTGCGCGGCCTCGGGGGAGATGTGGCCAATGGAAAGCCCGGAGGTGCCTCCGGAGAAGCGCCCATCAGTGATGAGAGCACAAGCCTTACCCAGGCCAGAGCCCTTGAGGAAGGAGGTGGGGTGCAGCATTTCCTGCATGCCCGGACCACCGGCTGGACCCTCGTAGCGGATGACGATGACGTCTCCCGCCTTGACCTCGCGCTTCAAGATGATGGAGACGGCCTCTTCCTGGGATTCGACGACCCGTGCGGGGCCCGAGAACTTCCAGAGCTCTTCCTCGACGCCCGCGGCCTTGACTATTGCGCCGTTGGGGGCCAGGTTGCCGCGCAGGACCACGAGCCCGCCATCTGAGGAGAAGGCGTGCTCGGCGTCGTGGATGCAGCCGTTAGCCTGGTCGGTATCGAGCGACTCCCAACGGTTGGACTGGGAGAAGGGCTCCGTGGTGCGAACGCCACCCGGTGCTGCGTAGAAGAGCTCGCGGGCCTCTTCTAGAGCCTTGCCGTTGCGGATGTCCCAA
Organism: Corynebacterium flavescens; assembly: GCF_008693105.1. Classification (GTDB taxonomy): domain Bacteria; phylum Actinomycetota; class Actinomycetes; order Mycobacteriales; family Mycobacteriaceae; genus Corynebacterium; species Corynebacterium flavescens. Next base: position 202,786 of record NZ_VXKK01000026.1, read on the forward strand.
TCATCGAGCCATTGTTCCGCGTTATCGTAGAGCGCGGTGTGCACCTTGAGGTTGAGGTGTCCAGCACGGCGCAGCTCGCCGAGGATGGCCGGAATGCCGCCGGCGCGGTGGACATCCTCGATGTGATAGTTGCCGTTAGGCGCGACCTTGGATAGGCAGGGCACTCGGTAGGAGATCTCGTTGATGTCATCGAGGGTGAAATCCACCTCGCCCTCTTGTGCAGCGGCCAAGGTGTGCAGGATCGTGTTGGTCGATCCACCCATGGCCATATCGAGGCTCATCGCGTTGGTGAAGGCTTCCTTGGTGGCGATGTTGCGCGGCAGAACCGACTCATCTTCTTCGCCGTAGTAGCGCTGGCACAGCTTGACAATGGTCTCGCCGGCCTTGCGGAACAGTGCGCGCCGAGCAGTGTGGGTAGCCAGCGTGGTGCCATTGCCCGGCAGCGCCAATCCCAAGGCCTCGGTGAGGCAGTTCATGGAGTTGGCGGTAAACATACCCGAGCAGGAACCACAGGTGGGGCAGGCCGACTCTTCGACGATGCGCAAGTCCGCATCCGAGACGTCATCGGAGGCAGAAGCGGTGATGGCGGTGATGAGATCCGTCGGAGCCTTTGCAACGCCGTCGACGACGACGGCCTTTCCGGCTTCCATCGGGCCACCGGAGACGAAGATCGTGGGGATATTCAGACGCAGCGCGGCGTTGAGCATGCCTGGGGTGATCTTGTCGCAGTTGGAGATGCACACGAGTGCGTCAGCGGTATGCGCGTTGACCATGTACTCGATTGAGTCGGAGATGATCTCGCGGGAGGGAAGCGAATAGAGCATTCCGCCGTGGCCCATGGCGATTCCATCATCCACGGCGATGGTGTTGAATTCTTTCGGTACGCCACCGGCGGCGCGAATGGACTCGGCAACGATGTCGCCGACGTTTTTGAGGTGGACGTGACCGGGCACGAATTGGGTATAGGAGTTGGCGATCGCCACGATGGGCTTGCCGAACTCGTTTTCTTTGGTTCCGGTGGCGCGCCACAGGGCACGGGCACCAGAGGCCTTGCGGCCGACCGTGGTGACTTTAGAACGAAGCGGGAACATGGGGTGGGAGGACTTTCTTAACTAGGTGAATAACTATCTCGGTGCAGGCGGCGGGGTACGCCGACTTTATTTCTCAGTACCCTCTACATCGGGGTGCTCGGCGCGATACTGCTCGTAATCGTCCTTGTTGAGAAGTACTTGCCGGCCATCGCGGTGAATTACCACGACCTTGTCATCTGCAGCTTCCTGACCGGCCGTGAGGGCATCGGGGATGCGGCCTCGTGAGGCGGCTGCCAGCCGCGGAAGGGAGTTGAAGGTAACTCCGGGAAGGGTGAACTGGCGGCCATCTTTGGTGCGCGCGAAGGCGTGGGCGCGTTGGAATCCAATGCCGGCGAAGTCTTTCCAGGTGATGGAGGTGTTGGCGCGGAAGGCATAGGAAACGGAGATTCCGCTCTCAGAAACTCTGGTACGAGATTTAATGACCCACCACAGCGCTAGCGCTGGGATGATGAGAAGCCAGGCTAGATATTGAGGCGCCCAGCTGATGCTGAGCAGGGCGATCCCAGTCAGCAGGGCGATGGCCAGGATATGGTCGCGTGCTGGCTTGAAAACCTCGGTCGGCGGGTGATTCCCTGGAGGCGTTGATTGGGTCATGGTTCCTCATGCTAATTCACGTTGACGTGATTCGGCTAGCCGCCCTATGGTGGCGCGTCCCATTAAGTGGGAAGGAGATTCCAAAACGGGGGTAGGGTTGCGGGGCATATGGCTGCGGATTGATAACTGTCAGTGTAAAGTCGTCCGCATGATCAACATTCGACTTCAGGTAGTACTAGTGCGGCGCTTGCCGTAAAGACTATTTGTCGTCGAAAGCAAGCGCCCTCGCCAGCCTCTCACCTGAGGTTGTGACGGGGGCTTTGCTTATATGTGGCCGCACCTAGGTCGCAGGATCAATGTGAGGACTTCGCCCACCACCATCGGGATCGAAGAAGCCGAAGCAGCAGTATCGAAACGCTAAACCAAGGAGCATTCACATCGTGGCAGCTTCCACACCGCCGACCCCCGCGTCGGTGGCGTCTGCGAGAAAGCAGCGCCCCGAGCGCATCACCGGCGCCCAAGCTATTGTCCGCACCCTTGAAGATCTCGGAACCGACCTAGTATTCGGCATTCCGGGCGGCGCCGTGCTTCCGCTCTATGACGCACTCTATGAGTCAACCCGGCTCCGTCACGTGCTTGTTCGCCATGAGCAGGGTGCCGGGCACGCCGCTGAGGGCTATGCTCAGGCTTCCGGAAAGGTCGGCGTGTGCATCGCCACCTCGGGTCCGGGGGCTACCAACCTGGTAACGCCTCTGGCGGATGCCAATTTGGACTCGGTACCTGTAGTGGCAATTACCGGGCAGGTGGGCCGCACGCTTTTGGGTACTGACGCCTTTCAAGAGGCCGATATCCGTGGCGTGACCATGCCTATTACCAAGCACAACTTCATTGTTACCGATCCTCAAGACATTCCTGGAGCAATCGCGGCGGCCTTCCACTTGGCCTCGACCGGTCGCCCTGGCCCCGTCTTGGTGGATATTCCTAAAGACGTCCAGAACTCTTATCTGGATTATTCTTTCCCGGCCCGCTTCGACCTGCCGGGCTATAAGCCGACCACCACACCGCACCCTCGGCAGATTTCGCAGGCTGTCAAGCTTATTGCCAAGTCGGAGAAGCCGGTGCTCTACGTCGGCGGCGGAGTCATCAAGGCCGAAGCCTCCCGCGAACTCCTCGAGTTTGCGGAATACACCGGTATCCCCGTCGTGACTACGCTCATGGCCTTGGGATCCTTCCCGGACGGACACCCGCAACACCTCGGGATGCCCGGAATGCACGGCACGGTTCCCGCTGTGGCTGCAATGCAGCGCGCGGATCTGCTTATCGCCATCGGCGCTCGTTTCGACGATCGCGTAACAGGGGATACCTCGACCTTCGCGCCGCACGCGAAGGTCATCCATGCCGACATTGATCCGGCTGAGATTGGCAAGATCCGCGAAGCCAACGTCCCCATCGTGGGCGATGCCAGGGAGGTCTTGTTGCAGCTGACAAAGACCTACCGCAACGACTCCACGGCGAATCCGCCGGAAATCTCGGCGTGGTTGGCATACCTTGAAGATCTCAAGAACCGTTTCCCGCGGGGCTACGAGCCCACCGCTGACGGCATGCTTAATCCGCAGTTCGTGCTGGAGAAACTCAGCGAGACTGTGGGGCCGGATGCCATTTACTGTGCAGGTGTGGGCCAGCACCAAATGTGGTCGGCGCAGTTCATCGACTTCGAGCGTCCCCGCACCTGGATCAACTCCGGCGGCGCGGGAACCATGGGCTACGCAGTTCCTGCAGCGCTGGGCGCCAAGGCGGCCGAGCCGGACCGTGAGGTCTGGGCCATCGACGGCGATGGTTGTTTCCAGATGACGAACCAGGAATTGACCACGGCTGCGGTCGAGGGCTTCCCGGTCAAGGTTGCTGTTATTAATAACGGTAACCTGGGAATGGTCCGCCAATGGCAGACCTTGTACTTCGGACAGAACTACTCGAGCACCAAGCTGCGTGAGCAGGAAGTCTACGTGCCGGACTTCGTCCAATTGGCGGAGGCATTGGGCTGCGAGTCTATTCGCGTCACCAAGGAAGAAGAGGTCGTGCCGGCTATCGAGTGGGCGCGCACCATCAATGACCGTCCTGTCGTCATCGACTTCATTGTTGGCCAGGATGCTCAGGTGTGGCCGATGATTGGTGGCGGAAAGTCCAACGAGGAGATTCAGTACGCGCTCGGCCTGCGCCCGCTCTTCGATGAAAACGAGTCAGCGGCCGAAGAACCTGCTGAAATCCACGAGACCTTGGAGGAGGCCCAAGACCAATGAGATCCACGGAGATTACTCGCCATACCCTGTCAGTACTAGTCCAGGATATAGATGGAATCATCACACGGGTGTCCGGAATGTTCACCCGCCGCGGCTATAACCTGATTTCCTTAGTCTCGGCCCGCACCGAGACGGAGGGTATCAACCGTTTGACCATTGTCGTCGACGCCTCCGATATCGTCATCGAGCAGGCTACGAAGCAGCTCAACAAGATCATCCCCGTGATCAAGGTTGTAGAGCTGGAGGAGGATTCGAGCGTGGCCCGGGCCATCATGTTGGTCAAGGTTGCCGCTGATAATTCCAACCGCCCCCAGGTGGTTGACGCGGTCAACATTTTCCGCGCTCGCGTCGTAGACGTGGCACAGGAATCCGTTGTCGTCGAGGCAACCGGAACCCCGGGCAAGCTCGCCGCTTTGCTGGAGGTGCTCGAGCCCTTCGGCATTCGTGAGCTCATTCAATCCGGCCACGTCGCGCTCGCGCGCGGGCCCAAAGCGATGGCTCCAAGCAAATAGTCAATCTCACAATGTGAGCAACTTATCCCGCCGTGTGGTATTAATAGAACAATAGAGATACCCGCCACACGGCTTTCAACCTCAAGGAGATTTTAAGAAAATGGCAATTGAGACTTTTTATGACGACGACGCCGATCTGTCCATCATCCAGGGCCGCAAGGTAGCCGTTATCGGCTACGGCTCCCAGGGGCACGCGCACGCTCAGAACCTGCGCGATTCCGGCGTTGAGGTCGTCATCGGCCTGCGTGAAGGCTCCAAGTCCCGTCAGAAGGCTGAAGAGGCCGGTTTCAAGGTCATGAGCAATGCTGAGGCTTCCAAGTGGGCCGACGTGGTTGTCCTGCTGGCACCGGATACCTCCCAGGCCAAGATCTTCGCAGAGGACATCGAGCCCAACTTGGAGGCAGGCAACGCCTTGTTCTTCGGCCACGGCCTGAACATCCACTTCGGCCTCATCAAGCCGGATGCTTCCATCACCATTGGAATGGTTGCTCCTAAGGGGCCAGGTCACCTGGTTCGTCGCCAGTTCATCGATGGAAAGGGCGTTCCTTGCCTCATCGCCACTGCCCAGGACCCCAAGGGTGAAGGCCACGACCTGACTCTGTCCTACGCTGCTGCTATCGGCGGTGCTCGCGCCGGCGTCATCCCCACCACCTTCAAGGATGAGACCGAGACCGACCTCTTCGGTGAGCAGGCAGTTCTCTGTGGCTCCCTGGAGCAGCTCATCATGACCGGCTTCGAGGTCCTGACTGAGGCCGGCTACGAGCCCGAGATGGCTTACTTCGAGGTTTGCCACGAGATGAAGCTCATTGTTGATCTCATCTACGAGGGTGGCCTGGCCAACATGAACTACTCCATCTCCGATACCGCTGAGTTCGGTGGATACATCTCCGGCCCGCGCATCATCAACGAGGATGTTAAGGCTCGCATGAAGGATGTCTTGACTGACATTCAGGACGGCACCTTCGTCAAGCGCCTCGTTGCCAACGTTGAGGGTGGCAACAAGGAGCTTGAGGGTCTGCGCGCTGAGGTTGCTGCGCACCCGATTGAGGTCACTGGCGCCAAGCTGCGCGACCTCATGAGCTGGGTCAAGGACCCGCTTGACGCCACCGCCTAGAGACCGAATTGCCGGTCACAGAGTTCTCATATTAACTAGTTAAGGCCCCACTGACCGAGAGTCAGATGGGGCCTTAACTAATGCGAAGACTAAGTTAGTCCCGTCGGGTTCTTAAAATCAATGCTGAGCCAAGAAGAACAAAGCTTATGCCACTGCCGGCAGCCAAGGAGGATACGCCGAAAGAAAGAGCGGACGTCAGGAGAGAGGTACGGACGGAAGCGCCCTGCAAAGCCATTTCACGGACGGGTTCGTCCATTTCCAGCTGTGCGAATGTTCTGCCCGCGGTTGCTTCTAGGACGTCCTTCTTTACCGCGTTCGCTTGGGCGAAGGCGGTAAATGGCCCTTCAACCTTCTTTCCTGCGTGACTTTCCGCATTGTCCGATACCGTGATCTGCTCATCGGCCAGTTGAGACTTGACGGTGAACCATCCAATGCTCCCTCCCAGGAAGAATCCGATGCCTATCACAATTACGAGGATTCCCAGTATTCTTGACGCTTTCATTGCCTCGAGGGACGCAACGCCGCTTGGCCCCTGGGTGCGTAGCTGAGTTGAGTTCATGCTGTTTTTCATTCCATAACTTTAAGGTTTAAGTAATTTCGACTCTAGGCTAGCACCTATCTCGAGTGGTGGACATTCTGGCGACGGACGGGGCGATTTCATCGTTTCTCTTCGTGTTCAGCCACCGTTTACTAGGTGCTGGTGCTGGCGTGCACATTTTCAATACTCTCATCTTAGTGAAAATCGGCGTAGGGTTAGGGTATGCATATTCACGAGCATTCCTCCGCCGCGCCGCATGTCGGGGCACCAGCTAAGAACCAGAGCTGGAAGTATCTGGCGAGCGTTTTAGCCGTGACTGGGGTCATTTTTTTCGCTGAGCTCATCGGTGCGTTGCTTTCAGGTTCCTTGGCTTTGCTCTCGGATGCGATGCATATGCTCAGTGATTCCGCTGGCCTCATCGTTGCGCTGATTGCCGCGGTCGTTGCGGCCAAGGGAAGCAGCGCAAAGGCCACTTATGGCATGGGGCGCGTCGAGGTCGTCGCCTCCTTGCTCAACGCTGTCACGGTGCTGGCCGTAACCGTGTGGATTGCCGTCACCGCGGTGATGCGCTTTGGTGCTCACGAAGACATCGATGTCCGCCTCATGCTCATCGTGGGCGTCATCGGCCTGGCCGCTAACGTAATAGGAGCACTAATCCTGCACGGACACCAGCGCACCAGCCTTAATGTGCGAGGGGCCTATCTCCATATTCTGGTCGATCTCTTTGGATCACTAGCGGTGATCGTCGCCGGTGTGCTCATGCTGCTCACTGGCATCGAGTGGTTCGATACGGTGGCCTCGCTGCTCATTGTCGCCCTCATCTTGCCGCGCGCGTGCTCCTTGGCGTGGAAAGCCCTCACGGTTCTCATGGATTGGGTTCCCCACGCCATCGAGGTCGAAGAGCTCGAGAAAGAGGTGGCCAGCCTAGACCAAGTCCACGCCGTCCACGATGTGCATGTGTGGTCCCACGACGGCGTGCATCAGCTGGGGACCTGCCATGTGGTCGTGGACGCGGGTGCCGATCGCTGCCACATTCTTGATGCAGTGCAAGAGGTATTCCGTCAGCACGGTATAAACCACGCCACCATTCAAGTTGAGACTAAAGAGCACCTAGGTCACGAAACCGTTTGTGCTGAATTCCACACGGAGCCGCATTAGAACTTCCAGCGCGGTTCCACTCCGTTTTCAATGTTGCGTGCACGGTTGGAGATCAAGAAGGCGTCGGCAAGCGTCCACACACCGAAGCCACCACAGGTAAGCAACTGGAGGGTGCCAATGCCGTAGTTGCCGAGGTAGAAACGGTGGCCGCCCAAAACTCCGGTGAACAGCCACAACAGCCACATCGCGGGGCGATTGATCTGTTCTGAAAAGACGTTCGCCACAGTTAGCGGTGATTCCTCTTGGGGCGAGAGGCCATAGGGCCCGGAATAAGGGGAGCCGTAGGGCGAGGGACCCGCCGCCGGTGCCGGGGCTTGGCGCTGCGCAGGCACCGCAGTAGGCGTAGTTGGCGCAGAGGGGCTGGGGTAGCTAAAAGCACTTGGGCTGCCCAAGGTCGGAGAAGCCTGTCCATTAGCAGGGGAAGCCGGTTGGGGTGCCGACTGAGGTTGCGGGCGCGGGTCGAGGAAGGGATTGGACAGTTCTTTGGCAGATTCGCCGCCGTCGTTGGCGCCGTTGCTGGCTGCGGCAAAAGGCGACGGTGACTGAGGTACTGCGCTTGGCGCTGGTTCCACTGCTGATGGTGATAGTGGCGCCAGAGGAATAAGCGGCGGCAGGGGACTGACCTGCGGCTCGAGGTCATCCTCGCTGGCCTGTGCGGCACGCTTGGAATGCACACAGAGCCGGCCTTGTGAATCCGCCGTGGCATATCCCGCGACGATAAGGCCGAGGGCCTCGTAGTGACGTACAAGGGGGAGGAGGTCCTCAGAGTCGGTGTCCCGGAGCCGCCCGTAGATTGCGCCGTCGACATAGACATCAAGCAGCGCGACAGTCTGCCCGGCTCGCTCGTGGACGGTGACAAGCACAGCTTGGGGAAGGTTCTGCTTGGCGAAGCCCGCATCCGGCGCCGTCTCCACCGCGAGTTCCTCGCCGAAGGGGAGCAGCGCCCACGGATCGCCAGGGGGATCATTTGCGGGAACATTGGTATTGGGATCCGACAAGGCCAAACGCAGCTGAAACCCCGATGTGCCGTCGAGCCGTGGCTCGACGAGTGCTTTAGCCATCGTCATCGCGATGGCACCGCTCTCATAAAGTCGGGAGAACTCCGGAAAGTAAGCGGGGCTCAAGGACTCGGGGATATACCCCAAGACCTCATCCCCGTGACGCACCGAGAGGGCAGTGCCTGCAGCAGAGCTGTGGTTATCTGGTTCTGGGACGATAGTCACCGCAAAGCGGAAACTGCCATCTTCCTCTGGGTTTATCCCAGAGATAACCGCCTGGATTGCATCGGCATGATAGAACTCGCCGACCACGTCAACAACGGCAGGCTGGGTGCCGGAAGGAAGAAAGTACTCGGAACGGGGGGCTGACTGTTGCTCTAGCACGATGTAGGGTCTCCGGTCTCCTAGTAGATGTGAAGCGCCGCGGTGAGAAAAGCTAAAAAGGGGCGTTGCTAGGTTAGATCTTTCATTCAAGCAGAAGGCCACGCCCCCGCAGAGCACAGGGACGCCTCAGGAGGCGAGATTACGCCGGACGCGCCGAGGACATTATGGGGGTAGGCTTGGGCTCATGGGTTTTTCGACGCCAAGCTATGACCTCACCGACCTCTTCGCCCGGGTTGATCGCGGCGATATTCAGCTGCCTGATTTCCAGCGCGATTATGCCTGGGACGAGGACCGCATTCGCTCACTTATCGTCACCGTGCTGAGAGGTTTTCCCATCGGCGCGTTCATGGCCTTGGACACGCGCAATGAGAAGATGCGTTTTCGTCCGCGTCCGCTCACAGGCGCGCCGGATACTGGGGTCAAGCCGGGCTTACTACTGCTGGACGGGCAGCAGCGCCTAACCACGCTCTATCACTGCCTGCGCGGCTCGGGAAGCGTCTCAACTAAGGACTTTCGTTCGAAGAAGATCACCCGCACTTTCTACGTGGATATTCGCCGCGCCACCCAAGAAGACGTCATGCCGGATGATGCGGTATTTGCCGTCAATCAAAACGGGGAGATCCGCTCCCACTTTGCGCCCACCATTGTCTCCTCCATCGTGGATAGGCAGCAGGCCATCGATGCCTATTGCTTGCCTGTAGCTTCGCTGTTGAGTGAGGAGGGTACGTCGATGCTGTTCGAACTCGCCGCCCAGAGCGAGGGGGAAGACCGAGAGGCTCTCGCCGCCTTCAATAACCGCATCTTGCGCCCACTGGCGGCCTATGACGTACCCATGATCCGCATTGCGCGCGAGACCCCGCTCACCGGTGTTGGCTCCATCTTCGCGCAGGCCAACTCGGCGGGGCTGCAGATGGACGTATTCGATCTGCTCACCGCTGTATTCGCCTCGGAAGATTCGCACTTCCACTTGGCACAAGACTGGACCCTGGTGGAAAAGGATCTCCGTCGCGCCCCAGCACTGGACGGGATCGGGCGCAATGAGTTCCTCTCTGCAGTCTCCCTGCTGGTCAGTGGCGAGCGCGGCAGGGCCGGCGGTGAGCGGGGCGACATCGTCAAGCTCACGCTCAATGAATACAAGAGCGCGTCGGCCTCGTTGCGCATTACTTTCCGCGAGGTGGCTGCATTCTTGGCGCAGCGCTGCATCTTTAGTATTGAACAGGTTCCCTACACTGAGCAGATCATTCCCCTCGCGGTTATTCTGGCCCGGCTGGCGCAGCGCAGTGGGGTCTTGTCGAGCCAAGAGGCTTGGGACAAGATCAACCAATGGTTCTGGTGTGGCGTATTCGGCGAGCTTTATGGATCTTCCGCCGTCAAGTTGCGTGCAGCACGGGACGTCGAAGAAGTGACCGAGTGGGTCTCTGGAACCACGGAAGAGATTCCTAAAACCGTTCGTGATGCTAAGTTCCGCGAGTCGCGCCTGTTGTCCGTGGACGCGCACGATGGCGTGTGGCACGGCATCTATGCCCTGCTGATGTCGCGTGGTGCCCAAGACTGGCGGACGGGAGAAAAGTTCAACCGGAAGACAGTAGAGAGTCTGCGTCCCGGCTTCTACGCCATCTTCCCGCTGAATTGGTGCCAGCGTCACGGAGTGGACAAGGTTCTCGCCGAGTCGGTTCTTAACCGCACCCCCATGGGCAAGCGCACTGAGGTTGTCATCGATGGCAACTCGCCGGCCCGCTACCTGCCGCGCGTGCAGTCCAAGTCCATCATGGAAGATCCCGAGTTTGATGCGGTGCTCGAATCCCACGATCTCGACCCCGAGCTTTTGCACGCTGCCAAGGCGGAGGAGTTCTTCATCGACAGGCGTGAGCGCTTCGTCGGCATCGTTGAACATGCTTTGGGCAAACCCGTCATCCGTGACGTGGACGAGGAAGATCTTGCAGGGGGCGAGGAAGGGCCACAGGCCTTTGCCCGTTAGAATCTTTGGTGCCTCGCTCTCAATTCTTGTCCTAGCGGCGGCCCTTTCGGCCTGCTCTGGAATCGGAGGCAGCGAGAAGCTGGTTTCCCCCAGCATCACCTCGCTGCCGGACTCGGAGATTGATCTTGAGAAGGCTCGCGCCGAAAATACGCACCGCCTGGTTGATCCAAAGTTTGAGAATCAGATCGAGGTCATAGAGGATTCCACCGGCATTGAAAGCGCTCGTACTTTCTTTTCGAATACGCGTACCCTCATCGTGGCCGAGGACCGCGACTCGGCGCTGTTGCGCGCGGCGTCTCTGGCTGTATCCCAACGCGTGCCGGTGGTGGTCTACAGCGACGAAGACCGCGGCGCGATAATGCAGTTGGTTCGAGACTTAGAAGTCGAGCAGGTTGTCACCGTGGGAAAGGTGTCGTGGGCCGAGGCAGAAGGCTCCCTTGAGGTTGTCCATGATCCGGGCACCACCGCGGCGATGGGGCAGTTCACGGCTTTTCAGTTTACCTCGAAGGTCGTGGCGAGTCCGTCCCAGATGGTAGAGGCCGTGGCGCAGCTCGATACGGATGAGAAAACTGAGCTCAAGGCAGCGTGGGAGCCTTTGCTTCGCAGCGATGAGGAACGTACGATGCCGGCCATTGAAGGGCAGTCGAGACGCGATTCACAAATGGCCCCTAATATGATTGCAACCGCAGCGACGCCATTGGCCAATGTTATCAACGCCAACGCCTATGGCGGATCCGTACTGGTTATGCCCAATTCTGAGCTCATGGCGTCGAAGGCCAGTGCTGCAATGGTCATCGGCTTGGAGCACGGTTCCCTCATCGCGCTGGGACCAGAATTTGGTCGCCCGGAAGAAATAAGCGAAAAGATCTCGCGGGGCTACGAGCAATAAACTACGCTTCAATTCATCGTTTGTGCCGTGCTCGCTCAACTCTCAGCGAGACTTGCGCGCAGACGCCTCATACAGAGAGTCGAGTTGAAGGAAGATATGTCGAAGCCGGTAGTTCTCATCGCCGATAAACTTGCCCCCTCCACCGTGGAAGCCCTTGGGGATTCCGTTGAGGTCCGTTGGGTAGATGGCCCCAACCGCCCCGAGCTCTTGGCCGCGGTCCCCGAGGCGGATGCGCTCTTGGTGCGCTCCGCCACCACCGTCGATGAGGAAGTCCTCACTGCCGGCTCCAACCTGAAGATTGTCGGCCGCGCAGGTGTGGGCCTGGACAACGTTGACATCCCCGCCGCCACCGCACGCGGCATCATGGTGGTCAACGCGCCGACCTCCAACATCCACTCCGCTTGCGAGCAGGCCATCGCCCTGCTTCTGGCCACCGCGCGTCAGATTCCTTCGGCAGACCATTCGCTGCGTGAGGGCGAGTGGAAGCGTTCCTCCTTTAAAGGCGTGGAAATCTACGGCAAGACCGTGGGAATCGTAGGCTTTGGCCACATCGGTCAGCTCTTTGCCAAGCGCCTGAAGGCCTTTGAGGCCAGCATCATTGCCTACGATCCCTATGCCAACCCGGCTCGCGCCGCCGCCCTCGGCGTTGATTTGGTTCCGCTCGAGGAGCTCATGGCACGTGCAGACTTTGTCACCATTCACCTGCCCAAGACCCCGGAAACCGCAGGCATGTTTGACAAGGACGTCTTGGCCAAGGCCAAGAAGGGCCAGATCATCATTAACGCAGCCCGTGGTGGACTCGTTGACGAGCAGGCCTTGGCGGACTCCATCCGTGCAGGACACCACCGCGGCGCGGGCTTCGATGTTTATGCCACCGAGCCCTGCACCGACTCGCCGCTCTTCGGCCTGCCTGAGGTGACGGTGTCCCCGCACCTGGGTGCCTCCACTGTCGAGGCGCAGGATCGCGCCGGTACTGACGTTGCAGATTCCGTTCTCAAGGCCCTGGCCGGCGAGTTCGTGGCAGACGCCGTCAACGTTTCCGGTGGATCTGTGGGCGAGGAAGTTGCCGGTTGGCTCGATCTGTCCCGCAAGCTCGGTCTGGCCGCGGGCAAGTTGCTCGCACAGGCGCCGGTTGCCATCAAGGTTCAGGCCTGCGGCGAGCTCTCCAACGAGGATGTCAGCGCCCTAGGCTTGTCCGCAGTACGCGGCTTGTTCAGCGGAGTTATCTCTGAGCCAGTGACCTTTGTTAACGCTATGCAGATTGCTGAGGCACGCGGTGTTGAGGTTAACGTCTCCACCAAGGCCGAGTCCAAGGGTCAGCGCTCCTCCCTCGTTGTTACCGTCATCGCGGCGGATGGCTCCACGAGCACTCTGACCGGTGCCCTGACCGGAATCGACGGGGTGGAGAAGATCATCCGCATTGACGCGCGTGGCGTCGACATGCGCGCTATGGGCCGTAACCTCTTCTTCTCCTACGCCGATGCGCCTGGTGCCTTGGGAACCGTGGGCACCAAGTTGGGTGCCGCGGGCATCAACATTGAGGCTGCAGCGCTGACGCAGGGTAAAGAAGACAGCGATGCAGTGCTGATTCTGCGTGTGGACCGCGAGGTCCCAGAGGATTTGGTTGCTGACATCGACGCCGCACTGGGCGCAACGAGCCAGCAGATCGACTTCGACGCCTAAGTTACGCCGTTAGTCAGGCGGAGAGGGATCCGGATTTCGGATCCCTCTCCGCCATTTTTCTTGCGTGCTAAGCTGGAGCAAATTATCCAGCACGTGAGAAAGGAATCCCGCAAAATGAAACTCGCGGTTATTGGCGGAGACGGCATCGGACCAGAGGTAACGGCGGAGGCGCTGAAGGTTTTGCGTGCAGTGCGCGATGATATCGAAACCACCGATTATGATCTGGGCGCTCGGCGCTATCTGCGCAACGGCGAGCTTCTCACCGAGGAAGATCTCGCTTCACTGCGCGAGCATGACGCAATCTTGCTGGGTGCCGTTGGCGCCCCAGGTTCGGTTCCTCCCGGCATCTTGGAGCGTGGCCTCCTGCTCAAGATGCGCTTCGCACTCGATCATCACGTTAATCTGCGTCCCTCCAAGCTCTATCCCACCTCTCATTCTCCGCTGGCTAATCCCGGCGCGATCGACTTCGTCGTCGTTCGTGAAGGCACCGAAGGGCTCTACTGCGGTAACGGCGGAACCCTGCGCGAAGGTACCGAGCACGAGATCGCTAGCGAGATCTCCCAGAACACGCGCTTCGGCGTCGAACGCGTCGTGCGTGATGCCTTCGCCCGCGCGCAGGCGCGTCGCGGCCACCTCACGCTGGTGCACAAGACCAACGTGCTCGTTAATGCCGGCGGCCTGTGGCAGCGCACCGTGGATGAGGTAGCCAGTGAGTTCCCGGACGTCGAGGTGGACTACAACCATATCGACGCCGCTACCATCTACATGGTCACAGATCCCGGTCGCTATGATGTCATCGTCACGGATAACCTCTTTGGCGATATCCTTACGGATCTGGCAGGGGCCGTCACGGGCGGTATTGGCTTGGCAGCTTCCGGAAACATCGATGCTTCCGGAAAGAATCCTTCGATGTTTGAGCCCGTCCACGGCTCGGCGCCGGATATCGCTGGCAAGGGAATCGCCGATCCCTCCGCGGCTATATTGTCCGCAGCTATGCTGCTGCGCCACCTCGGCGACGAGGCCAATGCGGCCCGCATCGAGGAGGCCGTGGCGGCGGATGTCTCCACTCGTGGAGATGGCCCGCTCAATACCACGGAAATTGGGGATCGAATCGCGGCCGCACTGGCCTAGCCACACGGTATGTTTGACGCATGAGCGTCGAACTAGACGAGGTCCGTGGCTTCCTCGCCCAGCATGAGCCCTTTTCCCGCCTTACAGGCCCCGTCCTTGATGAGCTTTCCGCGGCGTTGCGTATTCGCTACGCACGCCGCGGGGAAGAACTCGTTGCCGCAGGAGCGAACAACGATACTCTTTTTATCATCCGCTCTGGAGCGGTCGATGTCATCGACCCGGACGGACTGCTCTTGGATCGCCGTGAGGCGGGTTTTGCCTGTGGCTACTCCTCGCTGGTCAGTGGCTCTCTGAGCCACTTTTCCCTCGAGGCCGTAGAAGATAGCCTCCTCTTTGAGCTAGATCGCCCCGGTTTTCTCGCTCTTATTGAGGAGAATCCGGCGGTCGAGCGCTTTTACTCAGCCCAGTCGCGCCAAGTCCGAGCAGCAGCAAAGGAGCTCGTGGATGACGCGCCGACCGATGTCCTGCGCACCAAGATCTCCGAGCTCTTGGGCGAGCCGGCGTTGCAGGCAACGCCTGAGACCAGCATCCGCGAGGCCGCCACATTGATGGCTGAGCGTGGGGTATCCTCCTTGCTCATTGCACAGGGCACGAGGCTGCAAGGGATCATCACCGATCGTGACTTACGCGCTCGAGTACTGGCCGCCGGGGTAGATCCAGCTACGCCTGTCTCCGAGATTATGACCCCGCACCCAGTCACGGTGGCCTCCGATGCGCCGGCTATGGAGGCGCTGCTGCACATGGCACAGATGTCCATTCACCATCTGCCTGTGGTTGATAGTGGCAAGCTCGCCGGGATCATCAGCCAGAGCGATATCACGCGGCTTTTGCACAATGACCCCATTTATCTCACCGCAGACTTTAGCCGGCGATCCTCGCCCGCAGCCTTGGAAGGCGCATATGGTGAGGCAGCTACCCTGGCCGCGCGCTACGTAGAACGCGGCAGCTCGCCGCAGGAGGCGGCGAGCATGCTCACCCTGGCTGCCGACGCCCTTGGCCGCCGACTGTGCACCCTCGCAGAGGAAGAACTGGGCCCGCCTCCTGTGCCTTATGCCTTCGTCGCGGTGGGCTCACAAGGCAGACGCGAGATGGCAATGGCCTCTGATCAAGACAATGCGCTGGTCTTAGATGATTCCTATGATGAGGCCGCGCACGGGGAGTACTTTGCGCAATTGAGTGAGTATGTCTGCAGCGGCTTGGCCGGCGCGGGCCAGGTGCTGTGCCCCGGGGAGATGATGGCAATGGTGCCGCGCTGGCGCATGACGGTATCTGACTGGAAGGCAACCTTCCACGATTGGATTGCCGCACCAGAGCCGGATGCCCTGCTCAACGCGCAGATCTTTTTCGATATGCGGTCCATCTTTGGCGCACAGCAGCTCGTCTCCGAGGTGCATTCCTATGCGGTTTCCGCCGCCCGCCCCGCGCGCAGGCTCCACGCTCACTTAGCAAGCCTAGCCGCGCGCCGCGAGCCGCCTTTGACATTCTTCCGCGGGCTCGTGGTTGAACGCGATGGGGACTACGCCGACACCCTTGACATCAAGAAGGGCGGAACGGCTGGCATTGTCCAGATGGCGCGTCTTTTTGCCCTGGCAGGGGGGATGGAAGCCGTAGATACGCGCGAGCGCCTGCGCCAATCCGCTGGGGATACGGTTAGTGCCCAGGGGGCGAGAGATCTGGAGGATGCCTTTGATTTCCTCACCTTTATAGGGCTGCGCCACCAAGCAGCGCAGCTGCGGGCGGGTGAGGCGCCGGATTATCACATTTCTCCTAAGTCCTTGACCAAGCTCGAGCGCGAACGGCTGCGTGATGCCTTCCGGGCTATTAAGTCCATGCAATCGGCGCTGGCCACGAAGTATCCCGTTCGGAATATCTGATGGGTATCTTCGATCGCTTTCGAGACCGGCTGGACCTGCAGGCGCCGGCGCCTTCGACAAGCGTGGCCGAGCTTGACCTTTTGGCGGTGGACATGGAGACCACCGGAGTGCGTCCGGGTAAGGACCGCCTTCTTTCCATCGGCTGGGTGCCGGTCACAGGCGGGCGAATAATCCTGGCACAGGCGGGCTACGTCCTCATCAAAGGATCGCAGGTGGGGGACTCGGCCACCATCCACGGCCTGACGGACCAGGCTTTGGAGGCGGGAGTGGACTATGACGAGGCCATCGCGAGATTGCTCGATGCGCTGCGCGGAAGGGCGCTGCTGGCACACTTCGCCGCCTTAGAAGTGGGTTTCTTGAGCGCAGCTACCACGAGGCTCCATGGTGTGCAGCCGCGGCTGCGGGTGGTGGATACTTTTGCCTTGGAGCGCCGGCACATGGAGCGGATGGGGACCTACCCGCGTGGAGAAGACCTGCGTCTACCCCGGGTGCGTGAGCGCTATGGATTGCCACGCTATGCAGCGCACAATGCTCTCAGCGATGCCCTGGCCTGTGCCGAGCTCTACTTGGCCCTGAGCGCAGACCGGGGGAGTGATACCTTGGGCGACCTCACCCGTGTTACACAGATTAACAACAATTAAGTGGAGCCTTTGCATAGCCGTTAATGAGGATCTTAGTAGTATGGCCGTTATGCGTTTAGGAAGAATTGCTCACCCTGATGGGATATGTTTTGCCGTTATTGACGGCCCCGATGAAGCTCCAGCAGAACAACTAGTAGCGAAGGAAATTGCTGGAACGCCCTTTACCAGCCCGGAGCCAACCGGACGCGAGTGGAAGTTGAGCGATGTCCGCCTCCTGGCTCCTACCTTGCCCACCAAGGTCGTTGCGCTGGGACGCAACTACGCCGACCACGTCGCCGAGGTATTCAAGCAGTCCGCGGATTCGCTTCCGCCGACCATCTTTATCAAGCCCTCTACCGCGGTCATCGGCCCAGGCGCCCCGATCAAGATCCCGGAATTCGCCACCAAGGTGGAGTTCGAGGGCGAGCTAGCCGTTGTCATCTCCAAGCCTTCGAAGAATATCAAGGCTGAAAACTGGAAAGACCACGTCTTGGGTTATACCATCTGCAACGATGTTTCCTCCCGTGACCTGCAATTTCAGGACGGGCAGTGGGCGCGCGCCAAGGGCATGGACACCTTCTGCCCGCTCGGCCCCTGGATCGAAACTGACCTGGACAAGCTCAACCTCGATGATCAGAAGATCAACGCTTTCCTGACCCATGATGGCCACCGTGAGCAGAAGCAGGACTCCAACACCGACCAGATGATCGTGAAGATGGGCGGCATCCTTGAGGAGATTTCCGCCTCCTTCACCCTCTTGCCCGGTGACGTCATCACCACCGGTTCTCCGGCTGGCACTGCACCGATGGTCCCGGGGGACTCCATCGAGATCGACATCCCTGGCGTGGGTTCGCTCATCAACCCCATCGCTCGGGCTTAGTTACAGGCTCAGCGCTAAAGCCCCAGCGCCCGCAGGATGGTGCGCAGCTTGGCCGAGGTCTCGGCCAGTTCCTCCTCGGCAATGGAATCCTCCACGATTCCGCCGCCTGCCCAGGCGCGGGCACTAAGGCCCTCGCCGCCCACTTCAGCGCAGCGAATGGCCACCATGTATTCTCCGTCCCCGCTGCTATCACACCAGCCCACGGCCCCGGCGTAGAAGCCGCGGTCGGTCTCGGCGGTATCGATAAGCGCCTGCGCAGCCTCGGTAGGGGTGCCACAGATAGCCGGGGTGGGATGGACTAAGGTGGCAAGCTCGAGGGCACTAATACTCGGATCCTGTAGGGTGCCGGCCACCGGTGTCCCCAGGTGCCACATCTCATTGGTGGACATCAACTCCGGCGTCTCCGGTGCGTCAAGGTGCGTACACAAGGGGCTCAAGATGCGGCGCAGATGCTTGACGACGAATGCGTGCTCCCGCAGGTCCTTCCCCGAGTGCAGGAGGTCTTGACCTGCGACATAATCGCGTGCCTTGTCTGCCAAGCGCGGGGTAGACCCGGCCAGCGGAAAGGCCGTGACCGTGGAACCCTGCTTCTTCACCAGTACCTCCGGTGAGGAACCAACGAGCATCGCGCCTGGGCGGCCGGCCGGGGTGAGATCAGCAATGAATCCATCGCGGTTGGCGGAAAGATCAATAAGGCGCGCGGCAACGAGGCGGGGATCCACTGGGCGCGCGAACTCGATGTCGACTGCGCGGGCCAGCACGACCTTCTCCAGCTTCGAGGACTCGATGGTGGCAATGGCTGCCTCCACGCGGCGCAGGTGCTCCTCGGGCTCGGGATCAAAACCCACCACGCGGGCCTGCAGCGTGCCCTGGCGATAGTAGGCATGTGGCTCGAGGGGGCCTTCCTCCCGAATGATGCTGCGTGGCACCGTCAACGCAGCCGGCTCACCCACATCAAAAGGCAGGGCGCCGACGACCATCTCCACCTCGCCGGCGCGCAGTGCCTCGATGGCATCCTGGGGATCCTGGAAGGTTCGCAGGCTGCCCTGGGTGCGCACCGATCCCGTTGCTCGGGAGAGGAGGAAATCGGGCGCGGTGGTGGGTCTGTCTGCGTGCATGTCCATCCACCTTAGTTCTTGGGCTTTTATCTACAGAATTCGCACCGGAAGATTGTCCAACTTTCCTCCCCTTATCCAAGCCGCGCACCTGCCTGAACTACGATGTAGGGCATGACTGAAGTTCGTGTACGTTTCTGCCCATCTCCAACCGGCACCCCGCACGTCGGCATGGTGCGCACCGCCCTATTTAACTGGGCCTATGCGCGCCACACCGGCGGCAAGCTCATCTTCCGCATCGAGGACACCGACGCTGCCCGCGATTCCGAGGAATCCTTCCAGGCGATTATCGATTCCCTCAACTGGCTCGGCCTGGGCTGGGATGAGGGAGTGGGCGTCGGCGGCCCCGACGCTCCCTACCGCCAGTCCCAGCGCATGGACATCTACGCTAATGTCCTTGAAAAGCTCAAGGAGGCCGGCTATGTCTATCCGGCCTATTCCACCGCGGAGGAAGTAGAGGAGCGCCACAAGGCCGCCGGGCGCGACCCGAAACTCGGCTACGACAACTTCGACCGCGATCTCACCGCAGAGCAGGTCGCCGAATTCGAGGCCGCCGGACGCAAGCCGGTCTGGCGCCTGCGCATGCCGGAGCAGGACTGGTCCTGGAATGATCTCGTGCGCGGGGAGCTGACCTTCAAGTCCTCCACCCAGCCGGATTACGTAGTCGCCCGTTCCAACGGCGCCCCGCTTTATACCCTGGTCAACCCAGTCGATGACGCGCTCATGCGCATCACCCACGTCCTGCGCGGCGAGGATCTTCTTTCCTCCACCCCGCGTCAGCTGGCCATGTATGAGGCACTCAAGGGTATCGGCATCGCCACCTTCACCCCGGAGTTTGGCCACCTGCCCTTCGTCATGGGGGAGGGCAACAAGAAGCTCTCCAAGCGTGACCCGCAGTCCAACCTCTTCAACCACCGTGACGCCGGCATCATCCCGGAGGGCATGCTCAACTACCTCTCCCTGCTGGGCTGGTCCCTGTCTGCCGATCAGGACATCTTCTCCGTCGATGAGCTCGTTGCCAATTTCGACATCCATGACGTGTTGGCCAACCCCGCCCGCTTCGACCAAAAGAAGCTCGAGGCCATTAATGCCAACCACATCCGTCTGCTCGAGCCCGCCGACTTCGCTACCCGCCTGCGCGAGTACCTGAGCGAATACACCGACTTCCCGGCCGACTACGACGCCGCCAAGTTCGCCTTCGCCGCCGACCTCCTACAGACCCGCATCAAGACGCTTTCCGAAGCCTATGGTCTCCTCGCCTTCCTCGTCATCCCCGACGCCGAACTCACCCTGGATGAGAAGTCCGCGAAGAAGAACCTCAAGGAAGACGCCCTCCAGCCCCTTGAGGTCTCCATCGACATTCTCGAAGGCATCGACCCCGCCAACTGGAACACCGCCACCATCGAGGCCGCCCTTTCCAAGGCCCTTATCGAGGACCTCGAACTCAAGCCCCGCAAGGCTTACGGTGCCCTGCGCGTTGCCATCTCCGGCCAGGCCGTCTCCCCGCCGCTGTTCGAATCCATGGAGCTGCTGGGCAAGGACTCCACCCTCTACCGCCTGCGTGCGGCCAAGGAGCGCACGCCCTTCGTCCCCGCCGCTCAGTAGGGAAGCAACTACTAGCTAACTTCCATGGTTGTCATTAGGTAACCAGACCACGCTCGCCCGGCGCCTCAAAAATCACCAACTAGCTGCCGATTTGGCGCTTTCGGGCGGTGGTGGTTATAGTTATAAACCGTTGCAGAGAGCGCGACGGAGCGAGTACAATCCCTCCGAACAGAGCTCAATGCAATGATTGGCCTATGGTGTAATTGGCAACACAGCGGTTTCTGGTACCGCCATTCTAGGTTCGAGTCCTGGTAGGCCAGCAGTGAGAACTGCTAAAGCAGCAATCACTAGTTCTATGCCCCGTTCGTCTAGCGGCCTAGGACGCCGCCCTCTCACGGCGGTAACACGGGTTCAAATCCCGTACGGGGTACCATCGTGTGCTTACACATACGAGTACGAAAGTTATTAGAGAAAACCAGGTCTTCGGACCTGGCTTTTTCTGTTTCTTGAGTTAGATCCAACCCTAGAGCCAGGTTCTCGTCCGGTTCTTGTTCGGGTACTGGCTCGGGTTGGTGCTCCAGCCCAATTGCCTGGTTTTCAGCGACGTTGGTGGTGCGGAAGACCAGCGTCCAAGGGGCGAGGTGGGCGTGGACGTGGTGGTCTTTGTCCTCAAGGGAGCAGACCAGCACCTTCTCGAAGAAGACCTGGTTCAGAAGACGCTTCTGGGTCGGGGAGGCTTTGTTGTATGCGGAGTAGCAGTTCGAGGCGAGACGAAGGGCAGTGTCGAGGAGGGCGTCTTGCTCCACGTCATCGCCCTCGAAGGACTTAAGTCGACGCTCGACCTGAGACAGGCTCTGTTCTAGTTGCTTCTGCTCCCTGGCCATCAGCTCCATCGGTAGGGCTTGGCCGTAGAAGGCTTCGAGGAGCTTCTCCTGTTTGCGGCGGATAGCTTGTTCCTGTGCCTTGAGCTGGTCGCGTTCTTCGTGACGGGAGGCGTTGTGGAGCTGGAGCTGTTCCTTGAGGCGAGGACGCATCAGGTCGAGGATCTCTCGTGGCACCTGGATGCGACGGTAGAGTTCTTCCATCTGTCCTTCGAGCCAACTCACCGGTACGGCTGACATCTGGCAGTTGGTGCGCTTGGAGAGCCTGCCGTTGCAGACAAAGTACTCATACTGCAGACCTTGATGGTTAGTGGGTTTCTGGAGGATCATGCGGGACCCGCAGTCGCCACACCAGACGGTAGATTTGAGGAAGTGGTCGTGCTTGCGCCGGCGTTCGCCTTGGCGGCGGCTATTGAGTGTCTGTTGGACGCGGTCGAAGAGACCTTGAGTGATCAATGGCTCGTGGTTGCCGGGGTACTCCACCCCGCAGTAGGTCGTGATGCCGAGGTAGTACTTGTTGGACAGCATGGCGTGGATGTAGCGCTTGCTGACGGCCTTTGAGGGGTAGACCCGGGTTGGCACGGTGGTAAGGCCTCTGGCGGCCAGCTCGTCGGTGAGATCGGCTACAGAGATGTTTCCTTCGGCGTAGCGTTCGAACGCCCACTGGACCAATGGGGCCCGTTCGGGATCTACCTCGACGGTGCGGGTTTCTACTCCCGTCTCGTAGATCCGGGTGTTGAGGTAACCCAGAGGTGCTTTGCCGGCGGTGCCTCCAGAGCGAACCTTCTGGTTCATACCCTTCGTTACTTCGTTGGCTAGGTTCTTGGAGTAGAACTCAGCGATCGAGCTCATGATGCCATGCATCAGGAGGCCGCCAGGAGTCTGGTCGATGTTCTCACTGGTGGAAACCAGGCGGACACCGAACTCGTCGAACTTGGCGTTGATGGCGACGTCGTCGGCCCGGTTACGAGCCAGGCGGTCGATCTTATGGACGATGATGTAGTCGACATTGCCCTGCTCTTCTTCAAGGTAACGCAGCAGGGCTTTGAGAGCTGGGCGGTTAGTGCTTGTGCCGGAGACTCCACGTTCTACGAACTCTTTGGCCACTACTGCGCCCAGACTCTGGGCTTTCTTCCTGTTGGCGTCTCGCTGGGCTGGAATGGAGAAGCCTTCAGATTGCCCACCCTTGCTGGCTTGCTCGCTGGTCGAAACGCGTAGGTACGTGACTGCTCGCTTGGGGGTCATACTTTCTGCGAAGGCAGCCATGGGGTTGAGATCGGTCATTACTTTTCCTTTCTGTAATCGCGTGTGCGTTTAAGTGGTATACACCCATTGACGCTTAATAACCTCGACAAGTCCAGGACTGGTTTGTGTCCTGGTACCTGCGATTTTCTGGTGGTTATTTAGTGCTTAGGCTTGAAAGACATGGATCCGACCTCCCCGCGACATCAATACAAATCCCATGCTGTCTTGGGCCCATTCCAGAAACTTATCTATGTCGAAATTTAGGATGTTTTCGGGGATTCCAGCCTTGCTGCGTGTTTCCTCAACGGCTTCGCTCCATCCCAGAGCATCGAAGGACTCCAGAGCCCATTCTTCGGGGTTGGCGTAGCTTCCTACGAAGATGGAATCGAAGTCCTCTTCTAGGCTCTCCAAAATCTCTGGAGCCTGGCTTTCATAGAAGCGATCCAGGTAAGCCAGGAAGGCATGAGGCTCACGTGAGATTAAGCGCCGAGCTGCTGGTAGGTGTTCTTGAGCTAGAGGATGGTGGCGCTGCTCCCATTCCTTAAGCGCGGCACTAGCCTTGTTTTCTCGTTCTATCTGAACCTGGATATAGGTCGGCATGAAGGCGTGGAATAGGCCACCGTCTTCCTCAATCACCATGCCGAGGCTTTGGCTGAACTTCACCGCTGCCTCTGGATTCCAGGTGAGCAGGTCCTGGGGCCACTCATTTTCTTCCTGCAACCGCTGGAGGTTTTCCTGTCCTCCAATGAGTTCGAAGAAGTCTTCGGCCCAGTGGTCTATGGTTTGGTAGCTTCCTAAGTAGGAGCTATCAAAGTGAGCGGTTATATCCTCGGGCTGATCTGGCAGATAGCAGGCCTTGAGATATGGGCCGAAAGCAGTTGGATTATCTTCTAGAATTAACTTTGCTTCCGAGAGATGTTCCGGCCGCACGTTCTCTAGCCACGCGCGGGCCTGATCTGGGGTCGGATTAGCGGTTTCATCTGAATCGACATGATTGGGCAACGCTAATCTTTCCAGGCTAGAAGGGCGGAATCTCAGGTTGGCTTGTCCGGTCACCATCACTTCGTTCGGGTTGCGATTACGGTTACGGCTGGAATACATGGAACTGCCCTCCAAAGAAGTGGATCTGGAAGCGTTGGTATTTCTTGGCCCAGTGGATGAAATAGTCAACACTCCATTCCAGTGCACCTTCAGGTATGTCATGCTCGCGCATCATGCGTTCGACTGCTTCGACCCAGCCAAGCTCTTGGTAAGACTCCATCACCCAGTCGAAAAGGCTGTCGTAGGATCCGATATAGGTTGAGTAGAAGTCTTCTTCGATATCGGCGGCACCATATTGGTAGTGGTGTTCAAGATAAAGCAGAAAACTTGCGCCGTGCTTTCGGCGAAGCTGCTTGGCAACGTCGCGATGCTCGGCAAGGAGATGTTCTGCCCAGCCCTCTTGCGTAACTGGTCCACCGGCAGTTTCAGAGTCATCATCTAAGAACAGTGAGCTGGTTGGGGAAATGTCATCAGGTAACTCGGGTGTCTGAGGTGTCACCTCTGCCTCTCGGTGCTCAAATGGTTGCTTTTTCGATTGTTCACACATGGCTACTGTTCCTCTCGAGGCTGACGGCTAAATACCGTTACTTGACCGCCTTGGAAGATGAAGTCCAGGTCATCCTTGAGTCGGTCGACTAATGCCATTTCGGCCAACGACATGTGTTTTTCGAGATGGCCGAGCGTATTTAAGAGCGTCTCCACCGCCTCCATCGGCTCCATGTGATAGGCCCAGTTCCGGGTGAACTCGTCTACCGAGTTGTAGGTACCCCAGTAGTTTTCATCGAATCGCTCCACGGTTTGTTCATCATCGGAAGTTATTTGATGACGCTGTCGGTAGAGCTCATACGCTGCTAGTTCATCGGAGTTGAGCTCGTCAAGATGATGACCGTGTGGCTCGTCCTCATCTTGAGTTGATGAAGCCATAGCTGCTGACTCGTAGAGCTCGGTTAGTGTGTAACGTTCGAGGTTTTCCTGGTCAGGGTTGTCGATGTTCGGGGGAGGCCCGAATTTTTCAGGATTCTTGTTCATGATGAATCCTCCTTTCGTTATTGCATTTAGCTATATTTTTTGAGTTATATCCACTCATTTGTTCGAAATGAGGGAAGTTTGGGGGGGTGCCGAGCTTTCCCACTACTTGGTAGGTAGTGGTCTGCTCGGCACCGATTCCAGGTACTTAGTTTTCTTTCGACACGAGGGGCTCTCGGCGGAAGATGAACCAGTTTCTTGGGCCTTCTACGACGTGGAAGTCCGCAAGCAACCTATTCCAGAGCACGACCACATCAACGACGGGAGGAACGTCATGAGGGTCGTCCTGATCCAGCCAGATCGGTTCGATCTCACCTCGGGCTTCGAGCAGTTCCAGCAAGGCGTAGATGGCCTCATCTTTCGTCGCCGCCTCAACCAGGTAGGAGCCCAGAAGATCCTTCTCGAGGTTGACTGGGTCCCACATTGGCCGTGGCTGGCAGATCAGATAGGCCACCAGGGCCTCGGTGTATGACTGCCGGTAGATCCGTTCAGCGATTTCGAACCACGCTGGATCTTGGAGCAGCCGCTCCAATAGCTGTCCTACTTGCTTCGTCGAGACGGTCGCCTCGAAATCGGCATGCAGAGGGTTGTTATTGTTTGTCATGATGTCCTCCTTTCGTTTGATTGATGATCATGACTCCGGTGGAATCACCTTCTTTTCCTACTGGTAGTAGGACGAGGATGGGTTCCAGTACCGGGTTTGGGGAGATGCCTCAGGTGCGCTGTTTCTGAAGACGAGCTGCAACTAACTGGGGCACCAGGTCTATGGCGGAGGAACGACACCGAGGTAGTTTTCCGGACCATCGCGAACTAGATGTGGAAGATCCTCCAGGGTCAAGACGATCCAGAGATCACTAGGCAGATCGGGCTCGCTGGCTAAGTAGCGTCGTAGCTGATCGCGGCGCTTCTCAGTAGGCACTAGCCAGAGGATGGCGGGAAACATACCGGTCTTTTCTTGCTCCACTCCACTTCTGAGGTAGTCGCCATACGCTCTGGTTTTGTTTACAACCCGAGCAGGATTTTCGGTAGCTCGGTCAACTTCAACGAAATAGCGGTCGGTGAAATCTAGCCCAGTAATCTCGACCGCTAAGTCAGGCTTGAGAGTGATGACTTGTCCGTGGGCTCCGACGTAATCGCGCCAGCAGGCTGGCTCCTGATAGATACCGACCTTCCATCTATCCATTCCTTGGATGGTTTCGGTGAACACGAGGCTTACCTCAGTGGCCGCCAAGAGATGTCCAAGAAAGGTGGTTGAAATTTCCTGCGGTCGTTGGCGTCGGGAAGTACCTGACACGACCCGATATCCAGAGGTGCTCAGCGCCCAGATTGATACCGAGGAACCTCCCTGCCACCCACCGATCCGCCTCTCTAGTCGCACGACTAACTCTCGGTTCTCGAGCTTCTGGAGGTGCCTGAGCGTTTGGCGCAGTGCGGAACGCTGGGAGCCATAGTGATGGGTAGTGAAGCGCGATAGTTGATGAGTCGTGGCGAAGCGGTGGGTCTGCAGTCGTTCGAGCAGTTCTTGATGAACCGGGTAGGAAGGGGTCAAGAAGTTTGGGAAGTTCATGACATGACTCCTGTTTGGTTGGCCTGGGTATTGGGCTGGGGGCGGTGACCCCGGTTAAGGGGGTCAGTCACCGGCGGAGTTTGGGGCTTTTGGCGCACGTCCGGCAGATCTGGTGAATAACTCACCAGAGCCAAACGTCTAGCGAACCGTCTCGACATTTCACCCCGCCTGGATCGAAAACTTGGGGAAATCATGAGATATCCTCCTCGTCCGAGGCTGGCTGCACGGGCGCGGTACGTATCCGACCGACCTTCGGTTTGGGGGTCTCTGAGCGCTTGCCTGGTTCTGGTCCTAATCCTGGATTGGGTGGAGCTTCGGTAACGGTGCCGGTTTGCGCCGGCGTGTCAGCTGCTGAACCGCGAGCTGTTCTCACCCGCCCGACTGGAGCAGCTGGAGTCTCGGGAAGACGAAGCCGAGTCAGCTCGACCAAAGCGGCTTCAGTCTCCGAGGCACTCACGCCGTAGCGTTCGTGGCTGTGGAGATAGACAACCGAGGGGTCTTGTAGCGGTCGAGAGGGCGGCAACGTCGAGACTGCGAACCAGTCCGTTCCCTGCCCCTGGTGCATGAGGTTGACGTAGGCGTGGTATTTAGGCAGAAGCTGGAAGTCCGCTGCCTCCAGCTTGTTGGTGGTCTTGGCTAGGTAGCTGGCATCGGCACCGTTGAGACCGAAGACGATCTTGCTTCTGGTGTTGGAGTCAATGGCTGCTTGCATCGCTGGAGTTAGCTGGGAGCGGTACTGGTTTGCCAGAGTGAAGGCTGCACCTAGAGAACGAGCCTGAGCTAGGGCGTCCGCCAGATCGCCGGGGATCCCGGAGATGAAATCGTGCACCTCGTCGATGTAGATGCCCACGATGTGCCGGCGTTCAGGTGGGTCGGATTGGCGAGCGAGGATACGAGCCCAGAGCTGACCTACCAGCAGTGAACCAAGCAGCCTGGCGGCTTCAGCTCCGAGCAGGCCCTTGTTGAGCGAGAGCACCACGATCTTTTTCCTCGAGAATAAGTCCTCGAGATCGAACTTTGGTTTCGGTTGGCCAAGCATGGCTCGAAGCGTTGGGCGGAGGATGAGTTGGCGCAGTTTATTTAGTACCGGCGCAATCTCTTGGGCTTGTCGATCGGGTTTCTTAGCGTCGTACTGTTCCCAGAAACTATCTACTCCCAACGGATCGTCACTTCCCTTCAACGCTTCTTTACGAAACGCTGGATTGGTTAGGAGCGGCGATAACCAGAGCAGGTTGGCTTCGGGGATTCTGGCCAGTGTCAGGAGTGCAGCGCTTAGAACATCAGCTGTTCTGATTCCCCAGTTCTCATGGAACAGTGCCTCGAAGGTCGATAGGAGCGTATCGGCGGTAACGTGCTCTAATCTCTTTGGCCCAGCTAGCGGATTGAACCCGACCGGGCTGGTACTGCTGGGATCAAGGACGACAACATCGCCGTGACGCTTTATCGGTACCCGGGACAAGACGTCTGTTGCCAGATCACCTTTGGGGTCGATAACCAGCACCCCTCTGCCGGCATTGATATCTTCCATAATGAGATTGAGCATGACGGAGGATTTGCCGGAACCAGTGGGCCCGAGCAGATGGGTGTGAAAAGCGGCGTCTCGGATGGGAATGCCGATCATCTGGGTGTACCCGGGGGCGGCTGCCTGGGCGAAGATGCGCTCCATCCGCCCAAGCAGTGGTGGTGGCAGCATCCGTGGATGGAGGTTACCGATGACGGGCATGGGAGGCTCGCCGACCGGCCAACCGGACAGTCCGACCAGATCGTAGCTGCGTAGCCGCAGTGGCCAACGGCGGGGGAGCGATACTCGATTGAGATGGGCTGGTTCTTCCCTCTCCAGCCGGATGCGAGACTCCGTTGTCTCGAGTACACGCAACGCCCCGAGAATCTGATTGCCAAGGTATCTGGCCCGAGCATCCCCCGCCCCAGCGATACCGACTCGCAGGTTGGCGTGGGCTCCATGGAGATCAGCTGAAGCCCGATACTGAGCTGTCTGTGCTGATAATTCCTTTGGCCTCCTTGTTGGTGGACCTAAGACCGCGCCGGCTAGTAATTCGAACCAGCTTGGGGAGATAGGGCGAGCATGAACCGGAGGCAAGATGCGCCGTCCAACCAGGAGTTGAAGTGTCAGCTCTTCACCAGTACCGAGACGTGAGAGCGTGCCATAGAGACCACGAATAGCTGCTACCACTCGCTCCGGTTGGGTTGAAAGAGTACCGCTGGTGATTTTGATCTTTCCAGCGAACTCGACGTCTTCTCGAGGTCCAGCTTCCGTCTGGTGAACATCTAGATGGGTGGACAACAATCCGGTGATGGAACTGACCTTCGTCTCCGGTGCACCGACCAGCCAGCGGATACCGGCGGTAGTGGCCCGCATCTCAATCACAACACTGCCGAACATGCCGTTGGAGCACAGGTGCTCGAATGCAGTGGCAGCGCCTGAGGGAGTAATCATCTCGGAAAAGAAGATCTCTTGCCATAATATGGTCGGGCGTTTGCGCGTCAGGTTTTTCATGATGAGTCTCCTTTCTTGGATTTGGTGTGACGGGCCTGGCCTTTGGTCTTGGACTTCTGCCCCTTGGTTTGATGGATAGTCTCGGCGATCAGTACGAGTGCTTTGGCGAACTCATCGGGGTCAACTGCCGGTGTCCACTGCGGGGCGAGGTAGTGAGCCTGGCCGGTAGAATCGTCTGGTTGCTTAGCTGGTGAGGCAGTCATCGGACTCCTCCCCGGTGGCGATGCTGGAGGCGGCCTACCAGTTCTGTCTCTGACGCAGCCACCAGATAACGCTCACAACTCCGGTGACAATAACGGCGATGAGTAGCACCCAAGGCCAGATCGCAAGGATCAGCTCCAAACTGATCTGGAGACAAATGACGCCGCCGAGTATGAGTGCGCTCCCACGGAAGAACCTCGCCGGCCATGAGCTTGGATTGGAATTGGTGGGCATGTTTTACACCTCTCATGACTGATCTCCGGTTTGAGACCGAACCTCAAGTTGGTCGCTGGGGACTTCAAAACCCCAACGCGCGAGTGAGATGGTGGCATCGACCTCGTTGCCCCAGACATCCCAATGGGCCCGAGACGGTGCCTCACGGCGGGCAAACAGCTCCAGGAATCGGCCCTCACCCGCCAGGCGCTCGACAATGTGATGGACTTCTTCAGGTTTATGCGAGTGCTCCTGAAGTGGATGGAAACCCCAGTTGGGCTGGGAGCGGAAGGCGACCTTGGTGCCTTTACCGCGCACCCCGAGAAGTAGGAGCTCGCCGGCGTTACGGAAGGTGTTACCGAGCGTGAAGCGCGGTTTAGCCCAGAAGTAGAAGCTCGTGTAGCGGAAACCCCATGCTTCAAGAACCCGAAGGCCATCGGGCACGGTGGCGTTGGTGACCCAGAGGAAGCAAAAGGAGTTATCAGCTGCGATCTCTCTAATTCCCTCACCCATGGCGCAGATGCGGTCGGTGGTCATGAGTTCGTAGTGCTGGGAGGCTCCATACTTGCCCTTTTGCGACGGCACCCATGGTGGGTCCGCATAAATCGCGGTGTAGGTCCCAGCTGCTGGCGTAGGTGGCGGAATGCTGGCGGCAGAGCCCTGGTGGTTGGTGTTGATAGTCATGATTCGATCTCCTTTGGAAAAGAGGGGTTAGTGGTTCGTGAGCGTGGAGCAGGTCGCCGGAAACCTCCTGGTCGGCTGGCTCTGGCCCTATTACCCGATAAACGGTGTGGAATTAAAAGATGTGGAAAAATGCCGCTGACCCCGATCCGACACCGCCAGACCCTTAAGAAGTGGTCAAAGTGGTGCCGGCTAGCTACCGGTGTGGAATTAACAACGATGAAGCGCTGAGCGGCCTTAACAGAGGTGAGAGAGGTTGGGATTGTCAAGAGATTGGCGAATATCATTGCTGGTGTGCCAATGGTCTGAGATTCGGTAGTCACTGGCAATCCCCTTATCTTTTTCCTTGGCCTGGCCCGTGCTGATCGTCATCCCAGATCCCATCGTCTGGGTGGTTAAACAGGTAGTTGTAGCGGTAGTCGACCTCGTCGATCTTCCGACGGGCTTCGAGATAGTCCTGAAACAGCTCGAACGAGGGATTAGCGGACGTCTCTTGCCTCAACTCTCTGGGCGTGCCTTCGAACAAGATGAGGCCGCAGACCCAGAAATAGACCGCGAATACCCCGAGAGCGATAGCAAGAAGAGATTGGTGATTGACTCCTGCGAGGACCGCAGGAATGAAACAGACGTAGCCGAGAAGGAATAGGAACCGGTTCATTTGAATCGCCGCCCTGAAACCCGATTGGCTGCGGACTGGGCGTAGTTGGCAATGATGGGCTCGATGTAGCGAGCTACCTCAGGGGTGCGCTCGCAGTGCTCCTTTGCTCGATTGACCAACGCTGCGGTGTGGTTCAATACCTGATCAGCCAATGCGGCTTGGGTGTAATCCTCGAACATTTCAAGCTCTGCGTGCGATTTGATCTTGGCGGCTTCTAACCGAGTCTGGTGATCAAGTGCTTCGAATTGGTTGGGTTCATTTCGGGATAGGTCGCGCCTACCGCCAAAGAATGGAACTAGGTTGGATGACATTGCGTTGCCCTTCTCCAGTACTCTCGACCTACCCCGTGAGGCTTACGGTCGGGCCGCTCCTTTAGCGACTGGATTCAGACTAAAACATAGGTCTACCTGCAATAAAGCATAAGCATGATAACTCTCTTTAGACTGGAGCAATGACCGAAGAATCTCGATACCCCGACAACGAAATGATGTTTGCGAAACCTCTTCCGGATGAGTGGCTGGAGTTTGCAGACTTGAGAGAGGATCTCCTCCTAAACTATGGCTACAACACAGCTCGGGCCTACTGGAATGACCTAGAGGAATGGTTCTGGTGGTCGATCGAAAGAGATAAGGACGTACTTGACCTCAGCGAAAAAGATCAGAAGCAGTACATCGCGCTGCTGAGACGGAGGAAATACAGCGAGAGTACGATCCGCCGAAGACAGGTGACGCTTCGGCTCCTGTACCGGCTTCGGGACGAAAACCCAAAAGGATAAGGGTTCCACGATGAGGAGTCTTTATGTGATGCATAATTTAAGTTAATAGATGACCGTAAATTATAGGATGGTGAGATCGCAGGAAAACTAAGTCAGCTGGCCACCGCGACTTCTACCTCAACCACGATTCCGCTCGACGTGGCAGATTTCTCGAGCTTAAAAAGCCGGTCTTGAGGAGTATCAACAACACAATCGTGTCGTGTCAGCTAGGCACTCTATGTGGCACATTCAATTCCATCTGCGCTCGGCTGATCGACCAGATAATCGAGAAGGCGAAGCGCTCTATCGATATCTGACTTGTCAGCTTTGGCTGTTTCAACATTTCCGAATCCGCTATCGAGCTTGGCGTCTAACTTCATTATTATTGCGTAAATTTTTATTTAGTTGTTCCTTGTATATTGCTCTTTATTATGAAGCAAGGCTGAGTGTAGGTGAAGGATGAAAATTGCAACATTGGTGGAGGTCAGCGGACCTTGGGTCACCGTCGCAGGCAAGCAGCCCCCGTCCGGGATGAGAGCTCGCGAGCCTCTTCTTCCGAGGTAAGATAATCCACCAGTGCTCCCCCTTTAGATCATCAACAACCCAGTCCACATAGCTATCCATGTCCGAGGTGTCATTAGTTGCGTACATGCCGTGGAATTTATCCGTGACCTCATGTGGGCGAACAGAATTCGCGCCCATTGCAGTAGGCAGGCCATGCAGCTGCCCCGGGTGATACGAACAGTTGAGCCGACATCGGATGAGGTGGCCAGCATGAGCTGGAGTGATGCAGGGTTTCACAAAACTACTGTTCAGGGTATAATTGCACCATTAGCATTTGCCCGCTCCCTGTGTTCGCGAACCATGCCAGGAGGCGTGGACGGAATGGTTAACGGGTATTGCTCGACGTTAATGTCTGACGCGGTCAGTAATGTCGGTATCAACTAGAAGATAAGCCACGTTCCGTGGAGGAGACGAACAGCATATGACCTTAAGAGCCCAAGGTAAGAAGTTAGCGGCCAAGCTGCCGAAGGTGGTGGCATGGTAGTGGCTCTTAAGAAATCTCATCTTTATGGTTCCCTCTGGAAAAGCGCCGATGAGCTGCGCGGCGGCATGGACGCTAGCCAGTACAAGGACTACGTCCTAACGCTGCTCTTCGTAAAGTACGTCTCGGATAAGGCCAAGAGCGATCCTTACAGCCTGATCGAGGTTCCCGAGGGTGGCTCTTTCGATGATCTGGTTGCCGTGAAGGGTGCCCCGGACATCGGCGAGAAGATGAACATCGCCATCCGCCGGCTGGCTGAGGAGAACGACCTACAGGGCGTGATCAACAACGCCGACTTCGATGACCCAAACA
The DNA here is from genome assembly GCF_008693105.1 of Corynebacterium flavescens. Classification (GTDB taxonomy): domain Bacteria; phylum Actinomycetota; class Actinomycetes; order Mycobacteriales; family Mycobacteriaceae; genus Corynebacterium; species Corynebacterium flavescens. The sequence goes on from NZ_VXKK01000026.1 coordinate 235,266, forward strand.
AATTGGGCGAAGGCAAGGCGATGCAGGATCGCCTGACCAACCTCATTAGCATCTTCCAGGACATCGACTTCACTGGTTCGCGTGCTGAAGGTGACGACCTGCTCGGGGATGCGTATGAGTACCTCATGCGACATTTTGCAACAGAGTCCGGCAAGAGCAAGGGCCAGTTCTACACCCCGGCTGAGGTTTCCAGGATCATGGCTCAGGTGCTGGAAATCCCGAAGGATGCTCCCCGCTCCACCACCGTTTATGACCCGACCTGTGGATCTGGTTCGCTGTTGATCAAGGTGGCAGACTCTGCGCCCAACGGTTTGTCGATCTATGGCCAGGAGAAGGATAACGCCACCTGGGCTTTGTCTCGAATGAACATGATCCTGCATGGCAACGAGACGCATGACATTCGCCAGGGAGACACGCTCTCTGATCCAAAGTTCCTCAAGGCCGAGCAACTACAGACCTTTGACTACTTCGTCGCTAACCCGCCGTTCTCCGTAAAGACCTGGAAGAACGGTTTCGACAAAGAGTACGGACGGTTCGACGGTTTCGCTGAACCGCCGGAGAAGAACGGTGACTACGCATTCCTACTTCACATGGTGAAGTCTCTTAAGTCTGACGGTCGGGGAGCGGTGATTCTTCCCCACGGAGTGCTCTTCCGTGGCAACACTGAGGCCCAGATCCGTGAAGAGCTAATCAGGCGTGGCCTGATTAAGACGATCATTGGATTGCCGGCCAACCTATTCTACGGAACTGGCATTCCGGCTTGCATCATCGTTATCGATAAGAAGGAAGCGGCTAACCGGACGGGCATCTTTATGATCGATGCCTCCAAGGGGTTTGAGAAGGACGGCGCTAAGAACCGTCTGCGTCCTCGAGATATGCGCAAGATCATCGACACCTACCTCGCCGGTGAAGCAGTTGAGCGTTACGCACGAATGGTGCCGCTGTCGGAGATCTCCGATGCGAAGAACAGCTACAACCTCAACATTCCGCGCTATATCGACACCTCTGAACCTGAAGACATCCAGGATCTGGAAGCCCACCTTAAGGGTGGTATTCCGAACCGAGATCTCGATGCCTTAGTCGAATACTGGGATGCTTTCCCGAACCTGCGTAATGAGCTGTTCCGGCCTCTCCGCGAGGGATATTCAGAGCTCACAGTGGAGCCCGAGCAGGTAGCCAAGGTGATTGAGGAATCGGAGGACGTCAAAGCTTTTACCTCGACTGTCTCCAAGGCTGTTGAGGAATGGTGGAACTCTCACCGAGGCCAACTGGAGGCGATTGACTCCCAGACCAGGCCTCAGCAGCTGATTGAGGATCTTGGCGATGACCTGCTGGAGAAATTCCGGGGTCGCCCGTTGATCAGTGAGTACAGCGTGTACGAGCAGCTGATGAGTTATTGGAACGACACTATGCATGATGATGTCACCCTGATCGTCGGTGCTGGATGGGTTGATGCTGCGCAACCTCGTGAAGCTCGCATCACTGGCTACGACAACAAGAAGAAGCCGAAGTACGAGAGCGCCGATCTAGTCTTTGGCACGGGAGTCAAGGCTCAACGCTGGGTGACTGACCTGATCCCGCCGGCGCTGATCATCGACCGGTACTTCGCCGACGAGAAGACCGAGCTGGAGCGGCTGACTGCCGAACAGGAGCGCATCAGCCAGGAGCTACAAGAGTATATCGAGGAGCACGCAATCGAAGAGGGTTTGCTCTGGGAGGCCGTCAACGTTGACGGTGGCATCAAGGTCAAGGATGCTCGCGACCGACTGAAGACTGCCAAGCTAGAAGACGCCGAAGCCGACGAGATTGCCGCGCTGAACACGGTGATCAAGCTGTTTGCATCAGAGACTGCAGCGAAGAAGGCAGTCAAGGATGGAATGTTGCAGCTGGACACGAAGGTGATTGCAACGTACGCCAAGCTCTCCGAGGAGGAGATCCGTGAGCTGGTAACTAGCGACAAGTGGCAGACTGTCGTCGCAGGTCGGTTTGCTAGTGAAGTCGATACTGCAACCTACCAACTGACACGCCGTATCCAAGAGCTCGGCAAGCGATACGACGAGACTGTTGATGATCTCGACGCTGAACTAGAAGACCTTCAGAAGAAGGTGGCGGTCCACCTAGCGGATATGGGGATTCAATGAACACCTTGACTAATCCCCAGTGGCGAAACGTTCGGCTCGGCGATATAGGGCAAAGCCTAATCGGGTTGACGTATAGTCCTAGCAATGTCAAGCGTTCAGGGACGCTTGTCCTCCGTTCATCGAATATTCAGGATGGCGAGCTTGCATTCGATGACAATGTATATGTCGATTGCGCGATTCCCGAGAAGATCCGCACACGTGAGAATGATATTCTCATCTGCGTCCGTAATGGCAGCCGTCGATTGATCGGTAAAAGCGCCATACTCGATCGTCGAGTCTCCGGACAGACCTTCGGTGCTTTCATGGCTGTATACCGCTCCGATTTGAACCCGTTCCTGCGGTACTTCTTCCAGTCTGATGACTTTAAGCGTCAGATCGACGAACATCTAGGTGCGACGATTAATCAGATCACGAACGGGAGCCTCAACGGATTCGTTGTCACCCTTCCCTCTGAGTCGGAGCAACAAGCGATCACGGAACGGCTTCAAGATGGGGATCGGCTGATTGCTACTCTCAAGCGCCTCATCTCGAAGAAGCATGCAATCAAGCAAGGCATGATGCAGGAGTTGCTTACTGGACGCACGCGCCTACCGGGATTTAAGCAAGCATGGTCCAGAGCAACATTAGGGAGAATCTCCAAAGTAACTATGGGACAGTCTCCAGTAGGATCTAGTTACAACACTAAAGGAAATGGTCTGCCGCTCATTCAGGGAAACGCCGATGTTTCGAAACGAGCTACCATCGAGCGAGTTTGGACTAGTTCGCCAACGAAAATATCTGAGCCCGGCAATGTAATTCTAACGGTTCGAGCTCCTGTGGGACATGCGGCAATAGCTTCACATAGGATCTGCCTTGGGCGTGGCGTCTGCGGACTTGACGCAGGAAAAGATAACTCGTTTCTATTTCATCTCTTGGTCAGCAGCGAGTCAAGATGGTCTCTTTTTTCTCAAGGAAGTACGTTCACAGCAGTGGGCTCAAATGAGGTGGACTCTTTCACTATCGATTGGCCATGCGACCCTGAGGAGCGCTCCGCTATTGCGAAAGTCCTGCAGGATGCTGACCAGGAAATTGACGCTCTCCAGCGCCGCCTTGAATCCGTCTCTAGCATTAAACAAGGCATGATGCAGGAGCTTCTCACTGGGAGAGTCCGCCTTCCTGTAGGGGGTCAGGCACGATGAATGCGATGAATACTGATTGGGCACTAAAAGAGCTGGACACTTTTATCTATCTGACTGAGCATATTCCTCACCCGAGTCCTAGCGTCATAGGTAGTTTTCCGCGGGGTTCTAAAGCCGATATTGCTTCTCAGGCGCAAGTAGCCGAGAAAATTATGGATCGGACTACTCCAGGCTGGCGTTCTGAGTTGGTTGGCGCTAGGTCGGGCACTTGGGATCGTCATTATGAGGCTGCAGTCAGGGCTCGAGCTCAACTCCATCGCGCTGAAGAAATCTCTCAGAACCTGGGCGAGAACGCTCCAGAGCTCTCTGCTGCGGAGTTACACCCTTGGATCTGGGATGGTGCGCTATCTCTGTGGCAGTCAGGTCATTACCGTGAAGCCATCGGTGGTGCGATTCGCAAACTCAATGCTGAGACGCAGAACAAGATCGGTCGTCGGGATGTCAGTGAGACAAATCTTTTCAAGCAGGCCTTTTCCACCGATCAGCCAAAGAAAGGAGCGTCTAGGCTACGACGAATGAAAGATGACGGCAGCGACACCTATAAGTCGGTTCAGCGTGGCGCTATGACATTTGCTGAGGGAGTCTTTGCTGGTATTCGAAACCCTCTTAGCCATGAAGCTGATCAAGAGCTTACGGAGCAAGAAGCTCTTGAGTATCTCGCCGCCCTCAGCGTTCTGGCACGCTGGGTGGATGAATCCACCGTGGAGGTATCGTCATGAGTTCTGTTGGGCAGCGTGAGCGCCTCACGCAAGATCGGGTCGTAGATGTACTTTCAAGCCAGCTCGGGTATGAGTACGCCGGAGACTGGAAAGACCGAGCCAACTCCAACGTGGAGGAGGAGCTGCTCCGCCAGAACCTTCTTGCTCGTGGCTACGACGAGGATCTTGTTCGGCGCGCTATTCAGCAATTCATTACCGCGACTTCTCTGCCGGCAGGTGGATCACTATACGACGCCAACCGGAAAGTGTACGGCCTGCTCCGCTACGGCGTGAAGGTCAAGCGCAGCGTCTCGGAGAACTTCGAAACGATCTGGCTTATCGACTGGAAGGACCCGGAGGCTAATCACTTTGTGGTGGCCGAAGAGGTCTCTATCAAGGGCAAGAACACCAAGCGCCCTGACGTCGTGCTTTACGTCAACGGCATCGCTCTCGGGGTCATTGAGCTCAAGCGCTCTAAGGTCAGCGTTGGTGACGGCATTCGTCAGCATCTGGGCAATCAAAAAGCGGACTTCGTTCGTCCTTTCTTCACCACGGTCCAGCTACTGTTCGCTGGCAATGACGTCGAGGGGCTTCGCTACGGCGTGATCGAAACCCCAGAGAAGTACTGGCTGGAGTGGAAGGAACCAAGTGAGGTTGAGAACCATCTCGACCGTGGCCTGCTTCAGATGGCGAACAAGCAGCGCTTCCTCGAACTCATCCATGACTTCATCGTCTTCGACTCTGGCGTGAAGAAAACAGCTCGGCATAACCAGTATTTTGGGATCAAGGCCGCCCAGGAACGCATCGCTCGTCGAGAAGGCGGGATTATTTGGCACACCCAAGGTTCAGGCAAGAGCTTGACGATGGTGTGGCTAGCGAAGTGGATCCGGGAGAACCAGCGTGAGGCCCGCGTCTTAGTGATCACTGACCGCACGGAGCTGGATGAGCAGATCGAGAAGGTTTTTGCTGGTGTCGATGAGACCATCGAACGGTCGACGTCTGGAGTCGGCATGATCGGCATGCTCAACCGGAACCAGCCGTGGCTGATGTGCTCCCTGGTGCATAAGTTCCGGGGTGATGACGAGAAGGATCAGGGCGAGACCGAAGACTTCGTTCGTCAGCTCAAGAAGCCCCTGCTCGAGGGGTTCAGTCCGAAAGGCAATCTCTTCATCTTCGTCGATGAGGCTCACCGTACACAGAGCGGCAAGCTTCACAGTGCGATGAAGGAACTGCTGCCGAATGCGATGTTCATCGGCTTTACCGGCACACCTCTTCTCAAGAAGGACAAGGCCTCCAGTATTGAGACTTTCGGCTCCTACATCCACACCTACAAATTCGATGAGGCTGTTGAAGATGGCGTGGTTCTGGACCTTCGCTACGAAGCCCGTGACATCGAGCAGAAACTCACGAGCCCAGAGCGGGTCGATGAGTGGTTCCAAATCCACACCCAGGGCATGACCGATCTCAGTAAACACCGGCTCAAGCAGCGCTGGGCGACGATCAAGGCAGTTGAATCGGCAGAGCCTCGAGCCCGGCAGATCGCAGCTGATATCTTGATGGATATGGCACGCATGCCTCGCTTGATGGATGGTCGAGGCAACGCCATGCTGGTCTGCTCGAGTGTTTACCAAGCCTGCAAATTCTACGAGATCTTCAGTCGTAGCGAGCTTGCCGGCAAGCTAGCGATAATCACCAGTTATGAGCCGAATGCGTCGCAGATTTCGAAGGAAGATTCTGGGGCCGGCAAGAATGAAGAGATCGTGAAGTATGAGACGTATCGTCACATGCTGGCTGACTACTTCCAGACCAACGCCGATGATGCGGCCAAGCGGATCGAGGAGTTTGAGAAGAGCGTCAAAGAGACGTTCATCAAGCACCCGGGCCAGATGCGTCTTCTCATCGTGGTCGATAAGCTGCTGACCGGCTTCGATGCTCCGAGTGCTACCTATCTCTATATTGATAAGAACATGCAGGATCATGGTCTGTTCCAGGCCATCTGCCGTGTTAACCGGCTTGATGGTGACGATAAGGAATACGGTTACATCGTTGACTACCGAGACCTGTTCAAATCTCTCGAGACTGCGGTGTCTGACTACACCTCAGAAGCTTTCGGTGACTATGACCAGGACGATATCGACGGATTACTTAAAGACCGTATCGAGCAGGAACGCCAGGATCTCGATGATGCTCTAGAGATGGTTCGTGCCTTGTGCGAGCCGGTTGCCCCACCTAAGGGAACGCTCCAGTACCAGCACTATTTTTGTGCGATTGAAAGTGGTAACGCTGAGCAGCTCAAAGCCAATGAACCAAAGCGCGTGGATCTGTACAAGGGTGTGGCGAGCTTGGTGAGGGCTTACGCCAACTTAGCCAATCGTATGAGTGATGCCGGTTACTCCGAAACCGATGCTGAATTCATCAAGCGCCAGGTCAAGCACTTCGTCGATGTCCGTGACGAAGTCAAGCTTGGTGCTGGTGAGAATATGGATCTCAAGCAATTCGAGGCGGGCATGCGTTCCCTGCTGGATACTTATATCCAGGCAGACGCTTCCCGAAACCTGGCGACCTTTGACCAGGGGCTCGTGCAACTCATCGTCGAACATGGAGTTGGGGCTTTGGAGAAACTTCCGGAGAACATCCGAAAGACCCCGGAGGCTGCGGCTGAAACTATTGTCAATAACGTCCGTAAGACGATTGTTGACGAGCAGGCCATGAACCCGAAGTATTACGAGTCTATGTCTACTCTGCTCGATGCTCTGATTGAGCAGCGTCGTGAGGCTGTGATCGACTACGAGGAGTATCTGCTTAAGCTGGTTGAGTTCACCCAGCGTCTCGCTAAGGGCGAATCTGATAGGAAGTTCCCTGACTGGGCCAAGACGCCAGCTCGCCGGGCTCTGATCGACTTCGCGTGGCCCCAGGGCATTGAGGTTGATGTGGAACGTGTATATAGCACCATCCAACGCAATAAAGAACATGGCTGGTCTGGAGATAAGACCAAGCAAAAGTCTCTGATGCGTACTCTTGCACTCAACTTCCCTGGGCTCCTAGATAAAACGCAGATGGAAAGTCTGCTTGATCAACTGAAAAAGCATGATGAATTCCGCTAGCTCCTATCTCACTGTTTCCGGTTTTGATGTTGAGCTGGTCTACAAAGACATCAAGAACATGCACTTGTCGGTGTATCCGCCGATGGGGCGTGTTCGGGTGGCTGCGCCCGCTCGGTTAGATGAGGACACTATTCGCCGGGCTGTCGTACAACGCCTGCCGTGGATCCGACGAGAACGCGATCGTCTCCAGAACGCTAACCGGCAATCCAAGCGACAGATGGTCTCGGGGGAGAGCCACTATGTCTGGGGTAGGCGCTACCGGCTTGATGTCTCGAAGCACAGCGGCAACCCTAAGGTGGTCGTCTCGGCCGACACCCTCTGGCTCTACTCTCCGGAAGGATCGACACCCGAGGATCGGTTCGGGATCCTTGACCGTTGGTACCGGCGAGAACTCAAGTCAGCGCTTCCGCCTCTGGTTGAGAAATGGGAGTCTGCCATGGGTGTGAAAGCTAACCAGATCACGGTCAAGCGCATGAAAACTAAGTGGGGATCTTGCAATCCTGATAGTCGTAATATCTGGTTTAACCCGGAGCTGGCGAAGAAGAATCCTCGGAGTCTGGAGTATCTCGTAGTTCATGAGCTCGCCCATCTGATTGAGCGATCCCATAATGCGAAGTTTGTGGCGGTTATGGATCAGTATTTACCGGATTGGACCGCACGACGAGATGAACTTAATGATACTCCTCTGGCAGCTGAAGACTGGGAAGGCACGTTAAGTACCTATGCTTAGGGGGTCTGTTTGGCGCACACTGAAGATGGAAAGGCTGCTTTCATGATTTCTAAAGTCAGAATCCGAAACTTCAAAGGGTTGCGAAACTATGAGGCAACGTTTAGTCCGAAATACAACGTGATTGTAGGCGCAAACGGAGCAGGAAAATCTACCTTGCTTGAAGCTATCGGGTTGGCAATAGGGGGACGAATCAACGGACAGTGGCCGAGTGATGCCCTCTCCCCTTACTGGTTTCATACACAAACAACTAAAGAGTTCTTCGACGCATACTCTGCAGGACAGCGTCCGGAGGTGCCGAAGATAGTCATCGAAGTAATTTTAGATAACAGCTCGAAGAATCCGGACTTGGCCCGCCTCCAAGGAAAGATGAACAGCAAAAAAGCAAATGAAACTGGGCTTGCATTCGAATTATCTCTGAACGATGACTATGCAAAAGAGTTTTGGGACTACATGGCCGCATGGGAAGAAAATGGAGTAAGTGCCAAGCTCTTCCCGACCGAATACTTTGAGACCTACTGGCATTCGTTTGGTAGTCCCGACCGACTCACGCGAAAACCTCGAGGGCTGAATTTCGCACTAATTGGGCCGCAAACAAGCACTTTGAACCGAGGAGTGGATCGATATACCCGTCAGCTTCTGGCAGACCACATCCCTGACGAAGTTGCTGCTAATTTGTCGGTGACACTTAGATCGTCTTTCACTTCATCCACACAAAGCGCCCTAGAATCAGTTAATGAAAAAATTAAGAACGATCCGGCTAAACCATTAAAGCAGCTTGGAATACAGATTGACCCAGCAGTTTCTGGTCAGTGGCAGTCAGGGATTACCCCCGCGATTAACAGTCTTCCCTTTAGCCATGCCGGTTTCGGAGAACAAGCCATAGCAAAGGTGGAGGTATCACTACTTAAATCTGGGACGAAGGCAGATCTGATACTCATTGAAGAGCCAGAGAACCACCTTTCCCACACAAAATTACGTCAGCTTCTGGACCGAATTAAGGCTCTCGGCGCCGATCAGCAGATAATCGTCACAACTCATAGTTCCTTTGTGCTTAACCGGTTGGGGCTTGATGGCCTCATGCTTATGGAGGGAGGCGTTGGAGCCCGCCTTTCCGACCTGGAGTCCAAGGACATCAAATTCTTTCAGAAGTTGCCTAACTTCGACACTCTGCGTCTCATTTTGGCAGACCACGTAGTGCTTGTTGAGGGAATTAGTGATCTCCTAATCGTCGAGAAAGCTATCGAGCGAATCTACGGCAGTGGCTCATCGGATCTCGGAGTCGACATCATTTCGGTAGAAGGGGTCAAGCATGAGAGATGGTTCCGGCTTGCCGCTCTGCTCAAGAAACGGGTGATCGGAATTCGTGATAACGATGGACGAGACGATGGGCATTGGGAGGAGAAATATCGCGTGTCCCTGGGGGATAGCCTCCTTTTTGTGGGAAAAAACGCATACGGGAAGACGCTCGAGCCGCAGCTAGAGTACGTAAACAGGGAGAATATGCCTGCATTGAAGGAGAGTCTTGAAATACCAGAGGGGCAAGATTTTGTGGAGTGGAGCACTGCGCAGAAGTCAGATGCGGCCCTCAAGCTTGTAGAACTGCCAGACAAAGACTGGAAGATACCTGAATATATTAATGAAGCAGTGCGCGCTATTTTTCCCGAGATGCTATGAACAACGAAGCTTTAATAGCAGTAGCTGGCGCGGGTAAGACTGAAGGCGTTGTCCAAAAATTTGCAAAATCGGAAAAGAAGACCCTCTTCATTACTTACACCAGCACTGGGCAAGAGGAGCTCAAGTCCCGGCTTACAGCCGCTAATCCGTTTGCTGGCCATGAGGTGGTCGGATGGTATGGGTTCTTAATCGAGCATTTCTTGAAGCCATTTATCCCCGATTACCTTGGGGGAGGGACCCGATACGCAGGATTTAATAGAGATTATCGACCCAAGCGTTGGGATAAGGGGCATCGCAAGCATTTTGACGCAGAAGGCCGGATCGGTGGCCAATCGGTGTCTTTCGTCTCCAAGGAAATTTGTGATGCCAACCGAAAGCAGCCGATATCACGATTAGAGATGATCTATGATCAGATAATCATTGATGAGGTTCAAGACTTAGCTGGGAATGATCTAGTAATTCTCCAACACCTACTTCAATCCAGCATTTCTATCTTCATGGTTGGAGATATTCGGCAAACTGTTTTTGAAACCACAACGAGCGATCGCAAATATCCTCAATTCCGCAAAGCAGCAAAAATTGGTTGGTTCATGTCAATGCGCGACAAAGGCCTGCTTGAGCTAAAGTTCGACTCAGTTAACAGGCGCTGCCATAAGGATATCGTCAGAGTGTCAAATTTTGTATTCAGCCCTGACTATAATTTTCCCGAAGCTACTTCAGAACACTCTGATTCCGGAGTTGGGTTTGGGCTTCACCACGTCGCTCCTAACCAAGTGTTAAAGTACTGTGAGCAATTTAAACCTCTTGTGCTCAGGTGGAGTAAAGCGTCAGAGAAGAGTTGGGCCAAATATTTGGACTTTGACACTTTTGGCAATGTAAAGGGGCGAACCGTCGAGCATGTTCTGATTTTCCCCACAGATGCAATGAAGGATTTCTTGGCTAGCGGTGCACCAATCAAGAAAGATGAGCCTGCGGCCAAGTTTTACGTCGGCATTACAAGGGCGCGCTACAGTGTGGGCTTCGTACTTCCGAAGTCCTTTGATTTTGCAGACAGTCTAGATCCATCGTCCTTCAAGCTCTGGACGACAGACTGACGAGGTCACGTCTGGGTCCGGGTGCCGTCAGCGTTCCGCTTAGTTAGCTCTAAATTGGCGGGTCAGCGTGATATAATACCAGCATATGATTCTATTTGAAGTGGGCCAGGACTCGGCCAAGCAGGTTAAGCCCATGACTACCGTCAATGGCAAGAAGGTTCTGGAGCGAGATGTCCAGAAAATCTTCGAGGCGAGTCTTCATGAGATCTTGGGTGTACACTTCCTGGCCAGCGAATACGCCACTAGCTTTGGTGGGCGCATGGACACTCTTGGCATCGATGACGACGGCAACCCCTGCATTATCGAGTACAAGAAGGGCCAGAATGAGAACGTCATCAACCAGGGGCTTTCGTACTTGCGTTGGCTGCTCGATCATAAGGACAGCTTCCATGTCCTGTGCCAGCAGAAGGGTGTGGAGCACGAGGTGCAGTGGGATGCGCCTCGGGTGATCTGCGTGGCGGAGAGCTACAACAAGTTTGATACCGACACCGCCGACCTGCTGCCGATCAAGATTGAACTTCTTAGGTACCAGCTGTTCGAAAACGGGATGCTGACCCTCGACACTGAGAGCTACCAGAAGGTCAAGATCTCTGGGATGCCGAAGCTCGAGGCCGGCAACAAAGAGAGCATCGAGCCTCTCCAGCAGACCTTCATCCTCGAGGAGCATATCGCCAAGGGTGGACCGAACAGCCGCAAAATCTTCGCCGACCTACGCGAGCGCATCCTCGGTCTCGACCAGGAGATGCAGATCGAGCCCAAGAAGCTCTACGTAGCCTTCAAGATGACCCGCAATGTGGTGGATATTGTGGTCCAGAAGCCAAAACTCTGGCTATTTCTTAACGTCAAGACGGGAACGCTCTATGATCCCGAGGGGCTTGCGCAAGACCTGGAGACACCGGTGAAGATCGGGCGCTGGGGTAATGGAGACTACCGGGTGGAGATCACCGCTAGCACTAACCTTGATTACGCGATGACACTGGTCAAGCAGAGCTACGAGATGAATCGGTAGGAGATATGGCTGCCCTGCTTTTCAACATGATCTTGCGCTGCCGGCGGAGCTAATTAGGGAGGATTGAAACGATGGCTACGAAAAACACCTTAGAGCCGGACGACCTACGAATTGGCTGGTACTACCATGACCAATCAGAGGACGGGTCGACTCCAGCAGCAACGCTCCTTCGTAACGAGGGCGACATGATCTCGCTGTCTATTCCCATCGCGGAAGAAGATGCCTGGGGGCCGGTTTCGCGTTGGTTCGATGGTACGGGGGTGCGGTACGACGATGATCCCGACCAAACCAAGTACACCTACGTTCCGCCGAAGGAGCTTCTTTTTACCGATACTCGCGGACCTGTCGGACTCTTTCACTGTCGCAATCTCGGCAAACGGTCGGTCATGGGCGGAACCGCTGAGGGGAGAATCCGCGTTGGATTTGCCGTACTGGGTGCGCACTCGCTGGAGCACGGGCAGCCTCATCGCCTGCGGACCTATATCCCCGGGATGGCAAAGTGGATTGGACTAACTTCGCTGCAGGTAAAACCGGAGCAAGACGAGAGCGGGATCTCTACTGGGCTGTCCCTGAAGACTGCTTCGCTCAAGCCGCTTGAACTTGAGCCGGGTCTTTTCCTGGACACCGCCTGGCACTCCAACTATGACCGCAGCGATAATCATTTTGAAATCTCGGACCCGCCGTTTATTGAGTCTGTTATAGGAGGTGGTGCGGATTTCTACGATCACCTCAAGAAACACCAGCTCTTCCGCGACCTGGTCGACCTCGCGTATTGGCAACCGACAGGTTATTACCGAATCCAATCTAGCCGGGACGAAGACATCGAGCTCAAGTCTCGGAAGTGGCGCGAAGTAAAGACCTACCTCGTTCGCCCTCAAGAAGACGGCCATTCAGCCACTGCACTTTTCCACTTCGGGCAGATCGGTGCCGAGGGGTTCCAGAAGTGGTCCGAGATGCGTCACAAGTACGACCGCGCAATTGGACCGCTCATGTCACTCCTCGGCATGAAGGGGAGTGCGGTTGAAACACAGCTCATCCAATCCTGCGTAGGTCTCGAGGGATTGGGCGTGCAACTCGCGCGAGACAGCGGAGTGAAAAAGCGAGAGATTCTTCAGAAGCGACTTGAGCGCGTGGTCGATGACCTTGGCTTCTCTTTTAGCGAGGACTGGGCGAAGCGCACGGCTGACCGCTACAACGACATCAAGCACTACGACCGGGATGCGTTGGTTGACCCACTCGACGTCTACTACAACCTGCTTGAGAACGAGCTTGTTTTTCGTTCATGGGTGGCGCTGCGCCTCGGGCTATCTCCGGAGTACGTACTGACTCATATCAGTACAACGCCTGCTGGCCAATCGCTGATCGGCCAGCCTGGTATATCTTTCCCCGAGCCTGCGGGAGAGGCCGATGATTCGGAGGAGTCGTAGAATAAATCTTGCCGAGGCTTCCTGGGTTAAGGGAAACTATCGACCACAAGCGGCATCCATCGAGTATGTGTAGTATCCGTTTGGTTCGATGGGTGGCCGCCCGGCTAGGAAGCTAAGCCATAGCGTGAGCGTAGGTGTTAGCTTTTCCGTCAGAGATATTTATCTCATTAACCCTGGTAGGCTGGCCTCTTTGAAGGGCTCAGCGGCGCTTGACAGCACCTCGTATATGTTACGTGATGATTGGCGTACAAAAGCACAATTCCGGGTCACATGCAGTATCGTGGCTCGGGATTTTCTCGTCCGGGTGGAGGCCCATTTTGAGCGTCTCCGTTATCGGCGTTGATAATGCAGGCGTGGTTTCGATCTTCAGTAGTGGTAGCGGGCCTGAAGAATGATGAGATCTTCTCCAGCGACTAGATAGACCAGGCGGTGTTCATCGGTGATCCGCCGTGACCACGCCCCTTGTGCGCCGTACTTGAGTTCCTCGGGCTTTCCAATGCCTTCGAAAGGTTCGCGCAGGCATGCATCGATCAGGGTGTTGATGCGTTTTAGTATGCGCCGATCAATGGTTTGCCAATGCTTATAGTCCTCCCACGCCGACTTGTCCCAGACGAGACGCATTATTCGTCTCGGTCAAGCTCGTGCTCCTGGACCGCGCCTGCGCGTGCACGCTCATAGGAATCAAGCAGCCTGCGCGCATTTGCCGGAGAACGGAATAGATAGGCCGTCTCCTGCCACGCTGCGTACTCGTCGGCGGGCATCAAAACGGCATTGCCTTTGCGAGAAACGATCTCCACTGCGTCCCGATCGGCGTTGATTCGCTCGATCAATGGAAAGAGCGTCCTCCGGGCTTCACTTGCGGTGATGGACATTGCTGGAACCTCCAATCATTCTGCCAACATGTACCACATTACGGTACCACCCATTCAGAGTGGAGTCACCGTCTCCGCCATGGCCGCGGGAGGCAGGGGAAACTACCTGAGTCTTCCATCGAGAGCTTCCAGAGCAGCGTCCCAGGGAATGCGCTCCTGCTCGATACGGATCTTGCCATGCATGAGCAGGGCCCGCCGGGCATCGGACTCTTCGCTGCTGAGGAGCGGCAGGTCGGTGGCATAGTTGCCTGGGTCCGGGACGCCGAGGTGGGCCCAGCGGTCGACGTCAGCTGGCGACATAAGCATAGACTCAACCGTCGGGAAGTGGTGGCGCAGCCGGTGAAGGATAGCAAAGCCCTCGGCATCGAGGTCACCCCAGTACACAAGCCTGTGACAGCGGTGGAGCCACGGCAGGCGGTCTAGCATGCCCACCGCGTAGCCAGCACCCCATACTGCGACGGTGCTAGGCCAAGCGTTAGTCAGATTTAAGAAGGTTTCCTTGTTCTCTACTATCAATGCGATTTGTGGCCCGCTCGATGGCCCGCCTGCTGGCCACAGCGCGGAAGCCTCTGCGAGGGGAGTGGAGACGTCGATAAGCCCAGTGCACAGTGATCTATCTAAGATTCGCAGGCGGATAAGGTGATCGCCGGAGACGAGACCAAGGTCTTCGACTCCTAGCAGATGGCGCACCAACCGTGCGTGGTGCTCCAGCCATTTGCCGTGGACTCCCGCCACGGGCACGCTACGGGGGCGCAGGCCAGAGCTAGGATTGACCCGAAACCAGTCCACCACTTGAGGTACCCAGGCGCATTCTTGCGGTGTTAGGTCGCGCCACAATTGAATTACTTCTAAGGCACGTTCGGTATTTGCACTGCCGAGGAGCACTAGTTTTTCCTGTAGAGCCTTAAAGTCCTCTGTGGCACCCGCCAGTGCGGCGAACTCCGCAGGGGTCGACGTGCTGATGCGAGTTGGCACCTGCTGGATTCCCAAGCCAGCGCGATGCCAGTGCTTGCTTTTGGTTGTGATGCTTCCGGGGCCAGTCCAGCCCTGCCAAGTGTGGATAAAATCCTGAACCGTGTCAAAATCTATCGAGGCGGTAGAGGCTTGAGGAGCGTGGAGAGGTAAGGACCACTCATATGAATCGGCATCGAGAAGCTCCGGAAGCCGCGAAGCGAACTGTCTGGCGGCGAGCCGAGAAACGTCGGCAGGAAACCTCACTGTGTGCCCTCCGCGGAAGAATCGATGTGGGCCCACCCAGACCTTGCCACGTCGTTGCCTTTGTCATCGACTCCTTCGGAGTAATTGATTACTACGGTGCCGTCAACGTAGGGAGAGAGCGTTTGAACGAGCTTTAGGGGTGTGGCCAAAACCATGTGGAATCCGAACTCGCTAAAAATATTCATAGCGGTGCGAGTAAAAGCGGGATCGGCGCGGTCGAAGGCCTCGTCGAGCACTACCGTGGCGTAGCGCGGATGCGCCTCGTCGGCTTCGGCGAGGCGGAAGCGCAGTGCCGCAGCCAAGCAGAAGAACACCAGTTTCTGGGCCTGCCCGCCGGAAAGGGAAGCCGAATCGACGTAGGTGTTTAAAACGACTCCTGTGGCGTCGATCTCGGAGGCGATGAAGCGGACATGCAGGCGGGTGTCTAGGACCAGACGGCGCCAGCGTTGATCCTCGGCGTTGTCACTGCCGAGGCGATCCAGGATGATGGAGAGGGCTTGGTAGCGCTTCTCGGCCTCCTTAATGTCTCGGTCGCGAGTGGCGGCCATCGCGCCACTTGTTGCCTCCGTGAGATCGTTCATAAACTTCAACGCATCAGCATTGCGGTTGTCCCGGACTTCGACCTTTAACCAGCGGCCGGCATTAAATTCCGAATCTCCGAGTGATTCGTTGACCGGTTGCAATCGCGTTTCGATATCTCCGCGGGCGCGGCGCAGCGCAGTAGATAACGCGCCTAGGTTCTTCACTGAGCTTTCATTCATGAGGTCGAGGAAACGTCCCTCAAAATCACCTAGTCGATCGCGGCGCAGGAATGTCAGGCGATTGATGGCCTCGCCCGCGAAGCTGGGATCGTCTCGCAGCTCAGACTTCTCGGCCGGCCATTCGGAGATGTACTGGGTCAATATCCGGGTGATGCGGGAATTCGCCTGAGTGATAGCGGTTTCGGAGGAAGAAATCGTGGCATCGAGTTTCCCGATGACTTTATCGGTCATCTGGTCAATGTTGCGTTGAGTCACGCGACGAGTGATTTCGCCGATGAGAGAGCTTAACTCCGTGTAGGTGGCGTCCTCGACCTTCTCGCGGTTGGCCAACTCGGATTCCAGGCGGGCTACGTCTTGGTTGACGGTAGTAATTTCTCCTGCGAGCTGCGCAGCCTTGCGGTCGGCGGCTCG
Organism: Corynebacterium flavescens; assembly: GCF_008693105.1. Lineage (GTDB taxonomy): Bacteria > Actinomycetota > Actinomycetes > Mycobacteriales > Mycobacteriaceae > Corynebacterium > Corynebacterium flavescens. The sequence goes on from NZ_VXKK01000026.1 coordinate 251,583, forward strand.
GTAACTGGAGTTTACCTCCGCATAACGATTCTCTGCTTCGTTGACCAACTGCTGGAGCTGCGCCAACTCAGGGGAAGTTAGGATATCAGCGCGCTGTTTTGCCAAGGCCTCGAGACTGGCATCATCGACACGGATGTCGATCTGGTCAAAGGTATACTGGGCAATCTTTTCTGCGCAATCGATCATCTCTCGTTCACGGTCGATCAGGCGTTTCTTTTCTTTAATTCGGTTCTCAGTGGCAGTGATCTTTGAGTTCAGTCTGGAGATTTCTTCACGCAACAGCTCGACTTTCTCGTCGTTGGAGGTTCCCAAACGATAAGAAGAGAGATCACCTAGCCTGCGGCGGTCATCTTTGGCATAGCCGACCGATCCATCCTTGTGGGTTCGCTCACGCACAAGCCCTTTGATGGTTGCGCCCTGTTGATGGGCTCCGAGGGCTTCTAGTTCTTGTTCGTTATCGACGCATTCGTAGTCATAAACTCGCAGTATCTCGTTACGCACCCACGTCGACATTGGTGCCTCGAGGAAGCCGAGCTTATTGCTCAGGGCCCTTGGGCTCCCAGAACGGCGGGAAGGAACAATGTTTGATGGAATGACTCGATAAGTTAATCGAATGCCGAGGCTAGTCCGATTGACGTAGTTATTGATGGTGCGCGCAAGACGCTCAGGGACCAACAGTGTGGTCGCGAAGCTGCCCAAGAGTCTCTGGATGACCGGCTCCCAGCGCCGCTGATCATGGCGAACATCGATGAGCTCACCGGCGAATGGAAGTTCCTGTTCAGTGACTTGCAACGACTCAGCAAGTTGCTTCCTTACGTGAATATAGCGCCGGTCTATATTACTGCTGCGCTGACTCAAGGAGCTTAACTCGGCCGCAAGTTCTTCGCTCTGCTTCTTTAAACCGCGGCGGTCCACTTCATCACTGATCTGTTCTGCTTCCCAAAGGCTAATCTGCTCAGGGGAGTTCGACTCAATCTCTTGGACTTGGACTAGCAGCTGTGCGTATCCTTCGGCGTCGGTGGGCATGGCGCCTCCGACGGACTGCACAGCATTGTGGACTTTAGTTCTATTTTCTAGGCGCCATGCGCGCTTTTCCCTAGCCCGAGAGTCTTGTTCCTCAAGGACTCCAAGACGGCCATCACCTTGGGCCTGGAGCGCCGCAGTGGCCGAGGTAACCTGCTTTTGCGCTTGGTCTAGTGCTTCTTGCAATTGAGCAACATGGGAGTCAGCTGCCGTTACCTCCGTGGTCAACTCTGCCAAGCGATCGCGGTTACCCGCTAAGTGCAAACTGTCTCGGACCGCCGGAAAGGCCCGCTTCATCTCTAGTGCGTGAGCTTTGCTGACCTCCGCGTTGGAGCGTTGGTCCCGCAGGCCAACCAGTGGCTGAAGAGTATCGATCTGGGCGCGGACGTCGACGACGCGGTGATAGGCCTGGCGCAGATCGTCGAATTGTTCGACCGCTTCCTCGGCCATGGCGAAAGTAGTCGGCGGCTCGAGCATATAGTCGCGAAAGAGTTGGTCGAGGCTCGTCAGGGACTTCGCCGACTGTGTACGATGCAGGAGCAGTTGCGCTTCTTCGCTGCGCATGCCCAGACGCGGCCGAAAGTAGTCGGCGAAAACGCGGTATTGGTCGCTGAAGCGACCATCGGCGAATGTGCTCTTTATCTTTCGCTTGTCGACGCCTGCCTTGAGAAACTGTTCGAATTCTCGTACATCGACGCTGGCGGGAATCATGCCATAGAATTTCTGTACTTGCGCGTTTGCCGTGTCACCTGCCCTTAGATAGAACAGGCCGACGAGTGTGAAGACGGTGCCTTTAGCGTTGTCATAAGTCAGCCCGACTACAGAGTAGGTGGCTTTGCTGCGCAGGAAGGTCGAGGCGATGCCGCCGGTCTCGGCATTTTCCCGGCGCCGCCATGCGCCCCGGATATAGGACGCCAAGGTACGTCCTTGTTCCCGCCTGAGTCCTTGTTGTGCCGCCTCATTGAAATGAACCTTGACGGGAGGAACGAGGATGGAGGACATGGCATCGAGGAGAGTGGATTTACCAGATCCAGAGCCGCCGGTGATGAGATGCCCGCGGCGGGCGATGGGCATGTCGACATAACCCGAAAAGGTGCCCCAGTTGATCAACTGAACTCGGGAGAGCCGGAATTGCCCGGGGTAGACGTCACTCATAGCTCGTCCTTTGCACTACTCGTTTTATCTTTTGCGGCGTAACGCGCATACTCATCCCGGAGCGCGGTTACAGTGTCAGCATCGAAAATATGGCGCAACACCGGAGAAACCTCATAGCGCCCGGCGGTTTCGGTGTCATCGAGTAGGTTATAGGTGTTGCGTATGCGGGTGATCGCAGCGTTAAAACGCTTGGTATATGCAGCGTCATCCAAGTCATCTGAACGCTGGTAGGAACGAACCTGGTCACGCAGTTCCTCCGCATCAATGATTACGCGCTCTCCGGGAGTGCTCAGACCTAGTTCACTGCGCAGGTGCAAGAGGATCAACGTATCGACGTGCTTAAGTCGGTCGACGCGTAGCACTGCGGGAACCTTTAAGTCGTTGTCTACTGTGACCATACGAGTAAAGGCGATTCCGGCTTCCTCATCGATGATCAGGTCGAGGAATACATCGGCGAGGCGGCTACGGAGGGCCTCGGTGTCCGTGATGAGAGCTGACCACAGATCCGGATGTTTAGACTTGCGCATCAATGGACCTTTTAGGAGCTGTACCAAAGCGCGGCGAGAGTCAAGGGTCAAAGTTCCCAAGTCTCCGGTCCATAACGGGTCAGTATTTGACATCTACATTTCCTCCAGGCTTGTCACATCAAAAGAGTACTGGTCGATGGTGGCACGGCGCGTTGAGTCGCCCTCTTCCCAGGAAACTTCCCCGGCCCTTCCGCTAGGGATACCGTATTTGAGTCCCAAGTGGAGTAACCCGACAATGCTACCCAGTCCCTGAGTTGCGGGGTGCCTGGTCAATACTTGGCTGATGGTGGCTTGGCCAGTTCCTGAAGTCACGGTGTCCCGAACTGAGTTGATCAGCTCCTCTAGATCAATTTCGGACTGACGGACCGCAGACAATAGCTCTTTAACGTCCAGTGCTTGCGGCGCATTTACTGCAGTTTCGCCCTCAACTATTTCTTCACCAGGATTAGTGAGAACAATTGAGCTCACTGACTGGATACTCATACCGATACGTTGAAGGGGAGTCTCCATGGCATGAATCGCACTCAGTTCAAATTTTTCAACGGCGTCAGCAGCCAGAGCACGGGTTTCTCGGATCAGCTCAATCATTCTCCGGTCCTCCGCGAACTGCTCGCTGGCGACATAATGGCGAAGCGAACGCGCCAGCCCTGTCATTACGGAGTTCACTTCGGCTCCGGATTCCTCCATGTCTCGGATGAGACGGCGCAGCGATACTCGGGTCTCTGGATCAAGTTCGCGTGCGGACTCGCTACTGAGAATCTTGTCGATCCAATTATCGATGTAGGCGCTGCGCTCTGGGTCCGTAATGATGGAGTAGAAGCCATTGAAACTGCGACCTGCCTCTGAGCTGCTGATGACATCGACGCCGGTGAAAATATCGTCTAAGACGTCACCGCGGGTGGAGTCAGGATCCAGTAATTGTCGGCGCAGCGTCCGGTTTAGGACCTCGAACTCGTGACGCACGCGTGCGAAGTCGGCGGGTACTGAAGACGCGGAGGTTAATATATCCCCGATCCTTTCAGACACCAGATCTGGAGATGGCAACTCAAAGTCACCGCGTGAGACTCGTTCGATTTCACGATCTAGGCGATCTCTTTCGAGTTGCAGGCGTTCGAGGCGCGAGGAGATGTTCGGGTCGGTGTCTCGAGCAAGGCTGCCTAGAGCTTCGGAGATTGATTCCAACCGCGAAGCAGTGACTGAGGAGCATGGCTTTTCCCAGCTCTGGACTGTATGAAGAGCACTTAGCGCGTCTGTGGAAGGTTCAAGCAATTCTCCGGTTCGCTGGTTTCCTGCCTTGCGCATTAGCCACCGACTGCGAACCCAATCGGTGCAGTATTCTGCTGGAGTCTTTGGCAGATCCATCCCGTTTTGACGAAGCACTGCCAAGTCTGCCGCCATTAATTCATACAGCTCGGATGCCGGACGCGCGGTAGGAGAGTCGCCGAAGTGAACGGCAACGGTAGCCAGCACAAAAGGCGCATTAGTGGCGGTCAACAGGCGGACGGCTGAGGAGTCCTTCAGAATGCGTTGAAATGCCAACACTTGGGAGAGCGAGCTCATGGTCATTAGTGTGCCACAAGGCTCGAACACACCAAGATGATTAGAACAAATGCTCGCGCGAGAAAATACCGCTCAGGATGTTAGTCAGACACTCCCTAGCAAGCACTTCCTAGGCGGTATTCCTCAGCCTCCAACATCAAACGAGCAGTGTTGGAATGATTCATATGAAACTAAATATCGTCTTCGCCTCCAGGGCCACCTTCATCTTCCCAGCGCTTGAGCTGGCGAGTCTTCGAGGCGTTGTGGCGTTTGCGTACGCCGTATCCGTAGCTCTCATCTTCCGTAATGAAGGCGACGCCATAGCTTTCGAGAGTTTTATAAAGGCGAGACTTTTCCTCGGGAGTGAGCCTACCAACGCGTTTTTCGAAGTCCCTGACTTGTTGCCTAGTTAGTCCGGCATCTTCGGCGATGATAAGAGAGTTGACTTGAGTGAGGGCGCGTCCGGCGCGGGCGAGCCCTGGAGTGATGTCTTGTGGAAGTACACGCATGATCTGATCCTTTCTTGATTTAAAACACGATTGGTAGAGTATGTGAATTGGATCTCAGTTTACCTACGATTATACAGCTTGGGTAGCTGTTCCAACAGCCCCGCCGAGCACTCCCTGGTACAGCACGAAATGCTCTGCGGGATTCAATAAATTACGGGTTTCGCGGAGGCGCCGTCACCAGTCTCAGTTAGGCCGCCGTTCCGGGAGGTTTCTGCAGGGTCATTGCATGCTCGATCTTGGCCTCGAACTCGGGAAGTAGCTTCGAGTATTTGTATCCGGGGTAGAGCTTGTATTGGTGCTCGTAGACCTGCATCAGGGCCGAGGCTAGGGAAAGCCAGCGAGTAGGCGCGTCTGGCCATAGTTCACAGGCTAGGTCCCACGTCGCGCTGTCGCTGGAAAGGTAATGCCACTGGGTCATCCACAGGTCTGGTGAATTTAAGACCTGGAGGCTCGGCGGGTTCTCCTCGTGTTCCTTCAGCTCCGCCTCGATTGCTTCCTGGGTCAATGGATCGAGCCACAGTTTGCGGATCTCGTCCGCCGCAATCTGGTTGCTGAGTCTAAGTAACTGGTCCCTAGTCATGGCATCGACGAGGGACCGACCCGTCTGGGCTACCACTTTGTTAGTCAACTCACTCAGCTTGGTCAGCGCCAATTCTTCCCACTCACTCATCATCTGCTCATAGCGTTCGTCGAGCTGGGATTCTGTTATTTCGTAGCCAGCCGCCTCGTAGGCCTGTCTCATCGTGTCTTTGAGTATCAGCAACGGGTCTCCTTCTCGTATGAAGCGCAGTTAAAAGCCTCAGTTATGTCTCGTCCTTGGCGTGGCTCCGCATTGTAGAGGAGGTCTTGGACATGCTCTCTGGGTAAGGCCTGCGGCAGTGTAGTTGGTCCAGAAAAGTGAGACAACTGAGGTTTGGTGACGGCGAATCTTACGCGTCGGCTGGACTTGAGGAGATGTGGGGTGCTGTAAAGCGCAGCTTAGAACGTGGGGAAAGACAATTTTCAATGGGGGAGGTACCGGATCATCAACAAACTCGGCGTTCAAGCGCTCGTGACAGGAGGAGAACGCCAGAACTACTCTTGTAATCGCACTACAGCCAAGCCTTGCCAGTCGCAGCAAAGCATGCCACGCCAAATAGCGTGGAACCGCCCTACCGGCAAGGTACAGCGGTTCGGCCCCCACTGAAGGCTACTGGCAGGTGGGGGCCAACTTAAATTTCGAGAAGAGTTGTGAATTTCTCGACATATTCGGCGAATAAGTTCGCAGTCGGGTCCACATGGGTTTTGCTTCGGCGGAAAGCCACGCCGAACTAGATCTAGGAGCCACAGTGTCTGTTCTTCTGCGGGCGAAACCCAAGCGAAATGGACGCCATGTGGCACCACTCTTTGTCGCCTCAGTGCCTTAATAAATCTCCTGTCGCGGTAGTTGTCATTGTTCTCACGGCGAGCTTCAAAGATGAGGCCGGAAAGTTGTGGTATCTGGGGGACAGCATGGGAGAGCAGCGCTCGCATGCAGTCACGGCGCGCATCTTCGAGTGCCTGCTCAGGTGAGAGAGCGGTTTTGCAGCTTATGAAGGTGGGGTCTATCCATTCTTGGCAATGACTCAGCAGATTCTTGGCACGTTGCCGGTCCACGTCGGATTGTAGTGCTTCAGTGGCGTGCCAGTATTGTGCCGCAGCTGTTTCAACTAACGCCTGCCTAATGGCGGGCAAGTCCGCATGACGAAGTTGAACTGCGGTTAAGAAGTAGAAGGATTGGCTGAAGCTCTCCTGGGAAGTCGAATAAGTCTCGTCAAAATAGAGGGACTCAGCGGAAGCTTCGCTGTAGATGCGAATCAATGAGGGGTGCAGCGGGCGATGCATAATCATCTTCTCATTTTGGCTTCTGGGTGGTTTGAGTTCCAGCTCTTGGCTCAGATTAACCGAGCACGGGAACACGCGTAGACCAGAAGTTCAACAGCATCTTTTGGCGCCTACTGAAGTAGGATTACCGGCGGTAATGGTTTAGGAAAAGTTCAGAAAGAGCGTGAAATGTCGGATTCGAAATTCTTGCTGTATTTGCATGGTGTGAGCACAAGCAAGACTCATGACAGTGGCTCCAGCGAAGCATGGAAAACGGCTCTATTTGCAGAACTAGAAGAGTTGGGTTTCCGCAACCTAGATTCATTTCGCGTTATTGAGCCTTCCTATACAGACCTGCTGCATTCGAACGATGCTAAAGCTGACGTTCCGCCGACGACCACGAAGCGTTTGGGCAAAGTGGAAGCCGAAGATCACCTCCGGGCTTATCAGGAGAGGGTCTCTGCCCTTGAGGTTAAGTGGGGATATAGCTACGAGGGCCCAGGCATGGCGTACCAAGATTCCCTCGTGTCCGCGGTTAAGAATTTCGGGGCATTTCGGCAGGCGAAGTCTTATGTTGAAGATGACAACGTCAGAGCCCAAGTACTCAGCAAGATTCTGGATTCACTTCCTGATGAAGGGCGACTTGTCATTGTGGGCCATAGTCTTGGCTCGGTCATCGCTGCAGATCTCGTGACGCGGATATCCCCGAAAGTACAAGTGGAAGGGATGATTACCGTGGGCAGTCCGCTCGGGACCTCATACTTCTCAGGAAAGAAGCTGACGAAGGAACTGGTCAACTCGCCCCAGAATCTTGGGTGGTGGGTAAACCTTTGGGGAACAGGAGACCCTGTAGCGGCATCACGGGGGATTTCAGCCAAGATTGAATGGGTCCTCGACTTGCCGGTAAAGACCGGTTGGAAGCCCGGGCCGGCGCATTCTTCCAAGAACTATCTATCCAACCCAAATGTGGCGAATCTTATCGGCACTGCGCTGCTCGGCCCGCTGTGCAGAGAAATCGTCCCAGTGGATTCTGGTGTCGACGTTCCCTTTGACCAGGCCGAATGGTTGGCCGTGGCGGCGCTGCGCTACGTATACCTTGTGGAGTGCCAGCTTAAGGAGAATAGCAAGAGCAAGAAAGACAAAGAGACGTTGGAGCGGTATTCCGGGGCCCGCATCCTCGTCCAATCGCGCGCGATAACGGAGCTGATTGAACGCAGAAAGACTGAAGCTAAGCCCATTCCCTCTGAGCTCATTCGGATGAGCATAGAACTCGCTGAGGAGGGAAAGAAGACGGCCCCAGAACCTACTCAGCTGACACGACTGAGCCGAGAAGACGCAGTGGAAATCGTGCCGCGTCTTTTGACCGAGAACCTCATTAATCCCTATGAGATCTCCATCCGCGAGGAGATTAGAAAAGAGGCTGCTAAAGATCTTAGCGCGGAGCTGGGGTTGAGAAGCACCTTCGGCGTGCAAGCGCTGGAATCAATTCAGCTTGTCCAAGAAGAATTGCGAGGAGGCAGTAACGCCCTTGGGAACGGGCTTATTCTGGGCGCTGCCGGCTTGGGGGCGGTGGCAATGGTAGTCGCGACAGGTGGACTTGCCCTAGCAGCGGCTCCGGGTGCATTTGGAGCCGCGGCGGTGACCAGCGCTTTAGCTGCTTTTGGCCCAGGTGGAATGATTGGGGGGCTCTTTAGCTCCGGCGCCTTGTTGAGTGCCGGAAGTGGAACTCTAGCTCTTAGCCTCTCAAACACCCGAGCTAGTGCTGCGGTTGTGGAAGAAATGCTCGTGTTACCGCTCGTGGAGGCAGAACTTCGCAAGCAGCTTAAGCTTGAGGCAAATCCTTCGATCTGGTTTGAGATCGTTGAAGCGGAAATGAATGTCCGCCGTGAGTACCAGCAACTTGTGCCTTTCTGCGACCATAAGTCTGCGGCGTTGAAGGGCCTAAAGTCAAAGCTCACCTCTATAGTACGTGCCCTCGACTTCTTGAGAGCACTAGGTCTTGAACCAGGCGTAGAGAAGTCTGAGGCAAAGAAAGCCCCAAAGAAGGCCGCAAAGAAAACTGCAAAGGATGCAGATGCTAAAGCGGAGCGTAGAGCCGTAGGACAGCGAAAGGTTCCTAAGCTGGAGTTAGCCGCAGGCACTTCTAAGTAAGAAGCTTGGAGCCTTCGGTCATGGTCATTTGCTAAATGCCGAGTTCGAGGGGGAACTTTTGGTCTGGCGGGGCATCGCCAAGCGCGGGCAGGAGCTGTGTTGCGGGCGTGCTGTAGGTGGCGTGGGGGCCTCGTTGTCTTGGGAATTTGTTGCAGTCATGTGGCATAAAGCAAGGTCTGAGTACAGTTTTTGATTCGTCACACAAACTCGATAAAGTGAGGCTTTCTTTAGTTAGTACATCCTTTGGAGAAGGGGGCGGCGCCTTGTCGCGATTTCGTTTGTTGAAGCAATGGTCTGCACTGACGGTGGTGGGACTTGCTGGTGTGATGATGGCGTCGTGTGGCGCCTCCGAGGCTGTGGACGAGGGGCCGGCGCAAGCACAGGGCGAGGGTGCCACGCAGTACCCGTTGACCTTGGAGAACTGTGGTACCGAGGTGACCATTGACAGTGCGCCGTCGCGGATAGTGTCGCTGGACCAGAACTCCACGGAGATTCTCTTGTCTTTGGGACTTGAGGATCGAATGGTGGGCACGGCTTCGTGGACGGACCCGGTGTTGGATTCGCTGGCCGAGGCCAATGACAAAGTCCCGCGCCTTTCAGACAACGCGCCGACCTATGAGGTGCTGTTGGATGCGGACCCTGATTTCGTGACCGCATCATTTGGGCGTCACTACAAGGCGGAGGGCGGGGTGGCCTCCCGCGAGCGCCTTTCCGAGACGGGCATTGGTTCTTATCTCTCACCGACCGATTGCGAGGGTGGGGTGAGCATCAACGCGGGAGGAACGCGCACCACGCCGCTGACGGTGGATGTTCTCTACCAAGAGATTCGTGATTTGGCGGCCATTTTTGATGTGCCAGAGCGCGGTGAGGAACTCGTCGACAAGCTTGAGGAGCGCACCCAGGCTGCCCTTAAGGGCGTGGATCTGCACGGCCGCAGCGTGGCCTTCTGGTTCGCAGACACCCGGGCGCCGTATATTGCCGGCGGGTTGGGCTCGGCCTCCATGCTGGCAAATATGACGGATATGAAGAACGTCTACGCCGATGTGAAGGACGATTGGCCCGCGGTTGGTTGGGAATCCTTCGTTGGCAAGGATCCGCAGATCATTGTCTTGGGGGACTTGCAGCGTGGCCGTTTCCCCGGAGACCGGCTCGATGACAAGATTGACTTCTTGAAGTCGGACCCGCTGACGAGCAAGCTTTCAGCCGTCCAGAATGAGTGCTTCATTGCGCTACATGGGGCGGAGATGAACCCGTCGATCCGCTACGTGGATGGGCTGGAGAAGATTCAGGCCTGGACGCGTGATGCAGGAGCATGCGCAGCTAGTGAGTAATAAGACCATTGATGTGGGGACGGGCCCAGCAAGCTCAACGACCCCAGTGAGCCCAACGCGTGCGGCGATGGCCCCGCGCGCCGGGTCGAAGGTATCGCGGGGCCTGGCTGTGGCGGGTTTTAGCCTGCTTGGCATCCTGGTCTTTCTCCTCTCCGTGGGAGTAGCTATGACGCTGGGCCCGGCAGATGTTTCTTTGGTGAACGTGCGCGATATCATCACAAATCATCTGGGGCTCACGGACATTCCGATACATGTTTCGGATGAGGCGATTGTGTGGCAGGAGCGTCTGCCACGCGCGCTCGTCGCCGCAGCGTGCGGTGCGGGGTTGGGGTTATGCGGAACGATCTTGCAGTCTTTATTGCGTAACCCGCTGGCGGATCCCTTCATCCTGGGGGTGTCCTCGGGCGCGTCCACCGGTGCCGTGCTCGTCGGTGTCCTGGGTCTTGGGGGCACGTTCATCGGGCTTTCGGGCGGTGCCTTTGTCGGGGCGCTTGCGGCCTTTGGCCTGGTGCTCTTGCTGGCGAGGTATTCGAATGCAGGCACGGGAAGCATCGTGCTTGCCGGCGTGGCGAGCACACAGCTATTTTCGGCGCTCACCTCGCTGGTGATCTTCGCCTTTGCTGACTCCGATGAGGCCCGGGGCGTGATGTTCTGGCTGCTTGGTTCCTTGGAAGGAATGAGGTGGGCAGATGTTGCGCTGACTGCTTCGGTCGCTTTCATCGGGGTGGGGATCGCACTGTTTTATCTGCGCTCACTCGATGGCTTTGCCTTTGGCGATGAAGTGGCCGCCTCCCTAGGCATTCACGTCGCGCGCACGCGGGTGATTCTGTTGATTCTTACCGCGCTGGTGACGGCGACCCTGGTGAGCGTGGCTGGCTCGATTGGCTTCGTCGGATTGGTTCTGCCCCACGCGGCGCGCCTCATGTTTGGGCAGCGCCACTCCCGGGTGGTCCCAGCCACGGTGATTCTTGGTGCGATCTTCATGGTGTGGGTCGACGCAGCCTCCCGGGTGGCCTTTGCGCCGACGCCCCTGCCCGTCGGCGTCGGTACGGCGCTCGTGGGCGTGCCGGTATTCGTCCTCCTTCTCGTCAGAAGGGGGAAACGAGCATGACGATCCACGCGAATGAAGTCTCTTGGCGGCGCGGGGGAGCGTTAGTTGTTGACGGCGTGAGCGTAAACCCGCAGCGCGGTGAGACCGTCGGGTTGCTCGGGCCGAATGGCTCGGGCAAGTCCTCGCTGCTCAATCTCCTGCAGGCCGCGGCGAAGCCAGATTCAGGGTCCGTCTTGCTCGATGGTGAGGACATTCACGGATTGGGGCGCAAGGCCGTGGCGCGCCGCGTCGCCTCAGTGACGCAGCATGCGGATACCGATACGGACATCACCGTCTACGATGTCGTGCGTTTGGGGCGCACTCCGCACCGCTCGTTGTGGGGTGCGGGAAGTGCCGGCGATGAGCAGGCAATAGCGCAGGCATTGGACAAGGTTGCTCTCACGGACAAAGCCGAGCGCCCGTGGCGTTCACTATCCGGCGGTGAGAGGCAGCGCGCCCACATTGCCCGCGCTCTCGCGCAACAACCGCAAGAGCTGTTGATGGATGAGCCGACAAACCACCTCGACATCCGTCACCAGATTGAGCTGCTGCATCTTGTTTCCACGCTCGATGTCACCACCATCGTGGCCCTGCATGATCTCAATCTTGCGGCGATGTTTTGTGACAGCGTTGTCGTTCTCAAACAGGGCCGTGTAGTGGCCGCCGGCCCGCCCGCGACGGTGCTGACTAAAGAACTAGTCCGTGATGTCTACGAGGTAGATGCAGATATCACGGACGATCCTTCCACGGGGAGGGTGAAGATCTTCTTTCGCCCGCCCGCGGCTTTTGCAGGTATTCAACCCAGTTAGGGTTGTACTGAGCTAGGCCACCGAGGCCTTGTAAATCTCCTCAATGCTGTGGTTGAGGGTGGCGTTGAACTCCTCGTCGGACTGGCCGGCGGACAGCCCCTCGAGCAGCGCGCGGCTGAAGCTGGCGATAAGCCCCGGGTTGCGGGCAAGGCGCTGTGCGGCTTCATCGCGCTCGTAGCCGCCGGAGAGCGCTAGCACGCGGGCAACACGCGGGTGCGCAATGAGCTCGGCATAGAAGTTGTCCTCGGTGGGAATGGTCACTTTGAGGGAGACCTGAACATCACCCAGCGCGTCGAGACCTTTGAGGAGTTCCTCTCGCAAGATTGCCTCGGCCTGTGCCTTGTCGGGTGCTTCGATGCTGACCTCGGGCTCGAGGATAGGAACGAGACCCGCGGCGATGACTTCCTCGGCCACCTCAAATTGCTGCTTGACGACGTCCGCTATACCCGCAGCGTTCGCCGCATGGATGACGGAGCGCTCCTTGGTGCCAAATACGCCGTGGGCACGCGCCTTGGCGAGGGTCTCAGCCAGGCCCGGGATGTCCTTCATCAGCTGGACATCATTATCGGTGGGAAGCAGGCCCTTGTCGATCTTGAGGATCGGCACGATGCCTTTGTTCTTCCACAGATACTCGGCGGTGTTGATGCCCTCAATCTCACGGTCAAGGGTGTTCTCAAAGAGGATGGCGGCGAGGATGCGCTCCTTGGTGAATACCGGGCTGGTGATGACCCGGGTGCGCGCCTCGTGGATGAGATCAAACATCTCCTCATGATTGGAATAGGCGCTTTCCTCGACACCGTAGGCCTTCAGTGCCTTCGGGGTGCTTCCGCCGCTCTGGTCGAGCGCGGCGACGAAGCCGGGATCGTTGGAAAAACGTTCTGCTTGCTGCGGATCTGGAGTGAGTTTTTGTTCTGTGCTCATAAGCCCGACTCTAGCACTAATGGAAATCGGCGTCATTAGAAATCTCTGTAGGCTGGTGAGGTATGAAAAGGAACCGTGGTGTGAAGGTTGGAATCGTCACCTGCGGGGCGATAGTCGCAGGTGCCGTGGTGGTGGGCTGTGCAGAGTCCTCCGCGCGGGAAGACGCCGTGGGAACGTGGGGACCAGGAGGACCGGGCGAGCCGCAGCTGGTGCTCGATGCAGATGGCAGGGTCAGCGGCAGCGATGGCTGCAACCGGTTGATGGGCAGCTGGAGTGAGGCCGATGGCGAGATTCAGTTATCGGAGCTGGCCAGCACAATGATGGCATGCCTGGGAGACATCGATACCTGGCTTAACGGTGCTTCCAAGCTCAACGTGGAAGGGGATACTATGCACGTTCTCGACAACGGTGGGGTGGAAGTCGGGGTTCTTGAGCGCCAGCAGGAGTAGCACCTGGACGCGGGTGTGAGTTCCTTCCGAAGTATTCAATGCGACCTTGGCTGCCTGTGCGAGTGGCTCTTTTAGGTGATCCGAAGCTGGTGGAGAGCTTTCTCAACACCCTCCCAGTCTGGGAAGTTTTCGATGTCCCGAGGGACGATTGCGCTCACTACTGACCCGGTTGGGGGACGCAGCCCAGATGACACAGGTGGCCTCCGTCATCAGTGAGAACTCCGGAAAGTGGCTCAAACTTGATGATGCCTCGGCGGCCGCGCTGAAGCAGTACGGCATGTCCATTAGCCGCGAGAACGGCCTCATGTGTGGGGTGGTGCGTGCGGAAGGAGGCGCCATCGCCAAGCATCTCCAGTTTGTGGGATCGCCCGCACGCTTGCTTAATCCGGCCGTGCTGATGGGCAAGGGCGGAATCATGAACCAGATTGCCATGGAACAACAGATGGCGCAGATCAATGACTATCTCAAGACCATTGATGGCAAGCTCGATGATCTGGCGAAGGGGCTCCAGCGGGAGAAAGTCGGGGAGCTGCGCGCGAGCCGGAAGCTGCTAGAGAAGACCAAGAAGCTTCATGAAGCCACGGGTCATATTACGCCGGTAATGTGGTCGAAGATCGCTGATTTTGAGAAGCAACTGCAGGTCAGGCAGTCGGTATTGGTGGATGAATTGCGCGACATGGCCACGGAGGTGAGCAAAGAAACCAGTGTCAGCAAGCGCCTTGAGGCGCTGCAGAAGGCCAAGCCTGTGATCGCGCAGAATCTTCCTCTCTTGGCGGAGACGCTGTGGCAAGTGGATCTGTACCACGTCCTTGAGATCGCCTTCCAGCTGCAATCCGAGATAGACGCCGAGGAAGGCAAGCTGCATGCTGCCATCCATCAGGCAGATACCCAGGAGGCGCGCGAGGAAGCTTCCTTGGCCGTAGCGGAGCTCTTTAGCGCCATCGCGCAGGCCGCTGTGCTGAGCGATGTCGAGCGCGCCCGCTACGTCAAAAAGTCCACGCAGCTCGTCGATCTCTGCCTACATAGTTTGACTGAGATTGCGCGGGCGGAGAATGCCTTCTTCGGCATCGAACGCGAAATTCCAGCCCTCGAGCGAGAGCTCTGGCGCGCCGCCGTTGGCAGCATCCGGGATGAGACGTGGGAGGACGTCGTGGGCCTAGCCAAGGGGACCTCGGCCAGCATCGGGTCCGGCGTGGAAAAGCTGCGGGGAAGCTTCGATGAGAAACGCCTCCAACACCGCCAAAAAGCGGCGCTGAAGAATGCCCAGAAGCACAGCGCCGGTGAGCTCGATTCACCTAAAGAAATAGCGTCTGATGCGGATTCCGGCGTGGGTAACTAGGCCATAACTGGTATTAACTCCACCCCATACCGGTGAAGTACTTCTCCACGCTGGCCATGTGAGCATGTGAATGACCAGGGGGAGGACCACCGGCTGATTCAGACAAGGCTCTTCCGGTATGCAAGCTCGCAGCCTTAGACTGCAAGTACATCGTAACCGGATGAGAGGAGAGCAGGTGAAAGAAGCTGATTCGCATCATTTTACCCGACGCGTTTCGCAGTAACTTCGCTGGGCGGCACAGCCAGAATCCAGTACTTCCTTCCCATCAACACTCGTACGAAGTAGGAGCCTCAAAGCGAATGCTATTGCACATATCGCGTCATCCCGAACCTTCGCTACAGCACTAAATTCCAGCCACTGACTATCCACAGATTGCAAGCGGAATAACCACTGATTCGATCCGCACCTAGGCTGAAGAGAACGCAGTAAGTAGCACACATAAGGTTCGGGATTTCTTTGCGTTTTCTAGTCTTTTTCTTGCCGCGGATTCTCACACTGAACTGGCGATTTGTATAAGCGCTGAGTTCTCAATTACGCTTAGCTAGTCCGCAAGGATAGGTGAACATGCCCCGTTCGTCTAGGGGCCTAGGACGCCGCCCTCTCACGGCGGTAACACGGGTTCAAATCCCGTACGGGGTACAAAATGAAGGTCCCGAGCTGTATCAAAGATACTGGCTCGGGACTTTTCGCGCTGTGCGCAGTCCGTTGCGGGATCTTCTGGGTTTTGGAGTGCATGGTGGAGAGGGACACGCAAAAACGTGTCCCTTTTTGGGGTGCGGGAAGTCGCCGTTAGGCTTGTTATCCTAAAGGCTGGTGTGCGGTGGCTGCCAGACTATTGTCCCGCCTTGGCGGGTAAGGCGCCCGCGGCGTGGTGGCGCATTCGGATCGTCGTCATTGATGCCGTTGTGGTAGTTACACAAGGTCACCAGGTTGGCAACGTTAGTCTCCCCGCCGTGCTTCCACGGGGTGAGATGGTGGAACTGCCCTCTTTCTGCTGGGGTGTTACAGCCTGGCCACGCGCAGGTGGGGTGCTCTGCTGCGAGCATTGTGCGCTGCTTTGTTGAGGCGAAGCGCTCAAAGCGGTATAAGTCCACCGGCCCCAGCGTACGGCTTATCACCGTAATAAGACCCTCGTTGGCACAGGCACGCTCTACAAGCTGCGCGCCGGTGATAACAGTCCCACTGGTGGTGCGTATCATCACATCATCGCGCTCGCGGCGCATAATCGTGCCATAATCCTCCAACTGGAGGACTGCCATAGTCGTCACCCGAGTACGCGCAGCCGGGGCCCCGTCTGCTTTGCCGAGCATGCGGGCGATAAAACTCTTACCCGGATGCTGCTGGTCGATGGTTCGGAAGGCATCTGCCATATCCAACCCATTGCCGGTCACTGTCAAGGTAGCTAGCCCGTTGGGGTGCTGGCGCAACATCGCGCGCTCGCAATACGTGCGGGGAACACGCATCTCACGCAGCCGGCGCCTAGCTACCGCAGTAACCTGCTCGCTTGGCGTGGCGCATAGCTCTACGCGAAGGTTCCACGTGGCCAGGCGTCCTTGAACGCGGCGGGTAAAGGATTCGATCTGGCGCAGGGTGCTCAGGGTGTGTCCGTTGCGCCTGGCAGCGTCAACAGCTAAGCGTTGCTTGCCGGTATAGGGAGTAGTACCGAAGTAGATGGTGTGCAGGCTTATAAGCTCGGCGGTATCCTGCGCGCTGGCCCCCATCTTTTCAAGGTCCGGCGCAGATAGCCCCGAGCACTCGGCTACGAGGTCAACACCTCGGCTAAGTTGTGCGAAGTACTCCTGCAAGCCCATGACCGTCACGCTAAGGCACCACCCACCGCCGCGACAATCCCCAACCTGCACCCAACAAGGAAACTGTGGATAACCCACTAGGCCCAAGGCGGTTATCCACAGGCGGGCCGCCTAGCCAGAATTAGGTAGTGCGGTAGCAAGGCCATCCGGCCTATCCTGAATGATCGGTCCCATGCGGAAACACGGAGAAAAAGCCGATCTCGGGTTGAGCCCGCTAGTGTGGTGTATCTGTAACTGTCAGTAAGAGCCCCATGGATCACGTGAACGCTCTGAAAACAGTGTGGGTCAAAGTGTGGTCAAACAATCCCACTGAAAGACTCAATCGGGAAATCCGTCGGCGTACCGGTATCGTCGGCATCTTCCCGAACCGGGATGCTATCGTCCGTGTGGTTGGAGCGGTGCTAGCGGAGCAACACGATGACTGGATTCAACAAAACCGATGATCACATCCAACATCATCGACGCTGGCGATCCCGCTGAGCAGGCCGCATGAACCGGCAAGAAAACCAACCACGCGCCGGCCCCTGAAGCCGTTGCCCAGCCTGTGTAATCGAAAGACAGAAACACCACTCCCATGGACTCGACCCAGCAGTATTGGTTTTGACCTATGCTTTTTGTACTGAGAAAGGAGATAGGAGATGAAAGAACGCCAATCTCGTTCTTGGATTCACAAGCTCTTTGTACATTAGCCTGTGTCTGAAACGACCGCCCTTCAGCAATCGTCTGCTGAGGGGCGGTCGAAGTTTTAGGTGCCGATCTTCTTAACGCGGTGTCTCGCGTGTTCGCGAGGCGATTGTAGAGAAATTAATCCAGAGCGTGCTTGACGTCGTCCCAGGCCGGTTGGAGCTGCGCCTCATAGTTGCGCCAGTTGTGCATTCCGGTATCGAGGTAGGAGACGGTGATATCGGGGGCGCCGGCCTCGGAGAGGGATTCTTCGAGGTTCTTCGTGCACTCGTGGGCGCCGCGCTCAAGGTAGAGGCCAGCGACCATGTTGTAGAAGGGCTCCCCTTCGTAGTCTTTGATGTCGACGTCGCCGGCTGCTCCGCTCGCGGCAGAGAGGTACACGGCCATGTCCTTGATGCCCTGCGGATTCTGGTTAACGTCCTGGGCATTCCACTTCTCGGAGCCTACCGGACCCCACATGTTTTCCACGTTGCCGCCACGGGACCCGACGATCAGGTTGACCGTCTGCTTACCTATGGCGTCCATGGTGGAGTAGCAACCCGAGATGCCGATCGCAGCATTGAAGAAGTCAGGATTGTTATTGGCCATGCGGACAGCTCCGCTGGCGCCCATGGACAGCCCGCCGATCCCTCGTTTGTCGTTGAAGTGCAGGGAGGGGTCGGACTCGAGAAGCGGTGCGAGTTCTTTGGTGATGAAAGTTTCCCATTTGATGGTTCCCAGAGCCGGGTCGTCCTTATCCCAATCGGTGTACAAAGAAGCCGCTGCGCCCAAAGGCATCACGACGGTGGCGTTCTCGTTGGCGAAGACATTCTTCACCGCACCGGTGTTGACCCACCCCGAGGAGTTCTTGTTGCCGCCAATTCCGTCCAGGAGGTACAGCATGGGCGCAGGTGCGTTCGGATCAGCCGGGCGGACGATCTGGACGTCGACCACGCGCTTCATCGAAGGGGAAGCAATGGACCATTTCTCGCGGCGATCCGCGCGGTTCTCCACCTCCTTCTTCACGATCTTGACTTCGTCGATGTTGTCAACGGTGGGGAGCGGGTAGCCGCTCTCGCTGCTGAGCAGTGAATCAGGAAGCGTGGAGCCGGAGCCAGAGGTACTGCTTGAGTCCAGGAGATTGGCGCTGCTGAGAAGCCCCTGCAGTGTGAGATCGGAAGATCCTTCCCACTGCGAGGATCCTGCAACCAAGTCAAGGAGTCCGTCGTTGACCGAGCCTGCAAGCTCTGAGCTGGATGCGCCGTTGTCCTCCGCATTAGCGGACACAGGGATGGTGATGAGGAAACTCGCTGCGAGTATTCCAACTGATAGGGGACGCCAAAGTCGACGGGTCACAAAGTCCTCCGAGGATGAAGTTAAGGGCACGAGCCGTTTCACGGCCTCGTGATGTTGAACCTTAATAATGCTAGTCCGAGAGGTGGGTTCTTCATGAATTCCGGTTGTCCTTAGGAAAACGGAAATCTAGGCGGGGCGCTTTCCGGTCTCGATGAACTCGATGATGCGCGGATCGAGTTTACCGTGGCGGTCCGTTTTGTAGGCAAGTTTGGCAAGCATAGTAAGCGAATCGTCAGTGTCCTTAAACTGGGTTTTCGCTGAAAATTCTTTCTGGCGCTGTCGCGTGAGTTTAACGGCGGGCGATTTCTTCATGGTGCTTGCGCCTCCTCTTTGCATTGAACTGAGGCCCAATTTTAGCAGTTAAGAGCTCTGACACCTGGAGAACAGGTGGCGATGATAAGCAACTACCGCCGGATTGGAAAGAATTGGGATGCGAGCCTCGACGGCTGCGGCGGAGATGCGTATAACGGGGAAAGTACCGGAAAACACCAACCTCAATTAGGGAGTCTGAATTTACATGACTGTCAATACTTATTCGTTTCAGGATCAGGTCGTCGTCGTAACTGGTGGCAGCCACGGAATTGGCCGGGCTATAGCTCGTGCTTTTCTTGATAATGGCGCAAGCGTGGTGGTTACGGGGAGAAACCTCAAGCCGCTAGAGGAGTCTGTTGCGGGGTATCCGGGTGAGCGAACTCTGACTCTTGTCAACGATATTTCTGAGCCCGCTGCGGGGGAAGAGCTTGTGGCTGCGGTCAAGGAGAAGTTTGGCCGCATTGACGTCGTCGTGAGCAATGCCGGCATTGTGGAGGCAGGGGACTTGGTAGACATGGACGTCGACAAGTGGCACCAGATGCGCGCCATCAACGTCGATGGTTTTGTGTACTTGGCGCGCGCCGTCATGCCGGAGCTGGTCAATACGGGCGGCAACCTAGTGGCGGTATCTTCCGTATCGGGGCTCGGCGGGGATTGGGGGCAGGCTGGATACGCGGCCACCAAGCACGCGGTGAGTGGCTTCGTGCGTTCGCTTGCCCTGGACTATGGCGAAAAAGGGGTGCGCGTTAATGCGGTGGCACCGGCGTTTACGCATACTCGCCTCAACGAAGGATCGGCAGACACGCTCGAGGACGCCGCGCCCTATGTCAACCGCGTGGCTCTCGGGCGTCTGGGCCAGCCGGAGGATATTGCACCAGCGGTGCTCTTCTTAGCTTCCCAAGACGCCGGATACATCACGGGGCACGTGCTCAACGTTGATGGCGGCACGAATGCCTCTAATGGCCAGGCGCACGTTTGATGAACGTGGCCTAGGTCATGCTTGGGACATGCTCAGGCCATGACCTTGGTTGATTCGATGGCGCGCTGCAGACGGCGATGATAACCGTCCATGAAGCGTCGCAGCCACAAGCCCAAGATGAGCGTTGGGATGGTGAAGAGCAGCAGCATGCCGAGGCTGCGCCACATATCGCCATGGTAAACGCCCGCTATAGCTGAGCGCAGTGCATCGACCGCGTAGGTGGCGGGTAGCCAGGGGCTGATGGTGTGGAACCAGTCCGGCAGCAGTGGCAGGGGATAGGCACCGCTCGCGCCGGAGATCTGTAGCACGAGGAGCAGGATAGACAAGGCCTTGCCGGCGCTGTCGAAAGAGATGACAAGCGTATAGATCATCAGCATGAATACGAGCGAGATGATCCATCCGCTGAGCAAGAGCAGGAAGGGGTGCGCGGCGCCGATCTGTACAAAGAGCAAAAGGCTGAGCACGACGAGGGTGGACTGTCCCAATGCGATAAGTGCGAAGGTGGCGAAGCGCCCTAGGTAAGCCTCGTTGCGGGTAAAGGAGCTAGCGGGTCCGAGGTAGTGCTTCTCCGCGTTGGTACGTACTAGCACGCAGGCGATGAGCGCGCCCACCCACAGGGACAGTGTCATGTAGAAGGGCGCCATGCCCACGCCGAAGGTGGCAACGGGGAAGATCGCCTCGCGGTCGATAGCCACGGGGGAGGTCAGGCGGGAGGCCAGGGTGGTGGGATCGTTGCTGAGGATCTCCGAAAGCTTCTTGAAGTCCCCGGAATCGCGGGCATCAGCAAGCTGGCGCTCGAGATCGGCGAAGCGCTTTGATTGTTCGCTGAGGCGGTCTGCCAAGCGCGCGGTGCTATCGCGGGCTTGGGTAAGGGCGCTGCCGGCGTTGCCTTCGGAACCCATGGTTGCGCGCACTCCCGCGAGGTCTTGCTTGACGGAGTCGATCCCGCCTGCGACGGCGCGCACGTTAGTGCCCAGTGCGTCGAGCTGCGGTTTCAGGTCGTTGCGGTAGGCACTGCGCGCGGATTCCACGGCGCTTATGGCGGAGGCGACTGCGTCCTTGCTGCGCTGGCGCGAATCGGCGGCGTTGCCGCGCCCGGATTCGATATCGCTCGCCGTTTGCTGCAGGGAGTCGTGCAGGGCATTCGTCTGCGCGATGGTGGAGTCGATTTGTGCCAGCACGCTGGCATAGGCGGTGGTTGCCACCCCTGCAGGAGCAGAATCGGATTGTGCTTGCAGCGTTGAGCGTAGCTGCGAGAAAGCATCGCTTTGTTCCTGTACGCGCTGCGCCATGGAGCGGTAGGTGGTGGCGGTGCCGGAGGTGAGGGAGTCGGCATCGCCAAGCAGGCCATCGAGGCGGTCGCGGACTGCACCGTAGCTGGCGGCCGTCGAATCCAAAGCGGAATCGAGGGAGGAGGTTGACCCGCCGAGGATGGAATCGAGGGAATCCAGGGGAGACTGCCCGTTTGCATCATCAAGCGCGGAGGATTGTTCGCCCGCAGCCGCCAAGATATTGCTGGCGCCGTCTGCCAAGGGGACGGTGGAATCGAGAAGGCTCGATAGCGAGCGCACTGTGGTGGAGGCTGAATCCAGCCGCGCGCTGACTGTGCGCATGCGCTCCTCGACGGTGTCGAAGGCGCTCTGGGTCTGGTCGCGGTCGAGGTATTGGTCTAGTTCGGAGACGACGCCGAGACCGATGGAGGAAACCACCTGAGTAAAGGACTCGTCGATCTTCTCCACGACGCCATCGGCACCCTGGGTGGTAATGGTCGTGGAGAGGGCGTTCTTCTTCTCGTTGGTGTAGAGCTCGAGCTTGGTGGGCTCGGTCCCAGCCACGTAGAAGGTGAGCAGGTCCTTGCTAAAGTCCTCGGGCAAGACAATGCCGGCGTAGTACTGCCCGGACTTGGTGCCCTCGACCGCATCGCCGCTATCGGTGATGATCCAATCAATATCGTGATTGCGACTGAGTTGGGAGAGTACCTCGTCGCCCAAGTTGAGCTTGATAGGCGCGAGATCGCTCTCATAGCCGGCGTCCTTACTGGCCACCGCGATTTGCAGGCGCTGGGTGTTGCCAAAGGGATTCCAGCTGGCGAGCACGTTAAAGGTGGTAAAAAGCAGTGGGATGATGAGCACGCCGAAGACGATCACAGCTGTCATGACGTTGGAGCGGATGGCGGCGAGATCGTCGTGCAGGATGGTCAGAATGTTCTTCATGCCTTGTCTCCCTGCCCTGACTGTTCCATTTCTCCTGTTTGTTCTTGATTCTCGCGTGGGGGACCTGCGTCCTCGTCACGTTCTTCGAGGCGGTAGGCGTGGGGATGGGCGCTTTGCTCGCGCAGATGCTCGCGCAGCTGATCTTCAGAAAGCTCTGCCAGGTGGCCGGTGCGTGCGAGGCTCTGATTAATGTACTCGATGAAACAGATGATGCCTACAGCCAGCAGCGTCACCAGGCAGGCGAGGCCGAAGAAGATGGCCTTCTCCTCCTCGTTGAAGTAGGAGGCAGCCCCGAGAATGAGCAGGAGCAGCGCCGCGACCGCGATGGTGATGAGCATGGCGATGCGCGAGTTTTCCCGCAGGGAGCGCCAGCGCGACTGGTTATTCTTCTCAAAGGTGCTGCGGTCTTGGAGCGCCACCAGGAGATCATTGATGCGGTAGCGGCCGCTGACAAGGTGGACCTTTTCATCGACGATGAGGCCGCCCTTGGCCAGCTCATCGTTGATGACGAGGTTGACGCTCGAGAGCGCGCGGCGCAGGAAACTGCCCGCGAGATAGGCCACGGCAGCCATGCCGATGAGGGTGGCCATGTAGCGCACATAATGTCCGTCGTAAAAGCCGCCGACGGTTTCACGCATGGCGGCGATGCCATAGGTTAAGGGCAGAAGCGGGTGGACAACGCGGAAGAAATCGGGGGTCATCTCAATGGGATAGAGACCTGAAGCCCCGGGGATTTGAATGAAAGCGAAGACGACGGCTATGCCGCGCCCCACGTGCCCGAAAGTTGAGACCAGCGCATAGACAATACTGAGATAGCACAGTCCGATGGCCACCGTTGTGGCCACGTAAGCCAGAGCGCTGACATGCTCCACTCCGATGGCGAGGTTGCCTATGCTCACGATGAGCGCCTGTCCAATGGCAAAGACCGCCAGCAGCAAGAAACGCGCAAAGTAGGCCTTGGCCACGGTGATGTTCTTTATACCCTTGGGGTCGACCTCC
Source organism: Corynebacterium flavescens (assembly GCF_008693105.1). Lineage (GTDB taxonomy): Bacteria > Actinomycetota > Actinomycetes > Mycobacteriales > Mycobacteriaceae > Corynebacterium > Corynebacterium flavescens. The sequence continues at coordinate 274,601 of NZ_VXKK01000026.1, forward strand.
GTGCGGAAGATGACCAAGAGCATGAAGGCCCCGATCCACAGGGTGAGGCTGGTAAAGAGCGAGGACATGCCGGAGCCATAGTGCTGTACGGGGAATACGGCATGGCTTTCCATCTGCGCCGGCGAAGACATAAAGCGCGCGACCTCGTCGGTGTTGAGCCCCTCTACGGTGTTGAGTATCGAGTCCCCGGCCACCGCACGCCCGAGGCCAAGGACGTCTATACGCGCGGTGCGCAGGCTATCTTCAATATTGGCGAGGTCCTCGGAGAAGTCAGTGAGCACGCCCTGGGCCTGGCCCAGCTGCTTGTCGACGCCGTCTAGAAGGCCCTTGGCCTGCTCCACCAGGGTTTGCTGCGAGGCAAGCGAGCCAGAAAGCCGGCCGGCGGTTGCTCCGACCCGGGAGATCGCCGAATTGAGGGCGGGCAGAGCAGTCGATGCGGAATCCGCCAGTCCCCGCGAATCTTGCTGCGTCTGGGCGGTGGCATCCTTGAGGGCCTGCGAGGCGTCGCGCAGCGAGTCTAGCGTGGTCGAGGCCGAGTCTTGGACTCCTCCCAGGTCTTGGAGCACCTGAGAGTTGCTAGCGTTGCGCTCCTGCAGACCGGATAAAGCCTGGCGCAGATCCGCGGCCGTTTGGGGTGGCAACCCTGGATTACTGGGCAGGGACTGAAGCTGCTCAAGCGCTTGGTCGGCCTGCTGCGTGGCCGCTTCCGCGCCGCGCGTAGCAGCACCAACGCGACCGAGCGCGCCTTCTAACTCGCCGCTGACGTTGCCGACTGCGGCGTTGGCGGATGCAGAGCCTTCGGCAAGCGCAGAGGTGCCCTGGAGATAAGCGTCGAGGGCACTATCACTAAAGGAGGTCAGTTGGCCTTGGACGTCGCTGCTGATGGATTGGACATTGTCCAGTGCTTTCTCGGCATCACTCAGAGTCTGTGATACCGAGTCCAGTGTGTCCTTAGCCCCGGCTACGGTGGGGCGAGCGCCGGCGAGACGTTCGGAGACTTGGTCGAGCTCGCCCCGAGATCCTGCCACTGTGTCAGCGGTCTGGCCAAAGGAATGCGCAGAGTTAGTAGAGGCATCTTGCAGCCGGTCGCTGAGCTTGCCGCCGGAGTTCTTGAGCTGCTGTGTGGCGGCGCTGGCCACCTGCTCGTTGAAAGTGGCTCCGATGGTCTGCTCGAGGGTATTCGCGCCTTTGTCCGTGATCTTGGGCCCGATGGCGCTGATTTTCTCGTTGACCTGGTAGCGCAGCGTGGGCTGGTTATAGGGGCCTTCGAAGAGGCTGATGAAGCTGGCGGAGAAGTTCTCCGGCACGGTGATGGCGGCGAATACATCTCCGCGGCGAACCGCCTCATCCGCCTCGTCTTGGGATAAGAAGCGCCAGCCCAGCTTGTCATTGTCGCGCAGCTGGTCGACCAACTGCTCGCCTACGTTCAAGGGGCCGGTCAGATCAGAAGCTGCGCCGGTGTCCTCGTTGACTACCGCGACGCCGATATTCTGCGTGTTCTTATAAGGATCCCAGAAGGCAGCGACGTTCACCCAGGAATAAAGCGCAGGGGTGACCATCACGCCGATGGCGAGGATCCACAACGTGGGAGTTCGCACCAGGCGGGAAAAATCCCGGAGGAAAACTTTCCAGCTTGTTAACATTTTAAAGACCGTAACACTGTAGTTGAGGCAGATGTGTTTGCCACGAAACTTCCCTCGGGATTATGGGCGAGATTAAGAGGCAGAGCTTTAGGCGATGAGCACTTCGGCGGAGTTACCGCCACTGCATACGATGAGTCCGCGAGCCTGCGTTGTACAAGACATATCGTAGGCCTCGTTGGTTGCGGGACTCGTAGCCGTGACCGTCATGGGCAGCATTGAACGCAGTGAGGCGCTGGGCTGACCAGCCTGCGCGATGAGTGCCGCTCCGACCGCGTTGGCGAACCCGCAGCTGGTTTGTCCGTTGCCAGACATGATGAAGCCAATGCCATAGCCATTGCCCATGGTGCACATGGTTGCCGCGCGACCTTCGACGCTGACGGGGAATCCTGCAGCCTGGTCGCCGGGGACGGCGGACTTGATCTCTTCGCGCAGGCCCGTGCCATCATCGGCAGCGGCGGGCGCGCCGAGGCTTTGCTCAAGCACGGGATTTTCTGCACCTGCTGCACCTGTACCAGGCGCTTGCTCTCCCAGCGTGGGTTGTGGGGCGTGTGCCATGGAGTCGCTACCTTGTTGGCGCAGTGCATCGAAGCCGTTGATGGCTTGCTGCTCGCCAGGCGTTTCCGCAGCGGGCGTGCTGTTTTCTGCGCTAAGGGCGCTGGTGGCTGAAGTGGGGCCGGAGGCGTTCTGGGAGGTCGAAGAGCAGGCTCCCAGAGCCAATAGGGAAACGGCTCCCAGCAATAACAGCGCCGTGGACGTCCCCGTCCCGCGGCGGTGGGGCCGCACGTGGGCAGGGACGTCGGTGAAGTGACTGTTATAGAGTTCCATGCCTCCACCCTATAGGTCTAGTGGAGATAGAGGAACCTTAATGGGGGATTAGTGCTCGTCGTAGTGGCCGTGGTCTGCGGCGTGGCGGTGGCCATGGTGGATGTGGTCCACGTGGTCGCCGTGGGGAACAGCTACGTGTCCGCACCCCAGTCCGTGCACGTGGTCACCGTGATCCTCTGCGAGGGTGTGCGCGGAGGTCTCGCACTCGTCCCAGTGGCCCTCGTGCTCGCGGTGGATGTGGCCGTCATGCACGTAGTCGGTGTGGTCGCCGTGCTGGAAGGCAACGTGGCCGCAACCTGCGCCGTGGACGTGCTCGTGGTGGGGGTGGATGGTATGGGTGGTCATGGGTGAACTCTTTCTTGGTGGAGGGGCTGCTGCACTGCATCCTCATAGTGCTGCACAGTGCTGCACATTTTCAAAACACTTTCATTAAACAACGTTTTCAATTGAGTTTCAACAAGAGGGATAAATCTATCGCTTGTTTCTGGAGAGGCGGGGCGAGTCTTGACGTTTGCGATGTGCAGAATCCGTGACGTTTGTGGCGCAAGTGGTTGTCGTTAATGATCTCTAGGGGCATTTCGGGATATGTTGAAGGGGTGATGACTTCTAAACCGCTTTCTTTATCGCGCCGCCTGCGCGCCGCCGCTTCTGTGTTTGCTGGGGCCGCGCTGGCCGTGGCCGGCACTCTTGCAGGTCAGGCCGTCGCCCAGGCTGCCCCTGCTGCTACGGTGACTCAAGGTCAAATGATCATGACCGCTGAGGGCTCTACCTGTACCGTCGGCTACGTCGAGGCAGACCGCGCGTGGACCGCTGCACACTGCGGACTTTCCGGCCAGCAGATGTATGCAGAGGATGGCACTCACCTCGGCACACTGCGCTGGCTGAAGCCTTCGGGCGCCGCCGGGCAGGACATTGCCTACATTCAATTCGCTGCCGGAACGGTTAGCGGCGGCAATCCCAAGACAGGGGATGGCATCAACCCCGTGCCGCCGACAGGGACGCAGATCTGCGTCGACGGACGTCGTACTGGTAAGGACTGCGCCACTACCGTTGACAGGCTGCGGGGAGCGGACCCAGGTATGAACTTTGCGGACCCGCTGCCCAAGCTCAATGGCGATAGCGGCTCCGGGGTAAAGGTTCCTGGTCAGTCCGGGGTGGTTGGCATCTACCAAGGCGCGACCTACCTGAGCAGTGGCCAGGCCCACCGGGAGCTTTCTAACTACGCCCGCATGCCAGATGCAGGAGAACTGGCCAGCTTGCGCCACCAGGGCTACGTGCCGCGTAAAGCTAACCTGCCCCGCACCGTGACCCCCATCGAGTTGCCGGGTCTGCAGGTGCGAGAGCTGCAGGAGCAGGCCGAGGGACTCGTCACCACGAGTAGTGAGGGCCCGGGCTGGGATAGCGTGCGCGGAATTGCGCTCAACTACGGTGTAGTCCTCTAAACAATGCGCTCGCCCGCTGCTGGCGCTGGCGCTGTGACCAGCCGTGAGGTTTTCAGCCCGCGTCTGGTGCGGGCTTTTCGCGCGGCTGCCCGCGCACATGCAGGCCAGCTGCGTAAGGGAACGGACATTCCTTATATAGAGCACCCTTGTGCCGTGATGTATGTAGCCAGTAGGCAGAGTCTGCCTGAAGAGATCCGCGAGGATGTCCTTATAGCCTGCCTGCTTCACGACGTCGTGGAGGACGCCCCAGAGGTACTTCCCGCAGATCGCCTGCGCGCCGAGTTTGGCGAGCGCGTGTGGCGTTTTGTCAGCGAGGTGACGAAGGATGATTCGCTGCCCAGCTGGCAAGATCGAGCTGAGCACTATCTTGCCCGCTTGGAGGGGGCTGAACTCGGTTCCGTTATCGTTGCCGCCTGCGACAAGCTGCATAATCTTTCGGAGATTATCGAGGATCACGGCCTAGTGGGCCCGGAGATTTGGGGGCGCTTCAAGCGCGGGAAAGCATCCCAGCAGTGGTGGTATGGCGAGGTTCTCAACGTCGTCGCCAAGCGCTGCCCGCAACTGGAATTGCTTGATGAGTACCGGCGGAAGTTGGAGATATTGCGATCGCTCTAGACGCGCAACTTGTTGCCGAGTTCCTGGGCGGCATCGGTGACCAGCTTGGCGTATTTTGCCGAGGGAGAGGGGCGGAAGCGCTCCACGGAACCGGAGATGGAAAGCACGGCCAGGAGGTTTCCGCCCGGATCGAATACGGGCGCGGACACTGAAGCGAGCCCCGACTCGCGTTCCTCCATGGATTCGGAATAACCCTTGGTCCGCGCGGCCGAGACATCTTGGGCGCTAAAGGCAGCGCCCGTGGTGTCGACTCCGCCGAAGGCCGCGAAGATTCGCGACGCTGAGCCGGAGGTAAGCGGGAGTTGGCGGCCGACCGGAACCACGTTGTGGAGGCCGGACTCCGGCTCGCGGGAGGCAATGCAGGTGCGGAACTTGCCAGATTGTTGGTACAGCTGGATGGACTCGCCCGTGGTGGCCAGCATTCTATCCATGACGGGGCCGGCGGCCTCGAGGAGGTGGCTGCGGTTGCCGGGTAGTGCCGGGCCAGCGCCCCATTTGCCCTCGGGGGTGCGGGTGAGGATGCGGTGGGCCTCAAGCGCGGTGGCGAGGCGGTGAGCGGTGGCGCGTGGCAGCCCGGTGGCCTCGCAGAGCTCGTTGAGGCTGGACGGCCGGTTCGCGGCGGTCATCATGATCGCCACGGCTCGGTCAAGTACCTTGATTCCGGAAACTGCGCTATACTCTCCCATACAGTGAAATCTACGTCCCAATTTATGAGATTTCAAGTGGAGTGAATAACTATGAGCGAAAACCTAACCCTAGCCGAGAAAGTCTGGCGCGATCATATCGTGAAGAAAGGGGAGAACGGTGCACCCGATCTCCTCTACATCGACTTTCAACTTCTGCACGAAGTTACCAGCCCGCAGGCTTTCGACGGCCTGCGCATGACCGGGCGCAGCATGCGCCACCCCGAACTGCACCTGGCCACCGAGGATCACAATGTCCCCACCCTGGGCATTAAGACCGGAAACCTGCTGGAAATCAAAGACGAGATTTCGCGCACGCAGGTCTCTACCCTGCGCAAGAATTGCGCGGAGTTTGGCGTGCGCCTGCACTCTATGGGGGATGCCCAGCAGGGCATCGTCCACACCGTCGGACCGCAGCTGGGTATCACCCAGCCCGGCATGACCATTGTCTGCGGTGATTCCCATACCTCGACGCACGGGGCCTTTGGCTCCATTGCCATGGGCATTGGCACCTCCGAGGTCGAGCACGTCATGGCCACGCAGACGCTGTCCCTTAAGCCTTTCAAGACCATGGCCATAGAGGTCACCGGCGAACTGGGCCCAGGGGTCTCCGCCAAGGACCTCATCCTGGCCATCATCGCCAAGATTGGCACCGGCGGCGGCCAGGGCCACATCATCGAATATCGAGGCGAGGCCATCCGCAAGATGTCGATGGAAGCCCGCATGACCATCTGCAACATGTCCATCGAGGCAGGCGCTCGCGCCGGCATGGTCGCCCCAGACCAGACCACCTTTGACTACGTGGAGGGCCGCGAGTTTGCGCCGAAGGGCGCGGACTGGGACGCGGCGGTGGATTATTGGAAGACCCTGCCCACCGACGAAGGTGCGGTCTTTGACACCGTGGTAGAGATTGACGGCCCCGCGCTGACGCCTTTTGTGACCTGGGGTACCAACCCGGGTCAGGGCTTGCCGCTGGGAGCGAACGTGCCTGATCCAGAGGACTTTGCGGACGATAACGCCAAGGAAGCCACGCGCAAGGCGCTTGAGTACATGGATCTCAAGCCCGGCACACCGTTGCGTGACATTGCCATCGATACCGTATTCCTCGGTTCGTGCACCAATGCCCGCATCGAGGATCTGCGCGCCGCTGCCGAGGTAGTCAAGGGCCGCGCCATCGCAGAGAACACCCGCATGATCGTCGTGCCTTCTTCCGCCGTGGTTAAGGAAGAAGCTGAGGAAGAAGGCTTGGATGAGATCTTCCGCGCCTTCGGCGCCGAGTGGCGTACTGCCGGGTGCTCGATGTGCCTGGGCATGAACCCGGATCAGCTTAAGCCGGGAGAGCGCTCCGCATCGACGTCTAACCGTAACTTTGAGGGACGACAGGGGCCGGGCGGGCGTACCCACTTGGTCTCGCCTGAGGTCGCCGCAGCTACTGCGGTTACCGGGCACTTGGCCGCCCCGATGGATCTATAAGGAAAGCAGAGGGAGAGAAGAATACAATGGAGAAATTCGTCACCCACACCGGCGTCGGAGTTCCGCTGCGCGCCTCCAACGTGGATACCGACCAGATCATTCCGGCCCGCTACCTCAAGTCCGTCAAGCGCACAGGCTTTGCAGAGGGCCTATTTTCCAACTGGCGCTCCGATCCGCATTTCATTCTCAACCGAGAGCCCTTCAAGGAAGGTTCCGTGCTCTTTGCCGGGCGGGACTTTGGTACCGGCTCCTCGCGTGAGCACGCGGTGTGGGCGTTGAGTGAATATGGCTTCAAGGCCGTGTTCTCCTCGCGCTTCGCTGATATCTTCCGCGGTAACTCCGGCAAGGCCGGGCTATTGACCGGACTGATGGATCAGGAAGACATCGAGCTCATTTGGAAGCAGCTCGAGGCCGGGGAGACCGAGACCACGGTGGATCTCGATGCCCGCACCGTCAGCGTTGGCAACAGCACCTATAGCTTCGACATCGATGACTACACCCGCTGGCGCCTCATGGAGGGGCTGGATGATATCGGCCTGACCCTGCGCAACGAGGACGCCATCGAGGCCTACGAGGCCAAGCGGCCCTCCTTTAAGCCCGCTGTGCCGCGCGTTTAACGCACTGGCAGGGGGCTGGCTAGATAGTCAGCCCCGGTGAGCTCCCCGCCGTTGAAAGAAAGCACCCACACGGATGCTTTCTTGAACTTGAGTTCTTCCAGATCGACCTTAAGGAAGGGCGGGTTGAGCTCAGCTATTATCCCCGGAATGGTCTCGCCTTGGCTGACAATGACGGGCACACCGCCGCCGCTGGCCACTCGGTCAAAAGCTGCAATTGCTCCCTGCCTGTTATTGGCCCAGGCCTCATCGCCAAAGTTGATATTGACCGCGATATCCATGCCCAGCTCATCAGCCAAGGGGGCTGCGGTTTGCTGGCAACGCTGCGGCTGCGCGGAATAAATTACAGTCGGGTGGAACGGGGCCAACAAGGGCACGAGCATCTCGGCCTGACGGCGTCCCTTCTTATCTAGGGGGCGCAGATCATCGGAACCTTCCCACTTCTTCCGTTCATGGGCACGCGCATGGCGGACGTAGAGCACCCGCGTCGTGGGAGCTAGACGCAGGCGCTTCTTAGCCTTGGCCAAGACCTCAGTGTCAACCTCATAGGACAAAAGTTGCGGGGCTTCGTCGATGCCAACCCAGCGCAGCTCGTCCGTCTCGCTGTTTTGGGCAAAGGAACCCTCTAGCACGCGCGCCATCCAGTAGTAAACCACCTTGGTTCGGCCTTGGACGGGATAAGTAACCTTCCCAATGAGCTTGCCTAGACGGACCGAGTATCCGGTTTCTTCGAAGATCTCGCGCGCTGCTGTGGCAGGCAGAGATTCTCCAGGATCTACTTTGCCCTTGGGCAAGGACCAATCGTCATAGTGCGGGCGGTGAATGAGTGCGAACTCGGGGTCCTGGGGGTCCCCGCGCCACAGCACGGCACCGGCAGCCAGCGTGGTGCGGGTGAACTCGTGAGCCGGATCCGGCGGGACCTCTTGATGGCGCCCTGAGATGAAGACCTCGGGGCGGGCATCCTTGTCAGTTTCGTGCATGTTCTTTGGGTTCGGGCCCTTGGCCATGGCGCTCCTTGTCGGTGTTTGTTCTCGCCGCCCCATTTTTCTCCGAATCGCGGCATATTGCATCTGCACGCGCCGAAGTGCGGGCACATGCTCGACAATAGCTAGTTTCGCTGCCCCAATAAGCCTGCATGCTTTAATGGGGGACGGACATTGTGACAATCGACATTGTGAGAATCAAAACGTGAGGACGTGAGCACTAGATGTTAAAAGTGGCCGTGATGGGTGCAGGATCATGGGGGACGACCCTGGCTAAGGTCTTTGCAGATGCCGGAAACGATGTCACCTTGTGGGCTCGGCGTCCCGAGCTGGCTGCTGCCATCAATGACACACATTGCAACGTGGACTACCTGCCGGATTTTCAGCTTCCTAGCACCATTTCAGCAACCACGGACCCGGGCGCAGCTTTGGAGAGTGCAGAGATTGTGATCTTCGGCGTGCCTTCACAGACGCTGCGTTCCAACCTCGAACAGTGGGCGGGAATGCTCCCACCCGATGCCACCTTGGTCTCTATTTCGAAGGGTATTGAGACTTCGACTCTGCAGCGTATGAGTGAGGTTATCGCGGATGTGACGGGCGCAGAAGCCTCGCGCATCGCCGTGTTGTCTGGCCCCAACCTCGCGAAGGAAATCATCGAGGAGCAGCCCGCGGCAACAGTCATCGCCTGCCCCGACGAAAGGCGCGCACGCCAGGTCCAAACGGCCGTGGCTACCGCGTATCTGCGGCCCTATACCAACGTCGATGTGGTTGGCGCTGAGATCGGCGGAGCGTGCAAGAATGTCATTGCACTGGCCTGCGGCATGGCCGCGGGCAAGGGGTTGGGCAACAACACTCTGGCCACGGTCATCACTCGCGGGCTGGCGGAGATTACCCGTTTGGGAGTGGCCCTTGGCGCCGAGCCGTTTACCTTTTCCGGGTTGGCGGGTCTAGGGGACCTGGTGGCAACGTGCAATTCCACGCTCTCACGCAATCGCACCTTCGGCTACCGTCTCGGTCAAGGCGGCACCCTAGAAGAGGCCACCGCGGCGACGCATGGACAGGTTGCCGAGGGAGTCATTTCCTCGGAGTCCGTGTTCAGGCTGGCGCGCACCGCTGGGGTGGAGATGCCGATTACCGAGGCGGTCTTTGGCGTGTGCCATCGCGGGGTCAAGGTCGACGATATGGTGGTTGCTTTGATGGGTCGCACCAAGAAGGCGGAGTAGCGCCGGGGTAGAGTTGAAGGCCATGAACTCAAAGATCCGCGTGGCCGTCATCTACGGTGGCCGAAGCACCGAGCATTCCGTATCCTGCGTGTCGGCGGGGGCCATCATGGCCAACCTTGACCCCGCCAAATACGAGATCATCCCGATCGGGATCACCAAGGACGGCGCTTGGACGCAGGGCGTCACCAGTGGACTTGAGATCCACAACCGCATGCTGCCTGAGGTAGCAATGGGCGATGAGCTCACCCTCTCCCTCAACCCTGCGACTAAAGGCACGTTCTATAACCTCAGCAAAGGTGGCGTGCACGCGCAAGTAGACGTTATCCTGCCGGTGTTGCACGGGCCATTCGGGGAGGATGGCACCATCCAGGGTCTTTTTGAGCTCTCCGGCGTGCCCTACGCGGGCGCGGGCGTTCTCGCCTCCGCCGCCTCCATGGACAAGGAGTACACCAAGAAGCTGCTCGCAGCTGAAGGCATTCCGGTGGCTGCCCAGGTCGTGCTCACTGGTGCGCGCGAACTGCAAGAGGAAGAAAAGCACAGCCTAGGGCTGCCGGTTTTTGTTAAGCCGGCCCGTGGTGGCTCCTCCATTGGTGTCTCGCGGGTGAGTGACTGGAGCGAACTTGCCGCTGCCCTTGACGTGGCCTTTGCCACCGATAGCAAGGTCCTCATCGAGCCAGAGATTGTGGGACAAGAGGTAGAGATCGGGGTGCTCCAGTACGCTGATGGTTCCTTGCTGGCCTCGGAGCCGGCCCTGCTGGCTGGCATCGCAGACTCGGAAGACGGTTTCTACAGCTTCGACACCAAGTACTTGGATGATGTAGTCACGGCGCAGATCCCAGCTCCGCTGGAGCCTGCGGTGACACTCGAGATCAAAGAGATGGCGCTAGAGGCATTCCGCGCGCTCGATTGCGCGGGTCTTTCGCGCGTCGACTTCTTTGTCACCGAGTCCGGCGCCATAGTCAACGAAGTCAACACCTTCCCAGGATTCACCCCGATTTCGATGTACCCACAGGTGCTGGCGCATTCCGGAGTGGAGTACACCCGCCTGCTGGATTGCCTCATCGAGCAGGCGCTGGGCTCCGCAGCTTAAGCCTCCTGGGCCGGGGTATGCGCAGAGAGCACGTCGCTCAGGCGCACGAGCGCAGACCCAGCTACATCCTGCGGCGCATGGAGCGCTAGATCGTCTGCGCGCCCGAGGGCGAACCAAGTTCCTGCAGTGGTGCCCTCACCCAACGTCGTATCCTCGAACCAGGGAACGTCATTGACCTGCTGTAGCTGTACACCAGCGCGGTAGTTCTCCGGAGAGGCAATGCCGCAGCGCACGACGATCTCTTCGCGCCCAGGCGCCGACCACACGAAGGTATTCTTCTCGTTGATGTCCGTGCGCCGTTGATAGCCATCGGCCACAGAATCCGGCAGATTATCTTCCAGTTCGCCGCACATCGCATCTGGGCCCGCTGCAAGCTGCGACAGAGGGGCGGGCGCTGGGCTCGGGCTGCGCGAGTCAAGCTTGTCTAGCGCCGAATCGAGTCCAGAGGGGCGTGCATCATCAAAGGTGGTGACCGCCAGGGTAGGGAAGTGATCGGTGTTGTACCAGGTTGTCAGGGTAGATCCCGGCGTCATATCGCTGACCTCCAGCCAGCGGCTCCCGTCAATGTCCTGCGGCTGGGAGTAGGAAGTATATTGCAGGGGCAAATCCACCCCGCACCGCAAAGTGACCTCATCCGTAGACGTCGATGCCCAGGCTGCCACGCCGGCTGGCACAGGCTCAGCCACCTCGGCCCGGGGGTGTCCCATGAAATCGCTGGGAAGTGCATCGACGGCGCCGGAGCACTGGGGAGAATCGGCGAAGTCTGACTTGATAGGGGAGATGGCGACAGGTGCCTTGGCCGTGTTTTCAAAGACGAACTTAGCGCCGAAAATTACCCCAAAGACTAACGCAATCGAGAGCCCAAGTGAGATATAGATTGCGGTGCGATTAAATTGGGTAGTCATAAGCGCTAATAATATCGAAAGGTCACCCGTGCACTTAACTCGAACTCTCGCGGAAGCGGGGGAACACGAAGTCATCGGAGAGATCATCGCCGCCGCTCCCAGCGCCCTCAACGGCGACGATGCCGCGGTCATGTACCCGGCGCCACCCAATTCGCGCACCGTGGCGGCCACGGACATGATGATTGAGGGTCGGCACTTCCGGCGCGAATGGTCCACCGCCAACGAGGTAGGTCAAAAGGCCATCCTTCGTAATTTCGCTGATATTGAGGCGATGGGAGCCCGTCCCACCGCGGCACTGCTAGCGATTGCCGCTCCGGATGACACCCTGGTGTCTTTCGTGCGCGGAATCGCCCAGGGCATCGCCGAGCGCTGCGCTAGCTACAACGCGGAGCTCGTGGGCGGGGACCTCACCCGCGCGGATGAGCTTATCGTCAACGTCATGGCCATTGGCTCTCTCGGAGGGAGCCGCCCGCCGCTCGTTCTCGACGGCGCCCGCGTGGGCCAGAAAGTCGTCGCACACGGCAAGATCGGCTACTCCGCCGCAGGCCTGGCCCTCCTTCAGCGCTTCGGTCGCGCCCTTCCGTCCGAACATGAGGACCTGTGGCCGCTTGTCGACGCCCACTGTGCACCCTGGCTCAAACCCGGCCGGGGCGTTATCGCCCGCGCGGCCGGCGCGACCGCCATGACCGATAACTCCGATGGGCTTGTTCCTGACGTGGGCACGATAGCGCGCCGTTCTGGGGTACACATCGACCTGGACTCTGCGGCAATAGCTCCAGACCCACTACTTAACGCCGCCGCGGCCCTGCTCGAGGTGGATCCCTGGGAATGGGTATTGAGCGGCGGCGAGGACCATACCCTGGTGGGCACCACCCACAAGGAGGCACCGGCGGGCTTTCGCGTCATCGGAAGTGTTCAACGCGGTGGGGGAATCACCGTCGACGAGCACCAACCCGCCTATTGGCACGGTTGGGTGGGCTTTTAAATGAAACCGAGCTACCACCCCTCCTGGGAACCCATACTCGGACCGGTGCTAGAGCAGCACTGGCCGCATATTGAGAAAGAACTGGCTGCCGGCGACTTCCTTCCGGCACCGGCAGACGTCTTTCGGGCCTTCACCCTGCCCCGTGACGAGGTTCGGGTACTCATCGTTGGCCAAGATCCCTATCCCACCCCGGGACACCCCATGGGCATGGCCTTCTCCACCCAACCCGGCGTGCGCCCTCCGCGTTCCTTGGTTAACATCTACCGCGAGCTCTACGAAGACATCAAGGTTCCCAGCCGCGAGGACGGAGACCTCAGCGCTTGGCAAAAACAGGGAGTCATGTTGCTCAACAGGGTGCTCACCGTAGCCCCGGGTAAACCCGGTTCCCACCGCGGACTGGGCTGGCAGCCTGTAACAGAGGCCGCCATTCGCTCCCTCAACCGCCGCCCGATGGTGGCAATCCTATGGGGAAGGGACGCCCAAGCCTGTGCAAAGTTCTTGCCAGATGTGCCCTGCATTGAGTCCCCGCATCCCTCGCCCCTGTCCGCCAGCCGTGGCTTCTTTGGCTCCCGACCTTTCTCCCGCGCCAATGCGCTCTTGGTTGACCAAGGTGCGCGCCCAGTGGACTGGCGCTTGTAAGGTAGTTCTCATGTCTTTTCCCCCAGCATTAGATGCTCGCGGCCTGCACAATTGGGCCAATCGCACGGTTGGAGAGCTCTCCCTGCGCCGCGCCGAGATCAATGCACTCAATGTATTCCCCGTCCCCGACGCCGATACCGGTTCGAATATGGCTCACACCATGGAGGCCGCGGTTGCAGAGGCAGACAAGGGCGGCGACGTAGCCGAGGCCTTGGCAGTAGGATCGGTACGCGGCGCCCGGGGTAACTCTGGCATGGTGCTCTCCCAGGTGTTGCGTGGGGTGGCGGATGCCACCGTGGACTCTGTTGTGGACGGTCCCGTCTTGGCGCAAGCACTAACCCTGGCAGTATCGCTGGTTGATCGTGCCATCGCGCAACCGGTCGAGGGCACCGTCATCACCGTTCTGCGCGCTGCTGCCGACGCCGCCACACGGGCAACGGAGATTCCCGGAGCGCGCCTGTACGATATCGCCGCAGCGGCTCTCGAGGCCGCCCGTGACGCCCTCGAGAAAACGCCCTCTCAGCTGCCCGTCCTGCGCGAAGCCGGAGTGGTAGACGCCGGCGGAACGGGGCTTGTCATCTTCCTCGAGTGCCTCATTGCCGAGCTCGAAGGGGCACAGGTGCGCGAGGGAGAAACCGAGCTGGAGAAATCCCCGGAGCTTGAAGTGGTCTTCTTCTTCGAAGAAGGCGACCTCAAGGAACTCGAACGGCAGATTGCTTCGTTGGGAAATAGCTTGGTTATAGCGCGTGCCACCGAGGATTCAGCCAGCGTACACATCCACACCCGGCGCGCCGGGTTCCTCATCGAGACGGCTTTTGGCTTGGGTAAGGTTTCCGGGCTACACCTTGAAGTATTGCCAGAGGTGCCCGAGGTCGCCGCCACGGTTGCGCCTCGTCGAAAGATCTTCGTCGCGGCGGCGCCGGGACCGATAGCGGAGCTTTTCAAGTCCATTGGTGCGATTCTTCTTGAGCCCGGGGAGACGCTCGAGGCCAGCGCAGTGCAAGACATCTTCTTGCCCAATGGCAGTGATGCGCGGTGCCCCGGCGCCACGGTAGTCCCCACCGATTCCCTCGTCGCAGGTTTGGCCGCCATCTCGGTCTATGAGCCGGATAACCCCGATACTGCTGCGGTGGTGGAATCGATGACGGATGCTGCACACTCCATGCGCGTAGGCCATCCGGCTGAGGAGAACGAAGATGAGGTAATCTCTACCTGCCGGCGCCTGCTCGAGGGCGGCGGAGAACAGATAACCATCCTGACCTCCTTGCCCCTGGATTCCTCCTCTCTTACCCAGACTTTAGGGGTGCATGTCATGGTGGTGAGCGTGCCGGGGGCTGCCACAGAGATCGGGGTGGAATAAGTTATGCTCGGGTGGCGAGACGAACGCCCCTTGGAAGATGTGCTGCCGGCCAAGGACGCCCACAACATCACCAAGGCGCTGGGCTATCGCACCTGCGGCGAATTGCTCGGGCACTACCCGCGTGACTACATCCGCCACAACAAGGACGTAGGCCTGGGGGATGCCGCCGAAGGCGATATCGTCACGGTTACCGGCATAGTCAGCGCTATTTCCAAGCGTGATACCGGCCGGACCACCATCATCAACGTCCAATTGGATGGAAACATCTCGGCCACCTTCTTCAATGCGCTCTATGTGCTGGGCATGCTCAAGCGCGGGATGCGCGTCATGCTCAGCGGTAAGCTGAAGTTCTTTCGCGGCATAGCCCAGCTGCAGCAGCCGGACTTCGTCGTCATCGATGCCTTTGGCCGGCCCTCGGGTGAGCTGGAGCCCTATCTCGTACCGGAGCCGGATTCGCGCCAGCCCAGTGGAAAGCGCTCAAAGAAACAGCAGGCAACAGGCTCTTTGCGCAAGCTATCGCAGTTCGGAAGGCTCGATAAGCTTTTGCTCGAGCGCGAGTGGATTCCCATATACCCAGCAACCTCTACCGTCAGCTCTTGGTATCTCATGGGGGCAATCCACCTCGTATTGTCCAAGACCCCGTCCATCGAGGAGCCGCTCGATATAGACATGATGGTCGGAATGGATCAGGCCTTGCGCGAGGTGCATGAGCCTCCAGCGGCTGGGCCGCAGCGCGCCATAGCGCGCCTGAAGTACAACGAGGCGCTTTCCATTGGGCTGGTCATGGCTCTGCGCCACCGCGATGCACAGTCGCGGCAGGCTGTCGCCCTGCCCGCCAGGGAAGAGGGAGCGCGTGCCGAGCTTGTGGCACACTTGCCCTTCGAACTTACTGCGGGGCAGCGGCGAGTCATCGAGGAAATAGACGCAGACCTGTCCCGCACGGTGCCGATGATGCGCCTTTTGCAAGGAGAAGTCGGTTCTGGAAAGACCATGGTTGCCGTCATCGCTATGCTCCAAGCCTGTGACGCCGGAAAGCAGTCAGCCCTGCTGGCCCCGACTGAGGTGTTGGCGGGGCAACACGCGGCGTCGATGAGCGCTGCGGTACCAGCCGGAGTCAAGGTGGTATTGCTGACTGGGGCGATGCGCGTGGCGGAGAAGCGGCAGGCTTTGCTCGATATCGTCTCTGGTGAAGCCGATATTGTTGTTGGCACCCATGCGCTAATCCAGGACAGCGTGGAGTTCTTCGACCTGGGCCTGGTAGTCGTTGATGAACAGCACCGTTTCGGCGTGGAACAGCGCGACACCCTGCGCGCGAAGACACGTGAAGGCTTGAGCCCCCACGTGTTGGTCATGACGGCGACCCCGATCCCGCGCACCATCGCCATGACGGTATTCGGTGACCTTGAGGTCTCCACCCTGCGCGAGCTGCCAGGGGGCAGGCACCCGATTCAATCCTCGGTGGTGCCAGAATGGCGGCCGGCCTGGGTTATCCGCGCGCTCACGAGGATCCGGGAGGAAGTCGAACACGGCCACCAGGCCTACATTGTCTGCCCTCGCATTGAAGGCGAGGGTGGGGTCCTTGAGGTAGCTGAAGCGCTCTCCCACGGCCCGTTGCGGGGCCTGGAAGTTGGCGTGCTGCACGGAAGAATGAAGGACAAGGATGCCGTGATGAACCGCTTCGCGCGCGGGGAGATCGATGTTTTGGTCTCGACCACCGTCATCGAGGTGGGCGTGGACGTTCCTAATGCCACAGTGATGTTGATTCGAGAGGCGGAGAGCTTCGGGGTCTCGCAGCTGCATCAGTTGCGTGGACGGGTCGGGCGTGGCGGAAACGCCTCAGTGTGCCTGTTTCATACAAATGCTTCCCAAGAGTCTGCCGCCTTTCGGCGCCTGTATGAGATTTCCCAGACCACTTCGGGTTTTGACCTGGCGGAATTGGATCTGCGTCAGCGTCATGAGGGCGATATCTTGGGCACGATGCAATCCGGAACGCACCGCACCTTGCGCCTGCTCAACCTAGCGGAGGACAGAGACATCATTGAGCGCACCCACGAAGATGCCGCAGCCCTTGTCGCCCGCAATCCAGGCCTTGCACGGGAGCTGACGAAGAACCTCAGCGATAGCGAGCAGGAGTTCCTCGAGAAGAACTAACTGCCAGCTGCCAGCCGCGTGATACAGGGGCACCTGCGGGGGCAAGTCGGGGAACCGGTGCATAAGAGTCAGGGGAGTCGGCGATATTCTAGAGAGCATGAAGATTTTCGCGCCTTTTGCGGGCATCGTTCGCTACCACGTCGAGGAGGGAGAAAAAGTCTCCGCCGGAGACATCATCGCGACTGTAGAGGCCACCAAGCTCGAGGCCCCAGTTCATACCCCCGGCCCCGGGGTGGTTACGCAGCTACGCATGGAGCCTTTCAGCGATGTCGTGGGTGGAGATGAACTCGCCACAATCGGGGAGGTCTAAAGATGACGAGGATTATTTCCGGTGCAGCCCGCGGACGGCGCTTGCAGGTGCCGCAGAAAGGCACCCGCCCCACCTCTGATCGCGCGCGCGAAGGACTATTTTCCTCCCTCGAAGCGCGCTGGGGTTTTAATGATTCCCGCGTCCTTGATCTCTTTGCCGGCTCCGGCGCGCTGGGGCTCGAGGCAGCCAGCCGCGGTGCGATCGAGGTCGTTTTGGTCGATGACAATGCCGCAGCCGTCGACATCATCCTGGGCAATATGCGCGTGGTTGGCCACCCTGGCGTCTCGGTAGAGCGCCACAGCGTATTCGATTACTTGGCCCATGCCCCGCAGCGCCATTTTGACCTCGTCCTTGCTGATCCTCCCTATGCTTTTGCACAAGCAGCAGAGCTCATCGCGGCGCTCGAGCCGGTGCTGGCTGATAGCGCCATGGTGGTTATTGAGCGTCCCAGCGATTCCCCCGCGACGCAGTGGCCGGCGGGTTTTGAAGAAACCGGCCAGAAGCTCAAGAAACGCACCTTTGGCATAGCCCGCATGGATATGGCGATTTATCATCGCAGCATTGGCTCGCCGGAGTAGGGGCAGCGTGCATTGAAAGCTGCATGTTTTGAATGCACAGTGATTTAGGAGCACAATGCACTAAAACTGTTATTCCCGCCACGTGTCAGCTCAAGCGGGGCTGAAGATAGGAAAGCAATGACTAAAGCCGTGTGTCCTGGGTCCTTCGATCCGATAACGCTCGGGCACGTAGATATTTTTAATCGTGCCAACGCCATGTTTGATGAGGTAACCGTGGTGGTGACCGGAAACCCAGAGAAGCCTTCCGGGCTCTTTAGCGTCGAGGAGAGGGTCGAGCTCATCCGGCAGGTTGTTCCCGCCGACATTAAGGTTGATTGGTGGGCGGGGCTGCTGGTTGATTACACCACCAAGCATGGCGTGGACACACTGGTCAAGGGCCTGCGCTCCTCCCTGGACTATGAGTACGAGCTGCCCATGGCACAGATGAATAGGCGCCTGTCTGGGGTCGATACGGCCTTCTTGCTCACTGATGAGAAGTATGGCTACATCAGCTCTTCCCTATGCAAGCAGGTGGCCCAATACGGTGGTGATGTCACCGGCATGTTCCCAGATGTAGTCGCCGCGGCGGTCCAAGAAAAGTATCGCGCCAAAGGAACCTACGCATGATGCTCGCCTTGGCCATCCTCGCCATCGTGGTGATGGGTTCGTGCCTGCAGCGCGTCTCGGGGATGGGGCTGGGACTCGTCGGCGGGCCGCTGGCAACCTTGTTGCTCGGCCCAGTCGAGGGAATTATGGTCGTCAACGTCTTGGCGTTTATCAACGCGATTCTGACCACCTATACGGCGCGTCAAGACGTTGATTGGAAAAAGTTTTCCCTCATCGCTCCCGTCATGGTGCTGGGATCGGTTCCCGCGGCGTTGCTCATTACTAAAATCGATACGGCGACGCTGCTCATCATTGTGGGCGGCGCCCTGCTCATCGCCCTGGGGGTGGTCAGCTTCGGGAGAAAGTTCGTACCACCCCTCAACGGAAAAGGGCCGGCGATCTCGGCGGGCATCATTGGCGGATTCACCAATACTTTGGCCGGCGTAGCCGGTCCAGTGGTCACGGTCTACGCGCAAGCAGCGAAGTGGCCACAGCACGTCTATGTCGCGACTCTACAGCCCATCTTCCTGGTGGGCGGTTTGGTCTCCGTGGTGGCCAAACTCTCCGTCGGCGCCGGCGGCTTCGAACACGTCACCTGGCTCATCTGGCCGGCGGGCATCCTCGGCATGTTTATCGGTCTCTTCTTAGGATCTAAGATTGCGCACCGTGTCCCCCGAGAAAAGGCGCGCATTCTCTCATTGAGCGTCGCTGGCCTAGGCGCGCTGAGCGCCTTGATCCGCGGCATCATCACCCTCTAGCCCTCGGGGGCTGAGGCGGGGACTGGGTGGCACGGGGATGACGCCTTCAGCAGCGAGCCTAGCTTAGAGCAGCGAGGAGAGGAATGCCTTCGTGCGCTCATGGCGCGGGTTATCCAAGACCTGCTGGGGAGTGCCCTGCTCGACAACTACGCCGGAGTCCATGAAGAACACCTTGTCGGCGACTTCGCGGGCAAAGCCCATCTCGTGGGTGACCACGAGCATGGTCATGCCGTCTGCAGCAAGATCCCGCATCACGCGCAGAACTTCGCCCACGAGTTCGGGATCGAGGGCGGAGGTAGGCTCGTCGAAAAGCATGAGCTTGGGATCCATCGCGACGGCGCGGGCGATAGCCACGCGCTGTTGCTGCCCTCCCGAAAGTTGAATTGGGTACGCATCCTTCTTGTGGGCTAGACCCACGCGTTCCAGCAATTCCATGGCGTGAGCCTTAGCCTGGGCCACGGGAACCTTCTTGACGTGAACTGGGGCCTCGATGATGTTGTCGAGGACCGTGCGGTGGGGAAAGAGGTTAAAGCTCTGGAAAACCATGCCGATGTCGGCGCGCTGCGCTGCGGCTTCCTTTTCACTGACCTCGTAGAGAACGCCATCTTTCTCGCGGTAGCCGATGAGCTGCCCGTCGACGTAGAGGCGGCCACCCGTTACCTTGTCGAGGTGGTTGACGCAGCGCAGGAAGGTGGATTTGCCGGAGCCGGAAGGCCCGAGCAAGCAGGCCACCTCGCCGCGTTCTACCTCGATGTTGATGCCCTTGAGCACCTCGAGGTCTCCAAAGGACTTGTGCACGTTCTGTGCGGAAATCATGGGTGTGGACATCTACTTCTTAACCTCCGGGATGACGGAAACGTTGCCGGGGATGGACCCCTCGGCGTCGGCAAGCGCAGCGAGCTGGCGGCCCGTGAGCTCCCGTGAGGAGCCGCGCTCATAATAGCGCTCAAGGAAGTGCTGACCCACCATGAAGATCGACGTGATGACGAGGTACCAGGTGGCAGCGACCATGAGCAGCGGAATCGGCTGGAACAAGGCGGCGGCAATATCGGTCGCGCGCCCGAAGATTTCCATGGTGTAGGGGATAGCCACGACCAATGAAGAGGTCTTGAGTAAGGAGATGAACTCGTTGCCTGTGGGAGGAATAATGATGCGCATGGCCTGGGGCAAAACGGTGCGCCGCATGGTCATCCACCAGCTCATTCCCAAAGCCTTGGAAGCTTCCTTCTGGCCTTCCGGAACCGAGGAGATGCCGGAACGCACAATTTCAGCCATGTATGCGGCCTCGTTGAGACCGAGACCGATTACGGCTAGGAAGAAGGCGTTGGTGAGGATTCCCTCGAGGGAGATCTCCGCGAATCCCAAGTTGATGGACTGGTAAAGAGCCGAAAGCAGGCCCCAGAACACAAGCTGGACGTACACCGGGGTACCGCGGAATACCCAGAGGAAGAGCCAAGCGACGCCGCCTAGGACGGGATTGGGGGACATACGCATCACCGCAAGAGCGACGCCGCCGACGACGCCGATGATCATCGCGAGGAAAGTGATGGCGATGGTGTGTAGCGAGGCCATCGCGATACGGGTGTCGAAGAGGTATTGGAAGTAGGTCTGCCAACCAAAGGCCTCATTGCGGGCTGCGCCGATGATAAACCACGCGCCGAGCAGGAGCAGTACTGCAGCAAAGACTAGGCGCCAGGGGTGGCGAAGTGGGCGTGCGTGAATGTCCGCGCCGCTCTCCGGAGAGACTGGCTGCTGTGCTTGCGCAGTGCTTTTAGCCGAAGCGCTATTAGACGGTGAGTTATGAGCCATTGATGGGCCTTTCGTTGATCATTGCCTGCTCGACTAGTCCTTGGTCTATGCCCCACTGGGCGAGGATTTCTTGATATTGGCCGGTTTCGATGAGATGTTGGAGAGCCGCCGCAACAGCGGGCCCAAGCTCCGAGTTCTTTGGAACCGCGAAACCATAGGGCGCGGCATGGCTTATTTCCCCGACGGTCTCCAGTCTGTCCTCGGAGCGGTCGACTGCCCACGCAGTCACCGGGGAATCGGCGGAGAACGCATCTGCACGGCCCATCATCACGGCGAGGGCAGCGTTATCCGAGGAGTCATAGGATAAGACAGTGAGATCCCCGCCGCAGGCTTCTCGCTTGGGGCGGACGTCATCGGTCTCGGAGACGGTACTGCGCTGCACCGCAATGGTCAGACCGCAGGGATTGTCGGGGTCAATATCTTTGGTGCTCTTGGAGTATTTGGCCCACTGGATTCCCGCGTAGAGGTGATCGACAAAGTCGAAGCTTTCACGGCGTTCCGCATTGTCGGTAAAGCCCGAGCCGCCCATGTCGATCTGGCCCTGCTGCACGGCCGGCAGAATCATGGCGAAGTCCTGTTCTACAGGACGGAAGTCCAAGCCAAGAACGTCTGCGACGGCGCGCGCCAAGTCCATCTCTACTCCCACGATATTGCCGGCGGAATCCTTGAACTCGAAAGGTGCAAAAGGCGGGTTCGTGCCCACGGTGAGCACCCCGTCGCCATCGTGATAGAGCGCTGCGATTCCTGGGACCATGTCGGTGTGGGGTTGCTTCCAGCCCTCAGGTAACGCAGATTCCTCGTTGGTGACGCAGCCGGTGAGCGCCAAAGAAGGCACCAAGCACGCGGCTAACACGCCTAACCTCAAGGGCCGAGAACGAACATTCATAAGCTTAACTAGCCTTCTTTTCAATGGTTTTTGCTGCGCGGGCGTCGGCGAAGATGAGCAAGGCCACGACCAGCGCGCCCAAGGCCATGATCGCGAATACAAGTCCCGTGCTGGCATCCTGGTCACTACCGAAGGGCCACAGAGGACGAAGGGATCCCAGCATGAAGCCGGCCATTGCCGCCAAAGTAGGCGTCCGCTTGTGCTCCAGCAGATAGTTCAAGACCTTGACAAACGCGGCGAGTCCGCAGATGGCGCCGAGGAAGAATACGCCGATAATGGCGAAATTACGCTCGGAGACAGCAGTAATAATGGGGGCATATAGCCCCAGCGTCAGCAGGATAAGGGAACCGGAGACTCCCGGCATGATGAGCGCACAGACCGCAATGGCGGCAGCGAAGAAGATGACGATGAAGCTCGGGTTTTCTTTGGGTTCGGAGATATAGCCTGTGAGCAGGAAGAAGCTTATTGCGGCGAGGATGAAAGCGATGATGGCCTGGCGGGAGGTGCGGTCAGCAGCGCTGAGCATCGAGAACGGAACGAAGATGGATACCGCCACCATGCCAAAGAAAAGTGCATTGGAGACCGACACCTGGTTTTCCACAAAGGCGGAGAGGATGGAAGAAAATCCGAAGACAGCGGCGAAAATTCCTACGGCGACTGAGGCCAGAAACCCCCACTCAACCTGCTTGAAACGCCCCGAGATGAGCCAGTTCGCGTTTCTTAGGGCGCGTTCGTAGATGCCGATGATGAGTGCGACCGTGCCTCCAGAGATGCCGGGGACTAGCTCGGCCATGCCGATGATCGCGCCGCGAAGGGCGTTGAGAATATAATGCATATTTCCGAAACTAATAGGTAAATGGGGTCTAAACGGGGTGCCGTGCCGAGCTTTCCTCTCAGATATAGGAACACCGTGCTGAGGGGGACACCCGCCAACCAGCGGTAGCGCTATGAATAATGCCGACCTCGCCCTTGCCCAAACACGGAATGAGACGGGGGGGAGAGACTGAGGGAACTATGCAGCGTGCGCACCCGATAGTCCTTTATTGTTTCACCCAACGTCCGAGACTGCAAATATGCATCGACGTGCGGGTTATGCGGAAACCTGCACCTGTTCCTCCGCGCTTTCTGGCACGCTGGCGCCGGTAGGAGGGGTACTCAGCGAGCTTTGAGCAACGACGATGCGGTGCATAGCTGCTTCTAGAGGCCCGCGGCGATAGCGTGCTTTCCACGCCGTCGCCCCCGCCGAGCCAACCACCACGCTCCAGCCCAAGGCGCTCGGGCTCCCCTCGCCTTGCAAGGAAGCCGAGGCGGAGGTGGAGGCGGAGACGGAGGCAGAGCTTTGCGCTGCAGTTTCCGAGGGATCAAAGGGGACGAAAGCCCCATAGACCCACGCCGCTGAGAGGACGTGCGCGACATAGAGCGTCAGCGCCATGGAACCGAAAGCCTTGAAAGGGGTGAGTACGAAGGAAAGACCTTGAAGTGCCCCGGGTTTTGTTCCTAGGCATTTGCCTTGATTTCCATTATTGCCTGTGGCAAGTTCTGCTTCCAAAATTCGGTTTCCACCTCGGCTGGGGTTCGGTATCCCAGGCTTTGGTGGAGCCT
>NZ_VXKK01000027.1 GCF_008693105.1 Corynebacterium flavescens
AAGACCAGCCCTCTACGACAACGCTATCCCAAACGAATACAACCACAACCTAGGAATCCGCAAAGGCTGGCCCGGCACCTAACCCCGACACGCCCGCAGACACACTTTTTGCTCCTTAGCCCCGAAACTAGGTCGTTGAGGGGATTGACGGAAAAACCCGGCTAACTCAAAAGAGATAACCGGGTGTGTGGTGCCCCTGGTGAGACTCGAACTCACACTGAATGGGTTTTGAATCCATTGCCTCTGCCAATTGGGCTACAGGGGCGCGACTTGGACTGCAAAGGCCTAAAAGAAGACCTCAAATCAAGTCGGTGTCGTAGCGGTGCCGCGACTGGAATGAAGTTTAGCGCAACAATTGTTGCGCTTCCTAATTGGGGTCACATGCGGGCATGTTTCTCCCTGTGGGAAGCAGTTTCCTCGCTCGGCGGAGTGGGCGGTCTAACGCGGCATGGGGGAGTTACCTAAGATGGCTTAAGTGACTTCTACTCAGCCTCGCCTTCTCCTTATTGACGGACACTCCATGGCTTTCCGCGCCTTTTATGCCTTGCCTGCGGAAAACTTCTCGACCTCAGGTGGGCAATATACCAACGCGGTCTATGGCTTCCTTTCCATGCTGGCCAATATCGTGGCAGAGGTAAAGCCAGACTCCATCGCCGTGGCATTCGATGTGGGAAGAAAGACTTTCCGCACTGAGATGTTCCCGGAGTACAAGGCGCAGCGTGAGGCGGCGCCGGAGGAGTTCAAGGGCCAGGTGGACGTGATCCGGGAGATCCTTGAGACCCTGGGCATTACAACCTTGTCCCGGGAGAACTTCGAGGCTGATGACATCGTGGCAACGCTTGCCACCGAGGCGGATGCATACGATACCTATATCGTCACCGGCGACCGGGATTACCTTCAGCTGGTCAACGATTCCACGACTGTTCTCTACCCCATGCGCGGGGTCTCCACTCTGCACCGTTTCACGCCGCAGGCAGTGGAGGAAAAGTACGGACTTAGTCCCGCGCAGTATCCGGACTTCGCCGCGCTGCGCGGAGACCCTTCAGATAACCTTCCCTCCGTTCCCAAGGTGGGGGAGAAAACCGCCACCAAGTGGATCCTCGAGTACGGGAGCCTCGATGGTCTCGTCGAGCACGCGGAGGACATCAAGGGCGTCGCCGGTCAAAACTTCCGGGATCGCATAGAGCAGGTGAAGATGAATCGCAAGCTCACACAGATGATTACAGATATGGACCTGGAGGCGGGCCCGGACGATCTCGCTTTCAAGGGCGCGCGTGTGAGCGAGGTATCCGCGGAGTTTGACAGGTTGGAGTTCGGCGGGAATCTGCGCGAGCGCATCCTCAATGCCATTCCCCACGACGGGGATACGGAGCCGCAGCCTGCGGTGTTGTCCTCGGAGATCACCGTAGTGGATGAGCCTTTGGCGCAATGGCTGCCTGGCCGTGCCAACGTGGCGGTATTCGTACAGGGTGACGGCCGGCCCGCGCGGGGGGATGCCTCCGCACTCGCGCTTGTCGACGGCGGTTTTAGAGGGATCCAGTTAGAGCTCGGCGAGCTTTCCGCAGAGGATGACAAGGTCCTGGCGCAGTGGCTGGAATCTGACGCGCCGAAGTACTTCCACGGGGCAAAGTCGGCCTTCCACATGCTTGCTGGTCGCGGTGTGCACCTGCGCGGCATCGCACACGATACCGCCATCGCCGCCTACCTGCTGCGTCCCGGCCAGCGCACCTACGCCCTGGCAGATGTCTATCAGCGCCACCTGCAGAAGACTCTGCCGACTGCCGGTAATCAGCTCTCCTTGCTTGATGAGACTGGGCTGTTAGAGCAGGCTGCGGCGATCATGGAGCTTGCGGGAGCGCTAACGCAGGAGCTGCAGGAGATAGATTCCTTCGAGCTCTACACCGATCTGGAGCTTCCCCTAGTCTCCATCCTTGCGCGCATGGAGGCCACGGGTATCGCCGTTGACGTTGAGATTTTGGAGACTCAGCGGGATGCCTTCATCGAGCAGGTCGCCGAGCAAGAAGCAGCAGCCCGCGAGCTTGCCGGCGATGACTCGCTCAACCTGAATTCGCCGAAGCAGCTGCAAACGGTGCTCTTCGAAACCTTGGACTTGCCCAAGACTAAGAAGACAAAGACGGGATATTCTACGGCCGCTAAGGAGATAGAGCAGCTCGCCGCCGAGCACCCGCATCCTTTCTTGGACCACCTACTGGCTCATCGCGAGTTTCAGAAGATGAAGACCACGCTGGAGGGTCTTATTAAAACGGTGCAGCCGGACGGGCGCATCCACACCACCTTTAATCAGACGGTGGCGTCCACCGGACGTCTATCCTCTACCGATCCGAACCTGCAGAACATTCCCGTGCGCACGGCGGCTGGACGCCAGATCCGCTCTGCTTTCGTGGTGGGCAAGGGCTTTGAAACTCTGCTCACCGCCGACTATTCGCAGATCGAGATGCGCGTCATGGCCCATCTCTCGAAGGATCCAGGGCTCATTGAGGCCTATCGGGAGGGAGAGGATCTTCACAACTACGTCGGATCGAAGGTTTTTGACGTCCCGGTCACGGAGGTCACCCCGGAACTACGCCGCCGTGTTAAGGCCATGTCCTATGGGTTAGTCTATGGGCTTTCAGCCTTTGGGCTTTCGCAGCAGCTTGGCATCCCGGCTCGCGAGGCCAAACAGATCATGGAAAACTACTTCGAGCGCTTCGGTGGGGTGAAGAAGTACCTCGATGAGGTTGTGGTTCAGGCCCGAAAGGACGGATATACCTCGACCGTATTTGGGCGCCGCCGTTATCTACCCGAGCTCAACTCAGACAACCGAGTGGCGCGAGAGAACGCTGAGCGGGCCGCGCTTAATGCGCCCATTCAGGGCACAGCCGCCGATATCATCAAGATTGCCATGATTCGGGTGGACAAGGCTCTCGCAGGGATGAAGTCCCGCGTCTTGCTGCAGGTGCACGATGAACTGGTGGTGGAAGTCTCCCCAGGTGAGCGCGAGGAAGTCAAGGCAATTCTCGAGCGCGAGATGGACTCGGCCATCACCCTCGACGTCCCCCTCGAGGTTTCGACGGGCATGGGAGACAACTGGGATGCCGCCGCGCACTAGGCGGTCCAGTGTTATTCTTCCTTCAGTTCGGGCGGCAGCTTTTCTAGTACGAGGTCTCCGGCGGCCATATCGAAGGGGTGCCTTCCAACCAAGAGCGTGGATACCCCCAGGATGGCGACGATGACGGGTTCCACGAAGCGAAGCCCAGTCACCGAGATGAGGGTGAGGAGCACCCAGCTGTTGCGAATAGCGGCTGGGCGCCAACCGTGGGGCCCAATGATCTCCAGGCGCAGGGACCATTTGCCGAGTGTGGTGTGCTTCGTTGCCTCGAAGCCCACGCGATAGATGTAGAAAACGAGCGCGAAGGAGACGATATCGTAGATCGTACCGCTTCGGCCGTTAAGCTCCACGCCTGCTAGGTGTAGCAACCAACGTAAAACTACGATGACGGCGGCCGCCAAGAAGGCATCTATCCACCAGGCCACGGCGCGGCGCAGGCTCAGCTTGAATCTCTCCCAGAACATGGAACTCACCTTAACCTTTTGACGTGAGTGAACTCGAAACGACGTTATTTCATGTTGGTACAGGAGAAGATGATGGTGCCGGGAAAGATGCCCCCGCGCAGCGGTGACCATTGGCCCCATTCGGTGCTCAGCTCCGGGGGCCATTCCGGCTCGATAACGTCCTCGATGAGGAAAGAACCTCGCATCTGTAGCGCGCGGAACCAGTCACCGAGGGTGCGATGGAACTCGGCGTAGGTTAGCTCCCCTGCGTCGTCATGCTCGAGATATGAACGCTCGAAGTAGCTCACCGAGGCGGTGAGCTCGCCGGGATCATCAGGAAAGATCCACCGCATGGGGTGGTTGACCGAGAATACAAACCTTCCACCTGGCCGCGTCACCCGGGAAATCTCGGCCAGAGCGTGGTCTATGTCTTGGACGAAGGGCAGGGCTCCAAAGGCGGAGAATGCAATATCGAAGGAGTTGCTGGCGAGGGGAATATTGAGCACATCGGCCTGCACGAGGGGGAGATCAGGGCTTTGCTTCCGCGTTGCGGCATGGCCGAGCATGGACCGAGAGATATCGAATCCCAGTGCCAAAGCTGAGCGACCGTGTAGCCAGCGAGTGCAGGCGGCTGAGCCGCATCCCACCTCAAGGATGCGTTTGCCTGTGGTATCACCGAGCAGATGCGCATCCTTCTCGTGCAGCATCTCCGGACACCAATAGAAGTCAGCGAGGTAGTCTGGGTGGCTCAAGTGATAGGAGGCGGAGTCCGCGTCCCAGAAGCGCTCGTTGGCCTGTGATGGGGTGGGCATGAGAATTAACCTACCTCTCTCAATGGGGCTCCAAAGACGCAGGGGAATATTTGCCCTTTAAGCTGGGTTAATGTAGTGTAATGCAAGCGTGTCTGTGCTTCGGTCGGTACTAGGCTTTTGTAGGAGAGTCTTTATCGCGCACGGGGCGGGATCGAGTTCCCGCGGTTCTGGCGGCCTTTTTGTGCCCGTGAACTGGGAATGATCGAGAGACGCGTAACTGTCCACATACGATCTCCTACATCACATTCGGAGCATTTTTTCATATGCCAACTTCTAACACCCCTCAGGTTGCGATCAACGATATCGGAACCGCAGAGGACTTCCTCGCAGCCGTTGACGCCACCATCAAGTACTTCAACGATGGTGACATCGTCGAGGGCACCGTGGTCAAGGTTGACCACGACGAGGTTTTGCTCGACATCGGTTACAAGACCGAAGGCGTCATCCCGTCTCGCGAGCTTTCCATCAAGCATGACGTCGACCCGGATGAGGTCGTCGAGGTCGGCGATCAGATCGACGCACTTGTCCTCACCAAGGAGGACAAGGAAGGTCGCCTGATCCTGTCGAAGAAGCGCGCTCAGTACGAGCGTGCCTGGGGCGCCATCGAGGAGCTGCAGGCCAAGGACGAGCCCGTTACCGGTACCGTCATCGAGGTCGTCAAGGGTGGTCTTATCCTGGACATCGGCCTGCGTGGATTCCTGCCTGCTTCCCTCGTTGAGATGCGTCGTGTCCGCGACCTGGAGCCGTACATCGGCCAGGAGCTGGAAGCAAAGATCATCGAGCTCGACAAGCAGCGCAACAACGTTGTTCTTTCCCGCCGTGCCTTCCTCGAGCAGACCCAGTCTGAGGTTCGCTCCGAGTTCCTGCACCAGCTGCAGAAGGGCCAGGTCCGCAAGGGCGTCGTGTCCTCCATCGTCAACTTCGGTGCCTTCGTGGACCTCGGCGGCGTCGACGGCTTGGTTCACGTTTCCGAGCTGTCCTGGAAGCACATCGATCACCCCTCTGAGGTTGTCACCGTCGGTGACGAGGTCACCGTTGAGGTGCTCGACGTCGATCTCGACCGCGAGCGCGTTTCGCTGTCGCTGAAGGCCACCCAGGAAGATCCGTGGCGCGTATTCGCCCGCACCCACGCTGTGGGCCAGATCGTCCCGGGCAAGGTCACCAAGCTCGTTCCTTTCGGCGCCTTCGTTCGCGTCGAAGAGGGCATCGAGGGTCTCGTCCACATCTCCGAGCTGGCTCAGCGCCACGTCGAGGTTCCGGATCAGGTTGTTTCCGTTGGCCAGGAAGTTATGGTCAAGGTCATCGACATCGATCTCGAGCGTCGCCGCATCTCGCTGTCCGTCAAGCAGGCTGATGAGGATTACTCGGATGAGTTCGATCCTTCCAAGTACGGCATGGCTGACTCCTACGATGAGCAGGGCAACTACGTCTTCCCCGAGGGCTTCGACGCAGAGACCAACGAGTGGCTCGAGGGCTTCGACGAGCAGCGTCAGGCTTGGGAGGCTCGCTACGCCGAGTCCGAGCGTCGCTTCAACCTGCACACCGCTCAGATCGAGCGCAACCGTGCCGCAGCAGCTGAGGCTGCTGAGGCCGCAGAGTCCTCCAAGTACTCCTCCGAGTCCTCCGATGCTGCTCCGGCATCCGAGGCCCCGGCTGAGGTTGGCGGCTCCCTGGCTTCTGACGAGCAGCTCGCCGCATTGCGTGACAAGCTCGCCGGCAACTAGGAATCACCATGCGTCATAGATAGGCAGTCCCTGCCTATTTAGCGCAGTGTGCTTTATTGCCCCCTGTGGGTGCTCTCCTCTACTTGGGAAGGTACCTACAGGGGGTATTTTGTTGTTTTCTCCTTCTGCTTGTTTAGAGGCAATTTATTATTCTCGAGTGTGCGATGACGTACTCTGTGGGGCATGAGATTGATAGGCCTTACTGGAGGTATTGGCAGCGGGAAATCCACCGTGGCTGCACTCTTGGCACAGCACGGATGGCAGGTGGTGGACGCGGATGCCATCGCGCGCGAGATCGTGAAGCCGGGGCAGCCGGCCCTAGCCAGGCTGGTGGAGGCTTTCGGCGAGGATATTCTCGCCGAAGATGGAACGTTGCGGCGTTCCTTGCTGGCACAGCGGGCCTTTGCTGACGCGGAGCACACGCAGGTGCTGAACTCCATCACTCATCCGGCAATCGAGGAAGAAACACAGTGGCGCTTCGCGGCCGCTCGCGCAGCGGGCGAGCCCTACGTTGTCTACGATATGCCCCTGTTGGTGGACAAGGGTCTGCACACCGGTATGGATGCCGTCATCGTTGTCGACGTAGATAAGGACACCCGCATTGCGCGTCTGGTGGATTCACGCGGTTTGGATGAGGCCGATGCTAGGGCGCGGATAGCAGCCCAGGTGTCGGACGAGGTGCGTCTTGGCGCCGCAGACTACGTGATCGATAACAACGGGACCTTAAGCCAGCTTGCACCGCAGGTCGCCGAGGTAGCAGGCGCCATCGAAAAGCGCTGGGCCTAAACCCATAGAAGGACTTGCCGCGCTCACCCCCTGATGTCGCGATAGTACAAAAAGTTCTAGACTGGCGGCTATGGCTTTTGCAGCTGAACACCCCATCTTGCCCCAGTCCGAGCACCGTCCTGTGGGCGCCATCGAGCGCAGCACCGCGGAGTTTAAGGTCGAGTCCGACTATCAACCGGCCGGTGACCAGCCGCAGGCAATCGCTGAGCTGGATGAGCGTTTGAATCGCGGGGAGTCGGACGTGGTTCTCATGGGTGCCACGGGTACCGGTAAGTCGGCCACGGCCGCCTGGCTGATTGAAAAACAGCAGCGACCGACTCTGGTGATGGCCCCCAACAAGACCTTGGCTGCCCAGCTGGCAAACGAGTTGCGCCAGCTGCTGCCGCACAACGCCGTCGAGTACTTCGTCTCTTATTACGACTACTACCAGCCTGAGGCCTATATCGCGCAGACGGATACTTACATCGAGAAAGACTCTTCCATCAACGAAGACGTCGAGCGGCTGCGTCACTCCGCAACATCTTCGTTGCTCTCACGGCGCGACGTGGTGGTTGTTTCTTCCGTTTCGTGCATCTATGGCCTGGGTACCCCACAGTCCTACCTCGACCGCTCTGTCGTGTTGGAGGAGGGCGAGGAGATAGACCGCGATCGTTTCCTGCGGCTTCTGGTGGATATCCAATATGAACGCAATGACGTGGGCTTCACTCGCGGTACCTTCCGCGTGAAGGGGGACACCGTAGACATCATTCCCGCCTATGAGGAGCGGGCGGTGCGCATCGAGTTCTTCGGTGACGAGGTGGATGAGCTCTATTACATCCATCCCTTAACCGGGGATGTCCTTGAGCGCGTCAGCGAAGTGCGGATCTTCCCGGCCACGCACTACGTGGCTGGCCCAGAGAGGATGGAAAAGGCGGTCGCTGACATTAAGGCGGAGCTGGCTGAGCGCCTGAGCGATCTGGAAAACCGTGGCAAGCTGCTGGAGGCCCAGCGCCTGCGCATGCGTACCGAGTACGATCTCGAGATGATAGAACAGGTCGGCTTCTGCTCCGGCATTGAGAATTACTCGCGGCACATTGATGGGCGCCCGGCTGGGTCCGCGCCGGCCACGCTGCTGGATTATTTCCCAGAGGACTTCCTCACCATCATCGACGAGTCTCACGTCACGGTCCCGCAGATTGGCGGCATGTTCGAGGGAGATATGTCCCGTAAGCGTAACCTCGTCGAGTTTGGCTTCCGGCTCCCCTCGGCGGTGGATAACCGGCCGCTGACCTTCGACGAGTTCGAGGAAAGGGTGGGACAGACGGTTTATATGTCCGCCACCCCGGGTGATTTCGAGCTCAATGCTTCGGGCGGAGAGTTTGTTGAGCAGGTCATCCGTCCGACGGGTCTGGTGGATCCGAAGGTGACCGTCAAACCCACCAAGGGCCAGATAGATGATTTGATCGGTGAGGTAAAAGAGCGCGTCGCCAAGCATGAGCGCACACTCGTGACCACACTGACAAAGCGCATGGCAGAGGATTTAACAGACTATCTGCTTGAGCATGGCATCAAGGTGCGTTACCTGCATTCGGATATCGACACTCTGCAGCGCGTGGAGCTGTTGCGGCAGCTGCGGCTAGGAGAGTTCGATGTCCTCGTCGGTATCAACCTCTTGCGCGAGGGTCTAGACCTGCCGGAAGTCTCCCTCGTGACCATCCTCGATGCAGACAAGGAGGGATTCTTGAGATCGACGAAGTCCCTCATCCAGACCATTGGACGTGCTGCCCGTAACGTCTCCGGCGAGGTCATCATGTACGCCGATAAGATTACGGACTCGATGGAACAGGCCATCGACGAGACGGAGAGGCGCCGCGAGAAGCAGATCTCCTATAACAAGGAACATGGCATCGACCCACAGCCACTACGGAAGAAGATCGCCGATATCCTAGATCAAGTACAGGAAAACAGCTCCGAGGAGGCTGCCCCTGGGGATCCGGCTGCGTTGCTCGACCGCCCGGACGTGTCCACGATGGCGGCGGATGAGGTACAGGCGCTTATCGACGACCTCACGGCCCAGATGGGTGAGGCCGCCCGCGATCTCAAGTTCGAACTAGCCGGGCGTCTGCGCGATGAGGTCATGGATCTGAAGAAGGAATTGCGCGGTCTACGGGAGGCAGGGATTTAGCCTGGCGCGGTCTCGGCTCGGAAGGGCGGTCTTGCCTATAATGGTGAAAGTCCCACCCCCTCAAGGGGATGCGCAGTGAAGAAGAAACCCGAGTAACAGGCAAGCGTGGCCACCACCTCGTTGTGGTGGAATAAGTGGCTAGCTGGTGAGGAGAAGAATGCTTAACTATAGCGTCATTGCCGTCGGTACAGACGGTTCAGAGACCTCGATGAAGGCAGTCCAGGCTGCGGCCTCGCTGGCTCGCGTCTACGGGGCTAAGCTGCTTATCGTTTCGGCTTTCTACGATCACGCCGGCTCCTTGTTAGGTGCCCCGAACTCCCAGGGGGCCCGCCTGCCTGTTGTTAGCGAGGAAATGGCGGAGTCCTACTTGGATAAGGCTGCCGCGGTGGCCAAGGAAGAAGGCGCGGAGAGCATCGAGATCATCAGCAAGTCCGGCGACCCCGTCCACGCTTTGCTTGAGGTGGCAAAGGCCCACGATGTCGACCTCCTCGTGGTGGGCAATAAGGGTCTTAATTCCATGCATGGGCGAGTATTTGGTTCTGTTCCCACAGAACTAACACATAAATCTAAAGTGGATGTGGTGGTAGTCAACACTTCGCAGGCCCGCTGAGCCTGGGAGGTTGTTAGACTAGTACCTGCGACAGTTTTAGCTTCAACTCTATTCTGGGTATAAGCCCTACAGAAAGGTCATCATGAGCGATTACAATAAGATCGTTGTCGGTACCGACGGATCGAAGTCCTCCCTTTTGGCGGTCGAGCACGCCGCGAAGATTGCGGCCGCCTTCGATGCCACCTTGATCATTGGTTGTGCCTACTACGAGAATCAGGAGCAGGCTTCGAAGACCTTGCGCCAGGATTCCGTGACGATCTTGGGTGATGATAAGGCAGAGGCCAACCTCGAGGCCGGCAGGGCACATGCGGAGAAGTTCGGTGTCTCCAAGATTGAGACCACCGTGCGCCCCGGAACCCCCGTCCAGGCTCTCATGTCCATCGTCAATGACTACGATGCAGACCTGCTCGTAGTTGGTAACCGCGGAATCAACTCCCTTACCGGACGCCTCCTTGGCTCAGTTCCGGCCGATGTTGCCCGTCAGTCTGACTGTGACGTCATGATCGTTCACACCGTGAACTAAACGCGTAGCGCGCCTTCTGTATTAGCGGCGGCCTTTTCCGGCAGTATTGTTTGGGTATTCTCCCTCTATACGTGACCGAAAGGCCGCCGCTAATTCTGATCCATCGGCGCCTTGAATGAGAGGTATGTCGAAGTAGCGCTCTGGACCGACATGCGCCAGTGGGGTGGGGGAGCCGTGTGAGAGAATCTGTTCTTGCGCGCTCAGGTTGCGAATGGCCACGCACAGCACACGATCCGGATGCTCCGTGGCAGCATCGGCATAGGTCAGGGGATCATGCTGGCCGTCATCGCCGATGAGAATCCAACGAGTATTTGGGTAGCTAATAAAGAGATTACGCAGCTGCACCCGCTTATGCTCTTGGCCGTTGCGAAAGAGCCCGGTGGGAGTAGGACCCCAGTCCGTGAGGAGCATGGGGCCGAGGGGAAAACCGTGGTGGCGCAGAAAGCGCACCAAGGCATCGTAGGTATTCCATGCGCCGGTGGACAAATAGAAGAACGGCGCCTCGGGATAGGTACGGCGTAAGTGTGCATAAAAAACTGCCATCTCCCGCACGGGCTGGCGAGTATCGGTCTTTTTCACCCACGAGTTCCACGCCGCAGTCAGCGCGCGCGGAAGCCACGTTACCAACACCGTGTCATCAACATCGCTGACTATTCCCACCGGCGTCGCCGGATCGACGATAAGAACCTGCGTTTCTATCGGCTGGGCGCCACGGACCTCTATCCGGGCCTTGTGCCATCCTGACTCCAGGCCGTGGTGGCGGGCCATAATGTCGATGTATCCATTGGCATCGGTGCGACCCCGCACAGTGCAGGCGCCGACGGTGACCTCTACTGGTAAGTTCGGCACCTGAATGGTGAGAAACTGCCTGTAACCGCGCTGCGCCCAGCCAGTGTCTTTGCCTTCTTCGGAATCATCGTGCGGATTGTGCATGAGCACGCGCGCCAGCACGTGCACGGACTCGCTATTGCCATAGCCCATGTAGCCCAGGACCTGCGGCACCCATCCCCGCCGTGCACTGCGGCGCAGGACTGTGGTGTTGAATGCTTTCTCTGCCTTGCGCGCTATGTCTGCGATACCCATGCGCCCAGACTACGTCAGCCCAACGCGGCTCGAAGAAAGCCGGGGAGTGCACCTATTAGAGTTAGGGTCTGGGTAGCGCGGGTAAGAGCAACGTAGAGATTCTGCAATCCCTGGGGAGATGCGGCGACGATCTGTTCCGGATCTATCACCACGACATGGTCGAACTCGAGGCCCTTGATCTCCTCCACATTTTCGCTGGTGACGACTGCGCGCAAGCGGCCATCGGCGGTGTGCGTCGTTCCCGGAGTGAGGTCGAAGTCATCCGCTTGCGCCTGCGCATGACTGAGCCGGGTGACCGCTTCGCCATCACGGATGGCGGCTGCCGCCTCGGCTTCAGGATTGATTTCCTTCAGCACAGCCTCGGCAAGCTGGGCTATCGGACGCGGCGTGCGGTAGTTTACGCTGAGGTGATGGTGGCGGAAGCGCTGGCCAACGAAAGGCTCCAAGCTTTGAGCCCAGTCATCCACCCCCGCAGGCGAGCCAGTCTGCGCGGGATCGCCCACCAAGGTCATCCACCGAGATGGACTACGCCGGAAGAGCATGCGCCACTCCATGGGCGTGAGCTCCTGGGCCTCATCGACGATGACGTGGCCGTAGGCCCATGTGTGGTCCGCACGGGCGCGCTGCGCCGTGCTCCGCCTATCGCCGACCTCTTGACGGCGGGCGAGGGTTTCGGCGTCGATCACATCGTGCGCGGAGAGGATCTCGGCCTCGAACATGTCATCATCGTTGTCGGTTGAGTCTGATGAGGCGAGGATGTCGAGGGCGTTTTCGGCTTCCGCGATTTGCTCGCGCCAGGAAGCCTTCTCCGAGGCGGCTACGGAATCGGGGTCGGGCATACCAATGATCTCCGCCAGCTCGTCGAGCAGTGCGGCATCGGAGTCGCTCCACGCTTCTCCGACATCGCGATACAGGCCCTGCTGAGTCTCATCATCATAGTCCTGCGCTGCCACAGCTATGCGCTCTCGCGAGCCCAGCAACTCCGCCAACACTTCCTGGGGGTCGAGCTCCGGCCACCAGCTATCTATGGCTGCGCGCACCGAGGCATCCTCCGCGAGGTCGTCGTGGAGCTGGTCGACGTCGGCCCGGGATAAGAGGTTGCTTCCCCCAAGAGGATCGGCGCCAATTTTGTCCGCGAGAGCCTGCGCGAGCGATTCCACTAGGTGCTCGGAGAAAACAAGCCTGGCGTCGTTGTGCGGCCTGCGCGAGCGCCGTGCACGAGTCCGAGCAGCCTTGACCATATTGGGGGTCACGGTGAGCTCGAGCTGCTCGATGCTCAGCGTCAGTTCGGTGCCGGGGAGTACCTGGTAGGCACGAACAGCGTTGCGCAGGATATCCACCATTGCCTCAGAGCCCTTGATTTCACGTGCATCGATGGTTTCTGTGGAGGTGGGAGTCACGCCAGGGAAGAGGTTTCCCAAGGTGGAAAGCACGACTCCAGTCTCACCGAGTTCGGGCAGGACGCGGGAGATGTAGTCCAAGAAGGTCGAGTTGGGACCTAGGATGAGTACACCGGCCGTGGAGAGATAATCACGGTGGGTATAGAGCAAGTAAGCCACGCGGTGGAGGGCGACGGCAGTCTTGCCGGTTCCCGGCCCACCCTCGACGACCATGACGCCACGGTTGTTGTCACGGATGATTTCGTCTTGTTCGCGTTGAATGGTCTCCACGATGGAGCCCATGTGCCCTGTGCGGGCCTGTTGCATGGCGTGATGTAGCGCAGACTCGCTGGCGACGCCCGCGCGCTCAATCCCAGTGGCGGCCCCTGAGAGAACCTCGTCGTTGACGTCTGTGACCGTGCGACCGTGGGTACGCAGGTGACGCCGGACGACGACGCCTTCCGGATGGGCAGTCGTGGCAAGGTAGAAAGGCCGAGCCATCGGTGCGCGCCAGTCCAAAAGCAGGGTGCGGTAGTTATCCTCACGCGCGTCAAGGCCCATGCGGCCGATGTAGCGGCGGTCAAGACCATCAGGAGTGGGATTATCTCCCGGTGCATCGATGTCGATGCGGCCGAAGACCAAGCCCAACTGTGCGAGGTTTAAGCGGTCAAGTTTGGCCTGGAGCCCGTGATACTCCGTCTCGCGGCGCACCAGTGCATCAGCATCTGGAGTGCTCGGGTCTACCTCTGCCTGTACGGCATCAAGGCGCTCGTGTGCGGTGGCGACCTCCTCATCGAGGCGAAGAAAAAGGCCATCGACGTAGGCTTGTTCTGCGGCGATTTCGTTTCGTGGGTCTGCGCCGATTACTGGTGTGGCCTCAGGAGCAGTCTCATCTTTGGTAGGGCTCATTAGTCTCCTTAAGTACTTTTGGGGCGGAGAGCTTGCCAGCTGGCAGCCTTAAAGGATCGGGAAAAGAACAACGGCCCAGCATACTAGCTGGGCCGTTGAAAGGTGAATAAGCGCGTGTGCGCAGTGTTTTCTAGAGGCTCACTTAGAGGAAGCTTCTCGAGCGTTAATTAAAAGCGGTCTCCATACTTCTTATAGGCCTTGTCAATCTTCTTCGCGGCCTGCTTTTGTAGCTTCTTAGCGTGCTTGGAAGCTTTCTTCGCGGCGCGCTTGCCGTCGATGGACTCTACAGATTCGAGCGCGGAAGCGGCACGGTCTTGGGCCTTGGCCGCAGCCTTGACTGCGCCCTTGCGGGCCACTGCGGCGTTGTCCTGCGCCTTCTCTAGCCATTCATCCTTGTTGTTGTCGAAGTACTCAACGGCGTCTTCGACGTAGGACTTAGCGGTATCGATGAGGCTGCGGCCGGTTTCTTGCCAATCATCCTTGTTGTCATCGACATAGGCCTCAGCCTTCGCGGTGGTATCTCCCAGCCAATCGCTGGCCTTAGAGGAGAACTCGCTGGCACGGTCGGAGACATTATCCGCAAGCTTCTGGGACTCCGACTTGGTGGGCAGCGCCTGCGCGATCTTGGCGTTGGTCTTTTCACCGGCCTTGCGGGCGCGCCAGGCAAGCGAAGGCTTACCGCCACGATCCTGGGTGGCGATGAACAGGGCGCCGAGCAAAGCGGTGTTGGTAAGGAAGCCGTTACGCCGGTTGGCCTTCTCCTCTGCGGAGCCGTCTGCCCAGAAGGCGTTGCGTCCGAGGAGAGAGGGTAGGCTGCTCAGCGCCAGTACGGCTGCTGAGATGCGCGGAGCCTTACCAAGAGCGAGGAGGCTTCCGGCACCAACCTTGGCGCCACCGAGTGCACGGGTGACGATCTCAGGATCGTTAGGGACGTAGCTCGCGTACTGGGAGGGAACCACGGAGCGAACTTGGGAGAGTGCAGTCTCCGTTTCCTCGACATGCTCACTGGCATTGCGGAGCGTGTCCACTCCGTCATAGACGAATACCGATGCCAACATCGGACGGGCAATCTTGCGGATCATAAGTGCTCCTTAGAAGTGGAAGTAATTCGCAACACACCAGTATACGCATCTTGGAATAGCGTGCGGGCGTATCGCGGAATGCCGGCTGGAGGGTTTACCAGCGCCTGTCCCACCACTGCCCGAGCTTGGGCCTTTCCTGACCAAGGGTGGTCGAGGCGCCGTGTCCGGGCCACACCACTGCCGAGTCCGGATAAACATCGAAGATGCGTTCCGTCACGTCTTTGTAGAGGCGGACGAAGTCTCCTTCTGAAGATGTCTTGCCCAGGCCTCCGGGGAAGAGGCTATCTCCCACAAATAGGTTGTCCACCTCATCAATGACGGCGGTGAGGGCCACACCTCCTGGAGTGTGGCCGCGCAGGATTGTCACCGGAAGGGTGTGCTCGCCGAACTCGATGGTGTCCCCATGGTGCAATTCGACGTCGACGGGCGAGGGAAGCGCCGGGGCGTCAAGGAAGGAAGCATAGTGGCGTGCCCCCGTTGCCGCGAGAACCTCGGGCAGGGCGCGCACGTGGTCCCAATGGCGATGCGTCGTGACCACCTTGGTGATGGGCACACCGACTTCTTCGGCGAGCGCAAGAATGGCTGGGGCGTCAGCTGCGGCGTCGACAAGCAGGCCTTCGGAACCATCGCTGAGGAGATAGCAGTTATTGTCCATCTCGGAGACGGAAATGTGGTGCAAGGAAAGTGCGTTGGTCATGTGTCTAAGCCTACGGGTACATTCGTAGCGAGACATTTTCTTAATCGTTGGAGGCACAAACAGTGGCAGACCGTCTGGTCGTACGCGGAGCGCGTGAGCACAACCTCAAGGGCGTGGACGTAGACCTACCCCGCGATAAAATGGTCGTGTTTACAGGGCTATCGGGTTCAGGGAAATCATCGCTGGCCTTTGACACGATCTTCGCCGAGGGACAGCGCCGCTATGTGGAGTCCTTGAGCTCCTATGCCCGCATGTTCTTGGGGCAGATGGACAAGCCCGACGTCGAGTTCATCGACGGACTCTCCCCAGCGGTGTCCATCGACCAAAAGTCCACCAACCACAATCCTCGTTCCACCGTCGGAACCATCACGGAGATCTATGACTATCTCCGCTTGTTGTTCTCGCGTGCAGGAACACCCCATTGCCCGGTGTGTGATGCGGTTATCGAGCGCCAGACCCCGCAACAGATTGTGGACACGGTCTTGAGCCAGGCTGAGAAGCTCAAGTTCCAGGTTCTCGCCCCGGTGGTGCGCAAGCGCAAGGGTGAGTTCGTGGACCTCTTTTCCGACCTATCCGCGCAGGGCTATTCCCGCGTGCGGGTGGACGGTGAGATGTATCAACTCGCGGAGCCGCCGAAGCTCAAGAAGCAGGTTAAGCACAACATCGATGTGATCGTCGACCGCCTGCAGGTAAAAGCCTCACAGAAGCAGCGCCTGACGGATTCAGTTGAGACCGCGCTGCGCCTGGCAGATGGGCTAGTGACCATTGACTTCGTGGATAATCCGGAGCTGACTCATACTTACTCGGAGAAGGCGGCCTGCCCCAATGGGCACGCTCTGGCGATTGAGGAGTACGAGCCCCGCGCCTTCTCCTTCAACTCGCCCTTCGGCTCCTGCCCGGCCTGTGACGGGCTGGGCACGCGCCTCGAGGTAGACGTAGAGCTATTGATCCCGGATCCGGATGCGCCGGCCGTGGATGCCATCCAGCCCTGGCACTCGAGCCCGAACTCGCGTTACTTTGTCAAGCTCGTCGAGGGCCTGGCATCAACGTTGGGCTTCGATGCGCATGCGCCTGTCAGCGAGCTCAATGAGGAACAGCGCCATGCCCTCATTTATGGAACGGATACTGAAGTACAGGTTCGTTATAAGAATCGCTACGGCAGGCAGCGCAACTGGACTGCTCCTTTCGAGGGAGCAGTGGGCTTTTTGGAGCGCAAGATTGAGACCGCAGACTCAGATTCGCAGAAAGACCGCCTGCTGCAATACATGCGGCGCGTGCCCTGCCCAACCTGCGGGGGAACGCGGCTCAAGCCGGAGATTCTAGCGGTCCGCCTCGCGTCTTCCTCGCATGGGGAGCAATCCATCGCCGGCCTGTGTGCCCTTTCCATCGATGAAGCCGCGGCGTTCCTGCAGACCCTGCAGCTAGGCCACCGCGAGGAGATCATCGCTGGCGCGGTGCTCAAGGAGGTGCAGGCCCGCCTGCGTTTCTTGCTTGATGTGGGGCTGAGCTATCTCACGTTGAACCGTGGTGCCTCCACGCTGTCCGGCGGCGAGGCCCAGCGCATCCGCCTCGCTACCCAGATTGGTTCCGGGCTGGCTGGGGTGCTCTACGTATTGGACGAGCCCTCCATCGGCCTACACCAGCGCGATAACCAGCGCCTTATCACTACGCTGCAGAAGCTGCGTGATATTGGCAATACCCTCATTGTGGTCGAGCATGATGAGGAAACTATCCGCCAGGCCGATTGGCTGGTGGATGTTGGCCCGCGCGCGGGGGAGTACGGCGGGGAAATTGTCTACCAAGGTCCTCCCAAGGGCGTGGAAGATGTCCCTGAATCCCTGACTGGGCAGTATCTATCGGGGCGCAAGTCCCTCGGCGTTCCGGACAAGCGGCGCAAGATTGACAAGGCGCGCGTCCTCAAAGTCGTAGGCGCGCGTGAGAACAACCTGCACAATATTGACGTGGAGATTCCGCTGGGTGTCCTCGTGTGTGTCACAGGCGTCTCTGGTTCCGGTAAGTCCACCGTGGTCAATCAGATCTTGGCTAAGACTTTGGCTAACAAGCTCAATCGGGCGCGTCAGGTTCCGGGCAGAGCTAAGCGGGTCGAAGGAATCGAGCACCTGGACAAGCTTGTCCAGGTGGATCAGAGTCCCATCGGCCGCACTCCGCGTTCCAACCCGGCCACTTATACAGGTGTGTTTGACAAGATCCGTAACCTCTTCGCCGAGACTCAGGAGGCGAAGGTCCGCGGCTACAAGCCCGGAAGGTTCTCCTTCAACGTCAAGGGCGGTCGTTGCGAGGCCTGTCACGGAGATGGAACGATCAAGATTGAGATGAACTTCCTTCCTGACGTCTACGTCCCCTGCGAGGTCTGCCACGGTGCACGCTATAACCGGGAGACCCTGGAGGTCTTGTACAAGGGGAAGAACATCGCCGAGGTTCTAGAGATGCCCATCTCCGAGGCGGCCGATTTCTTCGAGCCCATCACCTCCATCCACCGCTACCTGGCCACGCTGGTCGAGGTGGGCCTGGGATATGTCCGTCTAGGGCAGGCCGCAACCACGCTGTCCGGCGGTGAGGCGCAACGCGTAAAACTCGCGGCGGAGCTACAAAAACGCACCAATGGGCGTACGGTCTACATCCTGGATGAGCCGACCACCGGCCTGCACTTTGAGGACATCCGCAAGCTGATGCTCGTCATCCAGGGCCTAGTGGACAAGGGCAACTCCGTCATCGTGATCGAGCACAACCTCGACGTCATCAAGGCTGCGGACTGGATAGTAGATATGGGGCCTGAGGGTGGTTCTGGCGGCGGAACGGTCGTGGCCAAGGGCACTCCCGAGGATGTCGCAGCCGTTGCCGGTTCTTATACTGGCCAGTTCCTCAAAGAACTGCTCTAGGCGGAAAATGCACGAAGGGTTTATGCAGAAAAGGCCACCAACGTCGAACTGGGAGCGCCACGGCCGTTTGGCCCCGGGCCTGGTGCTTGCAGGCGCGCTTGCTGCGGGTTGTGGGGACTCCGCCAACGATGACGTCAAGGACTCGGCAAGTTCTGCCGGGGACCTGGGGGCGGCGTCGGAAAGCAGCGAATCCCGCACGGATCTTGCTGGCCAACTCGGCGCTTTGGTATCGGAACTTGAGGAGGATTTCCCCGGGGAAGTAGGAATC
This sequence comes from Corynebacterium flavescens, assembly GCF_008693105.1. GTDB lineage: Bacteria > Actinomycetota > Actinomycetes > Mycobacteriales > Mycobacteriaceae > Corynebacterium > Corynebacterium flavescens. Next base: position 18,490 of record NZ_VXKK01000027.1, read on the forward strand.
GCGGTGAGCGGGGCTTCTCAAACATCTTCCGCAGGAGTAGCCGGCGAGGGGCCGGCCTGGTCAACCATCAAGGTCCCGATAGCTATCGCGGCCTTGCGGGATGGGGCATCGCCGGAACTAGTAAATCTGGCCATCGAGCAATCTGATAACGACGCAGCTTATGCACTGTGGTCCCAAGTCAAGTGGAGTGAAGATAATGCCACGGCTGCCATCGACGAGGTTTTGGCGGAGGGGGATTCGCGCGTCCAGTGGCAATCGCCCGACGATTATGGGGACGTCTCCTTTGGTTATGCCACGTGGCCGCTGCGGGAACAAGCTCCTTTTGCCGCGCACCTGCGCTGCATCGCCGGTTCCCATAATGTCTATGACGCGATGTCGAACCTCGTGGACTGGCAGTCCTATGGGCTCGCGGAGCTGCAAGGGACCCATGTCAAAGGCGGATGGGACTTGGACGAAGACACTGGTATTTATACCCAACGACAGATCGGGAGCCTTGAGTTGGGGGAGGGAAGTATTGGTGTTGCCATCGTGACTACTCAGAATGAAAACGGTAGTGAAGATGGTGAAGAAGATAGCGGAGGCGTTGGTATAGAGGGCACCAGCGAGGAAGCGTCTTATGGGCGCGCGGTAGAAGTCTTGAACAAGGCCGCGGCGCGGATACCCGCCCTTGTTGATTCGGCCGTAGCGGCAGGCGAGCTTGATCCAGTGGAATCGTGCTAGATGAGTGGATCATCCAGAGCGTGATTTGGAACGTCAATGCAAAGCTGCTACTGTAGTCCTCACTACCGCCCGTAGCGCCTTCTTCAGGAGGTTGCGGGACACAAGCGGAGTTTCTCCCACCTGATGCCGCCTTAGCTGGCTAAAGGTAAAAGGTCACTAGTTAGTACTAGTTTCTTTTGTGAGAGCTCCCGGCTGCTGATGCAGACCGGGATTTTCTTCGTGCGTGGTCTCGGTAGGCGAACTATTAACCCATAATCGAGGAGAACCACAATCAGCGCTGAAGCTCGCATTAATGAGCGCATCCGAGTACCCGAGGTCCGTCTTGTAGGCCCGGGTGGTGAACAGGTGGGCATCGTTCGTACCGATGACGCCCGCAAGCTTGCTTATGAAGCAGATCTAGATCTGGTCGAGGTTGCACCGAACGCCAAGCCGCCGGTGGCCAAAATCATGGACTTTGGAAAGTTCAAGTACGAGCAGGCCCAGAAGGCCCGCGAGTCCCGTAAGAACCAGCAACAGACTGTGGTGAAGGAACAGAAGTTCCGTCCGAAGATTGATGATCATGATTATGAGACCAAGAAGGGCAACGTAGTTCGCTTCCTGGAGAAAGGTTCCAAGGTTAAGGTCACCATCATGTTCCGCGGCCGCGAGCAATCTCGGCCGGAACTGGGCTTCCGCCTGTTGGAGCGTCTGGCCAACGATGTTGCTGAGTACGGCAACGTTGAGGCTCGCCCCAAGCAGGATGGCCGCAACATGACCATGGTTTTGGGACCAGTCCGCAAGGGCAAGAAGTAGACCAAGTTCCACTTTAGTATTTTAAGGACTTAAATCTCATGAAGCAGAAGACCCACAAGGGCACCGCTAAGCGGATCAAGGTAACCGGTTCCGGCAAGCTTCGCCGCGAGCAGGCCGGCCGCCGCCACCTGCTGGAAGGCAAGCCCTCCAAGCAGACCCGTCGTCTCAAGGGCACTACCGATGTTGCTCCTGCTGACACCAAGCGCGTCAAGCGCCTCCTCGGTCGCGCCTAGTAGCGCCGCGCCGTATTCACATCTCCATACCCCGTATCTAGTTTTAAGGAAGTATTACTGTGGCACGTGTCAAGCGCTCAGTTAACGCAAAGAAGAAGCGCCGCGCGATTTTGAAGTCCGCTAAGGGCTACCGCGGACAGCGTTCCCGCCTCTACCGTAAGGCCAAGGAACAGTGGCTGCACTCCATGACTTACGCTTACCGCGATCGTCGCGCCCGTAAGTCGGAGTTCCGTAAGCTGTGGATCCAGCGCATCAACGCCGCTGCTCGCATGAATGACATCACCTACAACCGCCTCATCCACGGCCTGCGCCTGGCCGAGATCGAGGTTGACCGTAAGATGCTCGCTGAGCTGGCCGTCAATGACTTCGAGACCTTCTCCGCCCTCTGTGAGGCCGCGAAGGCTGCACTGCCTACTGACGTTAACGCTCCGGCAGCTGCCTAGTCTCACTTACTCGCAACGAGTAAGCCATACCCCGCTTCGGCGGGGTTTCGGCGTTTTTGGGGGGTTCGGTTTTGGGGTTTGTGGCTCTTCCGAGGGCTAAGGAGCAGGAAGTGTGTCTGGATTTTGCTCTTTGCACTGGTAAGTATGTATAAATGCCGGTTTTATATTCCCTGACGGAATATAAACGCCCGAAAGCCGGCCAATACCGCGTTTTAGG
>NZ_VXKK01000028.1 GCF_008693105.1 Corynebacterium flavescens
ATAACGATGCTGGCCGCATCACGGCGATACTCCTCGGTGAATCGACGTCGTTGTCCCATATGAACATCCTTCCGCAAGACCACGTGGTCCCGCTAGTTTAGGTGTCCACAACAAGAGGGTAACCCCACAGTCATAGTCCTGCTCATTGTTGGTTTCCCCACCGGGCCTGCCCGCTGGATCTTTATCGACCGCATGAGCACGCGGGCTCGGCTGGGTTTGTTTTGGGGTGCGGTAAGTCGCCGTTAGGCTTGTTGTCTTAACGGCTGGTGTGCGGGGGCTGCCAGACTATTGTCCCGCCTTGGCGGGTAAGGCGCCCGCGCCGTGGTGGCGCATTCGGATCATCCTCATTAACCCCGTTGTGGTAGTTACACAAGGTCACCAGGTTGGCAACGTTAGTCTCCCCGCCGTGACTCCACGGCGTGAGATGGTGAAACTGTCCTCGCTCTGCCGGGGTCTTACAGCCTGGCCACGCACAGGTGGGGTGCTCTGCTGCGAGCATTGTGCGCTGCTTCGCAGATGCGAAGCGCTCAAAGCGGTACAAGTCCACCGGCCCCTGTGCCCGGCTTATCACCGTAATAAGACCCTCGTTGGCACAAGCACGCTCTACAAGCTGCGCGCCGGTGACAACAGTCCCACTGGTGGTGCGTACTAATACATCGTCGCCTTCGCGGCGCAGGATCGTGGCGTAGTCCTCCAACTGGAGGACTGCCATGGTCGTCACCCGAGTACGCTCAGCCGGGGCCCCGTCTGCTTTGCCGAGCATGCGGGCGATAAAACTTGTCCCTGGCCGCTTGTGGTCAATAGTCCGGAAAGCATCTGCCATATCTAACCCATTGCCGGTCACGGTCAGGGTGGCTAGCCCGTTGGGGTGTTGGCGCAGCATCGCGCGCTCGCAATACGTGCGGGGGACACGCATTTCACGCAGCCGGCGCCTAGCTACCGCAGTAACCTGCTCGCTGGGCGTGGCGCATAGCTCTACGCGTAGGTTCCATGCGGCTCGTTGTTCTTTGACGCGGCGGGTAAAGGATTCGATGTGGTGCAGGGTGCTCAGGGCGTGCCCGTTACTCCGAGCAGAGTTTACGGCCGAGCGTTGCTTGCCTGTGTAGGGTGTGGGGCCGAAGTAGATGGTGTGCAGGCTTATAAGCTCGGCGGCATCCTGTGTGCTGGCCCCTATCTTTTCAAGGTCCGGGGCAGATAGCCCTGAGCACTCGGCTACGAGGTCAACACCTCGGCTAAGTTGTGCGAAATACTCCTGCAAGCCCATGACCGCCACGCTAAGCCACCGCCAAGCGGTGCGACAAGACCCAACCCGCACCCAGTAAGGAAACTGTGGACAACCCACTAGGCCTGGGGCGGTTATCCACAGACGGGCCGCCTAGCCAGAACTTGGCAGTGCGGTAGCAAAGCCACCCGGCCTATCCTGAAGGATCAGGCTCAAGCGGAGGACAACTGACCAACAAAATCACCGCACTCTAAAACGGAAAGTCCGGTTTTGTGGGGGTTTCTTTTTCCCCTGAGCACAGGGGAGCGTTCCCCGATTTAGGAGCGTTGGTCAGCGCAGCATGTTAGGTTGGCTTCACAACCGAGAGCAGTTCAGGCGAAAGAGAATGCTCATTCCCTCTTCTGATTGTCGCCTTGATTCTCGGCTACCTTTCTCTCTATCACTCTGGCAAGGAGTCATCATGACCGCCCCATTCGGCAACACCCCGCAGCACGGCAACAACCAACCTGGTGCAGCACAGAACAATCCCTTCTCTGCGGCCGGACAGGGTCAACCGGCGGCACCGCAGTTCAACGCCCCCGCCTATCAGCAACAGCCCCCTGTAACCGCCTACCACGCCCCCATGCCGGTACAGCAAAACTACGGCGCACCCCAGTCCTTCGCCCCTCAGATGGGCGCACCAGCCGGGTACCAACAAAAGTCTTGGGTGGTAACGCTTCTGCTCAACTTCTTCCTCTGGGAGTTCTCGGCGCACAACTTCTACAAGGGATTTACTACCCGAGCCGTCATTCAGTTGGCTATGTTCTGGGGAGGAGCACTACTGATGCTGATCCCGTTAGTAGGTTGGGTGGCAGGTGGCGCCTTGTGGACCGCGGCATATGTTTGGGTGTTCATTGAATTCATGATGACCTTGTTCGGCGCTCAGTCGATGAACGTTGATGCGAACGGCGTCCCGCTTCGCAAGTAGGGCGTGCGCGGGGGAGGATTCGTGGGGCTGCTAGATTTGGTGCCATGACTTTGGACTTCGAATCAGCCTTTACTGAACGCACGCCGCGCATTGTGAACGCAGCGAAATTGCACCGCGCTGCGGCTCGCAAGAAGGCGGGTCGCTTCCTTATCGAGGGGGAGAACGCTGTCGATGCGGCGGTCTCCACAGGGGCTGCAACGGATATCTTCGTCACCGAGCACGCAGCGGAGAAGTTCTCAGATATTCTCACCGCCGCTGGCTACATGGATGTCTATGTGCATCCTATTACTGATAAAGCCGCGCGCCATTTGGCCGATACTGTCACGACAACGGGCCTTTTCGCCCTGTGTAAGCCGGTATTGTGGTCGGTGGGAAAGATCTTGGCTGGAAAGCCGCGCTTGGTTTCCGTTCCAGTGGAGACCGCGGAGCCTGGGAACGCGGGCACCCTCATCCGAACCTCGGACGCCATGGGGGCGGATGGCGTTATCTTCGCGGGGGATACTGTCGACCCACTCGGTTCCAAAGTGGCTCGTGCGTCGGCGGGGTCGCTCTTTCATGTCCCCGTTGCCCGCGACAACAACATCAAAGATGTACTCGGGCAGTTGCGCGCGGCGGGCCTGCAGATACTCGCCACAGCTGCGGACGGAGAAGTCGATCTTGCCGATGCGGAACTGGCACAGCCTACCGCTTGGCTGTTTGGTAACGAGGCCCATGGGTTGGGGGAGCTGGCCCAAGAAGCTGACGTGCGGGTGCGAATTCCGCTGCGCGGACGCGCAGAATCGCTCAACCTTGCTACTGCGGCGAGTATCTGTCTTTATGAGTCGGCCAAGGCGCTGGAAGCCTGACCCCTGCGCCTGCTGGCGCGCACTTCTGCGCTATGATTATCGGCGTTAGTTTTCGCCCGAGCAGAAGGTACGAGGCACGTGTCCGATTCACCTCAGATCGAATTGACCGAGGCAGCGCTTAATGCTGCCGCCGAGCAGGCAATTGCGGCCTTTAACGCCGCGAGTTCCTTGGAGGAGCTGAACCTATTTAGGCGTCAACACCTCGGAGACCAGGGCTACATCCCACAGGCGCGTCAGATGCTGGGCCAGTTGCCTAAGGCGGAGCGCAAGGACGCCGGACGCAACGTCAACCTCGCGCGTGGCCGCGCAGAAAAGCGCTTCGCTGAGGTCAAGGAAGTTCTTGAGCAGCAGGCGCGTCAGGCTCAGCTCGTGGCGGAGAAGGTTGACGTCACCGTCCCAACCACCCGTGCGCAGACGGGCGCGCTTCACCCCATTACGGCCCTATCGGAGCGAATCGCAGACATCTTCGTGGGCATGGGCTGGGAGATCGCTGACGGCCCCGAGGTCGAGGCGGAGTACTTCAACTTTGATGCGCTCAACTTCAAGCCTGACCACCCCGCGCGTACTTTGCAAGATACCTTTCATGTCTCGGTAGAGGGCTCCAAGCAGGTGCTGCGTACACACACCTCACCGGTGCAGGTCCGCACGATGCTCAAGCACTCAGTTCCCCTCTACATTGCTTGTCCGGGTCGGGTTTTCCGCACCGATGAGCTTGACGCCACTCACACGCCTGTATTCCACCAGGTGGAGGGTTTGGCCGTTGATAAGGGCCTGACCATGGCTCACTTGCGTGGCACCCTCGACCACTTGGCCAAGGTCCTTTTCGGGCAGGAAACCAAGACGAGGATGCGCGTGAACTACTTCCCCTTCACCGAGCCTTCGGCTGAGGTTGATGTCTGGTTCCCCAATAAGAAGGGCGGCGCAGGCTGGATCGAGTGGGGGGGCTGCGGAATGGTCAACCCTAACGTCTTGCGTGCGGTTGGTCTCGACCCAGAGGAGTACACCGGATTCGCATTCGGCATGGGGCTCGAGCGCACGCTGCAATTCCGCAATGGCCTCACAGATATGCGTGACATGGTCGAGGGCGATGTGCGCTTTACCCTGCCGTTTGGCGTGCAGGCATAGGAAAACCCAGAAAGGATTTGGAAGAAGAACATCATGCTTATTTCTCAGAACTGGGTCACCAGCCTTGTGCGCGCCAATAACGAAGGATGGAAAGCAAGCGAGCAGGAGCTGGATTCCGGCTTCGTCCGCGTTGGCTTCGAGACTGAGGGGTTCCAGGCATTGCCGGAGACCACCGGTCCACTCGTTATCGGCAAGGTTGAGGAGGTAGAAGAACTCACGCAGTTCAAGAAGCCCATTCGCTATTGTCAGGTTAACGTGGGCACGGCAAACGGAACCGGCGAGCTGCAGGGCATCATCTGCGGTGCCCGCAACTTCCGTTTGAATGATTTTGTAGTGGTGGCTCTGCCTGGGGCAGAGTTGCCCGGCGGGTTTAAGATTGCCGCTCGCGAGACCTATGACCACATTTCCAACGGCATGCTCTGCTCAGCCGCGGAGTTGGGCTTCACGGACAAGTCTGACGGGATCATCACCTTAGGTCAGGAGTTCACACCGCACCTAGGCGAGGACGCCCGTCCGCTCATTGGCCTCGAGGACACGGTTTTCGATGTCAACGTCACCCCGGACCGCGGCTACGCGCTTTCCGCGCGCGGGTTGAGCCGCGAGGTCGCCTCAGCCTTCGACCTAGACTTCGCGGATCCTGCGCTTGCTCCCGCCACGGTCACCGGGCTTGATATGTCCCGGGTGCCGCAACCTCAGTCCTCCCTGATTGATATTGACCTGCGGGAAGAGACCCAGGCTGTGCGCTTTGGTCTCCGCAAGGTTAGCGGCATCGACCCACATGCGCGCAGCCCCTTCTGGCTGGAGCGTGAGCTTATGCTCAGCGGTATTCGCCCCGTCAACGCCGCGACTGACGTGACCAACTACGTCATGTTGCTCATGGGAACTCCCATGCATGCTTTCGACGCACAGGCGGTGCAGGGCAACCTCGTGGTCCGCAACGCCCAGGCCGGCGAGAAGTTCGAGACCCTCGACCACGTAGAGCGCACCCTCGATGCAGAAGACGTTGTCATCTGCGATGAGTCGGGGATTCAGTCCCTGGCGGGAGTCATGGGTGGTACCCAGACCGAGATCTCGGATCAGACCGTTGACGTCTACTTCGAATCCGCCATCTGGGATCCGATTCGCGTCGCGCGTACCTCGCGCCGCCACAAGCTTTCTTCGGAGGCCTCCCGCCGCTTCGAGCGCGGCGTTGATGCCGCCGTGGTAGAGGTCGCCCTGGACTATGCCTGCGCCCTGCTTGTCGACGTCGCTGGAGGAACGGTCGAGCCCGGCCGGACGCTCATCGGTAGCGTGCCAGCGCCCGCCGCCATTAGCATCTCTGCAGAAAAGCCTGGCCGCTACGCCGGAGTGCAGTACTCGGAAGAGACCGTCATCTCCCGTCTACAGGAGGTAGGTTGCACGGTTGAGGGAAGCCAAGAGCTTTCTGTTACCCCGCCCACGTGGCGCACGGACATCACGATGGACGTCGATCTCATCGAGGAGGTCCTGCGACTGGAGGGCTTGGAGGACATCCCCACCATTCTTCCTACTCCGCGTGGAGGACGCGGCCTTAGCCCCGCACAGAAGCGTCGCCGCGCCATCGGCCACGGCTTGGCTTATGCCGGCTACGCCGAGATCCTTCCTTCGCCCTTCATTGCCAATGACACTTTCGACGTCTGGGGGCTGGCTAAGGATGATCCGCGCCGGCGCGCCGTTGGTGTTCAGAATCCGCTGGAGGCAGACAAGGCCGTATTGGGCACCACGTTGTTGCCCAATATGCTTGAGGCTATTGAGCGCAACGTGGCCCGCGGCCGCAGGGATCTTTCTCTCTTCGGGCTGCAGCAGGTCAGCTTCCAGCGTGCTGAGACTTCTCCCATGCCCTCGGTAGCCGGGCGCCCTTCGGAGTCTGAGCTTGCGGAGCTGCTCGATTCCCTCCCGGAGCAGCCTCTGCACGTGGCAACCGTTGCTGCCGGAAAGGTCGAGTTTGAGGGCCCTTGGGGTCAGGGACGCGAATACACCTTCGCCGACGCCATTGAGTCTGCGCGCCTTGTGGCCCGTGCAGCAGGAGTAGAGATAGAGCTCTCTGCGGCGGAGGAGCTGCCGTGGCATCCGGGACGTTGCGCGGCCATTTCGGTGCAGGGCAAGACAGTTGGCTACGCCGGCGAATTGCACCCGCAAGTCCTCGAGCGCCTCGGTTTGCCTGCGCGCACCTGCGCCATGGAGATCGATGTGACTGCCTTGCCTCTGGAGGAGTCTTTCCCAGCTCCGGTTCTCTCGGCCTTCCCTGCCTTGCACCAAGACATCGCTCTTGTCGTTGATGAAGTTGTGCCGGCCGAGGAAGTGCGTCGTGTCATAGCAGAAGGTGCGGGGGATCTTCTCGAGGATGTCCGCCTTTTCGATATCTTCCGCGGAGAGCAGCTCGGCGCGGGGAAGAAGTCGTTGGCTTTCGAGCTTGTCTTCCGCGCGGCGGATCGAACCCTGACTGACGAGGAAGTCAATGAACACCGCCTTGCCGCCGCAGAACTGGCGCAGGAGCGCGTAGGAGCGCATATGCGCGCCTAAAGCATGTCGATGAGAGAAAGCCCCTTTTCCTATGTGGAGGAGGGGCTTTTTCCATGCGGGAAGCGCGGTCACCAATGCAGGACCAGGCGCAGAGGCACCCAATCGAATGAATAATTTACACTCAGTTGCATATATGATAAGGTTGCGCTCTATGAGCATAAATGTAGCTGTTGCAGGCGCTACCGGCTACGCCGGTGGCGAGATTTTACGCCTTCTCTTGCGCCACCCGGCCTATCTGGCGGGCGAGTTGAAGATCGGTGCTTTGACGGGGCATTCCAATGCGGGGGAATCCGTCGGTAGCCTCATGCCGCACTTGCCACAGCTGCGTGAGCGCGAAATCGTGGATACCACGGTGGAGAACCTGCGCGGGCATGACGTCGTATTCCTGGGCTTGCCCCACGGACACTCGGCCGAGATTGGCCGCCAGCTCGGCCCAGAGGTGCTCGTTATTGATTGCGCCGCAGACTTTCGGCTGCGCAATGAGAGTGATTGGCACGATTTCTATAACGGCGACTATGCCGGCTGCTGGCCCTATGGTATCCCGGAGATTCCGGGTAATCGTGAGCTCCTGCGGGAAACCAAGCGCGTGGCGGTACCGGGATGTTTCCCCACCACCATCACTCTGGGTACTTTGCCGGCCGTCTCCGCCGGCCTCATCGAGCCCTCCCTTTCCGTCGTCGCCGTTACGGGCGTATCCGGCGCGGGTAAGAAAGCCAACGTCAAGCTGCTCGGCGCCGAGACCATGGGCAACCTGCGCGCCTATAGCCCAGGCGGGACGCATCGGCATACCCCCGAGATCATTCAGAACCTCAGCCCCTTTAGTGATAGCGAGGTGTCGGTTAGTTTCACGCCGGTACTTGCACCGCTCACGCGCGGCATTTTGGCGATCATTACTGCGCCTTTGGCTGACGGCGTCGACAAGCTCCAGGTGCGGGCCGCCTACGAGAAGTTTTATGCCGAGGAAACCTTCTGCAATGTGTTGCCGGAGGGCATACAGCCGGAGACGCAGAACGTCTCCGGTTCCAACATGGTCCATATTCAGACTCACGTGGACGGGCGCGCGGGGCAGCTGGTGATATCTGCGGCACTCGATAACCTCACCAAGGGCACAGGTGGCGCCGCCGTGCAGTGCATGAACCTCGCACTCGGTCTCGAGGAGACGGCGGGGCTTCCTTGCGCCGGCCTGGCGCCCTAAAACACGGCGTGATAACCGGATCTGAAGTACAACAGACAGAAAAACCACAGAAACAAGAGAGAAAAGAGCCATCAATGACGCTTCAGGGCGTAACCGCAGCGCAGGGTTTTCTAGCCAGCGCAACCACCGCGGGAATTAAACCATCAGGCAAGCCAGATATGGCACTGGTTGTCAATGAGGGGCCTAGCTTTGCAGCAGCGGCGGTATTCACGCGCAACCGAGTGGTGGCCTCGCCCGTCAAGCACTCCCGGCTTGCAGTGGCTGACGGACAGCTCAAGGCGGTCGTGTATAACTCCGGCAATGCCAATGCCTGCAACGGGCGTCAAGGAGACGCTGACGCTCAGGCCATGGCGGAGGCCACCGCCCAAGGAATTGGCGCCGAGACACAAGACGTGGCTGTGTGCTCCACCGGACTTATCGGCGAGGTTCTGCCGATGCTAAATGTTCACACGGGCATAGCTGCGCTGGGTCAAGCACTTTCTACTACGGGTGGGCATTCAGCCGCAGAGGCCATTATGACCACCGATACCGTCTCCAAGGAGACGGTCTTTAATGGCCAGGGCTGGACTCTGGGCGGAATGGGCAAGGGCGTGGGCATGATGGCACCCTCCCTAGCAACGATGCTGGTGTGCCTGACCACGGATGCCGTTGCTAGCCCCCAGGCTCTCTCGCAAGCCCTGCACGCTGCGAGCGATAAGACCTTTAACACGCTCGATGTTGATGGTTCGACCTCGACGAACGATACGGTCATCCTCATGTCCAGCGGTGCCTCTGGAGTTGAGCCCACCCAAGAGGAACTGGATGCAGCGGTGCTGGCGGTATGCTCCGACCTGGCGGATCAGCTCCAGGCTGATGCTGAGGGCGTCACCAAGCGCGTCAAGATTACGGTGCGCGGTACCTCAACGGATGCCCAGGCGCTGAACGCGGCACGGACCTTGGGCCGCGATAACCTCTTCAAGTGCGCCATGTTTGGCTCCGATCCCAACTGGGGTCGCGTTCTTGCAGCAGTAGGCATGGCAGAGGCGGATATGGATCCGGATAGGATCTCGGTCTACTTCAATGGTCAGCCGGTGTGCATCGATTCCTGCGGCGCTCCAGGTGCCCGCGAGGTGGATCTTTCCGGGCCAGACATCGATGTCATCGTAGATCTTGGCTTGGGCGGCGAGGGCGTAGCATTCGTACGCACCACTGACCTCTCCCACGCATATGTGGATATCAACTCGGCCTATAGCTCTTAGTCCTAAAGCCTTTAGTTCTACAACGTTTATTTAAGGAACACTATGATTCAAGGATTAACAAACCAGGATCGGGCCGGGGTCCTGGCTGACGCCCTGCCCTGGCTCCAGCACTACCGGGACAAGATCGTCGTGGTCAAGTACGGCGGCAACGCCATGGTCGATGAGTCCCTCAAGGCTGCTTTCGCCGCAGACATGGTCTTTTTGCGCACGGTGGGTGCAAAGCCCGTCGTGGTGCACGGGGGAGGACCCCAAATCAACGAGATGCTCACCAAACTCGGCATCGAGGGCGAGTTCAAGGGCGGCTTCCGCGTCACCACCCCGGAGGTGATGGAAGTCGTGCGCATGGTGCTCTTTGGGCAGGTCGGGCGCGGTTTGGTCAACCTTATCAACTCTTATGGGCCCTATGCTGTGGGAACATCCGGCGAGGACGCTGGGTTGTTCCGCGCTACCAAGCGTTTTGTCTCCATCGATGGTGAGAACACCGACATCGGAATGGTTGGCAATATCGTCTCGGTCAATCCTGCCGCGGTGATGGACATCATTGAAGCTGGGCGTATTCCGGTGGTCTCCACCATCGCCCCCGGCCTTGATGGCGAGGTCTACAACATCAACGCCGATATTGCGGCCGGAGAACTGGCCGCGGCCATTGGAGCCGAGCGCCTGGTGGTGCTGACTAACGTTGAGGGACTTTATACCGACTGGCCCAATAGGGACTCGCTGGTATCCAAGATCGAGCCTTCGAAGTTGGAGGCGCTTCTTCCCTCGCTCGATTCGGGGATGATTCCCAAGATGGAATCGTGCCTCAACGCCGTGCGTGAGGGAGTAAGTGCTGCGCACGTCATCGACGGCCGGATCGCACATGCGGTTCTGCTGGAGCTATTTACCATGGGCGGCATCGGCACAATGGTGCTGCCGGATAACTATAACCGTGCGGACTATCCAGAAGGCACAGTATTTAGGAAGGATGAAAACGCATGAGCGAACTGACACAAGAATGGGGCACCGTCCTCGCTAATACCTACGGCACCCCGCCGCTGGCCCTGGTGGAGGGCAAGGGGGCCACCGTGCAGGATGAGGAAGGTAAGAGCTACATTGATCTCCTTGCGGGCATCGCAGTCAATAGCTTGGGCTATGGTCATCCCGCGCTTGTCGAAGCCGTCTCCGCCCAGGTCGCACGCCTCGGCCATGTCTCCAACCTCTTCGCCAGCGAGCCGGTCATTAAGGCAGGGGAGAAGGTGCTCGCCCACGTCGCCGACCCGCAGGCCCGTGTGTTCTTTTGCAACTCTGGAACGGAAGCTAACGAGGCCGCTTTCAAGCTGGCACGCTTGACTGGGCGGCGTCGCATCCTAGCTGCGCACCACGGATTCCATGGGCGCACAATGGGGGCTCTGGCCATGACTGGCCAGCCTTCCAAGCGGCGCGCTTTCGAGCCGATGCCGGCCGGAGTCGAGTTCTATACCTATGGCGACATCGATTATCTGCGCACGTTGGTGGAGCAAAACCCGACCGACACTGCAGCCATCATCTTAGAGCCCATCCAGGGAGAAACCGGCGTTATCCCGGCGCCCGCTGGCTTTTTGGCAGCTGTGCGTGCGCTCTGTGATGAGCACGGCATTCTCATGATCGTCGACGAGGTTCAAACCGGAGTGGCGCGTACCGGGGACTTCTTCGCCTTCCAGTCCGAGGATGTCTTGCCTGATGTCATCACCATGGCGAAGGGGCTAGGCGGCGGTCTGCCCATCGGCGCGACCATTGTCCGCGGCTTGGCCGAGGGGCTGTTCACGCCCGGTAGCCACGGCACGACCTTCGGCGGAAATCCTGTCTCCTGCGTGGCGGCAACCGCAGTGCTCGATACGATAGATGATGACTTTATCGCCGCCGTGGCGGCCAAGGGCAAGTCTTTGGCGCAGGCCGTCGAGAAGCTGCCCTCGGTGGATCACGTCCGCGGCCGCGGGCTTATGCTGGGAGTCGTATTAAATGCACCGGTGGCTAAGCAGGCGGTGGCGGAGGGCCTCAATCAGGGGCTCATCCTCAACGCGCCGAATGAGTCGGTTCTTCGCCTGACCCCACCGCTGGTGATTAGCGAAGAAGAGATTGCCACCGCGACCGCACGCCTTAAGACCGTATTGGAGAATATTGCATGAGCATCCGTCACTTTTTGGCCGACGATGACCTCACCCCCGAAGAGCAGGCTGAGGTCCTAGACCTCGCTCTCGAGCTGAAGGCCGAGCCTTTTTCCGCCCGTCCGCTGGAGGGGCCGAAGTCCGTGGCCGTGCTCTTTGATAAGACGTCGACGCGCACCCGGTTTTCCTTCGAGGCTGGCATTGCTCAGCTGGGTGGGCACGCCATCGTCACCGAAACCAAGTCCACGCAGATGGGCAAGGGTGAGACCTATCAGGACACCGCCGCAGTGCTTTCGCGTTTTGTCGAGGCCATTGTGTGGCGCACCTACGATCACGCCAACTTCGCGGCGATGGCGGAGACCTCTACGGTTCCCCTCGTCAACGCTCTTTCCGATGACCTGCATCCCTGCCAGATCCTGGCTGATCTTCTCACGTGTCGCGAGAACTTCGGCGAACTGCGCGGGCGCAAAGCCGTCTACCTCGGTGATGGCAATAACAACATGGCCAATTCTTATATGATCGGCTTCGCCACCGCCGGCATGGAGATGACCATTGTCGCGCCGGAAGGCTTCCAGCCGGAAGCGGAGTTTGTGGAAAGGGCGCGTGCCCGCGGAACGGTCAACGTCACCGATTCTCTCGACGGAGTTAAAGGCGCGGACGTCGTAATCACCGATACCTGGGTGTCGATGGGCCAAGAGTCCGACGGCCTAGATCGTCGCACACCTTTCCTTCCTTACCAGGTCAATGCCGGGGTGATGGCTCTGGCGAACCCCGAGGCCATCTTCCTCCACTGTCTGCCGGCATATCGCGGTAGCGAGGTGGCAGCAGAGGTCATCGACGGCCCTCAGTCGCGGGTTTTCGACGAGGCAGAGAACCGCCTGCACGCGCAGAAGGCGCTGTTGGCATGGCTGCTCGCGCGTAACGAGGAGATTGCCTAAACCATGATCCCCCCTTCTACCCGGAATGCGCGTCAGGCCAAGATCCTCGAGATCCTCGACCGCACCCGTGTCACCAGCCAGGTGCAGCTCTCCGAGCTGCTTCTGGATGAGGGGATAGACATCACCCAGGCCACCTTGTCCCGTGATCTGGATGAGCTGGGTGCCAAGAAGGTTAAGCGTGATGGCGGGCGTTCCTTCTATGTTGTCGATGGAGAGCTCGAGCAATTCGATGATCAGGTCACCGGGCCGCGGGAGAAGTTGCGCCGCATGCTCGATGAGCTCGTGGTCTCGCACGACCATTCCGGCAACATCGCTATGCTCCGCACTCCGGCCGGGGCCGCGCAGTACCTCGCCAGTTTTATCGATAGGGTGGGGCTGCGCGAAGTCGTTGGCTGCATCGCCGGTGACGATACGATCTTCGTTCTCGCGCGCGAGCCTTTGAGTGGGCGGGAACTAGCGGAGAAGCTGACGGATAGATCCCTTTAGAGTGGGGGTTAGACTATTCCCCTTTATTCGTATATTATTAATTCAACTGAATTGTTTACAGTCTATTTAAGGAGACTTCAATGTCTGCACGCGTCGTGCTCGCTTATTCCGGTGGCCTCGATACCTCGGTCGCCATTCCCTACCTTTCCAAGATGACAGGCGGCGACGTCATCGCCGTTTCGCTGGACCTAGGCCAGGGCGGCGAGGACATGGAGTCCGTGCGTCAGCGCGCGTTGGCCTGTGGCGCGGTCGAGTCCATCGTCATCGACGCCAAGGACGAGTTCGCGGAAGAGTACTGCCTGCCCACCATCAAGGCGAACGCGATGTACATGAAGCAGTACCCGCTCGTCTCGGCCATTTCCCGCCCTCTCATTGTCAAGCACCTCGTGCAGGCGGCCCAAGAGCATGGCGGAACCCACGTCTCCCACGGCTGCACCGGTAAGGGCAACGACCAGGTTCGTTTCGAGGTCTCCTTCCGCGCCCTTGATCCTTCCCTGGAGATCATCGCTCCTGCGCGTGACTACGCATGGACCCGCGACAAGGCTATCGCCTTCGCCGAGGAGATCGACCTTCCCATCGAGCAGTCTGCTTCTTCGCCCTTCTCAATCGACCAGAACGTCTGGGGCCGCGCCGTCGAAACCGGCTTCCTCGAGGAGCTGTGGAACCCGCCGACGAAGGATCTCTACGCTTATACCGAGGATCCGGCTCTGGGCAATGCACCGGACGAGGTCATCATCACCTTCGAGAAGGGCAAGCCCGTCGCAATCGACGGCAAGCCGGTCACCGTGCTGCAGGCCATCGAGGAACTCAACCGTCGCGCCGGTGCCCAGGGCATCGGGCGCATCGACATGGTCGAGGATCGTCTCGTGGGCATCAAGTCCCGCGAGGTCTATGAGGCTCCCGGCGCCGTCGTGCTCATCAAGGCCCACGAAGCCCTGGAAGATGTCACGATTGAGCGCGAGCTTGCTCGCTACAAGCGCCTGACGGACGCACGCTGGTGCGAGGAAGTCTATGATGGCCTGTGGTTCTCCCCGCTGAAGAACTCCCTCGATGCTTTCGTGGAGTCCACCCAGGATGTAGTCAGCGGCGATATCCGGATGGTTCTTCACGCCGGAACTGCCACCGTCAATGGACGCCGTTCCAAGGATTCCCTCTACTCCTTCGATCTGGCCACCTACGACACCGGCGACACCTTCGATCAGACCGCGGCCAAGGGCTTCGTGCAGCTGCACGGCCTGTCCACCCAGATTGCAAACCAGCGCTCGCGCGAGGGCGGTTTCCCCACCGGAGCTCACAAGTAGATGCAGCAGCACAAAACCAACGAAGGCGCACTGTGGGGAGGCCGCTTTTCTGGCGGCCCCTCCGAGGCAATGTTTGCCCTGTCGGTATCGACCCACTTTGATTGGGTCTTGGCGCCCTATGACGTCTTGGCTTCCAAGGCGCATGCTCGGGTATTGCACCGCGCAGGCCTGCTCAGTGACGAGGACTTTAGCACCATGCTCGCCGGATTGAGCGAGCTTGGTGAGAAGGTAGCCTCCGGGCAGTTCCGCCCGCAGCCCACGGACGAGGACGTGCACGGTGCCATGGAGCGCGGGCTCATCGAGATCGTCGGGCCTGAGGTTGGTGGCCGCCTCCGAGCGGGCCGCTCCCGCAATGACCAGGTGGCAACCTTGTTCCGCATGTGGGTGCGCGATGCCATACGTGACATCGCGGCGCAGGTCACCGAGCTCGTCGCTGCGCTCTCCGCTCAGGCGGCAGCTCACCCCACGGCGATCATGCCGGGGAAGACGCACTCGCAGGCCGCACAGCCGATCTTGCTGGCACATTCTCTCCTGGCACACGCGCAACCTCTGTTGCGCGATCTAGAGCGCCTGCAGGACTTGGACAAGCGCCTCGCCGTATCACCTTATGGCTCCGGCGCCCTTGCTGGTTCTTCTTTGCACTTGGATCCGGAGGCCATCGCCCAAGAGCTGGGCTTTGACTCCTCCGCCGAGAACTCCCTCGACGGCACATCCTCGCGCGACTTCGCCGCGGAGACGGCTTTCGTCTTGGCACAGATCGCGGTGGATATGTCCCGCTTTGCCGAGGAAATCATCTACTGGTGTACGCCGGAATATGGCTATGTCACCCTCGATGATGCCTGGTCAACCGGTTCCTCCATCATGCCGCAGAAGAAGAATCCGGACGTCCCGGAACTCACCCGCGGCAAGACGGGCCGTCTCATCGGCAACCTCACGGGACTACTAGCCACCCTCAAGGCGCAGCCGCTGGCCTATAACCGCGATCTGCAGGAGGATAAGGAACCAGTCATTGACTCCTTTGCTCAGCTCAACCTGCTGCTTCCGGCAATGACAGGCCTCGTGTCTACCTTGACCTTCCACGAGGACCGCATGCGTGAGCTCGCTCCGCGCGGCTATACTCTCGCCACCGACTTGGCTGAGTGGATGGTGCGCCAAGGCGTTCCATTCCGCGAGGCCCATGAAGCCTCGGGGGAGTGCGTGCGCATCGCCGAGGCACTTGGGGTCGACCTTGTGGATCTCAGTGATGAGGAATTGGCCGGCGTCGACAAGCGGCTGAGCCCGGAGGTGCGCGACGTCCTGACAATCGACGGCGCTGTTGCCTCGCGTTCGACCCGTGGTGGCACCGCCGGCGTCCGCGTTGCTGAGCAGCGCCAGCGCGTCGACGAGCGCAACGAGCGCTTCAAGCAATGGGCACAGGAGCCGGTAATCCCGCGCGGATAACTGCTTTCCTAATATGCGTGCTTTCTGTGCAGGTAGTGCACGGTCCTAGTCTTGGGACCGTGCACTTTTGCATGTGCACATGAAACTCAGCCCTGAGTTTCATGACCTGTCTGCCTGCATGTCCGGGCAGGGAGGTAGCATGTCCATCATGAGTCTTGATCCACAGTTGCTTGAGGTACTTGTCTGTCCGCAAGACAAGGGCCCGTTGACCTATATCGAAAAGGACGAGGTCCTTGTCAACGAAAGGCTGGGAATTGCCTATCCGATCGAAGACGGCATCCCGGTAATGCTGGTTGCTCGCTCCTATCCGTGGACGCCAAATAGCTAGGTTGTGCCATCTGAAAAGGCGCAATTGAATGCATTTACACCTTCAAACACTCAGGAAAACAAGAGAAGACCGAAAGAAAAACCATGAATATCATTGACGAGCTTTCTTGGCGCGGACTTATCAACCAATCCACGGACCTCGATGCGCTGCGCGCAGCCTGTGAAGAACCCATCACTCTCTACTGTGGGTTCGACCCCACCGGTGACTCCCTGCACGCGGGACACTTGGTTCCCATGATCATGCTGCGCCGCTTCCAAGAGGCTGGGCATCACCCCATCACGTTGGCAGGAGGGGCCACCGGCATGATCGGTGATCCCCGCGATGTGGGCGAGCGCAGCATGCTGGGGGAGGAGACCATCGCCCACAACCTTGAGGCCATCAAGGCGCAGCTGCGGCGTTTCGTGAGCTTTGAGGGCGATAATGCCGCGCTCATGGTCAACAATGCGGACTGGACTGGGTCCATGTCCGTCATCGAGTTCCTGCGTGATGTGGGAAAGAACTTCTCTCTCAACACGATGTTGGACCGCGATACCGTCAAGCGCCGCCTCGAAGGTGACGGTATTTCCTACACCGAATTCTCCTACATGCTCCTGCAATCGAATGACTACGTGCAGCTTCATCGCTCGCATGATTGCGTTCTGCAAATCGGCGGCGGCGACCAGTGGGGCAACATTGTCTCCGGAGTCGATCTCAACAGGCGCGTCGATGGAGCCAAGGTGCACGGGCTTACGGTTCCTTTGGTCACCGATGCCTCGGGGCAAAAGTTTGGTAAGTCTACCGGCGGCGGAAAGCTGTGGCTGGATCCGGCGAAGACGAGCGCTTACTCCTGGTACCAGTACTTCCTTAACGCGGGCGATTCCGTCGTCCTCGACTACCTGCGTTGGTTCACCTTCCTAGACCAAGAGGAGATTGCGCAGTACGAAGAGCAGGTTGCCAACGAGCCCCATAAGCGGGCTGCTCAGCGTCGGCTTGCCCAAGAGCTGACCGATCTCGTGCATGGTCCGGCAACTACTAAGGCCGTTGAGCTGGCTGCGCAAGCGCTGTTCGGCCGGGCCGAGCTCAGCGAGCTGGATGAGAACACGCTGGAAGGTGCGCTTTCTGAGACCACCATTGCGGAAGTCGGACCAGAGGATGCGCGCAGTATCGTTGACCTTCTGATTGCCACCGGCCTGGCCGCTTCCAAGGGGGCTGCTCGCCGCACTATCAAAGAGGGCGGCGCTTATGTCAACAACGTGCGTATTGACTCCGAGGAGTGGGAGCCGGCACAAGATGACCTCCTGCATGGCAAGTGGTTGGTGCTGCGTCGAGGTAAGAAGAACTTTGCTGGCGTAGCGGTGGCATAACCGCCTCTGTTGCTGGCTTCGCCTGAAGCACAAGCAGAGGCAGCACACTATCAACCGCGGGGACGCAAGGAAGCGCGGGTTGGACAAAGAGCCTGTTCGAGAAATCGAATGAGGTCGCGGAATCCGACCCGCGCTTTTGTGCGTTATAAGGCACCAAGCCGCGGCGGATTGCTCAACAATATCCGTCGACCCGGTTCAAAATAGCCTCTGAGGTGGCGATTTGTGGGGAACTAGGGAGCCGTGTAACTTTATCGAAGTCGCCAGCGAGCAGCTGGTAACAAAAAATTTAAACGAAGTTAACACCGAGTTGACAAGATGAATTCTTGTGAACTAAGGTAAGTAACTCGGACGTGAAAGTTAAAGCTCTTACATATTTAAGGGTTGCGGCTTTCTACGGATGATGTTTGAGAACTCAATAGTGTGCCAATGTACTTTTTATTTTGTATTTTTTTCACTTCTTTTGGTGGTTGGTGATTGTGCCAGTTGGGCCTTTTTTGGTTTGGTTGGTTGGTGTGTGCCGGATGGGGCCTTTTTTGGGGCGTCATTGTAAATAGTTAAATGTTTTTCGGCTATGCATTTTTTATCATTGTCCATTTTTGGTTGTGGTTTTTGTTTTAGTTG
>NZ_VXKK01000029.1 GCF_008693105.1 Corynebacterium flavescens
TCAGCGGCATGTCGCGAGGTTAACCCGTGTGGGGTAGCCGTAGGGAAACCGAATCCTAATGGGGTGTTTTTAGTGGCATGTCCTGGACCCGAAGCGGGGTGATCTACCCATGGCCAGTGTGAAGCAGCAGTAAGATGCTGTGGAGGCGCGAACCCACGTAGGTTGAAAACTGCGGGGATGAGTTGTGGGTAGGGGTGAAAGGCCAATCAAACTCCGTGATAGCTGGTTCTCCCCGAAATGCATTTAGGTGCAGCGTCGCATTAGCTTGGTGGAGGTAGAGCTACTGGTTGGTTGAGCGGGACTACAATCTTAGCAATGTCAGCCAAACTCCGAATGCCATTAATGTGTTGTGCGGCAGTGAGACTGTGGGGGATAAGCTTCATAGTCGAGAGGGAAACAGCCCAGATCGCCGGTTAAGGCCCCTAAGGGTGTGCTAAGTGGAAAAGGATGTGGGATCGCGAAGACAGCCAGGAGGTTGGCTTAGAAGCAGCCATCCTTGAAAGAGTGCGTAATAGCTCACTGGTCGAGTGGTTCTGCGCCGACAATGTAGTGGGGCTCAAGCACACCGCCGAAGCCGCGGCATATATGCACTTTGTGTGTGTATGGGTAGGGGAGCGTCGTGCATGCGTTGAAGCGTTACCGTGAGGAGGCGTGGAGTGTGTGCGAGTGAGAATGCAGGCATGAGTAACGAATTGATAGGTGAGAATCCTATCCGCCGGATGACTAAGGGTTCCTGGGTCAAGTTCGTCTTCCCAGGGTGAGTCG
>NZ_VXKK01000030.1 GCF_008693105.1 Corynebacterium flavescens
ACCGTGAGGAGGCGTGGAGTGTGTGCGAGTGAGAATGCAGGCATGAGTAACGAATTGATAGGTGAGAATCCTATCCGCCGGATGACTAAGGGTTCCTGGGTCAAGTTCGTCTTCCCAGGGTGAGTCGGGACCTAAGGCGAGGCCGTCAGGCGTAGTCGATGGACAACCAGTTGATATTCTGGTACCCGTAAGCATGCGCCCATGATAAAGCATTGATACTAACCACCATGCCGGCACGTGTACTTCTAGCCTTTTAGGTTGGTTGTTGGTGTTTGGTGTCGTGGGGCCTGATATGTGGTTCAAGCGATGGGGTGACACAGTTGGGTAGCCATGCCGCTTATTGGATTGTTGGTGTAAGCGTGTAGCTGGGGGTGAGTGGTAAATCCGCATCCCCTTTATGTGAGACGTGATGCGTAGCCGTAATTGGTGAAGTTGGTGATCCCTTGCTGTCGAGAAAAGCCTCTAGTGAGTGTGTTTATGGCCCGTACCCTAAACCGACACAGGTAGTCAGGTTGAAAATACTAAGGCGTTCGGGTGAACTGTGGTTAAGGAACTCGGCAAATTGCCCCCGTAACTTCGGGAGAAGGGGGACCTTGCGTGGTGGCACATCCTTGCGGTGTGTGTGCTTCGTGGGGTCGCAGAGAATAGAGGGAAGCGACTGTTTATCAAAAACACAGGTCCATGCGAAGACGTTAAGTTGATGTATATGGACTGACGCCTGCCCGGTGCTGGAAGGTTAAGAGGACCGGTTAGTCACATATTGTGTGGCGAAGCTGAGAATTTAAGCCCCAGTAAACGGCGGTGGTAACTATAACCATCCTAAGGTAGCGAAATTCCTTGTCGGGTAAGTTCCGACCTGCACGAATGGCGTAACGACTTCCCTGCTGTCTCAACCACAGGCCCGGTGAAATTGCACTACGAGTAAAGATGCTCGTTACGCGCGGCAGGACGAAAAGACCCCGGGACCTTCACTATAGCTTGGTATTGGTGTTTGGTTCGGTTTGTGTAGGATAGGTGGGAGACTTAGAAGCATTAACGCTAGTTGGTGTGGAGTCGTTGTTGAAATACCACTCTGATCGGATTGAGCACCTGAACCTTGGCCCATGATCTGGGTTGGGGACAGTGCCTGGTGGGTAGTTTAACTGGGGCGGTTGCCTCCCAAAATGTAACGGAGGCGCCCAAAGGTTCCCTCAGCCTGGTTGGCAATCAGGTGGTGAGTGTAAGTGCACAAGGGAGCTTGACTGCGAGAGTGACAACTCGAGCAGGGACGAAAGTCGGGACTAGTGATCCGGCACCTACTTGTGGATGTGGTGTCGCTCAACGGATAAAAGGTACCCCGGGGATAACAGGCTGATCTTCCCCAAGAGTCCATATCGACGGGATGGTTTGGCACCTCGATGTCGGCTCGTCGCATCCTGGGGCTGGAGTAGGTCCCAAGGGTTGGGCTGTTCGCCCATTAAAGCGGCACGCGAGCTGGGTTCAGAACGTCGTGAGACAGTTCGGTCTCTATCCGCCGCGCGCGTTGAAACTTGAAGAAGGCTGTCCCTAGTACGAGAGGACCGGGACGGACGTACCTCTAGTGTGCCAGTTGTTCCGCCAGGGGCATTGCTGGTTGGCTACGTACGGAAGGGATAACCGCTGAAAGCATCTAAGCGGGAAGCCTGTTTTAAGATGAGGTTTCATTTGAGGTCCCCTAAAGACTATGGGGTTGATAGGCCAGACCTGTAAGCACTGTAAAGTGTTAAGGCTACTGGTACTAATAGACCAAAACAAACACACCCACACACATTGTTGTGTGGCCTACCGTGCACAAAAAATTATGAAGAATACACGAATCGTGTTCGCGTCCACTATGCAGTATCTGACACAATACGCACAAGCACACCCCACCCTTAGGTGGTGGGTGGTGCCCCGCATGTTTGTCGGTGGTTGATAGCGACAGGGAAACGCCCGGACCCATTCCGAACCCGGAAGCTAAGCCTGCCCGCGCTGATGGTACTGCAACCGGGAGGTTGTGGGAGAGTAAGTTGCCGCCGACATCAAACAAATAAACAACAACTCAATAAA